>NZ_LOPU01000041.1 GCF_001469955.1 Haloprofundus marisrubri | reverse complement strand
CAACCGACTGTGGTCCGTGTAGGAGTTGTCGGCTTCACGCCCGCCCTAAAGTGCGGGATTCTCGCCTTGAAAAGATAGAAGAGCGAACGTTTCGACGTACGGAACTGGACGGTACAGCTACGTCCGACCCAGTATCGGGTCTTTCAGCGCGACGACTTCGTCCATAATGCTCTCGACGTCGTCGTCGCCGACACCGTTTTCGCGCAAGGCACGTTCGAGATGGACGCCGACGGCGTCGAAGTCCGCCTCGGTGATGTCGAGGTGGGCGTGTGCTTCACGCATGTTCTCACCGCTGTACTCGACTGGGCCACCGGCGACGGAACTGACGAACTGGACTTGGTGGGCACGGAGCTGTTCCATCTCCATTCCCTCGAAGTACCCGACGAGTCGCTCGTCCGCAAGAACGCGGTCGTAGAAGTCGTTTACGACGGTTTCGACAGCATCTCTCCCACCGATTCTTCGATAGATGGTTTCGGACATCGAACGGTCGTCTTTTCGAGTACTGAGCCGATATCTGTTCTCGCTAAGACACTCGGGTTTTTATCACTGCTAGTCAGAAAATCACACGCTCCAGAGTGGTTGTCACTTTTTTGTCAGTACTTGGTCGAGAAGCTTCTCCTGCGCGACAGCGAGATGCTCGCTGAACGTCGCCACCGAGATACCCAACTCCGCTGCGACCGCCGCCGAGTCGGCTCGTTTCGGGCGGGCGAAGTACCCCATCTCGTGGGCCGTCTGCAGGACCTCGTACTGTCGGTCGGTGAACGCCTCGCGGTTTACGAACAGGAGGCGTTGGGACTCTGGCGTCGACTGCGTCAAGCGCTGTACACGGACTGCTCCACAGCAGGACCGAAGGTCGGTGACGATAGACCGAAGCGTCTGGACGTCAGAGGCGATAAACGACAGCAAGAGCGACCCGGAATCGGCGCGAACCGTACGAACGGGACAGCCGTGGTCGGGAACGCGACCACAGGGGCAGTCACCGGTTCGGTTCACGAACCGATACACGGAGCGGGTGTCGTCGTCGAACACCCGTTGGACGCCCTCGGGAGCCTCCATCTCGGTGTCAGCGTGGTCGACGGTGACTTCACCGACGACGGTACCGTCCCGGGACCCCGTTTGGCGGTCGAGGACGACAGATTCGATTTCGACATCCTCGCTCAGGGATGCAGCAGGACAGCCTTCGACGCCGCTCACCTGTATCTGTGCGTGGATTCCGGCGTCCATACCTCGATAGCAGACCTGCTCGGTATAAATCGGGCGTGAAACGTCTCTCTCATCTTCCGGTAGGGGACGTACCGACCGGATTCGGACTTCTTCGTTAAGTGTCCCACCGTTGTTGAGACGGTATACCGGTCGCGACGAGTCCGGCGACGTCGACACGCTCTTCGACAGGTGAGAGACGATGGACTGGCACACCACGTCCCTGAACGAACTGTTCGGCCGCGTCGAGAGCGACCGCGACGGACTCACAGACGCACAGGTCGCCCGCCGTCTCGACGACCACGGTCCGAACGAACTCACAACCGAGACGAGACGGAGTGCCGTCTCGCTGTTCGTCTCGCAGTTCACGAGTCCGCTCATCGTCGTACTCGTCGCGGCGGCAGTGCTATCGGTCGCCGTCGGCCACGCCGTCGACGCGGTGCTCATCTCGGGTATCGTCCTCGTCAACGGCGTGTTCGGCTTTCTACAGGAGTACCGAGCCGAGGCGAGTCTCGACGCGCTGCGTGAACTGGCTACGCCATCCGTCGTCGTCCGACGCTCCGGACGGGAGACTACAGTTCCTGCGACGGAACTCGTTCCCGGCGATGTCGTCCTCGTCGAACAGGGAACCGTCGTCCCGGCCGACGCTCGTCTTCTCGATGCACACGCGCTGGAAGTCGACGAAGCGCCCCTCACGGGCGAAAGCGTACCGGTGGCGAAACACGCAGGGACGCTTCCAGCCGAGACACCGCTGGCCGAGCGCTCGAACGTGGTGTTCAGCGGAACCAGCGTCACTCGTGGGCGAGGCGAAGCCCTCGTCGTCGCAACAGGGATGGGGACGCAGATGGGTGAGATTGCGACCGAACTGGTCGAATCGGTCGACCCCGAGACGCCGCTACAGCGAGACCTCGCCCGCCTCGGTCGACGACTCGGAGTGGCCGTCGTCGTGCTGGCCGCCGTCGTCGCGCCACTGCTGATACTCCGGGGAACCGACGCCGTTCAGGCGGCGCTTGCGGCTATCTCGCTCGGCGTCGCCGCGATACCGGAGGGACTTCCCGCGGTAGTGACACTGACTCTCGCGCTCGGGGTCAGACGGATGACCCGCGAGAATGCGCTCGTTCGGGCGCTTCCAGCCGTCGAAGCGCTCGGCGCTATCGACGTCATCTGTACGGACAAAACAGGCACCCTGACCGAGGGACGGATGCGCGTCCAAACGGCGTGGGTGTACGACGAGGAACACGGATTCGGCGCGGGCTCCGAAGAAGAGACTGCAGAGAAGGTCGGAGTGGTCGACGCTCGCCTCCGGACGGTACTCGAAATCGGAGCCGTCTGCAACGATGCGCCCGTCGATGCCGAGCGTGGCGACCCCACGGAGCGCGCCCTCGTCGATGTCGCGGTCGAACAGGGTCTCGATGTGGCGAGCCTTCGAGCGAACAAGCCCCGACAGGACGAGATACCGTTCACCGCCGACCGACGCCGGATGGCGACGATACACGACGGCGTTGTCTACGTCAAAGGCGCACCGAACGTCGTTCTGGAACGCTCGACACACGTTCTCACCTCCGACGGCGTCGAACCGCTGACCGGCGAGATGCGTGCCAGCATCGACGCGAAGACCGACGCGTTCGCTGACCGCGCACTTCGCGTACTCGGGTTCGCCTACGGCGACCGAACGGGGCCGGACCCCGAGGAGAATCTGGTGTTCGTCGGCCTTCAGGGACTCCTCGACCCGCCACGCGAGGAGGTCAGAGCGGCCATCGAAGACACCAGACGCGCCGGCATCGACGTGAAGATGATTACCGGCGACAACCGGACGACGGCGGCCGCGGTCGGACGACGAGTCGGTATCGACTCCGCCGTCGTGACGGGGGCGGAACTCGATGCGATGGACGACGAAGAACTCGCAGCGAGAGTCGAACACACCGACGTGTTTGCGCGGACCGTTCCACGACAGAAAGTCCGACTGCTCCGCGCGCTACAGTCGAACGGCCATCGGGTGGCGATGACCGGCGATGGGGTCAACGACGCGCCGGCGCTGAAGAGCGCGGACGTCGGCATCGCCATGGGAATCCGGGGGACCGATGTCGCCAAAGAGGCGAGCGATATCGTTCTGCTGGACGACAACTACGCGACGGTCAGAAGCGCCGTCCGTCGTGGCCGGACGGTGTACGACAACATCTGGAAGTTCGTCGCGTACCTACTCAGCGCGAACGTCGCGGAGGTACTGCTGGTGTTCATCGCCTCGCTGTTCGGCTATCTCGTTCTCCCAGCGGTCCAGTTGCTCTGGATAAATCTGCTGACCGACGGTCTTCCGGCACTCGCGTTGGGCATCGACCCCACCGGAGACGACGTGATGGACCGCCCCCCGCGACGAACCCGCGGCATCGTCGACAGAGAGATGCTGGCTCTCATCGGCGGTCTGGGCCTCGTCACGACGGGAGCGATGCTCACGCTCACGTACGTGACCCTCGACGGCGCACCGTCGGTGACGCCGTACGCGATGACGATGGTGTTCACTGGATTCGTCGTCTTCGAGTTCGCCAAACTCTACGTCGTCAGGTCGGTGAAAGCAACGGGCATCTGGACGAATCGATGGCTCGGCGTCGCCGTTGCGGTGTCGCTGCTTCTCCAGTTGGCCGTGTTGTACACGCCAGTCCGTCGGTACTTCGGCACAGTCGCACTCTCACTCACAGACTGGGCGACGCTCGGTCTCGCGTTGGTGGTCTGTCTTCCGTTATTCTTCCTTCTTGCGTGGTTCAGCAGACGACACACGTTCGCGGACGAGCGTGCTGTAGAGACGCGACACAAAAGCAATCCGCCGAGTGAGTCGGAAGCCTGATTCGCTCAGGCGAACCCGCTCAAGAGCGTCCCGACGACGTACGCAACCGTGGCCGCAGCCATCCCAACGAGGAACATCTCCGCTCCGTTGATGTACCAGCGACGGTCGGTGACGAAACTCCGACTCGCACCGACGACGAAAAACGCGATACCGGTGACGGCTATCGAGAACGGGAACAGTGGGTCGATGCCGAACAGATACGGCAACAGTGGCGTCCATCCGGCGACGACGAACGCGAGAAACGTGACGAACGCCGTACTCGCAGGGGATTTACCGCCGTCCGAGTCGATGCGTGCGCCGTCGTTCACGGCTGCCTGATAATCCATCTCCGAGCGCCGACTCAGATAGTTGCTCATCCCCATCGAGAATCCGTCAGCGAGGAGGTTGGCGACGCCGAGAATGACCACGATAGAAGGGTTCAGTGCTGCGCCTGCGACGCCGGCGACGACGGCGAACGTCGTGACGATGCCGTCGTTCGCGCCGTAGATTATCTCGGCGAGATACCGACCGGAACTCCGCACGTCGTCACCGAGGAGTTTCTCTATCATTCCCAGCGGAGTGTTCGGGCCGTAACGATACAAAGCTAGCACCGAGATAGGTTCGCACATACCCAGCGTTCGTGCGGAAACGGACGGGTTGCCGTCTATCGAACGCGGTCTCTTGGTTACTCGTCGAACAACTCCTCGTGTCTGTCGACCAAATCGCCGTACTCCCCGGAGGAGTACTTCGAGAAAATCTCCTCGGCGCTGAGGCGTTCGTCCGACAGCGGCGTGACGCGCGCTGGAACACCTCGGATGAACGATTCGGCGGGAATGTCGTACTGTTCCGGTATCACGGCTCCCGCGGCGACGACGCTTCCCGCGCCGACGGTGACGCCGGTGTTCACCGTCGAGTTGAACCCGACGAGTGAGCCATCTTCGACCGTCGCCTCGTTGATAACCGCGCCGTGACCGACCATCACTCGGTCGCCGATTGTCGACGCGTGGACGACGGCGTTGTCGCCCACGTGTGACTGCTGGCCGATACTGACCGGGCCGATGTCGCCGCGCAGAACGACGCCGGGCCAAACGCTGGCGTCGGCGCCCACGGTTACGTCGCCGACGAGTGTGGACTCACGGCTCACGTCGGCGTCCGGGTGAATCTCCGGTTCGACTCCCTCGAAACGGTACTGTCGTCTGTCGGGCATAGGCAGTGAACAGCACCGACGAGCAAAACCGTTCAGTTGCCCGGGTCGGCGGCGATAGCCTCACAGCGACGAGAAAGGGTAGACGCCGGCAACGGCGACGCAAGAGAGCAGAGAGAGCACGAACAAGAACGCGAACTGGTTGTCGTCGGTCCACGAGCGGAAGACGGGCGAGACGAATCGAGCGATGCCAATCGCGCCGAAGGTAAAAAGTGCGACGGCACTCACAAACTCGGCGCTGAAAAGCAACCACAGTCCGACCAGAACCGCCCCGACAGCGATGGCGGTATCCGAGCGTCGCTGCCACTGTCCGTAGTTCGTGTCGACGTTCACACAGAATCGGCGGCGGCCGGTGTAATCAGTCTGTTCGTTCGACCGAAACGAGAGACGAGTCGGTCGGCGAACGATTCAAGCAAAGTGGCTCTCGCCATCCGCGACTGCTATCTTCACACTCGGCAGAGAGGTAAAGACACATAGGGGGAACACAACTCACACACGAATCTGAATGTCGAAGCAACAGCGCGAGCAGACGGCCACGGCGCGAACTAGTGTGCTCGAACATCGACCACAAACGAGGCGTGCGCGCCATCCGAGGGGAGCAAGCCGATGACGATGTTCGACCGTAGCGACTCCAACGGATACCGGGTCGTCGACCGCTGGGACGGCGGTGTCGGCTGGCTCGCATACCCCGACGAAGCCGGCCAGCGAGCGAGTCACCTCGTCGTCGGCGACGACGGTGTTTGGCTGTTCGACCCGCTCGACGCGCCGGGCGTCAACGACCTAATCTCCGAGTTCGGGTCCGTCGCAGGCGTCGCCGTCTTCTCGGATTACCACGCCCGCGACGCGGACGTATTCGCCGAGCGATACGGCGTTCCGGTGTCGATGCCGCCGTGGATGAAACGACTCGAAAGTCGTCTCGACGCGCCGGTCGACCGCTACACGGGACCGCTCGGTGAGTCAGGGTTTTCGGTCCGCCGGTACACGCCGTTTCCGGGGTGGGCGGAGACGCTGGCGTACCGCGAGTCCGACCGAACGCTCTACATCCCGGAGGTGCTGGGAACCGCGCCGATATTCACCGTCGCCGACGAGCGAATCGGCGTCTACCTCCTCCAGCGACCGCGTCCCCCGAGCGGACTGTTCGAGGGCTACGACCCGGACCGACTCATCGTCGGACACGGAACGGGAGTCTTCGACGACGCGTCGGCAGCGCTCGACGACGCTCTCGCCGGTGCGCGACGTCGCCTGCCGACAGCGCTCGTACAGAACGGACTGCCACAGGTCAGAGCGCTCGTCGAAGCGCTCGGTCCGTAGCAGATGTCGGTCGACAACTACGCCGGCGGCAACAGCAAGTTCCAGTAGCCGAGCCACCAGCAGAACGCGAGCGTCGCGGCGACGACCACAGCGTCGTGAACGCGGCCCAGCGTCACACCGTCCTGCGTCAGTGCTTGGACAGCCAGTATCGCACCGCCGACTACAGCGACGACTGCGAGCACCGGCAACGCGAACAGCAGACTGAACGTCAACGGTGGCGCGGAGAGCACCGTGAGCGGTTGCACGAGGAAGTGGCCGATAGCGAGGACGACGAACGTAAAGAACACGACTGCGGCCCCGCCGACGAGCAGACGAGCGGCGAGCGTAGGGTTGTCGCGCCACCGACGCAGTCTCCGGAGCGAGTACGCGTCGCCGCTGTCTCGAAACCGTTCGATGCCGGCCGCGAGCGGCCAGCCGACGACTCCCGAGAGCATACCGAGAACGGAGATGCCCAAAATCGCAGCGTGGAGATTCAGTTGGTCAAATCGGTCGACGCGGGCGAGCGCCGTCGCCGGATTCGAATCCAGAAAGAGGTACTCGATGTCGCCGTCGTCGTCGGATTCGCTACCGCTGCCGAAGGCGAGTCGCCGTCCGCCGTCTTCGTGCTCGAACACCAGCGGTTCTCGCTCAATCCATCTGTTCGACTGCCCACCCGCCTCGGTGACGAGTGCGCCGTCGTCGGCGATACTTACGTCGATAGTCGGCGCTTGGACTGTCGTCGGAAGTCGGTCGTGACCGGTTTTCGAGAGGCGGAGCGAACGGTACGTCCCTTCGAGCGCCGCGGCGTTCGTCGGTTGTCCGTCCGGCGTGAGCGATTCGGAACTCGACTCCGGGGTCGGGAGCGTCGCGTCGAGAAAGCCGCTCACGACGTCGCTTCGGGCGGCGGCCCCGCCGCTGCCGTTGAACGAGACGAAGATGCCGAGGCCGCGTTCGGGGACGAGGACCATGTCGCTGTGAAACGAGGGCGTCGACCCGTTGTGCCACAGCATCCGTACGTCGCCGTAGAAGCGTTCGAGGAGGCCGAACGCCATCCCCGGCAGTGCCTCGTGGTGCGTCGCCCACTGTCGGTGAAGGTCGCTCACGGCCTCGGAACCGAGCACTCGTTGCCCGTCGACGACGCCGTCGTTGAGGTGCAGTTGCATGAAGCGTGCCATGTCGGCGGCCGTCGCGGACATCGACCCCGCCGGGCGAAGGCCGAGGAACGGGAACTCGCCGTCGGCGTAGCGGAGGCCCGAGAGGTGCCCTGTCGCGTGTCGTTCCGCGAGCGACGAGGGCAGCGGTTGCTCGAAACTGCTCGACTCCATCCCGGCAGGAGCGAGCAGTTGTGATTGTATGGCGTCGACGAAGGAACTCTCGGCGACGGAGGCGAGAACGCCGCCGGCGAGCGCCGCACCGTAGTTCGAGTACGACCCGGCTTCACCGGGCGCGCGAACTCGTGCTGGTCGCGCCGTCCGAAGATACGACTCCAGCGAGTCCACGTCGTTGGGGTTCCGTATCCACAGCCCGCGATTCGACTCCTCGAATCCGGCTCTGTGAGTAGCGAGATGCGCCATCGTTATCGGGTCGTCGGAGCCGTCTCCGACCGGAACGCCGTCGAGATACTCCGTCACGTCCGTGTTTGGGTCGACGTCGCCGCGCGAGACGAGTTGCATCACCGCGGTCCAGGTGACCGCTTTCGAGATAGAGCCGACGCGGAACAGCGTCTCGTCGGGGTCGACCGGGTCTTCGGTACTTTGGTCGGCGACGCCGTACCCGTTGGTGAACGTCACATCGCCGTCGGAGACGACGGCGACAGTTGCACCGGGAATGTTGTGTTCTTGTAAACTCGTCTCGACGAGCGAATCGACCGTCGATTCGAGGTCCGTCTGAGCGAGTGTGTCGGAGTCGGGAGTTCGCGTCGTCGCCGACGCGGACCCGACCATCGCCATCGTGGAGGCAGCACCGACGCCGGCGAGAAATCGCCGACGGGAGGGGGACCGTGTCATCAGTTCAACGTATGAGGCGGATATGAAATAGTTGTGGAGTAGCGAATTACTCCTCGAACAGTTATACGTCGGCCCCGAGAGAAGAAACCGATACGATGACGACGGACCGAAGTGGGACCAACGAGGCGGACGAAGCCGCCACGTCCGACTCGCGACTCGAACCGGAACTCGATACCGACCCGTTCGCCGTTCTCGGTAACGAGACACGCCTTCGAATCGTCGACGCATTGTACGAAGAGACGGAAGCGACGAGTCCTGACGCCGGTGTCACGTACTCCGAACTCCGCGATGCGGCCAACGTCGACGACAAGGGGAACTTCAACTACCACCTCGGCATACTCTCCGAGCAGTTCGTGGACAAAATCGACGGCGACTACCGATTGGCCTTCGCCGGATTCGAGGTCGCAAAGACGATTCGTGTAGGTGCGTGGACGGACCACGAACCGCGCGGTCCTGTCGAAGTCGAATCAGCGTCGCCGCTCGTCGACGGTGCGCCGCTGTACGCGAGTTACCGTGACAGTCTCCTCAGCGTCCACGCGGAAGACGAGACCCCCATATTCCAGATGGCCGTGCGTCCGGTCGGCGCGGCGACCCGCGAGATGGACGAACTGGTCGAGACGATGGCGGGACTCCTCGAAAACGCGGTTTCGCAGACGCGACGAGGCATCTGTCCGTACTGTCACTGTCGGCCGGAGCAGTCGGCGAGCGTCGTCGAGTCGGGTCGGTGGCGCTACTGCTTCGAGGCGGTCTGTCCCGAGTGTGGCCCGCTGTTTCGCGTGCCGGTTGGCGCGGCTATCGTTCGGCATCCGGCGGTCGTTTCGTGGTACTGGAATCGCGGCGTCGACGTCCGAAGCGAACGACTCTGGCGTCTCTCGGTGTTCGGCGACGATGCGGTGAGCGACCACGAAACGGAGCCGTTCGGACTCCGCGTGACGCTCGGCGACGACGACGATTCATTGGCAGTCGTTCTCGACGAAACAGCCTCCGTGGTCTCCGTTTCGACGCCGACGGACGAGTAGCGGCTATTGGGCGACGACAGCACAGCGCTACTGACGACGGGACCCCCTCTCAGACGTGGCGACGGCAGCGTTGGAACGAGTCGACCACTGTTCCCGGATTCTCGGACTCGGAGAGGTCACACCGGTACGTCGGAAGCCACGGCACTCTGGTGTGAATCAACAATCGGTCGCCGTCGCGTTCGAGACGCCGAATCCGACGCCACGGAACGATAGAGCCCGGTCCGTTCGAGTCGACAGCGACCAAACCGTCGTCGTACGCGACCAACTCCACTCGAGTTCTCGAACTGAACAGCGCGATGACGACTCCGGCGAGCGCCGAACCGAGAACAGTCGTGAGACCGGCTTCTCCGCCGAGTACCGCCGCAGCGAAGGCGACACCAACTGTCGAGGAGACGACGATTTGACCGAACTCCCGCCGCCGGGACGTCGTCGCCGAGAGCGACGCTTCCGCCGTACGCGCTGCTCGAAACAGCGTCGTGCGACGGGCCGAGCCGTAGCCAGCCACGAGCGCACCCGCGATTAGCAGACCGAACAGTTCGAACAGACCGAGTTCGGAAAACCCGAACGTCGTCGAGAACAGTGTCTCTGCGGCCCGACCGACTGCGGGAATCGCGGCGGCGACGGCGGCCACGAGATAGTACCGACGCTGTGCAAATCCGTCCTGCTGCTCGGGCCACTGCTCGACGAGAAGCCAGACGACGAGGCCGAGAAATCCGGCGGCGACCAACGAGGATTGGGCGCTGTTGAACGTGGGGTACGATGCCCCGAGCGTGTAGAACACCATCGCTGCGAGAGCGGCGAGCGAGATGCTCAGCCCGTGGAGGGAGGGAATCCGGAGACGCATTCACTTCGTTGGTATCAACCACCCGATAAATGCCTTCCCGTCGACTGCGACAGAAGACGTTCGTTGGCACGGTAGGTGAGCCTCTCCGGAGGAGTGTACGTCGTGGGTGGTGGGAGGGGAGAAAGCGAACGGGGTGGTGCTCCTGATGGGTGCCCAGGGGGAATGGTCCGCTCGCCCGTGATGGGTCGACCAGTGGTCACCGGTGAAGGACCAACTATCGATAGTCGCCGTACTGTCATAATACTGCGTCTACTCACGAATACTGAGAGGTTCCAGCGCAACGTGTCGACGATAGCTGCGAAAACCCCCGCCGAAGAAGCCGAACAGAGCGACGGTCCTGTCGAGCACATATATCAGTCGGGTTATGATTCGAACTACAGGGCACTGTCTAGATAAGGAACGAGCAGGTCGAAGAGTTAGTGATCCATGCTACTCTCAAACCTGCTCAAGCAGAGTTTAGACACCGCTACGCTTGAATGTTGGCAGCGGGAGCGGACGGCGACCGCCCTGACGGGCGTCGCCGTCCGACTCCATGCTGCCGGTTTGTCGCTTAGAGAGACAGAAGCGATTCTTCGGCTTCTCGGCGTAGAACGCTCGTTTCAGGCAATCTTTCAGTGGGTTACATCGGCTGGCTGACAGCGTCTCAGACCCGCCGAAGGCGACGCGGAGGCGGGTCGCGGTTGACGAGACCGCTGTCAAGATCAACGGTGAGTGGTCTTGGTTATACACCGCAATAGACCTCGACACAAAAATAATTCTTGACCTCGCACTGTTCAAGAATCATGGGACTGGTCCGGCAGCTGCGTTTCTCCACGGCGTTTGCGAGAAACACGACTGTTCAGACGCGGTATTTCTTGCCGATTCCTTCGGTTATCGGACTGCCGTCTCTCGATTAGGATTGAACGGTCGGGTCGACTACACAGAGCGAAACCTGATCGAAAAGTAGTTTCACACGTTCAAAATGAGGGTCAACCGTTTCCACAACTCATGGGTGGGCAGTCGGCTGAGCGTCCGCCAGTGGCTTGCAGTATTCGTTCATTACTAGAATTTTCAGCGACCGCATCAATCGCTCGGTGGTCGAACGCCAACTCAGGAGGTTAACTAGACAGTGCCGCCCAAACGATTATGTGAATATACTGAGTATTCTCGTTCGTGAAACAGTCCTGTTCGCGACGTTCTGCACTTCGAGCATTGGGCGTCGGAGGGATCGCCGTATCGACAGGCTGTCTCGGTCTATCGTCCAGAATTGCCGGTTTATCTGGTCCGTCGGTAGGAATGTACGGCGGTTCTTTCACCCCAGACAGAATCGTCATTGAGGCTGGGGAGACTCTGACGTGGATCAACGACGGGTACAACCGTCATTCGGTAACTGCCTATGAAGAGCGGATACCCGATGGTGCTGAATATTTCAGTAGCGGAGGATTCGACTCGGAATATCGTGCGCGAATAGACGGCTACGATTATCAGAAACTGATCAAAGAGAACGAGACGTTCCAACACACGTTTGAGACACCAGGATATTACGACTACTTCTGTATTCCACACGAGGACTTCTCCACGATGGCAGGTACCGTCGTGGTCAAGGAACCCAATGGAGACATTCCACCGACGCCAGAGATTGTAGAACCAGACACCGACCACGTCGTATATATGGGGCCGATGTCGTTCACGCCCGAATCGCTCACAATCCAACCGGGGGAGAGTGTTGGCTGGGTGAACGGCACCAACATCGCACACTCTGTCACCGCTTCAAGTGTCCCGGACGACGCAACGTACTTTGCTAGTGGTGAGTTCGACACAGAAGAAGAGGCGATACAGGACTGGGGCTACGTCCGAAGTGGAGACGTATTGGCTCACGATCCGTACACCCACACCTTCGATGTCCCTGGTAGATACGAATACTACTGCATTCTCCACAGCCTCAATATGGAGGGAGTTGTGGAGGTAGCCCCCGAAACCGATGTTGTGTAGATCTCACACGAGGGGCACTGTCTAGTTAAGCCAATTTGAGAAGCGAGCAGTTCGTGGTTTGAGTTGTTGATGCTATCCCCAGAACTGCTCAGAGAGTCGTTAGACACAGCAAATTTGAATGTTGGGAGCGAGAGCGGACGGCGACGCGCATCAGGGCGTTGTCTGTCCGGCTCCACGCGACCGATTGTTCGCTTAGAGACACACAAACAATTCTGCGATTATTCGGCGTACAACGCTCTCATCAGTCGATCTTTCAGTGGGTACATCGAGTATCTGACAGTGTTCCCGACCCGCCTGAGGCGCAGCCGAAGCGGGTCGCGGTAGACGAGACCGGTGTCAAAATCGATGACGAATGGTATTGGTTGTATGCTGCAATAGACCTCGACACCAAGTTGATTTTGGGTGTCGATCTGTTCGGACGACATGGTACCGATCCAGCTGCTGCGTTTCTACATGGACTCTCCGAGAAACACGACCTCTCCGAGGCCGTGTTTCTCGTCGATGGCTTTGGATACCAGACTGCCCCTGCTCGATTAGGATTGAGCGGGCGGCGTGATTATACGGACCGAAACCTGATTGAAAAGTGATTTCAGACACTCAAAGTGCGGATCGACCGCTTCCATAATTCGTGGGTGGGCAGTCGGTGGAGCGTTCGTCACTGGTGTTCGCAGTCCGCACATTATTATAACTTTCAGCGACCGCATCAATCGCTAGATGATCGAACGCCAGCTGAGGAGGTCGCTAACTAGACAGTGCCAACTACAGAGTCACTACAGGTCGTCGTTTCTAAACTCCCGGTAGCCGGCGACCACCGGAAGGATCGCCCACGCAGTGAGGGCGAGTATCGCAACGGCGGACGAGACGAACTCGGCCGACGCGTCGACAGCGACGGGAGGAATGGCACCCGCATCGAGGTCACTGCCGAGTAAGTAGTTGAACGAGGTACGCGGCCCGACAAAGGTGGCAAACGTCGCCCACGCCTCCGGTTCGCCTGAGGGTCCGGGACGGAATCGGAAGAGAACCGTTTCGACGATATCTATCAGGAGATTCCAGAACAGCGTCAGCCCGATGTACGCGCCGAACGCAGCGACGATGACGCGGCGTCCCGTCGACAACGCCATCGAGAGCGCCGTAGAGAGCCACAGGAACACAGTCCCGTACAGCGACGAAAGCAGCATGAAGCCGACGTAGCGAGGGAGTTCGAACGCCGGGAACGCGACGGCCATCCCCACACCGGTGACGAACGCGGCGCCGGCGACGACCGAGACGAGCAGCGTCGTTCTCCCGACGAGTTTTCCGAGTACCATGCTCGCCCGCGAGTGCGGCATCGACAGCGAGAGAACGACGGTCCCGGATTCACGCTCTCCGACGACGGTTTCGTAGCCCAGTACGATTCCTGCGAGCGGAACGAGCAAGCCGACGCCCGGAGCGAGGATATCGAGATACACCTCGAACTCCGGGTCGCCGAGTTGTACGAGCAGCGCTGCGAGTCCACCGAAACCCAGAAGAAAGCCGACGAATAGCGCCCAACTGCCGCGTTCGCGGCTCGCCCCACGGAGGTCGTTTCGAGCGATGGCCTGCCAACTCATAGGTCGGTCCCCCGAAACCGGAGATAGCCGGCGAGCGTTGGAACAACGACCCACGCGCCGAGGAGGACGACGGCCGGACCCCCTTGCAGAAACCACGGTCCGGCAGTGCCGAGATACGCGCCGCTTCGTATCTTGTTGGTCGAGACGTACGAGTCGAGCACTCGCTGGTACAGCAGACTCGGCTCCGCGCCGTGGACGAACCGTGCCCAGTCGGGTAACGTCTCGTCTGCGAGATTCAGGTACTCCAGTCCCATGTAGAGGTAACCGTCGAGTTGCGGCCACGCGACCACGAACAGAAAGAACACGGCGAACGTGAGCACCGTCGCTCGACGCAACGACGTCGTCAACGTCGAGAGGCCGATTCCGATGGCGAGAAACGCGGCCCCCAAAAGCGCCGTCGCACCCAGATATATCGCCACGGCGTCGAGAGCTACGGTTCCGAACGGATACTCGACCAGCGCGGCACCGGCGAGGACGCCGACGGTGAGCGTTCCGAGGAGGACGAATCCACGCCCGGCGACCTTTCCGAGAACGACGTCCGCTCGTGAGTGCGGAAACGAGAGCAGGAGCACCAAGCGCCCGGCCGCCCGTTCGGCGACGACGGCCCGATAGCCGAGGAGAAGTCCGAAAAGCGGAACGAGGAACAACACGATTCCCCGGAGGAAGCCGTCGTAGTCGACCATCGTCGGGTTCGAGACGCTCGTCGGGACGATGTAGCCGCCGAACACGAAAACCAGCGCGACCAGCGCGACGCCGGCTTTCGCCGACCGGTTCCCGAGGAGGCCGCGGACTTCCTTTCGCGCAATCGTCAGCCAGTGGCTCATTCGCTGCCTCTGGTGTACTCGACGAACAGGTCTTCGAGCGACGGTTCCTCGGTCGTTACGTCGAGTACCTCGGAGTTCTGTCCGTTCAACGCGAGCAGCACGTCCATCTTGACGTGTTTCGCACAGGTGACCTCGACCTGCTGTTCGTCGTTGATGCGCGCGCTCTCGACACCGTCGATTCCTTCGACCGTCTCCGGAAGCGATTCGTCGGGGTCGCTGACGCTGACGATGAGTTTCGTCTCTCCACCCGCTTTCTCTCGTAGACCATCGATTGTGTCGACCGCTGCGAGTTGTCCGTGATGCATGATGCCCACACGGTCGGCGACCGCTTCGATCTGTTCGAGAATGTGACTGGAGAAGAACACCGTCGCTCCCCGTTCGTTCTCCTCCAGAATGGTCTCGCGCATCGCTTTCGCGCCCGCAGGGTCCAGCCCCGACGTCGGTTCGTCGAGGACCAACAACTCCGGTTCGCCGACCAGCGCCATCGCAAACACCATGCGCTGGGCCATCCCCTTCGAGTATCCGTCCGCATCACGGTCGGCAGCGTCGGTGATACCGACTCGGTCCAACACGTCGAGCGGGTCGCCCTCGACGCCTTTCGAGTCCATCGCAAACTGGACGTGCTGACGCCCCGTCAGACCCGCGTACACGCCGTATCCTTCGGGGAGGACACCCATCCGCTCGCGTGCGCTCACGCCGTCGGTGCGGCAGTCGGCGCCGAACACTTCGATGCTGCCTGACGTCGGGCGGATGAAATCCAACAGCATGTTAATCATCGTCGATTTCCCGGCCCCGTTGTGACCGAGAAAGCCGAACACTTCGCCCTGTTCGACGGCCAAATCCACCCGGTCGACCGCCGTGAACGAACCGTACCGTTTCGTGACGTCGGAGATGCGTATCGCTAGAACCATGGATAAACGATTACCGCGACGACCCCGCGGCCGCGTGTCTGTGATTTCGATGCGAGACGGGTCTCGTCCGTATCGACCGACGCGAGATGGCGCTCGCTTGTGACGCCCGACGCGAGGGAGTTTTCGTCTTCATCGGTTCCACCACCGATACACGCCACCGACGGCCACTGCGACGACGAGCAAGAAGACGCCGACGCCGAGAAACGACGACCCGTCGTCTCGACTTGCGTTCGCCTGCACGTCCGCGTTGCCGACGTCGACGGGGACGATAGTGGAGATTCGCTGACCGGCGACGGTGTACTGGACTCGAACCGGCAGTTCTTCGACACCCGCCGACGCGTTGGCGGTAGCCTCGAAGCGCTCGAACTCGCTCGGGTTGATACGCTCGATGAAGAACTCCCGCTGCGGGTCGACCGGTTTCACCGTATTCGTCTCGACGACGCTGACGACGACGGAGTTTACCTGCGAGGTGCCGACGTTCGCCGCATCCCCGTCGAGTGTGAGGGTGTCGCCTTGACGGGTGATTTCGATACCCGTGAGCGTTATCGCCGAGGTCGGAGCAGGGGCGTACTTTGCGTATCGCAAACTCGACGTGGCCGTCTGTCGCTCCGACTGCGCGGTGAACGCGGCGACGATGGTGACGTTGCCCGCCGGAATCGCGTCGTCTCTGAGTGTGACGACTCTCGACGATTCGCCGAACACGTTCTCAACGGGAACTCGTGCGACGGTCCTTCCCTCGCTCAGCGCCCGGATTTCTACGTCTTTCAGTTCGACGTTACCGAACTGGTGAATCTCCGTACGGATGACCGACGACCCGTTTCGAATCTGGTTCGAGGCGTCCAGTTCGACGTCGTTTACCGCTTCGTCGACGGACACGTCGACGGTTCGCTGTACTGTTCGGGTGTTCCCCGAACTAGTCTGATACGAGAGCGTCGCGTTGAGCGTCTGTCGTCCTGCTTCCGGGAAACTCGCTTGGAACGTGTACGTCGACTGCGTCCCCGGTGCGAGTGATGCGGAGACACGTTCGGGGTTGTCGACGGTCGCCGCGCCATCGAGGTACAACTGCGCGTTGGAGAGCGGTTCCGTGTCGCCGTTGGAGATAGTTACGTTGACGGGCGTCTTCTGTCCCGCGACGAGGTTCAGATTGGACATCGATATCAGCGCCTCGTCGGGTTGTTCAACGTCAAGATACAGCGGGTAGCTGATTTGGCGATACTCACCGTTGGACTGTTCGACGGTGGCGTGGACGGTGAGTCGTTTGAATCCCGTCTCGTCGAACTTCAGATTGAGCGGGACAGTGAGGCTCCCGCCGACCGCAATCGAACCGGGGTTTCCAATTCGGGAGAACTCACGGGCACCTCTCCGGACGTAAACGTCCGTCACCTCGACCGGTCCGGCGCTCGATTCGAAGTTTGCGATAGTCGTGGTGAGCGTGACGCGTTCGCCGGGTGCCGGGTTGTCTTCGGAGACGTTGACCGACTGTATCTGGATGTGCGTCTGCGCAGCAGTCACAGGCGCGACAGAGGTGAGAGCGACGAGAACCATCGCGACTGCGACGAGAGCAGTGGTGCTGCGCCGTCTCATCTTCTCGACCGAATCGTCGGCATGCCGACCGAGTAAACGGACAGAACCGAGTCTGCGTAGAAGAGTGGAGGGCAGGAACTCGTCTCGGAGCCAGCACCGGCGCCGGCGACGACGGGAACCTCGTGTCTGCAGTGGCCCCGACTCACTGCGGGAGTTGATACGGCGTGTTGTGCCATTCTGTCTCATCAGAGGGACTAACCCCGTATAATCATTTGCAGAAGTATGTTCGAGATTCGAACGTGAGTACACTCCGCGTTCGCCGAGCGTGCCCTGTAAGCGCAGAAACATCGGTCGCGGTTAATCTACCGGCCGCGGTTCCGAGAGATACTGTTTCGGGAAGCGACTACGCACCCGTAGGCTGATGCCGAGAAATCGACGACTCCGGTGTTAGAGTCCGAACGGCGGCCGCAGGTGGGTGTGCCCACCGACAGCCACTCACTCTACAGACGTAGTGGGGGTGGTCCAGTCGCACGCGTGTCAGCCGATGCGTTTCGGACTGCAATAGAGAAATTATACGGTAGCATAGTACATGGCGCTGCGACCGTATCGATATGGATCGCACTCGGAGTGCCGGCGAGACGGTGATGGAGAGAGGATGAGGGGAACGATGAAGCGAGAGAGACGACAGAAACGGGAGTTGGGTATGTACCAATGGCCAACCCGTTCGCGCCCCGGTCGGGGACGGGCGCGTTCGAAGCGCGGGACGTGGACGTTGTAAGCTTGTTGGTCAACTGTGACGTTTGGGACGACCGCCCGTGATTCGAGTCACTTGGCCTTGAGGTTGTGGACCACGTCGAGTCGCTCGACGATTTCGGCGGTCGGTTCGAGGGCATTCGCAATGGCGTCGGCGGATTTGTACGCCATCGGCGCTTCGTCCAGCACCGACTCGACGACGGATTCGGAGTAGATGCCGTCCATCGCTTCGTCGAACTCGTCGAGCGAGAGCGTCTCGAACGCCGCAGTCCGACTCATCACTCGGCCCGCACCGTGCGGGGCCGTCGAGTGGTACGCTTCGTTACCTTTGCCACGGGCGAGAATCGACCCGTCGGCCATGTTGAACGGGACGACCAGTCGCTGGCCGTCGCGGGCCGGCGTCGCCCCCTTTCGGATGGTCAAATCACGGAAGTCGATGAAGTTGTGCGTCGACTGGAACCGGTCGGTGGGGTCGACACCGAGCGTCTCGCAGATGGCGTCGCTCATCAGGTCGCGGTTCCAGCGGGCGTACTGCTGTGCGAACAGCATGTCGACGAAGTAGCCGTGTGCCTCACGACCTTCCAACCAGTCGAGGTCGGACCCCGAGTTCTCCTCGGAGTCCGGCCGGATGGCTGCGAGTCGGTCGAAAGCGTCCTCGATATCTTTGCCGTCGAACGCCTCGCGGACCCGGTCCTTCCGGATGAACGACTCGCCTTTCCCGCCGGTGACCCACTCGAACAGGTCGGCGTCGCCAACCGTCTCGGGGTCGAACTTCAGGAACCGCTCGTCGCCGTCTCGTATCGACGCTCGAATCTCGTCGGCGGCGCGGTACTCGGAGGCACGATTCTGCCAGAACTGCGCAACGGCGAGGCCGAGATACCGCGACCCGCTGTGGATGACGAGCCAGAACTCCTCGGAGTCACGTGCGCGGGCGAACTCGACGAAGTGGTTGCCGCCGCCGAGTGTCCCCGCGCTCTTGATGATGTGGCCCATCGATGGCCCGCGGCCGGCGAGCACCCGACGACAGAGCGACTTGAAGTACTCACCGTCGTAGCCGTCGAACTCGAACTCGATCGGGTCGATTGGGTTGCCGAACTGCTCGCGGTAGGCGGCGTCGAACTGCTCGAAGCGTTCGTTGGTTCGCTCGAACGGGAACTCGTCGACGAGATGCACCGAGTCGTCGTAGTCGTGGACGTTCTGGCCCATCGGAACGGCGTCGCGGACGCGTCGCTCGCGTTCGGCGTCCGACAGCGGCAGGTCGCCGCCGAGGTTCGTCGCGCACATTCCGCAGCCGATGTCGACACCGACGATGTTCGGGACGACGCGTTCGGCCAGCGGCATCGTGAAACCGATAGGTGCGCCGGCACCCCAGTGGGTGTCCGGCATAACGCGCACGGGTTCGGTGAACGCGGGGTGGTCGACCAGCGTCTGTATCTGCTGGAGACAGCCGTCTTCGACCAAGCTCTCGTCGTCGACCATCACGCGGGCGGTGGTGTGTTCGCCCGTCAACTCTAGCGGCATGTTCCTATCGGTGCGTCGTGACCGTCGGTTATGAAGTTGGCCCGTGTGAGACAGTCTGCTGCACGGTACGACTCGCCGCCAACTACTCGATGAGATGCAATCGACGTGTCGACCGGGTCGTGATTATATCTCTGCTGAATTACAGGAAATCGAGACGATAACGTACCACCTTTATGCTCGTATCATCTTACCCTCCGCGTATGTCCAGAGTCGAACTCACGTTGGCGGATGACCTCTCCGACCGTATCGACATGCTCGTCGAGCAAGGCGAGTTCCTGACGCGCCAGAAGGCGATGGAGGAACTGCTGACGATGGGAATTTCAACCTACGACACCGTCGACGACGACGACCCACAGATGGATGAAGGCCTGTTCAATCAAGCCGTCTCCGACCAGCAGGACCCGGCGATGCGCGAAGACGACGACGATTACACGTTCTAATCAGGACGACGGCGTTCTTTTTACCGATACTCGGAGGCGTTAGCACGTCTCGCGTGATAGCTGCCCATGTTACGTGTTAGCAAAGATTTAGATAGTCGGAGCACTAACTAGTTACTGTAACAGAACGTAACGATGCCCTCAATTACCAACGACGCGCCAACGGTCGAACTCGAACTGAGCCTCGAAGAGCAGTGGGTGGTCCACCACGTTCTCACCGAGTATATCGACATTGCAAGCGGTGAGGACGCCGACCTGCCGAAACCGGTCGTCGAAATCGCACTCGCCGAAAAAATCGAAGCGGGAACGTTTGCGTTCACCGCCTTCGAGTTGGAGAAACTGCGATTCAGATGTCGGTTCCACGCGCGAAACGACGCGTCGCCGGACGCCGACAGGTCGGTCGCGCGTTCGCTGGCCGACCGAATCGACGACGTCTACGGTCAGACAGTTCTCCGATAGCGAATCGAACTTTTCGACGCGACGACCTCGACCAGCGAGACGCTTCTCACCGGTCGCAGTTCGGAGAAACATAGATTACCGTCGGACTGACAGTATCGTCAGGAATGGAGTTCGACGAGGACCGGGTGTCGCGTGCGCTCGAACGGGCGTGGTCGGCGGAGTCGAGTCCGACGTGGTCGATGCAGAATCCCGCCCACGGACACGCCGCCGTAACCACCCTCGTCGTGCAAGACCGGTTCGGCGGCGAGATAGAGAAGACGGTTCTCTCGGACGGACCCCACTACTACAACGTCATCGACGGTCAGCGATACGACTTCACCGTCAGTCAGTTCGACACGATTCCGATGTACGAGGGTCGACCCGCTACGAGAGAGGAACTGCGCATCAGTGTGACTGATTCGGAGTACGTAGCGCTCTCGGAACGGTTCGAGGAAGCGCTCGAAGATGTCGACACCGAGTCTGAGCGGAGCGAAAAAGAGTCCAGCAGAATGGGGACGCTCGAACTTCTGGACACCATCACCGAGTTACTCACGAGCGACAAGCCGAGGGAGCGACGCATGGGTATCGGCTTCCTCCTGTTTGCGGTCGCAGGGAGTATCAGTCAGGTACTCGAAGAGAGCGCCGATGGTAGTTGGTTCATTCTCGACAGCACACCCGGCATCGTCGCCGCGGTGCTGGGATTCGTGGGCGTCGTCCTCATCATGGACGCCAGACGAGGGGAGACCGGAGAGTAGACCGGTACACCGAGGGATGTGTGTCTAACCGAGATTACGACTCGTCGACGACGATGGCACCCTTCATGCCGAGACCCCGATGCGGCGTGCAGTAGTACAGGTACGTCCCCGGTTCCTCGGCAGTGTACTCGAAGGTGGCGTCGCCGCTGGAGTACAGTTCGCTCTCGAACGCGCCATCTTGTTCGACGACGTTGTGCGCACCGCTGGCAGCGACCCACTCCCAGACGACGGTCGTTCCCGGAGAGACCCGAACGGCCGCCGGGTCGTAGGCGTACGGACCACTCGGGGAATCGGCGCCGACTCTGACGCTGACGCGGTCGGTGCCGGTTTCGTCGACGATACCGTCGTAGTTGACCGCAGTGCGCATCCACTCGTCGACTGCGGCGTTTGCGTCGCCGGTGTCGTTGTCACCGGACGAGTTGGAACTGTCGGAACCGTTGGAACCACCGGATCCATCTGACTCACTGTCCGAGTCGTCCGACGTTCCAGCACACCCGGCGAGCGATGCTCCGCCAACGGCCGCCGCGAGTGCGAGTAGTCGGCGACGCGTCGGTGACTCGCTGGAGTCGGCAGCGGGGTTCGAGACCATACGCGAGTGTCGACGAACGGCAGCCATAATCCTTCCTAACCGCGGACGCGACGCGTCGTACCGGGCGTCATGTCGACGAACTGGTTCGGTCGTCGAAAACAGTTTGTAAACGGATATGTTTGCAGAGTCGAAACCGCCATCGATGTCAGTTATCGATACGGCGATGCGAGTCGTACACGTGTTGTTCGCGGGTGCGTGGGCCGGCGGAACGCTCCTGTTCGTCGGAGCGGTGTTGCCGGCGGCACGAAACGGTCTACTCGACGCATCAGCACTCCGAGCGGTCACGAAACGCTTCGGCTATCTCACCACCGCGGCGGTCGTTCTTCTGCTGCTTACGGGTGGACATCTCGCAGGAACGCTGTACACGTTCGGGAGTCTCCAGTCGACCGGTCGTGGTCATCTCGTCCTCTCGATGGTCGTGCTCTGGTTCCTCTTGGCGGGCGTCGCACAGTTCGCTACCAAACGGTTGACCGATGCGCTGGCGACGACGGACGCGAAATCCGCGGTCGACAGCACGTGGACTCTGTTCGTGCTCGCAGCCGTTTTAGCGACTGGACTGCTCGTCGTCGCCGGACTCCTCTGAGTCGCCGTCTACTGGACTCTGGTCGCATCGATGCGCGAGATGAACGGATTCGCCCCGTCGACAGTCGTCCCCTGAACGAACATCGTCACCGCCGTCCCGTCGGTGATACCCTGCAGTACAGCACCCTCGGCGATGGCTTTCGGGAACGGAAGCGGCGGAATCCCGGGTGCGATGACCGTGGGAGCGTTGATGAGATTCGGGGCAACGGCTTTGTCGCGGTGGGAGTTGACGAGCGTCCCGGAGAACTCGGTCAGTTGCTGGTTTCCCTGAATGTTCCAGTACTGCAGTAACAGCGGACCGGGGTTCGGATTGGGAATCGACGGGTCGGACGGCACCTCCGCGACGGCCGCAGACCAGACGTCGACGGCTCCCGGCGCGCCCTTGTCGTCGGCACCGGCGACGAGGTTGAACGGGTTCGTCTCGACCGAGACGCCGTCGGAGACGGGTGCGGAGGCGATGAACGTCGCCGGTTGCTGGAACGACTGGATACCGAGCGACTGCCCCGAGAGGGGGTCGATAGTGTCGATATCGGTTACCTGTGTGCCGACGAACACCTGATTACCACTCTGTGCGACGGCGGAGTCCGACGAGACGCCGCCGAGCACACCGAGTGCGACGAGTGCCGTCGAAGCGCGAAGGAACGCCCGCCGTGAGACGCAGGTGTTCGTCGAACGAATCGACTCTGAAGTGTTGGTAGTAGGTACCATGCTAGACACACGTCAGATACAACAATCAATATTATTACATTACTGTGTACCGGATGCTTCTGTTTTCTCTAGCATCCGTATTATCGGTGATTTGTGGCGTTTTCTACCCTCGACGCCGCTCGTCTCGGACGTCCTGATTTTTGATAGTAAGCTGTCGGGAGTGGTCTGTAAACTGTCGAGCGGGGGTTTTTTCACCACGTGAACGACGGAACACCGTTTTTACCTCGGACGACGAACGGAGAGCGTGAACGAGAACGGTCATCGGTCGACCCGGTCGCAGAACGAGGACGAGGACGGCTCACGCCTCGTCGGCGCGAACGGGCATCGACGAGTGGTGATGAACCCGACGAGTGGGAGCGGTGACCACACGGACCGTATCCACGCGCTGGCCGACGAGTACGGGTACGACGTCGTCGAAACCTCGGGCCCGGGGGACGGGACGGCACTCGCGCAAGCGGCCGTCGACGACGATATACGGCGTCTGGCCGTCGCCGGTGGAGACGGAACGCTGCACGAGGTTGTCACCGGTCTACTCGAAGCGGACGCACTCGGCGACGTGACAGTGGGTATCCTCCCCGTCGGCACCGCCAACATCTTCGCGCGAAACGTCGGCGTCGACGACGCGGAGGCTGGGTTCAATCTGCTCGAAAACGGAGAGAGACGCCGTATCGACCTCGGAATGGCGGGCGAGGAGCCGTTCGTGGTCTCGACTGTCGCCGGCCTGACCGCCGAGACGAGTGCGGCGACGAGTGCGTCGCTGAAAGAGCGCATCGGGTCCCTCGCGTTCCTCTACACGGGCATCAAGAAGACGATGGAGTTCGAGAGCCTCCATCTGGACGTCGAAGCGATTTCACAGGGCGAGGAGACGACGTGGACCGGCGAAGCGCTCTGTGCGCTCGTCGGCAACGTCCGACAGTTCGCCAAAGAAGGCGGACAATCGAACGCCGAGGACGGACTGTTCGACGTCGTCATCGTCGAGGAGATGCCGCCGCAGAACGTCGTCGCCGAGGCCGCCGCCCATCGCGTTCTCGGGAAAGGAACCGAACACGTCGTCCACCTCCGTGCGAGCCAACTGACCGTCGAAGGACTGACCAACGAGACGGTTGCGTACAGCCTTGACGGTGAGGTCAGCGAACACGAGCAACTCGTCTTGCACTCGAAACCGCAAGCGCTCTCCGTTGCCGTCGGCCCGTCGTACGAGGCGAATCCGGATTCGGCGTAAACTGACCGTTTCGTGTTCGATGTGAGGTTATTTGATCCAAGAGCGTCGGCCCACCGATGTCTTCGAGACAGCCGTTCCGCAGAACCATCCGTTCTCCCGCCGGCCGGTCGTCCGCTGGTCGTGTAGCCGATTCCGACTACGACCGCTCGCAGTCACCGGAGGTCGGCGTCGAGTCACTCCATCGAGACGTACTGGTTCTCCCAGTCTCGTCGGTTCCGGAGGCTTTCACGCCCCTTGTCGGTTATCGCGTAGTAGTTGGTCCGGCGGTCTATCGGCCCTTTCTCGACGTACGATTTGTTGACGAGCGTGTCGAGGTTCGGGTAGAGCCGACCGTGGTTTATTTCGCCGTCGACGTACCCCTCTAATTCGGATTTGACTTGCTGCCCCGAGGGTTGGTCTTGGCCTGCAATTACCCACAGCAGGTCGCGTTGAAAGCCGCTGAGGTCGTTCATACGCTACCGAACCAGACTCCTACGTAAAGTTGCTCGTAAAGTCTGATTCCGGTGAAAGTCGTCGCTCGAAATAGGATTTCGGCCTCTCGTGACTCCGCTACTGACGTCGAAACCACCGACGCTCGGTGACCACAGACCGCCAGTACTCACCACCCGGTATTGACAAGCAGCGCTATCAATTCAATTGAAATGTAATCAATAGTTGACTGTTGGAGTGTACCTGGTCTCGCCCGGCCTGGGTGTCAGGGGGAAGTGGACACACGTCCGCTCGCTTCGACGGTCAACTTTCACGAGTGGTGCTCAGCCGAGTACGACATGCGGGGGGCTACGTCGTACCGGTCACTCTCGAATCGATACAGAGCCGTGCTCTCGCTCGTAGACTCGACCGCCGGCGACGACGCCGTCTCCGATTCTTTGTCCGTCTCGAACGAGATACCGGTAAGCGACCGATACCGGGTTAACGTACTCCATTCGTCGTCAGTACGACCGTCGTAACAATACGTGGAACAGTCCAACTAACTGTACGGATTCGCGGAACGGCGACGTTCGGCGAGTTCGTGTCAGAGGCGCTCGCACCGTCCTGGTTGGTTCCGGACACCGCGAGCGCGCTCCGGCATTCCCCCTCAGGTCCACTAATCGCCCGTAGCCGGGGCGTCGCCGAGACTGTACCCCTCACCCCACCGAGTGACGATACCGACAGTGAGCGCAGCGACGCCGAGGGCGACGACGGCGATAGAAGCGAACGCGATACGGAAATCGAACGTCTCGATGATGACGCCGAACAGTGGTGGGGCAATAGTGCTACCGACCATGATACCGATAGTGACGACGGCGAAGTTCCGCCCGAGGTCCGCGCGTGCGGAGAGAACGTCCGCCAGTTTGTCACGGGCGGGCGTGCTCAGACTCCCGACGCTACCGGCGAGTACCGCAGCGACGACGGCGGCCGACGGCGGGAGTACGAACGACGCGAGAAGCAGAACGAACGCGGCGACCAGCACGTAGCTGACGAGGATGAGTGGCGCAGGCGCGTAGCGGTCCGAGAGGTCGCCGCCGACGAGCATGAACACCGCGCCGACCCCGAACATCACCGAGAGGGTGAGACTCGCCGTCGACGACCCGACGCCGTATCCCTGGTCGAGCAGCGTGACGACGAACGAGGTGATGCCCCACATCGCCGTCGACGCGACGAGCGCCAACATGCCGAGTGCGAGAATCCGCGGCGATTCGACGAGCGCTCTCGTGCCGGCGCGGAGGCGACGCCACAGCGATGGCGTGGGGCGTCCGTCGTTGGGTCGAGCGGGTCCGTTCGGTTGGCGCACCGAGGTCGGAACGTGCCGGAGTAAGACGAACACCGCGACGACAGCGTACAGAAGGCCGACTACTCCGACGAGGCCGAACGCGTGCCGCCAGTTCAGGCCGTCGAGCGAGGAGATGGCGACAATAACGACCGGCGGGGCGGCGAACCCGATGTTGCCGGCGAAGCCATGAATGCTAAACAGTCGTCCGCGGTTCGTCTCAGTCGTTGCGTCCGACAACAGCGGGTAGTGCGCCGGGTGGTGGCCGGCGACGCCGATACCGAGGACGATTTGCCCGACGAGAAGCCACTCGAACGTCGGCGCGGCCGCGAGAACTAACGCACCGACGCTCCCGAGGACGAGACAGAGTCCGAACGTGAGTGTGCGGTCGTACGTATCCGAGAGATAGCCGAACGGGAGTTGAAAGACGGTGTTGACGAACGCCTGTGCGCCCATCGCAAAGCCGAGCGTCGCCAGCGACACGTCGAACTCCATCGCCAACACGCCGAGAATCGGCGGAAACAGCACGAGATACATGTGGTTGACGACGTGCGACCCGCTCACTAAGCTCAGAACGACGAGCGCCTCGCGGGGGAGCGTCCGCAGTGAACCGAACGACACGCGCAACCGGTCGTGTTCTTGGTAGTTAATGCTGCGCAAACCGGAAGGAACCTCGAATCGGTCGAAATCGAACTCGAATCATCTCGAAACATCCGTTCAACTCCGACAGTTCGGAAGTGTCGTTCTGTCTTTTGAGTAACATTCTTCAACCGTTCGACCGTACCATTTCGTATGCATTGGTCCCACGATTGGAAACTTCGCGTCCGCATGGTCGCCGTCCTCTCGGCGATGGCCCTCCTCTACGCGGCGTTCGCCGTCGCACTCACGACGTACTTCGGGACGACGGCGCTCGTCGTCGGCGTGCTAGGCGTCGTGGTGCTCGGCCAACTCCTCTGGGGGCACCGCGTCGCGCTCAAAAGCGTCGGCGCTGACGTGGTGAGCGAGCAGTCACACCCCGACCTGCACGCTCGCGTCGGCCGACTCGCCCAGCAGGCGGGTGTCCCGAAACCCAAAGTCGCCGTCGCGGAGACGGCGATGCCGAACGCGTTCGCTATCGGACGTTCGCAGCGCTCGGCGGTCGTCTGCGTCACGACCGGCTTACTGGAGAGTCTCGACGACGACGAACTCGACGGCGTACTCGCACACGAACTCGCGCACGTCGAACACCACGATATGGTCGTCATGACCGTCGCGGCGACGCTGTCAGCGATGTCGTTTTACGTCGTCCGCTGGGGGTTCATCTACGACAGCGACAAGACCGAGCAGTACACCCTGATGGCCGTTCTCGCCTCGCTCGGCGTGTGGATAGCGTCGATGTTCGTCGGCCGCCTGCTCTCGCGGTACCGCGAGTTCGCCGCCGACCGCGGCGCGGTGTCGATTACAGGCAATCCCGCGGCGTTGGCCTCGGCGCTCCGCGTCGTCGACGGGCGGATGAGCGAGGTACCCGACGACGACCTGCGCGAACACGCCGGAATGAACGCGTTGTTCTTCCGGGACGTGCCGCAGACGTTCGGCGTCTGGTCGTGGGAGTTCGACCTCACGAACTGGCTTCGGACCCATCCGGCGGTCGACCGCCGTATCGAACGTCTACAGGCGCTGGAAGTCGAGATGGCGACGAACTGAACGGTGAACCACCTCGGGGTCAAGCCCCCGAAGCACTCGCCTTGTGTTCTCTGTAGACTGCCGCCTGCGCTGAATTTATACGACCGGCCCTCGCCGAGCGAACGTGAGCCGAATCCATCGCGTCGAGGTGAGCAACGGGAGTCCCGAAGGGACGAACAGCGCCTACGTTCTCCGGGACCGCGGCGTCGTCGTCGACCCCGGGCCGCCAATTGAAGGTGCGTGGGACCGACTCGTCGCCGGAATTTCGGACGCTGGTCTCGAACTCGACGACGTCTCGTCGGTGCTCGTTACCCACTGGCACGCCGACCACGCCGGACTCGCTCCTCGACTGTGTGAGGCGAGCGACGCGACGCTGTACATGCACGAAGCCGACGCGCCGTTCGTCGCCGACTACGCGGCGGAAAGAGAACGGCGAGTGAACCGGGACGCACGACGACTCGCCGAATGGGGCGTTCCGGAGGAGACGGTCGAACCAGTCGTGAAAGGAGATACACCGTCGCCGATGCCGGAGACGTATCCGGTCGAAACGCTCGCCGACGGCGACATCGTCGCGGGCGTCGAAACGCTCCACACGCCCGGCCATACGCTCGGCCACGCCGCGTTCGTCGACGAGGAGAGCGAGTCGCTGTTCGTCGGCGACGCGGTGCTGCCCACCTACACCCCGAACGTCGGCGGCAGTGACACGCGTGTCGCAGACGCGTTGGCGACGTATCGGGAGACACTGACTCGGCTCCGAGAGCAGGCAGAGAGAGTGGTAATATCGGAGATAGCGCATCCGGGCCACGGCACGGAACTCCCACTCGTCTCGCGCGTCGACGAGATTCTGTCACACCACGAGACGCGGACCGAGCGGGTGTACGACTGCGTCGATGCCCACGACCCGCTCACGCCGTGGCAGGTCGCCACCCGTCTGTTCGGGGAGATGCGCGGTATCCACGTGAAGATGGGTGCCGGCGAGGCGGCGGCGCACCTCTCTGCGTTAGCATCCGCGGGGCGTGTCGCGCAAGTCGAGTCGGAGCCTCTCGTCTACGCGGTGAAGTAGTCTGAAATTCGGCTTCCCGGGCTACCGACCCGGACTGTACCGTCCCGCTCGCCACTCCCAGACCGCCTCGAAGAACACCCACAGAAGAACCCACACCGAGAGGATGACGAACACGACGAGCGTCGAAGAGAGTAACTCGAACGACTCCGCGACGGCGAGCAACTGCGCGTAAAACAGGAAACTGAGGAGCACCGTCAGTACGAGTCCGCCCAACCCGCAGACCGAGTACTCGACGAATCCGGAGTGCGCCTGCTCCGGTAGTTCAGTCCCTAGTCGACCGTACGTCGCGTCCGCCCCCGATTGTGGTGTGGTCACACATACCAGCTCCATCTGAGTGTCCGTGAACAACGATTATAAATCCTCTCCCGAGTCGTCGGAACCGGAACGGGTGTCCGAACTATCCGAAGAAATCTCCGCTCGCTCGTCGGGTCGAGACGGCTCAGGGTGTCGGGACGAACTTCGTTCCGTACCGCGGGAGTCCCTCCTGTTCGTACAGTTTTCGGACGACTGCGCGCACCCCGTCGCCGACGTCGACGGTCTCGGTGTCGGTGTCGGTCAATTGTGCTGGGAGCGTCACCGACTCTCCTTCGTGTTCCAGTTCGACGAGGGCGACGCCGTAGGCACCGTCGCGTCGCTGTTGTTCGACAAACTCCGGCGGTGCGCCGCCGTGGCCGATAGAGGTGACCGCGCGGACGACACCGGTCCGAGGGAGTTCGACATGCTCGAATTCGACGCGGCGGTGGCAACTTCCGCACGCGCCCTCCGGCGGGAACGTGAGCGCCTCGCATTCGGGACACCGTCCGGCCGCGAGTCGGTAGCGTTGGTCGAGCGAGCGCTGCCACGTGGGGAGACTAACGTGGGCGCCGCCGCCGGCGACGTCGACGGTGCCGACGTAGCCGCGCTGACGGAGATACTCGGGGTAGGTAATCGAGCGTCCGCCGTCGAGTGCAGCGTCGAACCCGCTTTCGACACTACCCTCGAACAGCATCGCCGTCGCGCCGCCGCCGCTGCCGAAACAGACAGCGAGCGTCCGAGCGTCGTCGCCGCGCCCGTCGCTGCCGTTGGTTCCACCGTCACCGACGTGTGCTGCGGCGTCGAGAGCGGCAGCCAGCCCGAGCGGAACGCCCGCCGCGCCCGCATCACCGATTCGGTCGACGACCGTTCCGCGAGCAAGGGCTTCCTTGGGTATCTGAAGGTCACTTGTCGCGCGCGAGGGCATCCGCGCGTCGGGTTGGTACACCGCCGCGCCGTCGACTGTCGAAGCGTCGAACTCGTCGACGGACCCATCGGAACTGTCGGTGTCAGAACCGTCGATAACCGAACCGAGACGTTCGACGGCGTTCGTCACGCTCTCTCGAATCGCGGTTCGCTCGTACGACGTGCTGTCGAGTCCGCGCAGTTCGTCGTCCCCGCGCTCTCGATAGCTGATACCCGCGAGTTCGTCGACGTGGCTCGCCGAGCCGAGGAGTTCGACCGACCCGGATTCGGCGAGGAGAAACGCCGCGGCTCCTGCGCCGAACGGGTGGTCCTCGCTCGCCGGGTCGCCACGCGGTGCGTCGGCGGCGACGGCGAGCGCGGGTCCGTCAGCGTCGACTCCCGAATCGAGCGCTTGCAGGCCCGCGAGTGTGCTCTGCGTGAACGTCCGCGTCGAGACCGAAGACGGGAGTCCGAGCGCACGGACGAGTCGCGGCGCTATCGCTTCTGTGTCCAGTGGCGGCGTCGTCGTTGCGAGGCAGACGGTCGAAACGTCCGCCTTCGGGACTGACCCGCGAGCGAGCGCCGACTCGGCCGCATCGATAGCGAGCGTCAGCGTGTCTTCGTCGGCTGCCGGGACTCGCTTCTCGTCGATGCCGGCACCGGAGAACTGCCCCCACGCCTCGGCGAGTTCATCGGTCGAGATACAAAGGTGCGGGAGCGAAACGCCGACGGCCTCGATTCGGTTCATCTGGCTCATCTGTCACCTCCGTCGGTCCGCTCGAAGAGGTGGACCGTCGCGCCGCCGCCGCTGCCGCCGACGTTGTGCGCGAGGCCGTATCTGGGGTCATCGACCTGCGTATGTGCGTCGCCGCGAAGTTGCTCGAAAATCTCCGTGATTTGGCCCGTACCCGTCGCCCCGATGGGGTGACCTTTCGATTTGAGGCCGCCCGACGTGTTGACCGGAAGGTCGCCGTCGGGGTCGGTGACACCCTCGCGGAGCAGCCTCCCGCTCTCGCCGGGGTCACAGAAGCCGAGGTCCTCGTAGGCGACGAGTTCGGCGATGGCGAAGCAGTCGTGGACCTCCGCGACGTCGACGTCGCCCGCGTCGATGCTGGCTTCGTCGTAGGCGGCGTCTGCGGCACGGCGAGTCGCCGGGATGCTCGTGAACGTATCGCGCTGGAAGAGACCGACGTGACCGCTGGACGCTCCCATCCCGGCGACGCGAACGGGGTCGTCGCTGAGGTCGAACGCCACGTCCTCGCTGGCGACGATGACGGCGCTCGCGCCGTCGGTTGTCGGGCAGCAGTGATACAGGTTGAGCGGGTCCGCCACCGTCGGCGCGGCCATCGCTTGGTCGAGCGAACACTCGAAGCCGAGGTGGGCGTTCGGGTTCCGCGCGCCGTTGCCGTGGTTCTTCACGGCCACCCGAGAGAGGTCCTCGGTGGTCGTTCCGTACTCGTTCATATGTGCGCTCGCCATCTGGGCGTAGACGCCGGAAAACGTCGTCCCCGAGAGTCGCTCCCACTCGGTTTCGCCGCTGACGCCGAGCCACCACTTCGTGTGGTCCGAACTCGTGTCGGTCATCACCTCGTAGCCGCCGGCGAGTGCGACGTCGGCCAACCCCGCCCGAACTGCGGCGACGGCGCTACGGAACGCGTAGCCGCTGGCCGCACAGGCGTTTTCGACGCGCGTCGTCGGGATACCGTGCAGTCCGACGTGTTCGGTCACCGCTGGTCCGCTCAAGCCGAGTTGTCGGCCGCCGACGCCGAGCGTGCCGAGAAACGCCTCGTCGATTCGTTCCGGGTCGAACTCGGCGTCGACGCTCGCCGTCGCGCGGTCGAACGCCGTCGCAAACAGCGACCGATAGCTCTCGTCCGGGAACGACCCGAACGGCGACTGGCCGGCCCCGACGACGTACGCCTCTGTCATGCCCCGAAAAGGGACCGAAACCGAGAAAAAACCATAGGACGCGACGAAGAGCGAGTTCTCGGTCGGGTCGTAGAAAGGGGAGCCACGTTTAACACCGCCCGCTGGGAGCGTAGCGCATGGTACGCACCGAAGTCGACGGGCGCGTGTGGACGCTCACGTTCGACCGGCCGGACGCCCGAAACGCGTTCACCGAAGCGACAGCGCGGGAACTGGTCGCGGGGTTAGACGACGCCGCGGACGACGACGCGCGGGCCGTCGTGCTCACCGGCGAGGGGAAAGCGTTCAGCGCCGGCGGCGACCTCGAAGCGATGCGCGACCGCGAGGAGACGCCCGCGGAGGCGTACACTCGGGTGAGCGAGACGCTTAACGCCGTCGTCAAAGCGATTCTCACCGCTCCGTTCCCGGTCGTTGCCAAAGTGAACGGCGACGCCGTCGGCGCCGGGACGAACGTCGCCGCCGCCTGCGATTTCGTCGTCGCCGACGACCGAGCTAGATTCGGTGAAGTGTTCGTCAACGTCGGCCTCATCCCCGACAGCGGCGGAACCGTGCTGCTGCCCAGACTGGTCGGCCTCCGCCGGGCGAAGGAGTTGACGATGACCGGTCGCCTGTTCGACGCCGAAGAAGCGCTGGAGATGGGTCTCATCAACGACGTCGTCTCGGGCGAGGAACTCGACGGGACCGTCTCGGAGCTACTGGAGACGCTCGCGTCGAAACCGACCGAGACGCTGGCGCTGATAAAGCGAGGCCTCCACGAGAACGTCGGGAGACCGTTCCGCGACGGGTTGGACCGGGAAGCGAATCTACAGGTGCAGGCGTACGGGACCGACTCACACGCCGAGGGCGTCGATGCGTTCTTGGAAGGTCGTTCGCCGGAGTTCGAGTAGCGGCGGGTATGTTTTCGCTCGGTCGGAGCGGCGACGCTCACCCGACACTGTTCGAGTGTTACGACGTTCTTCCGACCGAGCAGGTACGTGAAATTTGATTGTCGAAACGCTCGTACACTTCCTGATGAGTTCAGCCAACCCACAAGGGCTGCAGGCGTTCCCCGACGAACTCGCCGACCGTGAGTCGTGGCTCAATCCCTTCGAGTGGTATCGACAGATGCGCGACGATGCGCCCGTCCGCTACGACGCGTCCCGCGGGTCGTGGGACGTGTTCCGCTACGACGACGTCAAGCGGATTCTCGACGACGACGAGACGTTCTCGGTCGACCCCGAGAGAGCGAACGACTTCGTCGAACCCGAAAACGAGGGCGAAGGCCTCATTCTGCAGACGATGCTGTTCGAGGACCCGCCGCGACACGACGAACTGCGCGGCGTCGTCGAAGAGCCGTTTCGACCGCGCGCGATTCGACAGCTCGAACCACGGATACGGGAGTTGACGACCGAAATTTTAGACGACGTTCTCGACGATGCGGACGGAAAGATGGACATCGTCGGCGACCTCGCCTACCCGCTTCCGGTGATGGTCATCGCCGAACTGCTCGGCGTACCGGCGGAGAAACGCGACCAGTTCAAGACGTGGTCGGATACGCTGATCGAATCCGCCGCCGACGACGTCGACACACAGGCGTACATGGAGGAGCAACGGCAGGTCCAGATGGAGATGGCGTGGTACTTCCTCGAACTCATCGAAGAGCGCCGCGAGAACCCGCGCGACGACCTCATCTCGACTATCGTCACCACCGAACTCGGCGACGGTTCACACCTCTCCAGAGAGGAGGCACTCGGCACGTGCATCCTGCTTCTCGTCGCCGGCAACATCACGACGACGAACCTCGTCACGAACGCGGTTCGCTGCTTCGACGAGGCCGACCAGTTCGACGCCGTCCGCGGGGACGACCGAGCGCTCACGACGGCTATCGAGGAAGTGCTTCGCTACCGCTCGCCGGTGCAGGCGATGACCCGCGTTGCGACGCGAGATGTCGACGTGCAGGATGCAACGATAGGGGAAGGCGACCGAATCGTCGTCTGGCTCGGTTCGGGCAACCGCGACGAGCGCAAGTTCGACGACGCAGACCGGTTCGTCCCCGACAGAGCGCCGAACCAACATCTCGGCTTCGGGCACGGAACCCACTACTGTCTCGGCGCACCGCTGGCCCGCCTCGAAGCGAAAGTGGTCTTCTCGGAGCTACTGGACCGAGTGAAGAACGTCCGAGTCGCCGACACCGAACTGTCGCCGCTTCGGAGTTCGTTCATCTACGGCGTGGAGTCGTTGCCGGTGACGTTCGATAAGCGGTAGCTCTCCGCTTGGAGAGCGACTCGCTGTTGTCGGGTCCTCGTTACTGGAACGACTGCTTGTGCTCGCGGTAGAGCACGAGCGTGAACAGCGCGAAGGGCAGCAGTCCGACCACCGCGAGCGCCAATCCGACTTGGAGCAACAGAGGTAACGACGCGCTCGATACGAGATACAGCACCACGACGGCCCCGGTAGCGATGAAGGAGACGACGCTCCCGATAGCCAGTCCGAAGCTCAGTTTGCGAGTTCGCCAGTTCAGATTCTCCGACCGCCGGAGCATCTTGATGAGCACCGCAATTGGCGGAATCGTCAGCGCGACCAACTGCAGGAGGCCGAGCGCGACGTCCTGACTCAGCGTCATCTGTCACCTCCGGCCCGCTCGACGATGGTTCCGCTGTTCCCGACGGCGACGTCGACGTCGCCGAGTGCGACCGACCGGAGTTTCGATTCGACCGGCGACGAGAGCTGCGTCCAGCCGTCGTCGCGTCGGCGTTGGTGAATCACGCCGCCACCGCCGACGGCGACGGCGCGGTCGCCCTCGAAGTCGATAGCGAACAGCGCCGACTTCCCGACGGCGATGGGCGTCCAGTTGGTGCAGGGGCGGTCGTATCGGTAGACGAGTCCGCCGCCACCGCTGACGAGCAGCGTCCGCTCGGAGGCGTAGATGTCGTGAAAGTTTACCTGTGCGTTCCTGATGCCGATATCGGCCCACTCGCCGTCGGTTCGCTCGAAGACGTTGCCGCTCGTGTCGATGGCGTAGGCGGCGTCGCCGCCGAGTGCCAGCGCGGGAATCGTCGAACCGCTGCCGGGTTTGACCACCTCGCCGAACGACGGACAGCCGTCGTCGTCTATCGTCGCCGAGAGCACCTCGCCGGAGCCGTTGGCGATGAGAAGGTGTTCGCCGCCGCCGCCGCTCCCACCTTCGCTTCCGTCGCTTCCGCCGTCGCTTCCGTCTCCACCGCCACCGACGGCGATAGCTTCCCACGTACTCGTCTTGCCGCCGGGCGCGGAGTAGTCGTGTTTCTCGCCGGTCTCGGTGTTGTACATCCCGAGCGCACCGCTCGACCCGGCGAACCAGATTCGTTTCCCGTCGTCGGTCACGTCGACGTCGGTCAGTTTGTTTCGCTTCGTCGCCGGACCTTGCGGGACGACGATGGTCCACGACCCGTCGGTGCGTCGTCTCAGCACCTTCCCGCCGGTGCCGACGGCGAACGGTCCGACGCTCGTCTGGACGACGCCCGTGAGCGTCTTTTCGACCGGACTCTCGGCGATGCTCCACTCGGCGCTCGCCGTGTCGCCAGTGGTCTCCGAGTTCTCCGTCCAGCGTGCCTTGCTGGTCTGGTGGTGTGACGAAGACCCGCCGCCTCCGCCGTCTCCGCCGTCGCTGGCGGTCGTCTGTTTCTGGTTCGTCTGCTGCGTCGACTGCGTCTCGGTTTTCTGGGCTGTACTCGTCAGCTCTCGTGTTTTCGAGAGAAGTGTCTCTATAGGATTCATCGGTGTTCGAAGGTAGGTGTTCGTCGCGCGATACAGGTGAGACGGCCCGCGAGGTTTCGACCGCCCCGGCCCGGTCGGTCCGGGTCGAGGAGACGGTCACATCACGAGTCTGACCCCCGCGAAGAGGACGACGGTGAGCGCCCAACTGATGCCGCCGACCAGCACGGCGACGAGCCAATCCGACTCCGTTACTCGTTTCACTACCGCGACCCAGACGGCAGGTGAGAAAAGCGGACCGACGACCGGAATCCAGCCGAGGAGGAGGGTGACCAACCCGCCGAGCAGTACGCCGAGCACCGCGGTGAGCGCGGCGTCTTCGTAGGTCGGCTGGAGCGAACCGGGTCGGAGTTGCAACCCGACGTGGACGACGGGTGCAACGACGAGAAAGCTCGCTACGAAGCCGACGACGAGGTTGAACAGTATCACGCGTCGCGTCCTCGTTGGTGGGCGACAGTGCTGTCGTGGCTCACGAGCCGTTCGATTCTCTGCGGGCCTATCATATGGCGAACAGTGGGTGCGGTTCGCCGACGGCCTCGACACACGCCTCGGTCCAGGCGGCGTACGCACGCAGACCGTCACAAGAACTCTCGGTGACGGTGTACGCGTTCGTTCGCCCGTCTATCGGTCGTTTCTCCAAGAGGTCCGCCTCCACCAGCGTCCGCAGGTTCTGGTAGACACGCCCGGAAGTTATCTCCTCTTCGTAGATGTCGCCGAGCGTCTGCGCGATGACGACACCGGTCGGTGCGGCGTCGTCGAGCGCCGCGACGACGCAGAGGGTATCTCGCTGAAAGCCGGTCAGCGGCGTGATAGCCGTCGCCGCCTCCGGTGGTACTACACACGATTCGTTCGTCTGTCGGTTGTTCCGTCGCATCGAAGTTCACTGGCGGTCGAAGCCGCCACGGTCGCGTCCGGGCGTCGAACCCGGTTGTGGCCTCTGATTCCAAACGCGACTTCGGGAGTCGGTTTGGCCGTGGATAAAGCGTCACTCAGTTTCGGCTCCCGATGCCCACTCGGGAGTTCGCTGCCCGGTTCGGTCGAGTTCCCACGGGTCGGTCGTCTCGACTGGCTCACCCCGAACCGCCGAGGAGAGGGCGTTCCAGACGAACAGGAGTTGACCGACCCCGAGGACGTACGCGCCGAAAGTGGCGACGTAGTGCAGCAGTGCGAACTCGGGAGGATACGCGGCGACACGCCGAGGAAGGCCGGCCATCCCGACGAGCAAGAACGGAAGAAACGTCACCGGAATCCCGAACGCGGAGAGATAGAAGTGTGCGCGTGCGAGTCCGCGGTCGAACCAGCGCCCGGTCAGGAGTGGAAACCAGTAGTAGCCGCCCGCGAAGAGACCGAAGACGATGGTCCCCACGAGCAGGAAGTGGAAGTGGCCAACCACGTAGTACGTGTCGTGCAATACGAGGTCGACGGGAATCGACGCGAGAAACACGCCCGTCACGCCGCCGAGAACGAAGTTGCCGACGGCGGCGACACAGAACAGCATCGGCACGGTTAGTCGAATCGCGCCGTGCCAGAGCGTTGCAATCCAATTGAACGTCTTGACGGCGCTCGGAACGGCGATAGCGAGTGTCACCGCCATGAACGAGATTCTGAGGCGCGGGTCCATCCCCGTGGCGAACATGTGGTGCGCCCAGACGCCGAAGGCGAGCGCACCGATAGCGAGCGTCGAGTAGACTACCGAACGGAAGCCGAACAGCCGTCGGCCTGCAAAACGCGGGAGAACGTGGCTCACGATTCCCATCGCCGGCAGGACGAGAATGTAAACTTCCGGGTGGCCGAAGAACCAAAAGAGGTGTTGCCAGAGCATCGGCCCGCCGCCCTCGACGGCGAAGAACGTCGTTCCGACGAGTCGGTCCGACAGCAACATCAACATCGCACTGCCGAGCACCGGGAAGGCGAAAATCACCAACCCAGCAGTCGTCAGCATCGTCCACGAGAACATATCCAGTGACGCCCACGACACCGACTCGTCGCGTGCGATTGCGATAGTGACGACGACGTTGACGCTGCTGGCGATAGTGCTGACTCCGCTGAGATGCAGTCCGAGGAGGACGAGGTCGACGCCGTGACCCGCCTGCTGAGTCGACAGCGGCGGGTAGAACGTCCACCCGGTCGTCGGCGGTGCGAGATGTGGGATGCCGAGCAGTTGACCGACGATGCCGGCCCGAGCGAGCAGCAGTGCGGGTGGCAGCAACCAGAACGCGACGGCGTTGACGCGGGGGAACGCCATGTCGTCGGCACCGACCAGCAGCGGGACGACGTAGTTCGCCAGTCCGAACGCGACGGGCGTCGCAAAGAAGAACAGCATCGTCAGCCCGTGCGTCGTGAAGAAGGCGTTGTACGTCGCCGCGTCCCAGACGGCAAGCCCCGGCGACAGGAGTTCTGTGCGAACGGCCATCGCGTCGGTCGCTCCCCACAGACCCGCAATCGCGCCGAAAACGACGTACAACACACCGATGTCGCGGTGGTCGAGCGTCGTCAGCCAGCGGACGACTGGTGTCGACGGTTTCGTTTGCGTCACTCGCCAGCCTCCATCCACGTGGGTGCGCCGCCGAACAGCAACCGGACGTACTCGCGGAGTGCGAGGCCACCGACGGCCGTTGCGAGACTGAACGCTAACACGGGGCTGTACCAGAAGAGCATCCCGCCGACGACGGGTGCGGGAACGACGACGAGGTCACGGGCCGCCCGATACTCGTCGGGTGCAGTCTCGGAACGCGCCCCGACTGCGGCGTCGACGAGGCTCCGACGGGCGTCGGTACCGACCCGTCTGAACCCGAAGCCGAAGAACAGCATCGCCAGCACGGGCAACTTCGCCGGTGCGGTGACGAGCAACACCGGAAACAGCGCGGTCAGCGCCACCGAGAGAACGGCGAGTCGACGTCGGCCGACCGTACGTGTCACCCGGGGGGCGAGGCGGCGACCCACCACCTCGCCGGCGAGTTCGAGACACAGCAGGATGCCGAACACCGCGTTCGGCGGGAGCGTCGAACCGAACGCCGCCACTGACGGCGCGTGAAACGAGACGACGGTGACGACGACGAAGACGACGACGAGTGCGAGCGCGAACCGTCGGAGCAGGTCGCCGACGAGCACCGCCCGTCGACGACCGGTCGCCGTCTGTAGCGGAACGAGTGAGAGCGGAATCGGTGGCGATGCTTGTTCGTTCTGTGCGTTCAGTGCGTCGTGCGTGTCCTGTGTTCCGTCGCTCGAATCGGCTGCGTCGAACCCATCACTAGCCGTGAGCGCCACCGCCGCGACACCGACAACTGCCGCAAGCAGCGAGAGAATCTGCACACTCGGTCGAATCGCCGCCGCGGTCATCACCGCCGTCGTCGCCAGTACCGCGGCGAACGTTCCAGCGGTCCGACCGACGTTCGAGTCGTCGCCTCGCCGTCCCGTCGTCGTGATACCGACAGCATCGCCGAACATGGCCGGGAGCGCGTATCGAAACGCTACGAGACCGAGTCCGACGAAGACGAACGCCCACGCGGGGACTGGAGGCTGCGAGCCGACCAGCGGGACGACCGACCAGAAGCCGAGGCCAGCGGCGACGAGCGCCAACGAGCGAGTGGAGTCGTCGACGACGGACGGTCGCCCTTGGCTCCGAAAGAGGAGCGCGAGTGCGATACCGACCGTGCCGTACAGGCCAACGACGACCGGGCCGGCACCGACAGACCGGAGCAACTCGGGGACGAACCGGCCGACTACGTAGACCAACCCTTCGACGCCCGCAACGGCAGCGGCGAACGCGACTGGCGTACCCGTGCGCGCGTTGCCTCCGTCGAAGAGGCCGCTCGCGGCGTCCCGAAGCGACGTCCGGATGTCGTCGACCGCCGATTTCACACTCATTCGTCGCTCTCCGTTTGTTCTGCAGTAGCATCGGCCGTCCCGGGACTCGGCATTTCTCGACCACGAACCCGACGAAGCGCCCGAACTCGGGCGTGGCGTACCGACTCACGGGCGCGGTCGCCGGCGTCGTGCAACACGTCGCCGAACGCGTCGACGACACCCGCGACGACACCGGTCGCGGTTCCGAGAACGGCGACAGTACCGACGACCCACTCGGCGAGGCGCAGCAGTTTCGCCGCCCCCGCCGCGAGTCGGCGCTCGACGCCGTCACGGCCGAAGGTCACGTACACCTGTGCGAGAAACACCGGCGTCAGCGCGAGGTTCAGGACGGTCGTGTACTCACCCGAGAGCGTCCCGCCGACGGTTCCTTGTGTCGGAATCAAGCCGAGGCCATCGAAGAGCGTGTGGACGACGACACCCGCGACGACCGCCGAGACGAACAGCGACAGCGACAGCGCAGCGGCGAGTCGCCAGCCGTAGTATTTGCGGTAGAGGTTCACGAGCGGCGGGATGAGCAGGTCGCCGTAGATAAACGCGAGAATGCCGCCGAACGGGAGGCCATTCGTCCAGAGCACGAGCGCGAACGGGACGTTGCCCACCGAACACATGAACGTGAGAATCCCGATGACGACGCCGATAACGACGTTGACGGCGACGGCTTCGAGACTCCCATCGGCACCGAACAGCGCCGTCCACCACGTCGTGGGGACGAACGCGCCGACCACGCCGGCGATGAGGAAGCCGATGGCGATGTCGTCCCAGAGCATCTCCCAGTCTTTCGTCGTCGCGCTGGCAGCACTCTTCCAACCAGCGACCGAGAAGACGCGCTCGCGGAGCGACGTCTCGCCCGCCGCGTCAGTCCGGTTCTCGTAGGCGGTGAGACAGCCCTCACAGCAGAACACCGCGTCGGGGAACGCGTCGGCGTACACCGCTTCGTCGCCATCTGCGTCCATTCCACAGGCGGCGCACTCCTCGTCGTCGTTCTCGCGAACGCGTTCGCGCGCGTGGTCGAACCACGACTGGGGGACGACGTACCGGAAGATGGCGACCATCACGACGACAGCGACGAGGCCGCCGACGTACTCGCCGAGCACGAACTGCCAGCCCAGAAGTACCCACATTACGAGGCCGAGTTCGAAGACGAGGTCGGTACTGGCAAACATGAACGCGGCGAGGGCGGCGACGCCCGAAGCCCCTTTCTTGAACAGGGTTCGGGCAGTGCCGACCGCCGAGTACGAACAGCTAGACGACGCTGCTCCGAAAGCGGTTCCGAGAGTGGCCTCGCGCCACCCGTCGTCGCCGAGAAGGTCGGTCATTCGCTCTTCACTGACGAACGCCTCGACGGCACCCGAGAGGGTGAAGCCGAGAACGAGCGCCCACCACGTCTCCCACGTCATTCCGATGACGAGTTCCGCGGCGCTGACGAGTTGGTCTACTACGGACATGAGTTGGTTTTGAGGGATGTGTTCGCACGAGTTCGGTCGAAAACGGAGGGAGGGTTCGGATGGGCCGGCTGCGTCAGCGGGAGTCGAAACGGAGTGGTCTGCGTTCAGTAGTCAGTTGACGACGCCGTAGCCGGCGTCGGTAATCGCTTTCCGGACGTACGCTACCGAGTCGTCCGTACAGCGGACGCGAACGGTTCCGGTGGTCACGTCTGCGGTGACTTCTCGAACGCCGATTACGCTGGAGACGTTCTGAGTAAGGATTCGTTCGCAGCCGTCACAGTGCATACCGGTCACGTCGAGTGTGTATCCTGGCATCGCAGTCTATACGACGGGGTATGTCCCAGTAAATATAGTACATAGAAAATAAAATTCAAGTATTCAATCTCCTAACCGAATAATTCGAGCACGACGCCGTTCGCACCGACGGCGACGTCCGAATACGAGGCAGTACCGAGCGCACAGCCGTGAAGCGTGTTCGAGGTTGGCGATTCCTGAGACTGCCACTGGTTCGATTCCAGCGACAGTACCGTGCCGCCGACGCCGGCGGCGAGGCCGCGTCCCGACCGACGGTCGATGGCGTGGAGCGCCGAGTCGGCCGTCGTTACCAACAACCAGTTGTGGCCGTTGTAGACGTAGATGTCACCTTCTTCGGTGGTCACGTTCACGAGTGTCTTGTCGACGACCGAGAGGTCGGTGAGCGAGACGCCAGCGCCACGGATACCGACGGTCTGCCAGCCGTTTCGGGCCGTTCGGTAGACACCGCCGCCGGTGTCGGCGATGTAACCGGTGCCTCGGTGAACGTCGATGGCAGCGACGCTCTCGCCGCCGCTCGGCTTCGAGACTTGGCCCCAACTGACCGTTCCGCCGCCGTAGGTGCCGGGGAGCAGTTCGCCGGAACCGTTGACGGCGAACACCGATTCGCGTCCCGCACGGCCGTCGACTGCGAGGCCCTCCCACGAACTCGTCTTACCGTTCGGTGCGGAGTAATCAGTGACACGGCCCGAGACGACGTTCAGTCGGCCGATAGCGCCGCTGTCGCCGACGAACCAGACCGCGTTTCCGTCGTCGGTCACGTCGGCGGCGACGAGGCCGTTGGACGCGTCGCCGGGGCCGTTCTCGGTGATTGCCTGCCAGTCGCTACCGCGTCGGCCCAAGACAACGCCACCTTCACCGACGGCAATCGGTCCGTCGAGCGTCATCACCACGTCGTACAGCGCGGCGTCGGTAGGTGCGTTCACCTCGTTCCAGCCGTGGCTGAGTCGCGTTCCGCCGAGACAGCCAGCCGCAGCGACGAGTGCCGTCGCTCCCGTAGCGAGCGCAGCGCGTCGAGTCATCGGTCGTCCTGACGTGCGGGTCGGCTGGTCGAACGGCGTCTGCTTCGGACGGTCGGCCAACGCCCGACTCGGCTGGTCGTTTCTCATACGAACAGTGGAAGCCCCACGAAGAGGACGAGAATCCCCGCAGCACCGGCGGTGACTCCCGTTGCGATGGCGATATCTTCGCCCCACAGCGGGAGTCGTTCGATGGTGACGACGCCGGTGAGGACGACCATCCAGAAGAAGTTCATCGAGCCGATAGCGACCATGAGCGCGAAGATGGGCCACGTACAGCGGACACATTTCGCGCCGTGACGGAGTCCCTGCCGAACGCCGGCGCGAAGCGTCGCTGTCGGAGCCTCGACGGTCGTACAGCAGTCACGCAGCGAGCGGTGTTTGAACGTGGTGAGTTGGTAGAGCCCGACGAACCCGAGCATCGCCCCGTAGACGAGTCGGCTGTTCGCGGTTACGAGAGTGTGAACGTCGACGAGCATGTCGAGGGCCAGCGGGACCACACCGGTGGCCGTCCAGACGAGGC
>NZ_LOPU01000040.1 GCF_001469955.1 Haloprofundus marisrubri | reverse complement strand
ACCCGCCGAGTTGCTGGACGTATCGGCGGACGAACGGCGTCATCGCGGGATACATCATCGCCGACATCATCACGCCCCACATCAGAAGGTAGGCGGTGGCTCCGGAGAAGCCATTGGCAGTGCCGATGGCCTCGGGAACACCGGGCGCGGACATCGGCCCGGGTGCACCCATCATCGGCATCGGGAGCCACCCGTTCAAGAGGGCAGTCCACAGCACGGCTGTCGTGGCAAGCATCGCTGTCGTGGTTCGTGGAAAGCCGCCCGCGGAGACGGCCGAAATGCGTTCGATACTACGTTTTACAGTCTGTCGAATGGTCTCTGACATAGCTGGTTTCTGAGGATTCGAAGCCCCGATTCGGGGCGGGTTCGGAGGGGAAGTCGGCTGTCGTCGCAAGGGGAACGGCGGTGGCCGGTCGTAGCGTCCAACCGGGGAGGCTGCTCACGGCCCGTCGGTGGTGTAGTGGTGTAGGGCCTCAGCACGGCGGCGGCAACGAGTGCCAGCACGCCGCGTTTCGCTCACGTTCGTCCCAGTACGCAGACGGATTCACGGTTCCTCCGGGCGATTCCACGCTCGTTCGGGCGTCTCTTCGCGCGGCGTGAACGCTCCGGGTGCGGCGGTTCGTTTGGCGATGGTGGCGATACGAAGCACGAACAACAGCAGGATGACGAACGGAATCGCCTCCAGCGTGATAGCGAGGCTCACGAGGCCGTCGAGTAACACCGGCGCGTTCGGCAGCGGTTCGCCGTTGGCGAACACCATGATGACGTACATGGCGACGAAGAACGCGCCGACGCCGGAGTAGCCGATGAGCCGTGAGAGGTTCGACAGCTCCTGCTGGATGTAGATGGCTTTGAAGTACTGTCTGAGCACGTCCAACGAGAGCAGCAACTCTTCGAGTTCGTCCAGCAAGTCGACGGCCCGTCCGGGGAGTTCGTCGTATCGTTCGGCTCGAATCCGTCGAATCCGGTTGATGGACTCGGAGTAGGGGCCGCCCATCATCGGCAGCAACACGACGATGAGTCTGAGGTGACTCCCGTCGAGTCGGGAGCGAATCTCGTCGGCCTCTCTGTCGACGGTGTCGACGAGTTCGTCGACCACATCGACCATGTCGTCGTCGAATCCGTCGACGAGACGCCGGAGTTCGGCGGTTCGTCGCCGGAGGCTCTCGACGACACCGCTCAGAAACAGCGCCGGTTCTGTCGGTGACGGGCCGTCGCCGTCCTGAAGTGCTCCCAATTCGGTTCGGAGGGTTCGAACGCCACGTATCTGCTCGCGGAGTCCCTTCGGCGACTCCATCAACTGCGAGACGGTCAGTTGGTTCACCGTGATGACGATTGGGACGAACGAGAACAGCCCCGAGATGAACGCACTGAACATGTTGGTGACGAATCCGCTCTGTCCGACACCGACGATGTCCGTGCGCGCGAGGACGAACGTGATGAGGAAGACGGCGGCGGTGATGCCACCGACGATGGTCCACCGGTCGCCTTCGAGGAAGAACCACTGTTTGAACGCCCGGCGACGGGATTTGTCGGTGGCAACGGCGACGACGACGGCTGCGCCCGTGACGGCGATTTGACCGAGACGCCAGCCGAAGCGCAGGAGAAACGAGAGAACGCTGTAGGCGACAGAGGCCACGTCTCGCAACCGCTCGGTTCTGAGAGCATCAGCTTCGACTTCCCTCTCGGGTCCCGCCGTGGAGTCGCTCATCGAAGCACCCCCAGTAGGCTGCCGGCCGACCCGCTGGCCACGAGGTCCAAGAACGCGACGAGTGCGACGATGCTAACGCCGATAACCGCGACACGGACGAGCATCCGCGTGCGCGTTTTTCTGAGCTGTGCCCATCCATCGGGATGGTAACCGAGATACCACAGCGTCAGTATCGAGGCCAGACAGACCGAAAGGACGTTGATGAGCACGACGGCCGACGCGCCGAACACCGCCACTGGTTGTCCCCACGCGATGCCGACACCCGCGACGCCGACCGGGGGGACGACGGCCGCAGCAATCATTACGCCGACGAGGTCGAGCGTCCCGCTCGTCGAGATGCTGAGCGCGCCCGCAGTGCCTGCACCGAGTGCGATGACGAGCAAGAGCAACTGCGGTGCGGTGTGCCCGCCGACGCGAACCAGTTCCGTGACCTCGAACGTCCGCGCGACGAACGTCGTCTCGCGGACGAGCGCCGCGAACGACACCGCGCTCAGGAGTGCGGTGAGTCCGCCGACTGCGTGGTAGTGAAGACTCCGGCCGAACAGCGAGTCGTCGTCCAGCACCGTCCCGACGCTCGTCGCCATGAGCGGGCCGATGATGGGAGCGATGACCATCGCGCCGACGAGCACCGTCGCCGACCCCATCAACACACCGGCGGTGGCGACGAGGGCGCTGATGGCCGTCATCACCGCGTACGTGCCGAGGTCGGGAATGAGGTCGGCCGCCTTCGACTCCAGTTCGTTTCTGGAGATACCGCCGTGTTCGAGCGCCTCGTAGCGTCGATACGCTCGGTCGCCGTCGTCGGCCGTCGAAACGACCGCTTCGGGGGCGACGACGACGGTGTACATCTCGTCGGCGTCGAGCGTCTCCAGACGGCTCTGGACGTGTTCGACCGTCTGTGTCGGGAGGGGCACCGAGACGACGGCGGACGCACCGGGCCGTTCGGTGTGGTCGGTGACGACGTAGTCGAGGTCGTCCTCGTCGAGAAGCGAAACGACGTTGCGGTGCGTCGCCTCCGAAAACGTCATCACTTCGAGCAATCGCATGTCTTCGTGCATCATGTCGGACATTTGGTGAGGGGTGTGAGTCGCGGGTGTGACAGGGGCGTCGACGGACGTCTCTGCCCGAGTTCGCGCGGGTCAACGGGTTGCAGGAACGCTCAGAAAACGAGTAGCGTCGTCGGGTCGAGGGTGCGTTCGTCGGGATACGTCGCAGCGTAGAGGTCCGCGACGATGGTGCGTATCTCGTCGAGTCGGTCGGCTCTATCTCCGGTACAGTCGACGACACAGGTAGCGAACACGTCGCCCACATCGTAGTCGACGTATCGGAGTCGTCCGCCGCATCGAGGGCAGTACAGGTCCGCGTGTGGGAGCATCCAGTCGACGTCGTGGGGCTTTCTGCTAAGCCGGGTGTGAAGGGCGAACCAGACGATATCGTCCCACTCCTGTCGGCCGTTCGCCGCCGCCTTGAGCCGTCGCAGTGCAAGCGTCGCGTCCCGGTACAGCGTCGCATCGGGGTCGGAGTACCGTTCGTGCGTTCGTCGGAAGTGGCGGAACAACGCCGTCCGCGACGACCGCCGAGCGCCGTTCGTTAGCTCCCCGACGGTTCCGGCCCGTTGGGATGCGTCGTCGGCTTCGACGGCCCGCGATTTTCGGCCGCGCTGGTCGTAGTGGCTGTTCGTCGAGAGCGGTGCACCGCTCTTGGGGCAGAATGCGTTGAGTCCTCTCATTGTCTGTCGTCGTCACTGTCACGGCCGGGAGGTCATCCGCGCAAACGCGCGTCGTCCGGGCCGGGCGTACAAATCCGATACGTTTGCCTTAGTTATATCTCACGCACTTTGTGAAAATAATAGTACTATCCGGGTGACATGACCGCCATCGGTCGGACGCCACCGGTTCGTCGGTCGAGTGGGTTGAACCATACAGAACAGTACAAGCCGACGTCGGATATACGGTTCAGAGGTGTTTCCGGAAATTCCGGAATCGGTCGGACGGGTGTCTCAGGTATGGGCTATACGCGCAAGAAAGACGGAGTTATTCGAGCGGGAGACGCCCGTATGAGTGGTTTCTGCGGTGGCGAGACGAGAGTACGGAGAACAGGTCGCGTCGTCTTGGTGTTCGTTTCCGGGTTTCCGGATTTCCGGATTCGCCGCTGGCGTCGAGGTCAGTCAGCGCAAGCGGTACGTCCGGTTGCGTCCGTTGCCGTCGGAGACGACCAGTTTGTAGTGGTCCATCTTCGAGAGGTAGTTCCGAATCGTGCGGCGGGTCTTCGGGTCGTCGACGCGTTCACAGTACAGGTCGTACAGTTCACCCGGTTGGGTCTCTCCCGCATCGACGAGTACGTTGTACAGTATCTGTTGATGCTCGGTGAACTGTTCGATAGTCTTCTGTCTGACTTCGTCTTTGCCGTCCGGTATCGACTGATGGACGACGTCTACGGAAATCTCGTCGACTCCCTCCCGCGACGCTCTGTGGGCGGCGTTTCGGAGGATACCGATTGCGACGCGAGCGTCTCCCGCCGCGGCGTCCCCGATGAGCGCGAGTTCCTGTCTGCCGACGGCGTCCGCGACAAGTCCCCATCGTGCGCGCGCGGAAAGTATCGATACCAGTTCGTCGAGCGTGTAGCGTTCGAACTGGATGCGGACGCTGCTCCCGAAGCGACTGCTGAGGCGTTCGTCCATCTGTGCGAACAGTTCCTCCTCGCGGTTCGTGATGAGCACCATCGAGATGTTCGACATCCTGTAGAGGTCGTACAGTACACGAGGGTCCTCCAGTTGGTCGACTTCGTCGAGAATGACGACGTACTGCGGGCCGTCGTACTTTCGGAGACGCTCTAACAGTTCGTCGCGCGGCGTCGACTGTCTGTGTACGTCGGCGGCCCGCCCGATTCCTTCGAGGACACGGTAGAGAACGCGAAAGCGCGTGTAATCCTGCCAGCAGTTGACGTACTGCTGGTTCATCTCGCCGACGGCCTCCTGCAACCGACCGACGGTGAACTGCGCGATACAGGTCTTTCCCGCACCCGACGGACCGAATATGAGTGCCGTCTCGCCGGGTTGACCGGCCACAATCGGCTCTAACGCACTCGACAACACGTCGACCTCCTGGTCACGATGCTCGACTTCTTTCGGGCTGAATTCCGCTTGAAGTACCCGAGCGTCGGTAATCATGATTACACGATTATCGGAGAGGATAATAAAACCGTGCCGACGTGAAGATATTTCAACGGTCTCCCTGTGAATACGGTCACGGTCGCCGAAACGGTGGGAACAGGAAGGATAGGAAGAACGAGAGAAACGTGAGAAAGCCCGAAGCTACAGGGAACGGCCTAGAGAGGCCGTTTTTACTCCAACGAAAGCGAGAAGCCCCACGTCGCCTGTGCTTCGGACTCCATCGACTCCGAGAGGATAGCGTACGTCGTCTCGAACCGGAACTCGCCGACCGGCAGGCAGGCGTCTTCGCCCGGCGTCGCGTAGAGGTCGACGAGTTTTTCCATCGACTCGCCCGCCGCAATCGTCACCGTCTGATACTCCTCGGTAATCATGATGGGTTCGGCGAGGCGCCAACAGCCCGCTTCGGCGTCGTACTCGCCGTCTGCCGGCAGGAACGTCAGGTATCTGTCGGTGTCTGCGACGTACTCGAAGAACACGTCTCGGCCTTCGCCGAGTCGGACCGACTGGTCGCTCTCGTTGGTTATCGTGACGCGTAGTTGCGGGGGGTGCTCCTCGGTGGCGACGTCTCGGGTCAGTTCAACGCTCGGTACGATGGGTAACTCCGGCGCGTCGTCGGTGCTCGTGATGAGCACGCCCGGACCGCCGGTACCCTCGGGCCGCGTTCCGCTCGCGTTTCCGGAGTCGTCTCCGCTCCCGGGGAGCCCAGAGTCGTTTCCGTCGCCGTCGGTGCCGTTCTGACCGTCGGAGTCGTTTCCGCTTCCCGGGGAGTCTGCACTCGTGGTACAACCGGCGAGCGCCGCAGCGGAGAGCATTCCTACGGTTTTCAACATCGTTCGTCGTGTCGGGGACATACGAGTAGATTGACCGGTGAGGAGATAACCCCGGCGTAAGCACAAAGGTTCCTTTGAGTTTTGAGACTCCCTCCGATACCGAGCGAGTCGAACTCGTGGTGAACCCCTATTCAGAATTTCTGAATCTCTTTTTTGTAATACTTTCTCTTTTTCTGACTTATCGTTGGAACAATTACGATAGAAGAAACTATTTATAACACGAATCCGGAAGCACGGATAGAATGTCATCCACGCGCGACATTGGCTCGGTGGTCATCACTGTCGCGCTCGTTTTCGCCCTCCTCACCGCGATGGGAGCACCGGTCGCAGCGACTGTCGTCTCCGAGAGGAGCGACGGCATCGACCCGGCGAGCGAGCGAGGCGTCGTCGCCCAGCAGTCGGCGACGGAGACGACGAACGAGACGACCAGTCAGAGCAGTACTGAGACGACCGAAACGAACGCACCGAGTACGTCGGCACCGACGACGGAACCGGCGACACCGACCACAACCCCACCAACGGCAACGCCCGCAGAAACGACATCTGCGGAGACGACGTCCGACGGACAAGCAAGCGGTGACACTAGTTTCGTGGTTTCGAATCTCTCGACTCAGTCGACCGTTCGACGCGGTGACCGAATCGACGTCGCGGCGACGGTGACGAACCGCGGAACCGGAACCGGAACCGAACTGGTGAACTACACGTTCGGCGGTACCGTCGTCGCCACAGAGCAGGTGACGCTCGACGCCGGAGAATCGACGCGGGTTTCGTTCACCTCGTCGCTCGCAGCGGTCGAACAGCGCGGCGGGTCGGCCGCTCCCGGGAGCTACGTCCACGGCGTGCAAAACGAGACGGGTCACGGGGCGGCGGCGCGGGTTCGGGTGACGCCCGACGTCGACTTCACGATGCGGACGTTCGACGCGCCGACGGAACTCTCTCACAGTGAACCGTACATCGTCCTCGCAACCGTCGAGAACCCCGGTCAGACGACCATCACGCGAACGGTGAGCTACGAGTTCGACGGCTACGAAATCGCCGAGAAAACCGTCACCGTCGGTGCCGGCAAGCAGCGACAAGTCGCCTTCGAGGTTTCGCTCGCCGACGTCGAAGAGACAGTCGGGTCGGTCCGGAACGAAACCACCCACAACCACGCCGTCGTCACCGGCGAGTCGAGACGGGGCGGCGAGATGCGCGTCGTCGAAGGCCCGAGCGCAGACGCGTCGACACTCGCCGTCGAACGGTTCGAGGTGGCGAACGACGTGCGCCCCGGAGAACCCGTTCGGGTGAACATGACCGTCCGAAACGTCGGGTCGAGCGACTTCAAAGGGCAACTGTCGTACCGCTTGGACGACGCCATCGTCGCCACCGAATGGGTCCGCGTACCCATCGGCGAGAAACGAACGGTGCAGTTCGAGTTGAGCTACGACCAGGTCGAACGCGCCGCGATTCCGGTGTCGTCACAGGAGACGACCCACGGCGTGTGGGTCGGCGACGACGCGCTGGAGACCCGACCGGTCACCGTCTACGCACCCGTCGAGACGGAGACGGAGACGCCGCCGCCGGCGACGTTTACCCCGGCCGGTGAGTCGCCGCCGGACGACGGCGACACCGACGCCGACAACGACGGAGAAAGCACGTGTCAGCGCGGGTTCTTCAGCGAGTGTGGCGGAACGTCGATGGACGAGACGACGCTCACGCTCATCGGTATCGCCACGTCCGTGTTCGGAATCGCCTACGAGATGCTCAAGAGTCGATAACCATGTCACGAGGACTTCCAGCACTGTGGAGCGCACTGTTCGGGCTACCGTTCGTCGCCGTCGGCGGCTACATCTACGGGTTCCAGACGCAGTACCCGCTCGTCGACGGCCAGTCGACCGCACCGCCGATAGCTGGCGTCGTACTCGCCGTATTCGGGCTTTTCGTCTGTGGAATCGGACTCTACGTTCAGTTCGTCGGTGCCCCGCCAGCACCCTCGATGCGGCCGCGCGAACGGTTCGTCGACGACAGAGACCCCGCGCAGCGAAACGCCCTCGCACAGGCGTTCGCCGCCATCCCGTTTCTCGCCAGCGGCATCTCGCTTCTGTACTTCACCGAGTATCCGCTCGTTTACCCGACGCTCGTGTTCGGCGTGGGATTGTATCTGTTCTCGACGGGCATCCACCGCTACTGGCGGAACACGCTCACGACGTACCTCGTGACGAACCAGCGCGTGATGGAGGAGTATCGGTTCCTCTCGCTCGTCAGAAACGAACTCCCGATGGAGAAGGTTCGAGCCGTCGAGGAGCGACAGTCGATGCGGGAGTCGCTGGCCGGAATCGGCAGCGTCCACGTCAGAGCGGGCGCGTCCGGCGGTCTCACCGTCACCATCGACGAGGTGTACGACTCCACGGAGTTCGCAGACGACATTCGAGCGCAACTCGGCGACGAACCCGACGAGAGAGACGAGTACGTGACCGCCGTCGACGACCGGCGCGAACTGAATCCCTCCGACGCGGACGCAACGAGGGAGTCGCTGCCGGCGGATACATCTGGGGACGTCGATCAGTCCAACGACGAGTTCCAGTTCGAAAACGACGTCGAGGAGGCGCGACGCGACGGTCACACGGCGGTCGAACGGGAACGTCGGGAGAGTTCGAATCGGACGAGTGAGAACGACCGGACCGAGCAGTCTCAGCGTCGGTAGTCGGTCGGGACACTGGGTGTACGTCGGATCGATTGTCGACGCGCCGCTATCGGATATCGAGCGACGAGAGAACTGGTCAGCCGAAAGTGGGCGGGGAGTATCAGTGCAAGAACCTAACCAAACACAGTACCTTCCGCCCGTCTGCTGATATCGGCCAGAGAATCATCAATTTGTCGGCAGAGGCCATCGCTAGCAGGTATCGGCGGCCGATAGTCACGCTCTACATCCGGACGTTCGCGTCGACAGGATGAGTGCCTCGAACACGAAAAATCCCGTCTGCGGGGACGCGACGATGACGGATGCCTCTGTCGTCCCAGTATGAGATATCCCTCACACCGGCGATGAACAACTAGCAAAGCACGCGTATAAGACTCAGCATCGTTCGTGGTGTTGTCATGCGTCAGACAATATACTCATTCGTCGGCGTGTGGAATTTTCTCTGGTTTTGGGTACGTGGAGAATCAGTGGTGGACCGACTGGGCCGTGACTCCCATTCAGTCCCGTGATTCCGTCTGACGATTTGTCACCATCGCCGCGTGACCAAGCGTGGCGTGGTGCTCGTGCAACGCCGCGTAACGCTGCAGTGACGGTATCGCACGGCTCTGTGTTAGGTGTTACCATTAGGACAAATGTGGACGTTTGTCAAAATCGTCGTCTCCGGCCGCCTCGAAACCGCGACAGGAACTATGCGAGAACGTACACCGCACCTCTCATTCCCATCGCGCGGTGCGGCGTGCAGTAGTACGGGTAGATACCCGGGTCGTCGAACACGTGCGAGAACGTGTGGCCCGCGTGGTCGGCGAGCGCACCGGAACTGAACCGGCCGTCGAGTTCGACGACGTCGTGGCCGCCACCCTCGCCGGACCACTCCCACGTGATGGTCGTTCCCGGAGAAACGGCGACTGCCGCCGGGTCGAACGAGAAATACCCCATCCGGTCTTTCGCGCCGACAGTGACAGTGACCGACGACTGCTCGCGCATGTCGAACGTCCCTTCGTAGGCGTCGACGCCGCTGAACCAGTCACCGTACGCTGGTTCCGACGCCAGCAGCGGACCCGATGGTGAGTCGGGTGCACCGCGTGCACTGCATCCGGCGAGCACCGAGAGGCCGAGCGTCACGGCTCCGGCGGCTTTCAGATACGCTCGGCGAGTGGTTCGTAGGTCTGCGAGCGTGTTGCTCATCGCGCCACCACCGTCGGAGCGGGTTCGGGTTCGACGACATCTTTCGCTGCGGTCCGTTCGGCGACGAACAGGTACACGAGTATCCCGATGAGCGCGACCTGAACGGTTTTGTCGGCGACGCCGAGTGCGAACTCGGGCATCCCCTGGACGAACCAGACGGCAATCTGTGAGGCGGTGAACGGAACGCCGACGGCGTAGAGCAGGCGGCGGTTCACACCCGCGACCAGTAGCACTACCGCGCCGAGAAAGCCCAGTCCTGCGAGGAGGAACGGGAGGAATCCCTGCACCGAGTAGAGGTAGAGGTGGACCCCGGCGGTGATGCCCGCGAGGCCAACGGCGGCCCAGTGCAATCGAGTCATCGGTTCGCCACGCGATTCGAAAGCGATACTGCCCATCTGTCGGAGTGAGTATCTCATACACCAGTATTCGGCCGCTACGCGTATCATCATTCCCGCTGACAACTTTTCAGCCAGTGAGCGGTGCTCACTCGATGAAACAATCAGATGGACGACACACCGAAGGCACTCTCCACGAATCGAAGCGGGGAGTGCCGCGATTCGGCGGGTCCGTGTGATTTCGACGGGGAGTGGAGACGACTCCCCCGCCGAACGGTGGATACCAAACCTATGAACAGCTGCGTCGTTGGGGACGGACGCAATTGAGACCGGGAGCCGAGTGGTTATCAACTTGTTGGCGGGCGACTCCGAGATACACAGGTTCCGCAAGCGTACGTCGGGAGGCAATTTGGGGGAACAGTTATATCAGCGTGAATGAAATCGCCGCGTATGGACATACTTCGTTATCTCCTCGACAATCCCGACCCCCCCGAAGAGCCCCCGCGGACACAACGACGCGACCGATACTACGACGAAACGAGAGACGCCTCCGCGGTGACGGTGTTCTGGGAGGACGTCTCGGCACTGAAAACTCTTCTCGACGCCGAAGCGACGACGCCGATGCCCGACGGCGAAACGCTGTCGGTCGACAGTGTCCCGAGCGACGTTCCGACCGACGACCTCTCCTTGCGGATGGCTCACGAACAACTCCTCTCCGAACTCAATCGTCTCTCGACGGAGTGGGAAGCCCAGTTGGACAGTTCTCCCGCCTCGGTGTGGCTTCCGGCCGACTACAGCGTCAGGATGCAACTGTACCTCCGCCACTGCGAGAACCGCGCCGGGAACCCCACCGACGAGTTCGAGCCGTCGGAGTCGTTCGGGCGGGTTCGCTCGCTGGTCAACCGCTGCACTGTCGCTGACAGCGACGACGCTGCCTCCGCGTTCGTCGGAAGCGAACACGTTCCGCTCAGCGAGTGAGTTCGGCGAGCCAATCCCATTAGGCCGGTAACTGTTAGGTGTCTAGCTCACATATTGTAGTAGAGTTCCACCCCTTCGACGTACGTCACTGCGTCGAGTCGGGCGGTACTCCCCCGGACGACCTACTTGGCCGTGGTGTCGTTCGACTGCCGGAACGTGCCATGCTCCGGCCTTTTCACTATCTCCCGAGCGAGTCGCTCGACTACCGAACTACCCCGTCGATAGCCGTTGAGAGACACCGACGCCAACTGTTTGATTCGGTGAATGTAGTGTCCAGTTATTCTTTGAAACGTGAACTACCAAGAGTCGTGATACTGCGAGGAGCTATATTCACAACTGCAGAGTTATATCACATGCACGACCTAAGCGGTTTCCAGCGCGACTTGTTGTACGTTATCTCGGGGATGGAGGAACCGTCCGGACAGCAGGCCAAAGAGCAACTCGAACAGTATCTCGACGGAGATATCAATCACGGACGGCTGTACCCGAACCTCGACACGCTCGTCACGAAGGAGTACGTAGAGAAAGGCCCCATCGACAGACGCACCAACTACTACGCGATAACCGAGCGAGGGAAAGACCTGATACGCGAGCGCCGTACGTGGGAAGAAGCACACATATCCTTCGAGGAGTAACCTTCGTCCACTGGTCGCAGTCACACACCACCCGACGAGTGAACCGCTTCTACCGGCAACCGTAGCCCCAATACGCTCGCGTCCGAACGCGCAGTCGTGACGACGGACCACCACAACGCGGGCTACGAGCGTCTGTTCGGCACCGATACCCTGAGCTTCGGCGTCGGCTTTCCGTTGACCGACTCGCGCGAGTCCAAACCGTCCGTGGGCGAGGAGATGAAACTCGCCGCACACGCAGAACAAGTCGGATTCGACGGCCTGTGGGCCCGCGATGTCCCACTGTACTGGCCGCGGTTCGGTGACGCCGGGCAAACGTTCGACCCGTGGACGTGGTTGAGTCACGTCGCCGCGCACACGACGGATATCGCACTCGGGACAGCCAGCATCGTGCTTTCGCTTCGACACCCGCTTCACGTCGCCAAGAACGCAGCGTCGCTGGACCATCTCTCCGACGGCCGCCTCGTTCTCGGCGTCGCATCGGGCGACCGGGACCCCGAATTTTCTGCATTCGATGTCGACGCAGACGAACGCGGCGAACGGTTCCGCGAGAGCGTCGACCTGCTTCGGACCGTCTGGCGCGGCGAGTTCCCCGAGAGCGAGTCGACGTGGGGGACGCTGGACGGGTCGCTCGACCTCGTACCGAAACCGACGACCGGGACGGTTCCGCTGCTGCCGACCGGATACGCTCGACAGTCGACCGAGTGGATAGCCGACCACGGCGACGGCTGGTTCTTCTATCACCTGCCGATGAACACGCTCGAATCGTACCTCGACGAGTGGCGGACGAAAGCGGGTGAGAAACCGTACGCGATGGCCGTCCGCACCGAACTCGCAGACGACCCTAAAGCCGAACCCGAACCACTCCACCTCGGCTACCGTGCGGGCAGCGAGTGGTTCGTCGACTACTTCCGGTCGCTCGACGAGATGGGCGTCGACCACGTGCTCGTCTCGACACCCGGCGTCGACCCGAAGACAGAACTCACGCGCTTCGCCGAGGAAGTCGTCGAACAGGTTCGGTGAGTGACGCGCTTAGCTCGGATAAAACGGGAGCCGGAGCGATAGTCTGAATCCGAAACTGGTTTTACCCTTTAGGTAGGCCTAAAAGTATGGAACGCGGCTCAGCAGGACGGAAAACGTCGACCCGTCGTGCGTACCTCAAATACGGAAGCACAGTCGTCGGAGCAGGCCTGCTCGCCGGATGTGCAGGCGACGAAGGCGAACCGGAACCCGCCGGAACGACTGTTTCGGAGGGGTCGAACGACACGGAAGCGACGAGCACCACCGACGACGAAACCGAGTCGACGACGGAGTCGTCGGAGTCGGGGTCGTACTCGGTGTCGATGGCACCGGTTGGTACCGTCGAGTTCGAGAGCGTCCCGCAGAACGTGATGGTTTACAGCCTACTGTACGCCGACATGGCCGTCGCGTACGGTCACGGCGACTCGGTGAACTCGCTCGGGTTCGACGCCGACGCCGGCGGCAACACGCTCGACGCCTACTACGAACGGCTCGACGGCGTCTCCTTCGACCGGAGCGGACTCGAACAGCTCAACACCGGCTCGGGGGACGTCAACGTCAGCAAAGAACTGTTCTACGAGTTGAACTCCGACCTCCACCTCGTCGACCCCGCTCTCGTCGCCTCGTTCGACGGGTGGGAGCAGTCCGACATCGACGAAGTCCGTGAGAACATCGCGCCGTGGTTCGGCAACAACTTCAGCAGAAGCCACAGCCAACCGCCCGAGGCGTACCGCGACGCGTACGAGTACTACACGCTCTGGGAGATTTCGGGGAGAGTCTCCCGAGCCTTCCAGCAACAGCAGCGCTTCGAGGCGCTCCAGTCGGTCCACGACGACCTGCTCGAACGGATTCAGTCGAACCTGCCGCCCGAGGAGGAACGACCCTCCGTCGGCGTAGCTATCTTCATGCAGGAGACGTTCTACCCCTCGAAACTCAACGGTCCGGGCTTTGCGGCCGCCCACACTCGGCCGATGGGGGCGAACGACGCGTTCATGGCCGACGACGTGACGTACGAGACGTCGTACGACTACGAGACGATGCTCGAAATCGACCCCGATATCATCCTCCACCCGTACGGTATCGCCTCCTACTACGACGTGGGTCAGATTCGACAGACGCTCGAAAATCACCCGGTCGGCAGTCAGATGACCGCCGTTCAGAACGGTCGCGTCTACCCGTCGGGCACCCCGACTCAAGGGCCGCTGATGAACCTCTTCCAGTTGGAGATGACCGCCAAGCAGTTGTACCCCGAACAGTTCGGCGAGTGGCCGGACTACGAGAGCGGAAGCCCGTACCCCGAAATTCCTGCCGAAGAGCAACTGTTCGACCGCCAACGCGTCGCCGACATCGTCGCCGGCGAGTTCTGAGAAGCGAGCGCCCGGCGAAGTTCGCGCCCGAAGGCAGCTATTTTACGCCGGTCCGAGAGTGGGCGGTCGATGACCAGCAATCCGCTCAGAGAACGTCTCGATGCCGAGGACCCGAGCGTCGCAAGCCGCGTTCTCAGTCCGTGGCCCGGCGTCATCGAAGTACTCGGACAGTCCGAGACGTTCGACTACGTCGAGTTCGCCGCCGAGTACGCGCCGTTCGACCTCCACGACCTCGACAACATCGCCCGTGCCGCGGAACTCGCGGGTCTCGCAACGATGATAAAAGTCGACGCGGAACCGCGGACGTATCTCGCCCAGCGTGCGATGGCCGCGGGTATCCAGAACGTGCTGTTCGTCGACATCCGAACCGCCGAGGATGCCAGAGAAGCCGTATCCGCCGTCCGTGCCGAACCGGAGGGGACGAACGGCGTTCGGAAGGACCGACGAAACGGCTACGTCGGTGGGTACGCCTCACCGGAGGAGATAGTCCAGTGGTGCGACGACGCCGTCGTCGCGCTGATGATAGAGAAACGCGAAGCGATGGAGAACCTCGACGAAATCCTCGCTGTCGACGGCGTCGATATGGTACAGTTCGGCCCCGTCGACTACGCACTGAGCATCGGCAGACCCGGAGGCCGACACTCCGAAGAGGTACAGAACGCCCAACTGGAGATGATAGACGCCGCACTCGACGCCGGCGTCGCCCCGCGCGTCGAACTCAAGCGGGCCGAACAGGCCGAGGCGTTCACCGAACGCGGGGTCTCACATTTCAGTCTCGGCACCGACGTGAACGTCCTCCACGAGTTCTGGCAACAGCAAGGCTCGGAGTTAGGCGATTCGCTCGGGAAATCAGACTCGGAGTAGCGATGTCGCGGTCGACGAGCCCCGCCGAGGCCAACGTTCACCCCACAAACTGGAGAACGAGAAGAATCGTCCCGACAGACGCGACGGTCGTCGCAAAGACGTTCGCGGAGGCGAGGTTCGCGTCGCCGCCGAGTTCGGACGCGTAGATGAACGTCGAGACGGCCGTCGGCATCGCCAACATCAGCACACCCGCGCGCGTGGTCGACACGTCCGCCGAGAGCAACGAGAACGTTACCAGTGCGATAGCGGGCATCACGAGCATCTTGAGCGCGACGACCGACCCCACCGTCGAGAGGTCGACGGAAGCCTCGTCCAACGACAGCGACGCGCCGACGACGAGGAGTGCGATGGGCAGTGCGAACCCCGCAACGGCGTCCAGACCCGACAGGACGGGAGCAGGAACCGAGACCCCGAACGCCGAGCAGAGCAAACCGAAACAGAGTGCGACGAGAACCGGATTGGCGAACACGTTCCCGAGTTCGTCGCGGACGTTCGCGTCGGCGTTGTTGACGAACACGAGTACCGCGACGGTCAACGGAACCTGTGTCAGCGCGCCGATGCCGAGCAGCAGACTCGCCTTTGCGGTGACGACGTCGCCGAACGTCGCCGCGACGATTGGGAGGCCGAGAAAGCCGAGATTGCAGTGATACGACTGGACGACGGCGACGCTCCGGACCGACGGCGACGACTCCCGGCGGTGGACGACCCACCCGACCGCCGCTGCCGAGAGAAGAACGGCCCAGAAACCGAGTACGAGTCTGGGTTCGAGCACCTCGCCGAGCGACTGCGTCGCCGTCGACGTGAACACCAGCGCCGGGAGTGCGACGTAGAAGGCGAACTGGGTGAGACGGTCAGCGCGAGCGTCATTCAACAAGCCGACGTAACGAGCGAGGAAGCCAAGAGCGAGAACGACCAGCAGGTAGAGGAGATTCGAGACGACGTCCATGTCCAGACCTCGTGAGTCGACGTACTTGGGTGTGTGTTATCTGGCAACCGAGACCGACAGAAATTGGACGCGAAGCTGCATTCGGGGCGTGTCTGAGGTGTCGATGAGCTGTCGGGTCGAAACAGATTGGCAACAAGCTTTAACAGGCAACTCGACTACCGACTTCTACTTCAGATATCAATGGCTCCATCTCCAACCCCATCAGACGACTTGCACGTCACCCAACCGGGGTTACCAGAGATACTCACAGACGAGAGTTTTATCGAGGCGGCGTTCGACGCGCTGCCGACACAGATTGCCGTCCTCGACGACATCGGCGACATCGTCTACACGAACGAGGCGTGGCGGTCGTTCGGCGAGTCTAACGGCATCGCAGAACCGTCGCACACGCTCGGGGTCAACTACCTCGACGTCTGTCTGACGAGCGACGACGAACACGCGACGACGGCCGCCACCGGTATCGACGCCGTTCTCCGAGGTGAGCAGTCACAGTTCAGTTTCGAGTACCCATGTCACGGCCCCGACGAGAAACGCTGGTTTACGATGCGTGCGATTCAGTTCGACTACGGAAGCGAGCAGTACGTTCTCGTTCTCCATCTCAACATCACGAACCGGAAGCTCTCGGAGATGCGGGTCCACGAGCAGAACACCGAACTCGCCACGCTCAACCGGGTAAACTCGCTCATCCGGGAGCTCATCGACTCGCTTTTAGGCGGCGTCACACGGGCCGATATCGAAACCACGGTCTGCGGACAACTCGCCGACTCGTCGCTGTTTCACTCGGCGTATCTCGTCGAACGAACGTTCGACAGTCGCAGTATCGCCGTCCAAACCGATTCGGGGTTCGACGAACCGGCGCGTGAGGCGCTCGAGAGCCTCGACGACGCAAACTGTGCCCAGAGCAGTATCGCCGAGGCGATAGACGACAACGAGATACGAGTCGTCGACCGACCCGGCGAAGTCGACGCCGAGGGACCGATTACAACGCTCGCCAACCACGCCGAGTACAACTCCTCGCTCGTCGTACCGGTCCGGTATCGCCAGACGGTGTACGGTGCCCTCGTCGTCAACGCCGTCGCTGCGGACACGTTCAGCGAACGGGAGCAGTCGGCGTTCGACGTCCTCGGTGAGGCGGTCGGCTACGCGTTCAACGCCATCGAGAACAAGATGATTCTGCACGCCGACACCGTCACCGAGCTCTCCTTCGAGGTGCCGGCCTCGGAGTCACCGTTGGCAGCCGTGTCGGCGGCGACGGACTGTACGGTCGACGTCGAAGGCGTCGTTCCGGCGGACGGCGGGACGCTTCGCGCGTACCTGCGCATCCGCGAGGTGGCTCCCGAGACGGTGCTGGAGGCGTTCGAGGAGTACGACGGCGTCGACCCGACACGAATCGTGAGCGACGACGACGAGGAGTTCCTGCTGGAATGTCGAGTCGAGCGCGGGTCGCCGCTCGTTCCGCTGGTCGAGTACGGTGCGACCATCGAGACGGCAACCGCCGCGGATGGCACGCTAGAGCTTCTCACCGTCGTCTCGACCGAAACCGACGTTCGCAGTATCGTCGAGTCACTGCTAGCGGTCCACCCCGACGCGAATCTGCTCGCAAAGCAGCGGACCGAACGAACGGTTCGCTCCGTCGACGGGTTCCGCGGTGAGCTCGACGAGCGACTCACCGCTCGACAGCGCGAGATGCTCGAAGGCGCACACTACGCCGGCTACTTCAAGCGACCACGGGAGAGTTCCGGAAGCGACATCGCAGAGTCGTTCGACATCTCCGCGCCGACGTTCCACCAACATCTCCAAGCCAGCCTACAGAAACTCACGTCGCTGGCGCTGGAACGAAACTGAACGTCCAGCAGCCGGAGTTTCGACATCCCCGTTCGGGAAACATTCAGTAGTTCGGGTCCGAACAGCGGCCGTATCGTAGCCATTAGGTATGTGCCCTATTCCTCATCGCTACGGAACTACGGTATGTCAGATTCGGGGAAATCGGCAGACGCCGTTTCGTCCCCTTCAGAGCGAATCCAGTCGGGCGGGTCCGAGCGCCGAGAACCGCCGAGCAGTTCGTCGAGGCTGTGTCTGTTGGGAACGAACGCACGAAATCTCGAACTGTCGGCCGCGTTCTTCGAGAACTGTGGATACGAGGTCAGCAGTGAAGCGATACGCCAGAACGGCTCAGACCTGTCAGTCGATGTGTCGGCGTCGCTCGTACTCGTCGACGCCGACGTTTTCAGCGATTCTCTCCGCGAGGTCTACAGACGGTTCTGCGAGGAGGACGTACCGGTCGTTCTTCTGTTAGGGACTGTGACGCCGAACGCCCGCGAATGTGCCGCCCGCGACGGCGTCACCGACATCCATGAGAAACCGCTCAGAAAACGCGAACTGCGTTCGCTCGTCGACAGTCAGGTAAACGGTGTTCCCACGTGACGTATCACTGTCAGTGTACGGCGTGTGAGTTCGAGGCGACCGTCGCGGATGTCGACGCCGCGTTCGACCTACAGGACGACCACGCGACAGAACACGACGAACCACATGCACTCGACTTCACCCGAGTCCGTTCGGACGCCTTACCCTAACTTGGGAAGCGACAATCGCGTGCAAAAGTATTTAGACAAATAGAGAGTATCGTTTCTATGGAAAAGCTCGACGACGTGTCGGCGGACGACCTCCGAGACGCACTGTCGGATGCGACGACTGCGAAGGAAGCGAAACGACTCGTCGTCGCCCTCGACTACAAGGCCGGTCACTCTGTAGACGACGTGAGCGACCGATACGGAATCCCGCGTTCGACGCTCTACGCGTGGTTGGAGCGGTTTGAGACGGAGTCAGTCGATACTGCAATCATCGATGAACACCGTTCGGGACGGCCGCCGAAGTTGTCCGAAGAAGCGCGTGCTGAACTTCGTGCAGATGTGGCAGCGTCGCCCACGAGACACGGACACGACGCCGACGAGTGGACAACCGCGTTGCTTCGTCAACATATCGAACAGCAGTACGACGTTTCGTACTCCGAAGGCCACGTCAGACGACTGCTCCGACAGAAACTGTAGCGGGGGTTCTGTCTCCTCGTCAGTGTCGGCGGATATTTTGCGGTTGGGAAACGATTTTACACAAAATATTGTCCAATTACTTCTGTTTGGTACCCAGTCGAGACAGGCCGAACCGTGTCAGTCGAGTGTGACTGTAGATTCGCTATCGGCCGCTCGATGAATCGCTTCGACGATTCGCATGTCGGCCAACCCGTGCGCCCCGTCGGGGTACACCGGTACGTCCGAGAGGAGTCGGTCCGCGAAGTAATCGAACTCCTCGGTCATCTCCTCGACTGCCTCGAACGACTCGTGTGAGAGTTCGACGCTCACGTCACCTTTCGAGGCGAGAAGCGTACACTCGCCGTGGAACGCCGGCCGAAGTTCGAGTTGACCTTCCGTGCCGGTTATCTTCAGTTGGGTGTCGGCGTGGGCGCGCTGGCTGGCGGTACAGACCATCTGTACGTCGCCTTCGAGGACGGCGAGAAACGACGAGCGTTCGTCGGGGACCGAGTCGAACGCCTCGTGGTGCGACGACATCCGGGATTCGACAGTTACGAAATCGCGGCGGAGCAGAAACCGAGTCGTGTTTATCGAGTAGATACCGAGGTCCATCACCGAGGTCCCGTAACCGGTCAGGTCGGGGTCCAGTCGCCACTGGTCGTGGTTCGGAATCGTCTCCAGTAACGGCTGGGAGTTGTTTCCGTACACCTGCACCGGGTCGCCGAGAAAGCCGTCTTCGACGAGTTCGCGCGCACGACGAACCGCGGGGTCGGTCTGCATCCGGTAGGCGACCATCAGCGGAACGTCGGCCTCGTCGCAGACGTCGACCATCTGCTCGGCGCGTTCGACGGTCGCCTCCATCGGTTTCTCGCAGAGAACTCCCTTACCGAGTTTGGCGGCCGTCTCGGCGTAGTCGAGGTGGAAGGCGTTCGGCGTGGCGATGTACACCGCGTCGTACGCGTCGGCGGCGACGCCCTCGTGGTACTCGTCGTAGGTGATACCGTAGTCGACGTCGTGTTCCTCGGCGACTCGGCCCGCTTTCTCGGCGGAACTGCTGACGAGGACCGTCGTCTCACAGAACTCCGACGCCGCTATCGCCGGTAAGGCGACGTCGGTCGTCCACCAGCCGAGTCCGACGAGCGCATATCTGACGGTCCCGCCCGAGGACTGCTGCCAGTCGCGGGCGGCGTAGTTCGTCATCCAGTCTGTGAGCGTCATACAGTAGCAGTAGGCGACGAGCGCGAAAAATCATCCGCTGGAGGCGACAGTGGCGGCGACGGCGACAACGACGATGGCGACGCTGAAGCGCGCTCAGTCCGACCGCGTGCGGTCGACAGCCGCGCGGAACTGCGCTGCACGCTCGGTTAGCACGTCGTACTCGCCCGCCGCAATCGCCTCGGTATCGACGAGACTGCTACCGACGCCGACGGCCGCGGCCCCGGCGTCGATGTACGCTTCGACGTTGTCCAGCGAGACGCCGCCGGTCGGTACCAATGGCAACTGTGGAAGCGGGCCGCCGAGACTTCGGACGTAGTCGGGACCGAGCGACGACGCCGGGAAAATCTTCAGCAGGTCTGCGCCCGCCTCGTACGCCCGAACCGCCTCTGTCGGCGTCTGGACGCCCGGGGCGACGACGGCCCCGTAGCGGTTACACGTCTCGACGACGCCCGGGTCGAAACTCGGCGTGACGACGAACGACGCCCCCGCCAAAAGCACCGCTCGCGCTGTCTCACTGTCGAGTACCGTCCCCGCGCCGACGAGCGCTTCGGAGCGGTCGAACGTCGACGTGACGGCGTCGAGCGTGTCGAGCACGCCGGCCGTGTCGGCGGTTATCTCGACGGTGTCGACGCCGCCGTCGACGAGTGCGTCGACGACCTCGATAGTCCGGTCGGCGTCGACTCCCCGAACGATGCCGACGACGCCGTTGTCGGTGATTCGGGCGTACGCCGACTGGGCCTGTGTAGGTTCTTCGCTCGGCATCGGGCTCACTCGCGCTCCTGTTCGACCGAGAGCGTCGCCGGCGCGGCGTCGGTGACCGCGACGTCGTAGCTGTCGACCGATTCGTCGCCGACGAGCCATCGAGCGTCCGCGTCCGCATCAACGCTGACAGACACCGGGTCCGAGCTAAAGTTCGTCACCCAGGTCAATCCGTCCCGTCTAGCCAACCGGACTTGGTCGGGCAGACGTGGCGTCGTCTCGACGTCCGCACGGGTCAACAGGTCACCGACCAGTTCGTCGGCGAGCGCTCGCTCCGGCCACGTACCGACGTAGAGGACAGAGCCGTCACCGACGGAGTTGTGGACGATTGCCGCATCGCCGTCGGCGAGTTCGCCGTCGTAGCGCCCGACGACTTCTGCGCTGTCGGCCACCGGCGAGAGCCAGTCGTTCCAGATGTGGCCGTCGTACCGTTCGCCGCCGTAGCTGACGCCGCTCTCGATACGTTCTGGAACGCTCTCGAACTGGGCGACTTCCGCGCCGAGCAGGTCGGTCAGCGGTCCCGGTTGTTGCGTCTCGTGGAGTTTGTTGTACGGGTCCTTCACACCCGAGCGCATCGTCACGAGCAGTTCGCCGCCCGAACTGACGTACGATTCGAGCGTCTCCGCGAGGTCCTCGTCCGCGAGGTAGAGCGTCGGCGCGACGACGGCGTCGTAGCCGGACAGTTCGGCCGACGGCGGAACGACGTCGACGGTCACAGAGCGCGCTTGCAACGCCGCGTAGTACGTCTCGACGTGCTCCCAGTAGTCGAAGTCGGGCGTGTTCGGTTCGATTTCGAGTGCCCAGAGGTTGTCGTAGTCGTGGAGCACGGCGACGTTCGCTTCGGGCACCGCTGTCGTTGCTCCATCGACGCCGGTGTCAGTCTCACGTTCGCCGACCAGTTCGTCGAACTCGGCCGCTGCCCGTGTCGCGTCGTGATAGCCTCTGTCGGGTGTGCCGTTCGGTGCGAGGAGGCCGCTGTGGTACTGTTCTTGGCCCATCAGACACTGTCGCCAGCGGAAGTACGAGACGACGCCCGCGCCGTGGGCGGCCGCGAACTGCGCCCACAACCGCATCGCCTCGTCACCGGGTTGCGCCGAGTATGGCGGCCAGTTGATGTCGCCCGGTTGCTGTTCCATCACCCAAAAGGGCGACCCGGTAGCGCTTCGGTACAGGTCGTGGTTGAACGCGATTTGGTCGGGGTCGCCCGCGCGCAACTGTTCTTTCGTCGCGGGTGTCGACCGTTCCTGAACGTGACCCGTCGGGTAGGAGTCCCACGAGGCGAAATCGAGGTCCTCGGAGACGTCGTAGGCGTCGAGCGCACCGAAGTGGCCCATGAAGTTGTGGGTGACGAACCAGTCGTCGTTCGCCTCTCGAAGCAACTGAGTCTGGAGTCGGTTGTACTCGACGACGCTGTCGCTGCTGAAGCGGTAGTAGTCGAGCAGTCTGGCGGGGTGGTGCTCTGCGGCGGTGTGTCGCGGCGGGTCGACCTGCGCGAACGAGTTGAGGTTCTGACTCCAGAACGCGGTCCCCCACGACTCGTTGAGCGTCTCGACATCGCCGTACTTCTCCTTCAGCCACGTCCGAAAGGCGGTGGCGCAGTCGTCGCAGTAACACCGGATGGTTCCGTGACAGCCGTACTCGTTGTCGGTCTGCCACCCGGCGACGGCCGGGTCGTCGGCGAACGCCTCCGCCAGCGCTTCCGTGATGCGTCGCGTCTCGCGCCGATAAATCTCGGAGTTGTAACAGTAGTGGCGTCTGCTCCCGTAGTGTCGCGGCGTCCCGTCGACTTCCTTCTGTCGGATACTCGGATACTCGTCGACGAGCCACTTCGGCGGCGTCGCCGTCGGCGTACAGAGCACCGCTTGCATCCCGTGGTCGCCGATGAGCGAGACGGCCTCCCGTAGCCACTCGAAGTCGTAGCTGCCGGGTTCGGGTTCCAGCCGCGACCAACTGAACTCGCCCATACGGACGTAGCGTAACCCCGCCTCCGCCATCTGTTCGATATCTCGCTGCAGTCGCTCCTCTGGCCAGTGCTCCGGAAAGTAGCAGACGCCAATATTCATGGTGCGTGTTGGCGTGCGACGCCTCGTCTCAATAGTGTTTCGACGCGAGGCCGTCAGGAAGGGTCGCTGTCGAATACGGGGTCGGAGCCAGTTCACCCGCTGCAACTGACCCGGTTTTCGGGGTCGAGTCGGGTGAATCCGTTTACGAGACGCTCTTGGTCTGCGTGTACTGGTCGTAGTCGATATCCGTCTCGCCGGTCTTCGTCTTGAGTGCTTCCGTCGTCTCGGCGTCGAACAGGTAGAGGTCCTCCTCGGCGAATCCGAACTCGACGACCGACCCCTCCGAGGGGCGAATTTCGCTCTCGATACGTGCGGTGATATCGATGTCGTCCATCTTCCCGTAGAGGAAGTTCTCGTTGCCCATCTGTTCGACGACGGTCACCTCACAGGGGAGGCTACCGCTCTCCGAGAGCGTTAGGTCCTCCGGACGGATGCCGACGCGGACGTGGTCACGCCCGGCGACGAGCGACTCGTCTTCGAGCGTGTACGAGAAGCCACCGGGGCCGGTGAGCGTGTTGCCATCCACTACCGCGGTGAACAGGTTGATGCTCGGACTGCCGATGAACCCGGCGACGAACTCGTTGGTCGGACTACGGTACACTTCGCTCGCAGTGCCGACCTGCTGGAGCACGCCGCCGTTGAGGACGACGATTCTGTCGCCCATCGCCATCGCCTCTGTCTGGTCGTGCGTTACGTACGCGGTGGTGACGCCGAGTTCCTGCTGGAGTTCCTGCAGTTCGGTCCGCATCGTCGACCGGAGTTTGGCGTCGAGATTCGACAGCGGTTCGTCCATCAGGAACACTTCCGGGTCGCGGATGATGGCGCGGCCGAGAGCGACGCGTTGCTGTTGGCCGCCGGAGAGTTCCTTGGGTTTTTTCTCCAAGAGGTCCTCGATACCGAGCAGTTCCGTGACGTTCTGGACACGGGAGTCTATCTCCTCGGACGTCTGCTTCGTCGAGAGTCGAAGCGGGAACCCGATGTTCTTGCGAACGGTCATGTGCGGGTAGAGCGCGTAGTTCTGGAACACCATCGCCACGTCGCGCTCGCGTGCGCGTTTGTCGGTGACGTCCGTCCCGTTGAACTCGATGGTCCCGCTCGTCACGTCTTCCAACCCGGCGATACACCGGAGCGTCGTCGTCTTGCCACAGCCTGACGGCCCAACGAAGACGAGGAACTCCCCGTCTCTAATGTTGAGGTTGAAGTCGTCGACTGCAACTATCTGTTCGCCGTCGTCACCGAACGTTTTGCGTAAGTTCGTGATGTCGATTTTTGCCATATGTAATCACCTACTGTTTGACCGAACCGGAGAGGATTCCCTTGATGAAGTACTGCTGGAGCGTCAGGAACACGATGAAGATGGGCAACACCGCCAGCGACGTGCCCACCATAATCTGGTCGAACGCCACCCGCTGTTGGCCGACGAGGTCAGCCAGCGCGAGCGGTATCGTGAACATCTGCGGGTCCTGCAGGATGACAAGCGGGTAGAGAAACGCCTGCCACTGGTTCAAGAAGAGAATGATTGCCAGCGCCGCCAGCGACGGAAGCATCGTCGGGAGCGCAATCTTGTAGTACAGTTGGAACTCGGTTGCACCGTCCATGCGCGCGGACTCCAGAAGCGAGTCCGGAATCGCCTTCATGTTCTGCCGCATCAGGAAGATGCCGAGCGGGTTCGCCGCCCACGGCAGAATCACCGCGAGATACGAGTTCGTCCACCCTATCTGCACCATCAACAGGAACAGCGGGATGATGAGCAACTGGATGGGCAACACGAGCGTCGCCAAGATGAAGTAGAACAGCGGCTCCTTGAACCGGAACTCGTACTTCGCGAAGGCAAAGCCCGCCATCGAGCAGAGAATCAACGACAGTATCGTGTACGTCACCGCGATGAAGATACTGTTGCCGATGCTGCGGACGAAGTCGACGTTCTCCTGCAGCGCCGCGAAGTTCTCGAGGAAGTACGTGCCCGGGATGAGCTGCGGCGGCCACGAGAAGAACTCCGACTGCGGAATCGTCGCGGCGACGAGCATCCAGTACAGCGGAATCAGCACCAACGCCGTGACGACGAGCAGGAAGATGTAGCTCCCGAACTTCCAGAGCGCTTCCTGTTTGTCTTGCGTGTGCACTACTCTTCACTCCCGTAGCGGATTTGGATTATCGACATGATACTCACGAGAACCACGAGGATAACCGAGACTGCGCTCGCGTATCCGAGGTTCAACTGGAGGAACGCTTGGTTGTAGATGTACTGGACGATGGTAATCGTGGCGTTCGAGGGGCCGCCACCGGTGATGACGTACGGTTCGGCGAATATCTGGAACGTACCGATGGTCGAGGAGACGATAACGAACAGCAACACCGGACGGAGTTGCGGCAGCGTGACGTAGCGGAACTTCTGCCAGCGATTCGCGCCGTCGATTTCGGCCGCCTCGTAGAGCGGTTCCGGAATCGTCTGTAACCCCGCGAGGAGGATTATCATGTTGTAGCCGAGCCAGCGCCACGTGACGGCGATGACGAGCGTGATTCTGGCCCAGAAGCCGTCTCCGAGCCACGGAATCGCGCCCACGCCGACCTGTTCTAACACGTAGTTGACGAGGCCGACCTCACCGTTGAACAGCAGGAGGAAGATGGTCGAGTACGCGACCAGTCCAGTCGCCACTGGAAGGGCGATGAGGGTTCGGAACAGCCCTTTCGCGCGGATGAACTTCGCGTCCAGCACGAGCGCCGTCGCCAGACCGAGGATGACCATCGTCGGCACCTGCACCAAGAAGATGAACGACGTGTTGAACAGCGACCGGTGGAACAGCGAGTCGCGGAATATGAGCCGTTCGTAGTGGTTCAAGCCGACGAACTCGAGGTTCGCAATCTCGGGTATCGAAATCACGACCGGCCCCATCTGGATGCTCAACAGGATGTTGTTCGAGACCCCGACGTAGTCGAAAAACGACAGATAAAACGTGTACGCCGCCGGGAACATGAGGAAAATCCCGAAGAGGATGAAGAACGGCGAGATGTAGAGATACGGTAATCCCGGGATGGACGGCACTGCGCCGGAGAGGTCTTGGCGAGCATACCGCACGCGGTCCGAGAGCTGTTGGTACGTGGTCGACGAACGAAGCGTCGACTGGATAGCGGTGAGCACCATGCGCGGCGACTACACCCCTCCGTCGGTCGTCGGGCCGCCGCTCTCGGGACCCTCCGTAGTTTTCGACCGAAGGCAGACGTTCGTGGAGGGCCAGTTCTCCACGAGTCGAAGCCGGCCGACTGCGGTTCGTTCGGACTCGTCGCTCGGTGGTGCTGACATGAGTTGGCTTACCGTGGTGATGACATCGACATTTCCGTCGGGCTTATAGCTGCATGTTTCCTTCGTGGATGTTCGTGGCCGCCATTACGCGAGTTCCCGGTCGGTCCGGTCGGCGACGGTCTGTGCGGCGTCCGTCATCGCCTGTTCGGGACTCTTCGCGCCGTCGAGCATCCGGCCGAGTTCGGTCTCGAGCGCGTCCTGCGCTTCCGGCGAGTCGACCGTGTAGTTGTACGGCTGAATCTCCGTCGCCACTTCGGCGAACAGTCGGAAGATTGGCTGACCGTCGTAGAACTCCTGTTCTTGGTCGTAGATGTCGGCCTCGTAGGCGGTCGTCAGCGACGGGAACAGACCGTACTCTTCGAGCATCGTGTTCTGGACCTCCGGCGTCGTCATCGCCCAGAGACAGTAGTCGAACGCTCGGTTGACGACGCTCTGGTCCGAGATTTGTGAGGGTATCGCCATGTTCGAGCCGCCGCGGTTCGACGCGCGGTTGCCGCCCGGTTCGAACGCTGGCAGTTTGAACACACCCCAGTTACCCGCGGTGTCGGGCAGTTCCGCGCGGAGCGTGCCGTCCATCCACGCCGCACTCGGCAGCGACGCGAGGGTCCCTTCCGCGAAGGAGGTGAACCAACTGCCGGACCACAGTTCGATTCGGGTGGAGATGCCGGCGTCGCTCATGTCTTTCATCAACTGCGCGACGCGGATGCTCTCCTCACTCCCGATGGCGACGGCCCCGTCGTCGGTGAACGCCTGCCCGCCGAGCTGTCGGACGTACATCCGCCACGTCTGGCCCATGTCCCCTTGCGGGAGGTTGACCATCGCAACGTCGTCGGGGAGTTGCTGTCCCGCCTCGATGAAGTCGTCCCACGTCTCGATGCTGTTGGGGTCGATGCCGGCTTCCTCGTACAGGTCGCGTTTGTAGTAGATTCCGGTCGGGCCGATGTCCCACGGAATCGCGTACACTGCGTCGTCGTGGCTAACCGTGCCCCACTTCGTCTCGACGATGTCCTCTCGAATCCCTGCCTCGTCGATTCGGCTCGTGAGGTCGGTGAGACCGTTGACGCTCGCGTAGTTCGTCACGTCGAAGTTCTGTACGACCGAGAAGTCGGGGGCGCCGCTCCCGCTCGTGATTGCGGTCTGGAATCGTTGTTCCCAGGAGTCGCTGCCGAGTTCCTCGACGGAGATTTCGGCTCCCTCCTGCTCGTTGTACGTCTCCGCAGCGTCCTGCAGTGACCGGGCAGCGATGTCCCATCCCCATCCCGTCGACGACTGTGCCAACTCCGAACTCGACCCGCCGCCGTTGTCCGAACTGTTCCCGCCACCGCCGTCGCCGCTGTTCTGGTCGCCGCCGGTGCTCACGCTACATCCCGCTAAACTGGTCGCGCCTGCAACGCCGAGCATCTGAAGTAACTGGCGGCGACGCGCACTAGGCTCTGAAGAGTTTGGCATAAGTTCTCCAATGACACCATTTCTCTAGGGGCTATATCAATATATCGGTGTGTATAATCATTAGTGGTTATCGAAGGACCACTCAGGGATAAAAACTGACGAGCGGTCATCCTTCAGGACCCGCATCTCTGGTAAACGGATATCAAGCGCGCCGAGCGCCACGGCGTGACGGGCCGGGGTGTGGTGTCCGCGGTCAGTCGAGGGCGAACGTGCTGTTCAATGCTTCGTCACCGTCGACCGTCGGACTGAACTCACAGCCGACGTAGCCGTCGTATCCCGCGTCGTCGATGGCCGTGAGGACGTTCTCGTAGTTGATTTCGCCGGTCCCCGGTTCGTGGCGACCGGGAACGTCGGCGATATGGATGTGCCCGATGTGGTCGACGTGGTCGGTTATCGTGTCGACGAGGTTTCCTTCCGTTACCTGCTGGTGGTAGACGTCGTACAGCAGTTTCACGTTCGGTGAGTCCACTGCTTCGACGATATCGACGCCTTCGACGGTGTCGGTCAGGAAGTACCCCGGATGGTTGACCGCGGTGTTGAGCGGTTCGACGACGAGCGTCACGCCCGCTTCTTCGGCGTCGTCGGCGACCCGACGGAGCACGTCGACGATGTTGGCGTGTTGTCGCTCCCGACTCAGTCCGTCCTGGTCGGGACCGGTCGTGACGATGAGCGACGGACAGTCGAGGTCGGCGGCCGTCTCGATGGACTCGCGGATGGTTTCGACCGTCTCGTCGGCCGCCTCGGGGTCGGTGAGGACGCCGCCGGCGGTACAGCCAACGATGGGAACGTCGGCGTCGGCGGCCGCCGTTCGTATCGCGTCGAGGTCCTTCTCGCGCCAGTCCCAGAACTCGATGGCGTCGGCACCGGCGTCGCCGGCCCGTCGAATCCGGTCGGGAAACGAATCGTCGTCGTACACCATCTCGACGCAGACCGAAAACCGAACCATCAGTCGTCTCCCGCCGGTTGGGGCGTCAACTCCCCCGACTCTATCATCGCCGCGAGCGGGTTGTCGTCGATGTCCAGCGGTAGGTCGACGCGGCCACGACGGCGCGCGGACTCCCAGACCGCGAAGATGAGTTCCGTCGCGTTCAGCGCGTTCTCCGCGCCGAGTTCCGGCGTCTCGCCCGTTTCGAGACAGCGGACGTTCTCGGCGATAGCGCGGTCGATGAACTCCCAGCCGTGGAGGCCGTCTTCGGTCTCGATTGTCTCCCACTCGCCGCCGGCGCGGCGGATGCGAAGCGGCGGGAGGTCCTCGCCGTCCTCTGCTTCGGGACCGACTTCGATGGTTCCCTCGGTGCCGACGAGTCGGTTGTGACAGCGGAACGCGTCGGCCGGACCACCAGTACCGGTGCTGTCGGAGGCGGCGATACCGTGGACGCCGTTTTCGTACTCCCAGTGGACGATGGCTTGGTTCTCGTTGTGCGTCCCGAAGAGGATGTTCTCCTCGTCGTAGTGAATCTGGCCGAGTACCCACTCGGCGGGTGTCTCGTCGTTGAAGTAGTTACAGAGGTCCAGCGAGTGACTGCCGTAGTCGAAGATGCCGACCGGCGCGGAGAACTCCACGCGCTGGAGGTCACCGATTTCGCCGTCATCGAGCAGTTCCTTGGCGGTTCTGACCGCGTCGCTGAAGCGCCGCTGGTGGTTGATAGTCAACTGGACGCCGTGGCGCGACGCCTCCTGCGTCATCAGTTTCGCGCCGCCGTAGGTGTCGGCCATCGGTTTCTCGGCGTGAATCGCGTCAACGACGCCGCTTCGGATGCAGTCGACGGTGATTCGCTCGTGAAGCGCCGGTGGAACGCAGATAGAGACGATATCCGGTTCGACCTCGTCGAGCATCGTCTCGTAGGACTCGAATATCTGGGCTTCGTCGAGACCGAACTCGTCGGCGAACGCCTCGGCGTTCTCTCTGACGATGTCCGCACAGGCGACGAGCGAACAGTCGTCGTGTTTCTCGTATCCGGCCGCGTGGTGATACGCCATCGCGTATCCGTCTCGTCCCGGGTTCTCAGGCTCTGCTCCGGTTCCAATCACCGCTACGGTGTACGACATCCTGTAAAACTCTCCGGGTTCAACATAAAGAGCTTCGCAAAACGGCAACGAGTTGGCGAAGCCGTGCCCCGTCGTATACTCGGCAGTGTGGATGCGGGCGACGCTCTCGCGTGCGTACTCGGTTTCGACAGTCGAGAGCCGAAAGTGCACGATACGATACTTTTATGCCAACCACCGGGACATATGGAACCGAATGTCGCGGATAGCGCTCGTTCGGGCAGGGAGTGTGGTCTTCGCCCGGGCCGTATCGGCGATGTCTTCAGGTTCGAGCGGCGTCGAGTGCGGACGAGTACGCTCGGCAACACCGACTCGGCAGTGTCCGGCACGCCGATAGGTCGCGGCACCGAAAGCCGCAACCAGCCACGACAACGACACAGAACTATGACGAAAATAATCGACTACGACCTGTACGAAGTACCGCCACGGTGGCTCTTTCTGCGCATCGAGACGAGCGACGGCACGGTCGGTTGGGGCGAGCCGGTCGTCGAGGGACGCGCGAAGACGGTCGAGGGGGCCGTCGAGGAACTCATGGATAATTATCTGCTCGGTGAGGACCCCAACGCTATCGAGGACCACTGGCAGCGGATGTACCGCGGTGGGTTCTACCGCGGCGGCCCCATCCTGATGAGCGCCATCGCGGGCATCGACCAGGCGCTGTGGGATATCAAAGGCAAATATTTCGGCGCACCCATCTACGAACTGCTCGGCGGACGGGCGCGAAGCCGAGTGCGCGTCTACCAGTGGATCGGCGGCGACAGGCCCTCGGAGGTCGGCGACGCCGCCGCGGAGAAAGTATCAGAGGGGTTCACCGCACTGAAAATGAACGCCACCTCCGAGATGCGCCGGGTGGACAACCCCGCCTCCGTCGACTCGGCGGTCGACAGACTCCGAGAGGTCCGCGAACGCGTCGGCCCCGAGACCGACATCGGCGTCGACTTCCACGGCCGCGTCTCGAAACCGATGGCGAAACGACTCGCGGCGGCGCTGGAACCGTTCGACCCGATGTTCATCGAAGAGCCCGTTCTGCCGGAGCACAACGACGCGCTCCCCGAGATTGCGGCGCATACGACTATTCCTATCGCTACGGGCGAGCGGATGTTCTCACGGTGGGATTTCAAAGAGATATTCGAGTCACAGGCAGTCGACGTCATCCAACCTGACCTCTCGCACGCCGGCGGCATCACCGAGGTGAAGAAGATTGCTGCGATGGCCGAAGCGTACGACGTCGCCGTCGCGCCGCACTGCCCACTCGGCCCCATTGCACTCGCGTCTTGCATCCACGTCGACGCCTGTTCGCCGAACGCGCTCATCCAAGAACAGAGTCTCAACATCCACTACAACGAAACGAGCGACGTGCTCGACTACCTCCAGAACCCCGACGTGTTCCAGTACGACGACGGCTACGTCGACATCCCCGATGGACCGGGACTCGGCATCGAAATCAACGAGGAGTACGTCGAACAGCAGGCCGAACAGACCGTCGACTGGCACAACCCGGTGTGGCGCAACGACGACGGGAGCGTCGCTGAATGGTGAACCTGCCCGACGGCGGCGACAACGGCAGCGTCGGCCTTCCGTCGAGAGACGGCCGCCTCAGCGGTCGGGTCGCAATCGTCACCGGGTCGACGCGAGGCATCGGGGCCGGAATCTGCCGGCGGTTCGCGGCCGAGGGCGCGAACGTCGTCGTCTCGGGTCGCAGCGAGGCCGCCGGTGAGGCCGTCGCCCGCGAGATTCACAACGCGCCGACGGCGGGCGACGCCGCCTTTATCGAGTGCGATATGCGGGAACCCGAAGCTATCGAGTCGCTGGTCGAACGAACAATCAGCGAGTACGGCGGTGTCGACGTGCTCGTAAACAACGCGGGTGTCCAGACCGAGACGGGCGTCGAGGACGCGACGCTCGACGACTGGTCGTTCGTTCTCGAAACGAACTTTCGGGCCTACTGGTTGGCTGCCAAGCACGCAATCGGGTACATGCCGGCCGGGGGCAGTATCGTGAACATCTCGTCGAATCACGCCTTCGTGACGATGCCGGAGCATTTCCCGTACAACGCGGTGAAGGCGGGTATCGACGGGATGACCCGGGCGATGGCGCTCGAACTCGGTCCGCTGGACATCCGGGCGAACACGGTCAACCCCGGATGGATAGAGGTCGAACGAACCCGAGAAGAACTCGAAGACGGCCGTTACGAGGCAGTCGAGGAGCTGCATCCGCTCGGCCGCATCGGACAACCGGGCGACGTCGCCGGCGTTGCGACGTTTCTGGCGAGCGACGACGCCGCGTTCGTCACCGGCGAGAGCCTATTGGTCGACGGCGGCCGGTCGGTCGTGATGGACGACGACGCGTTTCGGTCGTACAAACGGACGCTGTAGACTGCGCGTATCGCTTTCTCTCGGTAGAGTAGCACGACGCCAAGTGGACGCTCTGTCCAACGGCTACCAATCGTTCGCTATCAGGAAACGGTCCTCACTGAGACGAGCCAACGGCGCGCGTTTACCGGTCGCTGGACCGAGAGGAGTGAGGTGTCCAACGAAGAAGAGGGAGAAATCGTTTCTCAAGAAGAAACACTATGTAGCCTCTCCGACTGGAACAGGTATGAGCAACGACGAACGCTATCCGGTCGGGTCGGTTCGGACGACGTTCAGAATCGTCGAAGCCCTCGAACAGCGAGGTACTGCGGGTGTCACCGAACTCGCCGAGGAAATCGGTCTCTCGAAGAGTTCCGTCCACAAACACCTCACGACGCTCGAATCGCTGGACTACGTGGTCAGAGACGAGGGAACCTACCGGCTCGGATTTCGGTTTCTGGGTGTCGGTAATCGCGTCCGAAACCGCTCGGAACTCGTGTCGATAGCGAAACCGGCGATAGAGAACCTCTCTCGAACCGCCGGTTCGGTGACGAATCTGATGGTCGCAGAGCACGGATACGGCGTCTACGCGTATCGCGCGGGCGAGCAGTTCGAGACGTCGAGCTACCTCCCTCCCGTCGGCGGGCGCGTCTATCTACACGCCACCGCAGGCGGGAAGGCGATTCTCTCGCAGTTCTCCGACGAGGAAGTAGAGACAGTTCTCGACCGTCGAGGCCTCCCGTCGCTGACGGAGAAAACCATCACCGACGAACAGGCGCTTCGTCGGGAACTCCGGTCGGTTCGGGACCGAGGACTGGCGTTCGAGCGAGGAGAACACCTCCCGTCGGTCCAGTGTGTCGCCGCACCCGTGACGGCGTCCGGACGACCGGTCGGCGCGATAAGCGTCTCTGGAAGTATCGACCAGATGAGTGGGAAGAAGCTCGAAGAGGACCTCGCGGGGTTGGTCGTCAGTACCGCGAACGCCATCGAGGTGACGCTCCTTCGTCGGTAGTGTTTCTCGATAGCGAACAGACTGGTCGATGTCGGCTTCAGAAGTGCACGAATTCGATGCACCGCTTGGGGTTCGATTCAAGTTCGGGAACGTCGAACCTCACGAAAACACCAACAGTAGGTCGGAGAAAGACGAATAGCGCTGCAAGAGATGAGTCGCGTTTCGTCGGGTTACTACTCTATGCGCTACTATGTTTCTCATTGAGAAACGAGATGAAGTTATGAGTCCACGAGAGGCAGTTTCTGCATGCGCGTAGTTCGAGTTATGAGCTTATTCATAACACTACTAGAACTGTTATTCTGCTCTGACTAACCCGTACCGTTAAACCACCGACTCGCCAAGGACGAGTACAGATGGACTCCGAGAAGACGGGCGACGATTCTAATCGACCCAACAGTAAGGTCGCACGCGTTATCGAGGCGTACGACCTCGGACCCGAATTCGGTGACCGACTAGAGCGACTCTGGACAGGCGAGGGTGAAGAGCGGCAAAGCCTTCGGGACTTGGCGGACCTCTTCAATCGACGTGTACTCGACGCCGCGCTGAGGGAGGCCGGAGCGTCGATGTTGGACGGTGAAGTCGAGAACGTCTACCGTCTGTTGACTGACGACGATGTGAGCAGCGGGATGCGGACAGAGGCGCGGGTCAGACTCGAACGTGACGGTGTCGATATCGACAGACTCGAACGTGATTTCGTCACGCACCAAGCGATACGCTCGTATCTCAAAAAATATCGTGGGGCGGAGTACAAAGGAACGAGCGACGCCGAGAGAATGGAGAACACGACTCAGAGCATCCAGCGTCTCCGCTCGCGCACGGCGACAGTGACCGAGGGCAACCTCGACCAGTTACGAGCGAACGACCACATCACCCTCGGCGAGTTCCGCCTGTTCGTCGAGATGAACGTACTCTGTGAAGAGTGCGGCGCGCAGTACGCCGTCGACGAACTGCTCGAACGCGGTGGATGCGACTGCGAGTCCCGGCGTGATACCGAAGAAACGAGCGAGTCGAACTGAGGAGTGCGGTCCGTCAGCGATCAAAAATTCCGAGACAGCGATTCAGATTTCGGAGACGCGAGCGTCCTCGTTCTCGATTGCTTGTGCGTCCTCCGGGAGCAACGCGACAACGAGGAACTCCGCGTAGTCGGAGAGGTAGTCGACGAGACGAGCGATTCTGTCGGAGTCGATAGCCTCCAGCGAGTCAAGCAGCATGAACGGAACCGTCTCGTAAAGGTCGTGGACGAGATAACCCGCCAGCGCGAAGATGAGGCCGGTCACCTCCTGTTCGGACTCGCTGAGGTGGTCGACGGTGTCCTCGTAGGTCGTTCCCGACTCGGTGCTGCGGACGATGTGTAGCTCGAACGCCGCTTTATCGACTTTACGTCGACCCTCACGGACGCGACGCTCGACGCGTTCGATCCAGATTCGTTCGATGTTCGCGTACTCCAAGATGCCGAGTACGGCGTCCATGTGCTCGTTGAACTCCGAAATCGCCTGCGTCTCTATCTGCTCGATTCGGGTTCGGAGGTCGGTGAGTTCGTCGGCGATGCGTTCGCGTTCGTCGTCGAGACGACGCTCCTCGGCGAGTTCTTCTTCGATGTCGGTGATGTCCGATTCGACGGATTCGAGTGAAGACTCCAGTCGTCTGAGTTCGAATTCGAGTTCGTTCGCCTCCTTGTGGAGGTCGAGTATCTCGCCGAAGTCCTCCGATTCGAGACTGTCGACCGTCTCTTCGAGCGCTTCGACTTCCTCGCCGAGTTCGTCGCGTTTCTCGCGTTTCTCCGAGAGCGTCTCCTCGCGGCGGTCCAGTTCGTCTTCGACGCGTCGGCGCTTCGCTCGAAGCGTCTCCGCCCGCTTTCGTTTCTTCTCTCGTTTCTTTTTCTGCGCTCGGAGTTCGCTGAGGTCGTCTTCGATGTCGCGCACCGTCGAGAGTTTCTCTTTCCGGAGCGCGCGCAGTTGGTCGAGCGTGCCTTCGATGTTCTCTCTGTCGACGTTCGACCCACAGGTCCAACAGACGACTGTGTCGTCGTCGACGAGTTTGTCGGTGACTGCTCCGGAGTCCACCCCGGAGTCGTTCTCCGACGACAGCGTCGCCGTGACTGCACCGTCTTCGAGCATCTCCTCGTTGAACTTCAGAACGTTCTGCAGTTCGCTGACTTCGCTGCTGAGGCGCTGTTTGCGCTCACGGAGTTGGTCGATTCGGTGGTCGATGTTTCCGTCTGTCTCGTCGGTGTCGTCGTCGAGGTCGGCGAGTTCGTCTTCGAGTTCGCGCTGTTCGCGCGTCAACGACTCGATACTCTCCTGTTCGAGGTCGATATCGGAGCGAACCGTCTCGAGGGCGGCGCGGCGGTCACGGAGCTCGTCGAGCTTCGCTTCGAGTTCGCGTTTCTCCTCGCGCGACTCGTCGACATCGGAGCTGTGGTCGTCGATTTCGGCTTCCTTCGCCGCCAGTTCCTCTCGTTTGGCGTCGAGTTCCTCTCGCAGTCGTGTCCGTTCGGTCTCCAGTTCCGGCAGGTCGCGCTTCAACGCCTGCAGTTCGTCGATTCGGTCGTCGAGTCGTGATTTCTCGGTTTCCAACTCCGAGATGTTTCGGTGTATCGCGTCGGTGTCGACCGGTCGCATGATAATCTCTCGGAGGTCGACGTTCTGCGTGACCGCTCGCCGTGCCTCGTTGTTGCCGAGAAGGAACGCGAAGAGGTCGGCGACGTCGGCGTCGTCGTCAAGGAACGGGTCACCGCTCGTGCTCACGCCGCCACCAGTTCGAGTCAGCGTCCGAGTGTACAGTTCGTCGCCGAGTTCGAGTTCGACGTGGCCCTCGTCGGCGTCGCCTTTCAACGAAACCCGTTCGCTTCCCATCGTCGCCATGATAGCCTGCAGAAACGACGTTCGGTTCGTCGCGTTGCGGCCCGCGAGAACCGTGATGCCTGGCGGAAGTTCGACGGTTGTTTCGTCAATACCGCCGACGTTTTTCACCACGAATCGTGCGGATTCGTCCGTGGTAACTTTCGATGACATAGCTAATATTCTGTGTGGGTGGTATATAAAAATTGTTAGCCCTCGCGATTCCGGGCATCGGTCCCACACGGGTCGGGGGACGCTGGCCCCTCAGTGAACCGTACGGTCGTCGCTCGTGTCGATATCCTCTATCGGGTCGGCGTTACCGTAGGTGGGTGACGGCTGGTTCTCGCCGGCTGCGGCCCACTCGCAGGCGTTTGCGAGGACTTGCTGGATACTTTCGTCGTGGTAGACGGGGTACGTCTCGTGGCCGGGACGGAAGTAGAACACTTTGCCCGCGCCGCGGCGATAGCAGCACCCCGAACGGAACACTTCGCCGCCTTCGAACCAACTGTTGAACACGAGCGTCTCGGGGGCAGGCACGTCGAAGCGTTCGCCGTACATCTCCGCTTCCTCCAGTTCGATGTAGTCGTCGTCGAGGCCGGAGACGATCGGGTGGCTCGGTTCGACAATCCAGAGTCGTTCGCGCTCGGCGGCTTCGCGCCACTTCAGCGAACACGTCGTCCCCATCAGTGATTTGAAAATCTTCGAGTAGTGTGCCGAGTGCAGGACGAGCAGCCCCATCCCGTCGAGTACACGTTCTTTGACGCGTTCGACGATGTGGTCGTCGACCTGGTCGTGAGCGGCGTGACCCCACCAGGTCAGCACGTCGGTGTCGTCGAGCACGTCCTCGGTGAGTCCGTGTTCAGGTTCGTCCAGCGTCGCCGTTTGCGTCTCGAAACCGTGTTCTTCGAGGGCGTCGGCGATGACCGCGTGGATACCGTCAGGGTAGATATCCGCGACGACGTCGCTATCGCGTTCGTGAACGAACTCGTTCCAGACCGTGATTGTTGGACTTGTCATAGGGTACTGGTCTCGTGCAGTCGATAAGGATGTATCGGTGCGATGTGACTATCCCGTCGAGACTACCGTCAACACGAATCGACGTGCGTGGTCGGTACGAGTCCGTACCACGTTCGCAAAACAACATTCCCGAATGGACAGTCGACTACTTTTATGAGTCGCGGGAAGCGTACTCACTCTATGACACTCGAAGAAGACGCCCGGGAGTACCACAGCGAAGAACCGGCGGGAAAAATCGAAATCTCGACGACGAAGTCGACCAACACCCAGCGTGACCTCTCGCTGGCGTACTCGCCCGGTGTCGCCGCACCGTGTCTGGACATCGCTGACGACCCCGACCGCGCGTACGAGTACACGGCGAAGGGGAATCTCGTCGGTGTCGTCTCCGACGGGTCGGCCGTTCTCGGATTAGGCGATATCGGCGGACAGGCCTCGAAACCCGTCATGGAGGGCAAAGGCGTGTTGTTCAAACGATTCGCCGACATCGACGTGTTCGACGTCGAACTCGACGCCGACGATGTCGACGAGTTCACCGGTATCGTGAGTGCGATGGAACCGACGTTCGGCGGTATCAACCTCGAAGATGTCAGCGCACCGGAGTGTTTCGAAATCGAGTCGCGGCTCCGCGAGGAGATGTCGATTCCCGTCTTCCACGACGACCAGCACGGGACCGCAATCATCTCCGGCGCTGCACTTCTCAACGCGCTCGATATCGTCGACAAAGACCTCGACTCGATTCGTGTCACGTTCGCCGGTGCGGGCGCGGCGGCGACGGCGACGGCACGGTTCTACGTCTCACTCGGTGTCCGACCCGAGAACATCGTCATGTGCGATATCGACGGCATTCTCACCACCGAGCGGGCGGAGGCCGGAGAACTCAACGAGTACAATCGGGAGTTCGCCCGTGACGTCCCGGCGGGAGATGTCGCCGACGCGATGGAGGATGCCGACGTGTTCGTCGGCCTCTCGGCAGGTGGTATCGTCTCCCCGGAGATGGTTCGGTCGATGGCCGACGACCCAATCATCTTCGCCATGGCGAACCCCGACCCGGAAATCACCTACGAGGCGGCCAAAAACGCCCGCGACGACACCGTCATCATGGCGACCGGACGCTCCGACTACCCGAACCAAGTGAACAACGTGCTCGGGTTCCCGTTCATCTTCCGTGGTGCGCTCGACGTGCGCGCGACCGAAATCAACGAGGAGATGAAGCGTGCGGCCGCGGAGGCGCTCGCCGAACTCGCCCGTCAGGACGTGCCCGACGCCGTCGTGAAGGCGTACGGCGACCAACCGCTCCAGTTCGGTCCCGACTACGTCATCCCGAAACCGCTCGACACGCGGGTGCTGTTCGAGGTGTCTTCGGCCGTCGCACAGGCGGCGATGAAAAGCGGGGTCGCCCGCCGGGAGATAGACCTGACCGAGTACCACGAGCGCCTCGAAGCGCGCGTCGGGAAGTCGCTGGAGATGCTCCGCGTCATCCTCAACAAAGCCCAGAGCGCCTCGAAGCGCGTCGTTCTCGCCGAGGGCGACAACGAGAAGATGATTCGGGCCGCCGCTCGAATCGAATCTGAGGGTATCGCAAAACCGCTGCTCGTCGGCGACAGAGACGCCATCGAATCGGTCGTTTCGACTCGTGGACTGGAGTTCGAGCCGACCGTCGTCGACCCGACCGACGACGTACTCGACGAGTACGCAGACCAACTCTACCGACGGCGCCAACGAAAGGGTGTGACGCGCCGCGAGGCGTCCGAACTCGTGCGAACCGACCCGAACTATCTCGCGAGCGTCATGGTCGCCGCCGGTGACGCGGACGCGATGCTCACCGGGGTCACACATCACTACCCCAGCGCACTTCGCCCGCCCCTGCAGGTCATCGGCACGAAACCCGATACGGAGTACGCTGCCGGCGTCTACATGCTCGCGTTCGACGACAGAGTCGTCTTCTGTGCCGACGCGACGGTCAACCGCGACCCGAGCGCCGACGTGCTCGCCGAAGTCGCCCGGCACACGGCGTCGCTCGCGCGCCAGTTCAACGTCGACCCACGGGTGGCGTTTCTTTCCTACTCGGACTTCGGGAGCGTCGACAACGACGGAACGCAGAAACCACGTGAGGCAGCCCGACAGTTGACCGCGGACCCGTCGGTCGATTTCCCGGTCGACGGTGAGATGCAGGCCGACACGGCGCTCGTCGAGGAGATGCTCACCGAGACGTACGAGTTCTCCGACCTCGAGGAACCCGCGAACGTCCTCGTCTTCCCGAATCTGGAGGCGGGCAACATCAGTTACAAACTCCTCCAGCGACTCGGCGACGCCGAGGCCGTCGGCCCGATGCTCGTCGGCATGGACAAACCGGTCCACGTGGTACAGCGTGGCGATGAAGTGAACGACATCGTCAATCTCGCGGCGGTCGCGGTCGTCGACGCGCAAGAAGACTGACTCCGACACGAGAGACAAGTCGGGTCGTCTCGGGGACGGGTGACCTCGCTGCCGTCCCTACCAGTGCGTCTCGACGACGTCGGCCGCGTGGTCGAGCGTTCCGTACGAGTCGGGCCGCTCTTCGGCTTCGTAGACGAGCCACTCGATACCGTGGCCGCGGACGGCTTCGACCGCCGCTTCGACGTCCAAGTCGCCGTCGCCGACTTCGACGACGTCGCCGGTCTCGGCGTCGTAGTCCTTGAGATGGACGATGGTTACCCGGTCGCTGTGGTCGTCCAGATACGGGAGCGGGTCGTACCCGGCGGCCCCGACCCACCCGAGGTCGAGTTCGAAGCCGATGGTCTCCGTCTCCGCCATCAGCGTCGAGAGCGCCGGTTCGCCGCCGAGTTCGACGAACTCCTGATTGTGGTTGTGGTAATGTAGCGAGAGGTCGTGGTTTTCGAGGTCCGCCGAAACGGCCTCCAGTCGCTCGGCAACCGATTCGACCGCGTCTACGGACGAGAACTGTTCTGGGTCGAGCCACGGCACGACGACGTCTTCACAGCCGAGTTCGCGGTACGTTTCCGCGACTGTGTCGACGTCCTCCTCTAACTCCTCCAATCCGACGTGTGCGCCGGCGAGTTCGAGGCCGGCGGTGTCGAGCGCCTCGGCGATTGTATTCGGGTCTTGTTCGTCCAGACCGGCGAGTTCGACACCCTCGAAATCGGTCTCACCGACACGCTCGATGACGGTCGGAAGCGAGTCGTCGACCCCGTGAAGGCTGTACAGTTGGAATCCAATCGATGTCATATCCGTACTACCGCCCTCTGGGTTATAAACGTCGGTGAACGGCCAGTAGTTGCCGATAGCTCGTCTCGTCTGCGGCCGCATAGATGGTAGAGATAAACGCACGCACGCCGTTCAGCGTCTTCCAGTCTGTGTTCTTCCACCCCGGAACCGAGCGAACAGCACAGAGTTGCCGGCGGCGTGGATAGCATCGTTGGCATCGGCGGCCCAGCCCGAATCCCCAATCCAACGATGAAAAGCCGAGCCACGCCGATGCCCGTCCTGTAGCCCGCCGATGGACGAAATACGAGAGTTACTTCTGTACAAAGAACTAATGTGTTCGGGCAAGAATCGAGGACTAATGGCCGATATCGTATCTACCGAAACCGACGTCGTATCCGGGCAGTGCTTCAGGGACGCCGGCGTGTGGAACGAGCGGGGGGACGTGTCGGGCCGGAACGCTTCGTTAACGCACTGGCTACCGCAGGAACGTCCTCGAAAGTGAGTTCGACCACCGCGACGGACGGAGGCGACTGACTGTGCGACCCGTCTCGACGGTTCGTCGAGCACTCCGGCTCCCGGGGATTGGCGTGTTGCTCACCGTCTCCGCGGGATGGTTTCTGACGCTCGGGATGCGCTTCGTCGTCCCCGCGTTGTTGCCGACGATTAGCGCCGATTTCGGTCTCTCGAACGCCGCCGCTGGATTCGCCGTGTCGGTCGTCTGGGCGGGGTACGCTATCATGCAGTTCCCCGCCGGGATGGTCGCCGACCGCGTCGACGAGCGGACGTTGCTCGTCACCAGCCTCTGTCTCGCCGGGGGGAGTCTCGTCGTGCTCGCAGGAGCAATCAACTACGAACTCTTCTTGGTCGCGTGCGGACTGTTCGGCCTCGCAACGGGGCTGTACGGGCCGCCACGTGGGATGTTGTTGTCGCGGACGTTCACCCGACGCTCCGGAGCGATGTTCGGTATCGCGCTGGCTTCGGGGAGCGTCGGCGCGGCGTTGCTACCGTTCGTCGCCGTCGCCGCCGCAGGAGTCACCGGGTGGCGGCCGTCGTTTCTCGTCTTCGTCGCCCCGTTCGTCCTCGTCGCAGTCGGTCTCGCGCGGGCGGTGCCCCGACGAACCGAGTCATCGGGGTCCACGCGAACGCTGCTGTCCGTCGGGCAGTGGCGAGCAGTCGTCAGAGCGCTCGTCGTGACGCGGGCGAGAGTCGTCGTGCCCGCAGTCTCGTTGATGATTTTCGGCTTCCAGGCGATTACGGCGTTTCTTCCGCTCTACCTCGTCGCAGAGAAGGGGTTCGACGCCGCACAGGCCGCGCTCCTCTACGGGATGCTGTTCGCAAGCGCAGCGGTCGTCCAACCGCTCGCTGGAACACTGGCTGACCGGTTCGGCGAGCAGCGGACGCTCGTCACGACGTGTGCGGTGAGCATCGTTCCGCTCGTCAGCATCCCCTTTCTGGACGACGTCGTTCCGCTGGCGCTGGCGATTGTCGCACTCGGTGTCCGTGAGGGAGTAGTCCCGATAAGCAACGCGCTCACTATCGCCGCACTCCCCGAGGACGTCCGTGGGTCTTCGTGGGGACTCGCCAGGACGCTGTTCATGGGTTTCGCATCGATGGGTTCGGTGGTCGTCGGCGTGTTCGGTGACTACGGACGGTTCGACGAGGCGTTCTTCCTCCTCGCGGCGTTGACCGTCGTCTCGGTGCTGCTCTACGCGACGCTGCCGTCGGAGTGAGTCGCACAGGCCGACGCAAACGACACATGCGACACAAACGTTCATTACGAATGCCGTGAACAGTGCGGTCGTAATGCACTTTCATCAGACGAGCGGTCTCTTTCGGGGCGCGTTCGGCACACCGGAGATGCGCGAAATATTCGGCGATACGGGCTACCTGCAGCGCTTTCTCGACGTCGAGGCTGCGCTGGCTCGCGCACAAGCCGACGCCGGAATCGTCCCCGAGTCGGCGGCGGCCGAGATAACCGAGCGGGCGTCGCTGGAACATCTCGATATGGAGCAGGTGGCAGCCAACGTCGAGGAGATTGGCTTGTTTACCATGAGTATCATCGACGCTTGGAAGGAGTCGTTCGACGACGCCGGCGAGTACATCCACTGGGGGGCGACGAGCCAGGACATCTCCGACACCGCGGTCGTCCTCCAGTTGCGGGACGCGTACGAGCGCTATCGGAGCGACCTGGTCGATATCCGTGCGGCGCTCCGCGAACTCGCCGCCGACCACCGCGACACGCCGATGATGGGGCGGACGCACTTCGTCCACGCACTGCCCATTACGTTCGGACTGAAAGCGGCCGTCTGGCTCGAAGAAGTCGAGCGACATATCGACCGACTCGACGCCGCCGCCGAACGGACGTTCGTCGTCGAGTTCTTCGGCGCGACGGGGACGCTCGCGTCGCTCGACCACGGCGGCGAAGAAGTACAGGAGAACCTCGCGGCCGAACTCGACCTCGTCGTCCCGGACACGCCGTGGTTCGCCGCCCGCGACCGATTCGCGGAGTTCCTCTCGGTGCTCGCACAGATTGGTAGCGGCCTCTCGAAAATCGCCCACCAGATTCTGCTGCTCAACCGTCCCGAGTTCGGTGAGGTCACAGAACACGTTCCCGAGGGCGAGGTCGGCAGCAGCACGATGCCGCACAAACGGAACCCTGTTCGGTCGGAGTTCAACGGGGCGCTGGCGAAACTCCTGCGGGCGAACGCCACGGCGATGCTGGAAGCGACCGAGACGTACGACGAACGCGATTTCACGACGTGGTACGTCGAGTTCGCGGTCGTTCCCGACTCGGGACTGTACTTCGGCCGCCTGCTCGAAAACTGCAAGGCGGTGCTTACCGACCTCGATGTCCATCCGGAAGGTATGCGCGAGAACCTCGACCACCACGGGTCGCTCATCGCCTCGGAGGCGATAATGATGGCGCTCGCGTCGAAAACCGGTCGGCAGACTGCCCACGACGTCGTCCACGAGAACGCGATGGAGGCGATTCAGACCGACCGGGACCTGCTGGCGTGTCTGCGGGACGACGAACGAGTGACGGACGCGATGACCGACGACGAACTCGAAGCAGCAGCGGACCCGACGAACTACGTCGGACTCGCCGGGACGTTCGTCGACCGGACGCTTCGAGAGTAAGCGGCGAGCGGCACGTACGCTCCCGTGTCGTCTCGGGGAGAGAAACGGCGTTCCGCACTGCGAAACCGTCTGTCTGGACGCTCCACAGTCGCTCGTCCATACTAGAGAATCAGGCCGTTGAGTCGAAGTGAGATGGTTCGGGCTGGTGAGGCGTGTAAGATTGTCCACAGAGACAGAATAACAGTAATAAGCTTGTTATGGTGTGTGTCAAAATCCGCCGGGTTCGAAAGAATTCGGATAACCGTCACGACGTCGTCCGGTGGTTACTGCGTGCCGAGACCGCTTGATAGACCTTCTGAGAACCGCTTCCAAGAAACCAATTGTTCGACGATACGGAACAGAGTTTATCAGGTGCATCTGAGAGCGTGCTCGGTCTGTCGTACACAGAGCAACTTCACGGACCGGGCATTAGGGCGTCTGAGAACGCATTTGTCACTATTTCACTACAACGAGAGTAAACTAAAATCGGGTTTGAGACCGGTGTGTACACTCCAGTAATGTTAGTATGTATCACGTGGCACATCGGGAGTGCTGTGTAACTTACGTTAACGAGTGCCATGTGCAATGTCGTAGAACTGGAAACCGAGGTAAAGTAATTACAGACCATCACATTCTGTTCTGCATCGCGGAACGCTTACGAGTGGGCGATGTTGAGTTCGAGTTCGTTGGCCGTCCCCAGCAGAAGTTTCGGGAGTTCCTCTTCGAACCACGTACCCTGCATCCGGTGTGACGGACCGGAGACGCTGAGCGCACCGATGACCTCACCATCGGGGCCGGAGACAGCGACGCCGACGGCGTGAAGCCCGTTGAGGTTCTCCTGTCGGTTGAAACTGTAGCCTCGTTCGCGGATGGCTTCGAGTTCGTCGTACAGTTGTTCGGAGTCCGTTATCGTGAACTCGGTGATTGGGTCGAAGTTGATTGCCTCGATGAGTTCGGCGCTCCGCTTTTCGTCCATGCTTGCGAGGATAGCTTTGCCGGCAGAGGTGGCGTGTAGGGGAATCCGACTGCCGATTCCGGGGTCGGTCCGAACGGCACGCTCGCCGAACGCCCGGTGGATGTACACCCCTTCACCGTGTTCCTCGACGATGAACTGGGCCCGTTCACCGGTCTCCGCTGCGATGTTCTCGACTTTCTCTTTGACCATCCTGTGTCCGCGTTGGCGTACTCTAGCAGTGTGGCCGACTTCGAGAAACCGTAATCCAACCTGATAGCCGGTCGGCGTCTCGACGATGTAGCCTAACTCGTGGAGTGTCGAGAAATGCCGATGGATAGTGCTCTTCGCGTAGCCGAGGTCGGTGGCAACTTCGGTGATGGTGACGCCGTCGCGTTCGGCGACGTACTCGACGATGTCGAACATCGTCCGTACTGCCTGCACCGTTGCAGGGTCGTTCGTTTGTGTCATGCTTTACCGATTCACACGCTCGGACTAATACTGTTCGGTATCGCGGAACGGAATGGAACGAACGTTCAGGACAAACGTTTTTGACCGACTGTCGTTAGGTGCCACCATGCAGCAACCGTCACCGGAACGGAGTCTCGCAGCGTTCGCCACTCAGTTGACGTACGATGACCTCCCGGAGGAGTCCGTCGAGACGGTCACTCGGGCGTTCGTCGACACCGTCGCCGTGACGCTCGCGGGGTCGACGGAAGGAGCAGGGAGAAAGGCGACCGAGTCCAGCGGTATCGACCCGGCGACTGCCGACGCCGCGACGCTACTCGGCGTCGATGCCGACACGCCGCCGGACAGTGTTGCACTCCGGACCGGGACGGCCGGCCACGCGCTCGACTACGACGACCTCGCGTGGGCGATGAGCGGACATCCCAGCGTCACACTCGTTCCGACGCTCCTCGCACTCGCCGAGGAGACAGGTGCGAGCGGCCGCGACCTCCTTACGGCGTACGTAGCCGGATTCGAGGTCGAGTGCGCCGTCGCCGACCCTATCAGCCCCGACCACTACGAAGCCGGGTGGCACGCGACGGCGACGTTCGGAGCCTTCGGCGCGGCGGCGGCGGCGGCGAAACTTCTCGACTTGGACGAAGCCGAGACGACAGCAGCGCTCAACATTGCAGCGTCGATGCCGTCGGGGCTCAAGCGGAACTTCGGCTCGATGACGAAGCCGTTGCACGCTGGTCTCTGTTGTCGTTCGGGCGTGACCGCGGCACGACTCGCCGCCGACGGCTTCACTGCGGACGTGGCGGCGGTAAGCGGTGACCGTGGGTTCTGGGACCTGTACGGCGACACCGAACCAGCGGAGTTCGACAGCCCCGAGTACAACATGTTGGAGGAGCGTGGCATCCACATCAAGGCGTATCCGTGCTGTTACTTCACCCACACCTCCATCGCGGCGGCACAAGCGCTCGCCGAGGACGGTGTCGACCCTGACGACATCGAGCACGTAACCGTCACGGCATCGTCGGGAGCGGGCGACGCGCTCCACCACGCCGACCCCGACACCGGCCTCGAAGCGAAGTTCTCTATGGAGTACGCCGTCGCCAGCGGGTTGGTCCGCGACCGGGTCACGCTCGCGACGTTCCGCGACGACGCCATCGACGACCCGGCGGTTCAGTCGATGCGCGAGCGCGTGGAGTTCGTCGTCGACGAGGAGTTGCCGTACGACTCTCACGAGGCGACAGTACGCATCGACACCGGAACGGAGACGTACGAGCGCTATCAGGAGAACCCGCCGGGAACCCACGACGACCCACTCACCGACGAGGAACTACGCGCCAAGTTCGAAGAGTGTGCCGGGACCGTTCTCTCCGAAGGCGAAGTCGACCACCTGTACGACGTTCTCTCGTCGCTCTCTGAACAGGAGAACGTCGTCTCCGCAGTAGTAGAGCAGCGCTGAAAGGGGGCGCTGAGCACGCCGGAGCTTCAGCGATTTCGCCGTTCGTGTCCGGAATCCAGTTTGTAACGGTGTAGTGAAAACTTTGATTACGAACCGTCTCGACGGTGCGAGCATGAAGCGTGTTATCATGCCAGTCGACGCCGAACCGGAGCGACTCGACAGACAACTCGACACTCTCGAACGGTTGTTCGACCGTGACGGCGTCGAAGTCACCGTACTACACGTCTACGAGGAGATAGACACCCCGGCGGACGAGGCGGGGAAGACGATTCTCGAATCGATAAACGAGAACATCGAATCGCTACAGGGCGTTCCCGAGACCGTCGAGCATGCTGGAACACGACTGGAAGACGACGGCGTAGCGGTGAGTCTTCGAACGACGACTGGCGAACCGAAGCAGGCGATTCTCGACGCGGCCGACGACGTCGACGCCGACGCGATTCTCATCGGGAACTCGCGGCGGACACCAGTCGGCAAAGCCGTCTTCGGAAGCGTCACGCAGGGACTCATCCTCGAAGGAGAGCGACCGGTGCTGGTCGCCAACTGACGATGGAACTCGAACTCACCGGTAAGCGAGCGTTGCTGTTCGCGGCGAGCAAAGGTCTCGGCCGGGCCGCCGCGACGGAACTCGCACGAGAGGGCGCGCAGGTAGCTATCGCCTCGAGAGGCGCGGAGAACCTCGCGGACGCGAAAGCACACATCGTCGAGGAGACGGGCGTCGACGAGGACGACGTTCGGACGTACGCGTGTGACCTCGCAGAACCCGAAGACATCCGAGAGACCGTGAACGCCGCAGCGACGGAGTTCGGTGGCCTCGACGTACTCGTGACCAACCACGGCGGGCCGCCGGTCCAGCCGATAGCGGAGACGGACGTCGAGACGCTGGACCGGACGTACGAACTCGTCGTCCGAAGCACCGTCGTCGCGCTCAAATCGGCGCTCCCGCATCTCGTCGAAGGCGACGAGGAGGCGTCGGTCGTGAACGTCATCTCGGCGACGGCGGCGGAACCGCTACCCGGCGACGTGCTTCAGGCGGCGTTCCGTCCGGGCATCTACGCGCTCTCGAAGAGCCTCGCCGAGGAGTACGGTCCGCAGGGCGTCCGCGTGAACTGCGCGTGTCCACGGGGCATCGTCACCGACCGTCTCGAAGACAAAATCGAACTGCTCGCCGACAGAGAGGAGATATCCGTCGAGGCGGCCCGCGAACGTCGGGCCGAGGAACTGCCGATACGGAAACTCGGCGAAACGGAGTCGTTCGGACGGGCCGTCGTCTTCCTCGCGTCGCCGGCGGCCGACTTCGTCACCGGAGAGACGCTCGCACTGGACGGCGGCTGGCTCGACGGAATGTCACCGTAACCATCGGTTTCGCACCGCTCAGGCGGTGCTTTCGCGTCGGCGGGAATCCTAACCGGATAATCGTTCGGGAACCCCAATACGCTTAATGCCCCCTTCGAGTATATGGTAACTGATGTCAGGCTACTTCGCCAGCGAACTGGCGCTGTCTCCCAGACAGCAGGCGGTTCGGGAAGAGATTCGGGCGGTGTGCGACGAGTTCGACGACGCGTACTGGCGCGAACGCGACGCCGAAGGGGAGTATCCACACGAGTTCGTGAACGCACTCGCCGAAGAGGGGTGGCTCGGAATCCTCCTCCCCGAGGAGTACGGCGGCAAAGGCTACGGTACTGAAGAGACGGTGGCGATGATGTACGAAATCGCCAGAAGCGGCGCGGGCTTCAGCGGCGCGCAGACGGTCCACGCCGCCATCTACAACTCCGCACCGCTCGTGAAGTACGGAAGCGACGAACTCAAAGAGAACTTGCTCCCACAAGTCGCAAGCGGTGAGGCGTGGATTCAGTGTTTCAGCCTCACCGAACCGACCGCGGGGTCGGAGTCGACGGCGATGACGACCCGCGCCGAACGCGACGGCGACGAGTACGTCGTCAACGGCGAGAAACTCTGGACCTCCCGTATCGACGTGAGCGACTACCTCGTGTTGGCCGCCCGCACGACGCCGTACGACGAAGTCGACAAGAAGACCAAGGGCGTCTCGCTGTTCCTCGTCGATATCGAACGAGGGGTCGACGAGGGGAGCATCCAACTGGAGGAGATAGACAAGACCGTCAGCGGCGTGGTCAGTTCGTTCCGCGTCACCTACGACGACCTCCGGATTCCGGCCGACCAACTCGTCGGCGTCGAGGACGAAGGGTTCTACCAAGTGCTCGACGGCCTCAACGAGGAGCGACTCGTCATCGCTGCCGAAGCTATCGGCCTCGGCGAACTCGCTATCGAGAAAGGTGCCGACTACGCGAACGAGCGCGAAGTGTTCGGCCAGCCCATCGGGCAGAATCAGGCGGTCCAACACCCGCTGGCCGCGGCGTTCGCCCGCGTACAGGCCGCAAAGCAGTTCACGTTCGACGCGGCGAAGCGAACGGACGAGGAGCGGAAAGCCGTCGGTGCGCGAGCGAACGCTGCGAAGTACCTCGCCGCGGATGCAACGTTCGAGGCGGCGGACGCCGCCGTGCAGGTCCACGGTGGGCGTGGCGTCGCCCGCGAGTACGACGTCGAACGGTACCTGCGCGAGGCGCGACTCACCCGTCTCGTCCCTATCACGCAGGAGTTGGCGCTGAACTACATCGGGGAGAACGTCCTCGAACTCCCCCGGTCGTTCTAAAGAGAGGCAACAAAAAGAGGGAAAGACCGCGAAAGAACCGCAGGGAAGAACCATACGAACACCCCACGAAGACCACACGAAGGAGACTACACGACAATGACCGACAACGACACGACGGAGGAGACGAGTGAGACGCGACTGGTAGAAGGCTGGCAGGGGCGGTACTACGAGGATTTCGAGGTAGGCGACGTGTACAAACATCCGTTCGGGCGCACCGTCACGGAGACGGACAACGTCTGGATGACGAACGTGACGATGAATCTCAACCCGATGCACTTCAACGAGGCGTACGCCGCCGAGACGGAGTTCGGCGAGCGACTCGTCGACGGCACGTTCGTCATCGCACTCGCCGTCGGGATGAGCGTCATCGACATCTCGGTCAACGCCACCGCGAACCTCGGCTACGACCGGATTCGACACCACGCGCCGGTGTTCCACGGTGACACCATCTTCGCCGAGAGCGAGGTGCTCGAAAAGCGCGAGAGCTCCTCGCGCGACCACGTCGGCATCGTTACGACAGAGCTCAGAGCGTACAACGAAGAGGGGACGAAGGTGCTGTCGATGGAGCGCACGCCGATGGTGCTGAAACGCGAGTACGCCCAGCCGACGGCCGCACGGCCGCCGGGATGGCCCGAAGGAATCGGCACCGAACCGTCCGACGGAGGAACGGATGACTGATGCAGACGACCGCATCGCCGACGGTGTTCCCGTAACCGACGCGGCGACGGCCGCCGATGCGGTCGAACCCGACGACGTCGTCTTGGTGAGCGGCTTCGGCGGCGTCGGCTACCCGAAACGGGTCCCGGAGGCGTTGGCGGCCGACGACCGCGACCTGTCGCTGACGGTCATCTCCGGCGGCGGTGTCGGCGGCGAGATAGACGACGAGTTGGTCGAAGCCGGCCAGATGGCGCGGCGCTACCCGTTTCAGACACGAAGCGTCTCCCGGGCGGCGATAAACGACCGCGAGGTCGAGTTTCACGACCGCCACATCTCGCGGTTCGGCGACGAGGTTCGTCTGGGCGACTTTGGCGACCCCGGTGTCGCCGTCATCGAAGCCGTCGCCGTCGGCGAAGACTGGCTCATTCCATCGACTTCCATCGGGCACATGCCGTCGTTCGTCGCCGCCGCCGACCGTCTCGTCGTCGAGGTGAACGAGACGCAGCCTCGACTGTTGGAACACGTCCACGACGTCTATCTCCGGGACCTGCCGCCGAATCGCGACCCGATTCCGCTCGAAGAACCGATCGGACGCGTCGGGTCGCCGAAACTGGAGTTCGACCCCGAGAAACTCGTCGCCGTCGTCGAGACCGACCGTCCCGACGACCCGTACGACTTCCGCGAACCGACGGAGGCTGACACGACTATCGCCGACAACCTTCGGACCTTCTTGGAGGCGGAACTGAAGCGGAATCCGACGCTCCAAGAGCAAATCTGCCTGCAGTTCGGCGTCGGCAGCCTCGGTAACGCGCTCATGGGCGCACTCTCGGAGATAGAGTTCGCGGACCGCGAAGTCATCTATTTCGGCGAAGTGTTCCAAGACGGTCTGCTCGACGCCATCGACGAGGGGATGCTCTCGGGTGCGAGTGCGACCTCACTGGCGCTCTCACTCGAAGGCCAAGAACGACTGTTCGACGATATCGAGCGCTACGCCGACGACGTGGTGCTCCGACCCGCCGACGTGTCGAACAACCCCGCGCTCATCGACCAGTTCGGCGTCGTCGGCGTCAACAGCGCCGTCGACATCGACCTGTACGGGAACGCGAACGCGACCCACATCGGCGGCACGCGCATCGTCAACGGCATCGGCGGCGGCGGCGACTTCAACCGCAACTGCCGACTCGGCATCATTGCACTCCCCTCGACTGCCGCCGGGGGAGACATCTCGCGGGTGGTCCCGAGCGTCCCGCACGTCGACCACACCGAACACGACCACTCGGTCGTCGTCACCGAGTACGGCGTCGCGGACCTCAGGGGAGCGAGTCCAGCCGAGCGGATGGGCGCGATTATCGACGTCGCCCACCCCGACTTCCGTGCAGACCTCCGCGAATATCGGGAGAGAGCGCTCGAAAACAGGGGTCACGTCCCAGTCAGCGCCGACTCCGAGTTCCGCTGAAAACGGCCGACTCCAAATCCGAGTCAAAAGCGCCTCTCGTGGCGTTTTCTCCGAACTTCGGAGTAAGCATTACAGCTGGCGTTATACTTATGTACCATAATGATTATTGTCGAATGTCTATGTCAGACGATAGCAAGCGGCGTCGAGATGTACTGAAAGGAATGACGACGCTCGGCGCAATTGGGTTGGCTGGCTGTACCGATTCGCTCGGCGGTGGCGGCGGTGGCAACAACAGCAGCGGCGGCGGTGGCGGCGAACAGTATCAGATGGTCATCGCCGGTGCAGGTTCGGGAACGTCGACGCAGCAGGCTGCACAGGCGCTCGCACGGGCGGCAAGCCAGCACAGCGATACGCTCTCTATCACCGTTCAGGTGACAGACGGATGGACCGCGAACCTCTACGAGTTCGACGGCGGCAACTTCGAAACGCTCGGGGTGGACAACAACTCGCTGGCGAAGGCGATGAGCGAGAGCGGTCCGTTCGCGGAGGACCCGGTCGACAACCTGCCGATGCAAGGGTTCGTCTTCACCAACCTCGAAATGCACTGGGTGGCGATGGAAGGCTCGGACATCCAGTCGACCGCCGACCTCCAAGACGGCGGCTACACCATCTATCCGATTCAACCCGGCTTCGGGACGCGACTGCTCACGGAAGAGGTCATCAAGGAAGCGGGCCTCTGGGAACAGAACGAGATACTGAACGTCGACACGACCGACATCCCGGGTGCTGTCGAGGAGAACCGTGTGGACGCGCTCTGTGTGTACGGTGCAAACGGCGTCAACCTCTCCAGTTGGGTGCAGGAAGTCGACGTCCGCAGTAACGGTCGCCTGTATCTCATGGAAGTCGACGACAACTTCCGACAGGCAATCGAGAGCGTCCCCGGCGCGCTTCTCAACGACTGGGAGGAGTACCCGTACGAGTGGGAGCAGGAAATCAACAACGTCACCGAGACGACGACGTCGTGGGTTCTCGCCGGACAGTGGGCGTTCGGACCGGACGTTCCCGCCAGCGCGGCCCGCGAGGTGGCCCGCATCTCCGCGGAACATCACGAGGCGATTCAGCAGGCCGACCCGACGGCAATCGACCACTCGGGCATCGAGTCGATGACCTCCGCGGTCATGTCCGACCTCGAAATCCACCCGGGCGTCGCCCAGTACTGGAAGGACAACAACGCCTGGAACGACGAGTGGACAGAAGGCTCGACCAACTAAACACCGTTCACAGGCCCGAACGTTTCAGCAATACAGACACAACATACTACACCCAGGACCCAGACTACTAATCATGCAGAATTCGAGGCGGCAACGTGAACGGCCACACGAACCGACCACCGGAGGGAGTGAGAGAACGTGAGTGAGGCAGCCGACAGCGCGGAATCGGGAATGAACGACGGGTTCGACACCGAACAGCCCGGGGACGCGGAGCTCGTGTCGATGCGCAACGTGCTCATCTTACTCTCAGTCGTCTTCTGGGGCATCGTCATCTGGTACGCGTGGAGTCAGATGATGCCGCGGGCACAGTACGGTGTCATCTTCTTCGGGGCCATCCTCGAACTGTTCATCTTCACCGAACTGATGGACCTCGCCGGCGGTGGCCGCGACAGACTCGTCGACGACTTAAAACGGGCCTACGGACCGGGGAACCGACTCGAATCGGCGTTACTGACGATATGTGGAATCATCGTCGCCATCGTCTGTGTGTACGTCGTGATGAACTTCCAAGAGCTGTACGTCACCCGACAGGGGCGCGCGTTCCAGTACGAGATATACATGGCGGCGATATTCACCCTCGTCATCATCTATCTCACCTGGCGGGCGTTCGGGACGACGTTCCTCTCGATTATCCTACTCGGCATCGCCTACGGCCGTTGGGGGATGCTCGCGCCGGGACCGCTCGCACACGGCGGCATCGGCTGGGACAGGCTCATGCGTATCCTCGTGCTCAGCGTCGACGGGTTCTTCGGGTTCCTGACGCAACTCGTCGCGGCGTGGATTGCGTTGTTCCTGCTGTACGCCGGCTTCCTGAAAGCCTACGGCGCGTTCGACCTCATCATGCGGTTAGCGTTCCGCTCGGCGCGGTACATCGACTCCGGTATCGCCCAGACTGCGGTACTGGCCTCGGCGGTCATCGGCTCCGTCAACGGCAGTCAGACCGCTAACGCCGGCATGACCGGGTCGTTCACCATCCCGCTGATGAAGCGAAACGGGATGAAGCCCGAAACCTCGGGTGCAATCGAAGCCGTTGCATCCACCTCCGGACAGGTGCTGCCGCCGGTCATGGGTGCGGCCGCGTTCATCATGGCCTCGCTCATCACCGGCATCACGTACGCCGACGTCATCGTCGCCGGTCTGATTCCGGCGGCGGTGCTCGTGGTGACCATCTTCATCGCGGTCCACTACGTCTCGGTACCGCAACTCGACGACACGGACCCCGAGAAGCTCATCACCGACTCGATGCCGCGCTCGGAGTTCCTCACCGAGTGCGTGAAGTACGGCATCCCGCTCGCGGTCCTCATCTACCAGCTCGGAATCGTCCAAGTGACCGTGATGACGGCCGCGCTGTGGACGGCGACGGCGATGCTGGCCACAGGTACGCTGATTCCGCTGTTGCAGGCGAGTGCCGGCGTCAGCGACGAAACGACGGGTCAGTCGGCCCGCCGCAGCCTCTGGGAGACGCTCAACGGCGCACGTGAGGGTGTCGTCGTGCTCGCACCGGTGGCGATTATCCTCGGCGCAATCAACGGCGTCGTCGACATCCTCACCGCGACTGGGGTGCCGACGTCCATCTCGCTGACGCTGATGCAGTTGGCGGGCGGCCAACTCTGGCTCGCCGCCATCCTGGCGATGATTATCTGCATCATCCTCGGACTGGGGATGCCGACGACGGCGTCGTACACCATCGTCGCGCTGCTCATCGCGCCGACGCTCATCAACCAGTTCTTCCTGCCGGAGCTGGCGGGACACTTCTTCGTGTTCTACGCCGCGATTCTGGCGGGGCTTACGCCACCGATTGCGACCTGCGTCGCGGTGGCCTGTGGTATCGCCGGGGCGGACTTCTGGAAGAGCTGCTGGGAAGCCATCAAAATCTCGGCACCGCTGTTCGTCCTGCCGTTCACCTTCATCTACCACCCCGAAGTCGTCTCCGGGACGTTCGACTCGGTGGCGCTGACGTCCGGGGCGTTCGCAATGATGGGTGCGATAGCGATGATTCACGGCATCAACTACCCGTTCGCGTTCGGGAAAGCTATCACGCTCCCCGCCCGGGTCGTCTACGCCGCCCTCGGACTCGTCACGATGGTCCACCCCTCGCCGACGATTCAGCTGTTCGCGCTAGGGGTTCTCGTCGCCATGTACATCGTTCAGGCGTTCGCTGGCCGGCCGGACCCTGTCGGCGTCCTGCGGAGCGCGCTCGGACTGTCCGGTGACGGACGACCGCAGATAGGCGGAGGTGCGAAACGAGAGTAGCAAAAGCGCACAGTCGGCCGTCCAGTTGCCGCCTTTTCGGGCGAACAGTTTTCTTCTTGCCGCGGTAGTTGTACGCATGGATATCGCAATCGTTCTCTTCGAGGGTGTCGACGAACTCGACGCCATCGCACCGTTCGAGGTGTTTGACAACGCCCGAGACAGCGGAGCGGACCTCACGGTGACGCTGTGTACCGTAGACGACGTCGACGAAGTGACCGCCAGCCACGGCGTCCGTATCGGCGTCGACCACCGCCTCGACGAACTATCTCCCGACTTGGTGCTCGTCCCCGGTGGACAGTGGGCCAGTCGTGGCGAGACGGGCGCGTGGGCGGAGGCCGAACGAGGAGTCATCCCCGAAACGATTGCCGACCTCTACGACGAGGGTGTCGCCGTCGCGGGCGTCTGTACGGGCGGGATGTTGCTCGCTCGGGGGAGAATCACCGATGGACGGCCGGCGATTACGCACGCCAGCGCCAAAGACGACCTTCGGGAGTCGGGCGCGGAAGTCGTCGACGCTCGCGTCGTCGACGACGGCGACGTGGTGACCGCCGGCGGCGTCACCTCCGGACTCGACTTAGCGTTTCACGTCGTCCGCCGCGAGTTCGGCGACGAGATAGCGGACGCCGTCGCCACACGCATGGAGTACGAACCGCGTGGACCCGTCCACGTGGCCGGTGCCGACGCGGCCTGAGTCGAGGGAAAAATCACCTCAGCGACGCCGGAACTCCTCGGCAGGCGGAAGATTGACTATCCGTTCGCCGGACGTGTACGGTATGTCATCGTTTCCCAGCGAGGAGTGGGTCGAATCGGCGGCCACGGCACTCGCCGCCGACGAGCAGTTCGCACGGGCCAGTCGCGCGTTCTCGACGACGATTCGATTCGATTTCGGCGAGACGGCGTGCGCGTTCGGCGTCGACGAAGGCGAACTCACCGTCTACGACGACCCCGAACTCGTCTCGTGGGCGTTCGCGCTCCGCGCACCCGAGACGGTGTGGCAGCAGATGCTCTCGGAGACGCCGCCAGCGCCGTACCACGACCTGCTGGGGGCGTGGCTCCGCGGCGACCTCGTACTGGAGGGCGACCTGAAGACCGCGATACAACACCTCAGGGCGCTGAAGCGGACGCTCGAGGTGTTCCGGGAGGTCGACGATGAGTGACAACAACGGTGACGGTGACGGTGCGGCGACCCCCGACGAGTTCGATCACGGCGACCACGAACCAATCGAGGCCCGGTACGTCTGGTTGGAGTTCGACGGCGAGAAGTACCGAACCTACTACGAGGTCGCCGGCGACGGTGACGTGCCGTTGGTCTGTCTACACACCGCGGGCGCGGACTCCCGACAGTTTCGCCACCTCCTGAACGACCCGGACGTGCTGGAGCAGTACACCGTCTACGCGTTCGACATGCCGTGGCACGGCCAGACGCTCCCGCCGACGACGAGCGACTGGTGGACCGAGGACTACCGACTGAAGACCGACTTCTACGCCGGATTCGTCGCCACGTTCGTCCGAACGCTCGGCCTCGACTCGCCCGCCGTCGTCGGCTGTTCGATGGGCGGCGCTATCGTACTCGAACTCGCCCGGAACTACGCCGACGACGTTCGTGCGGTCGTCGGGTTGGAGTCGACTGCACACGCACCGACGCGGGATATCGGCTACCTCGACCACCCGCACGTGAATCAGGAAGTCGTCCGTCCCGAGTGGGTGTACGGCCTCCAAGCGCCGCAGAGCCCCGAGCGACTGAAACGGGAGTCGTGGTGGCTCTACAGTCAGGGCGGCGACGGCGTCTACACCGGCGACCTGCATTTCTACGCCGAGGACTGGGACGCGCGCGGGACGTTAGACGAGATAGACACCGACGACGTGGGCGTCTATCTGCTCACCGGCGAGTACGACTACTCGGCGGCACCGGAGGATACGCGCCGCGTCGCCGACGAAATAGACGGTGCGCAGTTCGAGGAGATGACCGAACTCGGCCACTTCCCGATGGTCGAGAATCCAACTCGATTAAAAGAGTATTTGGAACCGATACTGGAACAAATCGCTGCGGACTGAGCGTCGTAGTGGCCGCTGTTACAGTTTCGGAACGTCCTGCTCGTCGAGCCACGCGTCGATAGCTTCGCGACCCTCCTCGCCGACGTCGTCGTACGGCGGCCGCGGCGAACCGACGTCGACGCCCGAGAGACGCGTCGCGGTCTTGCAGACGGCGGTGAGTCCGGTCGACACCTCGTCCGGGGGGAACGTCCCGAAACTGCGCTGGGCGGCGACGGCCGACTCTACGTCGCCGGACTGGTAGGCATCGTAGACGCGCATCGCGGGCACCGTCGCCGGCGCGGGGATGACCGCGCCCGACCCGCCGGCCTGCAACGTCGAAAGGAGAACGTCCATAGTCGTGAACACCTCCGCGTGGCCTTCGTGGTGGATGCGTTCGAGGAGCCAGCCGACTTTCTGCCAGTCCCGCGAACTCTCCTTGACGTAGTCGACGCCGTCGATGCGGGCGACGTCGCGCATCGTTTCTTTGGCCATATCGACCGTGACAGCGGGGTTGTTGTAGACGAGAATCGGGAGCTCCGTCTCCTCGGCGATGGCCTCGTAGTAGCGGACGATAGCGTCGTGACTCGGCGGCATTCCCCACGGCGGCATGGCGAGCAGGCCGTCGACGCCCTCTTCCTCGGCGTGCGAGACGAGGTCGGAGACGACCGACTGGGCAGGATACGAGACGCCCGCGAGGACGGGAACTTCGCCGTCGACGGCGGCGACGGTTTCGCTAATCAGCGTCTTCCGTTCATCGGGCGCGAGTGCGGCGGTCTCTTGGACACCGGTTCCGGAGGCGACGACGGCGTGACAGCCACACTCCATCGTGAACGCGACGCTGTCGGCGACTCGGTCGGGCGCGAGGTTCCCTTGGTCGTTTATCGGCGTTACCACTGGCGCGACGACACCCGTGATTGGACTCGTCATAGTTGTCTCGTACGAACGATTACGGATGGAGGGTAAAAATCTATCTCCGTGTTATCTATCGTCGGGGAAAACCTACGTCCGAGTCATCTGTCGTCCGACGGAACGCTATCTCCGAGTCATCTGTCGTTCGACGAACTCGTAGGCGCGAGTCATGTCGGCGTCGCCACCCTGTTGGGCCCGCGCGTAGCCGACCAGATTGCGGACGACGCCGCCGAGCAGTGCGGAGGCGTCGTTCGCCTCCGCGAACTCCTGAAACAGACGGATGTCTTTCTCCATCAGTTCGAGCGAGAAACCCATGTCGTACGCCTCTGGCAGCACGTACTCGGGGAACTTCTGCTCCGTGGCGCTGTTGCGCCCGCTGCCGGCGCTGAACACGTCGACGAGCGTCTCGCCGTCGAGTCCGGCCGAGCGACCGAGTGCGACCGCCTCGGAGGTCGCCAGAAAGCCCGCAAACGAGAGATAGTTGTTCAGTAGTTTCACTGCGTGGCCGTGACCCGGTTGGTCGCCGACGTGGAACACGTCCGAGGCGAACGACTCGAAAATCGGGAGAGTGGCCTCGTACACTGCCTCGTCGCCGCCGACCATCACCGAGAGCGTTCCGGCTTCCGCACCCGAAGGCCCTCCACTGACCGGCGCACCGAGAACGTCGACGTCGTGGTCGGCGAGGAGTTCCGCGACGCGGCCTGTCGTCGACGGCGTCGAGGTAGAGAGGTCGACGAGAACCGACCCGGAGTCGAACGCCGTCGCAGTCTCTTCGACGACGGCTTCGACGATGTCCGGGGTCGGCAGCGAGAGAAAGACCACGTCGACACCGGCGACGGCGTCGGCGGCGGTCTCTGCCGGTGTCGCTCCGTCGGCCGCCAGTCGGTCGACGGCGCTGCGGTCGAGGTCGAAGACGGTCACGTCGTGGTCTGTGAGGAGATGTTCAGTTATCGGGCCGCCCATCTGGCCGAGTCCGATGACTCCAACGGCTACCATACGTCGATTACCCTCACCGGACCGTCTTAACTCCACGCCCCGCGGAGGCTGTCGCCCGTAGTCGGCCCGCGGGTGATTCAACGCTTCCGGTGCGGCAGGCCGTGATACGAAGATTCAATATCCGACACGTGACAACGTGTATCACTGCACATGAGCGATTACCGTAGCGAAACGCTTCGCGAGGCGACGGGTAGCGGACGATGGACAACGAGGAAACAGCGAACGGCGAACCGACGACGGGCGGAGGAGTGACTATGTCGGAAACCGTCGGCGTCGTCGGATTAGGAAACATCGGCGGTCGAATCGCCGAGGTACTGGCCGAAGCGTACGATATCGTCGTCTTCGACATCGACCCGGCACGGGTCGAAGCGCTCGAACAACAGGGCGCGACAGCGGCCGATTCGGGAGCTGACGTCGGAGAACGGGCCGATATCGTCTTCCTCTCGTTGCCGAGCGATGGTGCGTTACACGCGGCGACGCTGGGTGAGGATGGTGTCCTGAGCGGGATGGCGTCGGGGGACGTACTCGTCGATACGAGCACCGTCTCTCCGGGGGCGTCCGAACGCGTCGCCGACGCTTGCGAGGCCGCCGACGTCGAATTCCTCGACGCGCCCGTCAGCGGCGGCGCACGCAACGCCGAGAAGGGGACGCTCACCGTTCTCGTCGGCGGGTCCGACGAAACGGTCGAACGCGTCCGCCCCGTGTTGGAGACCATCAGCGAGACGATTCACCACGTCGGGCCGACGGGTGTCGGCGTGACGCTGAAAGTGGTGAACAACTACGTACTCGGCCTCAACCAGTTGGTGCTGTTCGAGGCGCTGTCGATGGCGCGAGCGGCCGGAGTCGACGACGAGACGTTCGCCGAGACGCTCGCGGACTCGTCGGGAGCGTCGTACGCGCTCGACCGGGATATGGAGCGGTTCGTCATCCCCGACGAGTACGACTCCGAGTTCACGCTATCACTGATGCGCAAAGACGTCTCGTTGGCCGAGTCGTTCGCCGCCGACAACGACGTTCCGCTGCTCTTGGGCGGCGGCAGCGGTCTCTACCGCGTCGGTGAAGCGATGGGGTACGGTGAGTTGGACGCCTCGGCCGTCGTGAAACTGTACGAGGCGCTCGGATCGGAGCCATGAGCGACGAAAACGAGAATCGGTGGGTCGACCTTTCACAGCCGTTCTCAGAGGAGATGCCGCATCCGCCGGCGGTTCCAGCGCCGACGTTCGAGACGATACGGGATGTCGCCGAAGACCGAATCAACGTCCAGCGATACACGGCGGCGACCCACCTCGGGACCCACGTCGACGCCCCGCGACATTTCGTAGAGGGCGGCGCGACGATAGACGAGTTGTCGCTCGACCGGTTCGCCGGCGAAGGTGTCGTCCTCGACGTCTCGGTCGACGACGCCCGAGAGATAACCGTCAATGACGTCGAAGCGGCGGACGGCGACGTTCGAGAGGGCGATATCGTCGTGCTGTACACCGGATGGCAGGAGAAGTTCGGGACGCCGACGTACGTCTCACATCCGTGGCTCTCGGTCGACCTCGCGGAGTGGTTGGTCGAACGGGGCGTGAAGATGATTGCGATGGATACGCTGACGCCGGATATTCCACCGCCGGAGCGACCGGAGGGATGGATGGAGTTCCCCGTTCATCGAACACTGTTGGGCGAAGGCGTGCTCGTCGCAGAGAATCTGACGAACCTCGACGTGCTTGTCGGTAAACGACTCGAACTGCAAGGCTTCCCCGTCAAGATTCGAGACGGTGACGGTGCACCGGTTCGGTTCGTCGCGCGGGTGTAATCGAACTAATCGTTGATTGCAACGACAGAGACGACGCTAGAGACTCAGAGCCAGTCGTCGGGCAACTCGTCGCCGTGGTTGGCCATCAACTCCAGTAACGGCCGAATCTCCTCGAACTGTGGGCCTTTCGTGACACTGTTCGTCTCCTGATCCCACTCGATGAATCCCGCTTCCTCTAGTTTGGGAAGGTGGACGTGGCGCATTTGGAGCAGTAGCTCTTCTGGGTCTTCGTCGTCCGGGGCCGCGTCGTCGGGAATCTGCGTCTCGTCGTCGTCCTGTGGGTTGTGGTCCAGCAGCGCAACGAGCACTCGCCGGCGATACCTGTTCGCCAGGATATCCAGCATCGTATCCATCGCCGGCGCTGCCGACTGTGACTCCCTCGTCATCACGGCCCCTCTTGCTTTCGGTCTGTGGGTCCGTCCGGGGGCTCGGGAGGCTCGGACGCGCCGGGCGCCGCGAACTGTGCCGCCAATGACTCCACTGGTATCGGGCCGTCGTGGGAGAGTGGGTGAATCAGGATGCGTCGGTCGGTCTGCTGACTCAGGACACCGGGCATTTCCGAGAGTTCGTTGTCTTCGGCCGTGAGGAGTGACCGCTCGGACTGCGTTGATTCACCCGACCTGTCCACGGGTTCGTCAATAGCCATGGGCTCCGTAGACAGTGTCCGGACGAAAGGCCTGTTAAGAAAATGTTCGTCTCGCAGCAGTGCCAGACCGAATTATCTAGCATTCGGCCCACGTACCATCGTCATCGTTGTCCGTTATCGAACACCACGTTCAGGAGGCCGCGTTCCGCGCCACGGATGTGATTCGTGAACGTAGACGGCGAGATGCCGAGGGCATCGGCGAGGTCTTTGCCCGTCTGAACGCGGGGTGATTCGAAGTAGCCGCTCCGGTAGGCCAACTGGAGAACCTCTTGCTGGCGTGGCGTGAGTCGATCCAGCACCGCGGTCTGGGACACCACACCCTTCTCGGGGGACTGCGTCCGCGTTCGGCGCGACAGGAGTTCGATATCGGGCACGGTCTGCTCGATGTCCTCGATAACCTCGCGGACATCGGCGGCCGACGGGAGGTCGACGACGATAGTCGCGGCCGCCGCACCGATCGTGAGCGAGCGTACTCTTGCGTCGTGTTCGAGCAGGTACGACGCCAGAATCGGATCGGTGAGGTGGGCCTTGAACAGGCCTCTCTCTTCGCGGTCGGCGAGGTAGACCAGTTCCCGGACCGCGAGGACGTCCTCACTGGCAGCCATCAGGGCCTCGGGCGTGGTCCCCGTCGTGGTGAAGAACACCGTTGGCGTGTCGTCCGAGCCTGGCACCAGCCCTTCGAACGCGATTTCAGCACCCGTGGCTTGGGCGAGGCGACGCAGCGGCGACGTCATCGCCGTCGTTCGAAGTGTGAGTTCGGTCACGCTGTCCATCCGGTTGGTCACGCTGCGTTCGGCGGCGTGAATCGCGTGGGCGATCGTCCGGCCGAGTTCCGCGAGCACGTCCAGATCACCGTGTTGCTGGGCTGGCGTCGTCCCATAACCACGAGTACACCGTAGACGGACTCTTCGTAGGTGAGAGGAATGCTGAAACACGAGCGCGCCCCGTGTCTCAGCGCGAATTCCCGCCACGGACTGGCTCGTGCGTCGGTGGCGACGTCTTCGATGACCTGCAGCTCGCGGGTCCGAATCGCAGTCACGAAGGGGTCCGAAGCGAGTCCCTGGTCGTCGGTCCGAGTCGAGAGTGTTTCGACGGTGCTGGCGCGGTCGTAGTCATGGGAGAATTTCGCTGAGCGCGGCCAAAAGCATTCTGTCGATGGAACCGGAATCTGTGACTGACCGAGCCAGCTATCGGCACTGGAAGCCCGAAAGTTTGACTCGAAAATCGATGTACCAGACGCTCTCGAACCTCGACGTAAACTATCTGATCCCGAAACGTATCCACGGTGACGGGCGAGAGGCTATCCAGACGATGAACGAAAATGGACAGGAGGTTGCCGTTGAATCGGTATCTGTTCACGTCGAGCAAGGCTCGCACGCGGTGCAGTTTCTCGGTAGATAAGGAGTCGGACCATCCGCAAAAACGAATACGGAGCAGGATGCCGCTCAGGAGACTCATCATCAAGTGGTTCAGCTCGAACTGCACTCTCTGCGATACTCGACGGGACAGAGCCACCTGCTTTCAACCGTTCGGTAATTTCGATATCCGCACTGTAGGCATCGGTCATCCGACGGGCCCGATCTGAAAACGGGTCCAGCAAGTCCGGCATCTCAATCGCCTTGTGCTAATGTTGTAGATTGAGGGTTGCGTCGAAATCAGGGTAGAAATTGTCGACTAACAGCAATCGTCAGTATCGCAAGCATCGCCATAGTCGACGCCGATCTCCTCGGTGATCGCATCGTTGCAGCGCAGCAGCAATGAGTTAAATTCGAGCTGGCTTGATTTCTGTTGGGCGTTTCGAAGCTCCTCGCCGAGTTCCTCGGCGGCCGCCAATACCTCTTGGTCATCGGTGTTCAACAGCACCCACCTCCCGTCGACTGAGCGAACTCCATACCGATCGGCTCGCTGATTACGTCGTTGGTCTTCTGGAGCAACTCGACTAGTGCCGACTGGGCTTCCCTGTGCTGCTTAATCGTCTCGTTTTCCGAGAGTTCTGTCTGGATCTCTTGGAGCTCAGCCATGAGTTCTTGATCGAAGTTCTGTTGCATCTGTCGCTGCTTCTGTCGGTACTCATCGAGCAGCTCCATCGCTTCGGGGTCGCTTTCGAGCTGCGTGTTGGCCTCAATGAACTGTTGATAAGTCTCGCTGTCCGCAACGGCATCGATGAAGGTTTGAAGTTTCTCTTCGACGGCGTCCTCTGCGTTCTGGACGGATTCGGAGTCGTTCATTGTTGTGGCACCTCTGTGACCTGCTCGTCGAGTGCACCCAGTCCGGTCACCTCGTCGCCGAACGCGCTGAGTTCGTTGAGACCGATTGGCTCGTCCTGTCGGAGCGGCGCGAGCATCATCGGCGTCTCGAAGCGGTCCTTGATCTCGCCGAGATACTGCTGTTGTTGGGCCCGACGGTTGGCGAAGAAGGCGTTGTCACCGTACTCCTCGGGTAGGAGATAGTTGGCGACGACGAAGGCGGTCTCGATGCCGACCTGATCTTTCAGGTCCTCGGCCGCCCGGTGAGCTTCCATCATCGGCGTGTATTCGGGGTACATGACGAAGGCGAACGAGCTTTTGTCGGGATTCTGCATTATCTCGATGACGTTATCGTACTGGTCGCCCTTCGCGGGAGCCGCACCCTTCGTCAGCGAGCCGAGATCCATGAACCCCTTCCAATCGGATGGGAGTTCGAGCAGTCGCAGGGTGTGACCGGTCGGCGCAGTATCAAAGACGACGATATCGTAGCCGTCCTCCTCGAAGTAGGCTACGAACTTTTCGAGGGCTGCCATCTCCTCGGCACACGGCGACTCCAATTCTTCCTCAACGCTGGCGATGGCCGCGTCGACATCAATCTCGGAGTCTTCCTTGTTCTCGTACATCTCAGTGACGTGATCGAGGACCTGCTGACGGTACTCTTCGAGGGCCTTCTCCTGGTCGATGCGGGCTGCATCGAGATTGACCTGGCTCACCGAGGTCGGTTCGTGGCCGACGGGCTCGCCGAAGATGTCTTCGAGATGGGCCGCGGGGTCGGTCGTCACGACAAGCGTCTCGTACCCCGCTTCGGCGAGTTTGGTTGCTGACGTCGCGGCGATAGTGCTCTTGCCGACGCCGCCCTTCCCGGTGAAGAAAAGATAACGCGTTTCGCCGTCGACCGACTGGAGTTTCTCAGCGATGGCATCAGGATCGGCCAGCGAGTCGAAGTCGACCGACTCTTCTTCTTCAACGTTGGTTGCCGAGCCGACGTCGACGGTCGCGTCGTCACCGTCGTAGAGGACGCCACCGACATCTGCCAAGAGGTCGAGACCGGCGATCTCGCCGGGTTGGAGCGGATAGGTTGCCATCGCGTCGGCATCAAGTTCGGATTTAGCGCGCTCGATGACCGCCTGTTCGTCCTCGCGTTTCCCCTCGAAGAAGGGGTCCTCACAGACCGATTCGGGTAGGTAGCCGTTGATGATCAACAGCTGTGACTTGACGCCGAGTTCGCCGAGGTCCGATGCACTTCGCTGGATCTCATCGACCGAGGAGTCCTCTGGCTTGCCGACGAAGGCAAACGAGGTTTTCTCGCTGTCCTGGAGCGTGTCGATGGCGCGTTCGTAGTCCTTCTTGCGCTCTTCCATCGAGGCGGCAGGGCCGATACAGGTAGAGCCACCCTTTTCGAGTTCGGCGTTCCAGTCGGAGGGGAGTTCCATCAGCCGGATGGTGTGGCCCGTGGGTGCGGTATCGAAGACGACCACATCGTATTCGGGACTGTCCATGAAGTCGACGAAGTTGTCGAAGGCCGCGATCTCCTCGACACACGGGCTGTTGAGCTGTTCTTCGACGGCCTGAATCTGCTCGTCATCGAGCAACTCGCGCATCGGTTCGATGGTCTCCTGGCGGTACTCCTCGGCGGCCTCGTCGGGGTCGATTTCGATGGCCGAGAGGTTGTCGATGTCGTCGATCGCGGTGACTTCGTGGCCGATCTCCTCGCCGAAGATGTCCGAGAGGTTCGGTGCGGGGTCGGTCGTCACCAGCAGGGTGTTGTAATCGTTGTCGGCGAGCCACGTCGCGGTCGCACAGCTGACGGTACTCTTTCCGACGCCGCCTTTCCCGCTGAAAAAGACGAACTCAGTGTCTTCGCTGCTCGGTTCGACGATCTCTCGGGCATCAGTTGTCGTTTGCGTTGTTGCCATTAATTAGGCCTCCTGAGGTTGGTTGCCGCGCAGTTCGGCTGCCAGCTCGTCGTAGGAGAGATACTCCTCTTTGGCGACGATATCTCCGTCGACGGTCGTGATCGGGAGGATTTCGGGGCCGTTTGCTTCGACGAGATCGTAGATCTCCTCGGTGTTGAGGAACTCGTCGATGTTGTGTTGCATATTTGCACGCGAAATCTCGGCGCCCTCGAATTCGTCTTCGAGTTGGTCGAGTGCGGCACTCAGTTCGACGAGTTCGTCGTCGGGGTTCGGTCCACAGACACCTGTGGAACAACACATAGCTTCTTCGTAGAGTTGGATTCGAGTCATGGGTTTGTTGGATCGGTTGTCAAACGAGTCTCAGCTGGTCGGAACCGTCGACCGTGATTGAGAGTCGTCTTGTTCCGTACTCATTTGAGCAAAACATGAACTGCCTACTAAACGTTTCGATATTCTCTAAATCGAATATCGACCGGATTAGTTCCGTCGGGGTGCAGTCAAGTTGCTTGGTTCTATCCTGATAAGTGGTACTAGAGCATTTTACAGGCGATTTGGCCCATCCAGTCGCAGATATTCATGTACTCTACTACTCGATGTCGCCGGTCTCACCTCGATGGCTGCGTCGACTATGGCTTCTCTCACTGTAGATTGTAGACAATTAGGGCCAAATCAGATTAGTAAATACTAAATCGTTTTGCTGTAGGGTCAGCGATGACTGCAAAAGAGTTAATTTATCCATTGATCAATTGGCTGTATGTCAGCGAGCGACCGACTCCAACGGTATCTGAGCGACGAACGGGGGAGTTGTACGAGCGATGCGCTTCAGGAACGCCTCGAAGAACTCGAAGAGTTGGATGCAGCCGTCGGCGGCCCTGATCTCGAAGCGGATGTCGACTTGCTGTCCGCGCTATCCAACGAGACACGCTACAAGATCGTCCGAATCCTCCATACTGCCGATGAAGAACTGTGTGTCTGTGAGTTCGCTCCACTACTTGATGTGAGTGACAGTGCGATTAGCCACGCACTCTCCCAGCTCACTGAGGTCGGACTCCTCACACGACGAAAAGACGGGAAGTGGCGCAAATACAAAGCAACGAACCGAGCCACTGCAATACTGGTCGCGCTCGACGGCTCTCGATCCATCGTCCCATAAGTACTCGTAGTCCCCGCTTCGGGCTATTGAGACGCATATATTTCACACACAAGTTCTCAAGTCGTAGCAACGAACCGATTGTCCAGGCGAGACGATTCATCGGTTACCTCAGGATTCGTCTGTGTACAGAACGCAGGTCGCAGTCAGACGTCGACAGCCTCCGCCGAAGGCGAGCGTGACCGTCGTGGCCTCGAAGACAGTATTGAGATCATTATCGGTGGTACTCGCCCCGCCGACAGCGTCCACGACGGAGTCGTGGCGGTCATGCGGGATCATGATATCGATCGCTCGGATTGAGCCTCACGGGAAGTCTCGACCGATGAGCTCGAATCGTGTGATGTCGTCGCTACGGTGGGCTGTTCGACACTCGAAGTTGATGCTGAGGACGTCGACGTTTGTGATTGGACACTGGAGGATTCAGACGGTTAAGGTCTCGCTCAGGTCCGTACGATCCGGGATAATATCGAACAGCGAGTCACAGACTTGTTCGACGAACTCGACACGACCGGTTTACAGTAAATCTAGAATCCGATGGAACGGTAACCGGATGATAGAGGGTTTTTGTCGGTACAACACCGCCTTTTAGACCACTTCTTTGAGAGAGGAATTGAGACACACACCAAAACTTATCCTCCAAAGTTGTGATGGTCACACGCCCCCTATTTTTGTATATCATCTTGCAGTTTATGACCAAAATAGAGGTCAATGGCGATTGAATTGGTGTTCACACAGACTCTCACGGTCTGTTGGTACCCAAAATATATACGCTAACTGTCTGAATACTCGTATTAGCCGAAAATGCCCGTCTCAGAACGTGACGTCACCGCAGCGAGGTTGCTACCTCGAAATCCGACCGGCCAGCGTCCAAAAGAGGTACACAGCCGTGGATGAAGCACTCAGCGCGCCGAAACACGAGCCGAAAGCAGTCGACGACGTCTCGTGGACGCTTCTAGACCTCGATGAACTCGTCGACGCCTACTGGGGAGTCGTCGCCCCGTTGTTGGAGATGGAGGGCGTAAACCCCCGGGGTGAGAGACCTACCCATCAGTGGCTTCGAGACCACGACCTCAGGCCGTTGTTGTACACGCTCCGCGAACATCACGACAAGACGTTCGCGCAGTTCTGGACCGAGGATTTGGGTCTCGAAACGGCGACTACTGGATACGAATGGGCGACGAACGACGAACGAACACTCGAGGCTGTCGAGTCGTTTCTCTCATCGCGCCGAAAACGGAAAGGACTCGCAGAGTCGTCCATCGAGACGCTTCGGTACCGATTGAACCGGTATGTCGAGGCGTACAGCGCCGAAAACGAGACGGATGACTTGGTGACTCCCATCGCCCGCGAGAGTGAGACTCCCGCGTACAAGGCAGTAGACGCTTGTTGGGCGGCGTTCGACCGACTCCACGCCGAACTCGACAGCTCGCAGACGAAGCGTCGGATTCACCTCGCCGTCTCGAACTGGTACGCGCACCTCATCCGCCGAAAATGGGCGAAAGTGAACCCGGCCGACGGACTCAACGACGAGTTCGACTGGTCTCGTTCGGAGGAGGGAGACCGTGCGGATACGCCGTGTCTGTCGAGCGAACACGTGAACGCACTCTACCGCGCTGCCGACGACCACGAAGAACGTTTGCTCGTGCTCGCACTCTGTGCGTGGGGACTCCGGCCGAACGAAGTCGCTCGGTTGCACGTCGAGCAGTTTGTCTTCGACGTTCCCGACGAGGACGTCCCGTACATCGACTTTCGAGAGCGAAAGAACGGTCCCGGGGAGGTATCGATGTTGTACGGCCACGAAGAACTCGACCGTCGTCTCGCGGATGGGGTCGACGATGAAAACTGGAACGGCTATCTGTTTCCCTCTCCGCACGCTTCTCGCAGACACGTCTCTCGCTGGACGGTCTGGAATCGGTTCACGGACCTGGCCGAACGCGCAGCGTTGCCCGACGAAATCGACGGCGTGTCACCTGCGCCGAAGATGGGGCGACGGTTCTGGTACGACGCGTACTCCGCGTCACTGGACGTGGTGCTCGGAAGTCTCGACGAAATCGCTGCCGAACAGGGGAGTTCGAGCGCCGAAGTCGTTCTCCAAAACTATCTCTCTGAGGCCCGGGCACGCCACCTTCGACGCGAGTACATGCGCGAACAGTTGGCTGAGGCGTTCGAGACTACCGGCGTGTGACACAGGTTCGACGAAGAATATCCGTGCACTGAGTTGAGCACATCCAACAGGGCCACTCGCATCATTCATCGACAGGATTCATTCGATTCATTCAATGAGTGTGTACAGTATCGGCGTTCATGTGGTGGGTTCGTTAGCTACGTTCAAAGGATGTATTCAGCAATTAGGTTCAGTAGTTGTGTTCATTATATGTATTCATGAACGACATCCACCACATACAACACCTACAGCCGAGAAGTGTTCTCAAGGGGTGACGACTAACACCTCAGTCAGCTTGTTCATCAAGTTTGTTCACAGAATATATTCAGCATCTGTATTCAGTGAGTTTGTTCACTTTCTAGAAGACTCTTATCAGGGCTTTGAGCTCATAGTAAGCCGATATACGGTGAAGTGTTATCATAAAATATTCGCGGCGTTGTCCTCGTAGACAGTGTAAAGACGGTCCGTTTATGACATGTTCAATGTTATTGTTCATAAGTTGTGTTCAGCGAATGTGTTCACTACAATCAGCAATGACATTCACTCATTAGTGTGTCTGACGTACTTTCAAGAGGGGTGACGCTCATGACGAGTACATGTTAGCGTACTCGACGTACAGCGAGGCTGGCGGGGTGGGCAAGACTACCACCGCTGCGAACCTGGCAGTCGCGCACGCACGCGCGGGACTCAAACCATTAGTCGTTCCACTCGACCCTCAAGACGGCGACCTCTCTCGACTGTTCGGTGTCGACAACCAGCGAACCGAGTCGGTCGACAATCTCGTTCGACACATGATTCGCCGCCCGAAAGGTGAGTTCGATGATCTGATTCAGACCGTCGAAGGTGTCGACATCGTTCCCGAGCACAACATGCTCTCGGACCTCTCGGAGTACCTCCAGCGAGAGAAGGACCAATCCGAGGCGATGGGCGAAGCGTTCGGTGTCCACGCACAGCTGCTCCGCGTACTCCGTGAGGCGAACGTTCCCGACGAGTACGACGTCCTCATCTGCGACCCTCCGGCGACGGAGGGCCCGCATCTCTACAATGCGATTCACGCCACCCGGTCGCTCGTCATCCCGGTCGAACCGAGCGCGAAGGGTCGGGCAGCGGTCGAAGGACTAGAAGCGCTCGTCGCTGGTTTCGAAGAACAGCTCGACATCGACGTCGGTGTACTCGCCGCCGTACCGGTCGCGTTCAAAGATACCCGCGACCAGCGCACCGTACTCGACGAAATCGACTACGCGATACCGGAGATTATCGGTGAACGGGCGTCGTTGATGGAAGGCTGTTGGATGCAACAGTGTTCGGCGTTCACCTACGTCCGCGAACACCGCGACCGGCATCGGAAGTACGAACTGGAGACGCTCGCCCAATTCGACCGACTAGCACGGAATCTGGAGGGAACAGTGGGCATCGAAGCGCCGAACCCACCTGAACCGGGTGACCTCTCCCACGGGGTGGCGCTGCCATGACGGGGATGAAAGAAGGCGCCGGCGAAGACCCCTTCGCAGAGGACGTCGAATCCGAAGAACCGTCCGATAAATCATCGGGTGCTATATCGACTGAGTCGGCCGAAGTCGAAGAGGAGACAGCGGAGACAAAACAGAGTCAACAGACACAACAGCAGACGATACAGATTCCGTATAAATTTCGCCGTGACGGCGTCCAAGACGGGCGAAACCGTGTTCCTCTCTTCCTCCAACCGGAGACGAAAAACGCAGAACGTGATGCGCTCCGTGAGATGGAAGAACGGTTCAACGATGACGTCTCTCTAACCGACCTACGTGAGGCGCTGATGCGAGTCGGACTCGAACATCTCGACGAAGCAGAAACGCATCTCGAAGAGTGGGGCTACGGGATGACGTTCGACGATTAGCATCAGGAGGCGAACTCCAGTAGAACGGACGTTAGGTAGCCTGTTCGACGCACCCGAACTACTTTGAGTTGCGGAAGCAAACACAGAGTGTGAGTTTCGATGACATCTTCTCGTCTACTCGCCGCCGTGAGCTACTTCTGGCGGTTGGGTCCGGTTCTCTTCTCGCCTCTGCAGGCTGTTCGTCGATCGGAACGGGCGCGGAACCAGCAATCGGCGCACCGGAGGAGTGTCTCTTAGACGAGCAACTGAACCTCCGGATTTCGGGTCTCGATGCAGGTACAGAAGTCTCGCTTCGAGCAGCCTATCGCCCCAGCAGTGACGCACCTCTGTTTCGGTTTTCGTCGCGTGGCCAGTTCGAGTCATATGCGACGTTCGAGGCCGACGAGAACGGAGCCGTCGACGTGACCGAGATGGCTCCAGTCGGGGGGACGTACGACGGCGTTCGGCCGATGGGACTTATCTGGTCGATGCGGCCGCGTGAACACATCTCAGAGGCCAATCGAGCCCCGGAGCTCGACGAACCGTCCGAGAGCGGAATCGTAGAGACCGTCGTGACTGCGTTCGTTGACGGTGACCAGGTCGCGTCGACGCGAATCCGTCGTCGCGCCGACTCACCCGGAATCGAACAAGTAGAGCCGCCGACAGACATCGTCGGACGGTGTTACCTTCCAGAGTCCGACGGCCCTCACCCGGGAGTACTGGTCCTACACGGAGGCGGGGATGGGACGTGGATGGACCGGGAGGGAAAGCAACTCGCTTCGCATGGATTCGCGGCGTTCGTGCTCCGCTACACCGGTCCGTACGGTCCGATTCCGACGAAACCTCGGCGGGTTCCGTTAGAGTACTTCGATAGCGCAATCGAGTGGTTTACCGGGTTACGTGCGGTCTCCAGCGACGCTATCGGGACGATAGGGTGGTCGCTCGGCGGCCAGTTGTCGCTTCTTCTGGGCGCACGTCGCGACGATGTCGGGGCAGTCGTCTGTTACAACGGACCCAGCTACGTCATGGGGTTCGACAGCTTCGGAACCTCGCCGTGGTCTGTCGACGGAGAACCAGTGCCGTACATCGAAGTCGAGTTCGATGCGGGACAACAACGGACGACAGACGGTCAACAGGCGCTACACACGACGCCGGCCCACGAAACCGCGCTGGCAGCAGCCGACGAGAAGACACGGGAGAGGACCAAGATTTCGGTCGAACGTATTTCAGGTCCAGTGCTGTACGTCGCAGGCGGCGACGACGCTGTTCTTCCCGCAGCGCAGTCCGGACGGGAAGTCGTTGAGCGGCTTGACTCACACGACCATCCGTATGACTACAAGATGCTCGTTTACGAGAACGCAGGTCACTCAGTGAGGTTCCCTTACGCACCGACGCAGCATCGGATAGTGTTGGGCGACCGGGCGCTAGGCGGAACAGCGTCGGGAATCGCCCGGGCAGAAGCGAACTCGTGGCCGACCGTACTCTCGTACCTTCAAGACGGACTCGAGTGAGCTAACCCCCTCCACCTGTTCCGGAGTTATCTGCCGCTATAGCGCTTCTTTCTGTTGTATCGGCTGATTAGGTTTGCTACGGAAGAAGCGGTCTGTTCGATGGAAAATATCTCGTTGACTGTGAAAGATTTCACCGAGATATTAAAATTTTCGTTCCAGCGACCTACGGGGGAGACACCCCATCGTTTCCGAAGCTATCGGGCCGAACTCGTATCTCGGGGGAGCTGGCTCGACGAGACTTCGGACTCCACCGTTTCCGAAGCTAATCCGCTCCTCCGTAGGTTGAAAGAGAAGCGAAGTGATAACCTCCAGTAGTGTCTAACACACCACTGTTTCCGAAGCTTCGAGACCGGCAAAACGGATGGACGGGGACGTCGAAACGGGCGGTCAGTAGTCGGAGATATCCGACTGGAGGACGTTGTTCTGGTTGGCGTTCGCTTCGATGGATTCGGCAATCTCTTCGAACCGAGAGATGGAGAGTAACACGTTCAGTACGGCGTCGAGTGGAACGTTGAGTTCGTACTCGTGATATCGTCCGGCCGAGAGCCCCTCGTTGCGCTCGTAGACGTTGATGAGGCCAAGCATGTTCAGGTCCGAAAGATGGTCACGGACGCGTCGGCCGCTTACGCTGTCGGCGTCGAGTTGGTTGCAGATACTGACGTACTGCTCGTAGAGGTCACGAGAGCGAACCGGGACCTCGTCGCGTGCTTCGTGGTGGGCGAGCGCACAGAGGACGACGTGCCCCTGGGTGGTGAGTTCCTGCATCCCCTCGTACAGCTGATTTTTCTCGAGTTCGTCCTGTGCACCACGGACGTGGTCGGCAGTCACCGTAGCGATATCCTCCGCTTGGGCGAGTTCACCGGCCTCCCGAAGGAGACGTATCGCCTGCCGAGCAGAGCCGGTGTCCTGTGCGGAGAGCGCCGCACACAGCGGGACGACGTCGCTTTCGAGCACACCATCGTGGAACGCTTTCGTCGCGCGCGGTTGGAGAATCGAGCGGAGTTGGTTCGCGTCGTACGGCGGGAACAGTATCTCCTTTTCGGCCAGCGTGTCTTTGACTTTCGGAGAGAGCCCTTCCCTGAATTGGAAGTCGTTGCTGATGCCGACGATGACCGGTTGGACGTCCTCGACGTAGCCGTTCGAGCGAGCACGGGGGAGACCGTAGAGGATATCGTCGGAATCACCGATGTTGTCGATCTCGTCGAGGACGATGACGACGGTGTCGCCGAAGGAGTCAAGTTCGTCGTAGAGGATGTCGAAGACGCGTTGCTGGGAGTAGCCTGTTGTACTGATGCGGTCTTTTCCTTTCTCCAAACGGAGTTCGTTCACGAGCGAGACTGCGACCTGATACGACGAAGAGAGGTTCTCGCAGCCGACCCACACCGTCGAAAGGTCGATATCGTCGTACTTCTCGGCGTCGTGTTCGAGATGTGAGAGCATGAACTTCGTCGCAACTGTCTTTCCCGTTCCCGTCTTCCCGTACAGAAAGATGTTCGATGTCGGCCGGTTGTCGATTATCGGCTGCAGTGCTCGCTGGTACTTTGCGAGTTCCTTGTCTCGCTCGCGGATATCTTCCGGCTCGTACGAATCGTCCAACGGTTCGGCGTCGGCAAACACGAGTCGGTCTCGCTCGAACATCCCCATGAGAAAATGACACATAGAGTAACACGATAAAACCACCGTTTCCGGAGCGTCCGGAGCCCGAGAATACTAATACTCGAGAGGCACCACCGTTTCCGGAGCACGATTTCTTTATATCACCCTCTCACTCCACTGTTTCCGAAGCTATCGTCTCAACAGGTACCCGGGGGGTCGAGACGAAGACTTCTAGTAGGGAAGGATTTAAGTTAGTAAGAGTAAAACCAAATCCGTACTGCCGTAGACTCAAAACATAGAAGATATATAATTATTTGTCTGTCGACACTTTTGACACGACACTATCTCCCGTCTAACCGAGAACCGGCAATCGAGTCGGCTTCTTCGAGCGACACCCTCCCTTTCTCACGAAAAGCTCCGGAAATGGTGGAGTGAGGGTGTCCTCGACTCGAGTCTCTCCGGTAGCTCCGGAAACAGTGGTGTGTGGCCTTCGGTTTTGGTCTTCACGTCTTTTGTCTCTCACTCTTCACGTCTCTCGTTTCACTCCCACCTCGTTTGGACGAGTTCGCAGGAACCGTGGAGGCTACTCACACGCTTCGTGGCAAATCACTTCGGCGAAATGCTTAGTCGAGGGTTCACGTACCTACTAACGTGTCATCTCCGAACTTCGACGAATTCGACCACGAATCGCACATGCGAGAGGCGTTCGACCTCGCCCGCGAGGCCAGCGACCGCGGAGACCGACCGTTCGGAAGCGTGCTCGTCCACGACGACGAGGTTGTCGAGACCGATTCCAATCACGTCGTCACGGAGAACGACATCCGTCGTCATCCCGAACTTCACCTCGCCTACCGTGCGTGCCGTGACTACGACGCCGATGAACGCGCCGAGATGGTGATGTACACGAGCACGGAACCGTGCCCAATGTGCGCCGGGGGGATGCGGTCGGCAGGATTCGACCGTGTCGTCTACAGCGTCGGCGGTGACGAGATTGCGGAGTTCGTCGGAACCGAACCTTCCGTGCGTTCCGCCGAGATTCTCGACAGCACGAGCGAGGTTGTCGGTCCGGTGTTGAACGACGAAGGTCGAGAGATACATCGAGCGTTCGACTGGTGACCTCCGCTCTGCCGACATCCACAGTGACTGTTCGACGGTTACTCCGTTGACTCCGGTCACCCCGCCTGCCTGCCTCTCGGTCATCTTCCGACTGGAGATATATACCGCGCTGTCCACTGAGTCTATGAATGCGTTTAGTGCAACTGACGATACCGACCGACAGCCGAGAAGCAGTCGTCGGTATTCTCGACGCTCGGGAACTCGCGTTCACGATGACACAGGAGGTGTCACAACGCGAGTACGACCTCGTTATTTCGGTCCCCGTCGAAACCGACGCCGTCGAGGACCTCCTCGACGCCTTTCGGTCGGTCGGTGTCGAGCGAAACGGGTTTGCGGTCATCAGCGACGTCGAAGCCGTTCTCTCCGACGAACTCACCGACGAGAAAGAAGACGAGCCAAACAAGCAAAACGAGCGACTGATACAGACCGACCGAATCTCCCGTGACGAACTCCGCGCCCAAGCAGCCGAGATGGCAGCCGTGACGCCCAACTACGTCATTTTCACCGTCATCAGCGCCGTCGTCGCGGGTGCGGGTCTGTTGGCCGACAGCGCCGCCGTCGTCGTCGGGTCGATGGTGATTGCACCGCTTTTGGGCCCCGCTGTCGGGGCGAGCGTCGGGAGTATAGTCAACGACGACGACCTCTTTCGAACCGGTGTCAAAGCGCAGTTGCTCGGTCTCGGCCTTGCGGTCTTCAGCGCCACCCTATTCGCGTTCGCGGCGAAGTACACCGTGATGCCGAACACCGATATTCGGTCGTTGAGCGAGGTCGCCGCTCGCGTGAACCCCGGTGCGCTCTCGCTGGTTGTCGCACTTGGGTCCGGGGCGGCAGGCGCGCTTTCGCTTTCGGCGGGTGCGAGTGCGCCACTCGTCGGAGTCATGATTGCAGCAGCGCTCATCCCGCCGGCGGCGGCCGTCGGACTCGGCGTCGCCTATGCGGACTCTGTGTTAGTAATCAGCGCTGGGATTCTGGTACTCGTCAACGTACTCTCCATCAACTTCGCTAGTCTCGGCGTGTTGTGGGTGCGCGGTTACCGACCGGACCACTGGTTCGAACAGGAGACCGCCCGCCGAATCACGCTCCAACGTATCGGCGTCCTCGTCGTCGGCATCGCCGTACTCTCGTCGTTTCTCGTCGTTACGACGATTGACGTTCAGGAGAACGCGCAGTTCGAATCGTCAGTCGAACAAGCCGCTGCGGAAAGCGAACTCCAAGTTCTTTCAACGACCGTCGAGTACGAGACGGAACTGTTCTCGCGGACGCCGCGTCTCGTGGTCGTCCAAGCGGTGGCGGACGACGGGGCCGCAGATCAGTTGCGAGAGCGGATTCAGGCTCGAACTGCACTCGACGTACCGGTCGTAATCGTTCGAGAGGACGTCGAACGTTCGGGAACGGAAGCACCTGCTCTCGACCGGTCCCGACTTGACTCTGTACAACCTCCCCACGACTATCGACGTCTCCCTGCCGCACCCCGGCAACACCGGCCACCCAGCGTAGGTGGATTCGCTATCTGACGCTCCCCGAAGACGGGTGGCTTCCCCGTCTGACGCTCTCGGGAGACACCAGTCGTGCTTACCGTCGCCTGCACGTTTGCGTACCGTTTTCACAGACCGACACCTACAGAGACCATGAGCAGCAGCACGGATTCGTCTTCGTCCCGTCTCAAACGACCGCTTCTCTACGTGATGAGTCTCGCGTACGTGTTCGCAGGCGTGATGCATTTCGTCTCGCCGAAGATGTTCGCACGAATCGTCCCACCGCAGCTACCGCGTCCGGTGTTCTTGGTGTATCTCTCCGGCGTTGTCGAAATCGTTCTCGGAATCGGCGTTCTGTTTCGGCGGACACGACGTCTCTCGGCGTGGGGTCTGATTGGCCTGCTGCTCGCCGTCTTCCCGGCAAACGTCTACATGGCGACGAGCGGCCTCCTGCCCGATGCAGTTCCCGACGACGCCGAGCGCCTCGGCCAAGCCGCGCTTTGGGCCCGCCTCCCGCTGCAAGGCGTACTCGTCCTGTGGGCGTGGTGGTACACCCAAGACGACTGAACTCCACGTCGAACCCAGTGTCTCGCCGTCGAATGTATCTCATTCTCGAAACGACGATTCGTCTACTCGCCTCGTTCTCACGTCGTCGAGCACGAGCAGCTTAGTGTCTGTCGACCGTACAATCACTCATGCAAGCCGACGAAATCGACCCGCAAGCGAAGGCAGCGCTCGAACAGCGGGGCCGATTTCCACTCCCGCACAGCCGTCGTGGACTGAAACTGCTCCGTCTCGTCACCCGTCCGGCGATGTGGCTGCAGAACCGAAACCCACCGAGCGTCGGTGCGACCGTCGACCGAACGATTCCCGGTCCGGCAGGCGAACTTGACGCTCGCCTCTACCTTCCCGACACCGACGAACCGGTTCCGACGGTCGTGTTCTTTCACGGCGGCGGATTCGTTCTCGGCAGTATCGAGACGCTGGACTGGCTCTGCCGACATCTCACCCGCGAGAGTGGCTGTGCAGTCCTCTCGGTTGGCTACCGACTCGCCCCCGAACACCCGTTTCCCGCGGCAGTCGAGGATGCCTACGCCGCCGTCGAGTGGGCTGCCGAAAACCCAGATGCGCTCGGCGGAGTGGACGAACTCGCCGTCGCCGGCGACTCCGCTGGTGGAAACCTCGCTGCCGTCGCAGCGCTGATGGCCGCCGAACGCGACGGTCCGGAACTCGCTCACCAACTGCTCATCTACCCTGCTGTCGGTATCGACAACGACCAGCAATCCGTTCGAGAGAACACCGGAATCGTCCTCAGTGAGGCCGACATGGAGTGGTTCGGCGACTGTTACTACGTCACCGATATCCACAGACGAAACGCGTATGCCGACCCGACGAACGCCGCCGACGTCTCCGGTGTCGCCCCAGCGACAGTCGTCACCGCCGGGTTCGACCCACTCCGAGACGGCGGGAAAGCCTATGCCGAGCAACTCGTCGGCGACGGTGTTTCCACGCGCTACGAGAACTACGAGTCGATGGTTCACGGGTTCATGACGATGCGTGACGTCGACCGAACCCACGAGGCCATCGAGGACGTCGCCCACGACCTCGCGGATGCGCTCGGTGAGCAGTGAGACGGTGTGTCTGCCGCAGGATTCCCTGCTGACGACTACTGGTTTTTCTGCATGGCGTCGGCGTCGACGACCCGGCCGAGAAACAGGACAGTGTCCGTCGGCCGGTCCCGGATGCAGAACAGGAACGGTCGGTCGAATCGTAGTTCGCCCCACTCCGGGGGTTCAACTACTTCAGGCGGTAAGAATCCGATAACATGCTCTTTGCGACACACCTCCTCGCTGCAGCGGTGCTCGCAAGAGTTCGACGGTTGCCGGTCTTTGCCGTGGTTCTCGGGGCAGCACTCCCGGACCTCATCGACAAGCCACTGGCGACGTCCGGGGTCGTGGAGATGTTCCACACGGTCGGGCACACGGCGCTCTTGTTCCCACTCGCGCTCGCAGTCGCGTTGACCGGCCGTCACGGGGTGGCGATTGCTGTGGGCTGGGCGCTCCACCTGTTCATGGACGCACTCCATATCGTCATCAACGGTCGGCCGACCGACGCGCTGTTTCTGTTCTGGCCACTGGTCGTGCCACCGACCCCGCTGGCGATTCCGCCCGGTGAGTTCTTCTGGTACTACCTCTGGAGCCCTTCGTTCTTCCTCGAAGTCGCTATCTGGACCGTGGTGGGAGTCACAACAGCCAAACACCTCCACGCGACGTGGGCGGACCACTGAAACGAACGACGGATACCGGAAGTTCGTCGTTCCCTCAGTGAAGGTCGCCCTCGGGCGAACCTCTATGAGTGGTGCGTCCTGCTCACGAAGTAGTGTATGCAGGAGCAACTCTCAGCGCTGTTGGAGACTCTACTGACGCTGGATACCCGGATCGCCTACGACATCGTGGCTGTTCGAACGCCGCTCGCAACGAAAATTCTCACCTCGGTGACCGGGCTCGGCTCCGCGACCGCGGCCCTCGTCTTATTGGGACTGTTCTACGTCGCGGGCTGGTCGCAAGAGTTTCGACAGACGAGTGTGGCACTTGCGATTTGCGGTGTCGTCGTCGCAGGACTGATGTTCACCGTCCAGCGGTCGTTTCCGCCACAACCGATCTGTATGACGACAGGTGAGGCAGTGGCAACGTCGTTCCCGTCCGGCCACGCGGCGTCGGCGACGGTGTTCGCCCTGACGGCCCGCCGGTCGGAAGTACTGCCGACGGCCATCGTCACCGTCCTCGCCGCGGCTATCGTGTTCTCACGCGTGTATCTGGGAACCCACTACACGACTGATACGATTGCTGGGGTCGTAATCGGGGCACTCGCGTTTTTATTGGCTGGTCGTGTGCTCGAAGAGTTTGCCCAGTAAACGGCAGTTGAAAGTGCTCAGCACTCCAACTCGTGTGATGTGAGTCTGGAAAACACGGTTGAGAGCGGAGGCCTCGTGTTGGTAACGGACTCGATATCTGGATTGCGAAAGTTTGAGGCGAAAACCTCTGTGTTCTCGTCGGCTTCAGACTCCGTCTCGTGTCTCTGCCCGCTATCCCGGTCATCCTTGGACAGATAATCGCGTGGTACGTGGCGAGGCTTCTGCGTCTTCAGGCGCGAGGAGAGGTTGGTTTCTCCGACTGCGTATCAGACGTCGAAGTCTCGAAGTCTCCCCATCGATGCCGAGCATAACTGGTCCACTGTTCTGCACTCCGAGCAACGGTCTCAGAGAGGTTTGACTCCGTGGTGTTTCGATAAAACACGATATCGGGTTCTGAGTACACCGAACGAGTGGATTCTTCGGTCACTGTCACTCGGTATTTCTCGTCGAGAACGTGGTTGACGTGTATCCGACCGACATGGCTGGCATGCACCCGTGAACAAGACCACATCGACGTTCGATTCTCTGGCGCGTTAACAGGCGTCCAGTCATCCGGAAGGTCAAGTCCATCAAACATAGTCATTCGTGCGGAACTATTTCCCAAAAATTCTCTGGTTGTGTACTCTGACCGTCGGATCTCTAGTCACCACCACGTCAGTTGGCAGCGTTTTCTAACAAATACGCGAGTTCATCTGCGGCGTCTGCTGCAGTTTCCGCAAAGTGACCTGCATATCGATACCCAGCATACGCACGGGGCGGGTTACCTGAGGACCCACCCTGGAGTTCGTTGTGTGCTTCACGGAGAACATCGAACACAGGAGAGAGCACGTGCGCCATCAACGGCTTCGAGCGATGATTCAGTGCGTCCTGCACCCTTTGTCGTGCGTTCTGACGCGATTTCTCGATATGTTCTGCAGAGACAGTCGTCTCCGGTGGCTTCGATTCAACTTCGTCGACGATAGCTGCGAACGCAGAGACAGCCGTACGCCGCGTTGTAGCGAACAATACCGCTTCCGCGTAGTTTTCCTCTTTGATTCTGTCGAGCAACTCGCTGTTGGAGTACTGCTGGGCAACTTTGCGAGCAAACCTGAACTCATGGCGTGTCACTGAATCACCGATTTCGTCGTCGAACCCAGCGACTCCCTGTTCGAGTGGCTGTTCGACACTGTATGCTTCGTCGCGAGCACGTCGACGAAGCCACGTCGCTGCGGCCATGAGTGCTGGTCGATAGCTACGGACGTTTTGATTCCCGACTTGACGCTGGTACCGTTCCAAGTCACCGAGCGAAATCGCCGCTTGCTCTATCTTCCCTAGAATGTACCCAACCTCGTCTGTGGCTGCTTGCGGGTCTTCTGGGAACGGCGGCCACGGTTCAAGCGAGTGTTGGATATCGCGAATCAACGACTCGAAATCACTGTGAACGAGAATCGCACGAATCGGGGTCGGAGCACGATACTCCCACCCGGTCCGAAACGTCGCCAGACGGTCTCGCTGAGAATCACGGCGACGCACAACCTCCTCTCGGGTAATGTCGTCAGTGGCCGCTCGATACGACCCCCACAGCGTTGCGGCCTCCTTGCGGTGACGGTGTGCAACCCGCAACCGAGTTCGTGCACGTTCGCGCGACGTTTCGACCTCACTATTCGCCGATTGCTCATCACCCTCCGACAAGTCGGCTGTGACTTCCTCAAAATCTGTTTTGAGACGCTCGCGTTCGGTTTCGATACGACTCCCAATCAGTTCGTTTGGGATGGTAGTCGAAGAGGGTACCCTTTCGAGCAACATCACTGCTCGCTCACGATGATGCCGTATCATCGAATCCGGAATCACAAACGGATGTCTGTACGGTTGTCTGAGGGGGGCTGTCTCTGTGAGCCGACGAAGCGCGTCGTCGTCGTAGCTCCCATCAAACTCACTCGTAACTGAACAGCCACTCAATGTGGCAAGCAGCCCAGTAGCGCCAGCGAGTACTGTTCGTCGAGAGTGCCCGGTCATCAGTTAGTCCCTCCGTTGGGAGCGGGTCCGAACCGACTGCGGCACTCGGATGAAACGACCGTCTCTAGTTCTGAAAGCGTCGAGCCATCGAATGGAAACTTGAATGCAAGCAGTGTCGAGCGGTCCGTTTCCTGTTGGCACTCTTCGTCTGCTGGTCGCGGTTCTGTGCAGAGGTGGACACGGAGTGCAGCAGGTCGTCTGAGGATCTGGTATGCGTCGAAACGTTGGCAACTGCTGTGATGTGCTTGGAACAGTGCCAGTGAAGAATTGGTGAGGTCGGTAGTAGCCACGAACGAGGTGACTGGCGTGTTATCCTCGGTGGGAAACGAGAGTGCCGACCGGTCGTCATCCGTTACGATGAGGAGGCGTTCGTCGTTTTGAACGCTTTCTTTCGACGTGCGGACGAGTTGCTGTCTGCCGTCGACAACGTGCCGTGCTGTCTCGTACTCGGTCACTAAATTTCCGTACTCCCGTGAGTTGTTCGACGAAGAACTACTCCCAGCGCAGCCTGCTATGCAGACAGTTAGCCCGCTAGCTATCACTGAGAGTGCGTTTCGACGCGTGGAGGGCATTGGTTGATAGAAATACACGCCGACAAAATGTGTTCTGGATTTCGATACAGTTCTTCGCTGTCGGTCGTCCGTCGCTGGTGTTAATCAACGACATCGATATCGGGATGTGCCAGGATACTCTCCGCAAAAGTCAGAGTCAGTTCGACCAGTACCAGTTACTTCGACTCTTCGAGTGCGTCGACGAGCAAGCGAATGTCGGAGACAGCCGCCTCGACCAATCGTGCGCCCTTCTGTTGTGTCGCAACGGTTGGGTCACCGATATTGCCTGTCGAGGTCAACTCCTCCATGTCGTCTGCACTCAGTGCCCACCCAACCTTGTTTTCGCCGAGTGCGTCGTAGTCGGTCAGCGGCAACGACTCATCGGGCGGTGCAACGTCTTTCGCGCGGTCCATATCCACAAAATCCGGGAACAGTTCGAGCATAATGCTCGTCTCGAACTCGGAGGCGTGAAACGACACGTCTCCAGTGCGGATTTCTGCGGCGACATCGGCGAACAGTTCGACCAGAGACACGTGAAACGCTTCGATACCGAGTTCGTTCCGCAGTCGTCGAACGACGATTTCGAGTTCTGGGTCCTGTGCGAGGTAGTGACCATTGAGAAGCAGGATGTGTTCGATGCCCCACTCGGTCGCCGACTTACAGATGTCGAAGACGTATCGCTGGAACGTCTCCGTCGAGACGGTGAACGTGCCCGGCTTGAACGTGTGGTGGGGACTCACGCCGTACCAAAGCGGCGGTGCAAGCAAGGCCGGAGTAGTTGCAGCGACGCGCTCACCAATCGCTTCAGGCATGTATACGTCCACACCCAGTGGCAGATGGTGGCCGTGCTGTTCGGTGCTTCCCACCGGAAGCAACAACGTCGTGGTCTCGGTCAGTGCGTCTTCGAGTTCTTGCCACGTCATCTCCGCGACGCGATACCCCGTCGTTTCGGTCATATCCACTCGTTGTACCCCACGGGTCATATAGTACCAACTACGCGCCTGTGCCGTCACAAGGGCCGCTCACAGCGAAATCTGCTCGCCGTCTTCGGGAACGTGGACGTGCTCCGTTTTCGAGCGTAGTTCGTCACGGGTGAGAAGGCAGTGATTGATTGCTTCCATGTGAACGACACCGACAATGCCGTCAGCGGCGTCGTGGACGGCGACGATGTCCTCGACTCCCATCGTAATCGGTTCGCCGTAGTTGAACTGTGCTTCGCCGCCGTTGAGTATGACCATATCCGGCTCAAACCTCTCAAGCGTTCGTTCGACCGCATCGTACCAGACCGTATCACCAGCGAGGTACAGCGTTTTCTCGCCCTCGAAGACGAAGCCAGAGACGGGCCCCATCTCTTCTGCGAGCTCCCCATGTCCGTGGCGACCAGGCGTTCGGTGGAGCGTAACCCCCCCGAACGATATCTCGTCGTCGACCGGTCGCACGTCGGTGAACCCGTCGTCTACGAAGGCGTCCGCTTCGATAGGCTGACAGAACAGCGGGACGTCGGCGTCGAGTTCCTCTGTTGCAGCCTCGTCGAAGTGGTCTGGGTGACGGTGCGTGACGACCACGGCGTCGTAGGCCAGTTCGATGTCTGGCAATGGGACAAGCGGATTCGCACGGTCGTTCGGCGTATTCTGTATCGGCGGCATCTCGCCGGGTGCTGCAAACAGGGGGTCGACGAGGAACGTCGTGTCGCTAACGGTCACGAGGACGGTCGCATTCCGGACGAGACGAACACTGAGGTCAGAACTACTCGACATTCGAGAGAACCTTCGGCAAGCAGCTAGTTGTGACTTTCCTCGAAGTGTTCTCACGGTACAGCAGCGAACCCGTCGAATCGATGTCAATTCGGGTACCAAGCCGCGAACGCGTGAAGGGGACTGTTTTTAGCTCTACTGAAATGCCTAGGGCTTGGCAGGGATTGCGTGCTGAATACAGAGGATGAGTTCATCATCTCGAACCCAGACTTCCAGAACGCATATGTTTGCGACTTCTGACTGGGTAAGTAATGTCCACGCTTCAGTCTGCCCTCCTTGATTGGAATCTAAGTCGGATCATAAGAGTCGTTATGAGTGGCACTGCGGTCTTTCTTGCATTCCGAGTTACTGATGAGTTTCTGGTGGGGTTTGGTGCGGCAGTTGTCTTCGCGATGGTACTCGATATTCCATGGTGGTTGTACAATCGTCATACCACTCAATCTACGGATGAGTGACGGACTTGCGTCCTGGACTGAACACGGCTTAAAACAACTATCAGTGAGTGAGTATCCACCAAAGCCAGTGATCTGGATGAGCAAGCCCAGGTTCACTCGTGTCCCGACACCGGAACCGGTTCGTACGGCTCTTCGAGATACTCGATATCGGACTCCAACAGGGAGATGTCGAGCGCTTCCACAGCGTCTTCGAGATGTTCGATACTCGACGTTCCGACGACGGGCGTCGTCACCCACTCCTTGTGGAACTGCCACGCCAACGCGATTTGTGCCATCTTCACGTCCTTTTCCTCGGCGAGTTCTTGCACACGCTGGTTTATTTCGGGACCGCCACCCTTCGTGTAGCCACGCCCGAGCGAAGACTCGTGTTCACCGCGCGTCGTCGCGTCAAACTCATCATAGGAACGTGTGAGAAAACCCGCCGCCAGCGGACTCCACGGCTTGACCTCCTCCCGCGCCTAAAGTCGCGGGAATCCCACCATGGGATTTCAGGCCGAGCGCGGCCTTCAGGTTTCAAGACGCATACGTTCCAAGCGTCTCTTGCTGGGTGTCAGCATCGGCTTGGCTGTCTTGTGGGACGGTCAAACGTCCCCCTTCCTCAGCCGAGTCATCGCCACTCGTGTATTCTCTTGAATGGCTCTCTCCGCTGAGGTAGCGGTCTGCAATATTGAGCGCGGCATTAACGTCTGCTTGGTACTCCGAAACCCAACACGCCGAGTTGGAACACTTGAACGTCGCCTGTTTCGGACGGTAGCCCTGTTCTCCACAACAGTGGCACGTCTTCGAGGTGTACGCAGGATTCACCGTCTCCACACGAATCCCCTTCTCAGCCGCCTTGTAGCGAATCTGGGCGTGCATCTTGGCGAATCCCCATCCGTGGAGGCGGCGGTTCATGAACGCGCCGTAGTCCATGTTCTCACGGATGTGCGTCAAGTCTTCCAGAACCAGTACGGGGTTCTCGAATTGGTCGGCGTAGGCGACGACCTCCGACGTGACCGTGTGGAGGATGTGGTCGATGTGTCGCCACAACTCGTCACCGTAGGACTCTGTAATACGTTCGCTTCCGCGTTTCTGAAGGCGTCGAGTCGCCGTGAAATACGTCTCACGGAGTTGTCGAACCGTTTTGCCTTCGTCATTCCAGAGGTTGGGAGCAGTCGGGGAGCCGCGCTCGTCACGGTGACACACCGTTAACAAAGAGGCTTCCCCGATGTCTACCCCAATCGGCGTTTCCGCCGAACTGGTTTCTCGTTCCTCCACGTCTCGCGTAGCGACGATGTGGAAGTACCACTCGCCGTCACGGTTGAACAGCCGACACTCGCCCATCTTCGCGTCGCCCACGTGCAACGCTTCCAACCACTCCCGATGTTCGGGATTCGATTGTGCGGGCAACCAGAGGTGGTAGTCGTCGTGGTGCGGGATTTTGACGTACCACTCGATGGCGTTCTGGGGCTTGTGGTCGAGCTTCGGGCCTTCGTTCGTGAATCGAACGGGATGGTCGTCGTGAAGCTCTTTCGCGTCGTAGCTTCCGCCACACAGTTGCGGGACGTACTTCTTGAGCGCGTTCTTCGCGTACCCACTCAAGTCGTAGTTGACCACCACGTCGTTGGCCGCCGACTGTGAGGTACAGTTGGCGTTGAACGCGGCTTCGAGCGCGTCTTGGTACGCCTGTTTCGTTTCACAGAGTTTCCGATGCTTGTGGGCGTTCGGTTCCACAAGCTTCAGTTCCAGCGTCTCGGTGAGTTCGGTCACTGTTTGTCCTCCTCGTGACGTTCCGAGAAACACAGTGTGCTTCTCGTGTGCCAAACAGAACTCATGAGTTCTGTTGACGCTGGATGTACTTCTCGACAGTCTCGCTTGAAATGTACCCTGCGGTTCCTGTGTAGTAGCCGCGTGCCCACTTGATTTTCTCGCCATCGTGGTCGGCGTAGCGGTGGTTGTATTTCCGCGAACTGATGCCTTTGAACCAGTTGGCGAGAAGCGACGGAGCGTGTTTCGGCGGGCTACTGACGAACAGGTGAACGTGGTCGGGTTGGACGGTAAGGTCGATAATCTCCAACCCTTTCTCGTCGGCTATTTCGTGGAGGATGTCTCGCACACGGGTTGCAACGTCACCGACGAGTACCGATTGGCGGTACTTCGGTATCCACACTATGTGGTAGTTGAGGTTGTACGTTGCGTGCCGTGTGGTCTTCATCCGTACTACATACTATGCCTCTGTGGTGTGTTAAAGCTATCTTACACGGTGGGAAATCCAGCCGTGCCATCGTCGGTGGAAATGTACACTATTGTCCGCTTGACCCGCGCCTAAAGACGCGGGTATGCGCTCGCACTATGTATCATATACTGTCGAAATTGATTTGGTAAGACAGACGTAACATCAGTGTATGTCTGAAGCAACTACCGGATCGAACGGCGATGACGAGATTGTCACGGTGAATTTCAAAGTCACACAGTCGTTTCTCGACGAAATAGACAGCACATGGCAGGGGCGCGGATTCAACAGCCGGAGCGAATTCATCCGCTACACTCTCCGAGACGCAACCGAATTCCCGACGTTCGACCGCGATGAACTCATCGCTCTTCTCCAAGCAGAGGAGGACATCCGTGAGGGACGGACGATGAGTGCCGACGAGGCTCGCAAGCAGTTCGGAACGGACAGCGATGAGTAAGGGCGACTGGACGTGGGAGTTCACATCGACAGCACAGGACGACATTTCTGCTCTTTCTCCATTTGAACAAGAACGGATACTGAACAAACTCGACGAGATTGTCGACTCACCGTGGCGGGATCCACCCGACTATGGCGAACCGCTCCAGAACAGTCCGCACAAGAAGGTGCGTATCGGTGAGTTCCGTTTAGCTGTGACCTTCCGCCCAACCCGAACAGCGGATAGTTGTCGCTCGAATCAAGCGCCGTGGTGGAGCGTACACTGCTGATGATGATTGAGGCTCTTTGCTGCACAGGTCTCTGACCGACCCGCGTGAAATCATTTGTAATCTGGCCCAACAAACTTCATCATCTGAGGCCTGACCCCGAGGTTGACCGCGTGATTGCAAAAGTCGAGCAATCGAGAGAGGAATCGTTTGACCTCTGCTACATCCATCGATGAGTCTGCTTGGAGTGTGTCGGTGTCCAGTTGTTGAGTTGCTTCGTTGCAGAAGGTGTAGCCACTCAACGTCAACCATACTTATGGTAGTATCCTCGGGCCACGACAGAGCGACAGAATTGTCTACGTGAAACACATCCTCAGCAGAGATTCCCAGTTCTGGCGCGGGTTGAATCAAAATATGGAGGAACTTTTCGATGGAGATTCCGCTTTCTTCGAGTTGCTTGGCTACTTCGATAAGCGTTGTCTCAAGGTAGCTAATTTCGACATTTGGGTCTGGAGCATCTGGGTCTCTGTGCGCCCGCCGCATTGCAATATACTCCTGCTCACCGCGTTCGTCTAATCGCCACGACCGACTCAATCGAGGGAAGGAGAGGTAACGTGGTCCAGAAGGAACATAGGTGCATTCGCGCCTCATTGCGAACATTCTGATTCGACCGAGGTATTATGTTAGTGACTGATCAGACTGGATTGAGTTGGTGAGTAATGGGCAATGCGGTAGCAGCGCATTTGCTGCAGATTTAGTGACGGTAAACGGCTACCAACATAATCTGATCACCACCATCTCGCAGAGGCTGAAATCGGTGCAAAACATTGTGTAGTTGATAAGACAACATCCCAGAGATTCAATAGTGGGTCAGAGTCAAAGATGAACTTCGCATACTCAAGCAGTCGATTGGTGGCAGTTCTGGGTCTCACATCGATGGTGATCCTCGCTGGGTGTAGCATGGCTCCGCTCATGGGTGGAGACCAGCAGGGGCCTGTTACAGTTGGGTTGATAAACGACGGGAATTCGACCTATTCATTTGAGGTGTGGGTAGCAGAGGGACCACTCGATGGAATCCAAGTGCAGAAAGGAAACGGGGAAACAGTGACTGTTCCTGCTGGTCCGGGTTTGACGAAATTCAACTACAGCGGGAAAACACCTCGAACTACGTCTGTACAACTACCAGAATCTGCCCGAGACATCAAACAAATCTCGATTAGTCCTGGTGAGGTAGATGAGTTCACTATCGAAGATCCGCCTTCTGACCCAGTGGTTGTGGTCACGGTGAGGAACGATACGCGAGTTATTGCGCTGGTCACAGCCGCGTGTAGCGGGGATTTCAATTACCTTGAAGTGACCACTCTGGATGGAAGGGCTACAGCGGGATACAACTGTTAGTAGTTCTAGCGATCTTCTGAGCCGTTTTCTTCTGGCCATCTGAAATACTAATACGCTGTAAGGTCAATCACCAAGTACAATGTCTTTGACGTTACCTCGTCGCTCACAAGCGATAACCCGATTGTTAGCAATCTTGGGCCTCGCTTCGATGGTGGCGCTTGCTGGCTGTAGCATGACTCCACTCGTAGGCGGTGATCAACAAGGGCCTGTTACAGTTGGACTGATCAACTCTGCAAACGAGACACAGACGTTCGAGGTGTGGGTCGTAGACGATTCTGTTGAGAAAATCGGTGTCAAGGATAGTAGTGGAGAGGTAGGCAATCTGTCAATGACTCCTGGTTTAAGATCGTTTCATCCAGAAGGGTATGACCATCCGCCGATAGCGGTGGTTCTACCTGAATCTGCACGTCATGTTACAACAGCAAATCTCACAGAAGGATCAACCCGTGAGTTGACTGTCGAAGATCCACCCAACAACCCCACAGTCATCATTTCAGTGAAGAGCGACGGTCGGATCGTCGAAATCGTAACAGCGACGTGTGATCGAAATCTCCGATACGTGGAAGTGACGGGGCAAGATGACCACGCTTCAGGGGCATATAACTGCTAAGTTGGGTATCAACCACGAACGCCCCTTAGAGCGCCTCAACTCGCCAGGATCTGCTCTGGAAGCTTGGATTTCGACGTCCTCGAATCTCTTATCTGAGCTGGTCAGAATTTAACTCGTCGAGAACATCAGCAATTCGGTCGTCACTGGGCGAGATGCCTATCTCGTGGGAGAACTCAAGCGATTTCTATCCCTTTGCCGTCGAATGCCTCGATGGCTTTGTTTAGCTCTCTTGAAGAATTCTTCAGCACTGAGTACGGCATTCGTATGACTCGTTTTTCGACTGAGTTGTTCTGCCGATAGCTCACGACAAGCACTGGAATCAACTGGTCCTCTCTCACCTCGACCGATTCTACAGTGTCGAGAGATATCGAGTCAGCATCTAACGTCCCCGACCCGTACGACAACCGATACCGAAGCACCACTAGCACGGATACAATCACTACAAAAGACACCAACACTGGGAGGCCGTTCTCCCACGTCAATACAATGAAGAAACCAAACAAAGGGACGTACACAGCGAGCACGAAGAAATAGAGCTTACTGAGGTGATACGCTGTCTTTATCGGACCAATCAGACTCTCTTTGACCTCTATGGAACCACTGGTGACAGTACATTTTCCCGCTAGCGTACGAAACTCAGTCACTATCCTTTATTTGAATTTCTAGATAATGACATTTTCTGTTCCAGTCAGTTAGAACGTGTTCTGATATCCATCTCATTCATATCTGCGAGAAGGAAGATGGAGTGACACCGTCGGAGTGTCTACCGCCGGATATCCCTGGACTCGACATGGCCGGATGGAATTTCCCCCAACGAAGTCACTAACCACAGACACAACTCGTCGGACTAAGCAATGGAAGCGGAGTAGCAGCGACCATTGGGGGTGCAAGCCAATGACCGCCACCTCCTATTCGCTGGGCTGTACGTGGGGTGGTTCAGTCGTCCATGTGTCAACCGGGACGCCTCGGACTGTAACCAGTATGATAGTGGGTAGCAGAGGACATAACTTCGCTACCCAACTGTTGAGGTCGGGGCTATCAGTCGCTCGATTTCGAGTATATCCCGGTCAGTCAACTAATCGACGTTTCTCGGGTCCACGAGCAACGACTGTCACCTGCGTATCCAGCAGGAAGGTAAAGGCCACCAGTCGTCGCTCTCACAGATACGCAGCGAACGCCGTTGCGAGTTTCTCCTCGGCACGCCTGAGGTGGTGTTCTGCGGTTCGCCGACCAACACCGACGACGTCCGCGATTTCCTCGGTCGTCGTGCCGCGCGGAATCTCGTAGTATCCTCGTTCGTACGCGACGAGAAACACTTCTCGCTGCCGTTTCGAGAGGTTCGGCAGAAACGCACTCGCCGAGAGTACAGGCGTCTCTGATTTCACCGACGACAGTTCCTGTTTCGATTCGACTGTCACGTTGTGGTCCGCCGAGATGTCGGCGTACAGTGTCGCCAGATTCGCCGGGTTCAACGCGAGTACGCGGACGACTTTTTCGCCGCGTTCGTATCGAAGCGGCGGGAGCAGCAGACAGCCACTGGCAGCGATGTGGCGTTCGATGTAATCGTCTCGGTACTCCTTGAGACACGCGTCGGTGACGACGGTTCGGTCGTCGCCGTTGTCGATTCGCTCGCGGACGCCGACGGTCGATTCGACGTGGTCGACGACTTCTGACTGTCGGTCGCCTTCGATGTGGAGCAAATCACAGTGGTCGTTGCACCACAGTTCGATTCGGGTATCGTTTCCCGCTGTTGCACCCGCGTACGGACTGTCGCTCCGGATTCGGAACACCGCCTTGTGCATCATCTCACTCTCGCCGTCGATATTTAAAGCCCTTTCCGCACGGATAGCCTAAACTATGGGTCTACTCGTCTGTGGTATACGTACACATGGCCAAACAACATTCCGGGAACGAATCGACCGACGACATCGGCGCTCCGTCGTCGCAGTGGCTCGACTATCAGGGAGCGCCGACGGGAACGGATATCGAGTGCGAAGGGTGGCGACAGGAGGCCGCGCTCCGCATGCTCAACAACAACCTCGACCCGGACGTCGGCGAGAGACCCGAAGACCTCGTCGTGTACGGCGGGACCGGACGGGCGGCCCGTAGTTGGGACGCCTACGACAGCATCCTCGCGGAACTTCGGACGCTCGCCAACGACGACACGTTGCTCGTCCAGTCAGGGAAACCAGTCGGTCGATTCACGACCCACGAACGAGCACCACGGGTACTGATTGCGAACTCGAACCTCGTCGGCGCGTGGGACAACTGGGAGCACTTCCACGAACTGGAGTCGAAGGGACTCATCATGTACGGGCAGATGACCGCCGGGTCGTGGGCGTATATTGGGACGCAGGGAATCATCCAAGGAACCTTCGAGACGTTGGCCGAGGCGGCCCGACAGCATTTCCCCGACCACGAGGGACTTCGGGGGACTATTACGGTCACTGCAGGTCTGGGCGGAATGGGCGGCGCGCAACCGTTGGCAGTGACGATGAACCACGGGGTCTGTATCGCAGCCGAAGTCGACGAGAACCGCATCGACCGACGGCTCGAAACCGACTACTGCATGGAGAAGACCGACGACATAGACGAGGCTATCGAACTAGCCGAGAGCGCCGCCGAAGAGGGCGAACCGCTCTCTATCGGCCTCCACATGAACGCGGCGGACATGTTCGACGGCCTGCTCAAACGCGAGTTCGTCCCGGACCTCGTCACCGACCAGACGAGCGCCCACGACGAACTGGAGGGCTACTACCCGTCGGGATACACGGTCGAAGAGGCCGACGCACTCCGCGACGAGGACCCCGAGCGATACGTCGAGGCGAGTCTCGATACGATGCAACGACACGTCGAAGGCATCCTCGCGATGCAAGATGAGGGGGCGATAGCGTTCGAGTACGGCAACAACATCCGCGGACAGGTTCAGACCCACCGGGGAATGGCGAACGCGTTCGACTTCCCGGGATTCGTTCCGGCGTACATCCGACCGTTGTTCTGCCGCGGGAAGGGGCCGTTCCGGTGGGTCGCACTCTCGGGAGAGGAGGCGGACATCCACCGGACCGACCGAGCGGTGAAGGAACTCTTTCCAAAAAAGGAGATGCTGCACCGCTGGATAGACCTTGCACAGGAACAAGTGGCATTTCAGGGACTGCCGAGTCGTGTCTGTTGGCTCGGCTACGAGACCGGCGAGGACGGCCTCACCGAACGAGCACGGTTTGCGCTCCGAATCAACGAACTCGTCGCCGATGGTGAGATTGCAGCGCCGGTCGTCGTCACGCGCGACCACTTGGACGCCGGCAGCGTCGCCAGTCCGAACCGCGAGACAGAAGCGATGCGCGACGGTTCAGATGCGGTTGCGGACTGGCCGATTCTCAACGCCTTGCTCAACTGCGCGGCGGGAGCCGACATCGTGAGCGTCCACGACGGGGGCGGCGTCGGCATCGGGAACTCGCTTCACACCAACAACCACGTCGTTCTCGACGGCTCCGACCTCGCCGCCGAAAAGGCAGAGCGCGTGTTCACGACCGACCCCGGGATGGGCATCGTTCGACACGTTGACGCCGGATACGAAGAGGCGGTAGCGGAAGCAACTGCATCAGGAGTCCACATCCCGATGCGGGAGACCGAATGAGCAGTCTCACTGCGCCGGTCGCGTGGGAAGGGACGTCGTCGGACCCCGCCGACCAACAGTTCGGCGATATCGTCGAGTGCGCGGACCTCGAAAGCGCGGACGGGTACGACGTGGCCCTCGTGGGCGAACCGTACGACGGTGCTGTCATCTCGCGGCCCGGTGCCGCGGAAGGACCGGCGGCTATCAGAGACGCGCTGGCGGCGGTGAAGACCCACCACTACGACGCGGGACCCGTCGGAAGTGGTCGTAGCATTGCCGACCTCGGCGACGTAGACATTTCCGAAGAGGCACAATCGGTCGCGGAAGCCCAAGACCTGATTAGAGAAACCACCGAATCCATCCACGCACTCGACGCACTTCCCGTGTTCCTCGGCGGCGACAACTCACTCACCGTCCCGAACGTCGCACCGTTGCTCGAACATGGGAGCGTCGGCGTTCTCAACGTCGATGCACATCTCGACGTCCGGGAAGTCCGAGACGACCCGACGAGCGGAACACCCTACCGGCAGTTGTACGAGATGGGACTCGGCGCCTACGCCTGTGTCGGTGCTCGACATTTCGAGACAAGTACGGTGTACCACGATTACGTCCGTGAGAACAATGGGACGGTGGTGACGGCCGAAGAGGTCGCAGACGACCTCGTCGCGCCCGTCGACCGGGCGCTTTCGTCACTCGATTCCGTTGACCACCTCTACTGCAGCGTCGACATCGACGTCCTCGACGCGACGTACTGCGGGTGTAGCGCTCCGACACCCGGTGGCCTCCTTCCACGAGAACTGTTCCGACTCGTTCGCCTCGTCGCTGCCGATGAGCGACTCGCGGGCTTCGAGGTCGTCGAATGTGCCCCGCCGCTGGATGCCGAGGGACGGACCGTCGACGCCGCCGCTCGGACAGTTGCACACTTCCTCGCGGGGTGGTCTGCGTGACTGACTTCGTCGTCTACAACGCATCGCAGGTCGCCACACCGACCGACGAGAGCGAGTTGGAGACGGTACGAGACGGCGCAGTCGCTGTCGACGACGGCGTCGTCGTCGCGGTCGGGTCGACAGACGAGGTCGTCCGTGACTATCCTCCGGCGAACGCGACAGCGGCTATCGACGCCGCCGGAAAGACCGTGCTGCCGGGCTTCGTCGACCCCCACACCCACGCGCTGTTCGCGGGTGACCGCGCCGACGAGTTCACCGCGAAACTGCGAGGTGCAACGTACCAAGAGATTCTCGCAGAGGGTGGCGGTATCTTGCGAACTGTTCGAGCGGTGCGCGAGGCGACTCGGGAGCAACTCGTCGAGAACCTCCTCGAACAACTCGACGTCATGCTTGCCCACGGAACGACGACGGTCGAGGTAAAATCCGGCTACGGACTCGACGTCGAAACCGAGGTGAAGATGCTCGAAGCCATCGCCGAGGCGGACGACCACCACCCGATAGACGTCGTCTCGACGTTCATGGGCGCACACGCAGTGCCGAAAGACACCGACGCCGACAGCTACGTCGACCACGTCGTCGAGGAACAACTGCCCGCCGTTGCCGAACGCGGCCTCGCCGAGTTCTGCGACGTATTCTGTGAGGCGGGCGTCTTCTCGGTCGAGCAGTCCCGGCGTGTTCTCGAAGCAGGGCAGGAACACGGCTTGAAGCCGAAGATTCACGCCGACGAGTTCGAACGACTCGGCGGCGCGGGGTTAGCGGTCGAACTCGGTGCTATGAGTGCCGACCATCTCCTGCAGTCGACAGCGGAGGATATCGAGTCACTACGGGACTCGGATGTGACGCCCGTTTTGCTGCCGGGAACTGCGTTCGCGCTTGCGACGGAGTACGCCGATGCGAGCGCGTTCGAGAACGCAGATATCCCGGTCGCAATTGCGACCGACTTTAACCCGAACTGCTTCTCACAGAGTATGGAGTTCGCAATCGAACTCGCCTGCAACGGGATGCGGATGTCACCCGCTTCGGCCATCCGCGCCGCGACGAAGACGGCGGCCGCGGCACTCGACCGGACCGACGGGACCGGAACCCTTCAGGAAGGTGCACCCGGTGACTTGGTCGTCGTAGACGTCCCCGACTACGAACATCTCCCGTACAACTTCGGCGTCACAAACGTCGAGACGGTAATCAAATGCGGGGAGGTGGTCCACCGTGACTGACGACGCTGACGCCGATGCCGATGCCGCTGCCGACAGCGTCGTCGTTGACGGCGAATCCCTCACGCCGGAGGACATCGAACACGTCGCACGGAGGGGCGCGCCAGTCCACGTCCCCGAAAGCGCCCGCGAACGCGTCCGCGAGTCACGCGAACGCATCGTCGACATCGTCGAATCCGGACAGGCTGTATACGGCGTCAACACGGGATTCGGCGAACTCGTTCAGGAGCGTATCGCCAGAGACGATATCGAGACGCTCCAACAGAACCTCGTCCGGAGCCACGCCGCCGGAACCGGTCGGGAACTCGATGACGAGGAGGTCCGCGCGATGCTCGTCACGCGACTCAACGCGTTGGTGAAAGGGTACAGCGGCGTCCGCGAGCGAATCGTCGACGTTCTCGCGGGGATGCTGAACGAGGGTGTTCATCCTGTGGTAAAAGCGAAGGGAAGTCTCGGAGCGAGCGGTGACCTCGCGCCACTAGCACATCTCGCGCTGGTTCTCACAGGCGAGGGTGAAGCAACCGTTGATGGGGAACGACTCTCGGGCGACGAGGCACTGAGACGCAAGAACCTCGAACCGGTGACGCTCCGCGCGAAGGAGGGGCTGGGGCTAATCAACGGAACGCAACTGACCGTCGGACTGGCCTCGCTTGTCGTCTGTGACGCCGAACGGGCGATACGCGCGGCTGACATCGCCGGCGCGATGACCACCGAGGCAACGATGGGGACGACAGCGAGTTCGCACGCCAGTATCCAGCGTGTTCGGCCGCACCCGGGGCAGTCAGAGAGTGCGGAGAACGTCCGACGACTCACGCGGAACTCCGAAATCGTCGAATCACACAGAAACTGCGACCGAGTACAGGACGCGTACTCGATTCGGTGTCTCCCACAGGTCCACGGGGCTGTCCGCGACTCCATCCGACACCTCCGAGAGGCCGTCGAGACGGAACTCAACAGCGCGACGGACAACCCGCTCGTGTTCGCCGCCGAGGAAGCCGACGAACGAGCCAGCGGCACCGAGACGGCCGCCGTTCTCTCCGGCGGCAACTTCCACGGCCAACCGTTGGCGCTCAGACTCGACTACGCGACGAGCGGGCTCTCGGAACTCGCGTCGATTTCGGAGCGTCGCATCGACCGGATGCTCAATCCCAACATTCAGGAAGAGTATCTCCCGCCGTTTCTGACCGAGGGAAGCGGACTTCGGTCGGGATACATGATTGCGCAGTACACGGCTGCCGACCTCGTGAGTACGAACCGGTCACATGGGCGGCCGTCTACGGACAGTATCCCAGTCAGCGGCAATCAGGAGGACCACGTCAGCATGAGCGCACAGAGCGCGTACATCGCCCGTGAGGTTGTCGAATCGACGCTGTGTGTCGTCGGCATCGAACTGGCCTGTGGTGCACAAGCGCTCGACTTTATCGAGGGACAAACGCCTGGAATCGGAACACAAGCCGCCTACGGGACGGTTCGAGCGCATCTCGAACATCTCGACGACGACAGGCCGATTCATCGGGATATGGAAGTGATGACCGAGATACTTCGCTCCGACGCTCTGTTCGAAAACGTCGAGAGAGCGCTCGACACGACGCTCGCGTGAGTTGCGTCTTGGGTGACGCGGTCTGCGGTGCTTCCGTGTTTGATACCCTGCTCGTTCACTCGCGGTAGAGCCGCCAACGGTCGACAAACAGTTCCATCCCATCGTCCGTCTCTTCGAACCGAATCGGCGTTCGACTGCCGTCGGGTGTGACAGTGTAAAAGTCGAAGTCGTCGGGGTCGGTGTTCTCCGGTAGCGCGAGCAACTTCTGGGTCGCCCGGCCGCTGCCGTACGAGACGGTCAATCCGCCCGAGACGCGTTCGACAGTGGCGGTCGTAATCTCTCGGTACGACGCGTACTCGCCGGTTACTGCATCTAGTTTGGCGTCGAGTCCGAACTGCGGGACTGCGTCTTTCGGGTCCTCACCCTGCGTGAGTCCCAACACTGCGGGCCCGACGTTCATCGGGTGCGTCTCCGGAGACGTCGAACAGAGCAGTACGACCCCGACGTTCGCCTCTTTGAGAAAGCCCATGTACGCCGTACAGACGCCGATGGACCCACCGTGGCCGACCAATCGGTCGCCGACGAGGTCGGAAATCATCCAGCCGCAGCCGTACTGCTGTGTCGGTCCGTCCAGATACTCCAGTCTCGTCGACGCCGGTTCGTGGAGTTCCGCGAGGCGTTCCGACGAGAGGAGATGGTTGCCCTTGAACTCGCCGCCGTTCATGTTCATCCGGAGGTAGTTCGACATCTCGGTGACCGAACTGAGCAGTCCGCCGGGTGCGTAGATGGTCTCGTCGAACGGAAATCGGCCACTCTGCAAGCCGTCGCCGCCGCGGAAGTACGGTGTCATTCGGTCGGACTGGCTCTCGAACCCGTCGGCGTCGAACGTCGAGCGAGTCATTCCCAGTGGTTCGAGAATCTGCTCGTGGACGTACTCCTCGTAGGATTTGCCGGTGATGCTCTCGACGATTTCGCCGAGCACGGTGTATCCGGAGTTGTAATAGAAGAAGTGTTCCTCGTCGTCGACGAGGCGGTCGTTGAGTGCGCCGTTCAGATGTCTCGAAAAGTCGTTGTCGCTCGTGATAGGCGAGGCGACTTCACCGGCACCCATCAGTCGTGCGATGAGGACCGCTGCACTCCCGTCGCTCGGTAGTCCGGACGTGTGGGTCAGCAACTGGTGGATGAGAACCGGGTTCCCCGGCGCGTCGGCATAGCGGTCGACGTATTCGGTGACGGGGTCTGTGAGCTCCAGTTCGCCGTCTTCGACGAGTTGCTGGATGGCTAATGCGGTAAAGGACTTCGTGATAGAGCCGATTCCGTAGAGCGTGTCGCTCGTCGATGGGATGTTTTCAGAGACGTCACGCGCGCCGAAGCCGTCGGCGTAGACGAGTTCGTCGCCGTCGACGAGTGCGAGACTCGCACCGGGAATACCGTTGTCGTCCATCCAATCGATTACGAACGACTCGATTGCGCTGCGTGTCGAAGCGTCGAGTGTTGGCATGTTTTCGTAAGCGCGAGTTCGGGGGTTAAGCCTGCGTCCTATCATGTGAGGGGGTCGTCTTTTGCTACCACCTCTCTCAGCTACGTTCATGGATTACCCAGTGTTCGACTACTATCCACGGGGAACGCCGCTTTTGCGCTCTGACCGCATCGACGACGCGATGGACGAGGCGCTCTCGGGTGGCGCATCCGCGGGGGCCGCACTCGACGCGATGGAAGACGCACAGGTCGACCAACTCCGCGACGACGACGCGTTCGCCCAAGAGATGCGGGAGGCGTACGCCACCGCGGGAGTGAACCTCGTGAGTCCGACGATGGGCAGTCTCAACCCTGCACTGACCTACGCGGAAGGTGTACGACGCGACCTCGCGCGATGGCAAGCCCGTATCGACGCCCTCGACTGGATGCAGAAAGTGACCAGTCCCGAGGCAGCACGCGCTGTCGTCGACGACGGACACGTCGGAATCGTTCTCAACGTCCAAAACGGCGGTGCGGCGACCGCTGGCGACGTCTCGGAGGTCGACGTCCTTCACAACGCAGGCGTCCAAATCGTCCAGCTAACGTACAACAGCCGAAACCTCGTCGGAACGGGCTGTACCGAACGAACGGACTCCGGCCTCTCGTACCACGGCGTCGACGTGGTCGAGCGACTGCAGGAACGCGGGATGGTCGTCGACCTCTCTCACTGCGGCACCCAGACGACGCTCGACGCGATTGCGATAGCCGAGAAACCGGTCGCGGTCACACACGCGTTCAGCCAGTCGTTGGCCGCCCACGACCGAGGCAAGAGCGACGAAGAACTCGACGCACTCGCCGACGTCGACGGCTACTACGGCGTCGTCGCCGTCCCGTTTTTCCTCGACCCGGGTAACCCCGACGCGGAGTTCGACCTGTTCTTCGACAACATCGAGTACGCCGTCGACAGAATCGGCATCGACAGGGTCGGCATCGGCACCGACTGGGGTTCGTGGACACCCGAAATCCCCGAACCGCTGCGTAGCGGCCTCGAAGAGTCGTTCTCGGGAATGGGCTTTCGCGCGGAACACGGCGTCGAAGTCGGTGTCGGGTACGGGCCGATGTCCTCGTACGAGGACTGGCAGGTCATCCCGGAAGGGTTGGAGGAACGCGGCTTCTCCCCGGAAGAACAACGGAAACTCCTCGGCGAAAACGTGCTGAAGTTCTGGGAACGCGCTCGGTAAGCGGTCGTACCGGAACTACTACTATTTACACATTCGGGAAATATAGATATTCAAACATTTTCACATGTCGTCGAAATCGTGATGATACAGTGCATATGAGAAATATGCTGTAAGAACTGCAAACACCACAAAGAATAGCGATAAAATCCTGTTGGAGGTGAAATAGGCGGCGTTAACTATGCCACTTGCTGCAAGCAAAGCACATCCTATCCACCCTCCGGATTCCCATCCGAACATGAATGGAAAAAGAGAAACTACAATCAGCAATGTCCCCGTATTTTCGCTGATATCGTATCCCGAGTAAAGAAGTATACTCACCGATATCAGGCCAGTGAGGATCGTTGCTGGTACGATGAATTGGCGTATAGCTTCTTCATCAACCTGTTGTGGTGTCAGTGCAAGTGAGACAACTGCGATAATGGAGGCTATAATCGCGATAGCTGTTGGGGGTCCGGTTAGTATGTACCCAAATAGTATCAGCGCATAGGTGAGCGCCCCTAAACGGATTTGTTCTCGAACTGTATCTAACCTTAGTTTCGTCATGTATGAGTCATTAATCGAGATAGATGATAATTCTGTATATCAAAATTATCCATTTGACCATACAGTTTTTTGAGATTTTGTATTTACAGCTCCGGCGTTCGTTCTAACTGCTGGAGGACGTGTTGCATGATTTTGTGCTCGCCGATACGGAGGTGTTCGAGGAACGTCGGGCCGCTGATGTCGAGTTCGCCCGCAATCTCCTTGGCGCTCGTTTGGCGAGGCCACTCGTAGTAGCCGTTTGCTGCGGCAGCGAGGAGACACTCACGCTGTCTCGGCGAGAGTTCGCTGCTAATCTGGTCACAGATGTTGTCGAACTCGACCGGCGAGTCCTCGGTGAACCCGTGAATGGCTTCGATGGTGACATCGAAGTTTTGCTGGAGCGTCTCGATGATGGTCCCGAGTCGGTCGGTTCGTGCCATCATCGTCCAGTACTCGTATCCGCCGTACACCTGGACTGGGACGATTGGCACGAACCCCGTGTTCGCCATGCTAGGGACGATACTGCTCGTCCGCTCGTAGACGACGAGGACCCGTGCGCGGGTCTCAGTCTGTTTCAGAATCGTCACCGAGTCGACGACATCGTGGCTATCTATCGTCTCGACGAACTCCGAGAGCGAGACGTCTCCCTCTGCGATGAGGATGAGGTCCGCCGTGATGTCGTCCTCAGAAGGGTACAGCGACTTCTCGATGACTCGCGTGCCGGCGCACTCACTCGTCGTATCGAGGGTCCAACAGCCGGGATGGCGTATCTTGAGTCGTACCTGCTTGTATCCCGAATCGCTCCCACTGAGTTCGTTTGGCCCGACCGTGCTCATTGGTGTCTCATACCAAGTATGGAGTATAACAGTATCCCCTAGAATGCAAGGGTAGTCTCCGAGGATGTCGGATAGCGGCCGGATTCACCTCGAAACGAGAACAAACCCTCCCTACATAGGGTACTCGTATATGTGGGGTACGGGCGTGGCCGTCATATGACGGACTTACTGCTGACGAACGCCCGAATACTGGACGGCAGCGGGGCACCGTGGTTCCGTGGGGCCATCTCCGTTGCCGACGGCCGAATCGAGCGACTTCACAGACGACCCGAACCCGAGACGGAGGCCGACGAGGTGCTCGACGCTGAGAATGCGGTTGTCTCTCCCGGCTTTATCGACACACACTCACACTCGGATTTGCAACTGTTCTCCGACCCGACGCTCGCGCCAAAGGTCCGACAGGGCATCACGACCGAGATTCTCGGCCAAGACGGGTTCTCGATGGCTCCGTTGTACGACGGCGACCCGGCGGTTTGGCGGCGTCAGTTGTCGGCGCTCGCCGGTGGATTCGAGGAGTCGTGGGACTGGGAGGGTGTCGACGAGTATCTCGATACCGTCGTCGACCACGGCGTCGCTCCACACGTTGCGACGCTCGTCGGTCACGGAACCGTTCGATTCGACGTGCTGGGGATGTCGGACCGCGACCCGACGAGCGGCGAACTCGACGAGATGTGTTCCCGGGTCGAAACAGCGCTCGAAGAGGGTGCAATCGGATTATCTACTGGATTGATTTACACGCCGTGTACGTACGCGTCGACGGCGGAAGTTCGAGCGCTCGCCGAAGCGGTTTCTCCGACCGGTCGACCGTTCGTCGCTCACATCCGAAGTGAGGGCCGATGGATTTGGGAAGCCTTAGACGAGTTCGTCGATATTGGGGCCGAAACGGGCGTGCCGCTTCATCTCTCACACTTCAAAACGGCCGGCGAAGCACAGTACGGGACGGCTGAGCGGGCGATTCACCTCGTCGATGCGGCCCGCGAGCGCGGTGTCGACTTCACCGCCGAAGCGTACCCGTACACGGCCGGGAGTACGATGCTCTCGGCGCTACTCCCGCCGTGGCTACACGCAGACGGCCCCGACGAGATGCTCGACCAACTCACGGACGAAACGGTGCGAACGCGGATTCGACGCGACGTCGAGGAGTGGCGTATCGCCGGATGGGAGAACTTCGGTGGACTCGCCGGATGGGAAAATGTGTTCGTGACGAGCGTTTCGAGCGAATCGAACGCCGACGCCGAGGGCCGAAGTATCAGAGACGTTGCGGACCGGCGTGGCGTCGGCACGATAGAAGCGGTCTGTGACCTCCTCGTCGAAGAAGAACTCGGTGTGAGCATCCGAGTTCACACCCTCGCAGAAGCTGACGTCGAGACGATTCTGGAGACGCCTTGGGTTTGTATCGGAAGCGACGGACTGTTCGGCGGTCGACCGCACCCGCGTGTGTACGGCACGTTCCCACGCGTGCTCGGTGAGTACACCCGTCGACGGAACCTGCTGTCGCTTCCCGAAGCGGTCCAAAAATCGACTTCGTTGCCGGCGCGTATCTTCGGACTCGACTCGAAAGGGCTGCTCCGGCCGGGACTGGACGCTGACCTCGTGGTGTTCGACCCGCGAACTGTCTCCTCGCCGGCGACGTTCGACGACCCGACCCGCTACCCGACGGGGATTCAGCACGTCCTCGTCGACGGGGAGTTCGTCGTCCGCGACGGGGAGACGACAGGTGCAACGCCCGGCCGAGCGCTTCGAGCGTAACGCCGTCGCTTCGTTCCGTTTCGATGCCTACGCGAGTGCCGCGAACAGGGGCTTAGGGTCGTCTCCTACCTGATTTCGCAAAACCCCGGCGCTTGCTTGCGAATTGAGAGTTCCGCTATTAGGTTAGAGCGTCCCTGTGAGAGCCATCGTCACGAGTGCGATGTCACGTTGCACCGCTGGCTCTGTAGTGCCGTCTCTGAGCGCGCGCTCTCATGTTCCGGAGTACGACCCTAGTCAGATTCATCGAAACCATACAGTCAGGTCTACGTTACTTTCGGCGAAAAGCTATATGAACACTACCCCACGACCAGAACAGGGACGAGGTGTCCCTGCTGACAGAGTCACTGGTTACCGGTGTGCGTTGGTCGGAGATAGCCGGGCAGGTACCTCGTTCCTCCATCCCCAGACGGAGATGTGCGCACCGGTAACCGACTGACCATTCAGTCGAACATCGCATAACTCTAGTCATGTATAAACAATCATATACGAAATAATGTCGAATAACTCTAATTTCTGACCTTCTTAGGACCACACTTTTGGTTTTTGACGTGGCTCCGAATCTGAGAGCTACTGGGTCACGTGAGTACTGAATACACTACCGATGCAGCAACGACGCGGTGTTAGATTTGAACGCTAAAGCGCCCATACGTCTGTAGTTGAGCAGGAATTCGAGCGAACGTGGTTTCACTGGCGTAAGACCTCTCGCTGTATGGTGGGCTGTTACTCTCATCGGGATTGGTACCTTGGCAGTCGTCGTCTCGTTCGGTTGGCTCGTAGTTTAGATAGATGCCGACACATTCGACGTCTCCGCAACTGAAATCTGACCCCCATTCGAGCCGTTCGAGTCGTCGTGTTCCACACTCACCGATGTTGTATTGGTGGACGAGCAGCGTGCTTTCGGACAGGTCCGTTTCGCTTATGAACTCTCTCGCCGCCTCGACATCAGCGGTTGCCCGCGAGAATTCGAGTGCACCCCGTTCGCCGGGTGTGGTCACAATCCAGTCTTCGTACTCCCAGTTCGCCGAAGATTCGAATGCATCCTTTCCGGGAGAGCGAGCCGATGAGTGAACAGCAGGCTTCCCTGCGGAGTTTCGCACTTTGACTGACTCTGGCGTATTCACACTACGCGAGTATTCGGGTTCGCTGGCTGTAGGTGAGGGAGAACTCCTCCGATTAGAGTCGGACGTTCGTGTCGAACATCCCGCGAGACCGCCGATTACTGTGGTCGAAAGGCCGAGGAGTTCGCGACGCGCCAATCGATTGGGGACCATGTAATAGATTCGACGTTCGACCCGTCATATCTCTTTGGACGACTCTACCGACGACTATCAAATCTCTTTGGCACCTGTTTTTCTGCACTCTGTGTTCAGTACGCTATCCGCAGCACGTTCCGAGGGCTTCAACAGAGCCAGCAGTTCCTTCCACCGGCTCTCCCTTGTTAACCCTCTCAAGAAACTCGAACCTTCATTGCGACAAACTACACCTCGTAGTCGCCGTCCCCGACAACACACGAAGGCGGTTCACGGACGGACCGAACTTTCGGCCTGTTCGTAGAGGTGACACGCAACGGTTCGACTCCCGTTTTCGCCGTCTTCCCGCCGCAGTGTCAACGCCGGGTTCGTCGCGGTACACTCGTCGAACGCTTTCGGGCATCGAGTGTGGAACCGACAGCCCTCGGGTGGGTGAATCGGACTCGGGATGTCCCCTTCGATGGTCGGGGCGAGTTCGCGTTGTGCACCCGGTTCAGGCAGCGAAATCGACTCCAAGAGCGCCTCCGTGTACGGGTGTTTCGGGTCGTCGTACAGTGCTGCAGCAGGAGCCGTCTCGACGATTTGGCCGAGGTACATCACCGCCACCTCGTCGCAAACGTGTCGAATCACGTTGAGGTCGTGGCTGATGAAGATGAGCGTGAGGTTGTACTTCGCCTTCAACTGCCTGACGAGGCGGAGTATCTTCGCTTGAACGCTCACGTCCAATGCGCTCGTCGGTTCGTCGAGAACGACGAACTCCGGGTTCACCACCAGCGCTCTGGCGAGTCCGATGCGCTGCTGTTGCCCACCGGAGAACTCGTGTGGATATCGACCGGCGTGTTCCGGTTGCAAGCCGACGTCTTCGAGCGTCCGGTAGACGATATCGCGTGCATCGTCGCCGTGGGCGATATCGTGGAACTCGACCGGTTTTCGGAGCAACTCCTCGACGGTCTGGCGAGGGTTCAGACTCGACCGCGGGTCTTGGAAGACGATTTGCATCCGCCGGCGGAGTTTCCGTAGCTTGCGCTGGTTGTACTCCGTGATGTCTTCGCCGTCAAAGAGAATCCGCCCGCTCGTCGGGTCGTGCAAACGAAGCAGTGTTCGACCAAGCGTGCTCTTTCCACAGCCACTCTCTCCGACCAGTCCGAGCGTCTGCCCCCGTTCTATCGAGAGGTCGACGCCGTCGACGGCGTGGACGACTTCGCGGTCGATGAACCGAGAGAGCAGTCCCGACCCGGCGTCGAAGTGTTTAGTGAGGTCCTGTGTCTCGACGAGAGCGGTCATAGCTTCTCCTCCATTGCGAGTGACTCCTCGGCGAGATAACACGCCGCTCGGCCATCCTCAGTCGGATACAGCCTCGGGTGTGCCTCGAAACACCGTTCGTGCGCTTCCGGGCAGCGGTCGGCGAACCGACACTGCGAGGGCACGTCGATGGGGTTCGGAACGCTTCCTTCCATCACGTACAGTTCGCGGTCCGGTTCGTCGTATCGCGGGACCGACTGCAGCAACCCCTTCGTGTACGGGTGTTGGGGGTCTGAGAGCACCGACTCGACCGGCCCCTCCTCCATGACCTTCCCCGCGTACATGACGACAACGCGGTCACAGAGTGCCGCGACGACCGAGATATCGTGGGTAATCCAGAGTACCGAGGTTCCAAGGTCGTCGACGAGGTTGCGAAACAGCGACAGAATCTGCCGCTCTATCGTGACGTCAAGCGCCGTCGTCGGTTCGTCCGCGAGAACCAGCGACGGCTCACAGAGCACGGACATCGCTATCATCGCCCGCTGGAGCATCCCGCCGGAGAACTCGTGGGGGTAGTCGTCGTATCGTTCCTCCGGACTCGGGATGCCGACGCGTTCTAACGCGTCGATGACTCGCTTCTTGTACTCTTTCGAGTGGTCGAACCCGAACAGACGGACGAGCGGATGGACCGGCCCGGACTCGTGTGTCCGTAGCACGTCGTGTAGCTGTCTGCCGACCGTCTGGGTCGGGTTGAACGCCGTCATCGGGTCTTGGAACACCATCGAGATGTCGCTACCCCGTAGCGCACCGAGTTCGGCGTCCGAGAGCGACTGCAAGTCGCGGCCGTCGTACTCGATACTGCCTTCGACGACTCGACCGGGTGCGTCGACGAGGCCGAGCACTGACAGTGCGGTGACGCTCTTTCCGGACCCGCTCTCGCCGACGAGGCCGACGATTTCCCCGTCGCCGATTTCGAGGTCGACGCCGTCGACGGCGCGGACCTGACCGCGGTCGGTCTCGAAGTAGGTGTGGAGATTCTCCACGTTCAGAACCGACATCTCACATCCTCCCCTCGGCGTCGCGCTGTTGCTGTGGGTCTAATGCATCTCTGAGGCTGTCTCCCAGCAGGTTGAAGCCGAGAACGGTCACCATGATGGCGAGGCCGGGGAATATCGAGTACCACCACGCCGACGTGATGTACTGACGCGCCCCCGAGAGCATGATGCCCCACGTGGGGTGAATCGGCGAGACGCCGAGTCCCAGAAACGACAGCGCCGCTTCGGCGATGATGGCCGTCGCCATGCTGAACGTGAACTGGACGATAATCGGCGTCAGCGAGTTCGGCAGAATCTCCCGTGAGACGATGTTGGTGTCGGGATAGCCCATCGCCCGCGCGGCACCGACGTACTGTTCGGATTTTTCCGAGAGTACTTCGCTCCGCGTGATGCGGGCGAACGTCGGCACGTAGACGATGGCGATGGCGAAGATGACGTTCTCCAGTCCGCGACCCAAAATCGCCATCAGCGCGATGGCGAGCAGAATCGACGGGAACGAGAGCAGCACGTCCATCGCGCGCATCCCAATCATGTCGATAGGGTCGCCGTAGTACGCGGTGACGCTGCCGATGACGATACCGACGGCACTTGCGAACCCGACTGCCGCGAGGCCGACGACGACACTCGTACGGGTCCCGTAGAGCGTCCGCGCGAAGATGTCTCGGCCCTGCTCGTCGGTGCCGAACGGATGTTCGAGACTGGGCGCGAGCAAGCGCGCGAACCGGTCTGTCTCGTACGGGTCGGCGACGAGCATCGTGATGAGTTGCCGATTGAGCAGGAAGTCGTCGATGGCGCTGAACAGCGCGACGGCGAACACGCCGACGACGATGACGCCGCCGACCATTGCGAGTGTATCTCCGCGGATTCGACTGATGACTCGCGCTCTGGTCCCGACGTACTCGGAACGAGCGTTGCTCACGCGTTCTCACCGCCGTAGCGTATCCGTGGGTCGAGCATCCCGTACAGCACGTCGACGAAGAGATTCGACGCGACGAACGCTGCGGCGACCAAGAGCACGATTCCTTGGATGACCGGGAAGTCCTGTGCGAATATCGAGTTGATTGCCAACTGTCCGATACCGGGAATCCCAAAGACGGTCTCGATGATGACGCTGCCGCCGATGAGGTAGCCCAGTTGGAGGCCGACGACCGTGATGGTCGGCAAGATGGCGTTTTTCAACACGTAGACGTACGTAATTTCGTCCTCACTGATGCCGTAGGCGCGTGCGGTCCGGACGTACGACTGGTTTATCTCGTCGAGGACGCCGCCGCGTATCATCCGCATCACGAGCGCGGCGAGTGCGGTCCCCAACGCGAACGCCGGAAGCATCACCGAGAAGATTCCTTCTACGGGGTCTTCGGTGACGAGCGTCATCCCGAACAGGGGGAACACGTCGATACCGAATCGTGAACTCAGTTCGACGGCGACGACGACGATGAGGATGAGGCCGAGCCAAAAGTTCGGCATGCTGATGCCGAGCAGCGCGACGACACGGCTCACGTGGTCGGTCAGGCGGCCCTTTCTGAGCGCACCGAGGATACCCGTCGGTAGTGCGATTGCGAGCGAGACGACGAGACTCGCTACGGCGAGTTGAATCGTGTACGGAAGTCGACCGACGATGAGGTCGGTGACGGGCTGTTGGCTCCGAATCGAGCGCCCGAGGTCGCCTTGTATGGCGTCGCCGAGGAAGCCGGCGTACTGAACGTACAGCGGTTTGTTCAGCCCGAGTTCCATCCTGAGCTGTGCGACTTGGGCAGCGCTGGCTCGTTCGCCGAGCATGAGTCGTGCCGGGTCGCCCGGAGCCAGATGCACCATGATGAACGCGACGAACGACGCACCCAGCAGTACTGGAACCGCCCAGAGAAGCCGTTTGATGATGTATTGTAAGATATCGTTCATGTGTGTCGAAATGAAACCCTCTGACTCGACGCTACTCGTCGAGTGTCACGTCGTGGTACACCGGCGTGAGCAACGAGGGGTGTTGCTTGTAGTTCTGGACGGCAGTGCGCAGACCCGTCGCCTGTTCGTACGTCATAATCGGCTGGCACGGGCACATCTCCATCACCTTCATCTGGAGTTCGTAGTACGCCTCCTCGCGTTCTGCCGGGTCGATAGCGGTTGCACCGTCGGAAATCATCTGGTCAACCTCCGGGTCTTGGAGGAACGAGAGGTTCGAGGCACCCGCGTTCTCCGACCCCCACAGGAAGTTGACGATGTCGGTGTCGAACCACGAGACGGTGCCGTACATGACGTTCGACTCGCCTTTGCCGAACTCGTCGTAAGCCGTGTTGTACTCGTAGGTGGTGAGTTTCGCTTCGACACCGACGTCGGCGAACATCGACACCATCTCCTCTGCGGTCTGGACACGCGGCGGCGGCGTGTTCGTCGAGACGATATCGATAGTGAGCCGTTCGCCGTCTTTCGAGCGGAACTCGCCGTCCATCGTCCACCCTGCCTCGTCGAGCAGTTGTCCAGCCTTCTCCGTGTCGAACGCGTACCCGATTTCGTCTCTGACGTCTTCACCCGCCCATCCGAGTAGGTTCTCCGAGAACGGCACCCAGTTTTCGGCACCGAGGCCTTGGTAGATGTCTTCGATGATACGCTCTTTGTCGACGGCGTGTGCGAGCGCTTTCCGGACGGTGACGTCGTCGGTCGGCGCTTGCTGCATGTTGAACGCGACGTAGCCTGCGTTGTTCGAGGTGAACACGTCGGCGGTCGTTCCGGAGTCGTCCTGAATCGTCGAGAGTTCCCGCTGTGGGAAGTCACGAGCCAGAAGGATATCTACGTCTCCCGATAGCAACGCCTGCACACGCGGGAGTTCTTCCGGGATGACTCGGAAGGTAATCTTCTTCGGCAGCGGTGGGTTCTCCGACTCTATCTCCGGCGAGTGTGGCGTGCTCCACTCGTCGTTTCGCGTGAGCGTCACGTGGTCGCCGCGGACCCACTCTTCCAACTTGTACGGGCCGGTTCCGACGGGGTTCGCGGCGAAGGCGTCCTCGTCGGCTTCGACGGGGCCACGGGGGAGAATGCCGAAGTAGCCGCCGTAGCTGCTGTAGGTGTTCCACGGCGCGTACTTCTCCTCGAAGGTGAACGTCACCGCGTTCTCGCCTGTCGCTTCTACGCCCGACATCGGACCGACTGCCCACTTTAGGAGTGCGGGCTTGTTGAGTAGCCGTTCGTACGTGAACACGACGTCGTCGGCAGTAAACGAGTCGCCGTTGTGGAAGTTGATTCCGTCGTTGAGTTCGATGGTCCACTCGGTTCCGGCGTCGTTCACCTCCCACTCTGTGCCCAACCCTGCCGAAAAGTTCCCGTCGAAGTCCATCGTCACGAGCGGGTCGTAGATGAGACTCATCACCTGTTCGGAGTACGATGCCGTGGTGACGTGGGGGTCGAGCGCTTCGGAGTCGCCCGCCCGCGCGAGAACCAACTCTTCTGGAACGGAGCCACTGCCGCCGGACCCACTGCTGTCGTTGCCCGAGCCACTGCCACCGGCGCCGTCGCTTCCGTCTCCTCCGTCTCCTCCGTTGCCAGTACATCCTGCCAGTGAGGAGGAGAGGACAAGTGCGCTCCCGCCGCCGAGCAGACGGAGGTACTCGCGTCTGTCGAGGGCGGTGCCGCGGAGGTCATCTGCTGTCCGAACTACTTTGGTATGGTTGTTCTTGTCACCCATCTTCGTTCTGCTGAACGGGTATTAGGGAACCATGATAAGACGATACCCACGCATGCAAGGGATAGGTGTTCGACCCGTCTATTTTGCCTATATGATATCTATAAAGCAAGAAATTATTATGTGTATCCACAAGAGACAAACAGCGAGTTCTTCGTCCGCTGCTTCTCAGCTTCCTTTCATGATAGGGGCGGTGTTTTTCCAACCCAAATTGATGAATAGGGCATGGACCTGCACAGTCAGTTCGAGGAATCGACGCCCGCTATCGTCCTTGCAGAGGGCGAATTTGGCCGAACCGGTGGCAAGACCGCGAACGGGGTTGTCCTCCACAGCGACCTGTTCGAGGCACGTGTCGTCATCGATTCGACGACGGCCGGGATGTCCGTTCCGACCGTACTCAAACAGTCCGACGCTCCTGATATCCCTATCGTCGACGGATTCGAGACGGCAACCCAGCACGCTCCGGAGGCAGAAGCGCTCATCGTCGGCGTCGCACCCGCCGGCGGTGCGCTCCCGGAATCGTGGGTCGACATCATACAGGACGCGATGCGCGCAGGGTGCGACGTCGTCTCGGGACTTCACGTGTTTCTCGGAGACGACCCCGATTGGACCTCGTTAGCTAACGAGTGCGGGGTCCGACTGTTCGACGTCCGAAAAGCCCCACCGGACTCCGAACTCCGAGTCGCAGACGGACGGACGACCGACCTCGACGCCGATATCGTTCTGACGATGGGGACCGACTGTGCAGTCGGCAAGCGGACGACGACCTTCGAGTTGTATCAGGCCGCACGTGCGGCAGGCCTCGACGCTGGGTGGGTCGCAACGGGCCAAACCGGAACGATGATTGGGGCCGACAGAGGCGTCGTCATCGACCGAATACCGGCCGACTTCGCGGCCGGAGCGGTCGAAGACCTCGTCTACGAGACCGCACAGGAACACGATATCGTCTTCGTCGAGGGACAAGCAGCGCTCACTCACAGAGCGTACTCGGGCGTCACGCTCGCAATTCTTCACGGAGCGTGGCCCGACGTGGTCGTCCTCGCAGACGACCCGAGTCGATCCGAACGAACACACTTCAAACAGTTCGCTGTCGACGGCGTCGAACGCGAACGAGAGACTATCGAATCGCTCTCCGATGCGACCGTCGCAGCGATTTCGACCTGGGGGTCACCTGAGAAAGCCACCGCTGCGTGGGACCTTCCTGCAGCGAACGTCTTCGAAGACGGTGGACCGGCAGCACTTCTCGACGCAGTGCAAGAGGCCTGCGAGGCACAGAGGGTTGTTCCCTGATGAGTCGTATTACGCGTGTCTCCGTCGAAGCGCTCGACCTCCCAATGGAGGAGCCGTTCGAAATCTCTCTCGGCACACAGCACGAAGCCCGAAACGTTCTCGTCGAGATAGAGACCGAATCCGGTGCCGTCGGATACGGCGAAGGCTCTCCAATCGCACCAGTCACCGGAGAGACACAGGCCGCGGCACTGGCGGTTGCCAAGGCGGCCGCGACGCTTCTGGAAGGCGAAGATGTCGCGGACTACCGTCGACTCGTCGAGACCACGCGCAAGAGCTTCCCCGGCATGGTTTCGGCGCTTTTTGCGGTCGAGACTGCGCTTTTAGACACGTACTGCCGCGAGCGTGAGATTCCACTGGCGTCGCTGTTTGGCGGGGGAACACGGCCGGTGACGACGGATATCACGATTCCAATTCTTTCACCGCAGAAGGCGGCGTCGACCGCATCGCGTGCAATCGAACACGGGTTCGAACATCTGAAAATCAAAACCGGAAACGACGTCGACGAGGATATCGACCGCGTCGCCGCAATCGCAGATGTCGCAGAGGGTGCGGAGTTGAAAGTCGATGCGAACCAAGGATGGTCAGTAAAGGAAACGGTCGCCTTCGCTTCGGAGATAGACCGCCGAGGAATCGAACTCGCCCTCATAGAGCAACCCGTTCGGAAAGACGACATCGCCGGGCTTTCGCTGGCGCGTGACTCGGTTCACGTACCTATCGCTGCCGACGAGTCGGTGTTTACCCCTGCTGACGCGCTTCGTGTCGTTCGTGAGGACGCCGCCGACGTGCTCAACGTCAAACTCGGGAAGTCAGGACCGCTCGCAGCAGCGGAAATCGTCGCCATCGCAAAGGCTGCTAATCTCGAACTGATGGTCGGGTGTATGCTGGAAAGCGCGATTGGCATCCACACGAGTGCACATCTCGTCGCTGGAACCGGAGCGTTCAGCTACGTCGACTTGGATGGAAATCTCCTGCTCGAAGACGACGTCGTCCAGACGCAGTATGGCCCGACAATCGAAATCACGGGTTCTGGACACGGAGTAACGCCGGAGAGATAGGTTCTGGCGTAGGTTTTTGGAAGATTTTGAACCCGTCTGAGCAACTAACTCGTGCGGTACCGACTACCGCCGAGCCGTTCATCCTTGGGTGTACCTTGATACCAGTACACAGTATCAGTGTAATTGGTACCGTCACTGCACGCTATCACCACTGGACATGCAGGCTGCGTCACCAAGTCACATCCCGGTACCACCTTTCTGACCGGAACTGAGGAGTTCGAGTCTGACGAATCACCGGTCGACCGCAGGTCACCGTCGGTCACCGCCGCATCGTCTCGAAGAGGTGCAGACTCGTACATCTGGCAGGTAGTGTTCTTCGAGACCTCACGCCCGCGGAAGACAAACGACGAACGTTGCGCCAGTGGGGTCGTTGTCTTCGACGCGGACGTCGCCGCCGTAGTTGCGAACCACGGTGTCGACGAGATACAACCCGAGTCCCGACCCGGGGCTCTCCAGGCCTCTCTCGCCCCGCCCGAAGATGTCGTCTTTCCGCTCGTCAGGCACTCCCGGACCGTTGTCCGATACACGAACGATAACCTCGTCCGCTCGTGTCTCAACCGAGACCGTCACCACGGGGTCACCACGACGATTGTGACGAACCGCGTTCGTGAGGAGGTTCCGGAACACGGTCCCGAGGAGGTCGTCTGCAACGACTTCGACATCGGGGATGTCGTCTGTCACGTCGACTTCCACGGAGCGACTGCTCGACTGCACCGAACTCACTTCGGCCGTGAGTACTCCTATAAGCGGGGTTGGTCGCGTCGTGTTCTCATCGGCGACCATCGTCGACATGAGCGCTTGGACGGATTCGGTGAGTTCGGTCGCGTGCTCACCGTTTCTGACGATGGTTTCCAGTCGTTCGGTCGCCATCTCGTCGTCAGTAGTCTCCTGGACGAGGCGCGCGTTCCCAAGAACCGCCATCATGTCGTTGCGGATGTCGTGGCGGAGGATTTCGTTCAGTAGTGTGAGTTTTTCGTTCCGTTCGAGAATCTGCTGCTGTTGCTCGTGAAGCTCGGTGACGTCACGGAGTACGATTACCCATCCAATCGCACGGTCCTGTCGTTCGAGGACTTGACTTCGAACGCTGAGATACCGTGAGCGACCGGCATCGACGTGGACGATTTCGTCAGACTGTGATTCGACGTCGAACGAGGTGTGGACGTCGGCCAAGGCATCACCGAGGCCCGCATCGAACTGATTCAGTAGCTCTGTGCCTCGTTCGTTGGCGTGGATGATTCGCTTTTCGGCGTCTACGACGAGTACGCCGTCGGGCGACGCTTCCATCGCAGTTGTGTACGCAATCGGTGGGAGGTCGAGAAAGTGATATCGTGCGATTGCCAGACCGAGCGTGAGGGACGTGATTCCTGCTGAGACGGGGACGAAGTTGACACTGTCCGAGGCGAACGGCGGAACCTGATTGACGCTGAGTCCCACGAAGACGAACGGAGCAGCGACACCGACGGTGACCAATAGCGCCTGTGGGATGTATTTCTGCCCGAGTCTGAGCGCCTCCGAGAGTATTAGCCCGATAGCTACTATCGACACGAGGGCGTTGTAGAGTAGTTCCAAGACGAGATGGGCAGGTCCGGTCTCGACGCGAAGGATGACCAAGCCGCCACGCTCTACGATGCGTGTCGACTCGACGGCGAGTCCATACGGATTCGTGAACAAGATGACGAGATACGCTGCTGGGACGGCCAGCAGCCCAACCACGAGTGAGGGCCGGAGTTCACTCACGCGGTCGGTATGTACGAGAACAAACATGAGCGCGAGCGCACCTAACGGCGCAATTCCGAAGTAGAGCATTCGGTAGAACAGAAGCTTCGTCGCCGGGTCCGTCTGGAGAAGCTTGAGCGTCGAAAACAGTGTCCACGTCACGAGACCGAGGTTCACGACGAAGAACAACTTCAGAAGCGGTGTCGTTCCTTTCTCTTTCATCAGTTGGACGCTGTAGCCACCGAGCAACACCGAGATGAGCATCGCTGTCAACGTGGGGAGTGCCAGTAGTGTGAACTGCCAACCCATCAACGGAGGACAAACGGACGGCGCCTACCGAGCGTCAACATATTCGGATGTTGTACATTCACGAACAAATATATTCATTAGTAACAAAAGAAGGTACCGGGATGCGGTTTCGCATCGGTCTCGACTTCGGGCAAAAGGATGGCAGCGTTGGTGGGAGTACGAGTCTCATCATCCCAGTCCTCATTTTGTTCGTGCATGACCGTCGAAAAGAGACCGAGAAAGAAATCGTGTTCGTAATCCACGAGGCGCGGTATATCATGCAGGACACGGTCAGTGGCCCTGCAGTTCTTGTAGACGATGTTCAGACATCACCGCCATCACGACCTCTCCATCCGACTCGTGACACAGACCGCCGGCGAGCGCTGCCAGTACGATGAGTCGAAAGCGATTCTGGATCAGTGCGCAGTTAGACAGGCCGAGTTTGTTGAACTCCTCGATCGGGAGATAAACATGTGTTTCAGTCACCGAGAGCGGGTCATAGTCGACAGTCTAGGTGTGTGGTCCCTGCCATTGTTGACCATCACTCGATGTATCGAGGGCAACCGCCCTCGGATACTGTCCCGCATTTCTCGTGGCACTCTGTCTCACAGTAATTCGGTCACTGGCGTACGTTATGCCAGAAGTCACTAACCCGTACAGTACATGAAAGTGTACAATGGCAGACTCCGGAGGCGATGAACCGTCTGAGAGAAACTCGGAAACTATCCAGGAACGGCTATTCTATCCCGACGCCGACCAGCGTAGCGGCGGGAAGAACGTCCAACTCTTCGGCGGGCTATTTGACGTTCACCCCGTCGTGTTCCCCGTTTCGGTTTGTCTCATTGTTCTCTTCGTACTGATAACGCTCCTGTTTCAACCGCTGGCGAGGGTAATCGGGTTGCGAGCCGCTGACGGAACACTACTGACGGCCGCTGGCGCGTTCGGCGCCATCCAGCGCTTCGGGACGACCAGGTTCGACTGGTTGCTCACTCTGGGTACGACCGGAACGTTGCTCACCGCACTGGCTCTCGCGGTGAGCAAGTACGGCAGAATTCGGATCGGTGGAGCCCACGCCGAAAAGGAGTTCAGCGATTTCTCGTGGATAGCGATGCTTTTCAGCGCCGGGATGGGTATCGGCCTCATCTTCTACGGGGTTTCCGAGCCAATGTACGGCCTGCAGACGCTCCCTCCGTTTTTCGACGGAATCGAACCCAAAACACCGGAGGCGGGGAAGGCAGCGCTAGTGCAAACGCTGTTCCACTGGGCGCTCGCTCCATGGGGCGTGTACGCCCTCGTCGGCCTCGGAATCGCCTTCTTTGCCTTCAATCGAGGGCTGCCACTCAGCCTTCGGTCGGCGTTTTGGCCGTTACTCGGCGACCGGATCTACGGCTGGCCGGGCCACGTGATCAATATCACTGCGGTGTTCGCAACGCTGTTTGGACTGACGACGACGCTCGGTCTGGGTGTCCAGCAGGTCAACGCTGGACTCTCGATTCTGAGTCCCCAACTGGTCGGCGTTGCGATTCCACAGACGAGACTCGTAGAGGTGTCACTTATCGCGGCCATTACGCTTGTGGCGACCGGATCGGTCGCTGCAGGCCTCGATGAGGGCGTCAAACGCCTGAGCTCGGCCAATACGGTTCTCATGGGGGCGATGCTCGTCCTTATGTTGATCGTCGGTCCGACCTCCTACCTACTCGGAACGTTCAGCTCGGCGATGGGGATGTATCTTGCCGTTCTGCCGGAGATGAGCCTCTTTACCGGTACGACACTTGGAGCGGATGCCTCCGCGTGGCTCAGCAACTGGACATTTTTCTACTGGGCGTGGTGGATCGCTTGGTCCCCGTTCGTCGGAATATTCATCGCACGCATCTCGAAGGGCCGGACCGTCCGGGAGTTCGTTGCCGGAGTACTCGTGATTCCGTCGCTGTTCGGAGCACTCTGGTTCTCGGCGTTCGGTGGGGCCGCAATATACGCTCAATTCAACGGCGGCGAAATCCTTCGAGTACTCAACGAGCAGGGCCAGACGGCGACGATATACGCGATGCTCGGCGAGTATCCGCTCGGACTGCTAATCTCGATTATCGCGACGGTCCTGGTGGCGGGGATGTTCGTTACCTCCTCGGACTCTGGGTCACTCGTCATCGACCACCTCACAGCGGGTGGAAAGCACGACGTTCCGAGAGCCCAACGAGTGTTCTGGGCGCTTACTGAGGGTGTGGTCGCTGCGGTTCTCCTACTCAGTGGCGGTCTGACAGCGCTTCAAGCCGCGTCGATCGCGATCGGTGTCCCCTTCGCCGCGATCTTGCTGCTCATGTGTTATGCAGTCTATCGAGGGTTGAAACGTGAACACGCGATCATCAACTCCGCGGCGTTCGCAGAGCAACTCGAAGAGACGACGGCACAATCGTATGGTGATATCGTCAGAAACAATCGCGATCGTGACCCGGTCCCGGGCGACGACTAGCCGGCGAAGAAGGTCGGTCACGAGGACGCCGCTGAACTCTTGGTAGAGACGCTCCGCGAAGAGGAGGAGGCGCTCGAGGAAGTCACCCAGGCGAGCGAGCAGTTCGACCAAGAGCAAGTCGCAGACGACTGAGAACGTAACTCGTCCTGAAAAGGCGAACAGCGGCCCGACTTCGGTTTTTCTGTCCTGAGAGACGGACGCAAGTCGGAACACTCTCACTACGACAGAGTCGTTGAGCCTCTTCTTGAGTCTCTATGAACTCGCTCGTTTTGGATGGTGGGTTACCACTACTTGGAGAACACGGCAAACTCTCTTTGGGAGTACTCTACTGTGAACTCTCACTCGGGAGTCCGGTGAACTCTATGATTGTATGTACTGAACACAGCTAGTGAACACACATATTGAACATTGCTGGTTTCGGGGAGTAACACCGAGATGCCGTCGGGTGTCGCTTCGAGGTCGTCAGGTGTGGTCGTGTAGTGGTGAACGAAGTGAGTACACAGCGGAGGGTGAGGCGTGGAGTCTGGGTAGACCCACTTCCAGTGTTCCCGGTGCATCCAGTGAGCGACAGCATCGCTGCTGTACTCATGCCTGCGGTCGCCTGAATAACCCGCCGCCTGCTAATATCACAATCTTTCATGCGTGCTAACCTCACACGGTCACTCCCAATCGCAACAGAAAAACCCCTCTCTGGTCTTTGATGATTTCCAAAGTTCTCTCACGAGTGACGAACACAGACTAAACGCAGTTGAAAATCAGTGCACAGCTGCATGGTTGTCTCAGTATAAATATGCGTGTAGAACGTAGAGTTCTGAACATGCCCTCCAAGCGTGAGCTACTCCGTGAGGATTCCCAATCCAGTCAACCAAAGTGGTCTAACTTTCAGTGGGATCGTATCTTAGCCTTCGGAAGCGGATTCGCAATCACAGTACTCTATCTCTGGCTTGACCCGTTTTCACCGACCCCTGACTGGATTGCTGCCGCACTTTCATCGATTCCCATCGGGCTACTCCTCTATGGACTCACCACACAATCGTGGCAATCCTGTGTGAAAATAACACTCGGCGTTGGAATCGGAATCGGAGTCGGTACTTACCTCTAACCAAGTCAAATAGCCAAGTCAACCGATCCATCGAATCTTACAGATTTTGATAAATGAGGTGTACTGAATACAGGAGTTCCATTTGTCATTCTGTTTTCCCCTCACGGTAGCCAAATACTCCAGCCTCTGCCGTCGTTCTGAGGATTCTGTAGATTCCGACTAGAACCCTGAGCAGAAGAATACCCCCACCAAGCCAAATAAGGACTCTCGTAAGTTCAATTCCCCCGAGAAGGAAAGTCTCGGGAGTAATCACCCCGAGTAAGAAGAGGGCCAAACCAATCCAGAACGCTTCATTCCGCTGGGAGAGCTCTGTGAGGGTATCCGCCATGTCGTTGAGTGAGTGATTGTAGGGATTAAACTTCTCCTCCAATAACCGATTTGCGCCCTAGGTTTAGCACGACCACAGAAATCTCCCCCGGACACTGTCAGAAGTCACGTACAAGACTTAGAGCGCGAGTCAATCACTCTGTGTCGGTTCAAATATGTCTTCGATAGAACAGTCGAAATATTGTGCGAATCGAAACGCAAGATCGAGACTGGGGTTATATCGACCCCCTTCAATCGCACTAATTGTCTGCCGTGAAACACCTACTGCGTCTGCTAGGTCGCTCTGAGTCAATTCATGCTTGGCTCGTCGAACAGCGAGGTCGTTTTCCATGAGTCACATCGTTCGGGTGTAGTAGAGACCTGTGCAAACGTAGACGATCCAGCCGAGCAGTAAGACTCCTATCTCGAAACCTACAGCATCAATACTCCCGAAACCTCTGGTCACGACGTGTTGAACGATAATCGCTATAAACAGTGCAGAGAGGACGACAAACGCGTTAGTCCCGGCCCGCCGACCGACCTCCTGTGCTCGTTCATCCTCTCGACCTATGAGCGGGATTTCAACCATTGTGTAAAGAACACTTTACTCTATGTAAATGAAGCTTTCCATCCCGCAGTTCACACAGATACAAGGAGGAAGCCCACGACTTCCACAACTAATTAGTAGACGAAAATTTTAACAGGACCCTTCCGTTCATTCGCTCTCTAGGAACGCTAACGTCTTCTGATCGGGTTCGCCACCGTAGTATTGATGAAGAGCTCTGTTGAATGGAACTTGCTCCTCTGAAACCGTCTCGAAAAGCGTCATTGAGGATCGGAACTTCAAGTCGTCCGGGGATCCAAAAATGTCGTGCGCAGAGCGTCCTTCGACGTTATTCACGATTTTCGTGCATTCACGCAATCGCGGACCCAACACCGAGTGTGCGAGATAGGCTTCGGCCTCCGCTCGTGAAGAGATCGAGTAGCGTTGAGCCATCCGACTGCTCCCAAGACCCTTTATCTGTGGAAATACGTACCACATCCAGTGGGTACGCTTCTGCCCCGCTCGAAGTTCTTGCTTGACGTCCTCTATTACGGGATCTTGTGCTTCGACGAACCGCTGCAGGTCGTAGGGATCATCAGTACGTGCCATCTTCGCTCACAGCTCAGCTGTCAGCTTGGATTTCAATTAAACTTCTCCGCTGGCCTGCAAAGGAGCAAATAGAGGTTTCGACGGAGTCGAAAGAAGAGGACTGGGTTCGTATCCTGAGAGCTACTCTGCAGTAACGTCCCGCAGATACTCGATGGCGCGAGGGACTGCCTCGAAATCGTCTTCTTCACACTAAGCGTATACTCGGCCTCACTCTACAGAAGAAACAACGCGAGTGCCTCGGGGCTTGACCCTGAGGCAGTTCGCATGCGATTTGGTGGTTGTCTTGGTTAAGGCGCTCAGTTCGATGGAGATGGTCTCTAAAGAAACTACCATTCTTTCAACAACAGGTTTAACTATATCAAGGCGTTCGTCAAAATGTGTCCAACAGGGAAGGGCGCGACCGGGCACACATCGATGCCGACCGTGGCTACTGTATTGGTCCCCGCTTTTGCAGCGCAGTACCTTGGCACGCGAACTGAAAGCCCTCCTCGACGAGAAGTGAGCAATGCGAACTACGAGCATTTCCCAAGCCTAGAGTTCTGAGAACACCATTCGGGCAGTTATCTACCTTCTACTGGCTTCTCGCCCGAAATCGCCGCAGACACGATGTAGTCGTTGAGGTCGATGCTGTCGTCCCACTCACGGATGAACTCCCCGCTCTCTTCTTTCGGTTTGATTTCAACGTCGACGAACCCAGCCTCCGAAAGCATCGCTCGTAAATCGTCGATCGTCGACGCACCACCGATACACGCGGCCATGGACTCAGGATCTCTCTGTACGTTCTTCGGAATCGGTGCAGTCATCACGACGTCCGAGACAGCCAATCTTCCTCCCGGACGGAGCGCTCTGAACGCTTCACCGAATACCTGTGGTTTGTTCGGTGAGAGGTTGATGACACAGTTCGAGATGATTACGTCGACCGTCTCGTCAGAGACCGGAAGGTGTTCGATTTCGCCGAGCCGGAACTCGACGTTCGTCGCATCGTTCTTTACGATGTTCTCTCGTGCTTTCTCCACCATCTCAGGGGTCATGTCGACTCCAATTACGCGTCCCGAGTCGCCGACCTCTTTGGCTGCGAGGAAGCAATCGAATCCTGCTCCGGACCCAAGGTTGAGAACCGTCTCACCCTCGTCGAGCGACGCGATAGCGTTCGGATTCCCACACCCGAGACCTAAGTCGGCACCCTCCGCTACCGAGTGTAGGTCGGTGTCGTCGTAGCCGAGTTTCTGTGAGCCTGAGTCGGGCGATTCGCCGTCACAACAACTCTCCGAATCGGTGCAACAGTCTGTCTCTCCGTTAGTACTGGTGGCAATTCGAGCGTACCGATTACGAACGGCACGCCGCTGTTCTGCGGCGTCGAGCGTACGCCGTTCGCTGGCTGATGTCGTGGATTCCTCACTCATGGGTCTGCTCCTCGATTTCGTCGAATAGTGCAATGACTCGCTCCTCAATTTCGTCCCGAATGTCACGGACACGGTCAAGGTCTTTCCAATCCGGATCGTTGAGTGCCCAGTCACGCACGTCCACGCCCGCAGACGTGTCTAACTGGAGTGTCGAACACCCCATCGTTGCGACGTACTCACAGGACTCCAACTCCTCGGTCGAAATTCCTTGCGGCACACGGTCTGAGAGGTCGAATCCCTCTTCGGACATCACCTCGACGACGATGTCGTGGACATGGTCTGCCGGGTGTGTTCCACCAGTCAATATCTCGACTCGGTCTTCGAGTCCACGTCTCTCGCGTTCTCGTTCCGCGAAGGTCGTCGACATCTGGCTGCGCCCGGCGTCCTGAACGCACATGAACACAACTTGAACTTTCGCTGAATCTTCGCTCATTCCTCCGAAAGCGCCTTGACAGAGTCGCTGAAGACATCGAAGTCCTCGCGAAGCATGATCCAGAATTTCTGGATGAACTTCATGAGGTTGTTTGTGAAGGAACTGACTGAGTTGCTGGAAACATTCCTCCTACGCTTACCACCAATCTACTTAGATTATCATAGGATTTGACTCAGGACATTCCCATCTCACTCTCGTGCTTGAATGCCTGCAGTATCGTTATCACACTCCCACCTGTCCTTCTAAATTATCTCCTCTGGCCGCCTCTCGAACTACCTGCACCGATCTCGTTACCGATTAGCGTGTTTCTCAAGAAACGTCTCGACAAGGTCGCCATCTGGATTATACTCAATTTCTGATTCGAGGTTCAACAGTACTTTTGCAGCGAGAATATAGGCTTCCTCCGTTGAGATTCCGTACATCTTCCCCAGTTCTTTCATGCTCCCATGTACTCCCTCAGGAATGTCTGCGTTGGGCCGAGTCATTTGCTAAGCAACAGTGGTGAGAACCAGAACAAAAGTATTCGGACAGCGGAACTACCGTTCCTCCTGTCCTCACAAACCAAACAATGCAGGCGTTGAAACGACCTGCAGACGGTATCTCTCCTCCCTATTCACTCACGAAAAGGGATTCTTGATCCCGTCCAACCACAATCTCTCAGATCCGATATATGTGGCCGGTAGTTTATAGTAATATAAGAAAATACGCTCAACCAGAATACGACAAAATGTCTAGTAAATCTACGCTTAGAATGCCTGAAACGTCTAAATTTGAAAAACTGGCCACACATTACACAGCATACCACACCTACCTATCACAATTCTTAAAACACACTAGTCGTACCGTAGCCTCCGCTGGAGTACTACTTGCAATCACGAGTACAACCGTCGCTGCCCAGGAAGGAGTCGGAAACGGAATCTGTGGAACACCACTCGCCGACACCATCAACCAAGCCGCCCCACTGGTCGTCGGGACACTCATGATCGGCGCCGCAATCCTCTCCTACGTCCTCCACACTGCAGCCGGCTTCCCAAAGGACCCACAAACAGTCCAATCATTCAAAAACTGGCGTAACCGCGCCGGCATAAGCGCCGTAACGACGCCACTGTTCGCCGTCGTTATCGAGATGTTCATCGGATTCACCGGCACCTCTCTCGCAGACTGTGTCAGCCTCGTCCCCTTCTTCTAAGGGACGATACACACCCATTCACCACTCCATGACACAGAAACCAGTCCTATCGGTGATGTTCGTACTAACACTCATCGTGAGCGCTGGATTTGTTCCCATACTCGCCGTCGCAGACACACCGACGAGTTCACCCCAGCTCGGAACACCCAGCGAGCCACCCACTGGTGACGACCAAGATGGGAATAGCACTGCCGCCACTGATGCAGGCTACTGTAGCGGTATCAACCCCGTAAGTGGCCAAGTCTGCAACGGCGTCATTGATGCTGTTCGAGCCATCGCACAGGGATTCCTCGAATTCTCTCGTGACGTCGCTGAATGGGCCGTCGAATTCCTCGTTTCTCGTCCAGTGCCGCTTCAAGACGGCGAAATGGAACTCGTCGACCGCCCCACGAACGCACCCATGGGAACTGCATACGACATGTGGTTCACCAAGGGACTCCCCATTGGGCTTGCCCTGTGGGGCTTCGCGATGATTTTGCTTCGACTCACCACAATCCTACCCGGTGGGTCCGCTGCAGCACATCGAAGCAAGACACTGCGTCAGAAAGGTTGGTTCGGCTTGTTCTTCATCCTCGCCTCCTGGATTTGGGCTGCCGTTGTGCTACATCTCTCACAGGGACTGATTCTCGCAGTCGCCCCCACTGGCTCAGACCTCGTTTCGGAACTCGGGTCAGTCGGTGGCAACGCTGCCGCAGCCGGCCTTGGCATCATTCTCGTCTGGCTCTCATCAGGCGTGTTGTTCCTCCTGATTGCACTCGTATTTGGCCTGTCGTGGGTGGCGGTGTTTGTCTTCACCCCCGCACTCCCGATCTTCATTGCACTCTCACTGGTTGACTTCGGGCCACTCAGCATCATCTCGAAGGTCGGAAAGGTTGGTCGTGATATGTTCGTCACCGTCGCATTCCTCCCCTTCCCAACAGCGCTCGTGTTGGGCTTCGGCTATCCGATTATCAACGCCGCCCGAAGTGCCATGCCTGGAGTAACGTCGATTGTCCCTGGCCTTGGCGTGTATGCGCTGTTGACGCTTTGTCTGTGGGTCATCGCGCTCTTATCGCCGATAATGCTGTTCATCGGCCTGCGCTCAATGCGGCCGTTTTCAGCGATGGCCGCGGGCGTTCTCGGTGCCGTCTCCGCAACGGGTTTTGCGAGTGCCTCGAACAAGCTTGGGAACGCCAGGGGTGCAGCGACGAGTGCGGCGAGTGCAGCTGCCTCCAGTCCACGTGTAAACCCACTAACCGGCTCACCGTTCTCCAGCGATAATGCGAGTTCGACCGCTACTGTTGGCACGACAGACACGACTCCGGCTGGTGCACTTGGGAGTGCCTCAAGTGAGCTTGCCCGGAGTGGTCACTCAGTAACGACGAGTCTGGGTAACACGTCGGAGACATCCAGCGCTTCGCGAGAATCAGTTACCGACTCTCAGATTCCACCGAGCGTCTCTCTTAACAAGATCGCAACACGATCTGAATTGGATAGTGAACAGGATTACCGAGCGGGATATTTCCTCCCGAATGGAGAGTTCAAGGGAGTCGGGGGAACGAGCTCAAACCGTGATTGGACTCTGAACAGGGGCTATGAACGGTTCGACAAAGCATACTCGGACAAGACAATTCTTCTTCAAGGGGCCACCGACGAACAGTTCTACGATGTTCGAGATGTCGTAGAGAACGAAAGATACAGTGGTCCATATTCGCACGCACAACAGACTGCTGAGAGTCGCGAGACAGTCTTCAATACGCGGGGGCAGAGCGAATGAGCCACCGCGACCCCTCACGCCGAATCCTCGATGAATTCGGAACAAGCGACGAAATCTTCGGGATTGAGATCGACTACAGCCTCAACGACCTGAAGTTGTTCATCCCCGCTGGGATAGTCTGTGGGTTCATCCTCCTTGCGACACCACAGTGGCTCAATATTGGCGGACTCATCGCAGCAATCGGACTTCTCCTCGCAACTGCTGCCTTCGTATTCGTCACCCCCAGTCACAAATCACCACATGAGTGGCTAACGGACATGATCAAATTCTCACAAGCAGAGCACACCAAAACCGCAGTCGCTGAATCGCCTGCCAACCAGCCTGATTCACTCACCCAAGTAAAGCGATTTCTGCCGGTCTCGAATCTGGTCGAACGCACCGACGGACACCTCGTAGCTGCACTCCAAGTGAGCCCAGCGAATCTCTCACTCGCAACCGATCAAGAGTGGGAGGCGATGGCCAATTCCTTCGGAAGTATGCTAAACGCACTGGATTTCGATTTACAAATCCATTCAACCGCCCGGCCCGTTGAACCAGAGCGCATCACAGCCGGGTACCGCGAACGGCTCGACGACCCGGACGTTGTCGAGAACCCCGCCCTCGGAGACATCATCCGAGTATACCACGAACGGTTCCCTGCGGAATTCGTGAGTCGTGGAACCTGTGTTCGTGAATATCACATCCTCATCCCAGTGAGTATCCACGACGTACAGTTGGCCGAGCGAGGGGCTATCTCGAAACTCAGTACGCTCCCAGTAATCGGCGGGTGTATTCGAATACTCGGAGCAGAGAGCACGCAACTCACCTACGAAGAGATCCGCGAACGACAGAAAGAGGAAGTAGAGCATCGAATACGGGCGGTCGAAAGCGGTATCCGAGATTTAGAGGGATGTGAGGTCCAACGAGTCTCGGCTGATGAACTCGCTGCATTGCTCGAAGAGTACTGGAGTGGCGAACGAACACACTATGGGCCAAGTTCGGGACAACAGAACGAACGCGTTCGCTCTGTTCCCATTGTGACCGGCACTAATTCGGGGCGATTCTGACAATGCTGAAAACACTCATCGAGCGGTTCACCCGTCTCGAAGCGAACGATACTGAGGAGAATTACACTCGGGTTCACGCACAGAATGTTGCACCGTCGAGCATCAAGCTTGAATCCGATATCACACAGACAGGCGAACGCTGGGCGAAAACTTTGTTCTTCGCTGATTTTCCGGCAGCGGCAACTCCCGGCTTGCTGGATATGCTGACAACACACCCAAGCGCCGATATCGACATCTCAATTCACGCTAGCCCCCGTGACTCAGAGCAAGCAATCAACGAGTTTGAGCGAGCGATCACCAATCTCGATGCGACGAGACGAGAAAAAGAACTTCGTGGTGGTGCCTCACTCGGCGCAACGCAGCGTCGACTCCAGGATCACAAGGAAGTCCTTGCCCAGCTCACCGACGGCTCGCAGCGTGTCTTCGAGGTTGCGGTCTATCTCACGATTCGTGGGAACACGAAAAAGGAGGTCAAAGAGACGACGGCCCGGTTGCAATCAGAGTTGATGAAACAGCGTCTCGTCACGAAGTCTGTCGACTACGCCCAGGACAAAGGGCTTGTGAGCAATAGTCCGATTGGGAAAGATACACTTGAGCAGACAACACCGATGCTGGGGAAGGCTGCTGGTGCACTCTTTCCGTTCTCTGCTGGGACGCTCATAGAGGAGAGTGGGGTACTCGTCGGATTTCATGCAACAACGGACGCCCCGGTCGTCATGGATCGATTCGACCGCGAGAACGGATACAACATTCTCACCGCAGCGAAGATTGGGTCCGGAAAATCGTTCGGGACGAAGCTCCTGAACTTGCGCCAACTCGCTAAAGATCCGGATACGATTCTTCTCATGATCGACCCGTTAGAGGGCTTCCGGAGCCTCTCTGATGCCCTCGATGCGGAACACATCGTGGTCGGCGGTACTCGAGGCTTGAATCCCTTAGAAATCAAGCAGACACCAGCACGTGTACTGCGGGAAGTCCCTGATATCGATCCCTTCAGTCAGCGGTTCAGTAGCGTCATGGGCTTTTTTGATACGTTCTTTGCGCATGTCGGCAATGGGCTTGATAAGAAAGAGCGTGCAGTCCTTGGCACTACTGTTCGGGAAGCGTACCGCCGGAATGGAATCACATCGGATCCCTCCACACACGGCAATACGAGTCCGACGATTCGCGATGTAGTTGGTATTCTTGCCGAGATTGCTGAGGATGCGGAGGCGTTTCTTGACTCGGTTGATGAACAGGCAGCCGATCCGACCAGGCTAGAGGTTGAGAAGTGGCAAGAACGCGCTGCCGAGCTCCGAATGGCGATGCGTCCATTCATGGGAAATGGCGAGTTCTCGAACCTTGCCGGTGAAACGGAGGTCAACATCTCCGGTGAGAAGGTTGTTTATCTGGATCTTCAGCAGGGTGAGGCCGATCGTGAGATTGCGTTGATGATGCAATTGCTCTTCGACAGTGTCTACCAGCGAGCCAAAGAGACGGACAAGCGCGTTATTCTCGCCGTCGACGAGGCTCATTACCTCATGGAGCACGAGGGGAGTCTACAGTGGCTTGACCGCGCTACACGCCATTCTCGCCACTATGATTTGAGCATCCATCTCATCACTCAGGAGCTCAAGGACTTCTTCATTCATCCACGGGCAGAGACCATCGCGAACAATTGCTCGATGAAAATCCTCTATCGGCTTCCAGGTCTCTCTGAGGAGAATCGTATGAAGCTCGGGCTGACGTCCCGTGAGGCAGAGTTCATTCGCAACGCAAAGCCCGGTGATCGAGACCGTGGATACAGCCACGCACTCGTCTCGGTAGAGGACGAAGGAACCTACCCGGTCAAAGTGACTGCGTTGGAGGAAGAAGCTCAACTCATCGAAGCGGTTGACGACCCTCAAAATACCACTAATGGGGTGTAGTCATGCCAGACGATAATCCTCCTCCAAATTACAAGATGTTTGAGTCATTTCAGAAGGCTCTGGGAAGAGAGAGTTCTCACTGCGAAGTCTGCGGAAAAGTCGTTGATGGTCATGATATTGGTGATTTCAACGTTCTCCTATTGGAGAATAACGTCTTCACAGCAGAGAATCACGTCGTGCTCTGCCGTGACTGTGAGGGGCGTGACGATTGGAAGGAATCCGTTCGAAGAAAACGAGCGGCAGAGCAGCCACAGCCACCGACTTCGATTCGGGGAAAAATCCGACACTTCCCAGAAACCATCCGTGACTACGTCACCGATCCAACGGCTCGATTCCTCTTTGGACGCCGCCTCGGCGTTTTTGGCATACTCGTCGGCGGAACACTCCTGCTGATTCCCGTCATTGCTGCAGTCGTTGGCGCTCTCTTCGTCTCTCCAGATGCCGGCATGCAGTGGTTCGACCAGTCGATTGTAGCACTCACAGCAATAAGCTCCGTACCGATACGCACGCTTGCTTGGTCATGCACCGGCCTGCTTGGCGTTGTCTACTTCACTCACATTGCCGAGCGGGAACGCAATGACCCTACGGGCTGGGCCGGCGAGTGGAACCCACCGAAGTGGTACGCACTTGCTGTCTACACCGTCATTGGGCTCTATGGTGCAGTCACACTCATCCTCGTTGCATCCGGGGACACGCCAGTCGGTCGTCGCTTCGGAGCCCGAATCTTCTGGTTCCTCGGATCGCTGGGGATTGCGTACCAGATTAAAGACGCACTTCGATTAGACCTTGTTCGGATGGTCTGGGAGCCCCATCGCGAACTCTGGGAATTCCCCGCCCGATACGGATTCATCCTCGCACTCACATCATTCCTTGTCGGCCCCCCTGCCTCACTCCCATCGTTCACCACACCACTCTTGGCCGCACTGACACCGACTGTGAGCACCGCCTATATTATCGCTCGAGTGCCTCACGATCGGGTATTTCGAGACAAGTGTATCGCCGCACAGGACCGCCTACTTGAGATCCTTCGTATTCGGAATAATGACGACAACTAACTCACTTCGACCGCTGCACCGCTCAGAGAACCCCTCAACTGTAGAGTCTGCTCAGAGAGGTGTTTGTAAGTGACTCGTGAATACATTCGGGTGACGCCCACCTCCGAAACAGTCCACACGAGCACGATACCAACTACAATCGAGAGCCTGCACAAACTCACAGCCGAGCAATCCTCGCTCACACAGCGACTGAATCCCTTACACTCGAATCCACCACCGACGTTCGAGTTTCTCGTCGTGAGCGAAGGCGCTGAGGAGCCAGTCGAGTTCTACTACGGAGCCGACAAACACCTTGAAACACTTGAGGAACGCCTTACGCGAATCTATCCGTCGTCGTTCGATATCTCGCGTGAATCCATAGATCTGGAATCGAAATTCCTCACAGACGATGTGACTGAGGAAGAACTGTCACCACAAGGCGTGCAGTGGAATGCTTCGAGCGTACGCAGCAAGGATTGGATGATGCTGCTCACTCGAAGTAACGCAGACTCATGGTCCTTTGATGATGGGCCCTCACTTCCCCTCGTTTCACTCATCGACGAACTCTCCGACGTTGAGGCACCAGTTGTCTTTCAAGTGCTCTTCCAGCGGAAGCCTGATTGGTCGTCTGCGGCCGAAAATCGAAAGCTCGACCTCAGAAATCAGACGGACACGCTCATCGACAAAGCAGTCAGCACCGTCTTCATTGACACGCGTACGCTCGCTGAGAAGGAACAGTCTCTCAGCGATAATACGAGACAACGTCTCGAAGAAATTCGCGCGAAAAACCCGAGACGTACGTTCACCGTGAACCTCCGAGCGGTTGCTGTTCCACCGGCCGAGACGGACGAAGGGATGGTGGATGCCCAACTCGATGATTTGATGACCGTCTTTGACTCGATTGGTGGAGAGTTCTATGAGGTTGAGCGTGAACGGCTTCGCGATAAGGGACGTAGCCATTCAATCAGTACGTTGGACCGACTCCTCAATCGAGAGCTCGTTACGGGCCGGGGTCGAACGACACCGGATTTCGTGTGTAATGGGCGTGAACTCACGCAATTCATCACGATTCCCTCTGGGAGTGAACTCAGCGTTGAGGGGTCGCGTCGAACGCGCTCCAAACAGGAAAGCCGGAGTTCACTACCCTTGCCCCATCACGACCACATGGAGAGCTTTCGTGAGGGAATGGCGATTGGCCATGCCATCGACGAAAACGGGACGCCCGAAGATGAGTCGGTGTGTATTCCGACATCGTCGCTGGTCACACACTACCTCCGGGCGGCAACAACGGGTGGCGGAAAGTCGAAGGCACTACTCAACGATATTCTCTCGGCGTACGCCAACACCGATGGCCCAATCATTGTTCTCGACCACAAGGGCGACGGCCTCGCCGAGAATTATATGCGAGCTCACGGTCGCCGCTTCGGGATGGATGACCTCGAAGAGAACGTGCTGCACTTCACGCTTCCCGATATCCTGCCTGGACTCTGCTTTTTCGACCTCCGCCCAGCACTCTCGCGAGGCGTCCGGCGGACAGATGCTGTCAAGCGCAAAGCCGACCAGTACAGACAAATCCTCGAACTCGTCATGGGGAAGGACCTCTTTCGACGCGCAGTCACCTCCCCGATTCTCATTGAGTCGCTCATCAAGGCGCTGTTCGACGAGGAGTATGGTCGTGAAAACGGGAACTATCGCGAAAGCACCGACTTCTTTGGACACGAACAACTCGAGCATATCTCGGACCAACTTGCGGCCGCCGGTCCACCGAATCCGGATGAAGCGGCCTTACCGAAGACAACTGATGTCGCTGCCCAGCGTGAACTCCGCCGGAGGGTCAATACGGACGCACAGTCGTTCTCAACTACTCGTAAAGGGCTCACCAACCGCCTTGCATACATTTCACAGAACGATAATCTCCGAGAAATCTTCGATAACACTGCCCAGCAGCTCGATCTGCAAGAGGTTCTCGATAGTAATCAGGTCATCTTGTTCGACCTCGGTGAGGTGAGTGACGAGGCCGCAAAGATCCTGACGGCACTCATCTTTGCATTGTTAGAGGATGCTCTCCGGACGCACGAAGACGACCTGACCCAGCGCCCTGACGATTACGTGGTTAACCTCATGATTGACGAGGCGGCGTCTGTCGCGGCTTCTGAGGTCCTCAACAACTTGCTTGAGAAAGGACGGAGCTTCCGACTCTCAGTGGGGCTGGCGATGCAGTTCCCCGAACAGATGCGAGCCGAGGGTGGGCGACGTCTTTACCTCAATCTGCTCAACAACATCGGGACGTTGCTCGTCGGGAAGATCAACGTTGACCGCGAGCTAGCGAACGCAATTGCTCACGAGGAGTTGGATCCCGAAGCGTTCGCCAATCGGATTCGATCGCTCCCACGTGGTGAGTGGATTGCCCAACTCCCGAGTCCGACGTTCGGAGAAACCGGCCCGTATCCGTTCAACGTCAAACCACTCCCGATTCCAGCAGGGCACCCAGAGAGTACATCTCCACTCTCGAGTACTGAAGAACAGCGATTCCAAGACGCGCTGTCTCGCGTGCACGAACGGACACAGCAGGAGTTCGGCGTCCCCCGAGACAACAGTCAGCCAACAGCGAAAACGCCTGACGAATTAGGTGAGTTGCTTGATGTCACCACCGATGAGTTGGATGTAGCCATTGCGAAGACCGTCCGAAGCGTACAACTCCGTGAAGGCGTTCGCGACGATAATGAGTGGGTGAGTGTCGAGACCGTCGATGAGACACTGCGAGCGTTGTACGAGCGGGTCGAGGCCGAGCCACCGGATTATGAGGAACTCACCGAGATTCGTAAACGGTCGCGACTGCTCGACACCACCGTCGATATCGACGCCGACGAACTCATCGTTAAGCTCACGGAGGCGGGTGAAACAGCAGCCGAACCCGATACAGGCGACGTTCGATCCGCTGGTGGGGGCGATCACGACGCGGCGCTCTTGGAGATTGAACAGGCGCTGTCCGCGCTTAGATTCACCGTCTCGATTCTCACCCAGGATGGAAGTGAGAAACCAGACGCGAGAGCGACCCATCCAGACCTCGAATCACCGTTCGCGATTGAGGTCGAGACGACGACGCCAGAGTACCCAACGAAAGTCCTCACGAACCTCCAGAAGGCACAAGCAGAGAGCGCAGTTCCGCTGTTTGTCGTCCGAACAGGCGAGACAGAGGCTTACTGGGCTGAACGAATTGAGACTATTCTATCACCCCCAGTTCGTGAACTATCGAACGGCGAGACACGGTTCTATACACACGATTCGCCGTTGACGTTCAATGGCGGTGCGACCGAACAGGGTGGCGTAACGGCCATCCGGCCAGCAAGCGGAGACGACTCAAGGCGTTCTGTGTGGATAAAAGATGGAGACGAAATTGTCCTCCGCGATGGCAGTGACACAGAACACTTCCGTGTTTCTGAGTGGGACAAAGTCACCAAAGATCGTGTGCCAGCAACATACAGTTACGACCACCCGGTAGAGGAGTATCTCGTCTATGAGCGTGGTGAGATTCACGTCTATGAGTCGAAAGCAGCGCTTGAAGCTGAGTGGGTGACAATCAACAAGCCATTCATCCCAGCAGAGGAGTTGCCAGCACCAGCATATCCGCAGTCATCGTATGGTATTGTGATACTCCGAGAAGATAGTGAGCCTGCTGTCTATGAGGATGGCGAGTTGAAGCCACTCACCACACTCCTTGATGGAACTATTCAGCCAGCGTCTCCCGAGTCGGGAACACAACCCACGACCGACGTCACATTCGAGACGTTTGTCGAAGAGTGTCTTGTCGAAGATGGAGAAACAGTGCTCCCAAAGGGCGACGTACGAGCAGTCTATGAAGCGTGGGCAAAGCGACATGACCACGACCCTGTGAGCCCGAGTTGGTTCTCCCGAAAGCTTGGGGATCACATTGAATTCACGAGCGATCGGCGACGACTTGATGGGGAACTTGTTCGTGTTTTCGTTGGGTTCGATATCGATTCCCCCCAGGAGAGTGACACTGAATGAGGGGCGGGAAAGAAGAGAGTGACACTGGGTGTCGACATGCTGTGAAACAGAGGGTGTTCCACCCATCTTTGTGGTTTGCTCTCAGCCACGGAATCGCAAGACAGCGTCGTGTTCCAGCCATTCGGAATTTGGGTGGAACACTGACCATCTCGGGAAAATGGATGGAACATCGCTACGTCATGCGATTTTCACTCGAAAACCGGGCGTGTTCCACCCAAAAACCAACTAGTATAGAGGGGGGCGAGGCCGTTGGAAGTGAGCAAAGCGAGCAGAGAGAGATTTTTTCTGGCGCCCGGAGGGGCGCGGCCATGAGTGAGGAAAATCAATGAGTGACGAAACTACTAGAAAGTTGATACTGGATGGATTGCCGGATGTGCTGGTTGAGCGAGACCAATGGGTGTGTTGGCGGAGCGAGAAACGTGGTGGGAAGTCGACAAAAATCCCGGTTGAGCCTAGAGTGGGTTCGTTTGCGTCGTCGACAGATTCTGAGACGTGGTCGGACTTCGAAACCGCACTCAAATATCTCCAGTCTGGGGGTGCGGATGGACTCGGATTTGTGTTCACTAACGAGGATCCGATTGTCGGCGTCGATCTCGATGATTGTCGTGACCCAGAGTCGGGTGACGTCGACGAGGATGTACAGGATATTATTGAGAGATTAGACTCGTATACCGAGGTGTCGCCGTCGGGAAGTGGGTTTCACGTACTTGTCCAAGGTGAACTCCCCGACGGACGGAATCGACGTGGGAAAATCGAGTGTTATGACAACGCTCGCTTCTTCACGGTGACAGGTGAGCACGTCGACGGGACACCCCAGACGGTAAAGCGGAGACAGGATGCGTTAGAGGCAGTTCACCGAGAGTATCTTTTGGATGTGAGAGACTCGCAGCCAGGTAACAACCCTAAGCGTGTGACAGCCAGTGATGGCGAATCGACAGATGCTGAGAGTGGACTCTCGGATACGGAGTTAGTTGAGAAAGCGAAGGGGGCGTCGAATGGCGCGAAGTTCGAACGACTCTGGAATGGGAATCCGAGTGGGTATGAGAGTAATTCGGAGGCGGATATGGCGTTGTGTTGTTTGTTGGCGTTTTGGAGTGGGGGCGACGAAGCGCAGATGGATCGGGTCTTCCGACAGTCAGGGTTGCTGCGTGGGAAGTGGGACGACGTCCATTACGCGGATGGGTCGACATACGGTGAGAAGACCATCGAGCGGGCGGTGCAGACGACCTCGGATTTCTATACGCCCTCGAAAAAAGCGACGACTGAAACTGTCTCGGAGCCATCAGAGTCGCCCAGGGCTTCTGAGAGTCGTGATGATGCGTACGTGGGTGAGAAGAATCGGTTGTTAGCAGAACGTGTGGAGACGTTGGAAACGCGTGTTAGGCGGAAAGACAAGCGGATTGAGTGGCTTGAAGCGGAGGTCAAGCGACTGGAGTCGAAGCTCTCGGATGACGATACTGAGTCAGTGAGCGAAGAGGAGAGTCGACAGGCGAGTAATGATGAGGAATCGGAGTCAGCGTCGTTGTGGGGGCGGACAAAGCGTCTGTTTCGAACAGACGCCGAATAACACCACGATGGCGTCCACAGATGTTTAAGTTACCACAGCGCAATCGTCTAGCTATGGCCACGGATCTCACCGAACGGGTGCAAGAAATCGCCGAAGCACGGGACATACCCGAGTCAGAGATCCTCGAACAGGCGTTAGAACGCGGTGTCGAAGACCTCTGGGCCGACCTTGTCCTCTTGCGACACATAAACGATGAAATCGATCGCGGAATAGCGATCGAGCTTGTCGGCCGTGACCGTGTTAAGCGAGCAGAGCGTGAATTACAGGCCGTCGAAGACGACGTTCGGTGGGGTCTGAGTGCGTGAGTATCAACTCGTGAGTTCGTTCAGGAATTCACGTCCTTCGACAATTGATGTCCGATCGCCAACCCCAACCGCAGAAAGTATATCGGCGATTGCCCGTTCGGCAATGCGGTCACTGACAAGGACAGTGACGTGGGAGGCACCTTCTGCGACGTATTGATACGCAAGCCCGGCGAGAATCGTATCCGTTTTCTCGATTTCGTCTTCCGTGACGTCGTCTGCTGAGAGCGCTCCCATCCGTGCTCGTGTTTTGTCTACGACTTCTGGTACACGCGACACAGAAAAGTCGATGTGTCCAGGTTCCAGTCAGCCGGCATCCTGCGCTGAACGGAGGCGATCACGCTGGTACTCGTATGCATCAGGGCTTTCACCCAACTCTTCGGCCACCTGCTCAGGGACGGTGACAGTGATTCCCTGCCGACGAACAAACCGCTCGAACGCTTGGTACTTTTCGTTCGAGGGACCACCCATCGCGAAGAGAATGCTACTGTCGATGATAGCAGTGCTGTCGCTAGGAATATTCCCTCCGGACATCACTCAGGGCGCTCCAGATACGGGTCATACGAGGCCGCCTCTTCGACGACATCTTGGAGGGCGGTGAACACAGTCATCCCTTCGACAGGGTGGACATCGAGTTTCGTTGCCGCAGTTCGCTGTGTGAGTTCACCGGCCATGATGCGAAGCGTGTAGTGGAGTGCAGCGGCAAGTTTGGCGATTCCTTGGCGCTCAACGAAGACGCGGATATCCTCGGTATCAAGTTGTCGTCCAATCGCATCGACGAGCGTCGGCGTTGCGAGCACTTCCCCGTGTTCGGTGTCGAGCTGGAGTTGAATCGGATCGACCGTGACCGTTGCTGGCGTCACATTTTCGTCCCGCCCGAGCACGCCCATCTCCTCGAGTTGCCCGATGTACTTGTACGTCGTCGAGTGCGCCATGTCGAGGTCAGTCTTGATGGCCTCAATCTCGACGGGGCCGTGCCGGAGGATGTAGCTATAGAGGCGAGCGAGTCGCGGCGTGTTCAGCAACTCGGCGTAGGTGAGCAGATCATTGAACGTCGCCTCAGGGTTCGGCGTGGTTGCAATTCGGTCATCGGCAGACATCACAATCTATGTACTATGGATAGTGTATTAACTCTTGGTGAGACCGTGTTCGAGTTCTCGGAATATGCACAGAGCGCGAGTGGACTCTTGTCCTCGGCGCGAGCTCCAGTTCTTGAGACTGGTCACGTACGTTGACCAACATGAGCCGCTAATACCGGTGCTGTTGGTTAACAAAATCGCGAGCGTTCAGCGTTTCAAGGAACACGAAGGGCGGCTTCAAGAGGTGAGTTAATGAGCTTCTCAAACGGATCTCTTCACGAGCATCATGAGCGAGCCACCGTCGATAGATCTCGTGGCCGAGTGGGAGGCTGAGCTCGAGCGCCGGACGACGGTCGAAAAGATATACGACGTCGCCCTCCAACTCAGGGAGCCACTGCGTGTCGCTGACATCGCAGACCGGGCAGGCATCACACCGGATACCGCACGGGAGCACCTCAACTTCCTCACAGAACTTGGTGTTGTGAAGAACCCGAGCGACGACCCAGCTACCTACGAACGCAATGACGCCTACTTCGAGCGGCGACGAATCGACCAGCTCTGGACCGAACACAGTGTCGAGGAACTCCAAGAACGAATTCGTGAATTGGCTGCCCGAATCGCAGACTACGAAGCGGCGTACGACGCGTCGACACCGGCAGCCGTTGACGCTGCCACTGTTGCAGAGGCGAGTGGTGACCGGACAATCGATGATGTGTACAGTGATCTCCGTGATTGGGTGACTGCTCAAGAGGAGCGGAAGCTCACTAAACGAACTCGCCTGCAACGCTGTCGCGGCGACAATCAACAATGAGACCCGTTGAGTCGGCTACCATCGACGATTCCATCCCCATTGAGACGATTCGGGGGATTCTTCGGGAGCACTCGGTGCAATGTGCACTTTGCTTCGGTTCCCACGCGATGTCAACCACCCATCCAACGAGTGACATCGATATTGCGGTCGAGTTAGAAACGACTCGACGTGAGGATCCAGCGTACAATGAGGCGTTCTTTAGTCTGAGTGCAGATTTGAGTGAGGCACTCGAGACAGATGACGTGGACCTCGTCGATATCCACACGCTCTCATCACGCGTTGCTGCATCGGTTTTCGAGGAGGGAATCCTCCTTGTTGGCGACCTGAAACACGCCGAGGAACTTCGGCGGCGTGTAACCGACAGATCGTCTGATTCCCGGTCGCCACGCGAACGCTTTGACGACGCACTCAAGAAGATTGATGCGCATCTCAGCGGGTCCAGTGGTCCGGCATCTATGGAGCACGACCGACAGCGATGACTATGGGGTGTCGTACTCGCCACGGGATGTTGTTAAGGTTCAGTCTACAGTAATGTTCAGTATGAATCTCCCGAGACCCTCGCTTCGGGGTGTTGCCCGCGGCACTAGTGTACTCGCGTGGCTCAGCGGCGGGTATGGGTTCTTGTTCATGCTGGGTGCATTCGGACCCGTTTCCTGTTGGACGAGTCGGACAGCCACCGAGACCAGCAACGGTGCATCTACCACAGTGGTTACTCGGGGGTGTGAAGCAGGGATAGATTATCTCTTCGGGAGCACAGGCGGCAACGCTCCAGTTCTGTTTGGCTGGGCCATGGTGCTCATCGGACTCGTTGCCATCGGTGGCGGTGCTACGTGGCTCGGCCATCGGCACCTCACCTGGACGACCGCAGTCGTCGGAACGATCATCTCGATCATCGGTGTGATGAGCATCGGGTGGTACTTCCTGTTCCCAACGCTGTGCTTGCTAATAGCCGCGATTGCGCTCACCGTCGAGGCCCGCCGAGAGAGCACTGGGAGACGCCCAACTGCAATTTGAGAACGACATCCACTACGACGAGGGAGATTCCGGTTCTCCAGCGAAGACCACCTCGTGTTGGACTCGGTCGACTGCACCGCCCCATGCTCAGTTGAGAGCACCGGAAGCAGTGGTGTCTGTATCAGGTACGCAAGCGTGTTAACCAACGCAAGTCGCCTAATTCCAGAGCTGTTGGTTAACAAAATCGCGAGTGCGTTGCGTCTCAGTTTCGAAGGCTCGTATGGGTGGATTCAACCAGTGAGCCGAAGCCCATCCGTCGCTTCGTAGAGATAGCCTTTCAGCAACAATTGCTCGAGGAGGTCGTGTGCCTCGGGTCGCTCGAAGCCACCAGCAGTGAGAATGTCGACAGCTACGTCGTGTGTAATCGTCTCCTCGTCATCGACACCCTGCATGATGAGTCCAAGTGCAGCTTCTTGTGACGGCGTCAGAGGGGTCGACGGGTTCGGCATTATTTCAGAGTCTGTGAGCGACCACCGAGACTGTTGGGGTTGTGTCTATCAGGATAGTGGTGAATCAGTACCGTTGCTGGAACCATTGTGCAATTTCTTGTTGGAACTGCTCGAACCAGTGGAGGTCGTTGTGTAGCACGGCATAGACTACGTCGTGATTGACATCTCCATACCGATGGGCGAGGATGTTCCGAAACCCGACTGCTTCGTCCATCTGCTCTTGCACCTCTGGCGAGATGATGTTCGCAGACCCGAGTGACTCGATTTCCTTTTTCGAGGTTCCACTCGGTGAAAGCCCCTCGGAAGCACGGGTGTGCTGAGCGAGGTCGATGCAGGACTGAATGAGATTTATGAACGTCCGCTCGACCGCTCATTGAACGACGACATCTTCGACGTACTCCGTCTTCGACATGCCCCGCATCTGCTTCAAATCGTTCGTATACTCGTTGATGTGCTGGAGTTTATCGACAACGATGTCCGCATCAACCATCTAGACGTCACCACGAGCAAGTCGGTCGATGAATTCGCGACGCTCTTGTTCACGCTCGCTTGCGCCTTCCTCGTATGCATTGGTGATACGCTGTTGATACGCATCAACCACCTCTTCGCCACCAACGAGACAAATGCCATCTCGAAGCGCCGCATGTGCAACGTGTGTCGGCAGCGACTCGATATCGCTCACATCAACAAATCCATCTGCGAATTCCTGTAACTCAGCATCGATACGGTTCCGTCGACGGAATCGCTCACCTTCAGACATCTCTTCTGGGAACCGAAGCGCAATATCGACGTCCGATGACTCGTCTGTTGTCCCTCGTGCATATGACCCAAATAGGATTGCAAAGCGAACTTCTGTTTGAGCGAGGTACGCCCTGATGGCATCAATGTCGAGTGTATCGACAGCGGAGTCATCTGAGTTGGGCATGGTGGTGCTTTACGCTCCAAGGTAATATATCTCCAGATACAACAGCGTCTACATCTTGACGGTGTTCTGTTGCGAGGGTACGAAGTGACTCATGAATCATTTCGCGATGCTGAAGCGGGGCAAGCGCACGGTGGACGGTACTTCGGTGGACGTCGGCGCGGCGTGCGAGTTCGGTCGCGGTCCGTGGGGTGTCGAGGTAGTAGCACACACGGAGGGTTGCCCCTGACAACAGCTCCGGCCAGTCGATGCGTGAATACTGCTGGATGAGGTCCGTGAGTAACTCGAGTGCCTTTGCGTCCGACAGCCGAACCTGCTTTGTTTTCCCCTGTCGGCGTGTCTCGACGAGGCCAGCTGTTTCGAGCCGCTCGACGAGTTCTGAGGTGTAGCTGAGGCTCCGATCGAGATTCGTCGCGAGGTCAGAGACCGTCTGCTCACCGTGAAGGGCAGTCAGGGCGCGAACCTCGCCTTCTGTGAGCATACTGTTGCATACTAGCGAACCAATATATACATCACTTCGGTATTTTGCAACATACGGCTAACTCAGTCGAGATGGGAACGTATAGGATGAAAGCCCTCAGCGAGCATTTCGTCCGTGGCGCCATGTTGAGCAACCGTTGACCAGCCCGTTCAAACAGTGTCCTCCCGTCGATGTGCACGCTATGTGCATGAGGCGAAATCGTTATTGGGTTATGTGCAAAACATGCACATGAGATGAGTTCGAGTGACGATCCCCGACGAGTCCACTTCCAATCGCCCGAATACCTCGTCGACAGACTTGACGCCATTGCAGACCTCTTCGATAAAGACCGCACCGACTTGCTCGTCGAAGCAATCCGCGAATACATCGAAGACACCGCCCACAGCGAAACGTTCCAAGAACTAGTCGCGACGAAGTACTACGACGACCAACTCGAGTTCGAGGCGGTCAAGCAGTTGGTCGGCGCTGAAACCGCCCAACGGCTCCGCCTGCTCAAGGCAGATCTCGAGAGCGAACCGTTGGATCTCGCTGCGCCCACTGACGTCGACATCTACGGCGACGATGCAACATCGGTAGAGACCGCGGACAGCGACAAGCGATGAGCAGGCCGCGACTGCGGACAGTCGTCGCCGACACGAGTGCGCTGGTCAGTCTCGCCGTCCCACGAGCCGACGCAGCCTACGACACCGACACGGCTCCGGATCCCCTCCAGTATCTCCTCACCTCGTGTGACGTGTTCGTGCCACCAGAAGTCGTTGCAGAGCTCCGTGACATCACGCAGTACCAAGACATCCACGCTGCGGCTGCGAACAACGTCCTCGCCGCTCGCACCCATTACACGGTCGAGGATCCGTACGAACGCGACGATACGCTAGACTCGCGGCCGACGTTCGGCCTCGACGACGGCGAAACCGACGGTATCGTACTCGCGAACGCACTCGCCGTCGACGGGTTTCTCACTGACGAGTTCGGTGGCACGAACTTCCCGCTGATTCATGCCGTGCTACAGGGCCCGCGGATCGTCCCGACGCCGCGGCTCATCGTAGACTACGCTCGAAACGGGTATCTGAGCCATGAGAAAGCGAGAACGCTGATTGCGACGATTAGCCCGCACCGAAGTTGGGAGAACAGCCCCTATGTCGCCCAATTGCTGGCCCTCTTAGAGTGAGGCCCGATTCCGAGACGGTGACCCGACTGCTTACTCTCAAACAGTTGCATACTACTACTACTACTACTCGCGGTTCCCAATGGCGTAAATTCGACCATCAGCGATTCCGACGTAGCACATCCCGTGCGCTAGCGCGACATCTGTATTCATAATGTAGCCCGCCATCCCGATGTCGGGGACTGTGATCTCGATATCCCACGTTTGGCTGTCATTCGCCTCGTAGGCAACGACGGAGTCGTTCTGTGGCACGACTACGCCACCGTCACCGGCAGCGGGGGGTTGATTGAACCCATTCTCGGCCGATCGCCAACGAATCGACCCGTCCGAGATGTCGATTGCAACTAACCCTCCGTGATACGTATTCATGTACGCAGTCTCGGCTGTGACTGCTGGTGAGGGAATCGCGTTCCCGTAGTCTTCGTCGACGACGGTCGTCCGCCACAGCACGGTTCCATCAGTGGCATCGGCTGCGACGAGTTCCTCGGCGATGCCTGGGACGTAGAGGCGGCCGTCGGCGACCGTCGGTGTGCCCTGAATATCCGGACAACACTCGTCAGGCGTGGCGATCTGTTCACTCCAGCGTCGCTCACCAGTGGTCGCATCAAGTGCCGCGATACGCCCGTCAGTTAACCCAACGTAAACACCGTCGCTGTCCGCACAGGTCGCTGTGTAGCTCTCCCCGTCGATGGGTGTGCGCCATTGTTGGGCGCCATCTAACGAATAGGCATACACCGCGTTGTCCTCGTCTCGCGTCGCCAGGTAACACGTCCTGTCCACAACTGCTGGCGAGTCAGTCACGTCCGGAATCGTCTCCGTCCACAGAGTCGAGCCATCGTCGCGGGCGAGGGCTGTCAGCGTCGCCTGCTTGTAGTCCGGCCCGCGAGTGACGGTCAAGAGTGTTTCGCCTACGAGGCTGATCCCGACGGCACGTCCTGTTTCGAGGTTCACGTCGAGTTGCTGTTCGCCGGATTCAGCATCGAACCCCGCAAGGTATACCTCTGAACTCTCGGAGTTATCTGAGGATTCAACGTAGGCGATGTAGACGCGTTCTGGGCCGACTATCGGTCCCGTTGCGCCATATGGGTCGTTTCCCGGACGTCGAAGCCAAGCGACGCCGACATCGCCGTGTGGGATTGTTGAAGCTGCATAGCCGGTTCGGCCGCCATCGTGACCCTCCATCAGCCAGCGACCGGCTGTGGTGTAGCTTGCTTCGTATGCATCGTTCGTGAATGGCTTCGGCACCGACTCCCTGCCTGAGAGATTGGAAACGCTCGGGGCGGTGCATCCAGCAAGAGCTAGTACACTTCCGCCAGCTACCGTCTGTCGGAGGAGTTGTCGACGCGTCAGCGAGACCATGTAATCAATGGATAATGCTCTGTCAAACGTCTTCTGGAGGAACAAGCAACCGCTAACGTCAGTTGAGAAGCCCTCGAAAGCCTCCGGACGCTCGACGACCGCGACTCGCTGCGCGTCTCGTGCCTGCGGTGCTTGTGTCGTCGGGGCACGCCGAGCGTCCAGCCCCTTTCAGTCCCACCCGGGGACTGTTGTGGAGTCAACGCTCTTCATCGGCTGCTAGTGTGGTACGTAACGGCCCGCCCCGCTCGCCGCTTCTGCCTTCCGCGTCGCTCGCACCTAGTCCGTCTAGGTTGATCGCAATATTCTTTACTGATTCGCTGTAAACTGTAAACACCCGATTGCCCATGTCACGCACGTCAAATCGAACCAACGGCGACGTCATCCGCGACTTCCTCTCGGTCGCGGACCTCCTCGAGGAGCCACAGCTCGCCAAACTGTACGCGTATCTCGCCCGAGAGGAGAAAGCAACCGTCCAGGAACTCATGAACGAGCTCAACTTCGCGCAGGGCACGGCCTACACCTATGTGAACCGGCTGGTCGACGCCGGCGTCATCGAGGCGACTACCGACGAGCAACCCCGGGTGTACGTCGCTCGCGACATCAATCTGACCGTCACAGCAGCTGATGGCGCTCGCGAGTACACGATCACGCCCACGCTCATCGACGCCATCGCCCGTCGCACGACCGACGACGACATCGATACCTACATCGACCGCCACGGCATCGCCGGACTCGCAACGGCGCTCACCTACACCGTCGACCGCGAACATGGCGAGGTCACCCACCGATTGATGGCCCACGATCTCGATATCTCGCCGCTCGCCGCCGAGATGATTCTCCAGGCGCTCCGCCCCGTCGTCCACGAGCACTTCGATATCGAGGAGTCGGGTGCGTCGGTCGCGGACATCGAAGATGTTGACCGAGACGTTGTCGGCGACGACGCGTGAGTGCCATCCACATCGCGGATACCGGCCTGTTCGTAGCGATGGGGCAACCGTCGAAGCGTCGGTATCAGGTCGTCCGAACGTTCACGCGGCGTAACGGCATGACGTTCGTGCTTCCAGAACGCGTCTACGACGAACTGACCGTCAACGCGTCCGACGTTGAGACACCGCCGGTCGACATAGCAATCGACGAAGGGTGGTCGCGCGTTGCGGAGCCATTGGAATACTCACATGGGCTGGTTTCGAGGACGATGGACGGTGTGCAGCGATACATCGCGAACGCGGATGATCGCCCAGCTGACGAGATCGAACGTGCAGATCCAGCGCTGGCAGGGGTCGCCGCCCAGGCGTTCGTCAACGAGACCGCTGACCACGCTTACATCTACACGACGGATACACTTGCTGGCGAGGGAGCCGAAACCGTCTTGGCCAGTGAGGGCTACGGCGACTCAGTCACGTACGTGAACGGCTTCCGCTTCGTCGAAGATCTTCTGTAGTAGTCCGCTCCTCGGCGAGTCCGTATACCGGTCGCTGTGAGTCCAGGTTTCGGTAGCAACCCGCCAGCGATGGTCGTCGTCATCTCGGAAGCCCTCGACCGCTCGGCATCTCGCGACGGCCGCTGCGCTCCTCGTTCCTGTGGTGCTTACGGAGTCGGGAAACGACCGAGGCGGCCTCGCCCTTTCTGAGTCCATCAAGACGTTGGCTGGTTCCCCGAGTGTCGAGTCCGGCTGTTCAGGTGGTGTAACGGCCCGCCCCGCTCGCCGCTTCCACCTTCCGGTGAGCAAAGCTCACCGACGTCTCGTTCGCTTCACTCACGAGACCTCCGCATCGCTCGCGACTGACCATTCCGGGACTGCCTGCCTGCAGTAGCGGGCGGGCTGCCGGGCTAAAATGAATGTGCCTTCGACGCCAGCAGGTAACCGCGAGGGGGTTGCGCTGCATGGCTGCTCACCCCCCCCACGCTTACTCTGCTGGACGCTTGCTTCGGGCGGGTCGCCGCGCGGTGCTGGTTGTGTGGCCTGACATTGGCGCTCTCGCTCGCGCCCCAGGGGCGCTCACGAAGGCGCGAGCGAGAGCGCGTAGACGGGTCTGTCGGGTAACGGTGTGAGAAGTCCGCGATGTAGGAGCATCGCGGTGTCGGGCGCGTGAGCGCCTTCAGGAACCAGTGTAAGTTCCAATGTCAAGTAACAACGCAACCAGTAATGTAGTTTCGGTCGATGAACAGACGTTCGAAAAAGCAGACGAAGCAGTGGTCGACGAGGACGGCTTCGAGGTTGTCGATGAGACGCCGGAATTCAGAGCGACGGTGCAGATGGAAGTGCAAGCGAAGGTGGACGCAAACCACCCGGACGGAATCGTCGACAGTAGTGATGAGCGCATCTACGGGGCGACCCTCGAACAGGAAGAGCGTGTTCGGGGCCGTGAAGCAGAGCTGGAGCGCATCAGTGCAAGAGCAACGTTCGGAACGCAGGACGGTCGAGAGAAGCGGTCACGAGTTGTGGCGGCGAAACGGAGTGTAGAGCGACGGACGGAGTTTCAGAAGCGAGCGGCGAGTGTGGACCCGTGGGCAGACCCGGAGCGAGACGATCCGCGTGAAGAACTGACGCAGGAGCAGTTGGCGGCGGTGAATACGCAGGCGATGCGGTTGAGCGAGAAACTTGATGGGTGGTCACAAGCGGCGATTGGTCGGCGGCTGGGTGAAGTTGTGGTCGGTGGAACGGACATGATGAGCGCAGTCGTCGGGGTGTTCGAGGAGTTACAGACGGCGCCAGGGCAAGTGGTTCCCATTGGAAAGCTTGAGGACGTGAATCGCAGAGAGGTGAGCATCGACGGGACTGTGACTCAGTTGTGGGAGAGCGACTCGCCGGCAATTCAGCAAGTGGGACTCATCGAAGACGAGAGCGGCCGTACGAAGCTAACTGTCTGGGAAAAGTCGAATCAACCCTGGATCACAGAGGGTGAGCGGGTTCGCATTCACGGAGCGGCGAAGAACTGGTACAATGGGCGCGCCTCGGTGGCCGTCACTGGGTGGAGCACCGTGCATTTCCCCGAGCGCGGTCGGTGGTGGGAATAGCCGGTCGTCGCGGCCTTCTTTTTTGCTACGTGCCCGTTCGCCCGCTTCCCACCGCCCCACCCAACCTCCACGTTCCGGGCGGCTTACGAGCCGCCGGGCTTTCGCTACAGTTCGGCAGTAGATTCGCTCCGTAGTCGACAACTAGATATTTGTGAACGCATGACAAACACAAAGCGTCATGTCAGAATCGCCACCAAATATCCAACCGCCAACGCCTGAAGAGATCCGCGAACTCGCTGAGCAGCATCACATAAGCCTCTCAGACGATGAGGTCGCTGACTTCGCGGCGATTATCGAGGGGATGCTGGGCGGCTACGAGCGGATCGATGAACTGTCGGATCCGACACCGATTGTCCAATATCACACGCGTGACTCTGGGTATCGACCCGACGCCGAAGAGGACCCGCTGAACGCGTTCGTCCGCAAGTGTGAGGTACAGGGTGCTGAGGACGGGCCGCTAACAGGGTACGAGGTCGGTCTGAAAGACTCCGTTTCGCTTGCAGGCGTCGAGATGACGCTCGGCTCAAAGCTGTTTGAGGGGTACGTTCCTTCCACCGATGCGACGATCGTCACGCGGCTGCTCGATGCGGGCGCGACGATCACGGGGAAGCTCAATATGGAGGATATGGCGCTGTCGGGGAGTGGCGAACTCTCCGCAACCGGTCCGGTCCTCAATCCCCGCGACGACGACTACATCGCCGGTGGTTCCTCAAGCGGCAGCGCCGCGGCGGTTGCGACCGGTGACGTCGACGTCGCGATCGGTGGTGACCAAGGCGGCTCGATTCGGATTCCAGCTGCGTGGAGTGGGATAGTCGGCCACAAGCCCACCCACAGCCTTGTTCCGTACACCGGTGTCGCCGGGCTAGGTCGGTCGTTCGACCACGTCGGGCCAATGTGCTCGACCGTCGAAGACTGCGCACTTCTGCTCGATGTGCTCGCTGGTGCAGACGGACTCGACCCTCGACAGGGTGCGGTGGCGACGCAGCAGTACAGCGATGCGTTGGGAGCCGACCCAGCGGAGATTACCGTCGGCGTGCTCGAAGAGGGATTCGGCCACGAACAGAGTGAACCGGGCGTCGACGAGACGGTTCGTGATGCACTTGCGGCGTTCGAAGATGCTGGCGCCGAGGTAACCGAGGTTTCGGTCCCGATGCACCTCGATGGACTCCCGATATGGAATGCGATCGGTCTCGAAGAAATCACCGCGACGGTGAACGCCGAGTGTGTTGGCCACTACGGGAAGGGCTTCTACGACACGCAGTTCGCGGACGCCTTCGGCCGAGCTCGGCGTGCGCAGGCGGACGACTACCTCTCGACGATGAAGCTTACACTGATCGCCGGACAGTACCTTTCGAATGAATATCGAGGGCATTACCACGCGAAAGGGCAGAATCTCGCCCGTAAGCTCACGGCAGCATACGACGAGGTTCTCGAAGACGTGGACGTCCTCGCGATGCCGACGACGCCGCAGACCGCACACGAGGCCAACCGTGATATCTCGCGAGTGGAAGCGATCGACCGTGCGTTGAATATGCTCCCGAACACAGCACCGTTCGACAACACCGGCCACCCAGCGATCAGTATTCCTGCCGGTCAGTCTGATGGCCTTCCTGTTGGGCTGATGTTCGTCGGTGATCGCTTCGACGATGCGGCCGCCCTTGCGAGCGCCTACGCCTTTGAGCAGCAGGTTGCGGTTGAACTCTGACCGATCTGGCTCTATTGAAATCCTCAGTCGCTGATAATTTGTTGGGGCCGTGCTGAATACAGAGCGCAAGTCGGTCACGGGAGTCGCTCGGGTTCGGCGTTACGTGCTGGGTTTGGTTCTATCCAAAAAAGAATCTCAGAGCAAACATAACAACGAACGCCCCAACTGCACCCAAAAGACCGGCTTCAACCGAGGAATCACCAAGAACGACGAATCCGATAAATGTGCCGACCGCAACTGCGAGACCGTATACGAGGGGACGGCGGATATTGACCATAATGCCGTGTCTACAGCCGAAATCAAAAGTGTCCTGTATTGAGAGTGTAGTCGCTGAATGGAAACTGATTGTTCTATGCGCACATTCACCTGACGGCTGTTTCATCACTAGTACCGTGAAACGAACAGCGACAGGTTGCTGAACTCACCCTCTAAGTTCAGCACGCCGCTTCTGTCAGACTCTGCAGATTTTGACAAGACCGCCTAGCTGTTTTTCTGCCCCTGAGGGGTGAGGGGCGCGTGGAGACGTGCGACTCGGCTGGTGTCCCTCGTGAGTACTATGGCAACCAGAGATATCTACGAGACGACCTTCGACGAAGACGTTCAGTGTGAGCCCAGTTCGAACACCTGTCCCGAATGCAACGGCCACGTGGCGACCAACGTGGTGGAAACTGTCTGTGAAGACTGTGGCCTCGTCATCGCAGACCAGCAGATTGACCACGGTCCCGAGTGGCGTTCATTCGAAGACGACGACAGCAACTACGAACGGACGGGCTCCCCACTTACAGCGGCCCGTCACGACCGAGGCTTATCGACCACAATCGGTCGGAGAATCGATGGGAAGGGACGCACGCTCTCTGGGTCGAAACGATGTCAGCTTGCCCGACTGCGACGTGAGCAGACGCGGGGACGGTTCCAGTCGAAAGCCGAGCGGAACCTCGCACACGGCTTGGGTGAGGTCCGAAGAATCACGAGTGCTCTCGAACTCGGTGACTCGATTCGTGACCAGGCGTGTCAGCTGTTCCGGAGCGCTCAGAACGAAGACCTGCTTCGAGGCCGATCAATCGAAGCGATGGCGGCCGCCAGCGTCTATGGGGTCTGTCGGTGTCACGGACGGCCAGTCGCACGTGATGACCTCGTCAACGTTGCTCGTGTCGACCACTCGGGCGTGACGAATGCGTACAAAACACTCAACAGAGAATTAGGACTCCCGACAAAGCCCGTTGTCCCACAATCGCTAATTCCGAAACTCGCTTCGGAACTCGATGTTGATACACGGGTTTGCAGTCGGGCGAGGACGCTTGCCAAGCGTGCGCACGAGACGGCAATCGCGAACGGCTGTCAGCCGTCCGGAGTTGCTGCAGCCTGTCTCTATCTCGCCAGTCGTGAACACGGACAACCGTTAACACAGACACAGGTTGCAGCGGCCGCTGGAACGACGCCGGCGACGTTGCGAGCGCGACACGCAGAACTCACCGAGATGATTGACGGGGAGGTCCGAATCACACCGGCGTAAGGGTCATTCAGGTAGGATCAGCGTCCATAGACAAGACGGGTGGTTCTGTGGCAGTACACAGCTCGATTGCCACTTGCTGGGTTCGTCTCGAGATTGAAATACCAGGACGGACGAAATCGAGACAAGCCAATGACTGACCATCATTCTGACTACGAAGCTCTCCGTCCCGTGGGTGAAGCGACCCAGACACCTGACCACGAACTCAATGCTCGATTCGACGCTCAGGACAACGGGCGTTCCATCGCAGGCTACCTAACCGAGACTCAACAGCAAGAGACCAACTGTACCTCTTGTGGGATGTCGATTCCTCCCTGCCAGCCAAAATGCCGATTCTGTCTCACCCACCATCTCGATCCATCGGACGACGAGCGTCACTCGGACACTGAGATGTCGCTCCTGCACGTCGTATACCTATTCGTCGAGTCGTCGACGTACTACGGCGCCGTCGCGAAGGGAGCCGCTGCAGCGAGACTGCTTGCAACGAATGGGTCCGACCCCGCCGTCGACGAGTGCCAGCTTATCTACGACTTCGACGAGGAGCCTGCTGCACCGTTGACCGATACGTGGCCGACGCTTCCTGCTGCGATACGAGTCGCTTCAGAGTGTGGCGAGGAGGTACTTGAGGGTGCCCGTGAACGGACGATCTGGCGAAGCACAACTTGCTCGGCGACTGAACACTCGACGTACCTCTACGACGAAAGCGGGAGTGCCATTCAGTATGAAGCGCATCTTTCGACACTCCTTGAGAGCGCAGGTGACGACGGCTGGCTCGCACCAGCGATTGCACTCCAGCGCTCTCCCGTGGAGACGCGTTCGGAGTCTCGGGACCATCGGGTACCAACGAAGACATCGCTGCAGTGTTGGGAGTGTGGCCGAGAGACTGTACATCGGTTTTCGGCGTTTGAGGAGAGTCCCAACGACGCGTGGGCTGGACAGCCAATCTGGGAGTGTACTCTGTGTGGAACACCGTGCTTTGGGCCTGAGCCAGGGAGGAAGGAATAGGACTACGCAGAGAGATATTATCCACCCCTGAGGGGTGCGGGGCACTCAGAAATGATCGTCCCGAGACTAAACGATGACAGCAAAAGATACCATCAGTCAGGTGCCGCTCAAGAGCAACCACCGTATCGCCCTCAGCAACACCAGTTGTCAGATGAAATGCGTCGCACGGCAGGGTGTGGGTCGATGAAACGGCTAGTCGACCGTTTGTTCGCTACTGAGGAGACCGTCGTCCACGAGTGCCGTCGCTGTGGAACGACACTCAACAGCACCGACGACTCGTGTCCAGTCTGTGATTCTACTGATGTTGCAACCTACAGATTCTGAGATTCATGATTCGGAGAACAACACTGGGAGCGAAGCACCTATTGTGATACGTGCGTATCACAGCATATGAGCACTGACAGCGACTCCGGGTCTAATGGCGAGATGGAGAAGATCAATGTCCGAGTGCCACAGACGCTCCTCTCCCAGATCGACGAGGTCTGGGAACAACGTGGCTACGCAAACAAGTCCGAATTTATCCGTGATGCGCTTCGGGACGCTGTCAATCCGCCAGCGCAACTGTCCGAGGAGGCCCTCAAGCACCTTGCAGAGAGTCGTGAACAGCGAGAGCGCGAAGAAACAGTGTCGCACGACGACGTGAAGGACCGTCTCGGACTCGATGACTGACATCAAGTGGACACCGAAGGCAATCAAACTACTCGAAGGACTCGACACCGAAGCTCAAGAGCGACTCGTCAAGAAACTCGACGAAGCGAAAGACTGGACCTCACACCGCGTCGAGAAACTCACTGGTTATCCGTACTACAAACTGCGGGCCGGGGACTACCGTGCTATCTTTTCAAGGCGAGAATCCCGCACTTTAGGGCGGGCGTGAAGCCGACAACTCCTACACGGACCACAGTCGGTTG
>NZ_LOPU01000039.1 GCF_001469955.1 Haloprofundus marisrubri | reverse complement strand
TGTACACGTCGTCTTTCGACACCTGCCGTCCCTTCTCGTTTTCCAGGCAGTTCACCCGGAACATCTTGATAGGGTCGCTGTACTGTTCGTAGTACTCTAGCCGCTCTTCGGGACTCTCTGGCATACTGAAATCGCCGTTATCGTACAGCCGCCGAATCCCGGCGAGTGCGAGGTTCAGCAAGCCGCTCATTTCCTCTTCTTTCGTGAGCTGCTGCATGAGGGTACTCTTCTCGACTTTATCCGGGTTTCCGTCGTTGGGATTGTCGGTGAACTTCGTTGAAAATCTGATGGGGTACAGCCGGTCTTGAATCGCTTCCGTGCGTTCACCCAAGACCGGAGGCTCATTCGCACCGAACATCAGCTTCGCCGAGTTGACAGCTGTGTACGATTCTTTGCCCTTCGGTTCGACGTCTATCGGGTCGCTGCCGGTGAGTGCTTTCACCGTACCTAGGTCGTTGACCTTCTTGCTCGGCATATCGGCTGCGATGTTCGCGAGATTGCCGACAATGGCCTTCGTCGCGAAGCGGTTTTCAGCCATCTTCTGCATGGTGACACCCGATATGTTCTCTCGACTCAGGAACTCAGAAACGAGGTCGTAGAACGTCGACTTGCCGTTCTTACCCCGGCCGAACAGTACGAGGATACTGCGGAAGTCGTAGTGCGGCAACAGGCAGTTGCCTATCATCTCGTACAGCGTGAGTTCGTCCGCTCTACGGTCGGTGATGTTCTCGACGAACTCCTCTATGTTCGGTGCTTCGGCGTCCGGGTCGTAATCCCACTTGAGTCCGCGCGTGAAGCAGTACTTCGGCGAGTGCTCGGAGAACTCCATTGTTCGGAGATTGATAACGCCGTTTCCGACACAGAACAGGTCGTCTTCGTACTCGCCCGCGTTCAGACAGTCACGGTCGACGTAGGTTTGCGCCTTGAGTTGGCCGACGATCTCCCTCTTTTCGTGTTGCGTGTAGTGTGGCCCAAGCCCCCGCTGCAGTTCTCTCTCGACGTCGAGCACACCTCCGACTTCGAATAGTCCACTCGGCTCATGGTACGAGTACAGCTTTTGCGTATCGCGAGGAGTGATGAACGCACCTTCGGCGTTCAGCTTCTCCGCTGCAGCGAACCGAGCGAACTTGCTGTTAATCTCGGTGTCTTGGTAGAGGTCTCTGATTTTCCCCCACGTCTCGACACCCGCTGATTTCGTCTCCTCTTCGTCCTCTTCCGGTGCTGGCGGTGCTTGATACTTCTCCGACGACGGGGTGTAGTACTCCGTCTGCTTGTCGACAGCCTCTAAGACACTACTCCGGTAGCCGTCGTCTTCTCTCTCTGACCACTTCGATAGTGACGGCCGTGAGACGCCTTCTGCCGTTAGCTGTCCGTCCATCGCCCGCCCGACAGCCCGCTTGTCTCCCTGTAGCCAGAAAGCCAGCTTGAACGCGAGTGCGCACTCTGCTTCGCTTCTGTCGCCGCCATAGTCGCTGTAGTCGCCACGCCAGAGACGCTTTAGCTTCTCGTCGTTACTTTCCGTGAGTGCGAACGCGAGAACCTCGCTATTGTCGGCGCTCGACGACGGAGCGGGTGTCTCTGGTTCTTCGTCTTCCTTCGGTGCGTAGGTCGGGTCTTGCCGAAGAACGTCGACGATCTGGCTAGCTTCTATCGTTGCTATCTCTCTGTCCGCGTTCAGCGTGTACCGGCCACCCTCTTCGGTCGCACATTCGTCGCACCAGTCCTTATCGCAGTCGTCGAGCTGGCTACCCGCTCCGACGACATACTGGTTCGCTGCGCGTACCTCTCCCCACGACGGTCCGGGGTTGCCTTTCGTGAGGTCGAACTCTTCTTTGAATACCTCTGCTATCGGCCGCCCGTCTTCTGCTTCTTCGACACCGTAGAACCGGTGCGTTCCACCGTGCGGGCTTTTCTGTTCGAACGTAGCCGGAAGCTCGGCGAGAGCGAGTAGTCCGCTCTTGTCGTCTAAGTCGCCGTAGTCGTCCACGTCGACACAGATTAGCCGATCTTCGGTAGTGGCGTAGATACCGTAGTTTCCGCTAACTTCGTGTGCTTCGTGTCGCGTGTGGTCGTGCGAGGCTTTCTTGCCGTTTTTCACGTCGACGAACCGCTTAGTGTCGATTCCGGCCTCTTCTAGCCGTTTTGCGACACGCTGCTTCGGTTCTTCGCTCATGCCGCCACCTCCGAACTATCGACATTCGGAGAGGTTCGCCGGTACCCTGGACCGGTCCAAGTGGTCCAACCAACAGGCCGGTACTCCCATATTAATGAGAGTTCTATACAGCTATTATTCTCTTCTCTCGCTATTCTGATAGTACCACCCATTACCTTGGACCACTTGGACCGGGGGGTCATAGAAGGCAAAAACGAAGGCGAGACGCCTTCTGTCGCAACTTTAGCGGTCCGGGGTATCTTGGACCGGTCCGACCGACCCTGGACCACCGCTGTCGATACGTTGTTCATTCTGCCGACACCTCCTCGGCCGGTGTGTACCCGGCGGCTTTCATCAATGCCAGCAGCTCGGTGGGTACGTCGTCGAGAGAAACGACGTCGTCGAGTTGACAGTCGGAGGCCTGGCGCTGGCTGATAGTAATCGTCCGAATGTGCTGTAGGAGGGCTACACGGTCGTCTGTCGCCACGCGGAAGAAAGCGATCTTGATGCGACCGCGTGCGGGATGCCAGGTAAGCCGGTATCCGCTACCGTTGTGGCACTGTTCTCCGTTTCCGAACGGCACAGAGAAGCCGCCACCCGGTAGCTCTGTGTCGGCTACCTGTCGCGTGTTGTGTGCGGCACTCATCGTCGCACCTCCGTCAGACCGGCGCCGACACCGCTGTACAGTTCCTGATTAGTAAGGCACTCGTGGCACCCGTGCACTACGTCTTCTCGATCCCCGAAGACACGTCGGAACTGCAGCGTGACGTGTCCGGCACAGTTCTGACACCGTGTGTCGGGAATACGAGAGCGGCGGGTCTCGACTTCGTAGTCGTCGGTCTGCGTGGCCTGTATGTCGCTACTCATTCGAAGACACCCCCCTCTGCCGGGTCGTATTCGTAGTGACCGCTAGAACAGGTGAGTACTCCTGCGTCTCCGCGTTCAAGTGCTCCGTAGCAGTGTGGGCAAGTATTCCAGAGTTCTTTGCCCAAGCCGGAGAGGTGCGAGTACTCGCGTTCGGCGTGCTCTTCGCGAGAAGTACTGTCTGCAGTACTGTCGGTGCGAGTGCCGTACTGTCCGAGCTGCGCCTGTTTGGTTGTGTTACCGGTGCGTGCGTCGTTTTCCGCTGCCATCGACATGTGGTGTGTTCATATGTGGACTATTGTCTGCATGCGAGGAACCCCGACACTTCTAATACACGGCAAATACGATAACTAGTCAGCTCCAGTCCGGGTCGTAAGGGCTGAGTGCTTGCCATGCAGGGGTTTCTCGACTGAACCCGCTTGCCTACCGTCCAAAGTGAGACAAGCGGTTCAGTTACTTTCCCTCTGCTCGTTTCTACACCGCGTAGCGGTGCGTGACTCCCTATCTTTCTTATATCCGACGAGGGTATGCTACCCTAAAAAACTGTAGGGTGTAACGACTAATCAGGTATCTTCACATACAACCGATTAAGGCCCATTGCAGGTTCTAACGATGCCTTCCGCCGGGACTGTCGTCTAACCCGAATGGTCCGCCAGTCGACAGCGTAGTACTCTCAGCAGTACTCTCGAAGTGATTGCTTTGCTGTTCGATCTCCGCGAGTTCCTGCTTAGTTTCAACGTAGTGTTCAAGCACTGCCTTTAGCTGCAGTTCGAACTTGAGGTCGGAGGCATCAACGTGCGGCACAACATCATCAGCGAACTGTTCGACCTGTTCGTACAAATTCGGGTGTATCTCCGGCCTCTTCTTGCGCATGTACACAGATTGACGCGGGCGCACATAGTACGAACGAGGTTGGTTCTCGGTGGTTGTAGCGTATGATTCTGCACGTCTGTCGTTCGGCGTGTGTAATACTCTAGACCGGCATAATCGCAAGCAGGCGGTGGGTTTGCCTGCCTATTACCACCCGGCCTTTATCGACCTATAACGGTAACTGGGAAGACAGGAGAGAGGCTGGCTGTCCTTTCGTCGAGAGGAGTACAATCGCAAGCAGTGACCGGGTGAGTCGGTTGAAAACAGCAAGAAGGACACTATAGCTACGTATCTACGCACATACAGCCGGGGGTGGTACTCCCCTCCCCCCGATGCACCCCCTGCAAGCCCTCTAATTAACTTAGGTATCGCGTGAAGGGTCAGAATCGAATCGTCGAGTAAGAAGACCGGCCGGAAGTTACGGAACTGAGTTCGTTGACGGCATGATAGTCCGCTCTTCGCAGACGTTCATGTGCTGGCCGAACGTCGAGTCGATCTCTCCGCCACAGTGCGGACAGTAGTCGATACCGGGACTACTCATTCGCGCCCTCGCACGTGTGACGCTTGATGTCTCCGAGAAGCGCGCTAGCGAAGCCGCACCGACTGCAGTAGTAGCCGTTAATCTCGGTGATGGTTCCAGGCATTACTGCTCGGCCTCGAGTTCGTCGAGCTGCTGCAGGGTTTGTTCAAGAGCAGAGCGTAGTCCGTCGAGTCGTTGGTCGGACTGTTCGCTCTCGCGTGTGAGTGCGTCAGCGGCGTGTGTGGCGAAGCCGCTGATACGAACGACCATTTCCATTAGCTCGGCAGCCTCGGCGTTCATGTCGTCAGCGTACAGGCCGAGAACCTCGCCGTGTAGTTCGAAGAACTCCGACGTCTTTCGGTGCGCTTGGATAACGTCGGCGGCGGTGAGTTCGTCGCTACTCACCTTACTGCCGAGCATAGCGAGTTCGTCGCCGAGTTCCTCTCCCTCAATCTCGATGGTGATACCGAGTTCTCTGCGAATCAGTGCGTCTTGTGTGGCGGTGAGTCTGCGGCCGTTACCGCCGTCGGTGTGGGCTTTGCTCATTGCGCGCCCTCCATCACCTGAAAGACACTGGTGTCGTCATAGTGGCCGCGTAGCGTCTCACGTGCGTTGAACTCTATTTCGATGCTTCCCGTTACTGCTTTCCCGTCTGAGCGGGTAGGTTTGCTTGCGTTCATAGTCGGACGCACGGTCGCGGGTGTTCCACCACCCCGGCCATTCTACGAGGCCGTTCCGTGCTTACCAGAGTGTATAGACTCCGCCCATAAGAATGTATGCATTTATGCAAGCATGGGAGTAGTAACCTATACAAGCATGCATGGGTAGGTGTATGCATGGTAGACACCTCAATACGAGTAACAGAGGAATTAGCTGACGAACTTTACCGCCGCAAAAGCAGGGGGCAGAGCTACGAAGAGGTGATTTGGGCCTTAATTGAGAAGGCGGACAATGCAGATAGCGAAGAATCTCACGTCGACGACGCCCGGGTGTCGGAAACGCAAACACAAGCCGAAGAGCAACCTCTCGACCGGCCGCTTGCGGGGCATCTTGCTGCTGTCGACTTTCCTTCGACCCAAGATAGAGAAGAGTGCGAAGAGGCAGTGCTAGCGGCTTACGAGTTCCTGCAGGCTACAGGCCGGGCAACCATGCAAGACTTTGTGGAGACGGTCATGCCAGAGTATTCGCTTGGCTACGCTGTTCCCGATCTTGAAAGCGGGAAACGATACAAAGGCGCCTGGTGGCGTCGTGTAGTCAAACCCGGATTGAAGGAACTCCCCGGTGTCGTACCGCCGTCGAGCGGACAGAGTGAATGGAGACACCAACCAGATGAATGACAAAGTAGACCGTTCGGTGTAACCCCTTGCGGTTGGACGTCGACGAGAGCGGTTCCGCGTTGTTGCACACACGCCGAGGTTCGCCGTGTGTAATTTCACTCGTTTCGGCGAGCCCCGTCTCGCCCTCGGTGTCGCAACACACCGCGTTTCTCTGTTGTTTATATACTACCCTCTGTTTGAACTGGTTCAGTTGCTCGGCAGAACTAGGTATTCGGACCGCGTGTGCAATTCTATATGCGCGTTCGAATGAACGACAGCCGAAAGCAGCGGTACGAAACACTCACCGAAGCCACCGGAGAGAAAACCAAATCAAAGGCTCTCGACAAAGCAGCGGCGTACTACATCAAGATGAGAGGCGATACGGTGGCTGTGCCAAACGGTCGGGTGTCGGAACTCATGGCGTTAGCAACTCGGCAGGGATCGGTGACGCCAGCAGAGATAGCCGACTGCCTCGACGTCGACGAACTACCCGTATGTTACGAGTCGAGTTGGTCGGTCGGTGAAGATTCGGACTAACAGCTCCAACCACGTCAGCTATTTGTCTAGACAAGCCCTCGTACAATATGCGGTGAGACACCGCAAGACGGCTCCCTATCCCGTCTGGTCATTGGAATTTAGCATGAGTCCCCCCGCTATCCATCGGGGGGTTTCTGACACACTTTCATCGGATGGTGCGAAAGACTAACATTCAGACACTCAGATTAGTTTTCATGAATCGCAAGTATATCACGTATGCACTACTTTCTGTGATAGCTGTACTCTTGGCGCTGTCAAACTCACTCGGCGAACTTAGTGCCGGTGACGCTATCGGATCAATCTCGTTTTTTGCGGGTAGTTTGGCTGGATGGTTTGTTGTCGTCTTTGCTGCTTACAAACTGCTTGCAAAACTCTCCAGTTCCGGCCGACCCGACGCTACGTCTGAGTGAAGCGGTGTTTGACTACTGCGAACCCTTGGGGTAATGTGTTCGGAAAAGGGGTGCAGAGAGTGTTAGAACAGACGGAAGTCGTCGTTACTGCTCTCACCGGTGAGGTCGTCGACGTCGGCTATACCAGAGTCAAACAGTGTACTATCGGACGCAGCACTTCCGAACAAACCGCCGTCACTCCTACCGGACCCTCGTGACCCGTCGAAGTTCGAGCGTCGGCCGCGTCTTCCGTCGAAGTCGAAGCGGAACCGACTGTCGCTGTCTTGCTGCGTCGCCGTTGTGGTCAAGCCAGTGTAGCGTAGCTGCGTGTCTGTGTCCGAGTCAGCCGCTACGTCGGTACGGATACTGGTATCCGTATCGCCGAAGAGATCCGTATCCTCAGGCGTGTTGAACACATTACCGAACCCACTGTCTAAGTCGAAGCCAGTGCGGCTGTCGGACAGCCCAAACGCACCAGTCTCGACAGAACTCGTGTCGAACAGCTCGTACTCTTCGCCCTCTTGCGTCGTCGAGGAGCTGCGCACGTTTCCGTCTGAGTCGATGAGTTCGCCCGACTGTGTTGCATCGGACAGGCCGACAGTACCACCGAAGACAGCAGCGTCTGACCCGACACCGTCGCCGAGTTCGTCTGCTAACTGCCTCTCTATGTCTATCAAGTCGCGCAAGTCGTCTGTCGGTACGTCGCCGAACCTATTCCCGAGTTCTGTGTTCGGGCTTCGATAGCCGAGCGAGAAAGAGCCACCATTCCCACTAGTCGAACGATCTTCGGTAAAGCGTCCGTCGTCGGGCCGCGGGTTGCCACGTGTGCGAGAGGGACCGCCACCTCCGAAACGCCCACCGTAGGGGTTTGATCTCTCGCGTGCGCCTGAAAGTGTCGACGAATCTAGTGTCACGCTGTCGCTGCTACTCCCCCCCGACGTTCTCCCCGTCGACGAACCTATTTCGAGTTGTGCTCGGTCAAGGTCGCCGTCGTCGAGATAGTTGCGAACTCGGCGGCTCGTTCCTTGAGCAATCTCACCCGTGAGGTCAGACGAACCAGTCACACGGCCGGCCGCCGACCCTGCAGCAAAGCCGCCAAGCAACTCGCCTGCAGACTGTGACGTGTATCCGATAGGGTCCTCGGTGAACCCCTCCTGGGCGGTGCTGAATATCTCTCCCCCACGTGCACCGGCGTCTTCGGCGAACTCTTGCTGTCCCTCTTGCTCAGGTACAAGCGTGAAGCCCGGTCCGACGTCGAACAATCGCGAGGGTTGTGTGTAAGCAAACTCGCCAATTTCTTTCGCATCAGATGCCCTGTCTCCAAGATTTGCGACACTGACTATCCCCTGTCCCATCTCGGAATATACACGCTGCTCTAGGGAGCCGTCGTCACCACCCAGGTCACTACTCCACTGTGCGGCATCATCGAAACCAGCCGCCGATAGCGTGGAGTCACGGGCTTGCGCCGCCGCCCCGAGCGCTTGATATTCAAACGAATTCTCTATCTGCGATTCGGCGGCTTCATCGAAAACTCCCGACACGCTACCTAGGTCTTCTTCGACCGTATTCCCAGTGAACGGATTTTCTATGACCACATCGCCGAATCGCTCGCCTCTGTCGTTCGATTCCGTGGCCTCTCGGTCCGATGCGAAAGCGTCCGATAGTCCGGGGATGTTTGCCCGTTCAGTACCGCTGTCCAAGTCGATACCGTCACCGCCGAACTCGTCTCGATCTTGTGCGAACTGTTCGTTGCCACCGGCACCCGGCAGACTGTCTAGGTAGGCATTGAAATCTGCTTCAACACTTGAGAACTCGTCTCTGTCTTGCGCGAATTGGTCGCCGACACCAGGGATGTTATCGACAGACTCCGCACGTGCGTCTTGGCGATCGGATACGAACTCGTCGGTGAACTCGACAGTGAAGCTACCGTCTTCACTGCCTACCCGAAAATCCTCCTCGTTCAGAAAGCTATTCTCTGCTATCACCGCGTCTCGAAACCGGCCGCGTGCGCGTCGACGACGTTTGTTCCGTCCGCGTTCCGTGAACTCGGGCACCAGGCTATCGCCTTCTTGCCTGATTACTACGTCGTCAGCGTCCAACCAACTGTACTCGTTGAGTAACTCCTGTTCGAACTCTCGAGCTTGCTCCGCCGCAAACCCGCTTCCGTCTTCGGTACCTGTCTCTCTCGGTGCTCTTTGAGAGGAGAACATTGGGTCGGTACTCTGTTGTGGCGGGCTTCTGCCACCGAATCCGCTGTTCGAACTATCCGACATCCCGCCCGGCGAAACGTCGTCGAGCGAAAACGTGTCTCCGCTTGGTGACTCAACTTGTGGACCGTCTACAAAGCGGTCTGAGCTACCCGAAGACGACGAACTGCCGCCACTGCTACTGCCATTGTTTCCGCTATTACTGTTATTACCACCGTTCGATGAATCGTTCAGGTCGCTCAGATTCACCGTCTCACCGTTTGGACCTTCGATACTCGGCCCGCTATCGAACTGAGAGGTTGCACTTCCACTATCGCTACTCCGGCCGCTACTGCTCGACGAACGGCCGCTTGAACTCTCGTCGTCGACGATGCTCCGGGCTTCCGACTGCGACACCGTGTTACCGCTCGGGCGTCTGAATTTTGCCATTAGTTAGCCACCTTCATTTTCGTGTGTGGTGACGTATTGGACTGACTTAGTACGAACGAGGTTATACACTCGAAAAAGAGAGCTACAGCTACTCAGCCACCGAAAGACCGCACTGACGGTAGGGCTCAGTTACGGGAAGTCACCCATGTATCCATCTTCGCCGTCGTAATCGACTGGCGTTATCCACCCATTCTTCCGAGCGAGGTCTATCAGTCGCCGTGCTCGGTCCGGGTTACAATCCGACAGCTTTCGCGTTGCCATCGCGATGAGCTCAGTTTCACTCAGCGTTTTGTGTGAGTCCGACAGCCACTTACTGATACGCTTCGCGTCAGCTTGCGACCCTTCGGCGTCTTCCGGTATCTCATCGGACGACACACCACCGTCTGCAGCCGCTTCGGACTGGCTACTATCTACGTCGTCTACGTCTTCCGCGTCCTCGACGATCTCCAGCGTACACTTCGGCGTTATTTCGACATAGCGGACGTCATCCTCCGTCTTTACCGCTGCACCGTGAATACACACCGTGTCGCCTTTGGAGACGTCTGCGAACGGGTGCGAACCATCTAGCCCTTCCCGAACCTGAAAGTCCAAGTTGAACACACCGTCTTCCGTAAGCCACCCTTCGGCGGCTAACCAGTCAGCCGGTTTCAGAAAACCGCCGACTGTCGCCGTTATCGGGCCTGTCTCGCCAACCTCGAGGTCGGCGAGTGACACGTCGTCTTCGGCTTCGTCTTTCTGCTCGTTTGCCTCTCGCGTCAGAACGTCAGCGTAGCCTAGGCCCGCCTCGGTGAACCGAGTGTTATCTAACCGTCTCTCACGGCCGCTTTCCGTTCTAACGCGCGTATCGCTGTAGTTGAGTGTCGTCTGGCGAAGTTGTCGGAAGAATACCGATTGTGAAGTTTCCTTCTTGCCTTCTGCCCTGCAGTAGTTTGTGTACGTGTTGTACACGTCGTCTTTCGACACCTGCCGTCCCTTCTCGTTTTCCAGGCAGTTCACCCGGAACATCTTGATAGGGTCGC
>NZ_LOPU01000038.1 GCF_001469955.1 Haloprofundus marisrubri | reverse complement strand
GTAAGACAGAAGCCCACGGGTTGTCGATGGTCGAGCCAAAAGGGGAATCTGTGCCAGCACGGGTCGAAACCAACGAGAGACACCACCGCCGCGAATGTATTCGAGGAATTCGTCGAAGACGGGAGACACCACCGCCGCGAATGAAAACCCTCGAACCGAACAGTGTGACATTCTCTCACGACCCAAGTCATGGGCTTTCTCGCTTAGGCTCTATAAGTCAAAAGATAGCTGACTAGTAGGATTGTAGACTAGTTACGGGTCGGGCAGAAGTGACGGAGAGGAACCGCCAGAATCTCCACGATAAAACTCCACCAGAAATTGTAGATCGAGTCGAAACAGTCGAAACAGACGAAGCCGTCATTTTGGGGAGTCTGAGAGGGGGTACCATCGCTAATGTAAATTAGGTCTCAAAACGGTTTCGAGGCTTACAAAGGTCCAGAAGGGTGTAGAGGGTGTTTTCAGTGGTGCTTCTGGGGGTCGACCTCACACACACCAGTCTCGCGGATGTAACGCGTACGAGAGAGGGGGGTGGAGAAGAAGCGGAGGTTGTTGCTGGGAAAGACACGGTGTATCTCAACGAGATGCGGACAGAGACGCTGAGACCGGAGGTGACGCGCAGACACGAACCAGCAACCCGAAGAGACGTGAACACCCGTTTCAACTGCACGAACCCCACAAGCAACGAAGTATCGTTGCTTTCCTGTTTCGCAACGAAGTTAACTTACTGGAATTTTCGCGTTGTTAGTATTTAATTGGTTCTATTTAGATCCTAAACAACAGCTACCCGATATGTCTCCTTCCTTTCCTTTGCGGACGATTCACCGGCAACGGTCTCCGCCTTTTCTCGCCCTCCCCCTCCCTCGAGACCGTTACATTCGCGGCGGTGGTGTGTGTGTCTGAATCTCGGCTCTTCTTCGAGAATCAGTTGGTCTTTCATCACTATCGAGCTTTTTTGACCCGTGTTTCGACTGGAGTTCCATCCACATCCGTGATTCTTCGTTCGTCCTGTCGGCTAACTGGATACACGATACGTCGCTATAGAGAGACCTGAAAAGGCGGACATCCGGCACAAGCCGGGGGTTCGGACCCCGGCTGCGTTTCCATCTCTGCGGTCCGCATTGAAACTTGCAACAGATATCGAGACGATTCGATCGTATTTACTCTGTACAACTCTTCTTGTACACAGTGTAACGCGTACTCGTCCGTACCGGCGGGAACTCCCGACTTCTGTCGGTCGACTCGGCGAACTCTCCGGCCCGTTCGTGAAAGATCTAATTCGTCTGTTTCGACTCGTCGCTGTGGGAGCGCTTTGGTTCGTTTTCGCTCGTTTTTCTTCGCTCTCGTTCGTTCCCCGATTTCTCTGCCACGCACCACACCCGAAATTCACAACATCAAAAAATGCACTGCATTATCTAATTTACTGCACCCGAAACGTTATTGCATTACTTTTTGAACTGCCGACAGACGTGCATACGATAGCCATTACGAATCAGAAAGGAGGGGTCGGGAAAACGACCATCACCGCCCATCTCGCGGTCGGACTGGCAAATCGGGGCCACCGTGTGTTGGCCATCGACCTCGACCCGCAGGGATATCTCACTCGTCACTTCGGACTCAAGGAGGAACTCTACCGGGGGGAAATCGACAACATCGCACTTCATCTCACTAACAGCGGACACGGTGACCCGACTGACCTCATCGTCACGACCGACGAAGACATCGACCTCGTACCCAGCAACTACGACATGCGCGGCGTCGCCGATGCGCTCTCGAACGCTAGAAACAGAGAACGCCGACTTCAGAACGTCATATCGGCGCTGCCGGGCGGTAGCTACGACTACGTACTCGTCGATAGTCCACCGAATCTAGGTGTTCTCACTGACAACGCGATTCTCGCATCACGCCGGCTGCTGATTCCGATTCAGGCCGAGGATTCGTCGCTCGATGCTCTGGAGATGGCACTCGACGAAATCGAAGAAATCGAGGCCGCGTTCGGCATCGACGTCGACATTCTGGGTATCGCACCGAATCTGGTCCCTCGCGACGGTGTCGCGGAGTCGACGCTCGAAACGATTCGCTCGACCCCTGGACTCGAAGAACTCGTTCTTCCGTACGAGATTCGGAAACGGGCAGATATCAAGTACGCAATGCGGAGAGGAGAGACACTCTACGCCTACAACGACGACTCCGACATGATTCCCGTGTTCGACCGCCTCGCAGCGGACGTCGAACGGAGCGTGAATTAAATAATGTGTTGCATTATATCGCGTTTCCACCACAGAGATGTGGAAGAGGGAACGGCGAAAGTACGATTTACGGACCACTCTGTACGCCCAGGAGACCTCTCGTGACCCAAAAAGACGAAGAACTCGAGCGCTCGACGCGGCGACTCGGCGACCGATTCGGCGCAGCGAAGAGTTCGGCCGGCGACTCGCAGCAGGCAGATGGGGAAGGAGACGAGTCGAACTCCGACCAATCGGAGACTAGCTCCGGCACCGAAACCGAGCCGACGTCCTCGAGTGGTTCGAACCCGGAGGCCGAGACCGACGACGCATCCAGCACCGAAGAAGTACCCGAGTGGGTACCGACGACGCTGTATCTGCCCGAAGAGACGCGTCGTGACCTTCGCCGGTTCCTGAAACGGTTGACCCTCGACTATCCCGAAATCGAGGACGCACAGAAACGCGAACTCCACACTGCCTTAATCCAAGTCGCAATGGACCGGCCGGAGGCCGTCGCCGACCGCACTGAAGAGTTGTCCGACACCGACAACTGAGCTGCTAGATGACCAGGTAATCACTGGGTGCCGGTCGCCGATGCAACTCGGTCTCGCTGATTGCGATTTCGGTCGCTTTTCGTCGACTTCGTATCGACGATGGACGCCCCGCTCACGGTGTGAGTTCGTCAAAAGGGTGCAGACCGACGCCTTCGTCTCGGCTCCACGGCCAGTAGCCGAGCAAGCGCAGGTGGCCTGCGAACCGACATCCGGGCAAGTGCCGGCCCAGCGCTCGAGGGAAGTCCACGTGCGCCACTACTTTCATAGAAGAGCTACCCCCTTCGTTATACGCTAATTACCGAGTTGAAACCGCACCCTAATTAGGGGACGAAGGTCGTGATACGGCACTATCTGCACAAAATCCGGCGACTGCTCGCCGACGCGCCGCTGCGGACTCCGTCGTCGGTCTGTTTCGACCGAGACTCTACGTGACGACTTCGAGCTGCTCGCGGTAGCGGTTCCGAATCGTCACGTCGGTCACTTGTGCGACCTCTGCGACCTCTCGCTGTGTGAGATTCGTATCGGTGAGTACTGCTGCGGCGTAGATGGCCGCGGCGGCGTATCCCGGCGGTGATTTCCCGGAGTGAAGCCCCGTCGCAGTCGTCTTCTCCAGAATCTCGCGTGCCTGCGCCTGCACCTCGTGGCTGACGCCGAGTTTCGAGCAGAAGCGCGGTAGATACTGCGCGGGGTCGGTCGGCTCCAGTTGCAGGTCGAGTTCGTCTGCGATATACCGGTACGACCGACCGATTTCGCGCTGCTCGACGCGTGAGACACTCGACACCTCCTCCAGACTTCGCGGTACGTTGCCCTGACGGCAGGCCGCGTACAGCGCGCTCGTCGAGATGCCCTCGATAGAACGTCCGCGAATCAGGTCCTTGTTGAGCGCCTGTCGGTAGATGACCGCCGCCACCTCTCGGACCGAATCCGGAATCCCCAGCGCACTCGACATCCGGTCGATTTCGCTGAGCGCGTACTGCAGATTTCGCTCGTCCGCGTTGCGCGTTCGAATCCGTTCTTGCCACGTGCGCATGCGCGACAGCTGTCGTCGCTTCTCGGAGTCTATCATTCGACCGTGTGCGTCGCGGTTGCCCGCGCCGATTTCGGTCGTCAGCCCCTTGTCGTGTATCATCTGCGTTATCGGCGCTCCGACACGCGAGCGACTGTCCCGCTCCTGTTTGTTGAATGCACGCCACTCTGCCCCTCGGTCGATAGCAGTTTCTTCTGCTACGAGACCACACGAGTCACAGACGAGTTCCCCTCGCTCCGTGTCGGTGACGAGCGGCCCTCCGCAGTCCGGGCACTCGTCGCCTCTGTCTCCCGTGCGCTGCTCGACGGTCCGCGTCATCGAATAGTAAATAAGCTGGGTGCCACGTAAGAACAGGAGTCGGTTTCACACGAAACGAAAGCTTACGGCGCTGAACGTTGTGAAACGGGCGGCTCAGTCCGAGAGGTCGATTCTCGGTACTTTTTCTCTCGACGCTTCGACGAGTTCGCTCACTTCGGCCAGCAGCGCGTCGGCTTCGGCGTCAGTCCGAGCTTCTGCGGTGAGTCGGATTATCGGTTCGGTTCCGCTGGCACGGACGAGGAACCAGCCGTCGTCGCGTTCGACGCGGACCCCGTCGGTCGTGTCGACGGCGGCATACTGGGCTGTGAGGCGCTCTTGAACGGTTTCAATCGTCGACAACTCGTCGTCGACACGTATCGATTTCCGGCGAATCGGATATCGTTCGATGCTCGACACGAGCGACGAGAGCGGGCCCTGTTTGCTCACGAGCCACGCCAGTTGACAGGCGGCGAACGGACCGTCCGGGCACAGTGTCTCGTCGGGCCATATCCACGCACCGCTCGGCTCACCGCCGAACACAACGTCGGGTTTTGCGGCCTCGGCAGCCACGTATACGTCGCCTACTTTCGTTCGCACGACCGAACCACCGGCTTCGGTGACCACGTCGTCGACGAGGAGACTGGTGTCGACGGGGACTGCGACCTGCTTGCCAGGTCTGACTGCTTCGCGGGCGAACAGCGCGAGCAGTACGTCACCCGAGACGAACTCTCCCGTCTCGGTGACTGCCATCATTCGGTCTGCGTCGCCATCGTGGGCGATACCGAGGTCTGCGTCGGTCGCAGCGACGAACTCACAGAGCGACTTGCAGTTCTCGGCGGTCGGTTCGCTCGGACGACCCGGGAATCGACCGTCAGGCTGCCCGTTGAGCGTTTCGACCGAACAGCCGAGTCGTTCGAGCGCGTCCGCGACGACGCCGCCAGCGCCATTGCCGACGTCGACGGCGACGGTCAGTCCTCGAATCGGGTCGAGCGCCGTCTCGATTCGGTTTGCGTGCGTCTCTATCGCTTGGTCCCACGACCACTCGCTGCCGTGGCCATCCCAGTCGGCGAACTCGAACGCCTCACTGTTGATTCGCCGGGTAATCTCGCGCCGTTTCGGGCGGTCGAACGCCTGCCCGCTCGGCGTCCAGAGTTTGAAGCCGTTATCTGTCGATGGGTTGTGCGAGGCTGTAACGGCGACGCCGGCGTCCGCGTCGAGCCAGCCGACGCTTCGCGCAATTGTTGGCGTCGCGGCGACGCCGAGACGGATGACGTCCGCACCGCACTCACGAGCACCGGCGCTCACTGCGTCCGCGAGCGCGGATCCGCTCTCGCGTGGGTCTCGCCCCACGACAATCGTCTTCGCACCTTGAGAAGCGAGGGCTCGGCCGACATCGAGAGCGAGGTCTGCCGTGATGACTCTCCCGACGGGGCCACGTATTCCACTGGTCCCGAACATTATACGTTCAAACCCCCCGGAAACAGCATTAGTATACGTCTCCTAACAAGGATGTCTAAAACAGACACCTACTCGGGCCACGAAATCAGCCAACGAGCGTCACTGAGGGAGATACTCGGTTAACGTCGCTTTGTCTGCACGTGTAATGTCGTTGCTCGGTGGTACGTCCTCCCTCACGCCATCCGCGTGCGAACGCGCCCTGATAGAGTTGTGTTCGTGGTGCTGTGTGCAGCGAAGTGTTCTGACTGCCGAGCCGCGTCCTATCGATACCAGAAAAACGGGCCCAGAGTGCTCAGAACGTGTCTTTCGGTGTGTCTGATAACGAGTGCGCGCTCGGGCAACGTCACCTTACGAAACACGCTGTCCTCGTAGGCTCTCACTGTTTTCTGATGTTCTGTGGTTATGCTCGGGCGGATTCACGGTATGCATCGACAAACGTTAGTTTCAATTGATGCAAATTCCGGGTGTAGTTTTCGCGCCCTGTGAAATGGATGAGCGCGCTTATCATGTAATGAGTAGTGATTGATAACTGGTGTGTCAACCATGCAAGCACGGATGCGGTCTCTAGAGCGGCGTCTCCACTCGGCGAATAACTACAGTGACGACACTCAGTCGGTCAGCAGCGACAGCAACGGAAGCGTGTTCTGCAGATGAGTGTCACTGAAAGTCAGTTCAAGAAACTCCAAGAGTCACAACAAGACAGCGAGGAGCAGCTAACGCTCGACGTCATTTTCGAGCTGCTGAAGAATCGCCGTCGTCGTGACATTTTCCGATACCTCATGGAGGTCGAGCGGACGGTCACGCTCTCGGAACTCGCAGAACAGGTCGCAGCCTGGGAGAACGACATCGAAGTTCAGGAACTCAACTCCGACCAGCGCAAGCGCGTCTACGTCGCACTCTACCAGACCCACCTTCCGAAGATGGATAAGGCGGGTATCATCGAGTACGAGCAGGACCGCGGCAACATCACGCTCTCGGAGAACGCCGACCTTCTCGGTATGTACCTGAACGACGACGCTGAAACCGAAACCGAATGGGAGAAACGGTACCTCGGTCTCAGTCTCGTCGGCGGGTCGTTCGCCATCCTCTTTCAACTAGCCGCCGTCGGCCAACTGCTTCAGGTTCTCGTCACCGTCGCGTTCGTCGCGTCGGTTCTCGCCGTCTCGTTGGTTCACGCGCGCGACGTGCGCGAGACTCGACGAGTCGCCGCCGAGAAGTTCTCTCGAATCAAGTAGCCGTTCGCTATCGACGGCCTTCTTTTTGATTTTTCACGACCCTCACCTGATGTCAGCTACTGCGTCAGTCTTTTTTACCGATTATTCCCTCTCCGAGCAGTTCTGAGCAGGATTTTCCAAAAACCTCCGTTCAACCGGCCGAGGACCCCGATACGGCGGTTCCTTCTCGTGATTAGGACTGGGTTGCCCGTCGTCAATTAGCGTATAACAATGATTGTACCACGTATAGGCTTGTTCGTTCACTCGACCCTCAAGTCGCAGAACGAATTTACCCATGACACTGGAACAAAACACTCCGACGTATCCCGTCGCACGAGTGCCTGCTCCCGGTCGAAACGGAGGACACGGCTAACATGTGTGGAATTATCGCCCGTATCGGTGACGGAGATGGCGTCCAAGAACTGCTTCAAGGCCTCTCGAATCTCGAGTACCGCGGATACGACTCCGCCGGTCTCGCGGTCAAGCAACGCAACGGCTCGCGGCCGACTGTCGTCAAACGACAGGGCAACGTCTCGGAACTCCGTGACCTCGCCGACGGCCAGATGCTTGGCCCGATCGGTATCGGTCACACCCGCTGGAGTACCCACGGCCCGCCGACCGACGACAACGCGCACCCGCACACCGACGAGTCTGGTCGCGTCGCCGTCGTCCACAACGGTATCATCGACAACTACGGCGAACTCCGCGAACGGCTCGCTGCCGACGGCCACGAGTTCCGTAGCGACACCGACACCGAAGTGGTTCCCCACCTCGTCGAGGAGTTCCTCGATGCCGGATACGACGCCGAGACGGCGTTCCGGAAAACCGTCGACGAACTCTCCGGAAGCTACGCGCTTGCGATGATTGTCGAAGGCGACGACGCAGTGTACGCGACCCGCGAGGGTTCGCCGCTCGTCCTCGGCGTCGCCGACGGCTGTTACTACCTCGCCAGCGACGTGCCCGCGTTCCTCGAGTACACCGACCGAGTGGTCTACCTCGACGACGGCGACATGCTGGTCGTGACGCCGGACGGGTACACGCTCACCGACGCAACCGGCGCAGTCGACGAACCGGTCGTCGAGACGGTGAGTTGGAACCCCGAGCAAGCAGGCAAGGGCGCGTACGACCACTACATGCTCAAAGAAATCTACGAGCAACCACAGTCGCTCCGGCAGGCCATCGAGGGTCGGGTCAAGCCGGAGTCGAACGAACTCGACCTCGAAGACTTCCCACCGGGAACGTTCGAGGACGTCGAGACTATCCAGTTCGTCGCGTGCGGGACTTCCTACCACGCGGCGAAGTACGCAGTACAGATGTGTTCGAACAGACAGCTCTCCGCACAGGCGTTCCTCGCAAGCGAGTACGCCACTTCCATCCCACACGTCGACGAGAACACTCTCGTCGTCGGTGTCACCCAGAGCGGTGAAACCGCGGACACGCTCACTGCGCTTCGAAAAGCGCAAGACGCGGGCGCGCAGACGCTCGCAGTGACGAACGTCGTCGGCAGCACCGCCGCCCGCGAGTGCGACGACGCCCTGTTCATCCGCGCAGGACCCGAAATCGGCGTCGCGGCGACGAAGACGTTCTCCTCGCAGGTCGTCTGTCTCGCCCTGTTCGTCGAACAGTACTACCGTGACCGCCACGACGGCGAACCGTCGGAAGGCTCCGACGAGTTGCTCGCGGCGATTCGTGACCTCCCGGACGTCATCGAATCGGTGCTGGAACAGACGTCCGTCCAGTCGGTCGCCGAGGCGTACCGCGACGTGGACTCGTACTTCTTCATCGGCCGCAACACCGGTTACACGGTGGCGCTGGAAGGTGCACTGAAGTTCAAGGAAATCACGTACGAGCACGCCGAAGGGTTCGCTGCCGGCGAACTCAAACACGGACCGCTGGCACTCGTCACGCCGTCGACGCCCATCATCGGCATCATCGACGGACTCGACAGCGACAAGACGATTCACAGCCTCGCGGAGGCGAAGACCCGCGGTGCGCCAATTATCGCAGTCACGAGCAATCCCGAAAGCGTCCGTGACCTCGCGGACATGGTTCTCGACATCCCCGAGACGAACCTCGAACTCGCCGGCGTCGTTGCGAACGTTCAGCTTCAGTTGCTGTCGTACCACGCAGCGGCGATGTTGAGCCGACCTATCGACAAGCCACGGAACCTCGCAAAAAGCGTCACCGTCGAGTAGCCCGTCTCGATTTCAGTTTTCGCCCGAGAACGCTGTTGCTTTCGACTTTTCGTGGCCGTTGTGCGGTTTTCGATACCGAGTAGCGACTAGCGAGGCTGTCGCTCTCGAGTTCTGAGAACAGCCACCCGGAAAATGGTGTGTCAGAGACGGGTGGCGTGTGTTTGCCCGCGGTGAAGGTGGTGGATACCGAATCGACGGGACCTAACTGATGTCCGTCTGTGTGATGTGGAAGCGGAGTGTCGGGCGGGCACCGACGAGAGTCGTGCCTGTGTTGCAGGCGTTCGTGTGGCCTACTCTTGCTGGTAGTCCTTCTTGAGGTCGACGCTCGCGCTACCACTCAGGTTGAACTGCGTGATGCTACCCGAGAAGAGGTAGGCGTCGATGCCACCAGCGACAGCGCCGCTGGCTTTGTTTCCGTTGACCTCGTCTTCGCTGTCGGTAGTACCGACGATTTCGGTGTGCTTGATGTCGCCGGTGACTGCCACCGCGTAGTTGGTGACGCCGTTGTCCGGACCGTTGATAACGAGGAGGTGCGGGTGGTCGGGGTCTCGTTCGACATCTTCCTCGCCGCCTGTCTCGCCACGTCCGTCGTCGGCGCTGCCGTCGTCGGTGGAACCGTCGTCAGTGCTGCCGTCGTCGGCGGAACCGTCGTCGGTGCTGCCGTCGTCGGTGGAACCATCGTCCGAACCGAACTCCGAGGGGTCGACTTCCTGACCGTTGACGAGTACCGTCGCGGTCCCTTCCGTGAAGCGGAACTGCGTGATGCTACCCGAGAAGGAGTACGCGTCCGCGCCGCCGGCGACTGCGCCTTCGGCCGTCGCGCCGTGGATGTTGTCTTCCTCGTTAAACGTGCCGGCGCTGGCCGGGCCGACGTCGAGTTCGCCGTCGACGGTGAACTCGTAGCTTGCGAGGCCGTCGTCGCCGCTGACGGTGACGACGTTCGGGCGCGAAACCGACGGGAAGTCGGTCACGTTGACCGCTTCACCGTTGACTCGGACGGTGACACCGTCGTCGGCGTCGAGTGCGTTCAGCTGACCTTCGAAGCCGTAGGAGTCCGTGCCGCCGTTGACGACCGAACCGCTTGCAGTCTGTGACTCGATGGAGTCCTCACTTTGGAGGTTCGCCTGACCGCCGTTGGCGATTTCGCCAGCGGCAGCGAAGGCGTAGGAACCCTCACCGCTCGCTTCGAGGTAGTTCGAGAGGTCCGACTCGTTGTTGTAGCCACCGCTGTTCCCACCGCTGTTTCCACCGTCGTACTCGACGGGCTGGTCGTCGAACTGCGGGGCGGGACAGCTGTCACTGCCGGAGACGTTGGCCGTGCTCACGTCGGAGCTGTTGAACACGGTCGCCTGCCCGGTGACGTTGATGGTCGAATCGAGAAGCGAAACGTTGCTCGAACCGTTGATCTTGATACCGTTCTGACTGCTACCGTTCTGTTCGACACAGAGGTTACGCAGTTCGGAGCCGTCGCGGCCGTAGATGAGAATCGCCTCGTCGTCCGAAGCGGTTCCCGTGACGCTGACGTTCTCCATGATGAGACGTCGCGAGGAGGGAGCGGTGTCCATCGAGACAGCGCGGAACGGCCAGTCTTTCGGGGACCGCGACTTCACGGCTTTCACGTCGTCGTCTACCTGGATGCGCGTGTTCCGAATCGTCATCTTGCCACCTTCCGTTCCGTGGACGATGGCACCGGAGGACGCACCGACGTCGCTCATGATGATGTCACAGTCCTCGATGAGCATCTCGTTGCCTTCCTTCATCCAGATACCACGCGCGTTGCGGTCACGCGGCGTCTGGTCTCTGTCGTCGCAGACGACTTCCGCACCTTTGACGACCGCTTTCGGGCCGCCGGTACGAATCTGCTGGATGTTGTTGTTGCCGTAGCGACCGCCGATGACGTTGACGGGGCCGGAGTGAGCGCTGGCGTAGAGACCTTCGTGGTCCCAGCCGGAGATGTTACAGTTGATAAAGTTGAGCGTGCCAGCGGGGTCGAGTTCCGGCACTTCACCGACGTCGGGATAGTCGCCGACGATGGTCGGTCGGACCCAGACACCCATGCCGAGGCCACCTTTCGAGAAGTCGATGTCCTCGAGGGTGAGAACGGTGTCGGAGCCAGCGCACTGGAGGAACGCGCCGCCGACTTCGCTGTCTGCGTCCTGCCGGTCGAGAAGTCGCCAGCTTTTGAGCACGTTCGTGCCGGACGTCGCCTTGAAGACGACACGGGAGGACGTGCTACCGGGCTGTTCGACGTCGAAGCCCTCGATGTGAACGCCTTGGGCGTTCGAGAGGTAGATGAGGGTTTCTTCGCCCGAGTGGTCGGGCGTGATGGTTGCACCGTTCGGCGCGACCATCGCAAAGTTGTTGAGGCCGCTCTCGCTGAGCGGCGCGAGTTTGTACGTACCTTGCGGGAACTTGACGAGCGTGTTGTCCTGAAGGTGGTCTTCGAGGACGCTGTTTATCGTCTGGTTGCCCGAGGTGTCTGCACCTGCTTCGGCGATGTTGACGACGTTGCTATAGTTGCTCTCGGAGACTGCTGCGGACGCGACGCCGCTGGCACCGGCGCCCGTCGCTGCAGCCGCCGCGGCTGCACCGGCCATCTGGAGGTAAGACCGGCGACCGAGGAGTAATCCGTCGTTATCGCCATCAGTAGTCGACTCTTGCTCTGTCTCATTGACTGCCAGTTCGCGTGCCATGCACTCGGTTAAGATAAGACTGCACCTATAAATCTTTCCTAGTCCCCCCGATTCTGAGCGAATACATTCACTAATTCCTGAACGAAACTTCAGAATTTCATGAATGTACGGAAATCTGAATGATGGCAACAAAACGCCATTTTTGGCTGTCTGAAGGCCTCAAACATCGGATAAACCGGGCGTTAACGGCTGGTTACCGGCCACGCTGGTCTGTTATTGCTCGCTTACAGTGGGCGTCTGTTCAGACAACTGAACACACGCAAAACAAAGAATTTCAGACTTGCTCAACTAGGGTTCCGACGACGCCGCTGTTGTTGACACCGGTTATCGCAAACCGTCCGTTGTTGGTTCCCTCTCCGAAAAACTGCCTGTCGATACAGAACGGGAGCGTCTCGTTGACGAGATACCGGTCGGCATCGTCGCTCGTCTGGTGGTTTCTGCTTTCGAGTTTGGAACCCTCTCCGATGAGTACGCCACAACCGTCGTCTTCGTCGTTCAAATTCACGAGAAGCGGGTATCGGCCGACGACGACCGAGAGGTTCTCCAGTACCGTTCCGGGCGAGTCGATAACGTCGATGCCGTCGCGGTCCGTCCCGGACTGTTTGATGTCGACGCGGTTCAACATCGACTCGCTTCGACCTTCTACCTGGATTGCGCTCCATCCCGTTCCGTTCCCGTGGATACGGACGTTCTCGACGTTGAGACCCCACGTTTCCGGTCTCGACCGGAGACTCGGGGCGTAGAAGTTCCCCTGTTTCGGATAGCGCGCTTTGATACCGTACGTGGGCGCGTTGACGAGGATATCGGTGTTTCTAACGGTTGTTTTCCCGTGTTCCTTGTCGACGACGATACCGCCGGAGCTCAGCGTTCCTTCGAGACTGGTTATCTTGATGGTACAGTCCTCGATAACGGTCCCATCACCTTCTTTGAGCCAGATGCCGCGCATGTTCTTCATATCTGGTCGTGGTTTGTCGATGCGGACTGTCACGTCTTTCACCAGCGCGGGTGTATCAGCGTTCCCACCGCCAACGCGAACTTGTGAGAGCCCGTTGTTCGCGTACTCGCCGCCGAGTACTTGGATAGGCCCACCGTGGGCCGATGCGTACAGTCCCTGTTCGCCCCAGCCGATAATCCGGCAGTCTTTGAACGTCAGCGACCCGGGATCGCTCGTCGGAAACACGAAGACCGCTTCGGTCCGGGTCGACCCGTTCGACATATCCACGTTCTCGACGAGAAGGTCCGTCTCCGCTCCAGCGACGCGGTAGACGAACGCCTGTGTCTTCTGTGGGTACGTGTGGACTCCCGCCAGAACGATGTCTCTGATGACGTTGCTTCCGCCGCCCTCACAGAGAACCTGTACCTGCGGGGCGGTCTTTTTGTTGCGGCAGTCGATGGTCACACCCTCGAAGAGCAGCCCATCGACACCGTCGAAGGAAATCCATGCCCCACCGTGTTTGTCGGGCGGGTGAAACACCGCGCCGTCGCCGACGACACCGACGTTGCGGAGGCCTTGAAGCGCCCAAATCGCGTCGATACGGTACTCACCTTCCGGAAAGTACAGTAGCGTGTCGTCGCCGACCAATCTGTTCAGTAACTCGTTCACCGCCTCCGAACCGCTCGTATCGGCTCCCGAGGCTGCGACGTTGACGACCGTTCCGTAGCGGTCTGCGTACGGAATCCCCGAGTTCGAGACCGAGTTGCTGCCGGTCTCTCCCGTGGATTCGTTCGACCGAGCCGATGGCTCTTCCGACGAGTCGCCGCATCCGGCAATTCCGGCCGTCATGCCTGCAGCGAGTCCCGCCAGATACCGTCGTCTGTTCATTCGCAAGCGAGACTTCTTATCCGGCACACGTGGTTGTATACCACGATTTGGGCATTGTTATATCTCACCTACCTATCGTCCAGTTGGCTGTCTGATGCCTACGAGAAATTAGTCCCCTCATTCCAAAGCCAACTTCCGCACAACGAGTAGCCCGATGGAGTTTACCTTCGACGAGTACGGGCGTCTCTTGGACTCGCTCATCGAGGACGGCTATTCGTTTACCGATTACGAGCGGATGCCGTCGCGTGGGCAGGTTATCCTTCGACACGACGTCGACTGGTCACCCGAAAAAGCCCTTCGTATGGCCCGAATGGAAGCCGACCGCGACGTACAATCGACGTACTTCTTCCTCGTGACGACTCCATTCTACAACGTCCACGCACGTGATATCCGCGAGACTATCGCGGAAATCGAGGCGCTCGGCCACGACGTCGGACTCCACTTCAGCACACACGAGTACTGGCGGGAGGAACCGCTCGAGTCCGACCTCCTCCGCCGTATCAACGGCGAGCGGCGAGCGCTCGACTCGGTCGTCGACGACCTCACTGAGACGATTGCGTTCCACATTCCCCCCGAATGGACCCTCGACCGGTCGTTCAATGGGTTCGTGAACAGCTACGAACCGCGATTTTTCAGCGCCGTTACATACCTCGGAGACTCCGGCCAGCGGTGGCGTAGCGGCCATCCCTTCGAGGATGGCATCCCGGAACGGATGCAGCTGCTCACCCACCCGGGTCTGTGGGGCGACGAAGACGCAGCGTTCGAGAAGAGACTCGAACAGCAGCAAGAGCGCCGATTTGAGGCTGTACGGGGCTTCTTGGCGTCGGAGTTCCTCTCCGAAGGAAGCGATTAACAATGGCCGTTCCTCGCCACTTCAGTAACAGTTTATGAGTTTCAGACAGGCCGACGATGGGTCCGACGGTGAGGACCTCGTCGCGACCGGGCTTCTCGCCGTCGGGTTCTTCGCGCTCGCGGGAGCTATTCTCTACGCGCGAAGCGTCCCGGCGACGGGGTACGAGCTATCGATATACGCCGGAACGCCGGTCGTGGTCTGGGGGGCCATCGGCGCTGCAGTGCTCGTCGCAGCAGTGTACGCGCTGTTTCTGCCTCCCAGTCGGACGCGCCTCTGGGCGCTCGTCCTCGGGGGGAGCGCCGTTACGACCATCGTCTCGATGCCGCTTATTCGCGGCTACTTCTTCGTTGGAGTGGGCGACTCGCTGAGCCACTTGGGATGGGCACGCTCGATTCAGCGTGCGTCGATTCTTCCCCAGCAGATGTTCTACCCGAGCATCCACAGCCTCACCGACGCCATAGACATCGTCACTGCGATGGGACTTCGGCGCTCGATGATGCTCGTCGTCGTCGTCACGCTCGTCGCATTCCTTATCTTCGTACCGCTCACCGCACGCGCGATGACCGGGAGCAGTCGAGCCCTCGTGTTCGGCGCGCTCTCGGCGTGGCTGCTCCTGCCCATCAACCACATCGCCGTGCACCTGATGCCGCACCCGAGTACGCAGGCTATCTTCATCGCTACGCTCGCGGTGTACCTGCTCGTCCGCTACGTCCAGAGCTCTTCCGACGACGTCTCCGGCGGCCCGTTCGCCTTCGGTGCGTTGTTCTTCCTCGTCGGCGCTGGACTCGTGCTCTACCACCCGATGCAGGCGCTGAACCTGTTCATCCTCTGTGGGACGGTCGGACTCATCCAGTTCCTCGCACGCAGGCGGGCGATGGACTCTATCGTCGCCAGCCACCGGCCGGTGTACGCGCAGACCGGCCTCTTGGGGCTGTTCCTGTTCGCGTGGATGGTTCCGCGCGAACGGTTCCAAGGGGCGTTCGAGGGCGTGTACAGCGACATTCTTCTGGGGAACCTCGTCGGCGGCGAGCGAGCTCAAACTGTTAGTGACGGTGCGGTGAGCGTCGGCGCGAGCCTTCCCGAACTGTTCGTCAAAATCTTCCTCGTCTCGACGGTTTACGCCGCACTGACGGGGCTGTTCTTCCTGCTCACGTCGACGGGCCGTCTCGACGACGACGTGCGGAGTCAGTCGCTCGTGCTGTATCTCGGCGCGGCACTGGTTCCGCTGGTTGGTCTTTTCGCCGTCTACTTCGTCGGTTCGCCGACGCTCGGCTACCGCCAACTCGGTTTCATCTTCGTCGTCGCCACCATCGTCGGCGCGGTGGCGCTGAGCAAACTCGTCGGCGGACTGCAGAGCCGACTCACGTTCGACAGCGCTCGCTCGGTTGCGGCCGTGGCGATGGTCGTGATGCTCGCCATGTCGATGGTGGTCATCTTCCCGTCGCCGTACATCGTCAAGACGACCCAGCACGTCTCCGAACAGCAGTACTCCGGCTTCGAGACGACGTTCGAGCACCGAAACGAGGAGGTGTTCTTCTCCTCGGCGGGTGTCGGACCCGAGCGGTTCTCCGACGCCGTGTACGGCTTCGAGAACGTCACTGAACCCGTGGGCGTTCCAGTCGCCGACGCGCAAATCGACCCTGCAAACAGAACGACCGACAGCGACTTGAGCAACGTCTCCGGTCAGTTCGAGGGGCCCCGATACTTCGTCACGACCGACATGGACTCTCAACGCGAAGTACTGCTCTACAACGAGAAAGCGTACACTAGAGCCGATTACGAGTCGCTGCCGACGCAACGGCAGTTGAACCTCGTCCAGTCGAACTCCGAGTACACGCTGTACGTCACTCGCGACGGCTTCGCGTAACGACCGTTTCGGTCCATCTTAATTTTTCAGCGACGCGCAACGCTGAACTACCGACTCGACGCGTAGAGATACGCGATGCATAACAAAGCGCGTATCCGGTATGTGTCCGTGTAGTAGCAATGCATTCTGATTCATCGACGCGAGCGTTCGTGCTCGGACTGGACGGCGTCCCGTGGGGGATGCTTCAGTCGTGGATAGACGACGGGCATCTTCCGAACTTCAAGCGTCTCACAGACGAAGGCGCATCCGGGTCGCTCGAGAGCACCCGTCCGGCATCGACGCCGCTGGCGTGGCCTTCCATTGCGACCGGCGTCTGGCCGGACAAACACGGCCTCTACGACTTCCAGCGCCTCACCGAGGACTACCGCCGCGAGATGTACACCAGTTCGGACCTCTCGCGTCCAGCGCTCTGGGAGATGCTGTCGCCCTCTGTCGTCGCCAACGTCCCCATGACCTACCCCGCGACGAACATCGACGGGAAGATGGTCACCGGGATGCTCACACCCGGCTTCAACGACCGATTCACGAGTCCGCAGTCGCTCTCCGAGGAGATTCAAGACGAGATTCCCGACTACATCATCGGGATGCGGTACGCCGACTACCACAACCGCAAAGACGAGTTCCCCGACGCTATCGAGAACCTCGCCACGCAGCGCCGCAAACTGCTCTCGAAGCTGATGAAAGAAGACGACTGGCGACTGTTCTTCTTCGTTTTCACCGCGCCGGACCGCCTCCAACACCTCATCTGGGACGAGGAGACGCTCTTGACCCACTACCGCCTGCTCGACACGATTCTCGGCGACGTGCTCCGGTACGTCGAGGAGCGCGAGGCGAACCTCTACGTGGTCTCCGACCACGGGTTCGGCCCCATCGACCAGTACGCCTGTGCGAACACGCTGCTCGAACAGGAAGGTTTCCTCGTCCGAAAACAGGACAAGAAACGCGGTGCACTCCAGCGCTTCGGCCTGACGAAACAGCGCATCGAGGAGACGCTCGGCGCGGTCAACCTCGACATCGACACTGTCGCGCGACACTTGCCCGACCGATTCGTCGACTCCGTCGCCGACCAAGTGCCGGGCGACCACGCGCTGTACGACGCCGACTTCTCGAAGACGGAGGCATTCGTCCACGGCTCCGGTCACGTGTTCATCAACGCCGTAGACCGCTTCGACGAGGGTATCGTCCCTCGCGAACGCGTCCCCGAAGTCAAAGCGCGCCTGATGGACCTCTTCGAGAACTACACCGACCCGAAGACGGGCGACCACCCGTTCGAGGTGTTCGACGGTGACGAGATATACGACGACGACGAGCAGTCCGCGGACATCGTCCTCGAAGGCCAACCCGGCTACGAGGTCCGCGCGTCGCTCTCTAAAGAGGTCTGTATCGACAGTTCGCATCTCGAAGCGTCGCACCGTCCCGAAGGCATCTTCTTCGCGTGGGGCGAGAACATCGCCCCCGGTGCGACCGTCGACGGCGCGACGGTCGTCGACGTGGCTCCGACGCTGCTGCACGCGCTCGGTGAACCAGTGCCGGAGGGAACCGACGGCCGCGTCCTGCTCGAAGCGTTCGAGAGTGAGTCGGAAGCCGCGTCCCGCTCTGTCGAATACGCACCCTACAGCGAGGTCGGCCGCGGTGACGCCGAAGAAGAGGACTTCTCGGGCGTCGAGGACCGCCTGAAAGGCCTCGGCTACATGGAGTAGCTCGACCCCCCCGAAACCTTGAAAACCCGAACGCGAGCCAGTTCGATTCCGCCCCACTGGAAGCACCCGACGACGGCGGACAATCGGGCCATTACAATACCCCTTCTGACCGACGTTTCGGTCGTGACTACCGAACTCCGCGCCTCCGACATCGCATCGTTTCTCGGCGCGACGCTCGACGGCGACGACGTACTCGTCACCGGCGTCGAGTCGCTGTACGACGCCACCGCGGACGATTTTGCGTTCTCCCGCTACGACAGTCCCGAGAAGCTCGCTCGCTCGAACGCGGGGTTACTCGTCTGTCCGGAGTCGACGCCGGAACTCGAACGACCGGTCATCCGGCACTCTGACCCGAAACTCGGCTTCGTCAAAGTCGTCCGCGAGTTCTTCGCCGACCCGATAGCAGAGACCACCATCCATCCAAGCGCCGTCGTCGAAGACGGCGCGGAACTCGGCGAGCGCTGTTATATCGGCGCACAAGCGTACGTCGGTGACGCTGTGACTCTCGGCGACGAATGCAAAATCCACGCCGGCACGACGCTCGGCGAACCCGGATTCGGGTTCACTCGCGACGAGAGTGACCGACCGCTCCGGCAACCGCATCTCGGTGCGGTCGTCGTCGGCGACAACGTCGAAATCGGCGCGAACAGCAGTGTCGACCGGGCGGCGTTCTCCGAGACGGTCATCGGCGACGGCTCAGTTCTCAGCGCACAGGTGCATATCGCTCATCAGGTCGTCGTCGGCGAAAACGTCTCGATGGCGTACGGCGTCGGTGTCTCGGGAAGTACCGAAATCGGCGACCGTGTGGTCGTCCACCCTCACGTCGCCGTCGCCGGTCATCTCTCCATCGGTGACGACGCAGAGTTGGGTATCGGTTCGACTGTCCTCGACGACGTCGACGCGGGAACGACCGTCGTCGGGTCGCCCGCCCGCCCGATACGTCGATAGCTTTCCGTAAAATAGCGCTCCTCGCAGCGATTCGTCTCTTCTTGGCTAACCGCAGTGAAAGACCTCGCCGTCGTTCAGGCCGTCTGTGCGACTTTCCGTCCGTTCTTGGCGAGCACATCCTCGTACACTTCGTAGATGTGGTCCGCCATCTGCGCGATGCCGACGCGTTCGGCCTCTTTGCGACCGTTCGACCGCCCACCCTGTTGGAGCACTCGAACGAGGTTCTCGATGAGTTCGTCGTCCGAATCACAGACGTAGGAGGGGTCGACCTCCGCGAGTCGCTCCGGAACGTCGCCGACGCGCGTTGCGACGACGGGGAGGTTACACGCCAGTGACTCCTTCACCACGTTCGGCGAGCCTTCGCGTTTCGAGGTGAGAAGCAGCGAGTCGGAGGCGTTCATGTACACCGCGACACGGGGGTGCGGGAGGCCGCTGATAGTGTGCAGTTCGACGGGTTTCGACACCTGTTCGCGGACGGCCTCGACGACGCGTTCGGCTCGGGGGTAGTCTTTGACCGTCCGCTCGGGCGAGTACGGGAACAGCACGTGATAACTGTCGTCGTCCCAGCCGAGTTCCGCTCGGGCTTCGGACACCGAAGTCGGCTGGAACCGTTCGAGGTCGACGCCGTGGGGAATGACCGTACAGTCCTGTCCGAGCGACTGCTCCATCTCCTCGGACATCACGATGACGGCGTCACAGAAGCGCGCGGACGCTCTGCTCACGGGCCGATAGGAGCCTTCGAGGTCCGACCCCCACAGCGAGAGGACGACCGGAAGTTTAGGCTGTGAGAGCGCCATCGGCGCTGTGAGCCCGTAGTTGGCGTGAATCAGGTCGTACTCCCCGAGTGACTCGCGGACGACCTGCGGGAAGAACCGCAGGTAGTCGGCTGCCGTTCGTGGGGAGCCGGCACGATGTTTGCCCGGAACGGAGAGAGTCGTAGAGGTTACCCCGTACGACTCTTCGAGTGCCCGGACCTGTAGTCGGTAGAATCTTGCATCGGCGTTGGTAGTCAGGTTGAGAACGTGCATACGACGAGGTGCTACTATCCGGGTGTACTCTATCGTCGGGCTTTGTTATCCACACCCTGATTGACTCGTTGTGACGAAGGTACGCTCAGTTCCGAAACCGGCAGACGGAACGGGGTTACACGTGTGAGAAGCGGTAGACGGGCCATAACAAAGGCCGGATGAGGTTATTCTACGAGCGGGATGAGGTATCTAATATTCACGAACACTCCGGCTCACGTTCACGTCTACAAGAACGTGGTCCGGCGACTGGAGGAACGTGGGCACTCCGTCCATATCCTGGCGCGTGATTACACGTGTACAGTAGACCTCCTCGAATACTACGACCTCCCGTTCGACATATACGGCCACCACGGAACGGCCGCATACTCGAACGTGGGGATGGCACAGGAACTGGCGACGCAACTGCTCAAGATTCCAGTATCCGCGAAACGATTCGACCCCGACGTTGTCGTCGGCCTCGGTGCGTACGCCGCCTACGCGGGGACGCTCCTCCGCGCCGAGACGATTCTCCTCCGAGACTCTGCACCCGGGACTCTGCTGCCGAAACTCGCCAGCAAGTTTGCCGATGTCGTGCTCACGCCCGACGTGTACGGCCTCGACCTCGGACCGAACCACTACACGTTCCCCGGACTGAAGGAGTGCGCGTATCTCCACCCCGACGTGTTCGACTCGGACCCGAGCGTCCGCGAAGAACTCGGTGTCGGTCCCGACGAGCGCTTCGTCATGCTGCGCTTCAACTCGTTCGACGCGATGCACGACGCGGGCAAGAAGGGCTTCTCGCTGGAGGACCGCCGTAACCTCATCGAACACCTCTCCGAACAGGCGACGGTGCTCGTCTCCGACGAGGGCGACAACATGGACTTCGACGACCTCCCGGCGCGACCGTACGACATCCACCCCGCACGGATGCACGACGCGCTCGCGGAGGCGTCGCTACTCATCGCCGACACCGGGACGATGGTCACCGAAGCATCGCTGCTCGGCACGCCGGCGATTCGCTCCAGCGCGTTCGTCGACCAGGAGTTCGGCGAGTTCGCCGAACTCGAACGCTGTGGCCTCATCGACAACATCACCGACTTCGACACCGTCGTCGAGCGAGCGGACGAACTGCTCGCCGACGAGAGCGTCCCCGCCCTCTGGCAGGAACGCCGCCGGGAGTTCATGGACGCACGCGTGAACCTCACCGAACTCATCGTCGACGTCGTGACCGACCCACGAGCGGTCAGCCGAAACGCATCGCTGACCCGCTACAGTGAGAGACAGACCGTCGACCAACCCGACGCCACCCCGCTGTAAGATGTACGAAGGAAAAACCATCGGCGCCGTGATACCGGCGTACAACGAAGAGAAGTTCATCGGCGAGGTCATCGAGACGCTCCCCGAGTTCGTAGACAGAGCGTACGTCATCGACGACGGCTCTAGCGACGACACGTGGAACGCCATCTGCCGCGCCGCAGAGAGAGTCAACGAAGGCTGGGAAGCCCCCGCCCCACGGGCCGACGGCGGTGACGGCTACGACCGCCGCGTCGTCCCGATTCAACACGAAGTGAACCGTGGCGTCGGCGGGGCCATCAAAACCGGCTACCAGCACGCGCTGACCGACCACGTCGACGTGACGACGGTCATCAGCGGCGACGGGCAGACCGAACCCGACATCGTCGAGCGCATCATCCGACCCGTCGCCCTCGACGACGCCGACTACTCGAAAGGCAATCGCCTGCGTGGTCGTGCACGTCAGGACATGCCGATGTTCCGGCAGGTGGGCAACTTCGTCCTCTCGCTTCTGACGAAGATTGCAAGCGGCTACTGGAAGCTGATGGACCCACAGAACGGGTCGACGGCCATCTCCTACGCCGCACTCGACGAGGTCGACCTCGACGAACTGTACGAGGACTACGGCTTCGCAAACGACCTGCTCGTCCGCCTCAACGTCCACGGGATGGTCGTCGCGGACGTCTCCCGCCGCGCGGTGTACAAAGACGAAGTCAGCCACATCAAGTACAAGGAGTTCATCCCGAAGGCGTCGGCACTGCTGCTTCGTGACTTCCTGTGGCGACTCCGTGCGAAGTATCTCGTGAAGGACTTCCACCCGCTACCGTTCTTCTACTACTTCGGAGCGGCCGCGGCAGCGCTCGGCGCTGGGTCGGCAGCGAAGAAGCTGTTCAAACACGAAGACAGCGTCCCCTCGGTGCTGCTGTTCTTCGTTGGATGGCTGTTCATGCTGTTCGCGATGGTGTTCGACCTCAACGAGAACGACGACCTGCAGGTCATCGTCCACGACCCCCACGAGTTCGACTGAGTTCCTCGTCCCGACTTCCGTCGATCGAACCGTCGCCAGTGTCGTTGTCTCGCTTTCGATTTTCTCCCTTTCTGCTTCCGTTCTGTCACTGTGTTTGGCCTCGTAGCGACTACCTTCGAAGATTCTCATTCGGACTCCGAGGAACTGTCGGGGAAATCACGCCGGAAAGTACCGCCGGACCAGTGGGATACGGACACCGGTTCGGTCTTCGACGAACTCGACGACGACGAGGTCCTCCGCCTGCAGTGCGCCACCGACGGTGACGACGCCGATTCCGAGCAGTCCCGTGACGACCAGAAACGGGAGCAGCGTCAGCGCTGACAGCGAAACCCAGTTCGAGAGTACTAACGCCGGTGGAATCAACACAACTGGAAGCAACACGAACGTCCTGACGGACTCGTTCGAAAACGGCGTGATGTCGAACCGGAGTTTGAGAATTCCGCAGACGACAACGTGAACGATAGCCATCGAAACCGCGGAAGTAAACGCCGCACCCTCCATCCCGTACTGGGGAATCAACACGAGGTTCACGAGGAAGTTGAACACGAACCCGGCGACGTTGCCGACGAGAATGTAGTTTGTCTCGCCGAGTGCCGACAGTGTCTCACGGTCTCGACCCACGGCAGCACTCAAGAAGAAGCCGATAGAGACGATGATGAGCGCTAATGCTGCGGATTCGTACGCCGACCCGAACACGATTCGGAGGATGTCGCGCGGAAAGACAACGAACGTCAAGAACGCGGGGAACGTTATGATGTACACCCACTTCGTCGTCGTCTGGTAGATGACACCAACGTCGTCGCGTTGACCGTCGGAGTCGAGACGCGACGCCAGCGGGAGGTAGAGGAATCCGAACGCCGACAGCACGACCAACATCCCAGTACCGAGCGTGTACGCCGCACTGTACATTCCGGCCTCCTCCGATGCCCGAAAGTATCCCAGCATGAGGGTGTCCGTCTGCGTGAGCATCGTCGACATCACCGTGGAGATGACCAACGGTGCGGAAAATCGCAGCATCTCGCGGGTGTGCGTTCGAAACTGTCCTCGAAGCCTCATCAGCCGACTCAGCAGGACGTGTGAGAGCACGAACGCCGCAATCGCGGCCACGAGATACGCGTAGCCGACCATCACGACGCCGTACCCCAGCGAGAGCAACCCGAAGATGAGGACGATTCGCCCGATTGGGTAGAGCAAATCCTGCACGTACGTCTTGTAGACGGTGTTCTCGTGGCCGCGAATCGCGCCGACCCCGATTTGCATCCCGACGACGAACGGGACTGCAAGGCCGAACAGCTGAATCAATCGGACGGAATCCGCGTTATCTAAGAGATTCTCCGTCAGGAACCCCGCGGAGGCGAACACTCCTGCACCGACGACGACCGCGATGGCTCCGGCGAGAACGATACCGCTCACCCACACTCCACGGCGCTCCTCGTCGCTCTCGTAGCGCGAAAGGTAGCGCGGGACGCCCTGCGTGAAGCCGACGAGCGACAGCGTCGTCACGAACGTCAGCACGGCGAGTCCGATACTCACCTCGCCGTAGTCTGCGGGGGAGAGTTCGCGTCCGATTATCACTCGTTCGGCCAGTTTCCCCGTCGACCCGACGAGTCCCCCGACGATGACGAGACTCGCACTCGACAACAGCGATTTCAGTTCGTCACCGGACGAACCCATCAGAGATATCCGAGGTCCTCGAGACGTTCGGTCACTTCCTCCTCACCGTCGGTGGTGGCCTGTTCGGTTCCGTACGGGACGTCTCTGTACGCTCGAACCGACGGCGAGAACGAGAGAATTCCTTCTGGAACCTCGCCTGTCATCCGCTCGGGAACGTCGAATCCTGCGAGTGCCATACAAATCGGTGCGATGTCGGTCAGCGACATCGACTCCGGTGCGACGCCTTCGAAGGCGGGACCAGCACCGAGGAAGACGCCGTGTTGCTTGTGGTCGTAGGTGTCGATGGAGAGAAACGGCGGGTCGTACACCTTCACCGACAACTGGTGGTTCATCTCGTGTGGCATGAACAGGATGTCCGGCGCTTTCTCGGCGTACTCGCCCTGATACAGTTTCTCACGCCGTTTTACGAACTCAAACACGGGGTCTCCGTCCGGCGTCTCTAGCGACGAGAGCAGTTCGATGAGTTCCGTTCGAACTTCTTCGTACTCCGACTGCGGCACGATGCCCTCAGACTCCCTCCCTTCGAGGTTGATTCGGACCCCGAGACGGGTACCGCTCGGAAGGTACGCTTTCGAAGCCCGCCAGTCGACGTGCTCGCCCGCTGCATCCCGGACTGCATCGGGCGTGACAGACATGAGCGCCGATTCGACGCCGAACCGTTTCGCCGTCCGATACACCTTGGTCGGTGAGACACCGGCTTTGCGAAGCATCGTCCCTGCAGACCCGAACAGTCGAGTCCGGACCGACTCTCCACTCGTCGTCTCGGTGCCCTCAGCCGGTGATGTTTCACCAGTCAGGTCGGTTTTGATGGTGCTGAGCGACTCCTGTCTGCCTTCGGTCGTCGTCTCGACGTAGCCGTGTTGGCGGAGTATCTCGTTGAGATAGATTCGGTAGCCGGTCGTCTCACCGATACCGTGGTCCGAGCAGACGACGACGTTCGTGGAGTCGTCGACGACGTCGAGGACTGCACCGGCGAGTTCGTCTGCGGCAGCGTACACCTTCCGCTGCGCCGCTTTTTCGTCGAAGTTGTGGAACACAGCATCAGTTTTCTGTACTTGGATGACGGCGACTTCCCAGTCGTACGTCTCCATGAGCGAGAGCGCGGCGCGTTTCCGGAGGTCGATGAGTTCGAGATAGCCCGAGAGTTTCTCTTCTTTGTCCGAAGCGGTCTCACCACGCGAGTAGATGGTGTACTCCTCACCGAGCGCCGCTGACACCGTTTTGCGAACGTCGGACGGAAATCCTGCGGTGTCTTCTGTTGCGAGATAACCGGGGATGAGCGCGCCGCGAATGGGGTCTGCCGGATGTGTGACAGGGACGTTTAAAACGAGAGACGGGACACCTTCCGAGTCGAGATAGTTCCACAACGCCGGTCTATGCACGTCGTTTCGGGAGATGACCGTCCCTTCGTCGGGGTAGCCCTCGTAGTCGAAAAACCCGTAGACGCCGTGATGACTGGGGTCGGTTCCGGTGTACATCGACGGCCACGCACTGCCAGTCCACGGCGGGAACGTCGATTCGAGTGACGACTCGACGCCCCGCTCTCGGAGCGCCGAGAGGTTCGGGGTGTCGTCGGCGAACGCGTCTAAATACCGAAAGTCGAGTGCGTCGAACCCGAGTACGACTGTTTTTCCGTTGCCTTCCGTTTCCGATGACTCCTGATGTGTCCACTCCATGATAATCGTGTGACCTCGTAACATCCGCTGAGACTGTCGCAAATTCGGTACACAACGGAACAGGAGCAGTACCACTGCCGGGTGTTTTATATTTCTGTCACGAACTCCGCACAGTCACGTTGCCGAGTCTCTACGGATATGCAACGTGGACGCCGGGCGACAATCGAACAGCAACTGAACGACAACCGGACGACGCGTCGGGTTACGACGCGAAGTACCGGCGAACGAACGGAATCTGTCGTCCGAGGCGGTCCTCGACGAACTCGATGACGAACAGGTCTTCTTCCTGTAGCGCACCGACAGCGACGACGACGGCGATTCCGAGTAGTCCGACGACCACGAGGAAGGGGAATAGTGTCACCAACGACGGCGAGAACGTGGTGTAGCGCTCGAATGCGAACCCCAGCGGCAGCAGCAGTAAGGGAACGAAGACGAACGTCTTGATGTTCGCCGGCGAAGTCGGTGTGATGTCGAATTTCGCTTTCAGCACCAGCACGACAATGAGATTCAGCACGGCGAGCGACACTGCCGAGGCGATACCGGCACCGACGAACCCGTAAATCGGAATCAGCGTGACGTTGAGGCCGAAGTTCACGACGAACGCGACGGAGTTCGAGACGAGGATAAACCTCGTCTCGCCGAGTGCCGACAGCGTCTCGCGGTTACGGCCGACCATCGCACTGGTGAAGAAACCGAGTGCGAGAATCGGTAGCACCGCCGCCGCTGGCGTGTAGTCGCTGTTGAAGACGATTTGGAGTACGTCATCCGGGAAGATGACGAACGTCAAAAACGCCGGGAACGTGAGGATGTAAATCCACTTCGTCGTCGTCGAGTATATGGTGTCTATCTCCTCGTGGTTGCCGTCGGCGTCGAGACGCGACGCCATCGGGAGCATGATGAACCCGAATCCGGAGAGTGCCACGAGCATACCCGACGCAAGCGTGTACGCCGCACCGTACTGGCCCGTCTGGTACGACGTCGTGAAGAAGCCGAGCATGATGTTGTCCATCTGGATGATGAGGATGGACATCACCGTCGAGACGATGAGCGGCGCCGAGAACGTCAGCATCTTTCGGTTGTGCGTCTTGAACGCGCCTCGGAGCGGAATTATCCGATTGAGAAGCACGTGTGCGACGACGAACGCCAACACGGCGGAGGCGAGGTACGCGTACCCGACAGTGAGTAGACCGCCGCCGAGTCCGAACAGGAACACGGCGATGAGGCCGATACGGACCAGCGGGTACGTCAGGTCCTGGACGTACGTCTTGTAGATAGTGTTCTCGTAGCCGCGTATCGCACCGACGGCGACCTGCATCCCGACGACGAAGGGGATGGTGAGACCGAACAGTCGCAGCAGCGTCACGGCCTGCTCACCGCTATCGAAGAACCACTCGGCCAACTGCTCGGCGAAGAGCGTAACACCGAGCGTCGCGAGCAGCGCGAGTGCGCCGGTGAGCATCATCCCGCCGACCCAGAGACCGCGTCGGTCGGCGTCGTCGTCGTACCGGGAGAGATATCGCGGAATCGCCTGCGTGAACCCGACGAGCGACAGCGTCGTCGCAAACGTCATCACGGCGAAGCCGATGTTCATCTCGCCGTACGCTTCCGGTGTGAGCGCGCGTCCGACGATGATTCGCTCGAACAGTTTTCCAACCGACCCGATGAGACCGCCGACGATGACGAGGCTGGCGCTCGACAGCAGCGTCTTGAGTTCGCCACCCTTGTCGACCATTACGGCTGCTCCGTGTTCGAATCGCGGTGCTGTATCGCGCTATTCGGCCGTAGACCGTACCCGTTGGAGACCATTATCCGTTGATGAGACTGTATGCTTTCTTCGCCATATCCATGCTTGCACCCGAGGACTCGACTGTGTAGTACGGAACGAGTTCGGCACCGAACTTCGCTTTGTACCGGCAGAGGCGTTCGGTGTTCGCGCCCATCAGGTCGTAGGCAGTGACCGAGTCGATTGGGGCGTTGCCATCGGCGATATCCTGAATGATACGCCAGTGAATCAGGCTGTTGACGGTCGTCCCGTCGTACTCGCTTATCGTCCCGCCCTGCCAGAAGTACGCCATATCGTTGGAGTACAGCGTGGTGATACCGCTGAGATACTCACCGTCAGGGGCACGGGCGACGTACACCTGACATCGTCCGGCATCCGAGAGCGCGTTCGTCAGGTCGCGGACGTACGGCCACGACAGTTGGTAGTTCTCTCCTTGTTCTTCGTACCGGGACTTCGCGTCCTCGTACACCAGTTTCGCCCCCTCGGAAGCGGGGACGGCTTCGATGGTTACGTCGGTCTCCTCGGCGTCTCGAATCTCCCGTCGGAGGCTCTTGCTGAAGGAACTCAGCAAGTTGTCCGTACTCGTGTTCTCCGTGTCGAGTACGTACGTGAAGTAGGGATTGACGCGCATCTCGTTCCACGAGTACGGCCGCGGGTCGGGGTAGTCGGTGCCGCAGACCATCCGGAAGAAACTGAGAGACGTATCCAACTGCAGGTCGTCGAGCACCTCCTTCGTGAACTCGCGATTGACACGCTCGCGTTTGCGTCGCTTGGGACTCGGCGACATCATAATCGGACCGAGTCGGGGGACACCCATCGCAGGGGGCGGTGAGAACACGGCGGTCCCGACGGAACGACGGCGGACGACGAGTGGGAGCAGCGCAATCGCCTGCTCTCCTTTGAACCCACCGTAGAGCCGAAGTTCACCGGGCGCGTGTTCGCGGAGGACCTTCAACGCCTCAGGGGTGTGGAAGACCTCGAAACCAGAAGACGGCAGCGCGTTAGCCCACGCTGTCAAGTCGAGCCGTTCAACTCTCATTGTTGACAACCAAAAGAGCCGTTCGGGGCTTTGTTATCCGCAGCATACCCCGGCGCAGTCCCGTGATTGTCACTGACTACTCTGCCGCCCAAAAAGGGAGATTACCGCTCAGCGTCGACCGCGACCGGATGTTCGAGCGATTGGTATATCTCGGCGAGCGGACCGACGTAGCCGCCCATCTCCTGTGCACGTTCGATGAGTCGTCGATAGAGCCGACGGTAGCCGGGGCGTTCCTCCTCGTCGTAGTAAGTAGGATGCCACAACACCGTCATCACCGCCTCGTTCTCGGCGGCTTCCTCTAACAACCGTTCACACTCGGCCCACGCCTCGTCGATGCTCTCGGAGACGTTGGGAAGCGTTCGTTCCATGATGGTGAGCGGGAAGACGACGAACTCGTCGTCGAACGGCCGAATCGGGTCGTACCCGTGCTCGAAGCCGTACGTCGAACTCGACCCGAGCGACGAGTCGTACTGGAGACCGAGGTCGGTGTGGTGCCGCCACGTGTCGGGGGCGGTCATGTTGAGACAGTGTTGTCTCCCGCCGACGACCGAGTCGCCGAGGATGCGTTCGAGCGTCGCTTTCTGCTCGGAGAGCAGTTCGGGTTTGTCGTACGAACTGTACGACCCGTGGAGGCCGATTTCCCACCCGCCGTCGTTGAGACGCCGGATGAGGTCGTGGATGTCGGGCGCTTCGATGTCGTATCGGCCGATGTGTTCGACCCAGTGTCTCGAATCGCGCCACTCCTCGAGCGGCCGCTGCAGCATCGACTGCTCTTGGAGGAAGTAAAACGACGACCGGACGCCGAGGTCGTCTTCGATTTCCATGATGTCGTCGAACAGCCAGTAGGGGTTCGACCCCGGCTTAAGTCCCCGGAGACGGCTTGGATTTCGCTCTCTGAGCGCGTAGTACACCGCGTGTATCGGGCTCTGATGCGGTCGGTCTACGTCGTGGGTGAGTCCAAGTGCGAAATCGTATCCGGGTATCATGTCGTAGCTGTTGTCTGGTTGTGGCTTACTGTCCGACTCGTCCCTTCTCACGCATCTCTCCGGGGCCGACGCCGATGGTGTAGACGTAGTGGTCCGTATCGGAGAGGTCGAGTGCCTGTCGACCGTCGACGACGATCATGTCCGCGAACTCGTTCCAGTCGATATTCTGGAACTGCTCGTGTGCAGTGACGAGAACGGCGGCGTCGTAGTCGTCGTCGGTCACGTTTTCGAGGTCGACCGACGCTGCACCGAACTCGGTGACGTCGACGAGCGGGTCCGTCGCGTACACGTCCGCACCGAGGCCTTGTAGTTCCTCGATGAGCGGCGCTGCGGGTGTCGCTCGCGTCTCGGCGACGCCTGCACGGTAGGTGACTCCGAGGACGAGCACCTTCGCACCGTCGATGTCGGTGTGACGACGCGAGAGTCCGTCCAGCAGTTTCTCGACGGCGAAGCCGGGCATCGAGTCGTTGACGTCGCGGGCGGTCTGGATGAGCGGCGTCTGCTCGGGAACCTGCTGCATGAAGAAGTACGGGTAGTACGGGATGCAGTGGCCGCCGACGCCGATTCCGGGCGTGTGGATGTTGCAGTACGACTGCGTGTTCGCCGCCTCTATCGCCTCGGTCGTGTCGATGCCGAGGCTGTCGGTGACGCGACCGAGTTCGTTCGCCAGCCCGATGTTCACGTCGCGGTAAAGACCCTCGAACACCTTGACAGCTTCTGCGGTGGTCGCGTCCGAGACCGGGATGACGTCGTTGTTCGTAATCTCGCCGTAAATCATCTCCGCGATGCGCGTACTCTCGTCGTCGATACCGCCGACGATTTTCGGGTGCGCTTCACGGAGTTTGTACAGCGCCTTCCCGCTGGATGTACGCTCCGGGCAGAACGCGAGGCCGAACTCACCGCGTGAGAGGCCGCTCTCGCGTTCGAGAATCGGCATGACGACTTCCTCGCACGTGCGCGGGGGCACGGTACACTCGATGATGACGAGGTCGCCGGGGTCGAGGCCGCTGCCGACGTCGGCGCAGACCGATTCGAGCGCTCCGAGGTCCGCTTCGTGTTCTTCGTTGATGAGCGTCGGCACGATGACGACGTGGACCGACGAGTCCTTGGCGACCTTACGGGAGTCGGAACTGGCCTCGAATCGGCCGCGTTCGACCTGTTCGGAGACGAGTTCGGGAAGTCCCGGTTCGCCGTCGATGTGGCACTCGCCGCGGTTTATCATCCGGACGACGTCCTCGTCGATGTCGACACCGGTGACGTTGCCGCTCATCTCGGCGTAGACGCTCGCCAGCGGAAGTCCCATCTTGCCGAGACCGTAGATGGCGATGGGGACCGCGCCGCTGGTGAGGCCGATGCGCTGTGCTTGCGTCGAATACTCCGACCCGTACAGGCCGATTCCGCGCGGGATGCTGCTCATTGAATTACCTCGTGACGTTCGGCCTTCGAGGCCAGTTCGTCGATTTGGCGGGTCACTTCGATGGCGCGAAGGGCGTCTTCGCCCGTGACTCGCGGCGTCGTCTTCTCCGTCGCCGCCTTCACGAACGCCGTGAGTTCGTCGCGCAGCGGTTCGTTCTTTTCGACCATCGGCTGTTCGACGATGCTTTCGTGGCGGTAGCGCAGTTCGCCGTTCTGCTTGATGTACTCGGGCAGCGAGTTGCGGTGGATGTCCACCGACTGGCTGATGTAGTCGACGTCCACGCGGCACTCGTCGGCGGTGACGCTGAGGGTCCGCACCTTGCGCTGGGTGAGTCGACTCGCCGTCAGCGAGACGACGGTTCCGTCGTCGAACTGAATCTGCGCGTCGGCGTACTGCGAGTTCCGCGTTCCGAGCGCCGAGACCGACTCGACTTCCGCGTCGACCAGCGAGAGGATGATGTCCACGTCGTGAATCATCAGGTCCATCACGACGCTGTCGCCGAGGTCACGGTTAATCGGCGGGCCGAGACGGTGGGCTTCGACCGCGATGATGTCGAGGTCGGCGGCGATGTCGTTGAGTGCCGTGATGGCGGGGTTGAAGCGCTCGATGTGGCCGACTTGGAGCGTCACACCTGCCTCGTTCGCGCGGCGAACCAGTTCGCGACCGACTTCGAGGTCGTCGACGAACGGTTTCTCGACGAGCAGGTCGACGCCTGCGTCGATGCAGTCGCGGGCGATGGACGCGTGGAAGCGCGTCGGCACCGCGATAGAGACCATGTCGACCGTTGCGAGCAGGTCGTCCATCGAGTACGCCGTCGTGCCGTACTCTTCGGCGATGCGCGCGGCCTGTTCGTCGTCCGCGTCGAAGACGCCGGCGAGTTCGACGCCGGGCATCTCGCTGTAGACGCGAACGTGGTTCTGTCCCATGTGACCGACGCCGATGACACCGACCTTGGGTTTCACGCCATCACCTCCTCGCCGTGGGCGAGAACCGCATCGGCGATGACCTCCAGGTCGTCGGCCGACAGTGCGGGGTGGACCGGCAGCGACAGTGCTTCCGTCGCCGCCACTTCCGCGTTCGGGGCGGTATGACCGAGGTCAGCGTACGGTTTCTGTTGGTGAATCGGAACTGGGTAGTAGATTCCCGACCCGACACCGTGTTCGTCGAGCGTCTCCTGCAGTCCGTCTCGGTCGTCCGTACGGACCGTGTACTGGTGGAAGGAGTGCTCGTAGCCGTCCGGCGTGTACGGCGTCGTCACCGACGAATCTTCGAGCAGTTCGTTCAGTTTGCCGGCGTGACGCTGGCGTGCCTCGACGAAGCGGGGCAGTTTCTCCAGTTGCGCGCGGCCGATAGCCGCGCCGAGACTGGTCAGCCGGAAGTTGTGGCCGACGGAGACGTGCTCGTAAGAGGAGCTCCCGCCGTAGGCGTTCGAGCGGCCGTGGTTGATGTACTCGGCGACGCCCTCGGCGACGTCGCGGTGGTTCGTGACGACCATGCCGCCTTCACCCGTCGTCATGTTCTTCGTCGGGTAGAAGGAGAAGCAGGCTGCGTCTCCGAACGAACCGACCGGCTGGCCGTCGATTTTCGCGCCGTGTGCCTGTGCGGCGTCTTCGACGAGTGCGAAGTCGTACTCCTCTGCGAGTTCGACGAAGCGCGGCATCTCCGCCGGCAGTCCGTAGAGGTGGACCGCGAGTACGGCGTCTATCTGTTCGCCGTCGCGCAGTGCCGCTTCCAGTTCGTCAGGGTCGAGGTTGTACGTCTTCGGGTCGATGTCGAGAAACACCGGCTCGGCGCCGGTGAGTCGAATCGCGTTCGCGCTCGCGATGAACGAAAACGGCGTGGTTGCGACGCGGTCACCCGGACCGATGTCGAGCGCCTCGAAGGCGGCGTGGAGCGCCGTGGTTCCGTTGGAGGTGGCGACGCCGTGGTCGGCGTCGCAGTAGGTGGCGAACTCCTCCTCGAAGGCGCGTACCTCGGGGCCGTCCGCGAGATATCCGCTCTCAATCACGTCTGCGACGCGTTGCTGTTCCTCAGGGCCAAGTTCGGGGCTGGCGATTGGTATCATTCGAGTAAGTTGCGTCCCTGAAGGTTCTCCGGCAGGGCCCGGTGTTTCGCGGGAGCGCCCACTGCGAGCGTTCGCGGTGGGACGTCTTCGGTGACTATCGCGCCCGCAGCGACGAACGCGCCCTCGCCGACGGTGACGCCGGGGAGGATGGTCGCGTTTGCGCCGATGGAGACGTCGTCTTCGAGTGTCGGTCCGACGAGGTCGACCTCCTTGCGAATCGGGTAGGGGTCGTTCGTCAGTGTGGCCGCGGGGCCGACGAAGACGCGGTCTCCGATGGTGGTCCCGGTCGGGATGTACACGTTCGTCTGGAGACTCACGTTCGAGCCAATCTCGGTCTGCCCGTCGATGACGGTGTTCGTCCCGACGAGTACGTTGTCGCCGAGCGTCGTGAGCTCTCGAATCAGTGCGTTGTGACCTGTGTTGAGCCCGTCACCGGCGACGACATCTTGGTAGATGATAGTGCCCGCACGCACCGTTGCGCCATCACCCAACACCGTTGGTTCCGACGCGTTACCGTGTGAGTGGCCCAGAACTGCGGTCTCGTGGACGTCTACGTCCGACCCGAGTTCGACAGGTGACTCTCCAGCCGCGTGGCGGCGGGTCTCCTTCGTTTCGCCGTGTTTGTCTCTTTGTGTCATGAATGACGTAGTGTAACCTCGACCGGGCGTCCGTCTCCCAGTCCGTACAGTTGCAACCCTGACCTGTTGGTATCGGAGCTTTGTTATTCACAGCCTGATGGAGTAGTATGAGCCAGTTTACCATTTTTCGGTATAGAACAGTACGAAATTATTTACAGACGATACGATAGAACGGAGTGACAACCACGTTACAGCGAACGGCAACGACAGCCCACCTTCCCGTTAGTCGGCGGATAGTAAAGTGGCGATAGTGTGGATGGATAAGACATGTACTGCCAGCCAAGCCGGACCGTCGACGGAGTGAACTCATGGCCTCACGCGAGGGATGACTAGCGCACCGTCCGGTGGGCTCACACAGGGTGAGTTGTTCGACACGCTCTGCAACCAGCGTCGGCTCGGCATCATCCGTCACCTTCGAGCCAACGGCGGTGCCTCGAAGCTGAGTCCCCTCGTCGATTACGTCGCGGCCACCGAGAACGACAAACAACCCGGCGAACTCGCTCGCGCGGAACGCCGGCGCGTCTACATCTCGCTGTATCAGACCCATCTCCCGATGCTCGAAGAGCGAGGTATCGTCGAGTGGGACCGTTCGGAGAACGTCATCTCGTTGCAACCGAGCAGCAACGTCGAGAAGTATCTCGGCCACGGGGCCGAGAGCAAACACCCTTGGCACGTCGGCTATCTCCTCGCGGGCGTGTGCGGAATCGGGTTGTTGCTGCTGCAGGTGCTCAGCGTCGCCCCATTCGATGGCCTCTCTCTTTCGTGGACTCTCGCGGTGGTGAGCGCTGCCGTTGTCGGCGTCGTCGTCGCTCGATACGCGCTCGAACGGCCGCCACGGGCACCAATAACCCCCTGAGGCGTGGCGTCGTGAGGACAGTTGGCCGAAAACCGTTGTCCGACGGCGGGCAGCGCAGAAATTCGATACTCCGAAGCACCCGACGCCGCAAATCCGAACACTCGTCTGCGACTGATACGGTACTCGTTCTCGACGCTCACTGCCGGTACGCAGTAACGGCGATTCGGTGTCTCGGCAGGCGCGGCGTCGACGTCGTTGCCGCCAGTCCGGTTCGTCGGTCCGCAGGGTCGCTGTCGAAGTACGCTCGTGAGACGCGGCGGTATCCAGCACCCGAACAGGACGCCGAAGCGTTTCTCTCGTGGCTCGAAGCAGAGCTACGTGACGGCGAGTATCGGATGGTTCTCCCCGTCGCGGAGACGACAGTCCGACCGGTGTCGAGAGCACGAGCGCGGTTCGAACCGTACACCGTCGTTCCACTACCTCCGGAAGACCGGTTGCTCATCTGCCTCGACAAATCAGAGACGATTCGAGCGGCCCGCGAGGCGAACGTGGCGCATCCGAGAACGCTCCTCGATTCGCCGTCGTACGACCGAGCAGTCGAGACGCTCGGTCGACCGCTCGTCGTCAAGGCGCGGGAGGGCTCCTCGCGGAGCGGCGTGTACGTCTGTGAAGACCGAGCGACGTTCGAGGAGGCGTTCGAGGCCGCCCGTACTCCTGCCGGTACTCCTCTCGTCCAAGAGTACGTCCCCGACGGTGGTGAACGCGGCGTGTACACGGTGTACAGCTGTGAGGGAACGCTTCTCGGACTGACGATACAGCATCGCTTGCGGTCGAGCCACGACGACGGTGGTGCGAGTACGTACCGAGAGACCGTCGACGACCCGGAACTCCGGCAAACGGCGAGACGTCTGCTGGAGCATCTCGAGTGGCGCGGTGTCGCAATGGTCGAGTTCCGTATCGACGCTAGAACTGGAGAACCGAAGCTGATGGAGGTGAACCCGCGTCTGTGGGGCAGTCTCGCACTCACTGTCGGGGCCGGCGTCGACGTTCCCTACCTGCTGTATCGGGCTGCTTGCTTCGGCGACGCCGAGCCGACACTGACGTACGTTGCCGGCGTTCGCATGCGGTGGCTACTCGGCGACGTCATACGCCTCTCGAAAACGAGCGACCGACCCCGGGTGATGAGAGAGTTCTTCACCGATAGCGTCAGTCGAACAGGGTACGACGTGATGTCGGTCGACGACCCGCTTCCGTTCTTCGGCAGCCTCGAGACGGTACTCCGCGGCGTATACGCGCGCGTGACCGGTGTTACCGGTCGCGGTTCGGCGACGACGAACTGAATCGGAAGCGTGGAAGGCCGGGAGCGCCGTCCCACAGCCAGAGAAGAAACGCCGTCCCCAGAAGCGTCAGCTCGATGAGCACGTATATGAAGCCCTCCGGGCTGGCGAGCGTCTCCATGTAGTTGCCGAGGTAGTAGAAGAAGTTGCTGAAGAGGCCAGCACGCGACGGTGCGGACGTCTCGTACAGCGGCCAAAGCAGGAACGAAAACGACGGACTCCCGCCGTAGGCGATGTCCGAGATTCCGTCACCGAAGAGGTGTGAGACGTAGCCGATGAAAAACGGTATCCAGAGCCGTCTAAACCCTGTCCAACGACCGACGAGGTACGCCATCAGCGTGGCTGGCGGAACGAAGAACGCCGAGTGCGCCAGCGAGACGCCACTCGGCAGAATCTCGAACGTCCACGCCAACGGCTTGTCGATGAGGTCAGGCAGCTGTGTTGCGAACGCCACGGCGAGCGCTGCAGGAGTCGTCACGCCTCGACGGGTGACGATACGGTGTCCGACCGAGTACAGAATGTAGCCGAACGCGAGATGCTCCCACGGCCACACGTCAGCGACACCTCGAGGCGGAAGCCGCGAGCGAGCGACGGGGGATACAGTCGGTGTACGCGTCAGAGGTCGTCGATACGGGCGTGTTCAGGGTTCGGTTACGGTAATCCATATGTGGAGGGTGTCGTCGGCGTTCTGTGCGCGGGGGTCGGCCGGCGGTTCGCCTTCGTACATCAGATACTGGACTCTGAGGTCTTCGCCGGTCATCGAGGGGACGATGGAGTGCTTGTGTCGCCACGTACTGCCGTCCCCAACCGTACGCGAGAAGCGAGTAAGTTCCTGTCGCTCAACTACCTGCTGGCCGTCCATCCGCTGTAGTTGGACGACGACGGAGTAGTTCGTCTGTTGGCCCTCTTTGTTCTCGATGCTCGTCGCCATCGGAATCGCGGTTCCTTGCGTCACGTCCGAGGGAAAGCCTGCGGAGGTGAACGTCCCGTTCTCGTCCTGGCTGAGAAGCGAGAAGTTGGTGAACTGTCCGCCGGCCGGTGGCGCAGCGAGCGCGAACGCCATACTGCTCGCGGCAGCGACGACGCCGAGTACCAGCAGTACGTTGACTGCCGTCATGGCGGTCCCACCGTTCGAGAGTCGGCGTCGGTACCGAGTGTATCCGACTGTGAACGAGGGGTTGTACCGTTCCTCGACGGAGAGCCGGTAGCGACGGACGACGCCGACGAGCGAGAACAACGTCACGAAGAGGCCGAACGCGCCGAGAACTGACTGGAGTGAGATTCCCCAGACCGACGCTCCGAGACCGAGGACGAGAATCGGTGCGATGACGAGACTCAGTCCGAACGAGAGCGCCAACCGTTCGCCGCCGGTGATACCGTGGACGAGCGGTTCACGGACGTTCGACCACGAACTGCTGGTTCGGTCGGCCGGTCGGTTCGGAAACAGCGCTGCGACCAGTGCGTATCCGGGAAGGAACAGCAGCAGCGGGAGACCGAGCAGGAGTCGGACCAAACCGAGAGACGGGGGTACGAACAGCGCTGCGAGTACACCTCCGCCAGCGAGCAGCAACGCCGCGAAGATATCAGTCGGTAGCAACTGTTCCGTAGAGAGCCGTGTTGAGGTCTTAGTTTCTGATTTCATATTGCCCGTCGTGCACGCAAATTCGTCCGTAGTTCGTAACTAGTCAACCGCACAGAGGCTTGCTTCGGATTTTGTTATGCCGCGGTTACCTTCGGCTCCGGGGTCCCCTGCAGGGGCTCACTCTTGGAATGAGAAGTAGTTCTCTTCCCAATCGCGGCGTTTCCGCATCGCCTCTTCACCGCGTTCGGTGAGCGCGTAGTAGTTCGTTCGCCGGTCGAGTTGGCCTTTCTCCACGAGATCTTTGTTGACGAGCGTGTCCAGGTTCGGGTACAGTCGTCCGTGGTTTATCTCGGTGTCGTAGTACTGCTCGAGTTCGTCTTTCACTTGCTGCCCCGACGGTCTTTCGTACCCGCTGATAACGTACAGCAGGTCTCGTTGGAATCCACTCAAATAGTGCATCTGTACATTCTGATAGACCGTTCAACAGACTGGGTATTTGTTATCCATGTCATAAACAACAGTACCCTCCGACTTCTACCACCCAAACCGCTAAAACAGCGTTACTGGCAGTTTTGGCCCCAAATCTCGACGAACTGCTCGAACATCTCGTCGGTGAGACCGATTTGGACGGTGAGCTCTCGGTCGACCGTGTTGGTGCGGACGTGCTCGAACGGCATCTCCGAGAGCAGACGCATGAGATGGTAGGAACTGCCGTTCTGGTCGTGCGATGTGACGTCGAACCCGTCGTCCGAGAGGTCGATGTCGACGTGTGAGAACGTCGTCTTGTACACTTTCTGTCGTCCGGAGTTCGCGCCGAACTCTATTGACTCCTCGAGCAATCCGTGGTCGAGGAGGGTGTTGATGCGCCGGTACACTGTCGCCGGTGAGACGTCACAGGAGTTCGTCAACTCCTTTGCAGTCATCGACTCTCGGCCGGCGGCGGCGAGGATGGCGCGTGAGCACTCGTCACCCAGTACGTCGAGGAGAGCTGCGCTCGCAACCGGACTGTCGGGTTTCGTATCGGTAATATTCTCTGGCATGTGTGGACGTGGATTTGAGTCGCTTCTGACACGTCGGGTGACCCGGGTCGGCGTTACTCCCACGGGAGGGCATATAAGCCCTCGCGGGAGGCGTGTCGGTAGCGAATCGGGTTTGATTACGGTGGTGCCTGAAAGCGGGTCGACTCGGGACCGGACGGACGACGTTCCGCCGGTTCCGCGGCGGCGAACGTCGACGTTCGCCACCGAAATGCCCGTTGATGTGGAGTCGTGTCGGTCACCTGTACAGTTTCCCCCTGTAGTCGATATACTCAGACGGATGTATGTCCAAGAGGCTGTAACATTATTACTTGCAGGTTAAAAATCGGCTATAGGCGGTAACCACTCCGTGAATTCGAATCAAGGACCGCTTTCGTCGTTCATCACGCCCTCGAAACCGTTGAACGATACGGAACGAAGGACCTTACCGGATGGTTACACGCGTCTGCGGATTCGGGGGGTGTAACCCTCATTCACGGAGAAATGTACATCTACTCTGCATGAACTCGAATAAACCTTGACAAACGGTGTTCGTCTTTTATCAGGTCTCTGCACCCACAGAAGAATCGAAGGCGGAGAAATCCGCGCTACGGCCGACGAACGGCCGCAAACGGAGAAAGCAGACCGCCGGGGGTGAACGCCGCCGCCGACGCGGAACGAACACAAGGGAGAATCCAACAATGGCAGACCTGAACTGGAACGGAAGGGGTGCATCGAACACGAGTCCACGCTGCAGCAACTGCGGTCGGCACGTGACGCCACAGTTCGCGCGGGTGTTCGGTGACAACATCGACGACGTGCACGGTTGTCTCGAATGCACGACGTCTCGGGAGCGACAGACCGGTGAACACATCCCGCAGCAGCGGATGAACAGCTAAACTACGGGTGAGTAGCCACGTTTTCGGGCATCGTATTCAGTGAGCTAAGCCCAGAAAATATATATAACGGTGTGCAGACGGTGGACAGTGTACTATGAGGCTCTCCGGACTCCTGTCTACGCTCACCGGTAACCGCTCTACAGACGACGAGACGAGCGGGCAAGGCGGGTGTAGCGACGACAGCGGTACTTCGGAGATTACCGAGCGACTCGTCGGACGGCTTCCGCTCGACAACACGGAGACGACAGTCGCCCGTGAGAGCGTTCGACTGATGCTCGAGCGAGGAACGCTTCCGGTCACCGTCGGAGCGGAGACGACTACAGAACACGGCGAAACGAACGACGGATCGCTCCGACTCTCCATCGACTCGTTCCCTATCGAGGGGATGTCCTGGAACAGTTACTATCTCAGCACCGCGAGCGTCGGCGTCGCCTTCCTCCTCGGAAACTTGTTGGGTGTCCCGTACATCCGGTCGCTCAACGCCTTGCTTCCCATCTTCGTCGTCTTCTCCCTCCTCGTCTGCGGGGCACTCTACCAGTTGCACACCCGGACGAACCTCGTCCTGTTCGGACTCGTCAAGGACACGGAGTGATGCGTTTGTTCGCTCTGTCACTGTTATTTTAACGCCGAATTTCAGTTGTAAATGTGATACTGAAAGCGAGCGTGACAGTGCGAACTATTAAACCTGCCTGAAGACACAAGCAATACACTGAGACGAAATTGGGACAGTGGGTCACACAATGCCGCGCGAGGAGTGAGAGAGAGGGATAATGAACTCGTTAGAGAGAATGACGGGCGAGGTAAACACGGAAGGAGAACTGGACGAGGCGGAGATATTCCATATTCTGGGCAATGACCGCCGACGGGCCACTATCAACGGATTAGCCGAGAGCGGAGGCAGTATCGCTGTCTCCGAACTCGCAGAACAAATCGCGGCACAGGAGGCGGATAACGAGGAAGACGCCCAGAAGCTGTACAAGAGCGTCTACGTCTCGCTTCGGCAGACGCATCTTCCGAAACTCGAAGAACAGGGAATCATCCAGTACGACGCGGACGACCAGCGCATTATGCCGGGCGGTCGCATGAATGAGATTCAGGTGTACACCGACGGGTCGACTGGACTCGGAGCGATGCAGCGGTCGGTGTATCTCGTCGTGAGCGTCGTCGGACTACTGACTATTGTCGGCGCACAACTCGGCGTACCGGTGCTCGACGCACTCGCAGTCGAGGTGTGGGCGGTCATCTTCCTCACGCTCATCATCGTGCTCAGCGTCTACCAGCAGTACCGCTGACTCTCTTTATAAGTCGAGGTCTTCGAACTCCAGCAAGTCCGGGAGTTCTGCGACCCCTTGGTGGGTACCGCGGTACGCCGCGACCTCGGTCGCACGGTTGAACGTCGGAACGTCGGGGTACTCACGGAGTGTGAGGACTCGGCCGTCGGAGACCGCAAAAACGACTTCCACCGTCCCGTCTTGGTACTGGTACTGGTCGGCTTTGATAGCGTCTCCGGGGGCAGTCGAATCCATACCGCACAGAGGTCTGCAATCGACTTATCTCTTCGTCAGAATGGCAGCGGGTGAGACCTCAGCGCCGCGTTCGACGCGTGAGAGCCACCGCGAACAGCACTAGCGATACGAACGCGACGACAGTGCCGAATCCGGGCGTCGTCGTGGACGTGTCCTGCTCGGTTTCGGTCTGTTGGTTCTGTACCTCGTCGACCGAGATATCCAGCGTCTGTCTCGTCTCGCCGCCGAACTCGTCGCGGACGACGACGACGACGGACTGCTCGGTCGCAGACTGCGGCGTGTACTCGACGGTCGAACCCGTCTGGTTGCCGCTCGGAAGGAGCCACGTGACGGTGGCGTTGCCGATATCGTTGGTGACCGTTGCGCTGAGTTGCGCAGATTCACCGACGGACAACGTATCCGGTGCGTCGACGGTGACGCTCGGCTGGTCGTTCACAGCGACGGAGACGGTCCGTTCGTCGGAGAGACCGTACGCGTTGGTCACCGTCGCGGTGACGTTGTGGTAGCCGGGTTCGTCGAACTGAACGGTCGTCGACTCGCCCTCGGCCTCGCCACCGGCGAACGCCCACGAGACGGAGATGTTCTCGTCGGACCCACCGTTCGACGCGGCTGCGCTCAGTTCCACCGCTTCACCGGGTGCGACCGCACCTTGCGGGACGCCGTCGACGGTAGCGGTCGGTCCTTCGAGCGACGAGACACCGTAGACGGTGTTAGCCGCCGAAGGAAGCATCGCGCGGACGACTACCGTTCCGTTTTCGACAGTGGTCTCGCTGTTTGCAAACTGCCACTGACCGTCGACGTACGAACCCAATCGGAGTGACGTCGCGGTGATGTTGCGCTCTTGCAGTGTCGCCTCGTCAAAGCGGGCGACGACCTGCGTCATGGAGTTTTCACCGTCGGCAGCGCTGTCGATGCTCGCCGCGTACATCGGAGTACCCGGCATCGACTGGTCGAGGAACTGGCGACGCGTGAGCGACGGTGAGACGTTGCTCGCGTTCTTTTCTTCGTCGTAGGTGAGTTGCAGCGGTTCGTCGCCGAAGGTCACCGTCGACGTGCCGTTCACCGAAGAGACGGTGCCGTCGACGCGTCGGGAGACGCTGACGTACCAGCCTTGGTCGCCAGTGAATCCGGCCGCAGCGTAGCCGTTGTCGGTGACGACGACGGGCCAGAACGCGTCGCGGTCGGTCGTTCCGAGACGCTCTCTCCACTCGGAGTTGCCTTTCTCGTCGGTCCGGACGAGCCAGCCGTCGAGGTCCCAAGAAGCGAAGAGGCGGTTTCCGCCGCTGAGGATGTAGCCGTCGCCGGTGTGGGCGATACCTTCCAGCATGTCGTAGCCGTCGTCACCGTAGGTCCGACTGTTGCGGAACTCACCGGTGTCGCTGAAGCGCGCGAACAGGCCGTCGGGTTTGTCGGTCGACTGGCCGTTGTCGACGCCGGCGATGGCGAACTCGCCGTCACCGGCGGCGACAGCGCGGTACTCCACGTCAGTACCTGCGTTCTCGTGGGTCTGTTCCCAAGCGAGCGTGCCGTCGGTACCGAGTTTCGCCACGTAGCCGACACTGTTGCCGGAGAACGTCTCGGAATCGCCGACGAACACGACGCCGTCGTCGGTGACGACGCTATCTCGGATGTACTCGTCTTCCGAACCGCCGGTGGTCCACTCCCACGCGACGTCGCCCATTTCGTCGGTTGCGACGACGTAGCCGTCGGCACCGTTGCCGTCGGTCGGCGTCCAACCGCTCATGAGGTACGTGTCGCCCGCGCGGCTGACAGACCAGAACGAGTCACCGCGAGCGTCACCGTACTGTTCCTCCCACTCGACGGTTCCGTCGTCGGAGAGGCCGACTGCCCACGCCTGTGACCAGCCCGAATCGTCGTTCGACCGACCGACGGCGAGGTAGCCGTCGTCGGTCTCGATGATGTCGAACAGTCGGTCGGTACCCTCGTCACCGAATCGTTTGGTCCACTGCCGCTCGCCCGCGGCGTTGACTTTGACGACGGTCGCTTGGTCGCCGAGGTCGTCTTTCCCACTGTCGACCCAGCCGGCGAGGAGGAAGCCGCCGTCGGCGGTTTCCACCATGCTCGAGAAGACGACACCGTCAGCGGCGTTGTACGTTTCGTTCGACTCTATCGGTGTCTCGTCGGCCGCGGCCGGGCCGATATCTCCGATAGCGGCTTGGTCGGCAGCGTCCGGAGACGCTGCGGCAACGGGGCCGGCTATCGAACTCACGAGAAGCACCACTGCGAGGGTAATCGCGGTGAAGCGTCTCGACGACGCCTGACCGGTCAGAGACCGGCACAGACGGCGCGTTGTGACGTAGATTCCTGTTTGTAGACTCATAATCACTCCCCACCCGCACTCGTAGATGCGGGCGTTACCGAGAATTGACTAGTTAGGGAGATTGTTATTCGTCCACTGAAACAGGTTAGGCGCTAGTTACTACGGTAGGGTCTCAGTTCTCCTGAACCGCCGCGAAGGGTGACCGAGACGCCTCCGGTTCGCAACCGCGGGTGCAGATGAGGTTCTCGCGGCCGAGGCGGAGTTTCGTTATCTTTCCTTCGTCGTCTAACTGCGAGAGTAGTCGGCTTACTTTCGCCTTCGACCACTCGACTTCTTCGACGATGGCGACCTGTCTCATCTGCCCGTCGTGGGTTTCGAGTAGCTTCATAATACGCTCCTCGTCGGTCGGTTTCGACTCCGGTTCCGCAAGCGAAGGTTCGACTTCGCGTTCGATTCCGTGCGGCGCGGAGAGACGACGGTACGCGACGAGTCCGATACTCACGAGCACCGTCGTGAGGCTCAACATGAGCGCGAAGTAGTCGATTTCGGCGAGACGTTCGTCCGAGCTCGGGTTCATCCACTCGATAGGCGGTGCCGCGTACACGTCTCCGCCGAGTGATATGTCGTCGGTTCGTTGGAGCGTGGTCGTCGACGCGCCGTCCAGTTTACCCAAAAACATCGTCAGCGCGATACTGGTCGTGTTCTCTCGAAGCATCGAGTCGCCGAAGATAGTCGTGAAGAGTCTGCTTCCGACGTCAGCGAGAACCCGCGGGACGTCGGTGGCAGAGAAGTCGTCGTTGGCGTACGACAGCGAGTCAGTCACGGTGAACTGCCAGAGCGGGTTCGCAGACGGAGAGACAGTGTCGGCCGCCGGGTCCGTGGTGGAGGCAAGAACACTGGAGGAATCGGAGACGGGAGCTGCCGGTTCGTCGGTGGCGGCGACCGAACCACACGCAACGCTCAGCAAGACGATGCAGAGCACGAACAGTTTCGCATACGTACCCATGTCTCGGCCCGAAATCATACTCGAATACTGCTGATATCCTGTCTCATACTTTTCTCCAGATTCGGACGCAGTCGGCTGCGATGGCGTCGCTGTCTCCGGATTACTTATGCACAGACTGTTTCAGAGGATATAGCCTTTATCACGTTCCAAACACTCGAAAATAACTCTCTGAGAGTCTATCACTCTCGTTGATGTGTAGACGAGAGACACGACCGTAAAGGACGACGAAGCCAAGTAAGTTGCTGGAGAGTCGGAGACGGAACCGTTGTCGGACGGATTACCGGACTTTTTGCCTCACTCACACAGCGAGGACAGACCTTCCGAGAGCGTCACCGTCGGGTCGAAACCGAGGGCGTCTCGAATCCGGGAGATGTCCGCTCTGCTGTCTCTGACATCGCCCGGACGTGCGTCGACGTGGGTAATCTCCGACGACGAATCCGCAGCGTCCCGAATCGCTTCCGCGAGGTCGTTAATCGAAATCGTGTCACCAGTCCCGACGTTGTACGCCTGTCCGACTGCATCGGTTGTTCCCGCGGCCAAGTTCGCCTGAACGACGTCACGGACGTGAACGAAGTCTCGGGTCTGTCCGCCGTCACCTTCGACGGTTATGGGTTGGTCCGTCGTCGCTTGGTCGAGGAAGATACTGATGACACCGCTGTAGTCGCCGGCGGTCTGACGTGGGCCGTAGACGTTGAAATACCGGAGTGCAACCGTCTCGAGACCGTAGAGGTCGTGGTAGAGTCGCGCGTACGTGTCGAGTGCGAGTTTGTCCGCACCGTACGGCGATTCGGGGCTCTTCGGGTGCGACTCGTCGATGGGCACGGCTTCCGGTTGGCCGTAGATAGCCGCACTCGACGAGAGAACGACCCTCGCGTCCTCTGCTCGGGCGTGTTCGAGCAGCGAGACAGTGGCGGAGGCGTTGGTACTGTGGCTCCGAAGTGGGTTCTCTACCGATGCTGCGACGCTGACCAGCGCCGCGGTGTGGTAGACCAAGTCGGCACCGGAGATGGCGCGTGCGAGTAGGTCGTCGTCTCGGATGTCCCCCTCGAAGACGGTAACCTCGTCACGGAGATTGTCGCGCTGCCCCGAGGAGAAGTTGTCCAGCACCCGGACGTCGTTCTCCTCGACGAGAGCGTCGACCAGATGGCTGCCGATGAATCCTGCGCCGCCGGTAACGAGAACAGTCTGTCCGGTTGGTGACTCGTTCATTGTGTACTCGTTCCGAACGACGACCCTTTGGTATGCGTCGGTTTCCGTCCGCGAGCGGCGACAGGTTTCGGAAACGGTCGCTCTTTACACGGGTATCTGTGTAATCCGAGAGCGGTTCGTGTTATCACGGGACATGAGGTTTCAGACGGTGTGATGAATTTCGAGAAACAAAAGAAATAGAGAACTACACGTTCGGCGAAAGGTTTAACTCACCAATCGAAAACAGGGCAAGCAACCATGAACCAGCAGCAGGGAACCACCGACGAATCCGAAGGTGGCTGCGGGTGCAAGGTCGAACGAGTTGCCGAACGGTACGATTTGGGGCAAGTAGACGGAGTTCTCGTCTCGAAGTGGCTCGGAGAGAGCGGCGAGCGGTACAGTCTCCGTCGCCTGGAGACGTTCTTCAACGAACGGGTGTTGGAGGCGGTGGTGACCGAGTCGCCGATGACTGTGCTGGACGGTGACGTTTCACACCTCTATGAACGTCTGAGCGACGGGTCCGTGAGCGCTGGACAGCGAGCCGAGACCGAGAACTACCTCAAGCGGGTCGGAGTCAACGTCGAACGAGTTCGCAACGACTTCGTCTCACACCAGACCGTGCACACACACCTTCGGGACTGCCTCGGAGAGACGCGGAAACGAGCGTCCGACCCCGGGTCTCGGGTCGAAAAAGCGGACAAAACCGTGCTCTCGCTACAGAATCGGATGCGGTTGGTCACCGAAGAGACGATAGAACGACTTTCCCGGGCGGATATCGTCGCGCTCGACTCGTTCGACGTATATGTGGATACGACTATCGTCTGCGGCGACTGTGACCGGTCGCTATCGTTCTCGGAGTTGCTCGACCGGGGAACGTGCCGCTGTCAGGTCGACGAACGGGGTGGTGAGGGCCCGACGCCCCAAACGGCGCGGCGCAGCGAAACAGCGAGTCGAGCGGAGTAGCGTAGCCCCAGACACTACACTCGCGCGCGCACGCGAGGCGAGAGATAGAGATGGCTGTGCAGGAGAGTGTAGAGACCGCTGTGCGAGAAAAGACGTGGTACGGCCGAATCGATTCGCTGTCGGTCTCGTGGCCGGCGTGGCGAAATCGACCGGCGAACCTACAGGAGAACTCCCGAGAACAAGACGAGGAGGAACGCATACCAGAGACAGACGAGAACGTTGCGCTTCGGCGCGTGCGGATGCAGTCCGGGAACGTATCGTGTAGCAGCCATGATGGGGGGGTGGTCTCGGCTCTTCGTCGTCCGAGACGACTGTCCAATCGTACGGGCGTATCAGTGATAGCTATGTGCGGCGTTACCTGGGGTAACAGCAGCTTATTCGGCTACGAGAGGAGTTCGGACCGAAGCGAAGAAACCGGAGTAAGAGACGATGAGAACCACTGTTGCAAAACAACTCGTCGATTATTGGAGGGTAACGCTCGGCTGTCCGACTCGTTTTCGGGGACACGAGAACGGTCGTATTCACAGTCATTAAACGCTATATTACTGGATTTTCTGAATAAGAATGAATACGGACTACACACTTGGTAAGATGTGATGTTCGCGGAACTGAGTCCTGTTGGCGAAGGGGGGCGTGCCGAGACGCCGAATCCGGCGGCCAGAGAGGATGTCGTGTTCGATTTGCTGAAGAACGACCGTCGTCGAATGGTGATGGCGTTACTGGCCGACGAAGTTGAGTCGGTGACCATCGGCGACGTCGCTCGGACGATTGCGGCCACCGAAGCGGAGGAGACACCAGCACCCGAGAAAGTGTACAAGAGTGTCTATGTCTCTCTCCAACAGACACATCTTCCGAAGTTGGCCGAGAACGGCGTCATCGAATACAACCGCAGTACCGGAACAGTCGCACCGGGACCGAACCTCGACGATGTACTCGTATACGTCGAGCCGACCGGGGTCAGCGACATCTGGCAGTCCGAGGAGTTGATTCTCGGGTTGGTCGGACTCGTCGTGACGCTCGCTGCGGTTGTCGGCGTTCCGCTCGTAAGCGCATTGGCGGCAGAAGTGTGGGCGGTGTTTTTCTTCACCGCGATTATCTGCCTGAACGCCTACCGTCTACTCGCGCAGTAAGACTCGTCGGGAGAACAGCCGAACGGGACTCAGACTGGAGAAGCAGGACGTTACGCGCCAACACCATCGAACTCGTCGAACCGGTCGTCGGCAGTAATCACTTTTCTTACGATGTCAGCATCTTCGAGCAGACGGTGTGTGCTGTACACGCCGCGGCCCCGACCACGACTCGTACGGGTAGAGTTGATGACGTTCAAGAACGCCTGCTCCTGCAAGATTTCGTTGACTCGGCGCTCGGAGAGTTGGTCCATCCCGATTTCGTTCACGATGGAAGTGTACGTGTCGTACACTCGTTTCGTCGAAAATTCGGTTTCGTCGGAAACGAGCGTCAACATCGCCAGAGCGAGGAGAATCGCTTTCCCCTGTACCGGTGTTCCGGCCACGATTTCGTTGAATCGGTTCGCCTCTGTACGTTCCTTCGCTTTTCGAACGTGGCCGACGACTACCTCGGTCAGTTCCTCTTCGGTCGCAATGCGGCCGGCGTTTCGGAGGATATCTATCGCTTTTCGAGCGTCACCGTGTTCTTGTGCAGCAAGCGCGGAGGTCAGTGGGATGACGTCGTCGCCGAGAACCCCGGGACGGAACGCGTCACAGCGGTTGTCGAGGATATCCCCCAACTGGTCGGCCGTGTACGGTTTGAAGACGATTTCGTCGTGTTGGAAACTGCTTTTGACACGCTCTGTCAACTGGTCCGGGTAGTCGATTTTGTTGCTGATGCCGATGACACCGATACTACAGCGCGACACTCGGTTGTTCTCGCCCGCACGTGAGAGTTTGCGGAGAATCTCGTCGTCTTCGAGCATGTCGATTTCGTCGAGCAGAATCAACGCAACGTCACATCGAGCATCGAGAATCCGCCACAGCCGTTTGTAGTAATCGCCCGTCGCCAGTCCACGTTCGGGAACCGAGATGCCGGTCTCGGTGGGTTCGTTTAGCTGACTCGCAATCGTCTTTACCGCCGATGTCTCGGTATTTTCTTCGCCGCAGTCGACGAACGCGGTCCGAACCGTGACCTCGTCTTTCGCCGCTTCGGCCGCCAGTCGTTCAGTTACGTGGCGGGAGACGAGCGACTTTCCCGTTCCGGTCTTGCCGTAGATGAGAAGATGCTTCGGCGGGCGACCGAATATCGCGGGGTTGACTGCGTTCGCAACTCGTTGCATGTGAGTATCGCGGCCGACGATTCGCTCCGGTCCGGGGATATGCCGAATATCGAGGAGTTCCTCTCGTGCGAAAATCGGCTCCTCGTACCGGAAGAGCGAGTCGCGGTCCGTCTCGGAGTGATTTTCGTCGGCCATCGGATGGCCGAACGTTCCAAAGCGACGCCGATAAGTCTACCGACAAAACAGGGGGTTGCGCCGCGAATGTAACGGCTTGTTCTTCGGGACTAGTTCGGCTGATACGGTTAAATTCGAGAATAGGGAGACACGAGCAACGTCGCGTATGTAACGTCGGTAAGACAGAAGCCCACGGGTTGTCGATGGTCGAGCCAAAAGGGGAATCTGTGCCAGCACGGGTCGAAACCAACGAGA
>NZ_LOPU01000037.1 GCF_001469955.1 Haloprofundus marisrubri | reverse complement strand
ACGCCCGCCGCTTCCTGCTCTTCGGCGGTGAGTTGTTGGTGGGTCGTCGACGCGGGGTGGATGACGAGCGTCTTCGCGTCGCCGACGTTCGCCAGAAGCGAGGCGAGTTCGACGTTCTCGACCGTCGCACGCGCCGCGTCGTAGCCCTCGGAGAGGCCGAACGTAATCATCCCGCCGTAGCCGCCGTCCAAGTATTCCGAGGCCTCCGCGTGCGTCTCGTGCGACTCCAGACCGGGGTAGTTCACCCATTCGACGGCCGCGTGGTCGTCGAGATACTCGGCGACGATGTGGGCGTTCTCGCAGTGCCGGTCCATTCTCAGTGGAAGCGTCTCCAGTTTTTCGAGCGTCTGCCAAGCGTCGAACGGCGACTGTTGGTTGCCCAAATCACGCAGACCGCGGGCGATGGCGGCGTAGGTGAACGCGGCGTCGCCGAAGCGTTCGGCGAAGTTGACGCCGTGGTACGCCGGGTTCTCGGTGGCGATTTCGGCGTACTTCTCGGCGTACTCGGTCCACGGGAACGACCCTCCGTCGACCAACACGCCGCCGACGGTGGTCCCCGCACCGGTAATCCACTTCGTCGTCGACTCCCAGACGAGGTCCGCGCCGTGTTCGAGCGGACGGCACAGTGCAGGCGTGGCGAACGTGTTGTCGACGAATAGCGGCGCGCCGTTCTCGTGGGCGATATCGGCGATGCGTTCGATGTCGGGCGTCACCAGCGCCGGGTTGCCGATGGTTTCGAGGTGGACGTACGCCGTGTTCTCGTCGATAGCCTCCGCGTAGGCGTCGTAGTCGAGGGCGTCGACGAACCGCGTCGAGACGCCGCGGCGTTCGACGGTGTGCGTGAGGTAGGTGTACGTCCCGCCGTACAGCGCCGACGACGAGACGATGTTGTCGCCCGATTCGGCGAGGAGAAACGTCGCAAGGTCGAACGACGCCATCCCTGAGGAGGTGGCGACTGCGCCGACGCCGCCTTCGAGCGACGCGAGGCGCTCTTGGAGCATCTCGTTCGTCGGGTTCATCAACCGCGAGTAGATGTGGCCCGGTTTCTCCAGCGCGAACTGGGCGGCGGCGTCGTCGGCGTCGTCGAAGACGTAGGAAGTCGTTTGGTACAGCGGCGGGGCGCGTGCGCCCGTCGCCGGGTCGGGGTCCTGTCCGGCGTGGAGACTGCGCGTTCGGAAGCCGGGACTGTCGGATGCGTCGGGGGTGTCGTCGTTCTCCTCGGACATAGTGAGGTGTTGGCAGCCGACGTGGGTAAAACGGGGTGACGGAGACAGGAACTGCCAAGAGCTGTGACGGGGTGCGAGCGACAGCGTCGTCTCTGTCGAAACAGCCGGCCAGTTCAGTTCGACGAGGCTGTGCTGAATACAGAGGGTGTATGCAGCACCGGTCTCAAACGACGTTACTCAATTTCCCATGGATATCTCCGAACCCGAAATGATAAACAAAACACAACTCAGGTGTACTGTATGCAGTGGCCCCTCCTAGCTCGCACTGAATTCCAACTCTTGGTCCGCTCTAAGGGACAATGGCTGTTGTTCCCGGTTATACTGCTACTCGGACTTCTCATTGGGACCCCTCAACCAGAAGTGGCAGAAGCAATTGGTGCAACTGCAGTAATCGCTGGATTCCAAATCCCAGTAGCAGTCTTTGGAGGGTTTGGAGGGCTATTAGTGTCGTACCGTGCCGTATCGCATGGGCGTGAGTCGGGCCGTATCTTGCTTATTGGCTCACTTCCCTTTGCTCGGTGGGAAATCGTCGTTGGGAAAGTAGTGGGTCGTGCGGTAGCAGTTGCAGTACCGACGCTACTTGCAGTTGTTGTTGGGTATGGCGTTGGTGCGCTTGGTGGACGTGTGGCCTCACCAGTTGTGTTAGTTGGGTTTCTTGCTCTGTCTTTCTGCTATCTTCTGGTTACCGTTGGGATTGGAGTCACTCTCTCAACAGTCTCAAAATCTAGTCGACCTTCTGTTGCTGGTATCATTGTTTACTTTCTCACGTTGACGGTAGCATGGGTTGATCTCGTCTCACCTGTACTCTACCGCGAACTCACCGGGCGTTCAATTACTCCAATACATCCACCGGCAGATGTTGGTCTGTTTTTGTTACAGCGTTCGACCCCGTACGGTGCATTTTCTGTCGCCTCGAATTGGCTATTTGATGTCGGGAACTCAAGTGCGAGTTTCAATTCAGCGGTATTACAGTCACTTCCCAGAATCAATACGAATGCACTTTTGGTAAGCGATGCATTCGGCCCGGCTGTACCGCCGGTTCTCACAGAACCAGTCGCAGTACTGATCTTGAGCATCTGGTTAATTCTTCCCCTCCTCAGCGGGATCGTCTTGTTCAGCCGTGTCGATTTTGTTTGAAATGTCTAAAACTCTTGTCAGGAAGGGGTTCCTACGAGCCACAACTGCAGTCCTGCACATGCTCTCTGTATTCAGCACATAAACCCTCTCAGAGTCCGGGAAGTCCGGCAGAGCCACAGCGTAAAAATCGAGCAGCGACCCAAAGACCGACATCCTCACCGCGAAAAGAGACTAGAGTGAACGGGTGCGAACTCGGTGTCCGTCCCGCCGTCGCTCTCGACTGCCGTATCGGTGACGGCGCGTCCCTCGACGCCATCAGCGAGGAAGTCGGCGACAGGTGGTCCGACGTTCTCGGGTTCGACGAGGAAGGCGTCGTGGCCGTGGTCGGAGTCGACGACGTGGTGAGCGACCGGAATCTCGGAGGCGCGAAACGCCTCCGCGAGCGACTCGGACTGTTCGGTCGTGAAGTGCCAGTCGGCGGTAAACGAGAGGAGAAGGGCTTCGCCCGCGAACGCCGCCAGCGCGTCGGCGTCCGAGTCGTACCCCTCCCGAAGGTCGAAGTCGTCCATCGCCCGCGTGAGGTACAGATACGAGTTGGCGTCGAAGCGGTCGACGAAGTTGTCGGCGTTGTAGTCGAGATACGACTCCACGTCGCGGTACGGGAAGAACGACGCCGCCGGGTCCGTGGGAAACGTCTCGCGATGGGCGTCGCGGCCGGCCGACCGTCTGCCGAACTTCTGGGCCATCGACGACTTCGAGAGGTACATCACGTGGCCCAACTGCCGCGCGAGCGCTAGCCCGTTCTCCGGCCCCGGTTGTCCGTAGTAATCGCCGCCGTTCCAGTCGGGGTCGGTCGTGATGGCACGGCGTGCAACGGCGTCGAGTGCGAGACACTGCGGGTCGAGACGGGCGGCGGCGGCGACGACGACGATTCGAGTGGCGTCGTCGGGGTAGCGCCGCGCCCAGTCGAGCACGTTCATCCCGCCGACGCTGCCGCCGACGACGGCGTGAAGGCGGCCGACGCCGAGAGCGTCCAAGAGACGGCGTTGTGCGCGTGTCCAGTCGCCGACGGTCACGGGGGGAAAGTCGGTCCCCCACGGGTCGCCGTCGGGACCGTCGCTGGCGGGGCCGGAACTGCCGTAACAGGAGCCGGGAACGTTCGCGCAGACGACGTAATAGTCGGAGGTGTCGATGGCTTTCCCGGGGCCGACGACGTCGTTCCACCACGCGCGCGCTTGGCCCGCGGTAGCCGAGTCTCCGTTTTTCTCGTCGCTGTCGGCGCTGTCGGCGTCCTCGTCAGCCTCGTCGACCCCGGTGTCGTCGCGCGACCACGCCGAGCGGTCCACGTCGGCGACGTGTTGGCTGCCGGTGAGCGCGTGACAGACCAAGACGGCGTTGTCGCCGGTGAACTCCCCGTACGCTTCGTAGGCGATTTGCAGGTCGTCGATGGACTCGCCGCACTCGAACTCGAACTCGCCCACGGAGACGGTGTCGCGGTCGACGCCGGTCATGTTTCTCCGTTCGCGCGTGTCGCTCGTTCGATGCCGTGTTCGACGTCCGCGAGGATGTCCTCGGGGTCCTCGATGCCGACCGAGAAACGGAGCATGTCGGGGCGGACGCCCGCGGCCTTCTGTTCGACTTCGCTCAACTGGGCGTGGGTCGTACTCGCGGGGTGGATAACGAGCGTCTTCGCGTCGCCGATGTTGGCGAGGAAGGAGGCGAGTTCGGTCTCCTCGCAGAACGCTTTGCTCACCTCGTAACCGCCTTCCAAGCCGAACGTGACCATCCCGCCGAAGTCGGAGAGATATTTCGTGGCGTTGTCGTGGGTCGGATGTGAATCGAGGCCAGGATGGGTCACCCACGCCACGTCGTCGTGGTCGTCGAGGTACTCGGCGACGATACGGGCGTTCTCGCAGTGGCGGTCCATTCTCAGAGGAAGGGTTTCGAGGCCTTGTAGGGTCTGCCAGGCGTCGAACGGCGACTGCTGGTTCCCGAGCGAGCGGACGGCACGCTGGCGGGCCGCGGTGGCGAACGCTCGGTCACCGAACCGTTCGGAGAAGTCGACGCCGAACGCGGGGTTCTCGCCGGCGAGTTCCGGGTAGTTCTCTTCGTACTCGGCCCACGGAAACGACCCGCCGTCGACGAGAATGCCGCCGACGGTCGTCCCCGAACCGTGGAGCCATTTGGTGGTCGACTCCCAGACGATGTCCGCGCCGTGTTCGAGCGGGCGACAGAGCGCCGGCGTGGCGAACGTGTTGTCGACGAACAGCGGCGCGCCGTGGTCGTGGGCGATTTCGGCGACTCGCTCGAAATCGGGCGTCACCAGAGAAGGGTTGGCAATGGTTTCGACGTGGACGAACGCGGTGTTCTCGTCGATAGTGTCGGCGTAGGCGTCGTAGTCGAGCGTCTCGACGGTTCTCGTCTCGATTCCTCGACGACTGGCCATCTTCGAGAGGTACGCGCTCGTGCCGCCGTAGGCGTCGGCGCTGGCGACGACGTTGTCGCCCGCAGAGGCGAGAATGCTCGTCGCGCTGTCGAACGCCGCCATGCCCGAGGCGGTGGCGACTGCGCCCGTTCCGCCTTCGAGGTCTGCGAGGCGGTCTTCGAGTACTCTCACAGTAGGATTCGAGATGCGCGAGTAAACGTCGCCCTCGGCGTCGAGAGCGTACAAATCGGCCGCGTGGTCGGCGTCGTCGAAGACGTACGACGTGGTCTGGTAGATAGGCGGCGCTCGCGCGCCTGTCACGGGGTCCGGCGCGTGCCCGGCGTGGAGACTCCGGGTTCGGAAACCACGAGTCATGTACGTGAAGCATATTCTCTGAGAAGGATATAACCGTCAGTTACGGCAAATGCTGCAGGGTGTCGTCACTCTCGACAGAGAGACAGAGAAGACACAGAGGGAGGTTCAGTCGTCCGAAGCCGAGACCGCTTTCGTGTCGAGGGCGTCTTCCGCCGTCTCGACACCGGCGTCGATATCCACGTCGACACCGACTTCCTGCATCGCCTCACCCACTGTGCGAATTCCGCGGAGAATCTGTTCTGAGGTGAGGTGGCCCATGTTGCTCACCCGGAAGATTTCGCCGCCGAGGTGGGCCTGACCGCCCGAAATGCTGACGTTGCGGTCTTTGACCGCGTCGAAGAACTTCTCGGAACTGTCGCCGCGAATCTCCTCGGGCAACGCGATAGCCGTGAGCGTGTTCGAGAACTGGGTCGGCCCGTCGGTGTTCGGGAAGGAGTCGAGTCCCATCGCGTGGAAGCCCTCGCGGAACGCCGCGGACTGGCGGCGGTGGCGGGCGATTCGGTTCTCAATCCCCTCGCTCTCGATATCTTCGACGGCGACAGCGAGCGCGCGGAACAGCGGGACGGCGCTCGTAAACGGCGTCTGGTGGCTGTCGGCTTTGCGGAGATGCCAGTCGAGGTCCTCGTAGAACGGTGCGGACTCGCCGTCGAGACGCTCGGCCGCTCGCTCGCGGACGTACATCGCGCTAACTCCCGGCGGCGCGGCCAGTGCCTTCTGTGCGTCCGTGATGGCGATATCGACGTTCCAGTCGTCGAGTCGAATTTCGTCGCCGCCGATGCTCGTCACGCCGTCCATCACGAAGACGGCGTCGTGGTCGGCCGCGATTTGTCCCACTTCTTTCGCGGGGTTCAGGAGACCGGTACTGGTCTCGTTGTGAACCATCGTCACCACGTCGGTGTCGTCGGTGACGGCTTCCGCTACGTCGTCGACCGACAGCGACTCGCCCCAGTCGGCTTCGACGCGGGTCACCGAGGCGTAACGGTCGGCGATGCGGGCGAAACGGCGGCCGAACTTCCCGTTGACGAGCGAGACGACCTCGCCGCCGTCGCCGACGAGATTGGCGACGGCCGCCTCCATCCCCATCGTCGCGGTTCCGTTGAGAATCAACGACGTCCCGTCGTCGGCGGTCGATTCACCCGAGAGCGTCGATTGCGTGAACACGTAGTCGAGGCCGTCCTGCGCTCGCTCGTACACCGCCTCGAACTCGGCGGAGCGATGCGAGACCATCGGTTCGGCCATCGACTGTAACACCTCGTCAGTGACCGGGACCGGCCCCGGGTTGAGAAGCAGGAAGTCCTCGTCCATACGCCGCCGTTGTTTGCCCGTCGGGATAAGCCTCGCGGGATTCGCAAACGTCGCCAGTGCCGCTACCGACGGTATCTCCGGGTGAGTTCGACACGCCGGTCGTCGCACGACGACCTCGAATCGGGTGAATCCGGACCGCTTTACCACCCCGGACGCGAACGACCGCCAATGAGCGAGGAGTCGTCGAACCCCTACCTCCGCGACCCGCCGACCGAGTTCGAGGCCGTCGAGAACCTCTCCGAGGACACCGCCAAGACGCAGGCCGAACAGTTGCGCGAGGCCATCCGCGAACACGATTACCGCTACTACGTCGAAAACGACCCACGAATCGGCGACCGGACGTACGACGCGCTGTTCTCGCGGTTACAGGAGTTGGAAGACGAGTTCGGCCTCCAGACCGACGACAGTCCGACCCGACGCGTCGGCGGCGAACCGATGGACGGGTTGGAGACGGTCGAACACGTCGCCCCGATGCTCTCTATCGAGCAGAGCGGCGAAGCCGACGACGTGCGTGCGTGGGCCGAACGCGTCGAATCCGAAGTCGGCGAGAGCGAGTTCGTCTGCGAACCGAAGTTCGACGGTCTCTCCCTGGAGGTCATCTACCGAGATGGAGCGTACGAACGCGCCGCCACGCGCGGCAACGGCACCGAAGGCGACGACGTGACCGAGCAAGTCCGCCGGATTCGTTCGATTCCGTCGCGCCTCCGCGGCGATTTTCCCGAGTTTCTCGCCGTCCGCGGTGAGGTGTTCATGCCCCGCGACGCGTTCCAAGAACACAACAAGGAGCGCGTCGAACGCGGCAAGGACCCCTTCGCCAACCCGCGCAACGCCGCCGCCGGGACGCTCCGGCAACTCGACCCGAACGTCGTCGCCGAGCGACCGCTCGACTGTTTCTTCTACGATGTGCTCGACGCCTCGGTCGACTTCGAGACGAACGCGAGCGAGTACGAGGCGTTCGACGACTACGGCCTCAAGACGAACGAACGAATCGACGTCGTCGACGACATCGAGGGCGCAATCGACTACCGAGACCGGACGATGGAGGCCCGCGACGACCTGAACTACGAGATTGACGGTGTCGTCATCAAGGTGAACGACCGCGAGAGCTGTGAAGAACTGGGCGCGACGGCCCGCGCCATCCGCTGGGCGTTCGCCTACAAGTTCCCCGCGCGGACCGAGGTGACGACAGTACAGAGTATCGTCGTCCAAGTCGGTCGAACGGGACGACTCACCCCCGTCGCCCTCCTCGACCCCGTCGACGTCGGCGGCGTCACCGTCTCGCGGGCGACGCTGCACAACGCCGACGAGATAGCCGAACTCGGCGTCAGCGTCGGCGACAAAGTTCGCATCAAGCGAGCAGGCGACGTGATTCCGTACGTCGAGGAGGTCGTCGAAAACGGCGAAGACGGACACTTCGAGTTTCCCGAGCACTGCCCGGTCTGTGACAGCGCCGTCGAACGCGACGGCCCCATCGCGTACTGCACTGGAGGGTTGGCCTGCGACGCCCAACTCGAACGCGCCATCGAACACTACGCGAGCAGGGACGCCCTCGACATCGAAGGTCTCGGCGGCGAACGGGTCGAGCAACTGCTCGACTCGGGGCTGGTCGAGAGCCTTCCGGGGCTCTACGACCTCACCCGCGAGGAACTGGCCGAACTCGACGGCTGGGGAGAGATTAGTGCCGACAACCTCGTCTCCGAACTCGACGATGCAAAATCGCCGACGCTCCCGGAGTTCCTGACGGCCATCGGCATCCCCGACGTGGGGCTGACGACGGCGCGTGACCTCGCCCGCGAGTTCGGGACGCTCGATGCGGTGATGGACGCCGACGCGGAGGCACTGGAGGGAGTCGACGGCATCGGGTCGACCGTCGCCGGGAAGATTCGGGAGTTCTTCGAGAGCGAGGAGAACCGCGAGACGGTGGCTGCACTCCGCGAACGCGGCGTCGAACCGCAGGAGTTCGAGACGGAGAACGGCGGCGACGAACTCGGTGGGTTGACGTTCGTGTTCACGGGTGCAATGTCGGTGACGCGCGACGAAGCCGAGACACTCGTCCAGTCACGTGGAGCAAATGCAACCGGAAGCGTCTCCGGGAACACCGACTACCTCGTCGTCGGCGACAGTCCCGGCCAGTCGAAGTTGGACGACGCCGAAGCGAACGATGTCACCGTATTCGAAGAGGACGAGTTCGTCGACTGGCTGGCCGAACGCGGTATCGAGTACGAGTCGTAGCGAAGGGGTAGACTCATCACTCGCCGTCGAACGCTGTGGGATAACCGATGCTCGACGTGACGAATCCCAGACCCACGAAATCGGGCGTGCTTCGAGCCGTTGCGTTCGGCTACTTCGCGGCGCTCCTCGTCGCGGCGGTTGTTCTTCAACTGTTCGCGCCCGACTGGGCTGCCGTGCCGCTGTTTCTGCTCGTCGGTGTGTTCGTCTCAGTGCCCTGTTTTCGGTTGTTCCGCCGTCTCGCCGCGCAGGACCACGAGAACTGAGCGACGTGTGAAAGAGCATCCGACCTCGCCTTCAGAGGTCGCTCGCCTCGAACCGAAGGAAGCCGAGAAGCGGCGGCACCGTCAACCACACCAGAAGCATCCCGACGGCGGCGAGTTGCAGTTGGAGGCTCTGGCCGGTGAACAGTTCACCGTTGAGGAACGCCCCGGAGATGATTTTGAACGCGGCGTTCGGATTCAGCAGTTGGAACGCCGTGAACAGGTCCTGACCGGCGACCGGCAGCCAACCGGGACCGCCGCCCATCACGAGATAGATTTGGAGTGGGAATCGGACTGCGCCCCACAGCGGAACGAACAGGAAGTACAGCGCGATAGCGCCGGCGACAGCGAGACGCTGGGAGGCCATCGCCGCCGAGAAGCCGACGGCGATGGCGACGAAGACGACGCCGAGGAAGACGGTGAGGAGAGTGTAGCCGATGTACGACAGCGCGTCGAACTGCAGCGGGCCGAGGGCGAGCAGCAGCGCTGGGAGGACGAAGCCGACGACGATAGGCACGGCCAACGCCAGCGAGCGACCGGCGACTTTCCCGAACACCACGTCGGCACGCGAGTGTGGCAGCGAGAGCAGCAGTTTCAGCGAACCCGAGTCGCGTTCGCCGACGATGGCGCTGTACGCCATCACGAGCGCGATGAGCGGGATGAGCGTCGTCACGAGTGTCCCGCTGACGAGGCCGAGAAGCTGGTTCGAGCTGAACGTCTGACCGGGACCCGGCCGGACGAAGTACGCGGCGGCGGCGATGAGCAACACGAAGAACGCGGTGAGACCGAGCATCCATCGCGAGCGGACGGCGTCCTCGAAATCCTTCTGGGCGATAGCCTGCCAACTCATGCCGACACCTCCGTTCGCTCCTCGTCTTCGGTGTACGAGAGGAACAGGTCCTCCAGCGACGCCGACTGCGTCTCGAAGTCGTTCACCGTCACGCCCTGGTCTTCGAGGGCGGCGATGACTTTCGTCTTCGCGCCGCTGTCACAGGAGACGGTGACGGTGCCGCCGTCGGTTGTCGCCGCTGAAACCCCGTCGAGAGCGCGAACGGCGTCGAGGTCGTCCTGACTGGCGCTGTCGACGGTGAGCACGAGCGTCTCGTCGCCGCCAGCGGCTTCGCGGAGGCTCTCGATGCTGTCCTCGGCGATGAGTTCGCCCTCGCGCATGATGCCGACGCGGTCGCAGACGGACTCGACTTGGCCGAGGACGTGACTGGAGAAGAACACGGTCGCGCCGCGGTCAGCCTCGCGGCGGACGATGTCGCGCATCTCCTTTGCTCCGGCGGGGTCCAAACCCGAAGAGGGTTCGTCGAGGATGAGGAGGTCGGGGTCGCCGACGAGCGCCATTCCCAGCGCGAGGCGCTGGCGCATCCCCTTCGAGTAGCCGCCGGCCTTGCGGTCTGCGGCGTCGGAGAGGCCGACGCGGGCGAGCATCTCGTCTGGGTCGACGTCGACGTCCTTCGAACGCAACGCGAACTCGATGTGTTTGCGTCCCGTGAGGCGGTTGTACACGTCGAAGCCTTCGGGAAGCACGCCGGTTCGCTGTCGGACGGTGACGCTCTCGCGTTGGGCGTCGTGACCCAACACGCGAACCGTTCCCGACGTGGGGCGGACGAAGTCGAGAAGCATGTTTATCGTCGTCGACTTCCCCGCGCCGTTCGGCCCGAGAAAACCGAACACCTCGCCCTCCGAGACCGTGAGGTCGAGGTCGCGGACGGCGGTTACGTCGCCGTACCGCTTCGTCACGTTCGACAGTTCGATAGCTGGCATGGTCCGGCCTTGCCGCGGTCCAAAATAAAGTGTTTTGGGTTCCGTGATACCGACACTCGTAGGTCGGTCGTCGATAAAGCGGGCATCAGAACCGGTTCAGTCGGGCGATTCGAAGCTACTCAGACTTCGTCGTCGGGGTCGTGCGAGTTCGCCATCCGCTCGGCTTCCGTCGCGTAGCGTTCGCGCCGGTCAGGGTCGTCGATGTGTTCGAGGTTGTCCGGGTCGACGTCGACGGCGGCGGTCACGTCGTAGCGGTCGATGACTGTCACCGAGAGTTCTTTTCTGTAGCTTCGCTCGCCGTCGAGCGTCGCGTACGTGAGGACGATGAGGTCGCGGTCGGTGTAGTCGCGTTCGACGAACCAGCAGCGGACGGCGTCTGTCATGCCGCGACGTTCGGGTGACGGGACTTTGTAGGTGACGGGACGTGAGGAGTGAGCGAGGTATCCGGGATTATCGGTCAGTGCCGGCGAGTCGCTGTCGTCGTCCGACGGCGAGATGGACGTGTGTTCGAGGAGTTCGGTCTCGGTCACTCGCTCGCGCCAGTCCACCGACAGGAGAGGGCCGACGATAGCCAGCAAACCGATGAGTGGGAAGTTCGACCGGAAGGAGTTGAGGCCGGCCGTCGCCGCCTTCTCGAACAGAAGCGGCGAAAGCAGTACGTGCAGAGTGATGTCGATGAGTCTGGCTTCTATTCCGCCGGTTGCCAGCACCGTCGATACCGTTCCTCCAAGCCTCGTACGAGGCTGACGAAAGACAGTCGGACAGCGATTGGGGCGGGTCGTGCGGGTCGAACGCGTCACCCTCAAGCCCCTTGGCACCCAATCGAAACCGAATGGACGCGAGCGGGGTCCGCGAGCGCGCAGGGGAGTTACCGAGGGAGCCGGGCGTCTACCAGTTTCTGGCCGACGACACCGTTCTCTACGTGGGCAAAGCCGTCGACCTCAGAAGTCGTGTCCGGTCGTACGCGGACCCGCGAAGCAACCGTATCAGGCGGATGGTCCGGCGTGCCGAACACGTCGACTTCGCCGTCACCGACACCGAGACACAGGCGTTGTTGCTGGAAGCGAACCTCATCAAGCGCCACCAGCCGAAGTACAACGTCCGACTGAAAGACGACAAATCCTACCCGCTCGTCCAACTGACCGACCACCCCGTTCCCCGAATCGAGGTGACGCGCGACCCCGAGGAGGGTTCGACTATCTTCGGCCCCTACACCGACAAGGGACGAGTCGACGTGGTCGTGAAGGCGCTCCGCGAGACGTACGGCGTCCGCGGCTGTTCGGACCACAAGTACAGCGGCCGTGACAGACCGTGTCTCGACTACGAGATGGGGCTGTGTACCGCGCCCTGTACCGGTGAGATTTCGGAGGAAGCGTACCGAGAGGACGCGAACTCGGTCGTTCGGTTCTTCGAGGGCGAGACGGGTGTGCTCGCGGACCCGCTCCGGCGAGAGATGGAGAGTGCAGCGCAGAATCAGGAGTTCGAGCGCGCGGCGAACCTGCGAGACAAACTCGACGCCGTCGAATCGTTCCACAGCGGTGGCGGCGAGGCGGTGTCGGGCCAAAGTCGCGAACGCGAAGTCGACGTACTCGGCGCAGCCATCAAAGGCGATACGGCGACTGTTGCGCGTCTGCACAGCGAACGCGGACAGTTGGTCGACCGGTCGCGTCACCGTCTGCAAGCGCCCGAGGGCGAGGACAGAGTCGCCGAGGTTCTCTCAGCATTTATTCCGCAGTACTACGCCGAGCGACGGTTGCCGGATGCGCTACTGCTCTCGGAGCGACCCGAGGACGACGAACTGTTGGCGTGGCTGGAAGCCGAAGGCGTCAGCGTCCGCGTCCCCGGCGCGGGCCGGGAGGCGAAACTGGTCGAACTCGCGCTGAAAAACGCCCGACGCGGTCCCGCCCGCGGCGACGAACTCGGCGCGTTGGCCGACGCACTGGGAATCTCGCGGCCGACCCGCATCGAGGGGTTCGACGTGAGCCACGCGCAAGGCAAAGCCGTCGTCGGCAGCGACGTCTGCTTCGTCGACGGCAGTGCGGAGAAATCGGATTACCGACGAAAGAAACTGCCCGACAGAAACGACGACTACGCGAACATGCGCGAGTTGATTCGCTGGCGGGCCGAACGCGCCGTCGAAGGCCGCGACGACAGGCCCGACCCCGACTTGCTGCTCATCGACGGCGGCGACGGACAACTGGGCGCGGCACAGGACGCGCTTCGGGAAGTCGGCTGGGACGTTCCCGCCATCGCGTTGGCGAAAGACGAAGAACTGGTCATCACCGACTCGCAGGTGTACAACTGGCCGAGCGACGCGCCACATCTCCACGTCCTCCAACGCGTCCGCGACGAGGCACACCGCTTCGCCGTTTCGTACCATCAGACGCTGCGTGACGACGTGAAAACCGTCTTGGACGACGTACCCGGCGTCGGACCTTCGACGCGGCGAAGCCTCCTTCGACGGTTCGGCAGCGTCGACAACATCCGCACCGCGTCGGCCGACGACCTACGCGACGTGCCCGGCGTCGGCGAGAAGACGGCGACGGCGCTCAAACAACGGCTCTCGGGCGGGCAGTGAGCGGACTCGCAACGCGGAGGAGAGTTCAGTCCACACGCTGATTAGCCTGTCAAAAATTATTTAATATATTCCAACAAATCTGTAGTCGTAGCACGCTCCGTGCTCTCCAAGCCCTCCACCGCTTGGTCGAGACGCCGAGCCGTGGCTACGACCAAACCATGACACGACGATTCAACCTGTTGCTCGTCGCGCTGGTCGTGCTGAGCGCATTCCCAGCGGCGGCCGCGTTCCCGGCCACCGACGAGCCAGCCGACGTCCCCGCGCCGACGGTCGACTCCGTCGCGGCGGCCGACGAGCGAACCGAGACGAACTACACGCGACTGTACATCGACGTCGACGACAGCTACCGTGACGTGAAACCGGGCGAGAGCCTCGAATACACCGTCACGGTGAAGAACGGCGAAGACGAGTCCGTCGACGTCGACCCGCATCTCGCGGCCGGCCCGATGATGGAGTTCCCGCTCGAAAACGAGTGGGTCGACATCGAGGGTCCGTCGAGCATCGACGCGGGTGAAACGGCCGAGTACACCGTCAGCGTCGAGGTTCCCGAAGACGCCGAGACGGCCGACTACCGCGGTCTCGTCGCGTTCACCGACGAGAAAGTGACCTACCCCGGCCGCCCCGCACAGCCGGTACATTCCGCGCACGTCGCCGCCAACGTCTGGCGAGAACCGACGGTGCAGATTCACTCGGACACCTACGTCCACGCGCAGGTCGAAGCCGGCGACAGCTTCACCCGCCAACTCGTCATCGAGAACACCGGCGACAGCGCGGTCCCGCTGAACCCGGAACTGACCACCGAACGACGACACTGCAGCGGGCACTGCCCGAACCAGCTCAATCCCTCGTGGATAGACATCGACGCACCGAGCCAGATTGCGCCCGGTGAGACGGCGACGGTCACCGTCACGGTGTCGCCGCCCGAGGAAGCCGACCGCGGTCGCTACAACGCCAACGTCAACCTCGGTCTGAACGACCCGAACCGGCAGGCGAACAACGACTACTGGCAGCGAGTCGACATCGGCTTCGTCGTCTGGAAACAGCCCTCGGAAGCGTTCGAGAGCGACTTCGAGGTCAGCGAAGACACCGAGAACGTGACGCTCACGCTCACGCCGAACAGCTACTACGGTGCCGAGGACGCCGACGAGGCCGACTTCGACGTCGAGTTCGTCGACCCCGAGGGCAACGTCGTCGAGGCCGAACGCGTCCGCGTCAGCAGCAGCGGATTCGTCGACCTGAGTGGTGAACGCGCGCGCAACGCCGTCCAACAGGGCGACGACTACGCCGTCCGCAACGGCGGCGAGGAGTTCGTCTACCGCGTCGACGACCCGTCGGTGGGCGACTGGACGCTCCGCGTCACGCCGGAGAACACCATCGGCTTCCAGTACGAACTGGACCGACACGAGTCGAGCGACTAAGAAAAAACAGCAGTCGAACTTTTTTATTCGTCGACCGACGCCACGAGACGGTACTCTGCGACGGCGGCGGCGTCTGCCCCCGCGCGGGGATACGTCGACTCGAACGCCCACGACCGACCGGCAGCCAGTTCGCGGACGTCTATCGTCGTCGCGGTCAGCATCTCGCCGTCAGTGTCGAGAAACTGCACTCGAAGCGCGAGGCCGGTGATGGACTGCTCGCCGGTGTTTTGGACCGTCCCGGAGACGGCGACCAGTTCACCGGCCTCGCCGTCGTTCGTCCGGACGAGTTCGTGGTCGACGAGTTCGACATTCGACGACCCGCCGTCGAACGTCGGTGCGGGCGTCGGTGTCGATGTCGACGTCTCGGTTCCGTTTCGATTCTTGGCGTCGGACGCGTCGTCGACGGCGTTCGACCCGTCGGAGAACGCGTCCGAACAGCCTGCGGTGGTGGTTGCGACGATGGTACCCGCTATCGAGAGGAGGGCGCGGCGGCGCATATCGACTCGTTAATGTCTACGTTACTAACTGTTTCGACGCGGAGAGAGTATCGACTCCGAGAAAGACGAGTAGGCAGTGGTTTCGGTCCAGTCAGGGCTACTTACCGTCCTGTTAGTCGGTGTATATCGTTATACCCGGTCGACGTAGCTGTGAGCGTGATTTCGATGCTCCACGCCGCAGTCGTCGTCCCGCTTCTCGGAGTCGTCACCGGCCTCGAGCTGACGGTCCAGACCGGGGTCGAGTTGGCAATCGGTGCGAGCGTACTGATGTTCTGTCTACTGATGTGCGGTCACACTGCCGTCGGCTACGTCCGTGCCCGACGCCGACACGAGCGGCTGTTGGAGCAACTGATTCGGTAGACTGTCGGCATACTCCGGTTGCGAGACTCGGAAACGATGAAAGAAGGTGTGAGAATCGGTCGCCGCTGCGGCACTATCGGAAGGCCGCGTAGTGCGGTCACGTAGTCGCGCGCAGTTACGCGATTTTGTTGTACTGGTCGCGGAGTTTCTCGGCAGCGTCGTCCATCAGTTCCGCTTCGTACTCGTCGAGGTCCCAGTCGACGACTTCCTCGATACCGTCGGAGCCGAGTCTGACGGGAACGCCGAAAGCGGTGTCCTCGTAACCGTACTCGCCGTTCAACACGAGGCTGCCGGGCAGCACTTCACCGGTGTCGTGGAGGACGGCCTCGACCATGTGGGCGACGCCCGTCGCCGGACCCCACTGCGTCGCGCCTTTTCGGCTGATGACGTCCATCGCCGACTCTTGAAGGTCGCCGAGAATCTCCTCTCTCTCGTCCTCGCTGAACTCGGGGTCGCGCCCGTCGACACGAACTTTCGAGAACACGGGCACCTGTGCGTCGCCGTGTTCGCCGAGAATCGTCGCCTCGACGTTCTTGACGGGGACGCCGAAGCGCTCCGAGAGCACGTAGCGGAAGCGAGCGGAGTCGAGGCGGCCGCCGAAGCCGATGACTTTGTGGCGGTCGCGGTCGCCGGCCTCGTAGAGGTGGCGGTTGAGCAGGTCCACCGGGTTCGAGGTGGTGATAGAGACGAAGTCGTCGTTGTACTCGGCGAGCGAGGAGCCGATATCCGCCATGATAGGCGCGTTGTCGCCCGCGAGGTCGATACGGGTCTGGCCCTCCTTGCGCGGGATGCCCGCCGTGATGACGACGACGTCGGAGCCTTCGGTGTCCTCGTAGCCGCCCTGTCGGACGACGGTGTTCGAGTCGTAGGCGATGCCGTGGTTCGTGTCGGCTGCCTGTCCGACCGTTTTATCCTCCATATCCGGGATGTCGACGAAGACGAGTTCGTCGGCGATGTCCCGCAGCGCGATGTTGTACCCAGCGGCGGCGCCCACCGTCCCGGCGGCACCGACCACGCTCACTTTCGTCATACCACGTAAATCGAACCGCGGAACGTGATTAAACGCTTCGGAACCCCCCGAAATACGCGACTAACCCGAATTTGGGGTTCGTCATCTGTCGAAACTTTCGCGTGGTGACGACAGTTTACGGTCACGATAGACACCCCGACGCGCCGGGTTTCGGACGCCGAAACGACGGCTACCCCCGGTGACTTTTTCGGCACAGCTACCCTTGTGCCGCGATATGAGCGAGTTCGACAAGGAAGCCGAACGCGAGAAACTTCGGGAGAAGTTCGCCCGCGACGAGGAGAAGCGCAAATCCACCCAGCGGATGAGCGAACTCCTCCTGAAGGGTGCGACGATGACGAACAAACACTGCGACACCTGCGGCGACCCCATCTTCCGATACCAAGGCCAAGAGTTCTGTCCGACGTGTCAGAACGCGCAGGTCAGTCAGGGCGCTCAGTCCAGTCAGAATGCCCAGTCCGCCGAGTCGGCGGAGGCGACACGAGCGCAGAACGCGGCCGGCGAATCCGAAATGGCGCAGTCGCCGGAAACCGACAACGAGGGCGGCGATATCGAGGTCACGCCGGAACCGCCGCAGTCCAACGAGGCGTCGCAGTCCAACGAACAACCGCCGGCCCAGCAGACACCGACCAGCGAACGTGAAGAGACGACAGTCGTCGACCAGTCCGTCTCGACGGCGACGACTGCACGGCCACAGTCCACGTCGGGTGACCTGAGCGAGGCGCGCGCGGCGCTCACTCGAACGGTGACGCGCTACGCGACGGCCGCCGAAGACGCTGACGACCCACGACGTGCCAAGGAACTGCTGTCGGCGGCCAGAGAAGCGGCCGAGACGCTCTCGGCGCTGAATCGATAGCCGAAGCTCGGCGGACTATGGCCGGTTAGCTACTCACCGAGACGTTTCGGGTCGCCCGTTCGGGTTCCTCTGCGGTCCGACCCCCGTCGGTGTCGCGGCCGGGTTCGTCGTCGAACTCGGCGACGACGGTGGGGCGCGCGAGTTCGCTCCCGGAACACGGGTACGGTCCCGACATCGACTCGTGTTGTGGCGACCCGTACAGTCGGTCGGGTCGTCCATCGCTCGGGACGTCCGAGTCGTGCTGTGCGCTGCCGTACAATGCCATCTCGCTGTCCGAACCGGACGAATCGTGAGACGCCATCTCCGTAGTTGTCTGAAGGGGTTGTAGTTCGTAAAGCGCTGGGCCCGACAAATGAGCGGCGAGTGTGGCACTCACACTCACGTCACTATCGTTCTCGGCTCGCAGTAGTGGGGTGCGAGGGTGTACCGACGCCGCTCTGTCGGTCGGGTCGACTCGCTGCCGCCGTAGAGGACGCGCTCGTCCGAACGATGGTGTTCGTGTTGCGGCGGTCCGTACCGATGAACGTCGTTCGACCACGCCATGTCACGGAGTCCCAGAGCGAGCTATTTGAGCCTTACTCCGGACGGCTATATGCTCACTAGAGAACCTAGTACGCCTAATAGTCACTGCCGATGACTTCTCGGATTCTGTCGGCGGTCACCTCGCCGACGCCGTGGACTTCGAGCAACTCGTCTTTCGACGCAATCATCACCGCTTCGACGGAGCCGAAGTGTTCGAGCAGGGCGCGCGCCGACACCGGCCCGATGTCGGCGATAGCGCTGACGACGTACTCCTGCTGTTCGTCGAGCGTCTTCGCGCTCTTCTCGCCGTGGACGTTGACCGAGCGTTCGGCGCTGACCTGTTCGCGCGTGGCGATGACCTCGAACAGGTCGGCGGTGTCTTTCTCGTCTTCGGTTCGGAGGACACTCACCCCGAAGTCGACGGCGAGACTCGAAAGCGCACCCCGAATCGCGTTCGGGTGGACGTTTCGCTCCTCGTACAGTCGGTCGCCCTCGATGACGACGATGGGCCGCGAGTAGTGTCTCGACATATCGGCGACCTGCTCGAACAGCGAGCGGTCGCCGCCGGTGAGCGTGTCGAGGAAGTCCGAGACCGACTTACGTTCGACAGCGACGCGGTCGGAGAGCACGTAGTCGCCGACGGCGAGCGTTTCGAGTCGCGTCCGGATTCCCTCGCGCGTCGAGAGGTCGCGGGCGATAGTCGAGTCGAGTTCGCGCTGGTCGGCGACGATTTCGACGAGGTCCTCGTCGTCGCTGCTGTCGGCGGCCGCGACGACGCCGTCGGATTCGGCGGCGTCCGTCTCGTCGGCCTCGTCGTCTTCGTCTGCCGCGCCCGAATCGGTGGCTTCGTCGGCCGTGTCCTCTTCGGACGACTCGGAGAAATCGGCCAGTCCAGGTTGCATCCGCTTCTCGCGGGCGCTCGGGCCGTCGCTTCCGCCCGCACTGCCCTCGAAGGCGTCGAGGCTCTGTTGGGAGTCGTCGAGTTCGTCTTCGACTTCGTCGGCGACGCCTTTCAGTTTCTTCAGTTCGTCTTCCATCTGGCTCTCCTTGCGCCGGGAAATCCAGAAGTACGCCTCGTCGCGGGTGTCCTCGGCCATGAGGACGACGACGCGGCCCTCGGTCTGTCGTCCCGTCCGGCCTTTCCGCTGAATGGAGCGAATCGCCGTCGGCACGGGTTCGTAAAACAGTACGAGGTCGACTTCCGGCACGTCCAGTCCTTCCTCGGCGACGGAGGTGGAAACGAGCACCTCGAACTCACCCGCCCGGAAGGCGTCGAGCGTCTCCTGTTGTTCCTTCTGGGTCATCCCGTCGGAGCCTTCCTTGTCGCCTTGGCCGACGAACCGTCGGGCGTCGAAACTCCCCGACAGAAACTCGGTCAGCGCCTCGGCGGTGTCGCGGGACTCGGTGAACACGATGACGCGTTCGCCCCCACCGAGACCGAGCGTTTCGGCCAGAAGGATGCGCGTTTTCGAGAACTTCGGGTGGAGTTCGTCGAACGATTCGGCCAGACGCATCGCCTCTCTGACTTTGGGTTCGGCGACGAGTCGCTGACTCGCCTTCGACGCCCCCGACGACCGGGCGGCGTTGCGCTGCCGTTCGAAGTATCGACGGACGGATTCGACGCTCTGGGTCTCGACGAGTTCGACCGCTCGCCGGAGTTTCATCACCTCCGCGTGGACGGACATCCCTTTGTAGCCGTCGCCGTTGTCGGCGTGTATCATCTTCTGCAACTCGGCGCGGATGCCGTTGAGTTGCTTCTGGGAGATGTCCGGACTCGTCGCCCGCGTCACGCCGAGCGATTTCAGCTTGCTCAGTCGGTCTTTGATGACCTCGTTGAGCGCGTTTCGGATGGTCAGAATGTCGTCGGGGAGGCTGATTCGCTCCCACTCGACTTCGGTGTCGTAGGTGTACTCGGCGACGTCGGCGTCGTCTTCGGTCATCACCGTCACGTCGACGAGGCCGAGGTTCTCACAGACGGTGAGGATATCCTCCTTGTCGCCGCCGGGCGACGCGCTCATGCCCGTCACGAGCGGATTTTCGGCGTCTTGGTGGTAGCGCTCGGCGATGTAGACGTACGCGTAATCGCCGGTTCCGCGGTGGCACTCGTCGAAGGTGAGGTGGGTCACGTCGGCGAGGCTCACTCTGCCGCCGACGAGGTCGTTTTCGACGACCTGTGGGGTGGCGATGACGATTTGGGCGTCGTCCCACAGCGCCGCCCGGTCGTCGGGGCGGACGTCGCCGGTGAAGACGACGATGTCGTCGTCGGGGATGGAGAGCGCTTCGCGGTAGAAGTCGGCGTGCTGTTGGACGAGCGGTTTCGTCGGCGCGAGGAGGAGGGATTTGCCGCCGACTTCCGAGAGTCGTTCGGCCGTGACGAGGAGGCTGACCGTCGTCTTCCCCAACCCGGTCGGAAGGCAGACGAGCGTGTGACCGTCTCGGGACCGTCCGGCGAGTTGTATCTGGTAGAGACGACGCTCGATGAAACTGGGGGCGAGAAGCGGGTGTTCGACGTAGGCGACCTCGTCGGTGGCGGCCATCGGGTCGGCTTCGTCGTTCTCTCAGATAAGGGTTCGTGAAGCGTGGTGAAAGTAAAAACGCCATCGGAGACGGCGGGGATGCCGGGACGGAGACCGGTCGTTACACCACTTGTTCGCCGTCGTCGTCGAACAGTTTGATAGCATCGACAGGACAGACCCGGGCGGCGAACTCCGCGTCGAACTCGGCGTCCTCGGGCACCTCGCGGACGAACAGTTGGTCGTCGACTTCCTCGCTGTCTTCGAGGTCCGCTTTCCCGTCGTCCATGTTCTTCTCGAAGGCGTCCCACTCATCGACGCACTGATACATTCCGATACAGGTGTCGCGGTCGTACTCGATTCGCATACCGGGAGTTCGGCAGTCGGTTACATAGAAATGACGACGCGGCCGTCGGGGTGGAGTACGAGCGACCGGGTGGACCTCCGTTCGACGGCGGCGTGACCGTCGGCGCGGCCCCGCACGACAAAGTCACCGCGAGTCGTCGATACCGGTATGTCGACGCCGCTGTTCCCCGAGCGTCTCGAAACCGACCGCCTCGTCTTCGAGCGTGTCTCGCACGACCACACGGACATCTTCGAGTTGTACGACCTCGCGCAGGCGGAGACGTGGCAGTCGCAGGTGACAGAACACATGCCGTGGTTTCGCTTCGAGACGCTCGACCAAGTTGCACAGTTCGTCGACGACGCCGAGCGCCAGTGGAAGGAACGGACGTTCGCACGGTACACGATTCGGCCAAAAGCGGACGAAGACGACGCGGGCGAACTCGCCGGCCTCACCTCGTTTCGACCGCAGTGGAAACTCCGAAGCGGGAGTTCGAGCGTCATCCTCGCGGAACGGTTCTGGGGTCGTGGCTACGGCACCGAACGCGCCGAGAAGATGGTCGAACTCACCTTCGAGCGGTTCGACCTCGACTGCTACTACACGACTGCCGCCGCGGGCAACGACCGTTCACAGCGGATGATTTCCCGATATATCGAGTCGTTCGGCGGCACGCACGAGGGCCTGTTGAGACAGTTCAAGACGCGGCCAACTGGGGAAGTGACCGACCAGCACCGGTACACGATTACGCGCGAAGAGTACGAGTCGGCGACGAAAGAGGGGTCGGCGGCGAGAGAGGAGTCGGCGACGAGGTAGTCGAGCCGGTATCGCCTTCACTTCCACCACGCCTCCGACAGTTTAAACCGGAGGACGCGCCAACTCCGTCCAATGAAGACAGCGGACCTGACGGGTCTGCCGGCGGGCGTTCCCGAGTTCTTCCACGAGGAGGGCGTCGAGGAACTGTACCCGCCGCAGGCCGAAGCCGTCGAGGCGGGCGTCACCGACGGCGAGAGCCTCGTCGCCTCCATCCCCACCGCCTCGGGGAAGACGCTCATCGCCGAACTGGCGATGCTGTCGAGCGTCCAGCGCGGCGGCAAAGCCCTGTACATCGTCCCGCTTCGAGCGCTCGCCTCCGAGAAGAAGGCCGAGTTCGAGCGGTTCGAGCAGTTCGGCGTCGACGTCGGCGTCTCGACGGGCAACTACGATTCGACGAGCGAGTGGCTTGCGACGCGCGATATCATCGTCGCCACCAGCGAGAAAGTCGACTCGCTCGTCCGCAACAACGCCTCGTGGATATCCGAGCTCACCTGCGTCGTCTCCGACGAGGTCCACCTCGTCGACGACCGACACCGCGGGCCGACGCTCGAAGTCACCTTGGCGAAGCTCCAGAAGATAAATCCCGGTCTGCAGGTCGTCGCGCTCTCTGCGACCGTCGGCAACGCCGAGGAGGTCGCAGACTGGCTCGACGCGAGTCTCGTCCGCTCGGACTGGCGACCCATCGACCTGAAGACGGGCGTCCACTACGGCAACGCCATCAACTTCGACGACGGGAGTCAACGAGAAGTGAGAGTCGAGGGCAGCGAGAAACAGGAAGCCGCGCTCGTCGCCGACACCTTAGAGGAGGGCGGGTCGTCGCTCGTGTTCGTCAACTCCCGACGCAACGCCGAGGCCGCCGCGAAACGCCTCGCCGACGTATCGGACGCGGCGCTCACCTCCGGGGAACGCGACGAACTCGCAGAGTTGGCCGCCGAGATTCGAGACGTCTCCGACACCGAGACGAGCGCGGATTTGGCGCGCACCGTTGCCAAGGGCGCGGCGTTTCACCACGCGGGCCTCGCCGCCGACCACCGCAGCATCGTCGAGTCCGCGTTCCGCGACCGACTCATCAAGGTCGTGAGCGCGACGCCGACGCTCGCCGCCGGCGTCAACACGCCGAGTCGCCGCGTCGTCGTCCGCGACTGGCGCCGCTACGACGGCGAGTTCGGGGGGATGAAGCCGCTCAACGTGTTGGAAATCCACCAGATGATGGGCCGCGCGGGGCGACCCGGCCGCGACCCCTACGGCGAGGCCGTTCTCTTGGGAAAGAACGCCGACGAGATGGACGAACTGTTCGAGCGCTATCTGTGGGCCGACCCCGAACCCGTGCGCTCGAAACTCGCCGCCGAACCCGCACTCCGGACGCACGTGCTGGCTACCATCGCTTCCGGGTTCGCCAACAGTCGGGAGAGCCTGCTCGAATTTCTCGACCGCACGCTGTACGCCACGCAGACCGACGACGAAGGCCGGTTGGAACAGGTAACCGATTCCGTGCTTCGGTATCTGGAAGTCAACGAATTCATCGAACGCGACGACGGCACGTTGCGGGCGACGAACATCGGTCACACCGTCTCACGGCTCTACCTCGACCCGATGAGCGCCGCCGAAATCATCGACGGTCTGCGCGACTGGGAGCGAAAAGGCGGAGAGACGCAGGACGCGAGTGCGAGCGAAGCGGAGTCGGGCTTCGTCTCCGCGAGCGACCTGCGAAAGGACGAGAATTCGGAGTCGCCATCGACCGGCGAGGTTCCGAAACCGACGGCGCTCGGTCTCTACCACCTCGTCTCGCGCACGCCGGACATGTACCAACTCTACCTCAAATCCGGCGACCGCTCTACGTACACGGAACTCTGCTACGAACGCGAAGGCGAGTTCCTCGGCCACGTTCCCTCGGAGTACGACGACGTCGCCTTCGAGGACTGGCTGTCGGCGCTCAAGACCGCAAAGCTCCTCGAAGACTGGTCGATGGAGGTCGACGAGGACCGCATCACCGAGCGATACGGCGTCGGTCCCGGCGATATCAGGGGAAAAGTCGACACCGCAGAGTGGCTGTTGGGGGCGGCCGAACAGCTCGCCGGAGAGCTGAATCTGGCGTCGAACGTCGCCGTCCGCGAAGCGAAAAAGCGCATCGAGTACGGCGTCCGCGAGGAACTGCTCGACCTCGCCGGCGTCCGCAACATCGGTCGAAAGCGCGCCCGTCGCCTGTTCGAGGCCGGCGTCGAGAGTCGCGCGGACCTCCGCGAAGCCGACAAATCGGTCATCCTCGCGGCGCTTCGCGGACGGCGGAAGACCGCCGAAACGGTGTTGGAGAACGTCGGTCGCCGAAACCCCTCGATGGACGACGTGGAAGCCGACGAGTCGGCGGCACCGGTCGAGTTCACGTCCGCGGGCGGCACTGCGTCTGCGGCCGGCGGGGCGGGTGCCGGAAGCGGAGACGACGACCAGTCGAGTCTGGGTGATTTCGGATGAGAGTCGTCGACGGCGTTGCGGAGATAGCCGACGTAGACAGCACCGTTGCCGTACTCGGAGAAGTAGCCGAGGAGTACGAGACGACCGTGCAAGCGGTCGACGCCCGCTACGTCGTCGACCGAGCACATCTCGAACGGGCGGTCGAACTCGCCGACCGAGCCATCTCGCGCGGTGAGAACGTCGCTCACGACCGAGGCGTCGAAGTCCTGTTGTACGCCGCCGGTCGTCGGCAAATCGACCAAGCGTTCGAGATGGGACTACAGGAAGGTCGCGTTCCGCTGGTCGTGCTCGTAGACGGAGGGGACGAATCCGCTGCGGCCGACGCTGTCGTCGAAGAACTGAGTCTCGACGACACGCCGACACTCGGCGAGTACAACAGAGCGCGCGTGTTCGAGTTCTTCGAGATTTCCGAGCGAGAGTTGGCGGCGATGGACGGAACGCTCTCGGACGCCGTTCGTGAGCGGGTCGCGCTGCTCGACGTCGAGAAGTGAGCGAGTCACGCCTTCTTCAGGATGCCAGTTCCGAGAGACGCTCGGGCGTGAGCAACTCCGCATGGGCGCGGTAGTCGTCAATCATCGCTGTAACCCAGTCTCGAATCGTCTCGTTTCTCGTTTCGATGAGCGCACACGGGAAGTCCTGGTCGTCGTACGGGAGAATCGTCGCCACGTCGTCGAGCAGTCCGATTGCGACGGGAAGCGGCCCCCGATACAGATACAGCGTCATGTTGTCGGTTGCGAGCAGTTCCCGGACGATATCGGCGACCGAGGAGTTTTCGAAGAGAACCGAAAACGCCGCCTCGGAGATGATTATCTCCTGTCGTTGGCCGTGGTCGAGAATGAGCGTGCGCTGTTCGGGAATCGAGTCCAGATACACGTTCTGTGTGACGTAGTGGACCTCGGCCGCGTTCTGAGTGAGTTCTTCGACGCGACGGATGTGGGCGAACACGTCCGGAGCGTGCGGCACCGTAATCGTCGCGTCGGCGAACAGACGAAAGTCGAACTCCATGCAGTCGGTCGGCAGTCGTGGTTCGAGTTTCGCCAGTTGCTGTATCGTCTCGACGGTCTTCAAGAGACGGCCGAACTCGTCGGCGAGGAGCGCACCGAGGCGCGTAATCTCGTACCGTCGGCCCGATTTCACTATCCAGCCACGGCGCTCGAACCCCTCGAGCACACGGCCGAGCGTCGGCCGCGAGATACCGGTCGACTCGTACAGTTCTGTTCTGGTGTGTGCGTCGGCAGCGAGCGCTTGCAGCACGGTGACGCGATTAGGTGAGGCGGCGAGAAACTCGACGTCGTCGAGCGGTGTTGGTGTCGGCATCGGTAGGTGACAGCGTGGTGGTGAGACGGCAGTTCGAGACGTGTTCGGATAGTCGGACGTATGTCAGTAGTACGTCATCCGAGAAGATGAATCTCTCCAGTGCAGAAAGTGGCCCGACTTCGAACACATATAAAGAATTTCGGTTTCGAACAACCCCTTCGTTTCGACTGGAAACCGCAACACTGCGTCGGGCGATTCCCCCGGCTTCCTCTCCCAGACGAGCGATTTTCTGGTACTCACTCACGAGAATTACGCCCGGGTTACCACCGGATACGACGCTCAGAACCTCCCGGAAAACGACACCGTGGAACGACAGTCGTATTTCCGTCGCGGGGGTACTGACCGGAGAGTCAGTCATGTACTCGACGAACCCGTCTTCGCTCGGAGGTCGGCGTCCGCAGTGAGACGGCCGCAGACAGTCGTCCTCGCGGTCATCGCCAGCACGTTTTTCGTCGGCTTCGGTGGTGGCGTCATCTTTCCGATCCTCCCGAATCTCGGGAGTGTACTGGGCATCTCGCCGTTTCTCGTGGGGTTGATTCTCAGCGCGAACCGCTTCGCCCGGATTCTCGCCAACGCGCCCGCGGGGTCGCTCGTCGACCGCATCGGCACGCGGAAACCGTTCGTCGCCGGGTTGTTCGTCGAAGGGTTCGCCACCCTCGGCTACGTCGTCGCCATCGACTCGTCGGCGCCCGAACTGTGGTTTCTTTTCGCGCGCGTTCTCTGGGGACTCGGTAGTGCGGCGGTGTTCGCAACGGCGTACACCATCGCCGCCGACGTGAGCGACGGCAGTTCCCGGGGGACGAACATGGGCGTCGTCCGTGGCGGCATCACACTCGGATTTCCTGCTGGGCTCATTCTCGGCGGTATCGTGAGCGACGCCTACAGCATCGAGGCCGCCTTCGTCGTCGCCGCCGCGTTCGCGCTGTTCGCGGGTGTCATCGCCTACTGGCAGGTGCCGGAGACGCACGTGACGACCGAAAAGTCGAGAGCGGCACCGTGGGAACTGGATACGAGTACGCCCGCGCTCACCGTCGGATTCGTCAACTTCGGACTCTTCTTCGCGTACCTCGGCGCGCTGTTTGCGACGCTCGTGCTGTTCATCGACGTCAACGAAATCGAACTGCTCGGCTACGGGCCGCAGGGAATCTCGGGCGCGTTGATGGCCGTAACCGTCGTCTCCGCTTCGATATTCATGCTCGCCGGCGGGAAACTGAGCGACGACTACGGCGCTCGCGTTCCGGTCCTCTTGGTGTTTCTCGTCGTCTCCTTCGTCGGCTTCATCCTCCTCTCACGGGCCTCGTCGCTGTCGACGCTCGTCGTCTCTTGTGTCTGTATCGGTGCGGGCCAAGGCGGCACCAGTGGTCCGTTGATGGCGCTTCTGGCCGACCTCACGCCCACCGAACGAATGGGACGGGCGACGGGGACGAACAACGTCCTCGGCGACTTGGGCGGTGGCATCGGACCGATGGTGTCGCTTCCACTGGTCGAAACGGTCGGCTTCGAGGCGGTGTACGCCGCGTGTGCGGTGATTCCGTTGCTCGCCGGATTCGTGCTTCTGGGCGGAGTGTACGCGAAGACGGGCAGTGTGAATCCGCAGACGGAGTGAGGTGGGTGCTGGATGCCGAAGTCCCTCTCACGACTGTCGTCTCCTATCGTTCCGAGTGTCGTGCGACCAACTCGAATCCATTAGCACGCTGCCGTTCGAGCGGGAACTGAACGGGAGCGCTTATTGGAGACAGTTCGCTGTTATCGCATAGAATGAGCGACGACGCCGACGGGTCATCCTCGCAGACGACTCTCACGGGCGAGGTCCCGGAGGAGTTGACGACCGACGACCTGATTCTCTCCGCACATCGGGCTGACAACGACGCCGTGTTTCCCAAGGTTCTCGACTTGCACGTGGAGACGGGTGCGAAGGTAGCCGACGTAACGTACGGCAAAGGCGTGTTCTGGAAGAACGTTCCCGACACCGCGTTCGACCTTCACGGCACCGACCTCGACCCCGAAAAATCACCGACCGGCGAGAGCGTCGACTGTCGTGACCTCCCGTACGACGACAACTCGTTCGACGTGGTCGTTCTCGACCCACCGTACGCAGAAGGGTTCTTTCGGCGCAACAAGGAGATGCTCGCCGGCGGCGACGGGTCGCACTCGACCTTCCGCGAACACTACAGTAACGGCGAGGTCGTCGACACACGAGGCTCGAAGTACCACGGCGCGGTCATCGACCTCTACTGTGCGGCAGGGGCCGAAGCCAAGCGCGTGTTGAGAGACGACGGAACGCTCATCGTCAAAACACAAGACGAAGTCTCCGCGAACACCCAAGAGCTCACTCACGTCCAGATAATCAACTTCTACGAGTCGCAGCTCGGCTTGTACACCAAAGACCTGTTCGTGACGGTCCGCTCGAACACGCCCGCAGTGTCCGGCGTCCACACTCAAGTCCACGCCCGAAAGAACCACTCGTACTTTCTCGTCTTCACTTTCGAGAAGAAGCCAGCCAACGTCCAGTACGCCGGAGTCGACGCCGAAAAGTAGGCTGCCGTTCCGTGGCAGTCACTTCGACGAGCGGCCAGGTGCTCTCACTGTAGATGCTATCCTCGGTAAGTGGATACGCGATATTGTGAACACTCGATGCCGGCTATCGTCTTTATTACGAGCGAAACCAGTTCGCCGACTCCGGCGCAGTTGCTCGAACGGCAGAAACGAGAGAATAGTCCCACACGGATTCGAACCGCGGTCGTTGCCCCCAGAAGGCAACAGGATTGGCCACTACCCCATGGGACTGCATCGCTTCGTAACCCCCGTGAATATGTAAACGTTGCGCGTTGGAGTCGCCCTGCGACCGCGAGACACAGGAACGATACTGCATAAACCGTCAGCTATTTCAGCGCGAGATATGCACTTTCGTGCATGTACGTCGGACGCTTCATCGTCGTCGGACCCGGAATCGCCGCCTACCGAGTCTCCTCGCGGTCGTTCCCCAACAGACAGATAGTCGAACGCGAGAGCGCGCTCACCGTCTCGCCGAAACCCGACGCGCCGGAGACGGACAACCCCTACATCTCCTACAACTGTGTGCGAGAGACGGAATCGGGCGACGTCGTCGTCGGCAACGGCTCGCAGGTCGACCCCATCACGGAGAAACTGGACCTCGGTTACCCCGCCCGCGACGCCCTCGTCGAGAGTCTTCTCGCGCTCGATTACGAGAAGGACGACTACGACACGCCGCGAATCGCCGGCGTCGTCGGCGCGGAGTCGGCGACCATCGGCATCGTCCGCAAGGACGCCGTGCTCGTGGAGTCCGTCGAGGAACCGACGCTCGTCGCCACCTACGAGGAGGACAGTCCACGAGCGTTCGATTTCGCGGCGACGACGGCCGAAGACGCCGCCCGCGAGGCGTACGACCTCGACTTCGAACACGCCGTCTGTGCGGCGGGCGTCGCCGTCTCCGAAGAGGGCGTCGAGACGGCCGTCGCCAACGAGTGAAGACACGAGATACGAGACACGAGCAGTGAGTCGGTAGTCGGCGAGAAGGCGAATCCGAGCGGGCGGAGAACGCGAATAGAGAACGCGAGTGAACGGCACGAACGGGCGGCGCGACTGGTCAGCACCGGTGAACGTGGCCGTCGAACACTAATGCCCTCGTGTTGTACCCGGGCGTATGCGGCTGGGTGTGCTCTCCGATATCCACGGCAATATGGTCGCCCTCGACGCGGTTCTGTCCGATATGTCACCGGTCGACGCCATCGTCTGTGCGGGTGACATCGTCGGCTACAACCCCTGGCCCGTCGAGTGCGTCGAACGACTCCGCGAGCGAGCGGTCCCCACAGTACAAGGAAATCACGACCGCGCCGTCGCCGAGGGGACGGCGTTTCGGTTCAACGAGATGGCGCGCGCCGGCGTCGAGTACGCCCGTGAGCGACTCGACGGGGCCCAACTCGACTGGTTGGCGAGCCTTCCACAGCAACGACTCACCGCCGACCGCCGCGTTCGGTTGGTCCACGGCCATCCGGACAACCCCGACCACTACACCTACCCCGACGAGTTCATCCCCGAACTACTCGACGAGGAAGACGTCCTCGTGATGGGCCACACGCACGTTCAGGCCCACGAGGTGTACGACGAGGGTATCGTGATGAACCCCGGCAGCGTCGGCCAACCCCGAGACGGCGACTCGCGGGCGGCGTACGCCATCGTCGACTTGGACGCGATGACCGTCGACGAGCGACGCGTCGACTACGACATCGACGAAGTCGTCCGCGCCGTCGAAGCCAACTGTCTCCCCGAGCGTATCGGGACACGGTTGTACGAAGGCCGGTAGAACGCGGAGACGAGAAGGCGGTGGTGCGTGCTACTCGGTGACCGGCCGGAGCGTCGCCGAGAAATGTCGCAGTTCCGGAACCGGCGGTTCGCCGGTGATTTCGAGGCCGGTCACGTACTCGCTGCGGTCAGCGACTGCACCCGCCGTCTCCGCGACGTGTTCGAGGTGTTCGCGCGAGTAGGTGCGGCGCGGAACCGCGAGACGGACGAGTTCGAGTCGGTTCGCACCGGGGAACGCGAAACTGCCGAGTTCGACGGCGCGAACGCCGCCCTCGCGGTAGAGTTCGCAGACGAGCACCTGTCCGGGGAACTGCTCTCTGGGTAGCTGTGAGAACAGTTGCCCAGCATCGAGATAGACGGCGTGACCGCCGACGGGTTTGTAGACGGGGACGCCCTCGGCTTCGAGCATCTCGCCGAGTTCTTGGACCTGCTGGACGCGCTCTTCGACGTACGGCGGTTCGACGGCTTCGCGGAGACCGACGGCCATCGCCTCGATGTCGCGGCCGGCCATGCCGCCGTAGGTCGGAAAGCCCTCGTAGAGAATGGCGCGCTGTTTGGCGGCCTCGAAGAGTTCGGCGTCGTGCATCGCGGCGAAGCCGCCGATGTTGACGAGCGCTTCCTTCTTGCCGCTCATCGTGACGGCATCGGCGTACGACAGTTGCTCGCGGACGATGTCGGCAATCGAACTTCCATCGAACTCGGCTTCGCGCTGTTGGACGAAGTAGGCGTTCTCGGCGAAGCGGCAGGCATCGACGACGAACGTCGCGTCGATTTCGGCGGCGAAGTCCGCCACCTCGCGCGTGTTCTCCACGCTGACTGGCTGTCCGGCCGTCGAGTTGTTCGTGATGGTGAGCACGACGACCGGAATCGCGTCCGCGCCGACGTCGGCGACGATTTCGCGGGCGCGCTCGACAGAGAAGTCGCCTTTGAACGGGCCGTCGACGCTCGGGTCCTTCGCGCCCTCGATGGGGCAGTCGACGGGGTCCGCGCCCTGATTGGCGACGTGTGCGCGGGTCGTGTCGAAGTGTGCGTTGTTGAGGACGATGTCGCCCTCGTCGACGAGACAGCCGTAGAGGACGTTTTCGGCACCGCGACCTTGATGCGTCGGAACGACGTGCGGGAAGCCCATCACGTCCTCGACGGCCTCGCGGAGTTTGGCGAAACTCGTACTGCCGGCGTAGGACTCGTCGCCGCGGAACAGCGCCGCCCACTGTTCGTCGCTCATCGTGCCGGTGCCGCTGTCGGTCAGGAGGTCGATGTAGACGTGTTCGGCCGGGATGTTGAACGCGTTGTAGCCGGCCTCGTCCAGAATCGCCTCGCGTTTCTCGCGGGAGGGAAGCGAGATGGTCTCGACCATCTTCGCTTTGTAAGAGCGCATGGTCGGCGTCGTCGCTCGGGTCTCTTAATACCGCCACGAGAGCGTCCGTGCGTTGCTGTGCAACAGTGCCCGTCAGTCGCCGGTCCTGCGCAGGTGGAGTGAAATCTGTGCATCGTCAAAAAGGGAAGACTGCGAGAAGACAGACCACCAGTCTCGTCGAGCGATTCGGCGCGATAGAAGGGAGCTACAACCCTTTCTGGACGATTTCGAGCGTCCGTTCGCGGTCCTCCCAGTCGACGAAGACAGCCACAGAGGTAGCGCTGGTGATGAGGTCGTGGATGTTGATGCCGGCTTCCGCCAGCGGCGAGACGATGCCGCGGATGATTCCCGGCTGATTCGGCAACTCGCCGCCCGTGATTCGGATGACGGCGACGGCTTCGTCGACGGTGACGCTGGAGAGCGACTGGTCGGCGACCACCGAGTCGTGCAGCAGGCTCTCGGCTTCTTCGGCTTCCTCGGTGGCGACGTAGAAGGTGACCGAATCCATCCCGCTGGCGACGGCTTCGATGTTGATGTCGGCGGTTCGAAGCGACTCCGAGAGGTCGGCGAGGATTCCTGGACGATTTCGAATCGCCCGCCCGGCGACGGTGAGACAAGCCAACTGCGTCTCCTGAAGGTCGATGAGGTTGCGGAACTGGCCTTCGATTTGAGTGCCGCCGGTCAGCAGGTCACCGTGTTGGTAGTGGACAACGCGGACCGCGAGGTGGTCGTCTTTGTAACTCAGTGCGCTCGGCGCGACGACTTCCGCGCCGCGAAACGAGAGGTTTCGGAGTTCGTCGACGGTGATGCGGCCGACGTTTCGCGCCCCTTCGACGACGCGGGGGTCGCCGGTCATGACGCCTTCGACGTCGGTGACGATGACGACTTCGTCGGCGTCCATGTACTTGCCGAGCATGACGGCGCTGGTGTCGCTGCCGCCGCGACCGAGCGTCGTTATCTCGCCGTCGTGGTTCTGTGCCAAGAAGCCGGTGATGACGGGGACGACGCCGTCGAGTTCCGCGGCGAGGTCGGCGGCGCGGCGCTTCGTCTCCTCGACGTCGACTTCGCCGAGGTCGTTCGTGATGATGGGCCACTCCTCGGTACCGGGTTCGACGAACAGCGCGTCGACGCCGCGAGCGGCGAGCGCAGCCTTCAGCATCCGGACACTGGTCCGCTCTCCCATGCTGACGATTTCGGCGCGGTCGCGGTCGTCGGCTTCGAACTGAATCTCGTCGAGCAGGTCGTCGGTCGTGTTGCCCATCGCGCTGGCGACGACGGCGATTTCGTGTCCCTGTTCGACCGCTGCGGCGACGGAGTCGGCGGCGCGGTTGATTCGGTCGCCGCTGCCGAGGCTGGTCCCCCCGAACTTGGCGACTACTCGCATACGAGCGTCACCTCTCGAAGTCGGATTGTCCCGTGGTGCTCAGACATGGGGTGCGATTGCGGTGGAGCACGCATAACTGTGTTCACTCTCCCAACGGTTGCCGGTCTTCGAATGCGCAGGCGGAGCGGCCGCCGACCCAAAACTGTGCGAAACGTACCCACGGGCTTAAGCGCGCCGCCGCGGAATCTGCGTTCATGGAGATACGCGATGCGGTCGAAGCCGACGCCGAGGCCCTCGCCGGTATCGCCGACGCGCCGACCGACGTGATGCGGAATCTCGTCCACGACAGAACCGTCCACGTCGCCACCGAGGCCAACACCGTCTCGGGACCGAACGAGGACGCCGACGGCGAGGAGACAGCCGAGACCGACCGACCGGACGACACCGACGAGCCAATCGTCGGCTTCGTCAGTTACGACGCGAAGGAGCGAACCGTCCACGTCACGCAGTTCGGCGGACAGGCCGAGGCCGTCGAGCGACTGCTCGAGGAACCGCTTCGGTTCGCACGGACCGAAGGCATGGAGACGGAACTACTCGTCGGGGCCGACGACGACAGTCTCCGCGGGGCCGCAGAGCGTGTCGGCTTCGAAGAACAGGGGACGGGTCCGATGTTCGACGGTCAGCGGACCGTCAGATACCGGCTTCGACCGTAGACGGAGGCGAGCAGACGGCGGTTCAGTCGTCGGCCGGTGTCGAGACAGCGTCGTCGGGGAGTTCGTTGTCGCCGATGCTCGCCTCGGGAACGAGAATCGCACCGGGGTCGAACTCGTCGAGTTCCTCGCCGTTTCGGACGCGTTCGGGCCAGTCGGCGTTGGCGAGCGCGCTCGTGCCGAGCGTCAGCAGGTCCGCGCCGTCGTCGAGGGAGGCACGGGCCGACTCGGGGTCACCGAGTCCGCCGTTTGCGATGACCGTCGTGTCCGCGTGTTCTGCGGCGAGTTCGGCGAACGTCGGGCCGTCGTCGCCAAACGCCGGTGCAAGCGCGTCGCCTTCGGTGGTGTGGATGTAGTCTGCACCCGCTTCGGCGAGTTCTTCGAACACCGTCGCGGCGTACTCCTCGCCGGGCCACTCGTAGGTTTCGTCGTTCACCTTCGTCTGCGAGACGCGGATGCCGACGACGAACTCGTCGGGTAGCGCCGCGGAGACGGCTTCGACGACTTCGGCGGGGAACCGTGCGCGGTTCTCGGCGTCACCGCCGTAGCGGTCCTCGCGCTGGTTCGCGTCGGGTGCGAGGAACTCGTTGAGCAGGTAGCCGTTGGCGGCGTGCAGTTCGATGCCGTCGAAGCCGGCTTCCTTAGCATTTTTCGCCGCGTCGACGAACGACGCCTCGATGTCGCCGAGTTCCTCCAGTTCCAGTTCGCGCGGTGTGTCGAACGCGCCACTGCCGCCGTACAGTTCCGATTTCTCGCCGTCGGGTTGAATCGCGGAGGGAGCCACCGTCTCGTCCTCGTAGCGATTACCCTGCGAAATCGCGCCGGCGTGCATCAACTGCGCGAAGATGGGTTTGCCCTCCTCGTGGACCGCCTCGGTCACCTGCTGCCACGCTTCGGTCTGTTCCTCGGTGGCGAGACCGGGTTGGTTCAGGTAGCCTTGGCTGTACTCGGTGTCGGGGTAGACGCCCTCGGAGACGAGAAACCCGAACCCGCCGCGGGCGAACTTGGCGTAGTACTGCGCCATTCGTTCAGTGGCGCGGCCGTCGTCTGTCGCACTGGTTCGGGTCATCGGCGCGAGGCCGACTCGGTTGTCGAGCGACACTCCCTCGAACTCGTACGCCTCGAACAGCGCGTCGGATTCGGACATACCCACATCCTGGAACGCCTCGCTAAAAGGGAGACGGCGGTGGTGCACGCCGAGTACACGCGATGGGTGGTACCGAGACGCAAGCGTCGCGCTCAGGCAGTCGGCTCGGGGCGCGAACCCCCTTCAGTTCGCTTGGAGACGACCAGATACGCGAGCGGAATCGTCACGAGCATCGTCGGGACGGCGTAGAGAATCTGCGTAATCGGGTCCGGCGGACTGACGAACGCACCGACGAGGAACGCCGCGAGAACACCGAGCGGTACCGCGGCAGCGACGAGTTCTCGCTTCGACGGCGACGGGTTGCGGTCGGGGATGCGCCAGAGACGGAGGAGATAGACGAGTGCGAACGGGCCGAACAGTGGAGCGAAAAACGCCAGCGCGGCCTGTGTCTCCGGACTGCTGCGCCCTCGGGCCACTGAGTCGGAGTAGAGTGCGTACGCGAAGCAGAGTTGCGAGGCGATGACGAGGCTGACGAAAACCGCGGCGGCCGCGAGAAACTCCGGAGGCCACGTCGCTACGTCGTTGACGACGGAGATGAGGGAGGGCATCGAACGTAGCTGTCAGTGTGACGTGAAATACGTGTCGGAGCGGTCGGTGTTCATTGAGTGTTCGTAGTCCGAAGAAGTCGTGTACGGTGTTCGTCTCTGCGTCTTCGGAAATCGCGGATTGACTGTCAACGAACGGTTCGTACGTCAGTTGTGGAATGAGTCATTTCGTCCGCCGAGTTAGTGCTCGGAATGGTTCGACGTGGAACAAACACTTTTTGACATAAGTCGAACCACGATGCGTATGCGACGTTCCATCCGCTACGCCCTCTCGATTTTCGTCGGGATGACTGTGACGATAATCACTCTGCGGTTCACCAAAACGAACAGTCTGGTCGTACTGTCGATTCTGCCGCTCTACGGGGTATCGACTGCGTTCTTGCTCGGGTGTAAAGATAGCTGGTATCGGCTGCTTCGACCCGAAACAAAAGAGCAAGTGTCCCGAAAACGAGGCGCGATTGGTGGCGGTATCGGAGCGTTCACCTGTTCGTTACTCCTTGCGGTTTCAGTTCCGGTCGGTGTCGCAGGGATTGGACTCATGCTGTTTGGACAGACGCTGGCTGTTGCTGATTTCGCAGCGTTGCAGCCAGAGGACTCCATCTGACGATAGAGAAAACAAGCGCACTCCTACGCGAACTTACGGACCGTCATATCCAACGTATCCAAGTCGAGAATCGGCGCGTAGCCGGAGTCCGGGTTTATGTTGACGCTCTTCTGGAAGTCGGTCTGTTCCTGCCAACAGCCCGAATTGACGGCCAAAACGTTGTGGTACTTCCCCCAGCCGAGTTTGTGGACGTGACCCGTGTGGAACACTTCGGGAACGTCGTCGATGACGAGATAGTCGCGCTCCTCGGGGGCGAGGCGCATGTGACCGCCGTACTGCGGGGCGACGTGGCGTTTCTTCAGCAGTTGGTACATCGCCTTGTGCGGTTCGTCGTAACTCGCTTTTTCGGATGGGAGTTCGGCGATGACCTCGTCGAGCGAGACGCCGTGATACATGAGAACGGAGACGTTCTCGATAGTGACGGTGGAGGGGTTCGAGGTGATGCGCGCGTCGTGGGCGGTCATGATGTCGCGGAGTTCCTCGTCGAAACCGGGTTGCGGTTCGGCGAGGCGGACTGCGTCGTGGTTGCCCGGAATCATGACGATTTCCGTGTCGGCGGGCACTTCTTTGAGATGTTCGGAGAACTCCTCGTACTGGTCGTAGATGTCGACGGTGTCGAGTTCCTCGTCTTGGTTCGGGTAGACCCCGACACCTTCGACCATGTCGCCGGCGATGAGGAGATACTCGACGGGTTCGGCCTCCTCGGTGTGGAGCCAGTCGGTAAACGAGTGCCACGCGTCGGCCATGAACTCCTGACTGCCGACGTGGACATCCGAAATCAGGGCGGCTTGAACGTGTCTGTCGGCGGTTTTCGGTCGGAACGTTCTGGGGACGTCCGGGAAATGCAGCGTGTCGACGAAGACGATACCCGAGTCGTCCGAGAGCGTCCCTTGGATGGCGATACACTCGTCCATCAGGAGTTCGGCGACGTTGTCGGCGATTCCTTTGTCCTTCATCACCAAGCAGGGAAACGTCCCCGTGGTGTCTTCTAGCTCGACGAGCCAGTGACCGCTCGCCGTCGAGCGCACGTCGTTGACGAGGCCGATGAGGTCGACTTCGCTGCCGCCGACCATGTCACCGATGGCTTTCGTCGGCCGGTGATTGACTCGACCGCGGAGCAGTTTCGACAGGCGGTCGTAGCGGTCCCGGAACGTCGTGACGAACTGCTTGTACTCGCCGGTTCCAGTGCTCGCACCGGTCATGTCGTTGGTGATTTCCAACGAGCGTTTGGCGGGGTCTCGGACGTGCGAAGACTCCGAAGCAGCGTCGGTCGAACTCACAGTTCGAGGGTCGACTGACTCAGATTCGGTTCCGGTAGCTGTTCCCGCCGACGGTGTTGTTGACCCCTCTGTTTCCACTGGAGAACCCGACGGTGTCGACGAGTTTTCGTCGGTGTGTGCAGTGGAAACAGACGGGTTGTCGGTGGACGGGTTCTCGGCGGGCATATCGGCAGTGTTCGTCGGTGTCGACCGGTCTGTGGCGGCGTTCGTCGTGTTTTCCGAATCCGTCGACGTTCGAGTAGATGTCGCGGGAGTTGCGCTCGAACGACTCGACTCGTCGGAAGGGCTCGAACTCGACGACGCACGCGAACCATCCGAAACGGCGGTCCCATCCGAAGCGGACAAATCGCCGGAACCAACGGGTTCCGAGTTCGTCTTCGTCGGCGCGTCCGCGGCGTTGGCTCCGCCGTCGAGCACCGCTCTGACGTGTTCGGCCGTGAGTCGAAGCGCGTGGTCGGGTGCGGCGTCGAGCGCACGTTCCATCGCCTCGGCGGGGTTCGCTGCGCTGGCGAGTAGCGTCACGGCTTCGCGTTCGGCGTTGTAGCCGCGGCTGGCGAGCGCTTTCACGATGCGTGACGGTGTCTCCAGCGGCACAGAGGGAGATACACAGGTCGGAAGAAAAGCGTGCCGGAGACGCACGAGACGAGCATCGGTGTCGAACCGGAGTCAGAGTCCGAGTCGGCGGGCGCTCCAGAAAGTTGAAACGCGGACAGGCCGAATCGAAGCGCAATGAGTGCCGGAGATAGCCGCCCACCCTCCGATAGTTCCGAACCGTCTGGAGGGGGCGGAACCTCCTCTTCCTCCGAGCGACCCGACACCGATGGCTCGGCCAGTAGCCGAGGTCCAGTAGACAGGTTCCTTCACGACCAAGATGGCCCGTTCATGTTCGTCCGTGAAGTGTTGAGCAGCGCAGCCATCGTTCTCGCTATCGGTCTGCTCCTGTTCGGCGTCGCCGGCGTCTGGCCGCCGATGGTCGCCGTCGAGAGCGGAAGTATGGAACCGCACATGGAGAGAGGTGACCTCATCTTCATCACCGAACCGGGTCGGTTCGCGCCCGACGCGGGAGACGACTCGGGCGTCGTCACCTACGCCGAAGGTCAGGAAGCGGACTATCGGTCGCTGGGGTCGTACGGTTCCGTCGTCGTCTACGACAACCCCAACAGCGCCGGTCCACCGATTATCCACCGAGCGATGTTCCGCGTCGAAGCGGGCGAAAACTGGTACGAGAAGGCGAACCCCGACTACATGAGTGCGGACAACTGCGAGGAGTTGGAGTTCTGTCCCGCTCCGTACGACGCCTACATCACGAAAGGCGACAACAACCCGACGTACGACCAGACGAGTACTATCAGCGCGCCGGTCAGAGAGCAGTGGGTGACCGGCGTCGCACGGGTTCGCATCCCGTATCTCGGGTGGATTCGTCTTGCGTTCGCCAGTACGGCCCCCGACCCAACGGCGTTGCTCCAGACAGCGGCCCCTCAAACGACTCCGGTCAACCTGCCGGTGAGCGAATCGGGAGCGCTCGCAGGCGACTCGGTTCCGACACCACCTGCGACAGCAATGGAAATCCAGGCAGTTCCGGCCGTATAGCAGTCGCTCGATACAGCAGTGAGCGGTCGAGAATAACCAATATTTCGTGTGGAACTGATTATCCTGATAAACAGTCTCAAAGAGCCTGTGTGAGAGTCTTACAGTCGAAACAGTAGGGGTAGGAAACCACTCGCTCACTCGGTTCGGTCAGTTGTCAAATCGTGCCTGCACGAACGGTTGGGCGTTCTCGATGTCGCCGAGGCGTGAGTCCGAGAGGAGAACCGCCTCGGTTTCGTCGATAGGTACCGAGAGACTGATTTCCTTCGTCCGCCCGTAGCGACCCTTCGAGACGACGACGGCGTTGACGATGCCGAGCATGTCGAGTTCGCTGATGAGGTCGGTAACGCGGCGCTGCGTGAGGATGTCGGCGTCTATCTCCTCGCAGAGGCGTTTGTAGATGTTGAACACCTCGCCGGTGTTGATGTTGTGGACGCCGTTCTTTTCGAGGAGAATAATCGAGAAGAGGACGATTTTACTCTGGGTCGGAAGCGTCCGGACGACTTCGACGACACGGTCGAGTTCTATCTTGTCCTGCGCTTGACGGACGTGGGTCTCCGCGACGCCGTCGGCTTGGCTGCGCTCGGCGAGTTCACCCGCGGTTCGGAGCAGGTCGAGTGCGCGGCGGGCGTCACCGTGTTCTTGCGCGGCGAACGCCGCACACAGCGGGATGACGTGTTCGGAGAGCGCGTGGCCTTTGAACGCCACGTCCGCGCGATGTTGGAGGATGTCGCGGAGTTGGTTGGCATCGTACGGCGGGAAGACGATTTCCTCTTCTCCGAGCGAGGATTTGACCCGCGGGTCGAGGAAGTCGGTGAACTTCAGGTCGTTGGAGATGCCCATAATGGAGATACGCGAGTTGTCCAACTCCGAGTTCATCCGCGAGAGGTTGTACAGCGTGTCGTCGCCGGATTTCTCGACGAGTTTGTCGATTTCGTCGAGCATGATGACGACGACGCGTTCGTTGTAGTCGACGGCGTCGAAAAACGTCGAGTAGACGCGGTCGGTTGGCCACCCTGTCATCGGCACCGTCTCCATCTCCTCGCGGTCGCGTTCGAGTTCCGAGATGCGGGCGTCGACGTCGGCGACCGTCTCGAACTCCGTTTCGTCGAGCACGCTCTCGTCTTCGCCGGCGTGTTCGGACACGGTTTCGAGCGAACGAATCCGTTCGTCGATGACCGCGTGGTTCTTCTCGATGAACTTGTTGGCGAGCTGCGCGAGCACGCGGTACTGCGTGTCGGTCACCTCACAGTTGATGTACTCGACCTCACAGGGGACGTCGTACTTCTGGGAGGTACGTTCCAGTTCTTGACTAACGAACTTCGCGCTTGCAGTCTTTCCCGTCCCCGTCTTGCCGTAGATGAGGATGTTCGACGGCGTCTCGCCGCGAAGTGCGGAGACCAGAATCGTCGCCATCTGGTTGATTTGGTCGGTTCGGTGCGGGAGTTCGTGTGGCGTGTACGACGGCCGAAGCACCTCCTTGTTCTCGAAAATCGGTTCGCCCGAGAGTAAGTCGTCGAACAGGCCACGACTGTTTTCGTCGTCACCACCGAGGGTGACGTCCGACAGTGCGCGCGAGGGGTTCGTCGCGCCGGACCGGCGGACGCTCGACGTATCGGAGCTGTCGGGTCCCCCATCGGTTCCGGTGGAGTTTCCCTCAGTAGAGTCCGACGGACGTTCCTCGGACGCGTCGTCGGGGCGTGTTCTACTGGTCTCTTCGTCACCGGCGTGTCTCCGTCGCTCCGACGCCGCGTCGGGTTCGTCGTCGGAGTGTGAGTCGTCTTCGGTCATCCTTGAGCCCCTTTGTTTCGATTGGAACCGCGCCGGCGATGCTGGAAATTCGGGTGTAGAACCGACGAGAAGCCAATATCGAACTCGTCGGCCGCCGGCGTTCGTCCAGGTGATGCAGAAGAAACGAATGAAGAGGAGGAACAAAAAAGTTACCGCTTCGTGACGAGTTCGGTTGTCCGAAGGGCTCGAATCGGCTGATTCGAGCCGAAATAACGGAGTCAGTCGGCGGTTCTCTGGCTTTGCGACCTGTCTCGTGGTTCGGGAATCATCAGAAACCAGTAGGGTCGAATCGCGCTTGGGTCCGTATAAATCTTCGAAACATTCGTAGAGTAGTTCTTGGGAGTTCTCAGTGTTTTATTCAATCATTTTACGTTGGGTTTCGTCTCGCTGCTGGCGAACCCCTTTGTTTCGACTGGAAACGAGCGGTGGCGTCGTGTGCTCCTCCGAACGACCCTCAGTTCTCTCTCTCGATGCCTAAATTGGAGATATCGACGGTCATGAAGGGAGGTGTGCTCGGCGAGAGACCCCCCCACCCCTTTGTTTCCGGTGGAACAGAATTCACGAGGGAGAGGGAGGAGGAGAGCAGTTCGAAGAGACGGGTTTTATGACCTAATAGAGCTTATTGGACCGTAGCCTCGAAAAACGTTTGTTTGTGGTTATTTTCTTTGTTGTTTTATGCTATACTCGTTGATGAGATAACCGGTTTCTCACACGATTTCTCTTCACCGTCCTTCGGGCACCTCTTTCGTACACCGTCTCCACCCGAAACGAAGGGGTGGGGGTGGGGATACTCGGGATGACTTTCGAGAACATATGACACTGACCTCAAATCAGAGCCGAGAACAGTCCATCGAACCCGTCGATACCACTCGCCGTTCCTCGACGACTCTGTCCCACCTGTTTCACCTATGTCACTCCCCCTTCTTCGCCTGGAGAGACACGTTGGTACTTCAGGTTTTGCGGTAGACCTCTCGACGAAACGACGGCGAACTCTCGGCAAGCGGCGTAGCGGGGGTCATCCGACGAGCGCCACGACGAGAGTCGCCGACGAAGGTCGTCGTAGATCGCAGTACGGTCGCGGTACGAAGCGTGGTCTGTGAACGGAAGCACAGTCGACGAACGAGGACCGACTCGACACCTGTTATGAACGAGGATCGACTCGACACCTGTTATGAACGAGGGCCGACTCGACAGTAGTTATTCTTCACGCGCTCGCGCGAGCGACCACCGCTGTTTGTCCTCGGTTGCAACTACTTGTCGGGTAATGTGACCGTTGTCTGACGCAGTACTTAAGTTACCCCGGGGATGTTCTACCCGCATACGCCCCTCCACGAGCGGTGTTCGGAGGTGCAGGAGTCTAGGATGGGACTGCTCACAGAACTCAGAGACAGCATATCACGGGTCACCGACCGGTTGTTCTCGGCCTCGGAGCCGAAACGCATCGGCATCTACGGACCGCCGAACGCCGGAAAGACGACCCTCGCAAACCGTATCGCCCGCGATTGGACCGGCGACGCCATCGGCCCGGAGAGCCACATTCCGCACGAGACCCGCCGTGCCCGCCGGAAAGAGAACGTCGAAATCGAACGCAACGGCCGCGCGGTCACCATCGACATCGTCGACACACCCGGCGTGACGACGAAAGTCGACTACAAGGAGTTTCTCGACCACGATATCGGCAAGGACGACGCAGTACGTCGCTCCCGAGAGGCCACCGAAGGCGTCGCCGAAGCCATGCACTGGCTCCGCGAGGACGTCGACGGCGTCATCTACGTACTCGACAGCGCCGAAGACCCGTTCACGCAGGTGAACACGATGCTCATCGGCATCATCGAGAGTCGCGAACTGCCGGTGCTCATCTTCGCCAACAAGACGGACCTCGAAGACTCGAACGTCAAGCAAATCGCCAACGCGTTCCCCCAACACGAGACGGTCCCGCTGTCGGCGCTCGAAGGCGAGAACATGGACGAAGTGTACGACAAAATCGCGGAGTACTTCGGGTGAGACAATGCCCGAAGTAAAACGCGGCGACCACGACGGCATTCAAATCGACCTCATCAGCGGCGCGCGGATGGAGAACATGCGGAGCATGGAGAAAATCCGCCTCATCCTCGACAGCGTTCGCGACGGGAAAATCGTCATCCTCGAAGACGGCCTCTCACCCGACGAGGAGTCGAAGCTCATCGAGGTGACGATGACCGAGATTAGCCCCGACAACTTCAGCGGCATCGAAATCGAGACGTACCCGCACAAAAGCAGCGACAGCGGGTTCCTCGGGAAGCTGATGGGCCGTGACTCGACGAAGAAGCTCACCGTCATCGGGCCGGCCAACCAGATAGAGACGCTCCACAAGGACGAAACACTCATCAGCGCGCTCATCTCCCGGAAGTAGCGTATGCCGCACGAGTGTACGAACTGCGGCGAGACGTTCGAAGACGGGTCGAAAGAGATGCTCTCGGGCTGTCCGGGCTGTGGTGGCAACAAGTTCCAGTTCCGTCCGTCGTCCTCGTCGTCATCGTCGTCGCCATCGACGAAGTCGGCCGCCGACTCGGAGCCTCCAGCGTCAGGCACGTCGACGTCGGCGACATCGCAAACTGCAACGAGAACCGATTTCGACCCTTCGACCGACCGCAGACAGTCGAACTCCGCCGCAGAGACCAGCAACACCGAATCGACCCGAGCGTGGCCCGGTCAGGAGACGTCCGAGGACACCGACTCGGGGTCGCAGAAACCGTGGCCGGAAACGGCCCGCGAACCCGCGAACCGTAGCGGGTCGAGTACGTCCGCCGACTCGGACGTAACCGTCGACCCTCGGCGCTCCGGAGAGACCTCGCCTGCGGCTCCCACCAGCAGTCAGTCGCGTCCACCAGCGGAGGCGTCGTCGACCACCGACCCCTCTGCAGTCGAAACCGGTGCCTCGGCGGCCGAATCACGGGAAGACCGCGCGCAGGCCGACGCCCGAAGCGGGACCGTCAGTCCGGACGAAATCTCGCGCGCCGCACCCGCGGACGCAACACAGTCCGCAGCCGAATCCGCAGGTGCCGACGACAAACCGGACCTCTCGACGCTCCGCGAGGAACTCAACGAGCAGTTCGAGAGTATCAGAATCGTCAGTCCCGGTCAGTACGAACTGAATCTGATGGAACTGTACGACCGCGACTCCTACATCATCTCGCTGCAGGAAGACGGCCACTACGTCATCGAGGTACCCGAGACGTGGAACCGAGACGACTGACTCCGTCTGTCTGACTTTCTCCGACTCCGCTTCTCCGTTCTCCATTTCCGGCTCCGCTCTTTTTGTCCAGTTCCGACCGCTTCTCCGTTCTCCACTGCTCCTCTCTATCCACGTTTTGGTCCGTCGTCACCTCCAGCGTGCTCGGCGTTAGTAGCACTCGCCAGCAGCGTCCGATACCGGCAGCGCTCCCGGATGGCCGAAACGGTTTGTTCGCACGGCCCTTGCGTCCGATAGATGTTGGCCATCCTCCGAGAGCGTACTCACCGCCTGTTGATGTTGTATCCGGCGTTGCTCGCGCGACTCGGCCTCGTCGACCGGAAACGGGGGGCCGAAGCGTTCGACTTGGCGATTCCGGTGATGGTCTCCGGTGGGATGCGGACGCTTCTGCGCATCGCCGACTTCTTCATGGTGAGTCTCGCACTCGGCGGCACCGCCGTTGCGGCGCTCGAACTCGGCTTTCAGTACTACTTCGTCGCCTTCGGCCTCGCACTCGGTCTCACGAGCGGGACCATCAGCGTCGTCTCGCGGGCGACCGGCGAGGGCGACAAAACGGGTGCTGATTTCGCCGTCAAGCAGTCGCTGTGGCTCTCGCTTCTCGTTTCGGTCCCACTGACTCTCGTCAGTTGGGTGTACGCCGACGTGCTCGTCGGATTGCTCACGAACGACTCGCAAGTGGTGGAACTCGGTGCGACGTATCTCCGTATCGTCATGCTCTCGGCGGCGTTTCGCTTCTGGAACATGACCGCCTCGCGGGGACTCGCGGGCGCGGGCGACACCCGGACGCCGATGTACGTCCGTCTGCTCACGCTGCCGACGAACATCGGCCTCAACGCGGTGCTCATCTTCGGTCTCCTCGGATTTCCGGAACTCGGCGTCGCCGGCGCGGCGTGGGGAACGGTCATTGCGAACACGCTCGCGTCGGTCATCTTCTTCGCACTCCTCGTGTCGGGGCGTTACTCGGTTCGTCTCCGTCTCGACGGGAAACAGTGGGATACGGGCGTCGCACGCGAACTCGTCCGCGTCGGTCTGCCACTCGCCGGCACCCGTCTCTCGCGGACGTTCGGTCGGTTTCCGTTTCTGTTCATCCTCGGCGTTCTCGGCACCGACATCGTCGCGGCGTACGCCATCGGCCGGCGCGTCATGCTGCTCGCGTTGATGCCCGCGTGGGGCTACTCGACGGCGTCGAGCACGCTCGTCGGCCAACATATCGGCGCGGGCGACGCCGAGGAGGCCGACGCCTACGGCTGGCAGACGCTCAGAATCGCGCTCGTCACCCAACTCGCTATCGCAGCGGCGCTGTTCGTCGGGGCACGACCGCTCGCGGAACTGTTCGGCGCTGGCGACGTCGGTCTGACGGTGACGTTCATCCACGTGTTCGGCCTCGGCGTCGCCGGATTCAGCGTCGCCCGGACACTCCGCGGTGGCCTCCGCGGGGCAGGTGATACACGCTGGCCGCTGTACGGCGGTCTCGTGGGCACGTACGCCGTTCGACTCCCGTTGGCGGCGCTTGCGCTGCCGGTCGGGTTCGGCGTCTCGCTGTTCGGATTCTCGTTCGCACCGGGAATGGGACTCGGACTCACCGCGGTGTTCGCGGCTATCACCGCCGACTTCTACGCTCGCGCGGCGGTCAACGGCTTCCGCTACTGGAGCGGCGCGTGGAAAGACGTCGCCCAGCGCTCCGGCGTCGGCGCGTCGGCGGACTGACCCGGCGTTCTCGCGTTCTCACCCATCCGGCCCCCAGCAGAGAGGTTCCGACAAGCCACGCCTTTTCAGCACGTTTTAAGCGCACGCGGTGACACGCTATCGCCATGAGCACGGCGACGAAAATCGTTCTCGGCACCGTTGGCATCTCGGTCGTACTCGGCGTGAGTATCCTCGCGTTCACCGTCTTCGGCTGACGCGACGACACCGAACGATGTTCCAAAAAAGGCAACTCAGCGACGAGCTTCGAGCGGTTAGAGACGAGTACGCCCCGGAGACGCTCGTCGTCGACGCCGACGCTGACTTCGAGACGATTCCACCGGCGGCCGCCGAAGACCTCGGTCTGCTCGCGGACTCACTGGACCCGGCGACGTACCCCTCCGAGTGGATCCCGGAAGACTCACCCGTCCTGCTGCAGCGATACGCGGGTGGCACGTTCACCATCGGGATGCCCGGCGACGGCACTATCGTCTGGACGCGACAGACGAGCCCCCCGACTGTCATCGCCAAGAAGCGCGCCGAGGGGACGCCCGAAGCGTTCCTCGAATTCCTCTTTGCAGAGGCGTTCGTCCAGATTCACCTCGACGCCCCTGAACACTTTCTCCCGTTCTTCGGCGAACGCTACCGCGAACTCGACGGGGCAGTGTCGCTGACGCCGGCGGAACTGTATCAGGTCGCGGCCGCGCTGTACGAGGGGTGGCTCGGCGTCCAGAGCCGTGAGGTGTTCGCGGCGTTCGAAGACGACTACCCCGACCTGTACGACGGGTGGCTGGACGCGGGGACCCGCCTCGAAGGCCGAATCGAGGGACTTCCCGGCGAAGTCGCTCGCGGAGACACCTCCTTCGTCGATGCGACGGAACTGGCGTGTTCGGGGCTGAAACACGCTCTCGAACTCCCTGCACCCTTTGCGGCGTTGGACACGACGGCGTACCGAGACCACGGCGCGGCGTACGCAGTCCGCTGGGCCGAGAAGACGTTCGCGGCGCTGCGCGACTGACTGGACACGTGATTGACCGAACACGCGACTATCCGTGACTGACTACGACTATCCGTGACTGACTACGACTATCCGTGACTGACTGTCGCTGCCCACGAGCTTCCCTTCGCTTCTGACCGACTGTCGAGCCGTCAGCCTTCGTAGCTGACGCTGCCGTCTTCTGCGAGGTCGACGACGCCGTCGAACAGTTCTCGGAACCGTTCGAGCACGTCCGCGTCGTGAACCTCCTTCGAGAGGTGGAAGATGCCGACGGCGTCGTTCTCTTCCAGCAAGTCGAGCAGTTGTTTCGACGCCTCGTAGACGCCGTCTTCGTCGGCGTAGTACGCCATCTCGGTGAGCGAGTCGACGCTGACCCGGAGCTTTCCGGGATGGCCTTCGAGGAACTCACGCGTCTGCGCGACGATGCCGTCGAGGTCGTCCGGTGAGGAGACGTAGTGGACGTGGTCCGATTTTCGCCGTGAGTAGCCACGCTCGACCGAGAGCGTGTCGAGAATGACCGCGCGGGCCTCGTCGACGTCGTAGTGTTCGAGTTTCTGTTCGACCTCACGGGCGGTCGTCCGCGTCGAGATGACGAGGAAGTAGTCGGTGTCGGTCTTCAGAAAGTCGGTGTCGATGCGGTCGGTCTCGCCGATGCTCGGATGCAGAAGAAGCAGGCCAGTCCCCGCAGGGATGGTATCTGGAGCGTTTTCGATGGCGAGGCTATAATCCATATCGGAGAAACCAACCGAACTGACTTAACAATGCGGGCTGGCACCCCGGCGCGCGACTTGAGTCGGTGAGTACCTCGGCACGCGACTCGGTCGGCAACCTCCAACACACTCCATCGGACGGTGTTCAGAACACGCTGTCGGCGGTTGCCGCGCCGATAACGCTGAACACGGCACCGATGCTCGTCGCCTTGAGCGTCGTCAGTACCTGCAGTCGAAACGTGATGTCGGCGGCGTCGACGTGGTTCGGGATGAGCGTCGCCGGCGCGTCGAACGACAGTGCGAGGATGAACACCGAGAGATACGCGACGAGGATGAGCGAGACGAACCGCAGCGGAATCCCACCCACTTCGGCCTCACGGTCCGGGTCGCGGTCGTCGTCGGCTTTGTACAGCGTCCCGTAGCCGATAGCGAGCACCATCCCGATAGTCAACACCGCCTGATACCACGCCATCCCGACGGCGAGCGCCCAGACCTCGTCGGTGACGACGAACGGTCCCGCGAGCAGGAACCCCCCCACAACCTGCTGTGCGATGTCCGTTAGCTTGAATCGGCGGTGCCGACCGACGCGAACCATGGCGACCTGTTGCGGTCACTGAATGTAAACGTCACGCGTTCGACCGACGAGCGACGTTGGACACCGGACGCTGTCCGCTCACACACCGCCGACTCCGAATCGACTTTACCCACCCCCGCCGACGTACCGCCATGAGTGTCCGCGAGGAGTTCGACACGTGGGCGGCCGACGGCCGCGACAAGGGGATGGAGGAACGCCACTGGCACACCGCGAAACACGTACTCGCTCGGATGCCCGTCGAAGCGGGCGAGACGGTTCTCGACCTCGGAACCGGCAGCGGTTACGCGCTTCGTGCGCTCCGCGACACCAAGAACGCGGGCCGCGCGTACGGACTCGACGGCTCACCGGAGATGGCCCGAAACGCCCGCGAGTACACCGACGACCCGAACGTCGGCTTCGTCGTCGGCGACTTCGACGAACTCCCGTTCGCCGACGACTCGGTCGACCACGCCTTCTCGATGGAGGCGTTCTACTACGCGGCCGACCCCGAGCATACGCTCGAAGAACTCGCACGTGTCGTCCGCCCCGGTGGCACGTTCTACTGCGCGGTCAACTACTACGAGGAGAACGTCCACAGCCACGAGTGGCAGGAGAACATCAGCGTGGAGATGACCCGCTGGAACCGCAGCGAGTACCGCGACGCCTTCAGAAACGCCGGGTTCTACGTCGCCGAACAGGACAACGTCCCGGACCTCGACATCGAGATTCCGCCTGCAGCGGAGTTCCCGACCGATAGCTGGCAGACCCGCGAGGCGATGGTCGAACGCTACCGAACACTCGGGACGCTGTTGACCGTCGGCGTGGTTCGGTAGCCGTCGTCGACCTCCGACGCAGTACCGCTACAGTTGGTCCTCGAACACGTGGCCGTCACCGGGGTCGAACCCCAACTCGACGGCCGTGCCCGCTTCCGGCGGCTCCGCCGCCCGAACCGTCACCTCACGACCCTCCCAGTCGAGGTGGACGCGCGTCGTCTCGCCGAGGAACTCGGTCTCTCGGACCGTCGCGGTGAACCGGTTCTCGCCGCCGTCGATTTTCAACTGTTCGGGTCGAACACAGAACGCGACGCTCCCACCGTCGGAACGAGGCGACTGTGACGCCTCGACCCCTGCGATTTCGCCTGTAGACCCCGAACCTTGACTCGATGCCTCCACCTCGAACACCGTCTCACCGACCCGTACGTGAAGCCGTCGCAACCCCTTCGTTTCGCGTGCAACCTCCGGTCTGTCGCGCACGTCGACCAGTTCACCCTCGAACAGGTTGTTGTCGCCGACGAACGACGCGACGAACCGCGTTTTCGGGCGCTCGTACACCTCTCGCGGCGGTCCGACCTGTTCGACGCGGCCGTCGTTCATCACGGCGACGCGGTCGGAGACGGCCAACGCCTCCTCTTGGTCGTGAGTGACGTACACCGTCGTGATTCCCAGTTCCGACTGAATCTTCTTCACTTGCAGTCGAAGTCGCTCGCGCAGACGAGCGTCGAGCGCACTCATCGGTTCGTCCAGAAGAAGTAGTCGCGGACCGGGTGCGAGCGCCCGGGCGAGTGCGACACGTTGTTGCTGACCGCCCGACAGTTCCGTCGGGTCGCGGTCGCCCGTCCCCGGGAGGTCGACGAGTTCCAAGAGTTCTGCAATCCGCTCGTCGCGCCCGCGGCGGCGCTCCTCGTCGGCAAACCGCAGGCCGTAGCCGACGTTCTCGGCGACGCTCATGTGCGGAAACAGCGCGTAGTTCTGGAAGACGACGCCGACGTTGCGGTCTTCGGGAGGTACCCCCGAAACGTCCTCGTCGCCGAATCGAATCTCTCCCGCCGTCGGCGACTCGAACCCCGCAATCAGTCGAAGCGTCGTCGTTTTCCCACATCCAGAGGGGCCGACGAGCGTGAAGAACTCGCCGTCGCGGACGTGGAGGCTCACCTCCTCGAGCGCCGTCGTCCCGGCGTACTGCTTGCGGACGCCGTCGAGGTGTATCTCAGACACCGCGAGACCTCCCACCGAACCGCTCGATGACGACGAAACTGAGACTGGTCACGAAGAGCAGAATACAGCCCATCGCGGTCGCTGGGCCGAGGCGACGACCGAGATAGCGTTCGACGGCGACTGGCATCGTGTAGCTGTTCGACCCGGTCGCCAAAATCACCGTCGCGTCGAACTCGCCGATGCTGATAGCGAACGCGAACGCTGCGCCGGCGACGACGCCCGCAGCGACCAGCGGCAGTTCAATGTCCCACAGCGCCCGCGTCCGCGACGCGCCGAGACTCCGCGCGGACTCGACGAGTTTGGCATCTAGATTCCCGAGCAGCGGCGCGACGTTGCGGGTGACGAACGGGTACGCACTCACGGCGTGTGCGGCGACGATGGCGATAGCACCGGCGACGGTGAAGCGGTAGCCGAACGCCTCGAAGCCGAACACCAGTCCCCGAAGCAAGCCGAGACCGACGACGATTCCGCTGACCGCCAACGGAGCCATCGAAAGCGCGTCGACCACTTTCCGGCCGCGGTAGCGACGCGTCGTCAACACCGCCATCACGACGCCCATCGGCAGCGCTAGAAGCAGCGTCCCGACCCCGAACAGAAGCGAGTTGAGAACCGCCGGCAGCGGTTTCACCTGAAACGCGGCCGCCGTCGCCTGTCGCTGAAGCAAGAACTCGTAGTAGCGCGTCGTCAGCGAGCCGTCCGGGGCGGTGACGCTCGAAAGCAGCATGCTGACGATGGGGGCGACGAAGACGAGCAGCACGACGACGCCGTAGCCGGAGACGGCGACACGCGAGAGAACGTCGCGCGCGGAGAGTCCTCGAAGCGACTCCGGAAGCAGCCGTTTTCGAGGGGCGGGTTGTGCACCCGCGCCGAACGCCGCGGTCTGCTGTTTGGCTTCGTAACGAAGATACGCGTACGTCAGCCCCAACGAAACGGCCGTTTCGACCACCGCGAGCGCCGCGGCGTCGGCGTACGCCAACTGCTGGACGCGGTAGTAGACGAACACCTCGATGGTCGCGTACTGCAACCCGCCGAGCGCCAGCACGATGGGGAACGATGCGAACGTGAACACGAACGTCAGCGTCGCAGAGACGAGAATCGCCGGAACCAGTTGTGGAAACACCACGTCGAGAAACGCCCGCGCCGGCGATGCACCGAGACTCCGCGCCGTCTCGACGGTTCGGGCGTCGACGCTCTCCCACGCCGCCGTCGTCATCCGGGTCACGAGCGGCGCATTGTAGAACGCGTGTGCGACGATAATCGCCGGCAGCGTGTACAGCAGGTTCACCGGGCCGAGGCCGAAAAGTGAGAGAAGACGATTGAGCGTGCCGTTCGCGCCGAACGTGGCGACGAAGCCGATAGCGACCATGATGGAGGGAAGGACGAACGGGAGAATCGTCAGCGAGCGAACCGTCTCTCGGCCTCGGAACTCGAAGCGCGACAGCACCCACGCGCCCGGTAGACCGAGCGCAACGCTGGCGACGGTCGACAACGCGGCCTGATACGCGGTGAACCCGATGATTTCGACGAGATAGAATCGGGAGGTGAGCACGCCGGCCAGCGGCGCGAACGTCAGTTCGCCGTCGTCGACGACGGCTTCGACGAGCACCGTCGCAATCGGGTAGTAGAACAGAACGAGAAGAACGACACCGGTGACGACGGCGACGAGCGTCAGTGCGTGGGCTTCGACCCACCCGGAGGCCGTTTGCTGTCGACGACTGATGCCCGAGAGGGACTCGCCGCCGTCAGTGCGTTTCTCTCCCCTCTCGTCTCCGCCCGCAGTCGCGTCGCTCACGTCAGTTGCTGGCGAACTGTTGGGCCCACGCGTCGGTCCACTCACTGAGGTTGCCTTGGAGTTCCTCGTAGGTGAAGGTGACCGGCGTCTCGGGTTCCTTCGCGTACTGTGCGAAGTCTTCGGGGAGCGGTGCGTCCGAAATCGCCGGGAACGCAACGTTTCGGACGGCGATTTCCGCCTGCACTTCGGGCCGGAGCATGAACGAGAGGAACTGGTTTGCGAGGTCCGGACTGGGTGCGTCGGCGAAGCGGGCCATTCCCTCGGGGTTGGCGTACGCCTCGCCGTTCAAAAAGCGAATCTGGTGTTCGCTGAGGTCTTCGCCCTCCGCGTTGGCGAACACCTGGTCCGTCGAGTAGGAGACGACCATCGGTGCCTCGCCGTTCGAGTAGGCGGCGTACGCGTCTTCCCACTTCCCGAGCACGCGGACGCCGTTGTCCTGTAACTGGCTCCAGTAGTCGAGATAGCCGTCCTCGCCTTTCGCTTTGATAGTGTGAAGCAGGAACGCCTGCCCGGTCGCACTCGACTGCGGGTCCTGTGCGAGGAGGTCACCTTCGAACTCCGGGCGCAGGAGGCCGTCGAACGTCTCCGGGGCCGTCGCTTGGTTCTCGTTGTAGACGAGACTGATGTAGCCGGTATCGTACGGAACTGCCCGCTCTTGCGGGTCGAACTCTAACCCCGACTTGACGGCGTCGCGGCCCTCGACAGCACCGGAATCGACGGACGCGAACAACTCGCCGTCGACGTTTTCGTCGACGCGGATGAGCATGTTCGTGTCGAGGCCGACGTAGGCGTCGGACTCGATATCGACGCCTTGGGCGGCGCGTTCGATGAAGTAGTTGATTTCGTTTTCGGGGGTCTGCCACTCCAACGTGGCGTCGAACTCGGACTCGAACTGCTCTTTTATCCACGGTCCGGGACTCGAACTCGGTGCGTCGACGAACGACGTGTACGTCGCTACGCGGAGCGTCGCGGAACCCGACGGTGTTCCGGTGGTCGTGCCGGTTTCGGTTCCCTCCGTGCTCTCGTTCGACGCCGAGTCGCCGCCGTCGTCGACGGGTTCGGCGCTACACCCGGCGACGAGCGCCGACACACCTGCTGCGCCTGCCGCTTTGATGAAGTTCCGTCGTCTCATTACGTGGTTGTTACACCGAGTGATATTTAACGGCGGTGGTACGCCTCTGCTCGACTGCCGGACCCATGTACTCTCACACGCAGAAACGCCTCATTCGAACCGGTGGGTCGGACCACACCCGAACGGCTATTAGGGTCTCCTCGGAACCTCCGGCGTGACTTTCGACAGACGGTACGTGCTCGGCGGACTGTTCGTCGTCACGGCGCTTCTCGCCGCAGTGATACTCGCCGACGTGTTGGCGACAGTGTTCTTCGCAATTACGGTGGCGTATCTGCTCTCGCCGCTCCGGCGGGAACTGACTCGCCGCGGTCTCTCCGCGTGGACGGCGAGCGCCGTCGCCACCGCGGGGGCGTTTCTCGGCGTCGTCGTCGTCGCGGCACCGCTCGTCGGTGTTCTCGTCCTCCGATTCGAGGCGCTTCGTGGGTTGCTCGATATCGTTCCGGACGCGGTGACGCTGGAGTTGGCAGGCTACGTGTACACCGTGACGTTCGACGAGGCGACGGCGGTGACGCTCTCGGTGCTGCGGTCGCTCGCACAGGACGTGGTGGTCGCCGCACCGGTTCTTCTCATCAAACTCTCGGTGTTCGCGCTCGTCGTCTTCGCCCTCCTCATTCGAGCGGGGACGACGCGGGAGTCGGTGTTCGCACTCGTCCCACCCGGCTATCGGGACGTGGCGACGGCGCTCGACGAACGCGCACGCGACACGCTGTTCGCCATCTACGTGCTGCAGGCGGCGACGGCCGTGGGAACGTTTCTCGTCGCCATCGTCGTCTTCGCGCTCTTGGGCTACGACTTTCCGGTGGCACTCGCCACCGTCGCGGCGGTGTTGCAGTTCATCCCCGTACTCGGGCCAAGTCTTCTTCTCTTGCTTCTGGCGGCGTACCACCTCACCATCGGACAGACCGTCGCTGCGCTCCTCGTCCTCGTCGTCGGCGGGTTCTTCGTGGCGTTTCTCCCCGACGTTCTCATCCGGCCGCGTCTCGCCCAGCGAACCGCGAACCTCCCCGGAAGCATCTACTTCGTCGGCTTCGTCGGCGGACTGTTGAGTCTCGGTGCGCTCGGCGTCATCGTCGGACCGCTCGTCGTCGCCCTCGTGTTGGAGTCCGCCGAACTGTTGTCCTCGGAACTCAAAGCCGACGCCTCGAATAAATTAAACTGATACGTCCCCGGTCTTTTCCGTCGTCAGTGACTAGATACGGGCCGTGTTTACGCAATGACTCTCTACGCCGAGTTCACCCTCCCACCCGACGTTCTCCCGTTCGGGTCGATTCTTGCGGCGTCCTCGGACGTACGCATCGAACTCGTCCGGGTCATCCCCACGAGACCGGACGTCTTCCCGTACTTTCGCGTCAGCGGTGCCGACGAAGACGCGGTTGTCGACGTATTCGCCACGCACGACGCCTTCGAGAGCGTCGAGGTGCTCGGCCCCGACGGCGACGGCACGCTGTTTCGGAGCCGCTGGACGGACGCCGCAGACGAACTCCTCGCGGGCTTTGCCCGCCTCGACGTAGCGCTTCTGAATGCGACGGGCACCTCCGACGGTTGGACGTTCAAGTGCCGCGCGCCGACGCGCGACGGACTCTCGGCGTTTCGGGAGTACTGTGAGAACTGCAACATTCCCCTGAGTCTTCGCCAACTCCGGCGACTCGACGGTACTCAGCCACAGTCGGAAGGGCTGACCAAGGCACAGCGGGAAGCGCTGTTGCTCGCATTCCACCGTGGCTACTTCGACGTTCCCCGACAGGCCTCACTCGACACGTTGGCCGACGAGTTCGACATCAGCAGACAGGCCGTCGCCGACCGCCTCCGTCGCGGCTACCGCAACTTGGTCCGTCGGAGCCTCATCGAGCAGTGACCGCGGATACGGGGGTGATAAATGACGTTACATAATCAGAGGACAGACTCTCTAAGTTCCACGGATACCCGATGTTGTGACAATCACCTCCCCGCTTATCACTCCCGGGCCAAACGCGAAAACTTACGAATGCCGCAAAGGCGAACGACCGAGCGACACCGTCGTCAGGGCCGTCGCCGACGCGACGACGACGGACGAACTCTCGCTGCCGCCGCTCCTTGACGCTCTCGACCCCGACGCACTGGACGACCTTCTCCGCCCGTTCGAGGCGAATCCCACGCGTGGCCGAGTCGTCGAGTTCCACTACGCAGGCGTTCACGTCTCGGCGTTCGCCGACGGCCGCGTCGTCGTTCAACCACACTGACTACGCTGTCGTTCGACGTGCCGACTCCGTCGGTTCCTCTTTCGTTCTCTCTCGGTCGTCCTTACTCGGCTTCGTCGCCTTCGAGCGGGCCACCGCGCTCTCGCCACTCGGTGAGACTCCCCTCGTAGAACGCGAGGTCCTCGTAGCCCAGATGACGAAGCACGAGGTAGGTGTGGCTGATGCGGCGGGCAGTGTTGCAGTATAGAAGCACCCGTTGGTCCACCGAAACCCCGTTGTCGGCGAGAATCGATTCGAGTTCCTCGCGCGGTTTCAACCCGCGCGTCTCGTCGTCGACGAACTCGCGCCAGTCGAGTTGCACCGCCCCGGGGAGATGCGCTTCCTCGTACTCCCACGCTTCGCGCGTGTCGACGATGGTGACGGCGTCGTCGTCGAGGCTCTCGCGCACCGTCTCGTAGTCGACGAGCGTCGCCCGGTCGGGAGTTCGGACCTCGTACGTCGTCTCCTCGGGGTCCGGTGTCTCCGTCGTCGTCTCGTACTCCCGACTCCACGCGCTGTAATCGCCGTCGAGCAGGTGGAGACGGTCGGTGTCGTGGCCGTACAGTTCGGCAGTCACGAGAAACCGAGCGGCGAACACGCCGTGGGTGTCGTCATAGGCGACGAGATGGTCGTCGATTTGGACGCCGGCCTCGCTCAGCAGTCGTTCCCACGTCTCCTCGCCCGGGAGCATCCCTTCATCGTCTGCTCCGGCGGGTTCGCCACCTTCGTCAGGAGACGTCTCCGACGTCTCGCCGCTTCGGAACTCGTCGAACGGAACGTTTACCGCACCCGGTAGATGGCCGATACCGTCGAACTCCCACGCGTCGCGCACGTCGACGACTCGCACCTCGTCCAGTCTGTCGGCGACCCACGACGCGCTCACGACGGCGTTCTCGTACATGACGCGGCCTACGGTCGGATGGGATTTAGCTGTCGGCGTCGCGGTCAGGGTCGCGTCCCGTCACGAATACCAGACGATTTTGCCGCAATTGGCGGGGTCCGGACCGGTGCACGCATCGACCGAGTGACACGGCTACGAACAATGGGCAAAAATCACCGCTACAACTCACGAACGGCCGTACATGCCGGGGGTGTTGGCATTATGCTTTTGCACGTCCTACTCGCGGATGCGATGGCAGATTACGCAAAAGACGTACTCGTCTCGGCGGACTGGGTGGAAGACCATCTCGACGAATTCGAGAGCGACGACCCCGCGTATCGACTCGTGGAAGTCGACGTCGACACCGAGGCGTACGACGACGCTCACGCGCCCGGCGCGATTGGGTTCAACTGGGAGACCCAGTTGCAAGACCAGACGACCCGCGACATTCTCACCAAGGAGGACTTCGAGGACCTCCTCGGCTCTCACGGCATCAGCGAGGATTCGACGGTCGTACTCTACGGCGACAACTCGAACTGGTTCGCGGCGTACACCTACTGGCAGTTCAAATACTACGGCCACGAGGACGTCCGCCTGATGAACGGCGGCCGCGACTACTGGGTCGACAACGACTACCCGACGACCGACGACGTCCCCGAACTCCCCGAACAGGAGTACGACTCCCGCGGCCCGTTCGAGTCCATCCGCGCGTACCGCGACGACGTCGAGAAAGCCATCGACCGTGGTCTGCCGCTCGTCGACGTTCGCTCCCCCGAGGAGTTCTCCGGCGAGATTCTCGCCCCGCCGGGACTGCAGGAGACGGCCCAGCGCGGCGGCCACGTCCCCGGCGCGCGTAACATCTCGTGGGCGGCCACCGTCAACGACGACGGCACGTTCAAATCCGCCGACGAACTCCGCGAACTCTACGAGTCCGAGGGCGTCGACGACAATCAGGACGTCATCGCGTACTGCCGCATCGGCGAGCGCTCCTCTATCGCGTGGTTTGCGCTCCACGAACTGCTCGGCTACGACAACGTCACCAACTACGATGGTTCGTGGACCGAGTGGGGCAACCTCGTCGGCGCACCCGTCGAAACCGGCAGCAACGACGACTAACTGTCTAAGCGGTCGTCACTCCGACTTCGATTTTTCTGCGAGAAGACTGCCCCGACGAGCGACAGCGCTCGTCGAATAGTTTTCTGAGGATGGGGGGGGTACGAGGCGAGGGGCGCCTCGTCGAACGCGGCGCACCGAGACTGCATGGCTTGGCTTAGTTCGTTGGCACGCGAACTGTGGTGGGGGTTCGGCACGCCCGCGTTTCGCATCTGTCACTTGCCGTCCCATCCACTAAACGACGCCCCCAAACATGTTAGGCTTCTAGTTAGATTCGAACACAGTTAGGACTCACAACTCGTTGTAGGTACTACTGTGAGGTGAGGAGACGCATCGCTCGGGGTCTGTTAGTTCGAGGATGGGGGAGAACGAGGCTACTGCCTCGCTTCACTGCACACGGCACGTCCGGATTGCATGGCTTTGGCAAGTTCGTTGGCACGCGAACTGTGGGTGTCCGGGGCGTCCGTGTTCGCATATTGTAGTAAGCGCCCTATTCACTAAACGACTTTGCCCAACAAATGAGGTATCGGTCCGAGTGACCACCATCGACTGGTGAATAACTGGACCGGTACTCTGACCCTACATCTGCCTCAGGTGGCCTTCTGAGGGCATCCGGGCGCCTCGGAGCGACGTCTCGGAAAGTCAAACCGAATCAGTGACACCACGAACGTCTCTCGTCCGGTGGAGTCCGGACGTCTGACCTTCGAGTGTCGAGACGCGTTGCTCGGAGAGTTGGTCCGAAGAGAAGTACGAGGCTGATGCCTCGTCGAACGCAGCGCACCGGGACAGCATGGCTTGGCTTAGTTCGTTGGCACGCGAACTGTGTTGTGGTCCGGCGCGTCCGCGTTTCGCATATTTGGATAGTAACTCTGTCCACTAAACTCTCCCACCCAACAAATTAGGTTTCCTAGCTGTAGAAACGAAACTCACTCAAAGACAAAAATAACGCAGAGATGATTGTATTCGAAGTCGACTATCCACCGAGGACGAACGCGGCGATTCGGGGCGTCAGGAACGCCTCGACGAACGAGGCGACGACGAAGACGACGGCCAACCCGACGAGTACGCGGAACGCGTCCCGCAGCGCTTCCGCCACCCCCGCCGCGTCGGTTCGTCCGCGGAAGGCACGCCAGCCGACAGCACCGAGGTGTAACCCGAGTGCGCCGGCGACGACCAGTCCGGGTAGTTCGATAACGCCGTGCGGGGCGACGAGCGCCAGAAACGGCGTCAACTCGAAAATTCCGGCGAGCGCTCCGATGAGGAGACCGTTAAATGCGAGACTCACCGCCGCCGGAACCCCGAAAACGAGGCCACCGTAGGCGCTTGCGGCCCCGACGAGCCAGTTGTTCGCCGCGATGTTGACGAACGTGTCGATGGGGAAGACGCCGAACACGCCGGCGACGTCGCCCGGCGTGCCGATTTGGATGCCGTAGCCCGCCGTCGCGGCGTATCCCGCGAGGATGCTCCCACCGAGGACGAGCGTCGAGACGAGATTCCACACCGGGTGGTCGACGACGAACCGCCCGAGTGCGCCGACACCGTCTCGCGTGCGCGCGGACACGCGACTGCGATACCCCGGTCGGTCGGCACCGTACTCGTCGTCGCGTTCGCCGAGTCCGCGTTCGGCGTACAGCGACATTTTGAACCCGTCGAAAATCGGCGAGACGAGAAGCACCAACAGCAAGGCTCCGGCCTGTGTTACGCCGAGGAAGCCGGCGGTTCCGACGACGATGCCGTTGGCGACGAACGCCGCTCCGGCGACGAGCACGTAGAACAGGAAATCGACCGGGCGCCGAATCGGAAACCGAACGCTCGCTCTCAGTGCATCCACCAGGCCGTCGCCGTCGGCGACGAGTGCCTGTTCGGTGAACGCCAAGAGGAGGGTGACGACGACAGCCAACACGACACCGACGACGGCGACGAGCACACTCAGCGCCGCGCCAACCGGACCGAGCACGACGAAGAGTGCCGCGACGAACACCGTTGCGACGACGATACTACCAATCAGCAGTCCCCGAAACAGGAGGTAGGTGACGAACGAGAGCCAGAACCGTCTCGCCCCACGAACGCCTTCGACTGTCGGCTCTCGGTCGTCGATTGCCGCCAGTACCGCCGAGAGCGTGCCGGCGCGAACGCCGGCGGTCACGAGCAGGCTGACCGCCACCGCTACCAGTGCCGAGAGCGCGAAAACGGTGACCGTCACCGGTGTCACGAGTACGGCCAGTGCCTCGGCTAATCCGGTCGGAGGGGTCGGTTCGGCGGCGTTGAGCGTGGTGAAATCGACCTGCTGGATTCGTTCGGCGAAGGTGTCGAGACGGCCGCTCGACGAGAGAACGGCGACGACGACGGCGATACCGACGAACAGCGGCACGCGGGTGACGACGCCGACGCTCGCCGTCAGCAGGTAGAACGGCAGGACTGCGATGGGATACCGGTCCGGGAGACGGAATCCCGAACGGAGGGCTGTGGAGATGCGCACGTTCGACAGTTGACACCCATCCCCGTAACTGTATCTCCCGGTGACCATTTTCCAGCATGCGTCGGACGCCCGAGAGAGTTACGACCGATTCAACTACGAACGGCCCAATCACGACCGACTCAACCACGACCGACCCTGTCGCCCCACACAGATACAGACACAGGCGCAGGCGCAGACGCGGAGACGAAGGGAACGGATTGACGACGACGGAGGTTACAAACGCCCGACCCGCGTACGTCGTCACATGAACGGCAACCGACTCATCGAGACGCTGCGCGACGACCACGAGACCGCTCTCTCCCGACTCGGTTCCTCGAAGGCGCTGTACGCACTTACTGGCGGCGAGATGGACGCACCGGCGGTTCGCGCGGCCGCCGCCGACGAAGCGGAGACGGCTGCCCGCCTCTTCGAGGAGTGGGCCGACACCGAGAGTCACGACGACGCCGCGGGCCTGTTCTCGTCTGTCGCCGACGCGGAGGCCGACCACCGAGACGCCGTCGACAGCGACGAGACGACCCCGGACACGAATCGCCCGATGTACGAGACGCTCGACGGCTTCGAGACGACAGAAGAACGCGTCGGTGGCTTGCTCGCGCGCTCTATCGTCGGCGACCGCCTCGCCGGCCAGATGGTCGGCTTCTTCGTCGGCAGCGCCGACACCTCTTCGGCGGACGCCTTCCGGAGCATCCGCGACGACTACGACGACCAACTGGACCGCGCCGCCGAGACGCTCGACTCAGTCTGCGAAGACGACGCCGACTGGGAACACGCTCGCGCCGCCGCCGACGCCGTCGTCGACGCGGCTTACGACCACTACGTCGAGACGCTCGAGTCGATGGGCGTCAAGCCGAAGAACGTCTGCTGACCGTTTCCCCGACTGTTTCGCCCAGCTGACGCTCTCGAATCTCCACGCGAACTGAAGGGGTTCGACCGATGTTTCGGCGGGTCGTCGTGCTTGCTTAGCGACCAGTACGTGCGCGTTGGCGACCCGCGCGTCGACAACTCGCGCGCCGGCGACTCACACGCCCGCGACGCCGGAACGGTACTCTGTGATGGCTTCGCTTGCGTTCTCGACGTGCGTTTTCGCCTCGCCGTCGAGTTGCGCTTCGAGTTCTCGGAGCGCGTTCAGATGTCTGTCGAGGCGGCCGTGGTCCGGCCCGCGTGACCGGTCTGCGAGGCTGGCTAACTGGTCGGACTGGTTCTGCAATCGCTCTCGGAGTTCCCCGTTGGCCTGTTCGCTTGCTCGGCGAAGTTCGTCGCTCGCGTCCTGCAGTGGCGTTCGGTCCATGTCGAACTGTAGCACACACCGGCGCAAAACGCTTCGGACGGCTCGCTTGCCTCGACGACTCACTGACCGACGGCTCACCTGCGGCGACTCGTCTCTCGTCTCGCCGTGTTTGGACCCACTTACGCCCGAGTATGGTGTGAGTAACAATGCTGTTTCTCTCGGAACTCGGAGTGATGACCGTATCGACCAACGAGCGTCGCAATGGCGAGGCTCGTCCCGACTCGGGTTCGACCGCCGACACCACAGGCGACGACCCTCAGTCGTCCGACATCGCCCCGTCGTCGGAGGGCTCCGCGCCCGCACCCGCCCCCGACGGCGGCGACCCCACAGACGCCGCTTCCGCGGCAGTCGACTCCACCGACACCTCTACGCCCGTCTTCCGCCCGTACGACTCGACCGACCGAGATGCAGTCCACTCGCTGTACGAGGCGGCGACCGGCGACCCGATGGATTCGGCGTGGTTCGACCGACTGTTCGTCGACAACCCGTTCACCTCCGACGGGGTTCCGATACACGTCGCCGAAGACGGCGACGAACTCGTCGGCGCACACCTATCGACTGCCGTCCGCGTTCGCGTCGGCACCGATGTCGTGACGGCACTCCACGCTATCGACTGTGTCGTCCACCCTGACTGCGAGGAGACCGACCTCTCGGAGCAGCTTTCGACGGCCGCCGAGGAGCGGTACGCCGACTCGTCGGCCGCCTTCGCCTTCGACTTCCTCGGCGGCGACGCCCTCGGTGACGTGCTGGATTCGGGTTTCCGCGTCGTCGGCGAGGTGCCGACGTACTACCGCATCCAGAACCCCGCGGCGCTCGCGGCGCAGCGAGGACCGGTCGCCGGCACACTCGGTCGACTCGGCGGCGTCGTCACCCGTGGCTACCTCGGCGCGAAACGTCGACGGGCCGCTGTCGACCACGACGTGACCGTCTCCCGCGTCGACGGCGTTCCCGCCGAGCGACTCGGGGCGCTGGCCGAGCGAGTAGACACCGAGGCCGCTCGCGTCGTCCGCGACGCCGAGTTCTACGGCTGGCGCTTCGACGACGACGAGACGTACCGGACGTACGTCGCCGCTCGTGACGGCGAACCGGTCGCCGCCGTCGTCGTCGCCGACCGCACCGAGGAGCAGGGACGCGTCAGTCTCGTCGACGTGCTCCCGGCCGACACGAGTTCGTCCTCGTCCGCCGAGGTGGACGACTCGACGCTGTCGGGCGACTCGACGCTCTCATCCGACGATGCCGCGCTCCGGACCCTCCTCGTCGCTGTCGCCGAGCAACACGCCGACGCGAACCTCCTAACGGCGTTCGGGACGGCGTTCCCCGAGGCCGCCATGCGTGCGGCCGGATTCGTCCGCGACAGCGACTACCCGCTGTCGGTGCTGACCTCGCCGGCGGCGCTCGTCGCGTACCCCTACGTCGACGGCGACGCGGGCAACGCCGACTCGTGGCGCTGTGGCGGCGAGATGCTCACCGACGGAACCGTCTGGTCGACGACGATGGCCGACCACCTCTTCTAGCCGACGCCTTTTTAGACAGACTCAGAGGCCCGAAACGAGCGCCCGCCGTGTCGGTAAAGTAGCTCCGTCACGTACCACGGTCGATGAGTGACACCGACTCCGGACCGCTGTCGCCCGACCGGCCGGAGGCAGACCGTCGGTTCCGCGTCGACGCGCCGTTCGACCCCGCAGGCGACCAACCGGAGGCCATCGAACAGTTGGCGTCCGGCTACGCCGAGGGGATGCAGAAACAGACGCTGCTCGGGGTGACCGGCAGCGGGAAAACCAACACCGTCTCGTGGACCATCGAGGAGATTCAGAAACCGACGCTCGTCCTCGCACACAACAAGACGCTCGCCGCCCAGTTGTACGAGGAGTTTCGCAATCTCTTTCCAGAGAACGCCGTCGAGTACTTCGTCTCCTACTACGACTACTACCAACCCGAGGCGTATCTCGAACAGACCGACACGTACATCGACAAGGACATGTCCATCAACGAGGAAATCGACCGCCTCCGCCACTCGGCGACGCGGTCGCTTCTCACCCGCGACGACGTCATCGTCGTCGCCTCCGTTTCGGCTATTTACGGCCTCGGTGACCCGCACAACTACAAGGACATGGCGCTGGAGTTGGAAGTCGGCGAAGAGATAGACCGCGACGAGTTGTTGAAGCGACTCGTCGACCTCAACTACGAGCGAAACGACGTCGACTTCTCACAGGGCACCTTCCGCGTGCGTGGCGACACCGTCGAGGTGTTCCCGATGTACGGCCGCTACGCCGTCCGCGTCGAGTTCTGGGGCGACGAAGTCGACCGGATGATGAAAATAGACACCCTGCAGGGCGAAGTCGTCTCCCAAGAACCCGCCGTGCTGTTCCACCCGGCGGAGCACTACTCCATCCCCGAAGGGCGTCTCGAACGCGCCACCGAGGAGATAGAGGAACTGATGGACCAACGCGTGCGGTACTTCGAACGCAACGGGGATTTGGTCGCCGCCCAGCGCATCGAGGAACGAACGACGTTCGACCTCGAAATGCTCAGAGAAACGGGCTACTGCTCGGGCATCGAGAACTACTCGGTGCATATGTCCGACCGCGAGTCGGGCGAAGCGCCGTACACGCTTCTCGACTACTTCCCCGACGACTTCCTCTGCGTCGTCGACGAGAGCCACGTCACACTGCCCCAAATCAAGGGCCAGTTCGCCGGCGACAAATCCAGAAAGGACTCGCTCGTCGGCAACGGCTTCCGCCTTCCCACCGCCTACGACAACCGCCCGCTGACGTTCGAGGAGTTCGAGGAGAAGACCTCCAACCTGCTCTTCGTCTCGGCGACACCGAGCGATTACGAACGCGAGCAGTCGGAGCAAATCGTCGAACAGATCGTCCGCCCGACTCACCTCGTCGACCCGAAAGTCGAACTCTCGGACGCGACAGGGCAAGTGGACGACCTGATGGACCGCATCGACGCCCGCATCGAACGCGACGAGCGGGTACTCGTGACGACGCTCACGAAGCGGATGGCCGAGGACCTCACCGAGTATCTGGAGGAAGCGGGCGTCGAAGTCGCGTACATGCACGACGAGACCGACACGCTCGAACGCCACGAACTCATCCGCGACCTGCGACTCGGAAACATCGACGTGCTCGTCGGTATCAACCTCCTGCGCGAAGGACTGGACATCCCCGAAGTGTCGTTGGTCGCCATCCTCGACGCCGACCAAGAAGGGTTCTTACGCTCGGAGACGACGCTCGTCCAGACGATGGGCCGCGCCGCCCGCAACGTCAACGGCGAAGTCGTCCTCTACGCCGACGAGATGACGAACTCGATGGAAGCCGCCATCGAAGAGACCCAGCGCCGCCGCGAGATTCAGACCGAGTTCAACGAGGAACACGGCTACACGCCCGAGACCATCCAGAAAGAAGTCGGCGAGACCAGTCTGCCCGGCAGCGACACCGACACCTCCGACACGTCGGTCGACGACGTCGAAGACGCTGACGACGCCGCTCGGAAGGTCGAACTGCTCGAAGAGCGGATGGACGAGGCCGCGAGCAACCTCGAATTCGAACTCGCCGCGGACATCCGCGACCGGATTCAGGAACTCCGCCGAACGTTCGACCTCGACAACCCCGACGACGGCGTCGCCCCCGAAATCGACCCCGAGTTCTGAACCGTCTCGGGTTTCTACGGCATCGAAAACGGTTTGTAGTTCCTGTCAGACTGCTATGACGAGATGAACCCGCCGTCTGACGCCTCCACCGCGCTCCAGTTGCTCGCCAGATACACCCCGGACACTCGTCGGTGGCGACGAGTCGTCGGCGGTGTCGCCGCTATCGGGGGTGTGCTCGCGGTGTGGGCGCTGTTCGCCGTCGCCTCCGGCGTCAAAACCGGCGCCGTCTACTATTGGTTCATGTTTCTGTTTTCGATACTCGCACTCACGCTTCCGGCGTTCGGAACCGCCGCCCTGCTCGCCCCCGACTCCGGTCTCACGAGGACGACGGCCACCGAGGACGACGACGCGACGGAGACGCTCAAACAGCGGTACGCCGCCGGCGACATCTCTCGTGAGGAGTTCGAGCGACGACTCGACGGCCTCATCGAGAACACCGACACCGAACTCACGCAGCACCCTCGGCCGGGAGTACACTCACAGATGGAACGCGAGCCAACACTCGACTCAGCCAACACACAGAAGTAGACAATCACGGCGAAAGTCAGTCGAATATCGAGTATTGTGTAGAATTCATCACGGTCTTCTATCGTGTTTATTTCAGGCCACAAACCTTTTTGACGACCTTCACCAACTGAGTTCCACGATGATTCTTGACCGGGCTACGTCACACGTAGCGATGCCTACCCAATCGGATGCGGTACGCACGGTTCGGAACCACGGACAGCCAGTCTCTCAGGAGGGTATCGTTTAGATGCCCGACGGAACACCCTCGACGCGACATCAGTTGCAGGAGGGCTTTCTGCGTAACCAGCACTGGTTCGTCTTCGCCGCGCCCGTCCTGTTCGTGGCTGCGGTGCTGACAATCGCGCCGACGCCTGCCGACGCCGGCCTCGACTACTGGGTGGAGTACTGGTGGCTGTTCCCGGCGTTCCTCGCAGGGGCGACCATCGTCAACACGGTCGGTATCAGCGGGTCGGCCATCTTCGTGCCGTTTCTCATCTTCATCTTCCCGTTGTTCGCCCAGCCACTCGAACCCGAGACGCTGGTGAAAATCGGCCTCATCAGCGAAGCGTTCGGCCTGTCGAGTTCGTCGGTCGCGTTCGTCCAGTACGGACTGGTCGACCGGAAACTGGCGCTGACGCTCGTCGCCGGCGGCCTCCCGTTCGTCGTCGGCGGGGCGCTGCTGTCGTTCGTCATCCCGGAAGTGGTGTTTCACGCACTGCTCGGGATTGCGCTCTTGGCGGCGTCGTACATGCTGTTCAAAGCCGACTTGGACCACGGCGGCGGGTCGAGCGACGACTCCGGCGCGACTGCGGCCACCGACGGCGGGACAAACGTCGACCTGCCGAACGACCACGGCAAACTCGGTCCGGCGGGCGTCCACACCGCCGACGACGGAAGCGTGACGCGCGTCGACCGCGAGGGCGACGACTACCGATACGACCGTGGCGGCTACCTGCGTCGGTTCGGCAACTACAGCATCGGCGGCGTGTTCCAGGGACTTGCCGGCTTCGGCATCGGTGAACTCGGTATCATCTCGATGCTGAAAACCAAAGTCCCGGTCCGCGTCGCCATCGGCACGAACCACATCGTCGTCGCGGTCACTGCGGTCATCGCGTCGCTCGTCCACGTGTTCGGCGGCGGCCTCGTCGGCGGCCACGGGATGAACCTGGCGACGACGCCGTGGAACATGGTCGTCTTCACCGTTCCGGCGACGGTCACCGGCGGCCAAATCGCGCCGTACGTCTCCGCCGCACTGGAGACCGAGACCATCAAGACGTTCGTCGGTGGCCTGTTCGCCGTCATCTCCGTCGCGCTGTTCCTGATGGCGTTCGGCGGGTTCTAAAGCCCGCACAGGACCGATACGGCGGGCGCTTTTCTCATCTACTTTCACCTCTCTCACCCGCTCTCGACGCTTCAGCCCTGCGCTAACTCCTTGGTGTAGACGTTCTCTCTGTAGCTTTCGCCGCCCATCGTCACCTCTCCCTCACCAGTGTGCTCGAAGCCGAGGTGTCGGTAGAACTCGTTGCCCATCTCGTTGTCCGCGAGAACGATAGCCTCGACACGCTTCATGTTGAAATCTTCGAGGTCCGAGCGAAGGCGGTCGTAGAGCGCCGACCCGACGCCCTCGCGCCAGTGGTCGGGGTCGACGTAGAGACGGACGACGTCGCCCTGTTCGGCTTCGACGACGCCGTGACAGAAGCCAATCAGTTTGCCGCCATCGTCGACACTGCCATCGCCTATTTCGGCGACGAGAAACGCCGTTCCGGGTCTGTCGAGTGCGTCCGAGAGCGTCTCGTCGGAGTACCACTCCGAGACGGTCTCTTCGACCGTCTCGCTGCCGAGGATGTCGTCGTACGTCGCCGCCCATGACTGCCGGGCGACGCGTCGAATCGCCTCGATATCGTTCGTCTTCGCCGGTCGTATCTCCATGTCGTTCAGTACCACACCGCCACCGAAAGCCGTTGTCCGCGTCGAGCGGTACGAGAGGTTCTCGAACACCCCTATGTTGGGGGTGTCGCTTCCCGTTATTCGGCGTTCGCGTTACCTCCGCCCGCCTCGTCGGCGTCGCCGTCTTTGCTCTTGTCGACGAGTCCTTCGCCGTCGTCTACCTCGCCGTCGCCGTCGAACCCCTCGTCCACGAGTTCTTCCTTCGGTGGCGTCGCGTGGTCGTCGACGTACAGGTCGGCGTGGCCTTTCTCCATCCGGATGCCGTGCCAGTCGACGCCCCACTCAGTGAGACGAGCGACCGTCTCTTGGGCGGCCTCCCACGGCCGCGCGGTCCAGATGATGATAGTGTGGCCCTGACGGTACTGGTAGTTCACCCACTCGACCATCTCCTCGTCGGGTTCCTCGGCCTCGCTCGTGATGTACGACTCCCCGCCTTTCGTCAGCGTTTTGTCGAAATCGACGGCGATTCGTTCGTGGTCGGCCTCGAACGGTTCTTCGCCCTCCGGCATCACACTCTCTCCGTCGCCGTCGCTGTCGTTCATCCCGTCAAAACTCGGCGGCAGCACAGTTAGAGATGGTGGCACCCCGGAGGTCGCGTCTCAGTTCCGCTCGGTTTCGAGTTCGGCTTCTTCGGGTACGACGTCGACTATCTGTTCTCGGTCACCGTTGTCGATGCCGTCGAGAATCTCTTCGACGTCGTCGAGGCCGAGCATCTCGCGGGTCTCCTCGTCGAACGACTGCGAGTCGAGTTGCGGGACCGACTCGCTCACGTCGCTTCCCGACAACTGCTTGCCGTAGCGACCGACGAGCGAGGTGAGTTCCTGGGGAAGGATGAACGTCGTCGACTCGCTGGAGCCGATTTTACCGAGCGTCTCCATTCCTTTATCGATGATGGCGCGTTCGCCCATCGATTCGGCCGACCGCGCCCGCAACACCGTCGAGACGGCGTCACCTTGGGCTTCGAGAATCTGGGCCTGCTTTTCACCCTGTGCGCGGATGATGTTCGACTGTTTCTCACCCTCGGCGCGTTCGACGGCGCTCCGGCGCTCACCTTGGGCTTCGAGAATCATCGCGCGACGGCGACGCTCGGCGGAGGTCTGCTGCTCCATCGCGGATTCGACGTCTCTGCTGGGTTTCACCTCGCGGACCTCGACCGATTCGACGCGGATTCCCCACTCGTCGGTGGGTTCGTCGAGTTCCTCTCTGATTCTCGCGTTGATTTCGGCGCGCCGCGACAGCGTCTCGTCGAGTTGCATGTCGCCCAGCACCGCGCGGAGCGTCGTCTGTGCGAGATTCGAGGTGGCCGTCACGTAGTCTTCGACCTCCAAGAAGGCTTTCTTGGCGTCCATCACGCGGATGTAGACGACGGCGTCGGCGGTCACGGGAGAGTTGTCCTCGGTGATCGCTTCCTGTCGCGGGACGTCCAGCGTCTGGGTGCGCATGTCGAAGCGGTGTGCTTGCGAGACGAACGGCGGGACGATGTTGAGGCCGGGTTCGAGCAGTTTACGGTACTCGCCGAACACCGTCAGCGCGCGTTTCTCGTACGCGTTGACGATTTCGACGGCGCTGACCAGCGTTGCGACGGCCAGCGCCAGCACCAGGAGGCCGACGATGGTCGCCGGGGTGATGGGGACGAACGTCAGTGCCAGCGACGCGGCGACGACGAGAAAGAGGACTGTCCACAGTTGCTTGGGGACGCCCCCCGCTGTCGCGCGCCCGACTTCGCGGAAGAGGCTTGCCATACAGTGGCTAGCGACCGACCGAAGATAAGTGTCACTCGTGATTCACCGCCTCGCCGGACCCCTTCGCTTCCACTGCAACGTGTGCGTCGACACTCGCCACACCTCCGGACCCCGCCTCGCCGCACCTGTCGAACTTATGTGCTCCCGCACGTAGTCGGTGCCGATGAGAGACTCCCCCAGTTCGCGGCGGACGGTTCTCCGCCGCCTCGGCGCGGTGGGAGCATTCGGTGCACTCGGCGGGGCGGCGACTGGTTGTCTCGGTCGTGCGCCACCCGTTTTCGTCGCTAACGCGAGCGAGTCGACGTCGCTTTCGGCCGACACGAAACGACTCGACGAAACCACTTTCGACGGCTACGTCTCGCGGATGGGCCGTCGATACGGCGAGAGCGGCGTCTGGGGAACTGGGGCCGCTCCCGCGCCGACCGAAGCCGACTTCGAGCGCGCGACACGCCTCTCGCTTCGGGCCACGTCCGACGGTGAGGAGTACGCCGTCGCCGACGCCGCCGTCGCCCGCTACGGACTTCGACGGTTCGACACCGAGGGTCGCCGTCACGTCGCCTACTGGCTCTGGTGTGCGGCGAAACCGCTCGCCGACTCGGTGTGGGTCGACACGCTCGACCGCTCGCTTGCGGTGACGCTGTCGAGTTTCGAGGTCGGTCTCGACTTCGACTCCAGCGCCGACCTGTTCGACTCCGCGCCGTCGACGCGGGTAAGCGGTCCGCAGGCGGTGTCCGTGGCGACGCCCGGCGAGACTGGCGGCGGCGACGTGTTCGACGTCGACTTCCCGCTCCACGAAGGCCGAGTTCGACCCCGCGTCTCCGGCGGAGACGACGCTGTGAGTAGCGGAGACGACGGCAGTAACGCAGACGGAGAAGACGACCACGACAGCTACCGATTGGGGTGGCGTGGCCGCTTCGACGGTATTCAGTCGGTGAACGGACTCTGTGTCGCCGGCGAGTCGGTCTCCGACTCCGACGCTACTGCCGACTGGCACGTCTCGCTCTCGGCGTCGGGGTGGGCCTGACGTGAGCTACAGTCTCAACGTCCCGGTTCCGGGGGCCGTCGAGCGGCTGACGACCGACCTCTATCCACAGTTGACCGCGTTCGACACGATACGTGACCGCCACACACTCGTCGTCAAGCGATTCGAGAACCAGTCGTACGACCGCCTCCGCGAGACGCTCCGAACACCGCTGGCGAATGAACCGGCGTTCGAGGCCCGTATCACGGGAATCGACACGTTCGAGCGACCGACTCGCGGCGACGGTCCCGTCGTCTACCTCACCGTCGACAGTCCCGGACTGTTCGCGCTTCACGACCGACTCGTCGACCGGTTCGGCGCAATCGAGGGACTCGAAGGCGACGACTACGTTCCGCACGTGACGCTCGCTCGCGGCGGGTCGCCGTCCGCAGTAGAGGCACTCCGAGACGTCGAGTTCGACCCGGTGAGGTGGACCGTCACCGAACTCGATATCTGGAGCGCCGAGTACAGAGAAGTCGCCGGGTCGATTCCGCTTCGGGGTTGATGTTAGATATCCGGATAATCTATTACCACCGACTTCAGAAAACCGGCCATGAAAATGGACGATACGTATCTCAGGCTGAGGTCAAGAGAAGACTTACTTCAGATTATACAGGACAAACTCATCCCCCATCTCGACAACACAGAGTGGAGAGAAGAATATCACCCCGACAATGACTCCGTCGAACAGTCGGCTGAAGCACTGGCAGAAGAGTTCTATGATTTGGCAGTGCCAGGATGCTACAGTCTGGTGGTCGTCGTTATCCTCCTTAGCGCAGTCGACTATCTAATACACCTAAACCCACAAGTATACGGTCTCTTCATTGATGTTTGGGCTGCTTTGTTTTTCGTCTTTCCGTCACTGAAGGGAAGATACGTAATGGCTACTGCCGTCGATGGACTGCCAAGAGAGGCAATGAACCGGTTGGAAGCTCAAAATATGGTTTCGAATACTGTTGGGTTCGTCATGCTGGCAGTTGGTTTCTTGTTACAGATTGTGGCTGTACAGATGTTCTCGTCATCCGAATTTCTTCAGTCTAATATTCTGGGTGATTTTGCTCCCAACTGGATAGCACTGCTGTTCCTTGGGTTTGTGCTGTTCTTTGGATTCAAATCACTCTACCACTTTCGCGGAAAGCGGCTTTCGGGCCGAGACTCTCTACACTCGCGGTAAGGACCTATCTTGAGTGCAACTGCATCTCCATCGGATTCCGCGGATGCATCGTCAGCGACCCCCGCAGCGTCAGCGAGTCGTCCTCGCCGACGTAGTCGAGCGAGTACTTTTGCGCGACGGTCCCCAGAATGAGCTTCGCCTCCAACATCGAGAACTGCTTGCCGATGCAGTGGCGCGGACCGGCCCCGAACGGGAAGTACGAGAGCCGAGGCCGTTTCGAGCGCTCGGCGGGCGTCCAGCGGTCCGGGTCGAACTCCAGCGGGTTGTCGTAGTACCGCGACGAGCGGTGGACGGCCCACTGCGGGAGCATCACCGCCGCACCCTCCGGCACCCGATAGCCGCCGAGTTTCACGTCGACGAGCGGTTCGCGGAACAGCGTGTACACCGGCGGGTAGAGGCGCATCGTCTCCTGTAACACTTGGTCGGTGTACCGCATCTTCCGGGTGTCTCGCGCTGTGGGTGCGTCACCGCCGAGCACCTCGTCGAGTTCGGCGTGGACTTTCTCTTCTACCTCGGGATGCTGCGAGAGCATGAACCACGCGTACGTGAGCGTCAGCGCGGTGGTGTCGTGGCCCGCGAGCAACATCGTCATCATCTCGTCGCGCAGTTGCTTGTCCGTCTGTTCGCCGCGCGCCTGCGCGCGCATGAGAATCGAGAGGAGGTCCATCCGCTCGGGGTCGCTCTCGGTACCGCGGCGGTCGGAAACGATGTCGTCGATGATGTCTTCGAGCACCGAGATGGCCTCGTGGTACTCGCGGTTCTCGCGCGTCGGTGCCCAGTCGGGAATCAGAAACCTCCGTGGGTCCGGTTCGAAGCGAGCACCGAGCGGTTCGAGGTGTTCTTGAACGCGCTGGACGCGTTCGTCGCCAGCCGAGGAGCCGAACATCGCCTCGACGATGATTTTCACCGTCAAGCGCGCCATCTCAATCTGGACGTTCAGCGTCTCGCCGTCGTGCCAGTCGTCGAGCATCGCCTCGGTGTAGTCGGTCATCGTCTCGTCGAGCGAGGCGATGCGCTGCATGTTGAACGCCGGTTGCGCCAACTCGCGCTGCTCGCGCCACGTCTCGCCCTCGCTCATCAACAGTCCCTCTCCGAGCAGGTCGCCGATGGCGTCGTCCTGAAAGCGTGGTTTTCGGTACTTCTCGGCCTCGCTCACCAGTACCGTCTCGATGTCGTCGGGGTTGGTGAGCATATACGTCTCCAGCGGGCCGAGGTCGAAGTGGACCACGTCGCCGTAGGCGTCGGCGCAGGCGGTTAGAAAGCTGAAGGGGTCTTTCGCGTACTGCTGGCTGTTGCCGAACAGCGGCACACCGCGGGGACCCGGGGGTCGCGCTCGCATATCCCGGCTTAGGATGGAGTGCGGATAAGCGTTCGCCCGAACGCGCTTCTGACGCCCTCTCGTGGTCGGAATCGGTGAGTTAGGGCTTCGAGAGCATCGGGCAATCAGGGGCTCGGCGGTTCGCCGTCGTAGGCGTCGTGACCGGCGTAGAAGTTCAGCATGGCGAACTTCAACTTCTCGGGACCGACGTCGATGAGTTCCGCGCGCTCCTCGGGCGGGAACGTGTCGCGGACACCGTATTTGCCCATCGTGTCGCTCGCCGACGTGTAGCGTTTGTCCACCAGCGCACGGACGCCGAAGTCCTCCGGCGAGCGGATGACGCGTCCGAGCGCCTGTCTGGTCTTACGAATCGTCGGAATTTCGACGGCGTAGCGCCACCCGGGGTCGCGGCCTCTGTCGGCGTACGCCCGGTCGTACGCATCCTGCACCGCCTCCATCCGCTCGGAGAGGTGCGGGTAGGGGACGCCGACGACGAGCACTGTTCGCGCGTCGTCGCCGTCGAAGCTCACCCCTTCGGCGAGCGTTCCCCACAGAGAAGTGAACAGCGTCGCGTTCCCGTTCGAGACGAACCGCTGGCGGAGGTCCTCGGTTCGTGTGCCCGCCTCGTCGAGCATCAGCGAACCGAGCGACGCGCCGGTCAGACCGCCACCGCCGCCGAGCATCTCGTGATACCGCTGGGCCTCGGCGTAGGAGGGGAAGAAGACGAGCGTGTTGCCCGGCGTAAACCGAATCGCGTCCGAGAGGACGCCCGCGATGGTCTCCTGCGTCGACTCGTCGTTTCGCTCCTTGGCGAACAGCGCCGGCGTCTGCACCGCAAACGTACGTCTGTTCTCCTCGGGATACTCCATTCCGTAGGCGAGCGTGACGGCGTCTTCGATGCCGAGAACGTCTTCGGTGACGTCGAAGGGGCGGAGCGTCGCGCTCATGAGGACGCTCGCGTGGACCTCCTCGAACAGCGTCTCGGTCACCTGCCGGGGGATGCAGGTATAGAGTTCGGCACGGCCGTAGATTTCCTCAGTACCGCCGTCGCGACGGACCGACACCATCGGATGTTGGCCGAGTTTCGTGCCGTCTTCCATCCACGAGGAGAGAAACGCCGCCGCCTGCAGCGTCTGACACTCCTTTCGGCTGGTCGTCTCGCCGTCTTTGTACGCCTGTTCGTACTGCTCGTCGAGCGATTTGCCCAACTGGAGCGCGAGTTCGACCTCCACGTCGATGCCGCGACCCTCGTAGTTCTGGAGGAATTCGAGCGTCAGGTCGTCGCGGCGGTCAGGGTTGGCGATGCCGATGTCCGACCAGTTCTCGCCGACTTGCTCGCGTTCGCCGAACCCGAAGCTGTCGTCGTAGGTTCGTCGGAGCGCTTCCACGAACGCTTCGAGCACGTTCGCCGCGGGTTCGCTCCGGGAGTCGTCGGCCTCCTCCAGTTCGTGCAGTGCGCTCTCGATGGTGTTCTCGGTGAGCGTTCGACTGGCGTGGTCGCGTGCCGCGCCTTCGATGTTGTGCGCCTCGTCGAACACCGTGATGACGTCGCTGGGGTCGCGGTCCAACCACCGGAAAAACTGCTCGCGAATCATCGGGTCGAGCAGGTGGTGGTAGTTGCAGACGACGAGGTCGACGCCCTCCATTCCCTCCTTCAGCAACTCGTAGCCACAGAGGTGGTGTTCGTCGGCGTACTCGTAGACGTCGTCGGGCGTGCGAACGTCGTCGAACAGCCACGAGAAGAACTCCGTGGTGTCCTGCATCAGGTTGTTGTAGTAGTGCTCGCAGACGTTCGTCTCGCGGAGGTCGTCGAGTTCGTCGCCTATCTGGTCGAGTTCGTCCATGACGGCGCTGCGGGCTTCTGCGGCACCCGAGTCGCCGTCGCGGCTCTGCTCCAGTAACTGCTCTTGGCGGCGTTCGAGTTGCTGTTTGTCCTCCTCCTTTTCGACGACAGAGCGCGTCGTGTCGCGGAGGCTCTGACACTCCTCGTAGCCCACGTCGATGTGACACATCGACGCCTTCCCGCGGAACACCACGGCGCGAATCGGTTCGGTGCGCGTGATGGCGCGGGCATCCTCGACGAACTGGCGCATCTGCTGGTGGACGTTCGTCGTGATGACGACGGTTTTGTCGTTTTCGCGGGCGAACTCCAGTGCGGGGACGAGCGCCGAGAGCGTCTTGCCAGTGCCGGGTGCGCCCTCGATGAGCACGTCCTGCTCGCGTGCGAACGCGTTGGCGATGCCGTCCATCGCCGCTCGCTGGTTGGGGTAGGGCTCCTCGTACGGGAAGAACCGCATGTGTCCGTTCGTCTCAGCCACTACTCCTCGCTTGCGCGTCACCGGGTTAAAAGGCTCGGACAGGCGTGACCGTTCGCTGTCATCTCGTATATGAAACTACCTCCCCGGTGCGAGCGCGGCGCATCGCCGGCGCGTTGCTATGTCAACTCATACCAAATATTCTCTCGCAATGTCGACACGAACTGAGACACCCACTGCAACCGCACCGGTAACCGAACAAGACTCGTGGAGAGGCGGCGTCGTCGCCGGACTCGTCGGCGGTGCCGCGATGGGTCTGCTGCTTTCGGTGATGATGACGCCCGTCATCGAGATGGCGATTCCGGCGCTGTGGGGCCTCTCGGGGGGGTTCGCGGGCTGGGTCGTTCACATGGTCAACAGCGCGGTCCTCGGCGTCGTCTTCGCCGCAGTCGCCGGCGTTGCGAACGTCGGCGAGTCGACGGGTCGGAGCGCGGCCGCAGGTGTCGCCTACGGCGTCGTGCTCTGGGTCGTGCTCGCGGCGTTCGTGATGCCCATCTGGCTCGGAGCCGTCGGCTTCCCCGAGGTGCCGCCGCTGCCGAACTTCAACCTGATGAGCCTCGTCGGCCACGTCGTCTACGGCCTCGTCCTCGGCGCGGTGTACCCGAGCGTCCGTAATCTGTAGTATCGAGTCGTCGAATTTCCTTTTTCAGTCTTCCCCCGTCGTCCGAATCGTGTTCTGGCTAACACTGAGAGATGCGCCTTCGACGGAGTCGACTACGGCTGCCGGACACGGCGAGATGCCTCACCCTCCCCAACCGACTCCTTCGCTCGCGTCACGACGCTCGCTTAGTCGTCCACCGGAGCGGCATAGCCGCTTCGAGCCTTCGGTCGCTTCGCTCCCGAAGACCTCACGCGTCTCTCGCGCGGATAAACCGGCGCTCCGGCGCGCGCCGGAGGGCGGCTCCGTTCGCCCGACAGATGCGCGAGGGAGGTGGCGACTCGTGTGTCGCCACCGAGGCTGGGGAGGTCCGAGGCTTGGGAGGTCCGAGGCGGGCGGTGGCGGTGCGTCGTCTCGGTGCGCCCGGCAACACGCTTCGACCCAAAGTGAGTGTCTTGTGGTCTTTCCACCGTGCTTCGCCCGTCACGACCCCCGAATTCGAACAGCAACGCTTGCCGCCCCGAAAGCGTTTAATAGCGTCCCCATATTACGAATCCAGTAATGACGCGCACTCGCTGCGCCGGACCGGTCGCCCCTGTCCGAGCCGTGCGAGCGCCGCGACCGGGCCTCTAGGCCCTACTCTATCTCACCCCATCGTCGTCGCACTTGCTCCAACTGCCAAGTGCAGATTTTACCCTTTTCGGCCGCGTAGCCTCCAGTATCCGTATTTATTCCAAATATAGAAACGCAGAATTTAATACCCTGACTCTCCGACGATGGTGTAATGACACGCGTGGCACTCGCGTTTAGCGGCGGACTCGACACGACAGTCTGCGTCCCGCTCCTCGAAGAGGAGTACGGGTACGACGAAGTAATCGGCGTCACGGTCGACGTCGGACAACCCGAGGAAGAGTTCGACGAGGCCGAAGAGACGGCCGAAGCGTTGGACCTCGAACACTACGTCGTCGACGCGCGAGCCGAGTTCGCCGACCAGTGCCTCGACTCCGTCCGCGCGAACGCGGAGTACCAAGGCTACCCGCTCGGAACGGCGCTCGCACGCCCGGTCATCGCCGAAGCCATCCTCGACGTGGCGAAAGAACACGACTGCGAGGGCATCGCCCACGGTTGCACGGGCAAAGGTAACGACCAACTGCGCTTCGAGGCGGTCTGGCGCGCCTCCGACCTCGAAGTCATCGCCCCCGTGCGCGAACTCGGCCTCACCCGCGAGTGGGAGATGGAGTACGCCGCTGAGAAGGAACTGCCCGTCGAGGGCGGCAACGAAGGTGTCTGGTCCATCGACACCAACCTCTGGAGTCGCTCCATCGAGGGCGGCAACCTTGAAAACCCCAACTACGTTCCCCCGGAGAACATCTACGAGTGGACCGACGCACCCGGTAGCGAGACGGAACTCGTCGAAATCGAGTTCGAGGAGGGCTATCCGGTCGCCGTAAATGGACAAGAAATGGAACCGCTGGCGCTCATCGAACAGCTCAACGAGCTCGCGGGCGCGTACGGCGTCGGTCGCACCGACATGATGGAAGACCGCATGCTCGGCCTCAAAGTCCGCGAGAACTACGAACACCCCGCGGCAACCGTGCTTCTCACCGCCCACGAGGCGCTCGAAGGACTCGTCCTCACCAAAGAGGAGCGCGACTTCAAGACGACAATCGACAACGAGTGGGCCCAGAAGGGCTACGAAGGCCTCGTCGATGCCCCGCTGATGGACTCGCTGAACGCCTACATCGACGACAGCCAAGAGACTGTCACTGGTACGGTGACGGTCAAACTCCAAGGCGGCCAAGCCCGCCCCGTCGCCCGCGAGAGCGAATACGCCGTCTACTCCGAGTCGGCCGCCTCGTTCAACACCGAGACGGTCGACGGCATCGAACAGGCCGACGCGACGGGCGTCGCCAAGTACCACGGCTTCCAGTCGCGCCTCGCCAACGAAGTGGCGAACAACGTCGAAAAACCCGAACTCGCCGCCGATGGCGGCGAAGAAGAGGACGAGTAACCCATGACCGAGGAGTCCGCAGGCGACGTCATCCGCCGCGACCGGTTCAGCGGCGGCCCCGCCCGCGACTTCCTCTCCAGCCTCGCGGCCGACAAACGGATTTTCGACGCCGACCTCGCCGTCGACCGCGCACACGTCGTGATGCTTGCCGAGCAAGGAATCATAAGCGACGGCGACGCCGCCGACATCCTCGTCGCCCTCGAATCAGTCGAAGAGGCGGGACACGCCGAACTCTCCGGCGGCGAGGACGTCCACGAGGCCATCGAGGCCGCGGTTATCGGACGCGTCGGCGAACGTGGTGGAAAGATGCACACCGCCCGCAGTCGCAACGACGAGGTGGCGACCTGTATCCGCTACCGCCTCCGTGAGGACGTCCTCGACGCTATCGAGGGGACACTCGCACTGCGCGAGGCGCTCCGCGAAACCGCCGCCGAGCACACCGAGACGGTGATGCCGGGCTACACGCATCTGCAACCCGCCCAACCCATCACCGTCGCGCACTTCCTGCTGTCGTACGAGGCGGCGGTCGCCCGCGACACCGCCCGCCTCTTGGACGCCTACGGCCGCATCAACCACTCTCCCTTGGGAGGCGCAGCCTTCGCGGGCACGCCGTTCGACATCGACCGCGAGCGCACCGCCGACCTGCTCGGCTTCGACTCCCTCTTGGGGAACTCGATGGACGCGTCGTCCTCTCGGGATTTCCTCGCGGAGACGCTCGCCGCGTTAGCGACGCACGCGACGACCATTTCGGGACTCGCAGAAGACCTCATCATCTTCGCCAACAAGGGGTACGTCGACCTCTCGGACGACTACTCCTCGACTTCCTCGATTATGCCGCAGAAGAAGAACCCCGACACGCTCGAACTCGTCCGGGGAACCGCGGGCGACGCCGTCGGCGGCCTCACCGGCCTCTTGACCAACCTCAAGGGTCTCCCCCGCGCGTACAACCGTGACCTGCAACTGGCGCATCCACACGCGTTCCGCGCCGTCGACGCCGTCGTCAACGCGACGGACGTGGCGGCGGGCGCAGTCGCCACCGCGACGTGGAACTCCGAGGAACTGGCGGCGGACGCCGGCGACGGCTTCTCGACGGCGACGGGCGTCGCCGACGCGTTGGCGATGACGGGGATGCCGTTCCGTACGGCCCACGAAATCGTCGCCGCCGCCGCGGAAGATATCGGCGATACGGACGACGCGGCAACTACTGCTGCAAAACTTGACGCGGCCGCAGAAGCGGTATTAGGTGAGTCCCTCTGGTCGCGCGTGAACCGCGAGACCGTCGAATCGCTGCTGGACCCCGACGAGAGCGTCGCCAGCCGCGACTCCCTCGGCGGACCCGCAGCGTCGGCGGTCGAAACCCAACTCGACGAGGCGGGCGCACGCTTCGACGCCGACGCTCATTCCGTATCTGCGTGCCGCGAGGCGCTGGCCGAGGCAGACGAGAGATTACAGGCGGAGGTCGACAGCTATGTCTGAGCGCCTGCGGCGACTTCGGCGACTCCGACGACCGCGAGCCTCGGCTCCGCGACTCCCGCGACTCCCGCGACCACGACCGAGCGCGGACCGACCACGCCCGCCGCGACGAACGCCGATTCGACTCGTCGCGGGCGTGCCGGTCCGAACGCTCGCTGGTGTGCCACTGCCGCCGCCGTCCCCCTCGGGGGACAACATCACTCGGAATCTCGACACCGAATTCCAAAACGGCGGCTACGAACACTCTATCCTCGCTTAGCGACGACTTCGTTATTAAATTTCAGTTATAAATTCGCTGCATTTAAGGTGGGTAACCCACAAGAAGTGGATACACCATGACCGAAGCAGAATGCGCCGAGTGCGGGGCCACACTGGACCTCGCCGACGACCTCGAAACGGGCGAAATCATCGACTGCGGCACCTGCGGTGCGGAACTCGAAGTCATCGACGTCAACCCGCCAGTCCTCGACCGAGCCCCCGAGCTCGAAGAGGACTGGGGGGAGTAGCTGTGAAGATAGGAATCCTCTACTCGCGCATCCGCAAGGACGAGAAGCTCCTCCTCTCGGAGCTTCGTGAGCGCGGCCACGACGTCACGAAAATCGACGTTCGCAAGCACCAGTTCGGGCTGCACGACACGACCGCACCCGTCGACGACCTCGACATCGTCGTCGACCGTTGTCTCGCGACGTCGCGCTCGCTGTACGCGACGCGCTTCATCGAGAGCTACGGCGTGCCCGTCGTCAACTCGCCCGAAACGGCCGAAATCTGCGCCGACAAGGCGAAGAACAGTCTCGCGCTCGCGGAGGCGGGCGTGCCCACGCCCGAGACGAAAGTCGCGTTCACCAAGGAGAGCGCGATGGACGCTATCGAGTCGTTCGGCTACCCTTGCGTGTTGAAACCCGTCGTCGGCTCGTGGGGTCGTCTGATGGCGAAAATCGACTCCAGAAGCGCCGCCGAAGCGATTCTCGAGCACAAAGCGACGCTGGGCCACTACGAGCACAAAGTGTTCTACGTCCAGGAGTTCGTCGAGAAACCCGGCCGCGACATCCGCGTGCTTTCGACCGACGGCGAACCCGTCGCCGCGATGACTCGCTCGTCGGACCACTGGCTCACGAACGCCGCGAAAGGTGGCGAAACACAAGCATTTGAGTTGGACGACGAGGCACTCGAACTCGTCGCAAAGGCCAGCGACGCCGTCGGCGGCGGCCTGCTCGGGGTCGACCTCATGGAGACCGGTGACTCCTACACCGTCCACGAGGTAAACCACACCGTCGAGTTCAAGGCGCTGAACGGAACGACCGACGTGGACGTTCCCGCGACAGTCGTCGACTGGCTGGAAGCCAAAGCATCAGAAAAAACGGCCGCGGAGGCAGTCGCGTGACGCTCTCGGCGGCCGTTGTCGGCGGTTCCGGCTTCACCGGCGGCGAACTCCTTCGCCTGCTCGCGGGTCACCCCGAGTTCGAGGTGGCGCAGGCGACGAGCCGTCAGTACGACCGCAAGACGGTTGGCTCCGTCCACCCCAATCTGAGAGAACTGGACCTCCGCTTTTCGTCGCCCGAGGACCTCGACTCGGTCGACGTGCTGTTCGCGGCGACACCCCACGGCGTCTCGATGGAGCACATCGACACGTTTCAGGACGCCGCGGACACCGTCGTCGACCTCTCGGCGGATTTCCGCCTCCAAAGTGAGGAGCAGTACGACGAGTGGTACGACGGCCACGTCGCAGCCGAGTACTTGGAGAAATCGGTCTACGCGCTCCCCGAACTGACGCGCGACGAACTCCCCGGTGCGGACCTCATCGCCGCCGGGGGCTGTAACGCGACGGCGACGATTCTCGGCCTGAAACCCTTGTTCGACGCCGGAATTATGAACGGCGACGAGCAGGTCGTCGTCGACGTGAAAGTCGGGTCCTCGGAAGGTGGCGCGTCGGCCGGCAAAGCCTCCTCGCACGCCGAGCGCTCGGGCGTCGTCCGCCCGTACGCGCCGACCGGACACCGCCACGAGGCCGAAATCGAGCAGTTCCTCGGGCTCTCGGTGTCGTTCACCGTTCACGCGGTGGACATGGTGCGCGGGGCGTCGGCGACGTGTCACGTCTTTCCCAGTTCCCCTGTTACGAAAGGCGACCTCTGGGGGGCGTACCGCGAGAGCTACGAGGACGAACCGTTCATGCGCATGGTCGCCGGCGGCGGTGGCGTCTACCGCTACCCCGAACCGAAGGCCGTCGCCGGAACGAACTACGGCGAGGTCGGCTTCGAGGTCGACCCCGCGAACAAGCGTCTCGTCGTCTTCTCGGCCATCGATAACATGATGAAAGGCTCCGCCGGGCAGGCGGTCCACGCGGCGAACGTCGCGCTCGGACTCGACGAAACGGCTGGACTCGAATTCTCGGGTCTGCACCCGGTCGGGACGCCCTGAACCGAGAACCGAACTCGACCGAACCGACCCGAACAGAACCGAACCACAGAGACACACCGATGACACAGAGCACCTACACGCGCGAGGAGTTGCTTGCGGCTCACGAGCAACTCGTCGACAACGACTGCGGCACAGCCGACGACCACCTGTACACGGACGGAGGCACCGCCTCGCCACGGGCCGACGGCGGTTCCGCGAGCGACGCGAGCGGAATCTCGTCGGGAGCGAAGCGAACCGACGGCGGGAGCCGAGAGCCGCCGGTCGTCGTCAAAGTCGGCGGCGCGAGAGCCGTCGACCCCGCGGGCGCAGTCGCCGACGTGGCCCACCTCGTCGCAAATGGACGAGAAGTGGTCGTCGTCCACGGCGGGTCGACGGCCGTCGACGACACCCTCGAAGACCTCGGCGAGGAACCGACGTACGTCGAGACGCCGTCTGGCGTCGTCGGCCGCTTCACCGACGAGCGCGCGATGGAGGTGTTCTCGATGGTGATGCCCGGCAAACTCAACACCGACCTGACGGCCACGCTCCGCAACGCCGGTGTCGACGCGGTCGGTCTCTCGGGTGTCGATGGCGGCCTCCTCAGTGGTAAGCGTAAATCGGCTGTTCGCGTCGTCGAAGACGGCAAGAAGAAAATCAAGCGCGGCGACCACTCCGGGAAGATAGAGTCCGTCAACGCACAACTCCTCGAAACGCTGCTCGGAGACGGCTACACGCCGGTCGTCACGGTCCCGATGCTCGGAGAAGAGCAAGACGGTTCGGTTACACCCGTCAACGCCGACGCCGACCGCGCCGCCGCCGCCGTCGCGGGCGCACTCGGCGCGGAACTCGTCGTTCTGACGGACGTTTCGGGCATATACAAAAATCCCGACGACGAGACGACACTCATCGATTCGGCGAAGACGCCGGAGGAACTGAAGAGCGTGGAGACCGCTGCCGAGGGGTTCATGACGAAGAAAGTGATGGCGGCCAAAGAGGCACTGACCGGCGGCGCGTCCGCAGTAATCGTCTCCGATGCGAACGTCAACGACCCCATCGTCTCGGCGCTCACCGGCGCGGGGACGCGCATCGAACCCGGTGCGCTCGGCGAGAACGCGCCCGGCCTCGACAGCGCGGGTGCGACGCTCGGGGGTGACTCCGCGTGAGCGGTTTCGTCTTCTCGGAGAAACCCATCCAGATACAGTCGGGCGAGGGGATGTCGCTCTTTGCCGACGACGGGACCGAGTATCTCGATTTCGGCGCGAGCTACGCCGTCGCGGCGACGGGCCACTGTCACCCGGACGTCGTCGACGCGGTCCAGAAGCAGGCCGGCGAGTTACTCTACGTCCAAGGGTCGTACCCCGTCGCCGCACGGACCGAACTCTACGACAAGTTAGCGACGCTCGCCCCCGGCGACGTCTCGAACGTCTGGCTCTGTAACTCGGGCACCGAAGCCAACGAAGCGGCGATGAAGTTCGCCCGCAGCGCCACTGGTCGCTCGAAAATCGTCGCCACCAAACGCGGCTTCCACGGCCGCACCCTCGGCGCGCTGGCGATGACGTGGAAACAGAAGTACAAGAAGCCGTTCGAACCCCTTGCGGGAGGGGTGGAGTTCGTCTCCTACGGCGACAGCGAGGAACTGGCCGAGGCCGTCGACGACGAGACGGCCGCAGTCTTTCTCGAACCCGTGCAGGGCGAAGGCGGCATCCACGCCGCCGACACGGAGTACCTGCAGTCGGCCCGCGAGATAACCGAAGAGACCGGGTCGGCGCTCGTTTTCGACGAGATTCAGACCGGCGTCGGCCGGACGGGAACGCTGTGGGCCTGTGAGCAAGCGAACGTGACGCCCGATATCCTCACGACGGCGAAAGGCATCGCCTCGGGGCTGCCGCTCGGCGCGACGCTCTGTGCGGACTGGATTGCCGAGGCGTGCGGCGACCACGGGTCGACCTTTTCGGGCGGTCCGGTCGTCTGCGCCGCCGCCAACGCGACGCTCGACGTTATCGTCGACGAAGACCTTCCGACGCACGCCAGCGACGTGGGTGCGTATCTCGCCGAGTCGCTCGAAGCAGCCACCGAAAAACACGACCTACCCGTCCGCGAGGTGCGCGGACAGGGGCTGATGCTCGGCGTCGAGGTCAAGCGCGGGTCGAACCGCATCCTTCGTGATTTGGCGCTCTCCGAGCAGATTCTCGCGCTACCGGCGGGTCGGTCGGTCGTCCGCCTGTTGCCGCCGCTGGTCGCCGAGCAGGAACACGCCGACCGCTTCGTCGAAGCGTTCACGGAGGTGCTCGGATGAACGCCCTCGGCACCGCCGAGAGAAACGAAGCATATCACGACGCCCTCGACACCGCGGGCAAGCAACTGCTGTTCGACCTCGTCTCGACGCCCTCGGTCTCGGGTGACGAAGCCGACGCCGCTGCGGTGCTCGTCGACTTCTTCGAGGCCCACGACCGCGAGGTGTGGGTCGACGAGGTGGGTAACGTCCGCGCGCCCGCTGACGACTCCGTGCTCTTGACCTCGCACATCGACACCGTTCCCGGCCAAGTGCCCGTCGAAATCCGCGCGGGCGACGAGAGCGGCGGCGACGCCGACGACGGCCCCCAACTCTGGGGGAGAGGCAGCGTCGACGCGACCGGTCCCCTCGCGGCGATGGCCGCCGCAGCGGTCGAAACCGGCGTGAGCTTCGTCGGCGTCGTCGGCGAGGAGACCGACTCACGCGGTGCGCGCCACCTCGCGGCGACACGCGACGAACCCGACGCCGTCGTCAACGGCGAACCCAGCGGGTGGGACGGCATCACCTTGGGCTACCGCGGTTTCCTCGCGGGGACGTACGTCGGCACGAGCGAACTCGGTCACTCCTCGCGCCCGGAGAACAACGCCATCCAGTCGGCGGTCGACTGGTGGTCGCGCGTGGCCGACTTCTTCGAGTCCGAGGACTCGGAGGGCGTCTTCGACACGGTGACGACGAAACCCATCACCTTCGACGGCGGCCCCACCGAGGACGGTTTCGCCGTCGAAGCGACCGTCGACGTGCAGTTCCGCGTCCCGCCCAGTCTCACCATCGACGACGTCCGCGAAGTCGCCGAGGGCGAACTCACCGACGGCAGCGTCCACTGGCAGGAACCCATCCCGCCCGTCATGGAGAGTCCCCGCACCGACGTAGCGCGGGCGTTCCGCGTCGCGATTCGACAGGCCGGCGGCGACCCCCGTCTGCTCAGAAAGACCGGAACCAGCGACATGAACCTCTTCGCGGGTGTCTGGGACTGCCCGATGGTCACCTACGGACCCGGCGACTCGGACCTCGACCACGCGCCCAACGAACATCTCTCGCTGTCGGAGTTCGACAACTCCGTGTCGGTTCTCACCACCGTCGCCGAGAAACTCGGAGGTGCGAACTGATGGCTACCGTGGGTGAACTGGAGACGACGAACGTCCTCGATATCGACGACCTCTCTCCGACGGAGGTCGAGACGGTCCTCGACCGGGCGGCGGCGCTCAAAGCCGGCGAAGACGACGTGCAGTTCCCGCAGGCGACGCTGGCGATGCTGTTCGAGAAACCGAGTACTCGGACGAGGGTGTCGTTCGAGACGGGGATGACGCAACTCGGCGGCCACGCCATCTTCCTCGGCCCCGACGACGTCCACCTCGGCCACGGCGAACCGGTCAAGGACACCGCCCGCGCGCTGTCGGGCTACGTCGACGCCATCATGGCGCGACTGTTCGACCACGCCGACCTCGAAGAACTCGCCGAATATGCGACCGTGCCGGTCGTCAACGGCCTCACCGACGACGCCCACCCCTGTCAGACGCTCGCGGACCTACTGACGATTCGCGAGACGTTCGGTGACTTCGACGTGCAGGCAACGTGGGTCGGCGACGGCAACAACGTCGCGCAGTCGTTCGTTCTCGGCTGTGCGCTCGCGGGTGTCGACCTCACGGTGGCGACGCCCGAGGGCTACGGTATCGACGACGCGGTGCTGTCGCAGGCGGCCGAACTCGGCGGGACTCCCGAGACGACGACGGACCCCGAATCGGCTGTCGCCGACGCCGACGTGGTGTACACCGACGTCTGGGTGAGCATGGGCCAAGAGAGCCAACGCGAGGAGAAACTGGCGGCGTTCGACGACTTCCAGTTGAACGACGGCCTACTCGCCGATACCGACGCGAAAGTGATGCACTGTCTGCCCGCCCACCGCGGCGAGGAAATCACGGACGGAGTACTCGAATCCGAGCGCTCGCTCGTCTGGCAACAGGCCGAAAACCGTCTCCACGCCCAGAACGGGTTGTTGGCAGAGTTGCTGTCGTAGCCCCCGCCTCGCCCACGAACGCCAAATCGCCGCTTCTATCCCGTCGTCTCCGACTTCCGACGTTCGAGAATGCCCTCGAACACCTCCGAGTACTGCATCAGCACGGTCCCCAGAATGCTCATCACGAGCACGTAGCCGACGGCGAACGCCGGAATCACCTGCGTCATGATTGGGCCGCTGCCGGTCGCGGCGACGGTGGCGATGATGAGCGAGAACTCCCCCCGAGTGACCATCCCGAGGCCGACGCGGAGCGAGCGGCGGTCGTCGAGGTCGTAGATGCGGCCGCTGTAGAAGCCCGAGAGAATTTTCGTCGGCGTCGTCGCCACGACGGCGACGGCCAGAATCCCCACAGTCGTCGCCACGAGCAGCGGGTCGGTGCCGAGGCCGATGTAGAAGAAGAAGACGGCGGCGAAGATGTCGCGGACGGGCGTCAGCAGTCGCTCGATACGCTCGACGTGGTCGGTACTGGAGAAGCCCATCCCGACGAAAAAGGCCGCGACGGCCTCGCTCACACCGATGGCGAGCGCGATGCCCGCGACGAACACCGCCATCGCAAGTACCCGAAGAACGAACAGTTCGCTCGAATCGGCGTCGAAGACGCGCTCGAACAGCGGGCCGCCGAACCAGACGCCGGCGAGCAGGATTCCCAAGAACGCGACGGCGATAGCGACGTCGGTGGCCGCGGATTCGAGGCCGCCGCTGCCGCCGACGAGCGCCGCGACGACGGCGAGATAGATGGCGATAAAGAGGTCCTCGAAGACGAGCGTTCCGAGCATCGGTTCGCTCTCGCTGTTGGCAATCCAGCCGAGGTCGATGAGCGACTTCGTGATGACGGCGCTCGACGAGATGTAGACGATACCACCCAGAAGCACCGATTCGAGCAGGCTCCACCCGAACAGGAGACCTAAGCCGACCCCGACGGGGAAGTTGATGCCGAGGTCTAACAGCCCCGACCCGGTGATTCGTCTCCGGGCTTCCAACAGGCGGTCGAGGCTGAACTCCAAGCCGAGGAAAAACAGTAAGAGGACGATGCCGATTTCCGCCAGAATCGTCACGATGTCGCCGGCGGGGACGGCGAACTCGGCGGCGTAGCGTCCGAGCACGTTCGGGCCGACGAGCATTCCGACGAGAACGTACAACGGAATCACCGACAAGCCGACCCGGGTAGCTATCGCGCCTGCGACGGCGATGCCGACGAACAGCGCGCCGACCTGCCACAGTTCCATCGCCGCCGCCATCTAGCCGCCACCTCCGCCGGGAGCCGTCGTTTTCGGCTCAGCCATCGCTGTCGCCTGAGCCGTCGTTTTCGGCTCAGCCGTCGCTGTCGGGTCGTCCGTTTTCCGCCGCGTCTTCCGACTCATTCGTTGGACGATGATTCGGCGGTTGCGTACTCTTGGAACTCCCGGCAGGCGTCCTGCCCACCGATGACGACGAGCGTGTCACCCTCTTGGAGCGTCAGGTCCGCTTCGGGGTTCGAGATGGTCTCGTCGCCGCGCTGGACAGCGATAACGGAGACGCCGACGCGCTGTCGAACGTGCGATTCGGCGAGCGTCTTACCGACCAGCGGCGACTCCGCGGAGAGTTTCACCCACTCGATGAGCGTGTCGTCCGACAGCACGGTGTCGATGGTCTCGGTTCGAATCGGCTGGAAGTACGCTCCCTCCATGATGGTGCCGACCTGCCGCGAGAGGCGGTCCGAGAGCTCGAACAGTTTGTCGGAGTCCGCATCCGGTGACTCGCGGAGATACAGCTCTCGTTTGCCGGTGTTGTGGATGACGATGACGAGTTGGCTCCCGTCGTTCAGTTCCACCTCGAACTTCTTGCCGACGCCGGGAAGGTCGCTCTCGTAGACGGTCATACCCTGAAAGATTGAACGCCGACACTAAGGCTCTACCGTCGTCGAATTTCCGCGGCCGACGTGTCAGCCGATTACGCGAGCAGCCACAGCGCCGCCGCGATGCCGAGACACGCGGTGGGCGGAATCGAGAGGTTGTCGTCGATGACGTAGCCCGCGACGACGGGTTTGACGCCGTCGGCGAACGTCGCGCCCGCCGCGCCCGCCGCCGCCGCACCGAGGCCGACGAGACGCGTCGTCTCCGCGGGACCCGTTGTGAAGGGGACCGCCAGCGCGAAACAGACGAGGAACATGATGGTGAGCACGCCCAGTTCCTTCGCGCGGCCGGCCTCGTTGCTGCCCAGAATCCCGCTAATCGGGTCGCCGATAGTGAGCATCAACATCCCCGGAATCGCGACGAACCACGGGAACAGCCACGCGACGGCGGTCAGACTGTACATGTACAGCGCGTAGCCCGCGACGTTCTCCTGTTCGTACTCACGAGTCAGGTTTCGGTACACCCACCAGTCGAGGCCGACACCGAGGCGGACGAGTTCGAGCACCGACACGAGCGCCGAGAGGCCCAGAAGAACGTAGCCGAGTTCTTCCCACGTGACGACGCCGAGCAGGTACAGCGCCGGGATGCCCGTCCCGCTGACGTGGACGCCGCGGCGCGCGAGTTCGCTCACGCCTCCGCGGTGTCGGCGTCGACCCGCTCGTAGCTGTCGAGCAGGTCGTCGAACGTCTTGCGACCCTCGCGCACCGCCGTCAGTTCGTCGACCAGCGCGTCGACCGGCAGGCGGATTTGGGCAGTGGTGTCGCGTTCGCGGACGGTCACTGTCGTCTCGCCCTCGCTCTCGACGCCGTCGCGGTCGACGGTCACACAGAACGGCGTGCCAATTTCGTCTTTGCGGCGGTAGCGACGGCCGATGTTCCCCGAGTCGTCGTACTCCGCGGAGAGACCGGCCTCGCGCACGTCGCGCACAAGTTCCGTTGCGAGGTCGGTCAGTCGCTCGTCGTTGCCGACCAGCGGGAAGACGCCGACGTAGGTCGGCGCGACTTCGGGTTCGAGCGCGAGATACGTGCGCTCCTCGCCCGCGACTTCGTCCTCCCGGTACGCGTGTTCGAGCACGGTGTACACCGTCCGGCCGACGCCGAACGACGGTTCGACGACGTGCGGGGTGATGTGCTCGCCCGATTCGGTCTGCTCTTCGACGCGGAAGTCGGCGACCTCCGTCGAGACGGTGTACGTTTCGCCGTCGGCGTCGACGGTCACCTCGTCGCCGTCGAAGGCGTCGGGGTCGCGGGCGGCGAGGTCACGAAGCGCGTCGGCGATGTCGGCGGCCGCGCCGCCGAACTCCGGACCGAGCGTGCTCATGTCGGGGTCGACGACGGCGCGTTCGACCGTCTTCGGTTCGTCGTACTGTTTGAAGACGGTGAAGTCGTCGTCGCCGTACTCGCCGTGTTTCGAGAGGTCGTAGTCGCCGCGGTAGGCGAAACCGGCGATTTCGACCCAGTCGCCACCGAGTTCGGATTCGGCGTCCCAGCAGTCGCTGGCGTAGTGGGCGCGTTCGCCCGCCAGATGTTGGCGGAAGCGGAAGCGGTCCATGTCGACGCCGATGCGCTCGTACCACTCTTGGGAGATGCCGAGGTAGTAGGCGACCCACTCGTTGGCGATGACGCCCGCCTCGACGGCCTCGCCGATGGTCGTTTCGAGGTAGCCGCCGTCGTCTTTGTTCTGCTCTTCGGCGGAGTACAAGCGAACCTCGACATCAGCCACGGCGTCGAGGTTCGGTTCGTCCTCCTCCGGGTCGATGAACTGCTCTAACTCCGCTTGCGTGAACTCGCGGACGCGGACGAGACCTTTGCGGGGGCTGATTTCGTTGCGGTAGGCGCGGCCGATTTGTGTGACGCCGAACGGCAACTGATTTCGGGCGTACTCCTTGAGTCGCGGGAACTCCACGAAGATACCTTGGGCCGTCTCCGGACGGAGGTAGCCGGGTTGGTCGCCGCCGGGGCCGATGTCGGTGCTGAACATGAGGTTGAAGTTCTCGACGGCTTGGCCCGCGAGCGGTTCGCCGCAGTTCGGACAGTGGATGTCGTGGTCGGCGATGAGGTCTGCGACTTCCGAGTTGGGAAGCGCCTCGGCGTCTTCGATGTCGGTGACGTCCTCGACGAGGTGGTCGGCGCGGTGGCTCTCGCCGCAGGACGCGCACTCGACGAGCATGTCGTTGAAGCCGTCGAGATGGCCCGACGCCTCGAAGACCGGTTCGGGCATGATGGTCGGCGCTTCGATTTCGCGGTTACCCTCCTTGACGGTGTAGCGGTCGCGCCACGCCGACTCGACGTTCGCCTTCAGCGCCGCACCCTGCGGGCCGAACGTGTAGAACCCGGCGACGCCGCCGTAGGCGTCGCTGGAGAGAAAGAAGAAGCCGCGGCGCTTCGACAGTTCGGTGATGGCTTGCGTATCGGCCATCTCAGAGCGCCTCCAGCAAGTTCACGTCGCGGACGACGCCGACGAGTTCGTCGCCCGAAACCATCGGAATCTGTTCGATGTCGTTCGTAATCATCTGCTGGGCGGCTTCCTTGGCCGTCCGGCGGCGCGACAGCGTCACGAGGTCGGTCGTCATGAATTCGGCCGTGGGTTCGGCGGGAATCTCGACGTTTCGGGTCGGGATGTAGCGCTTGCCGACGGCTTTGATGCCCTCCCACATCCACTCGTCGTCCTGGTTGGCCATCGAGTCACCGGTGTCGTCCTCGCCTTCGACGACGCGAGCGACTTCGATGATGTCGACTTCGGTGAGGATACCCGACATGCTCCCTTCTTCGTCGAGCGTGATAGCGTACGGGACGTTCGCGTAGTAGATTTCGCGTTCGGCGACGGTCAGCGGCGTCTGCGCGTACGTCGTGTTGATGTCCGTTGCGGCGAGCCCACCGACTTCCGTCTCGCCGTCGGCGTCGCCGCGGGCGATGGCGTGGACCACGTCGGTGACGGTGACGATGCCGACGAGCGTCGTCGCGCCGTCGACTTCGACGACGGGGACGCGGCGTGCGCCCTCACGGAGCATCAGTCGTGCGGCGTCGGTCAGGTCGGTGTCGGGCGTCGTCGTCGGCACCTCTCGCATCAAAATGGCGAGTTGGTCCTCGTCGGGGTGTTCGATAAGGTCGTCGCGGGAGACCAGTCCACGGTACTCCTCGCCGTCGTCGGTCTGTTTGACTACGGGGACGGAGGAGAACCCGCGCTCTTGGAGATATTCGAGTACGTCGTCCCGCGTGCCTGGGAGTTCGACCGTCACGACCTCCTCGCGGGGCGTCATGGCGTCGGCGACTTGCATAGCGTCGCGTACTCTCTCGCACACCTTGTACTCTGCGAAGGTGTGGTGGACCCTCTCGCCCGGGGCGTCGGTTCTCTGTTAATACCGTTTCGCTTCCTGTAAACTCGTTTTCTATTCTAGTCGAGACCGACCGTTCGCCGCTAATCGGTGTCTCAGGGCGCTCTGGTGGCCGTCCGACACCGAAAACTTACCCACAGTGGAACGGGACAACTGGCCTGTCGTTTCGGTGTGTTTATTACCCCATGCGATAACATCCCATACATGACGCCGGAAGCGACGGCAGCCGTCGATGCCCCGGACGCCGAGGTCATGGCCTCGGTGGATTCCTCCTCCCCCCGCAGTTCGGAGTTCATTATCGCGGACATCACGCGAGACGACGCCTGGCTGTCGATGCGAGCGGCCGACGCACCGGTACTCGACGAGTGGTGCTGACCGTCCGCGACTCGCCTCCCTCCGCGATTTTTCGACACTGACCGCCGAGCCAGCGTCGAGCGACGGCCCTCATCCGCGCCGACCTGACACCGACCCGCGAACACTGAACTTTTTTGACGGTCCCCCGCAACCAGTGGTCCATGAACTACCGGGAGGTCACCACGAGTCGGGAGTTTCTGGCGCGACTCGAAACCGGTGCGGACTGGCGCGAGGAGATAGAGGAGTTCGCCGAGCGGGAGGGAATCGACTCGGCGTGGTTCAACGCGATGGGCGCGGTGCAGGACGCCGACGTCTGGTTCTACGACCAAGACGACAAAGAGTACCGCTCGGTGCAGTTCGACGAACCGCTGGAAGTCGCCGCCTGCGTCGGCAACGTCTCGCTGCTCGACGGCGAACCGTTCGCGCACACCCACGCCGTGCTCTCGCGGCCCAGCGGGCAGGCGCTCGCGGGCCACCTCAACGCCGCAACGGTGTTCGCCGGCGAGGTGTATCTCCGCACGTTCGACGAGTCGCTCGAACGCGAGCACGACGACGTAACCGACCTCGACCTCTGGCTCTAACGTGAGACCGGACGACGAGCGCTACTTCGCGCGCATCGAGAACCGCCTCGACGAAGCGTTCGAACTCGCCGACGCCGCCCGCGAGCAGGGGAAAGACCCCGGCACGGAAGTCGAGATTCCAGTCGCCAAAGACATGGCCGACCGTGTCGAGAACATCCTCGAAATCGAGGGCGTCGCCGAACGGGTCCGCGAACTCGAAGAACAGATGTCCCGCGAGGAGGCCGCACTCGCACTGGCCGAGGACTTCGCGGAGGGCCGCGTCGGCGACTACGACACCCGAGCAGGCAAAGTCGAAGGCGCGGTTCGGACGGCCGTTGCTCTCCTCACCGAGGGTGTGGTCGCCGCGCCCATCGAAGGCATCGACCGGGTCGAAATCCTCTCGAACGACGACGGAACCGAGTTCGTCAACGTCTACTACGCCGGCCCGATTCGCTCCGCCGGCGGGACCGCACAGGCGCTCTCGGTTCTGGTCGCCGACTACACGCGGACGCTCATCGGCCTCGACGAGTACAAAGCCCGCGACGACGAGGTCGAACGCTACGTCGAGGAGGTCGACCTCTACGACAAGGAAACCGGATTACAGTACTCGCCGAAGGACAAGGAGACGCGCTTTATCGCGCGGAACATGCCCATCATGCTCGACGGTGAGGCGACCGGCGACGAGGAGGTGTCGGGGTATCGGGACCTCGACCGCGTCGACACCAACTCCGCCCGCGGCGGGATGTGTCTCGTCATGGCCGAGGGTATCGCGCTGAAAGCACCGAAGATTCAACGTTACACCCGCCAACTCGACGAAGTCGACTGGCCGTGGCTCCAAGACCTCATCGACGGCACCATCGGCAAAGACGACGACAAGGAGGCCGAGACAGAAGCCGAGGGCGACGAGGAATCGGCAGACGCAGCGGACGCGCCGGACGCAGACGAGGAGGCCGTCGACGCCGAAGGCCTCGACTCCATCGAACCCGACGGCCCGCCGCGCGTCGAACCCGCGACCAAGTTCCTCCGCGACCTCATCGCCGGTCGCCCCGTCTTCGGTCACCCGTCCGAGGAAGGCGGCTTCCGCCTCAGATACGGCCGGGCGCGGAACCACGGTTTCGCGACGGCGGGCGTCCACCCGGCGACGATGCACATCGTCGACGACTTCATCGCCACCGGCACCCAGATAAAGACCGAACGGCCCGGCAAAGCGGGCGGTGTCGTCCCCGTCGACTCCATCGAAGGGCCGACCGTCCGCCTCGCCAACGGCGACGTTCGGCGCGTCGACGACCCCGAGGAGGCACTGGAGATTCGAAACGGCGTCGAGAAGATTCTGGACCTCGGCGAGTATCTCGTCAATTTTGGAGAATTCATCGAGAACAACCACCCGCTCGCGCCCGCCTCCTACACGCCCGAGTGGTGGATACAGGACCTCGACCACGCCGGCGCGGACGTACAGGCGCTCCGAGACTCGCCGCGGGTCGACCTCGAATCGCCGACCGCCGAACAAGCGCTAGAGTGGGCCACGGAGTACGACGCGCCGCTGCACCCCGAGTTCACCTACCTCTGGCACGACATTTCTGTCACTGAGTTCGAGGCACTCGCCGACGCCGTCGCCGCCGGCGAACTGACCGACGGATTGCTCGCCATCGAACGCACCGAGACCACGAGGAAGACGCTCGAACATCTGCTCGTCGAACACTCCCAGACCGAAGACGCGCTTCGGATTCCGGCGTGGCGACTGCTCGCGCGGACGCTCGGCGTCGACGACGGCCTTCGAAAGACGTGGGACGCAGACGACCTGTCGGCGGAGGCCCGTGAGTGGGACGGCGGCGACAACGCGATGAAAGCGGTCAACGAGATTGCACCGTTTACGATACAGGAGCGCGCGCCGACCCGAATCGGCAACCGGATGGGCCGACCGGAGAAGTCGATGAGCCGTGACCTCTCGCCGGCGGTTCACACGCTGTTCCCCATCGGCGAGGCCGGCGGCAGCCAACGCGACGTAGGTGAGGCCGCTCGAAAGATGGACGACCGGGGCCGACGCGGTATCGTCGGCGTGCGGGTCGGCCGCCGCGAGTGCGCCGCCTGCGGCGAACACACGTACAAGCCGAACTGTCCGTCCTGCGGCGGCCACACCGAACCGTACTACGAGTGCATCGACTGCGAAATCGAGGTCGAACCCGACGAAGCGGGTCGCGTCGTCTGCCCACGCTGTGAGCGCGAAGTCGAGAGTCCCGACTGGCACGACGTCGACGTCGGCGGCGAACTCTCGGATGCGCTGGACGCCGTCGGCGAGCGCAAAGCCTCCTACAAGATTCTGAAAGGGGTCAAGGGACTCACGTCGGCACACAAAACGCCGGAGGCAATGGAGAAAGGCATCCTCCGTGCGAAACACGGCGTCACGGCGTTCAAGGACGGAACCGTCCGCTACGACATGACGGACCTGCCGGTCACCGCCGTTCGACCCGAGGAACTCGACGTGACGGCCGAACATTTCCGCGAACTCGGCTACGACCGCGACATCGACGGCGAACCGCTGCGCCACGACGACCAACTGCTCGAACTCAGAGTCCAAGACATCGTGCTCTCGGACGGCGCGGCCGAACACATGCTGAAGACCGCGAACTTCGTCGACGACCTCTTGGAGAGCTACTACGGGCTTCCAGCGTTCTACGAGGTGAACGAGCGCGACGACCTCATCGGCGAACTCGTGTTCGGGATGGCTCCGCACACGAGCGCAGCGGTCGTCGGACGGGTCGTCGGGTTCACGTCGGCGGCTGTCGGCTACGCACATCCGTACTTTCACGCAGCGAAACGTCGCAACTGCTTCCACCCGGAGACGAGGGTCTGGTTCGAGGACGAAGCGGGTGAATGGCACTACGACGACATCGAATCGCTCGTCGAAGCGCGACTCGACAACCCCGAGACGGACGATTTCGGGACGCTGGTGCAGGAACTGGAGAGAGACGTATTCGTTCCTGCAGTCGGTCCCGACGACAGTCCGTGTTTGAGTCGTGTAGAGTCGGTCTCGAAGCACCAGTCGCCCGACCACTTGGTACAGGTGGAGACACGGAGCGGTCGCACACTCACTGTAACGGCAGACCACAAACTCCGCCGATGGAACCAAGGACTCGAACCAGTGGAGGCCCACTCTCTCCAAGTTGGTGACGAACTCCCGGCGCCAGAGGCTGTCTCCTTCGACGGAGAACGGGCCGAATTCGACCTCTTAGAGGAGTTCCTCGCGGTTGAGTCGATTCCAAACGACGACCTCGTGATTCGTGGTCTCGGCGCTGAGCGGCTCAAAACACTGTTAGACGACGTGACGCCCGGCAAAGGTTACTGTAAGGCTACCGCCGAGACGCTCGGGGTTAGTCAATCGACAGTTTACAACTGGGTCGGTAGAGACAGTGTTCCCGTCAGCGTCCTCAGCGAACTGGTAGGCGAACAGAGCGTCGCTAAACGCGTTCCCACCGACGTCAAGCTTGGTATCCGCCGGGATACAACAACCGTGTCTCGCCAGTTGACGGTCGACGAAGACGTCGGTACTCTTCTCGGATACTACGCGGCTGAGGGGTTCACCCGTCGCAAAGCTGGCCAGTTCTATCAGACGACAATCTGCACCCCAGACACGGAGGCACGTACGGCAGTCATAGACGCTTTCGCAAACGCGCTCGGGATTGAGGCTTACGAGGAGAACAAGTGGAAAGTGACAGCATCGAGCCGCCTCGTCGCAGCGCTGTTCTCCGACATCCTCGACGTTGGCGCCCGAGCCGAATCGAAGCGCGTTCCCAACTGCGTCACTTCGTCGACTCGTGGGGTTGTTGCCGCGTTCCTCTCCGCATACTTCAGCGGCGATGGAAGTGCGTCGAGTGACCGTGTCGAGATTCGCGCCCACACGGTTAGTGACAAACTTTCGCAGGACGTCATCGGTCTCCTCAAGCGGTTTGGAATCGCCACGAAGACGTACTCTGAGGCACGTACCATCAGTTCGGGTGTCGTTGCTGACTTCTACGATGAGTCACCGACGTTCGAAGCAACCGTCCTCAAGATAACCTCCGAAAACGCCGCACGCTTCGCCGAAGAAATCGGATTCCATCTCGACCGAAAACAGGCTACGATAGAGACTGCGCTGGCCGCGACCGAACTCCGTTCACAACGACTCTTCGGTGACGGTGGCGACGTACTCCTTGACGAAGTCGTTTCGGTCGAGTACGTCAAGAGCGATGTCGACCACACGTACTGTCTTACTGTTGAGCAGACGCATACTCTCGTCGCTAACGACCTCTACGTCGGCCAATGCGACGGCGACGAAGACTGCGTCATGCTCCTCATGGACGGTCTCCTGAACTTCTCGAAGGAGTTTCTGCCCGACAAACGCGGCGGGCAGATGGACGCGCCGCTCGTGATGTCCTCGCGCATCGACCCCTCCGAAATCGACGACGAGGCGCACAACATGGACATCGTCCGACAGTACCCCAGAGAGTTCTACGAGGCCACCCGCGAGATGGCCGACCCCGGCGAGGTAGAGGAACTCATCACCATCGCCGAGGACAATCTGGGGACGGACCTCGAATACACGGAGTTCTACCACACCCACGACACCACGGACATCCACCTCGGGCCGGCGCTGTCGGCGTACAAGACGCTCGGGTCGATGACCGAGAAGATGGACGCCCAACTTCACCTCGCGCGTAAACTTCGCGCCGTCGACGAGACGGACGTCGCAGAGCGGGTCATCGAGTACCACTTCTTGCCGGACCTCATCGGCAACCTCCGGGCGTTCTCGCGGCAGAAAACGCGCTGTCTCGACTGCGGCGAGAAATACCGACGAATGCCGCTCACCGGTGACTGCCGCGAGTGCGGTGGCCGCGTCAATCTCACAGTCCATCAGGGCTCGGTGAACAAGTACATGGACACCTCCATCGAGGTGGCCGAAGAGTTCGGCTGTCGCGACTACACGAAACAGCGCCTCGAAGTGCTCAAGAAGAGCTTAGAGAGCGTTTTCGAGAACGACAAGAACAAACAAAGCGGTATCGCGGACTTCATGTAACGCTCTCTCGGTCCCCGATTCCGTAGCGAAATACGCGCAGCGCACAGGCGTCACGTGACTTCCCCGACGGCGACCTGCGGGTTCGCCGACGCGAGCAGCTATCGTCGACCGCTGCAGTAACACGGTATGGACGTACTCATCACCGGCGGCCACGGCGTCGTCGGAACCGCTATCACCGACCACCTCGGCGACGACGAGGCGTACGAGTTTACGCTGCTCGACGTCGACCCGCCCGCCGAGGACACTCCGCACGACAGCGTCGTCGCCGACGTGCGCGACTACGACGCGATTCGCCCGCACTTCGAAGGGAAAGACGCAGTCGTCCATCTGGCGCTCGTCCCCGGAACCGGCGGCCCCGACTCGCGCGAACTCGGCTGGTCGAAGCCGCAGTCGGACAATCTCGAGGCGCTTCACAACGTCTACGAGGCGGCCGTCGACGCCGCTCTCGACAGTATCGTCTTCGCCTCCTCGAACCACGCCGTCGGCATGGTCGAGGTACGGAACGCGCCCGAGGTGTACCACGATGCAGGAGTCAAAGTCGACCACACCGAACCGCATCGCCCGGACTCGCGGTACGGCCTGACGAAGAGCTACGGCGAAGACCTCGGCCGCCTCGCCGCCGAATCCCACGGCATCCGATTCTACGCGCTCCGTATCGGGTCGGTTCGTGCGCCCGAGTACGACCACCCCTACGGCGACGCCGAACGCGGCGTCGAAGATGGAAAGTGGGAACGCGGCAGCGACGCCTACGAGGAACAGGTCGCCCGACTCAAGGGTCTGTGGCAGTCCCGCCGTGACCTCGCGCACCTCGTCGACTGCTGTCTTCGCGACGACTCCGTCGAGTGGGACCAGTTCTACGGCGTCAGCGAAAACAGCCGACGATGGCTCGACGACCTCGACCACGCCCGCGAGACCGTCGGCTACGACCCGCAAGACGCCGGTGAGGAGTGGGACGCGCCGCCGGAGTAAGCGCGAAACGCATTCGGGAGCGCAATCGGCCGGCCGCTCACCCTCGAATCGCGGACGTGGCGTCGAACAGCGGTCCGAAGATAGCCTCGAACACTGGCTCCACGACGTTCGAGACGCCCGCGACGTCGAAGACGACGAGCAGGTAGTACGCCGAGACGAGGAGCATTATCGCACCCGTCACCCGGTTTATCGGGTCGCTCCGTCGCGCGAGCCATCGGGTCGCCCGTTGTCCGGCCGACTGTGAGACGACGCCGAACGCCAGAAGCGGGGTTCCCATGCCGAGGCCGAAGCAGAGAAAGCCCACGAATCCTGCCAGCGGTGTGTCGAACAGCACCGGGGCACGCGCGAAGAAGAGCGCGAGTAGGCCGGGATTACAGGGGAGGACGATAGCTCCGAAGAAGAAGCCGTAGCCGAGCGCCGAGAGCACCGGGTGACTCGACTGCGGCGGTTCTCGCGTCGGAATCCGGTGAGTAAGGTCGCCACCAACGAGTAGTACGCCGCCGAAGACGGCGAGCACCGCGAAGGCGACGGGCGAGACGACTTCGACGACGAGCGTCAGCGACACCTGCAGGAGAAACGAGAAGACGACGCCGATGAGGCCCATGAACGCGACGACGCCGGTGGTGACGAGCGCTGCCAGCACGACCGACGGAATCGGGCGCGATTCGTCCTGCGAGGAGAGATACGCGAGAAACCCCGGATACAGTGGGAGCGCGCAGGCGGCGGTCAGCGGCGTCGCCGCACCGAGGAGGAACACCTCGACGAACCGGCCTAACATCCGTTCGTCCGCTCGCGGAGGAAAGACGTAGACTTCTGCCCGTCTTTCAGTCGACGGGCGCTCCCGTCGGGACACCGCAACACCATCGGCACCGACGGCGGGTTCGTCATACTCACCCCGAACTCGTCGACGAGTGCGTTCGTTACCTCGGGCGGCGAGATGGCGTATCGCCAGTCGTAGCCGTTTTCGTCGGCGTGCGTCCGCACTTTTTCAGCATCCTCGTTCTGGTCGACGTTCAACGCGACGCTGACGACGTCGTCACCGACTGCCTCGTGGAACGCGATGAGTTCGTCCTGCTGGCGCTTGCAGTTCGAACACCAGACGGCGAACGTCTCGACGAGTACGGGTCGGTCGAACTGGTCGATGGTGAACGTCTCGTCGGTTCGCACGTCGGTGAGCGTCGTCGTCGCCCACAGACTCGCTTCGGCCTCGTCGGTTCCCGTTGTCGTTCCCGTCCCCATTGCGTCCGACCCCGCCGTCTCCGCACCCGGGTCGGGACTGTCTGCTTTCCCTTCATCGGCCCCTGCCTCTCTCCCCCCAAGGCAACCGGCGACTCCACTCGTCGAGACACCGACCGCCCCAACACCTGCGAACCGGAGATACTCTCGTCGAGTGTACCTGTCCATGCGCCGAAAGGAAGACTCGAACTCATATCGCTGTTGCGCGGTTACGCACACAAGACGCGAAACCGCCGAACGGATGGGACAGGTGACCGTCCGTCTTCTCCGACCGACCGTTCACCGGACTGTTGACTTTCTCGGACCGACTGCTTGCGGGGTGTCGACACAGCGCAGAATTTTATCCCCGTCGACACCGAACCCTCGACTATGGTTGGAGATGGTGGCGAGACTCCAGACGACGTGTCCGAATCGGAACTCGAACGACTCGACTTGGGCGAGGCCGTCTACGACTCCGACGGCACCCAACTCGGGACCATCCGCGGCTTCGACGAAGGCGGCTTCTACGTGACGATGCGCGAGGGGATGGAAGCGCTGAGCGTCGAACACGCCCGCGTCGGTCAGGAGTTCGGCGAGGGCTACCTGATGTGGCGCTGTACCGAGTGCGGCGAGATGGGGTCGATAGACGACGGACTCCCCGACGAGTGTCCCAACTGTTCGTCGCCAAAAGAGGACCTCTACTACTGGACCGAGGACTGAGTCCGTCGACGAACGGTAGTCGAACAGGGTCGAGTACCGTCGAACCGCGGTCGGCCCCCAACTGAACGCCTTTTTATCGCCCGCTTCGAGAGAGGCGGTATGGACGTCGTCGTCTTCGGTGCTGGGAGTCTCGGCAGTCTCGTCGGCGGGTTGCTCGCGCGCGCACACGACGTGACGCTCGTCGCCCGCGACCCCCACGCGAGTCGCGTCCGCGAGTCCGGCCTCCGCGTCTCGGGGGCCGTCGAGACCCACACCACGCCCGACGCGACGACCGACGGCGCGAATCTCTCGGCGGACCTCGCGTTGGTGACGGTGAAGGCGTTCGACACCGCCGAGGCGGCGAACACACTCGCCACCGGCGAGTTCGGCGCCGTCCTCTCACTGCAGAACGGTCTCACCGAAGAGATACTCACCGACGAACTTGACGCGCCCGTCCTTGCCGGGACCGCCACCTACGGCGCACGACTGCTCGAACCGGGCCACGTCGACTGCACGGGCGTCGGCCGAATCGTTCTCGGCTCGCTCGACGGCGGTCCCGACCCGGTCGCCGAGCGAGTCGGGCGGGCGTTTCGCGCCGCCGGTCTCGAAACGCTCGTCGCCACGGATATGCCGCGGCGTCGCTGGACGAAACTCGCGGTCAACGCCGGTATCAACGCGGTGACGGCGCTCTCACGGGTGGAAAACGGCGCGCTCACCGACGGCGACGCTGCGGAGTTGGCACACGCTGCCGCCCGCGAGACAGCCCGTGTCGCCCGTGCTGAAGGCGTCTCACTCCCGAACCGCCGCGCACGAACCGCGCTTTCGCGGGTCGTCGACGCGACGGCAGACAACCGGTCGTCGATGCTGCAGGATATCGACGCCGGACGCCGGACGGAAGTCGACGCCATTTCGGGAGAAGTCGTCGCTCGCGCGGAGCGACATCGTCTCGACGTTCCGACGAATCGGACGCTTGCGGCGCTGTTGCGGGCGTGGGAAGCGGGGAGAGGGCTTCGTTAACCACCGATTGCGGGAGCTTTCGGACTCTACTCCATGTAGCCGAGGTCCCGAAGCCGTTCTTGGGTCGTGTCGTCCATGTCGTCCAGCGCGTCGTCGGTCACTTCGACGTCGTCCGCACCGGTCCACGCGCCGCCGGCGGCCTCTTCGAAGCGCGCCAGCGCCTGTTCTGCGGCCTCGATTTTCTCGTCGCCCTTGCCGGCGAGGTTCGTCAGTTCGCCGGGGTCCTCGTCCAGACGGTACGCTTCGTTCGGGATGCGGTCGATGCGGACGTACTTGACGTCCGGGCGGCGCACCGCGCGCATCCGCGAGTAAAAGCGGGAGTCCTCGGGAAGCGTGACGCCGCCGGCTTTCGCCTTCTCCTCCAGTTGTTTGAGTTCGACGATAGGTCGGGAGTACTCGACGAAGGCGTAGTCGCCGTCGGGTGACCCCTTCTGCCCGGGGTCGGGCGAGTCGGCGTCTGCGAACTCGCGGTACGATGCGGAGAGCAACGACCGTGTCTCGTCGCGGGCGACCACGTCTTCGCCGGGGGAGGCGGGTTTGCCGCCTTCGACGTTGAGTGCGTCGAGAACGGTGTGATAGAGGTCGACCAGTTCGACTTGGTCGTCGCGGCGACCCGTGCCGAGTTCGGGATGTTTGACCATCAGCGGGACGTTGATGAGCGGGTCGTACAGGCAGAACTCGTGGCCGTACAGGTCGTGTTCGCCGTGGAGTTCGCCGTGGTCCGCACAGACGACGACCATCGTGTCGTCCCAGCGGTCGGTCTCTTTGAGCCAGTCGAACAGCCGAGTCAGTTGGTCGTCGATGTGGGCGATTTCGGCGTCGTACAGCCCGCGGATATCCTCCCACTCGCTGTCGGTGATGTCGCGTGCGCCGGAGTTGTACTCCTTGGAGTTCTGGCAGACCTCCGTCGAGTCGACGCCGGGTGCGAACTTCTCTCTGTACTCTTTCGGCGGGTGGTACGGGAGATGAGCGTCCATCAGGTTGATGAAGGCGAACGACCGGTCGCTCTTCTCGATGAACTCCATCGTCTGGTCGATGACGGCGGGCGTCTTCGAGTCAGCACCCTCACCGTCGGCGAGATACTCGTGGGCGGTGTTGCCGAGGCTGACCAACTTGTCGGCGACGGCGCGAAGGCGTTCGTTGTCGTTGAGGGTCTTCCACGCTTTCGCCAGCGGCCCCGAGAGCAAGTCACCGGGCATCACCTCGAAGAAGTTGTTCTGGTCGTCGAAACCGTCGGTGAGGTGGGTGTAGGGTGTAATCCACGCGTTCGAGGAGTAACAGGCCGTGTCGTAGCCTGCGGCCGACAGCGTCTCCGCGAGCGTGGTTGCGTTGTCGAGATACGGCGTCTCCTGGTCGGCACCGTGACGACTCGGGTACATCCCGGTGAACATCGACGCGTGGACCGGCAGCGTCCACGGCGCGGGTGCGACGGCTTGTTCGAACACCATCGACTCCTCGGCGAACGATTCGAGGCCGGGCGTCGTGGGTCGCTCGTAGCCGTACGGGGTCAGGTGGTCCTTTCGAACCGTGTCCATCACCACGAACAACACGTTCGTGGGAGACTCGTCGCTCATACCTCACTGTCCGTCGCTAACGGGAATAAAACACGGGTATGTTTCCGGGTGCTAAGCCGACGCTACTGCAGTGTAGACGAGCCTAAAACGGCGTTAGAAGGGGGCTTGGGGGCCTTCGTCGCTGCCGCCGTCGTCGTCGCCGGTCGTCTCGCCGGGGAACGACGGACTCATGCCGCCGTCGCCACCCATGCCACCGCCGCCGCCCATTCCGGTGTCGGCGTTGACTTTGTTGATTTCGGGAATCTCTTTGACCATTCGGCTCTTGATAGCCTGGATGGTCATCGGCGAGATGCCACATCCCGAGCAGGCACCGCCGAGGGCGATGCTCACTTCGCCGTTCTCTCGGTCGAGGTGCTGGATGGCGGCGCTGCCGCCGTGCATCTGAATCTGCGGGAAGTTACGTCGCAGGAAGTTGGTGACGCGCTCTTTGAGGTCGTCGTCGGCGTCCTGTGGCTCCGTGCTCATGTGCGCGGCTTGGCGGTGTGGCGTCTTATGCCTTTGGTTCGTCCGGTCATCACGCAGACGAAACTCTGGACTCAGCGTTCCAACTGCCCGTTTAGGGTCGTTCGACGCCGAACACCCGGTGGTGTTCTGCCTCCAGTTCGTCGACGTAGCGCTCCAGTGTTGCATCCAGTTTCTCGTCGTCGACGACGACGCTCGTGAGTCGACCGTGGGGGTCTTCGGGAAGTCGAATCCGGAACCGACCGTTCTCGAAGACCGGTTCGGATTCGTTGAGAATCTGCTGGTCGATGCCGTGGATGAGCGTCGAGTCGTACTCCTCGTTCATCGTCTCGAAGGCGCTCTTGTACGCACGCTGGAGTTGCGGGAAGTAGTGGACGTACTTGTCCTCGAACTTCTCGGGGTCGAAATCGGTCATACCGGTGAGTCGGCGGGCCGAGCGCAAAAGTCGGACGGTCCGACGCTCCGAACGCTCATTCCATATCTCGATATCTAGTTTATCGTAGCGCTCCGACGTGTCGCTCGCACACAGACGCTCGGCGGCCTGCACACCGTCGCTGCCTGCCTCGTCACTTCGTTCGTGACCTCGACTGCTAGGCGTTCCGAGATAGAATTCCACGTGGTGACGCCGGGGGAGTTACTCGACGCTACGCACTGCGGTGGGCGAGCGGTCGGCCGACTACGACACTGTCTCTCCTCGCGCGCTGTGTTTCGTTCTCCGGGACGACTTCGCCACGTTATCGATCCCATACACTATATGTCGATATACGAATTGGCACACCGGCCGTGAATTGGCGCGTGTCGGCCCATCACGAGTGCAAAGCCATCGATACGTCGGCTATGCGGTGGCTCTATCCGACACCTGCTCGTCGAGGAACCCGACCCGAACCGCGATATCGAGACCGGTTGCTTCGGTGAGATGGTCGTCGAACTGCTGGGCGAGGTCCGGCGGGACGGCCGTCCCTTCTTCGACGCCGACGAGAATTTCGATTTCGTACGCCTCCGAAGTCGCGTAATCGACGAAGTCGAACTCGGTGGTGATTCCCTCGTAGTTCAGCCCGTCGTATTCGGGGTCGTCGAGCATCGCCGCCGCTTCACGCGTCAGTTCGATTTCGATTTCGTGGGTGAGATACTCGGCGGCGGTGACCCCACCGAGAACGACCGACAGGAGGAGCATCCCGACGCCGATTCCTGCGAGACGTTTGATGACGCTTCGTCGAATCGCCCGTTGGTCGAACGACTCGTCGCCGACGGGCCGGTAGCCCGCGAGGTAGAAGAGAACGAGCGCCGAGAGGTTGATTGCGAGCAGGTTCACGAGAACGAGCGTTCCGGCGGCGAGTGCGACGCCATCGAACCCCCACGCGAGACCCAACCCAGCGGTGGCTGCCGGCGGGATGAGTGCGACGGCGATGGCGACGCCGACGAGTGCCGACCCGGCGTTGCGCATCACACTGATTGCACCGGCGATTCCCGACCCGAGCGCGAGAAACAGCGAGAGAAACGTCGGAGTGGTCCGTTCGGCGACTTGGGGTATCTCTCGGATGTCGAGTTCCGGGGGGAGCATGAAGGTGTCTTTGAGCAGGAATCCCATCGTCGCACCGACGGCGATGGCGAGGCACAGTCCGAACACTTGGAACGTCACCCCTCGGGATGCGAGTCGTTCGTCACCGAGAACGGTCCCGACGCTGGCAGTGATTGCCGGACCCATCAAGGGAGCGACGACCATCGCACCGATAATCGTCGCCGCCGAATCGGAGAGCAACCCCGCAGTGGCAATCATCGTACTCAACACGAGGAACGCGACGTACGTCGACCCCGCCGGAGCGAGTTCTTCGGCCCGCGCAACGAGTTCCTCGCGTGAAATCCGGAGCCCCTTGTAGCGCTTCTCCAAGAGATTGGTCCGCTCGGAGATGACCGTCTCCGTCGCCATCACAATCGTGTAGGCGTCTTCGCGGATGCCCGCCGATTCGAGTCTGTCGAGAACCGGTTCGACGCCGCTTTCGGGGATGGGAAACGAGACGAGCGCTTCGAAGTCACCACGCCCTGTCTCCTCCCACACCGCGTAGTCGATGGTCTCCTCGTCGAGCGCAGCGAGGACCGATTCGCGTGTACCGTTGGGAATGAGAACCTGTACGAGCCGCATACCATTCGTAGGATGGATGACAATATAACGTTCGCGTAGGTTATCGCTGAATTATGCTCTCGAGACTCACGCTCCCGTTCGGAGTTCGCTGCCCGCTCTCGAACTCTGTTTTACTTCCCGTGGTTACTCCAACTGCTCGCCGACGATACGGTCCACCTCGGCGACGAACGCCTCCCGTTTCCCGTTCGGAATCGTCGCCCCGGCGGCGACGTTGTGGCCGCCGCCGTCGCCGCCGACGGCGCGGGAGGCGTCGCGCATCGCCACCGAGAGGTCGAGTCCCTCGCGGGTGAGGAAATGTGACCCACGTGCGGAGACTTTGACCTCCTCGTCGTTCTTCTCGGCGAACGCGACGATGGGTTTGCTCCGGCTGATTCCGCTCGCACCGACGGCCATCCCGGCGACGATGCCGACGATAGTCTCTCTGATTCGACTTCCGGCGTCGAACCACTGCACGTGTTCCTCGCTCGTGACGCCCTCGGTCTTGACCCACTGCAACCCTTCCGACAGGTTTCGGCGGTGGTTGCGAAGCAGTTTCTGGGCTCTGTCGAGCGCGCCGTCTCGATTCCCGAGACACACGGCGAGTCCGACGTCGGCGCGGTCGTATCTGGCCGTCGCGTTCAGAAGGGTGGAGAACTCGCTCACGTCGCGGAGTTCCGTACCCGTCTCCTCGCCGACGAGGGTGTACGCCGTCCCGACGAGCGAGTTGATTCGCTCGGCGGGCACGCCGCTGGCGACGGCGCGGCGGACGAGCGCACTGGCGACAGTCTGTCGCTCTTCGGCGGTGAGGTCGGCCCACCGCCGCCATTCGCCGTCGGCTTTCAGGTCCAAATCGAGGTCGTCGAGGAATTTGATGGAGCCGGCGTGGTCGTTCGAAATGCCGGGAATGCGTACGTCGCTGGCGTATTCGAGCAACTTGGGCAAGGGACGAGTCTGCTTGCCGTACAGCGTGAGGTCGGTGTTCGATTCGAGTACACCTGCTTCGACACCCTCCTCGACGATTCCCTCGTTCGCGCCGTGAAGCGCGCCGTCAGAGTCCTGCATGTCGCCGACCGCGCCGACGACGGCCAGCGCCGCCAAATCGCGGTTGTCGCCCTCCGCTCCTTCGAGCGCTCGGGCGAGCACGTAACTCGCGCCCGCACCGGAGAGCTCCGACGCGCCGTCGAGGCCGAACAACAGCGGGTTGAGGTGGAACTCGGTGTCGGCGTCGGCGGGTTGGTGGTGGTCGGCGACGACGGGCGTGAACGCGCCCCCGGACTCGTGGTCGGCGATGATATCGAGTTGGCCGCTGCCGAAGTCGGTGAACAGCACCGTCTCGTGGTCCGTCGCAGCGATGGCGGCGACTTCGTCGGCGTCGAGTTGCTTCGAGAAGACGGTGTCGAAGGGAATCTCCGCGCGTTCGAGCGCGCTCGAAGCGACGGCGGCGCTCGTCAACCCGTCGGCGTCGATGTGGGAGGCGAGAAGCACGGAGTCGGCGCTTCGGAGGTGGTCGGCACAGGCCTCGGCGCGTGCGCGGAGTTCGGGGACGGGACCGGCGGACATCGACGGAGGATGGGTCGGCTTCGGGTTTAAACGCTCGCCTCCGCCGGAGGAAAATGGCCATAGCCATCGACGGCGTATCGGCCGTCCATGACGACTCGGTCGCCGGCGCTTCGGTCGCCACTGTTGACGATGACTGCTCGCAACGTCTTACTCGCCCACTGGCCGGTCGACCCCGAGTCGATTCGTCGGCGAGTGCCGTACCCGCTGGAACTGGCGGTCCGCGACGAGACAGCGTGGCTCTCCGTCGTCGCGTTTCTCGCCGACCGACTCGGCGTCCGTGGGCTGTCGCATCTGCCCGGCCGGACGTTTCCCGAACTCCGACTGCAGACGTACGTCCGCCACCGTGGCCACGAAGGACGCTACCTGTTCAGCGTCGACGCCGGTGACCATCTTCTGGCACCCTTGTTCCGCCACAGTTCGGCCGTTCCGTACGTCGCAAGCGACGCGACGTTCGAGTACGTCGACGAAGGGTTTCGCTTCCGGAGCGACCGCAGACGCGTCGGCGCTCCGTCGGCGACGTTCGATGCGACGTACGCACCGAAACTCGACAGTCTCGATGCCGGCGACACCGAACTCGACCGGTGGCTCGCCGAGCACGGACGAGTGTTCGGCGCGGCCGGTGGGAGCCTCCGGTCGCTCGATATCCATCGCAACGTTCCGGTGTTCGCCCCGGCAACGGCGACAATCGACGAAAACGAGCTCTTTGCGGCCGCTGGACTCTCCGGTCCGGACACCGAGCCGCTACTCAGATTCTGTTCGTCGTGGCCGATGCGTGCGTCGATGCCCCTGCCTGTTCGCGCGTAACGGCGACTTGCCCGTCAGTGTCGTTCGTCCGAGGACTCGTGTCCGGGCTGACTAGGTTTTTCGTGATGCTTGTGGCTAGCTAGGATATGTCTCTCACGGACGACCTCGGTGAGGTCGATGACGGGAAAACCGTCCCTACGGAGGCGGAGACGGTGGAGACGACTGCCGAGACGACGGTGTACGAGGAGAGCGTCGAACTGGAGCGCACTATCGGACTCACGGGTGCACTCGCCATCGGCGTCGGCACGATGGTCGGCGCGGGCATCTTCGTCTTCCCCGGTCTCGCCGCCGGACGGGCGGGTCCCGCCGCGGCGATATCGTTCGCTATCGGTGCGGTCGTCGCCCTCGCCGTCGCGCTACCGACCGCGGAGTTGGCGACGGCGATGCCGAGAAGCGGCGGCGGCTACTTTTTCATCTCACGTGGTCTCGGCTCCGGATTCGGCACCGTCGTCGGCACGAGTCTCTGGCTCGGTCTCGTCTTCGCCTCGGCGTTCTATCTCGTCGGCTTCGGCAGCTACGCCGCGGCCGTGTTCGCCGAAGCCGGTATCTCGCTTAGTGGTCTCGTGACACCGCTTGGGCTGCTCTTCGGAGCCGTTCTGACGCTGTTGAGCGTCACGGGAACCGAGAACGCCGCGAAACTACAGAACGTCGTCGTCGGCGTTCTGCTCACGATTCTCGTCACGTTTCTCGGCTACGGGTCGCTCTCGGCGCTCGGCGTCGTCGGCAGTCGGGCCGTCCCCGAGACGTTCGCGCCGTTCGGCACCGCGCCGATTCTGACGACGGCCGCGCTCGTCTTCACGTCGTACCTCGGGTTCGCACAGGTGGCGACCGTCGCCGGCGAAGTGAAGAACCCCGCTCGAAATCTCCCGTTGGCGATGGTCGGGTCGGTGCTCGCCGTCGGCGCGCTCTACGTGACGACCATCTTCGTCGCCACCAGCGCCTTCGGGAGCGAGCGTCTCTCCGAGTTCGGCCAGACCGCCATCGTCGAGGTCGCCCGCTCCTTTTTCGGCTTCGGGGGCGCGGTCGCCATTCTCGTCGCCGGACTGCTCGCCACGCTGTCGAGCGCGAACGCCTCCATTCTGAGTTCGTCGAGAGCGGTGTACGCGCTCAGTCGCGACCGCCTCGTCCCGCGGTGGCCCGCTCGACTCAACCTCCGCTACGGCACGCCGCACATCGCGCTCGTCGCCGCCGGCGGCCCGGTGCTCGTACTCGTCGCCGTCGGCGAGGTTCAGGTGCTCGCGGAGGTCGCGTCGTTTCTCCATCTCGTGATGTACGCGCTGATGTGTGTCGCGCTACTCGTGTTGCGTCGCTCGCCGCCGGAGTGGTACGACCCGGCGTTCCGGACACCCGGCCATCCCGTGACTCCCGCCGTCGGCGCACTCGCCAGTTTCGCGCTCGTCTTCTTCATGCGCCCGCTCTCGCAGTTCGTCGGCCTCCTCGTCATGGTCGTCTCCGGCGGCTGGTATCTGTACTACGCCCGCGACGTTCGACTGAAGGGGGTGTTCTGATGGCCGACACACCGCGAATCCTGATTCCGCTGCGCGTTCTCGAAGGCGAGTCGTTGCCGACGGGACTGGCGACGTTTCTCGCCCCGGCGTCGGTCGTCGTCTTGGGGTACTACGTCGTCCCCGAGCAGACGCCGCCCGGACAGGCGCGAATGGAGTTCGAAGAGCTCGCGCAGTCGAAAATCGACGAAGTGACCACGCTCTTCGAAGACGAGGTAGAGAGTCGGCTGGTGTTCACCCACGGCGAAGAACAGACGGTCGACCGAGTCGCCGACGAACTCGACTGCGACGCCTACCTCATCAGCAACCCTGCACCCGACGTCAAGCGTCTGCTCGTTCCGCTGCACCCGGACGTCGATATCGACCACGTCGGGCGTGTCGTCGCTTCGCTCGTCGCCGGACGCGACGTGACGGTGACGCTGTTTCGCGCCGTCTCCTCGGCGGCGGACCCGGCGGTCGAATCGCCCGACGAGGACCCACTCGTCGCCGACGTGACGGCGACGATTATCGACGGCGGTGTCTCTCCCGAACAGCTTTCGGCGGCGGTCGTCGCCACCGACGACCCCGTCTCGGACACCGCCGACGTCGCCGCCGACCACGACGTGGTCGTGATGGGTGAACGCGCGCCGTCGCTGCGCTCGCTCGTCTTCGGCGAAGAGACCGAACGCGTCGCCGACCGTTCGCTCGGCCCGGTTCTCGTCGTCCGCCGCCGACGAACCCAAGAACCGGAGCGCGGGGGGACAGACGTGACGACGTGACCTGCCGAACAGTTCGGGTCGTGTCGCAGTGTGTGACTCACGTTCGCTGGCGACCGAGGAAACCCCGATAGAAAGCGCCGTCTCTCTCGTTTACTCGTGATACGTCGGTGCGGCCGCTTCGACGGCAGCGCACGCCAACTCCTCGAAGTCGGCGGCGTCTGGAACCACGTCGACATCGATACCCTGTGCTTCGGCCGTCTCGCGCGTCGGGTCGCCGATAGCGCCGACGACGGCGTCGTTCAGCCCTGCAATCGCCTCGTCTCGGACACCGCGTTCGGCCGCGGCGTCGAGGAAGTGTCCGACGGTCAGAGAGGAGGTGAACAGTGCGGCCTCTAGCTCTCCTTTTGCGGCCATCTCGGCCGATTTTCCGGATTCCGGCGGTCTGACGAGTCGGTAGAGAACCGTCTCGTGGACGTAGCTACCGGCGGCTTCGAGGCCGTCGGTCAACACGGGTGAGCCGTGGTCGCTGCGGGCGACTTCGACGCGTGCGCCCGGGACTCGGTCGCGGAGCGTTTCGACCAGTCCGGTCGACGAGAACTCGTCGGGGACGATATCGACGCTGAAGCCGTGGTCGCGCATCACGGCGGCGGTGCTGTCGCCGATAGCACAGAGCGTCGTTTCCTCGGGCGTCCATCCGGCGTCGGCGACGAGTTCGACGCCCGTTTTGCTCGTCAGGATGGCGTACTCGGCGTCTTCGCGTGGTTTCTGTCCCGTCGGTTCGACGGCCAGCATCGGGTCGTCGACGGGCGTCGCGCCGAGCGAGTCGAGTAGTTCTATCGCATTCTGCAGTCGCTCGTCGTTCGGCCGGAAGACGGCGACGCGGACTTCCTGACTCATCGTTCGGTCCCCGTCTGCGACTCAGGTTCTGTCTCCGACTCGGACTCGTTTCGCAGGAACTCCAACACTCGTTCTCGTGTTCCGGCCACCTCGCCGATGACGGTGATGGCGGGCGGTTCGATGTCGTACTCGTCGCGTACGTCGACGATATCTTCAAGATTTCCAGTGGCGACGCGCATGTTCGGCCACGTCGCGCGTTCGACCAGCGCAACGGGCGTTTCGGGGTTCATTCCGGCACTGCGGAGCGCCTTCGTGTAGTCGGGCAGTTTACCGACACCCATCAGGACGACGATGGTTCCTCCTGTTGCGGCCAGCGCCTCCCAGTTCACCGCCGACTCCTCCTTCGTGGGGTCTTCGTGACCCGTCACGAACGAAACCGAGGAAGCGTGGTCGCGGTGAGTCACCGGGATTCCGGCGACGGCGGGACCGCCGATTGCCGAGGTGATGCCCGGGACGACCTCGAAGGGGATTCCTTCGCTCGCCAGATGCTCGGCTTCCTCGCCGCCGCGGCCGAAGACGAACGGGTCGCCGCCCTTCAGACGGACGACCGTCTTCCCCTCGCGGGCGAGTTCGACGAGACGCTTGTTCGTGTACTCCTGCGGCGTCCATTCGCCGCCGGCGCGTTTGCCGACGTCTTCGCGTTTCTCCTCGGGGATTTGGCCGAGAATCTCGGGACCCGGCAGTTTGTCGTGCAGCACCACGTCCGCTTCTTCGAGCAAGCGCTGGGCTTTCACCGTCATGAGGTCGGGGTCGCCCGGACCGCTGCCGACGAGGTAGACGACACCGGGGGCCGTCTCCGGGTCCGACTCGGCGTCGGGTACTTCCGTCTCGCTCGCCTCACCCGCGTCGCCTCCGTCGCTCATTCCGCCGCGTCCTCCTCGTCCTCGCGGGCCTCTCGCTGGTTCACCGCCTCGTCGGCGTCGCGTTTGGCTTCCTCGATGAGGTCGGCCGCCCCGCGCCCTCTGAGGTCGGCGGCGAACTCCGCAGCGGCGACGGCGTGGTTCTCCACCGGCAGGTCGCGCGTCGCTTCCACCGTCTCCTCGCCGTCGCGGCCGAGAACTTGGACTCGGGTGTGGACGTGCCGGCCCTGTACGAGTGCGAACACGCCGATGGGGGCGACGCACCCACCGCCGAGTTCCGAGAGAATCGTCCGTTCGACGGTCGTTTCGACGCGCGTCCGCGGGTGGTCGATGGCTTTGTGGATGGCTTCTGCGGCGTCGCCGTCGACGCTGGTCACCGCGATAGCGCCCTGTCCGGGCGAGGGGACGAACTGTTTGCGCGGCAGGCGGGCGTAGTTCACGTGATGGTCGAGGCCGCTTCGATTGAGACCCGCTTCGGCGAGAACGATGGCGTCGTACTCGACGTCAACGTCGCGGCCGAGTGCGCTGCGCTGGAGTTCGCTCAGTCCGTCGAACCACTCTTCGGGTCGCTGGTCGTACTCGGGTTCGTAGTCGTCGTTGCCGACGTTTCCTTTTCTGTCTTTGTCGGCTTCGACGCGCGCTTCGTGTTCTGCCTGCAGCGACGGCGCGAGCAGTTTCTCGATGCGGGTGTCGACGTTGCCGCGCAGCGGTTCGACCGTCAGGTCGGGTCGGGCGTTGAGCAGTTGCGCCTGCCGCCGCAGCGACGACGTGCCGACCGTCGCGCCACTCGGCAACTGGTCCAACTCGTGGCCGTCGGGCGTCACGAGCACGTCGCCTGCTGCCGCGCGCTCGGGGATGCCGGCGACGAGGAGTTCGTTCGGCTGGTCGGTCGGCATATCTTTCATCGAGTGGACCGCGGCGTCGACCTCTCCGGAGATAATCTTCTCGTCGAGCGAGCGGACGAACGCCCCGGTCTTGCCGAGACGGTGGATGAGTTCGTCCTGAATCTGGTCGCCGCGGGTTTCGACTTCCACTAGTTCGACGTCGCGGCGGCGTCCGGCGAGCGCCTCCTGTACGCTCGCGGCCTGTCGCAGCGCGAGGTCCGACCCTCGCGTGGCGAGGCGGAGTGTCCCGTGAGTACTCATGTGCGTCGGTGGGCGTCGGACCCTGAAAAGGGCTTCAGTTCCGCCTGCGGACGGTTCGACGGGTGTTTCTCACACTCACGGCCGCCCGAGAGCGCCGTGGCGCTTGTAGAGGTAGTACACCGACAGCGGGACGCTCAACAGGAAGTTCGTCGCCACGACGGCGAACACCGCGCCGAGGAAGTACAGCACGGGGTCGGGGTTCCAGCCCAAGTCGGCATCCTCGACGGCGCGGGCGTCGACGTACATCGCCACCGGGAACAGCACCGCGACGACGAAGCTCACGAGCACCAGAAGCGAGGCGACGACGAAGAACAGCAGGCCGAAACCTGCCGACGCGAGGCCCATGAAGCCCGCGATGTCGAGGCCGACGCCCAGCAATGCGAGGAAGAAGGCGCTCACGCCGAAGCCGAGCGAGACGACGAGCAGCGCGGGGACTGCGGCTATCCAGTACCACCAGTTCGAGTCGACCGATGCGGACGGGAGATACTCGTCGAGGATACGGCGAACGCTCTCGGTGGTCGACCCCGCCGAGTCGGTTCGGCCGTTCGACCCACTCGGCCCGTTGGTCGGTGTCGGCCCGTCGATTCGGGTGTCTCGGTTGGTCGTCGGTTCGTCGGTGGGAGGGCTCATACGCGACAGTAGCGCGGCTTCGGGGATAAATCTCGTCCGCCACGTCGGTGCATCGACGAACAGTTCTGTACATCACGTCCCGTTTGCCCTCGACCGCGGATTCTTCGGCACGCGGAGAGACGACTCGCTATGGACGTACTCATCGTCGGCGGCACCGGTCTCATCAGCACCGCAATTACGCGCCAACTCGTCGCCGCCGGCCACGACGTGACGCTGTACAACCGCGGCGAAACCGACGCCCAGATACCCGATTCGGTCTCCGTGATTCGCGGCGACCGAACCGAGTACGAGAAGTTCGAAGAGCAACTCGGCGGCCGCGAGTTCGACGCCGTCGTCGACATGGTTTGTTTCTCTCCCGACGACGCCGAGAGCGCCGTTCGAGCCTTTTCGGACTCCGTCGACCGCTACGTCTTCTGCTCGACTATCGACGTCTACTCCCGACCGGTTTCACGGATGCCGCTGACCGAGGAGACGCCGCGACAGCCGCCGACGAGCGACTACGGGAGAGAGAAAGCCGCCGCAGAGGACGTGTTCTTCGAGGCGTACGAGGAGTCGGGCTTTCCGGCCGTCGTGCTTCGCCCGTGGCACACCTACGGCGAAGGTGGTCGGCTCATCCACTCGCTCGGCGACCGGACGAGCTACATCGACCGTATTCGTGCGGGAAAACCGGTCGTCGTTCACGGCGACGGCACCTCCGTCTGGGCACCGTGTCACCGCGACGACGTGGCCCGGAGTTTCGTCGCTGCAGTGGAAGCGAAGGGGTCCGTCGTCGAGGGCGAAGCCTACCACGTCACCGCCGAGGAGCATCTGACGTGGAACGAGTACCATCGGGGTGTGGCCGCCGCCCTCGACGCACCCGACCCCGAGTTGGTCCACGTTCCCTCCGACGTGCTCTTCGAAGTCGCACCCGAGCGCACGGGTGGACTCAGAGACCACTTCCAGTACAGCACCGTCTTCGACAACTCGAAGGCGAAACGCGATTTGGACCACGAGCAGACCATCGGCTGGGAAGAAGGAGTGAAACGAACCGTGGGCTGGTTGGACGAGAACGACGAGATAGAGTCGTGGGAGTCGGACCCGTTATCGGATAGAATCGTCGCCGCGTGGCGTGAGTCGAGAGACGAACTCGTTTCGAGATTCGAGCGCTGAGCGTATGGGTTTCACTCAGACTCGTCTACTCTGGTAACGAGCGCACTATTTCACAAATCATAAGCTAAGCGACAACAAATAACGTCTACCGATATGAACAAACTGTTCTTCAAATATATCGCCTTGATTGGCGGGCTCTACCTGTTGTTTAGGCTTGTCGTAGAAACGACAGTTGGATGGCCAGCGAATCAGCCACAATCCGCGGTGACGTACTTCGCAGCCGGTTTCGTCGTGTTTGGACTCTCTGGGTATCTTACCAGCGCGTACATCGCCGACAACTGAATCCGGCGTGACTGACTGCTGGGCTTAACTGGGATTTCCTCACAACGCCTCTTTGTACGCTTCCAACGTCTCCTCGATGTCCTCGTCGGTGTGCGCGTAGCAGACGAACTGCGACTCGAACTGGTTCGCCGTGAGGAACACTCCTTGGTCTTTCATCTCCTGCCAGAAGATGCGCTCCCAGCGTTCCGTGTCCGCTTTCGCCACGTCCGCACCGGTTTTCGGACAGTAGTCGAAACGCGGGCAGTCGGCGCGTTGTTGACAGCCGGCCTCGCACTGCCCGTCGAGGTCGGCGGGCCCCTCGCGGGTGAACACCGTCTTGAACATGCTGTCGCTGCCGACGACGGTGTATTCGGGCGCTTGGTCTTCGCAGATGTCGGCGATGCCGCGGCGAAGTTTCTCGCCCAGTCGGTTGACGTGTTCGTACACGTCGTTCTCGGCGGCGTATTTCAGGTACTCGTGGCCGGCGGCCATCGTCACCGGATGTCCCGAGAACGTCCCCGACTGGAACACGTCGCCGCTGGGACTGAACTGTTCTATCAACTCCGCGCGGCCGCCGATAGCGCCGACGGGGAAGCCGCCGCCGATGATTTTGCCGAACGTCGTGAGGTCGGGCGTGACGCCGAACTTCCCCTGCGCGCACTGGAGGCCCCCGACCCGAAAGCCGGTGATGACCTCGTCGAAGATGAGAAGCGACCCGTGTTCGTCACAGAGGTCTCGTAGGGTTTCGTGGTAGCCGTCGACGGGCGCGACGATGCCCATATTAGCTAAGATGGGTTCGACGAGCACGCCTGCGATATCGTCGCCGTGTTCTTCGAACACTTCGGCGACGGCTTCCTCGTCGTTGAACGGCACGGGCAGGGTGTGTTCGGCGAACGACTCGGGGATACCGCTCGTGGAGGGGTGTGGGTTCTCCGGACCACCTTCGACGAGCGTCGACTCCTGAGCACCGTGGTAACCGCCCTGCATGATGACGATTTTGTTTCGACCCGTCGCCCCGCGGGCGAGGCGAACCGCCGAGACGGTCGCCTCTGTTCCCGAGTTGACGAAGCGAATCATCTCCACGGAGGGGACGTGTCGGGCGACGAACTCGGCGTGTTCGACCTCTATCTCGGTCGGCGCGCCGTACATCGGTCCGGCGCTGGCGTATTTTTGGACCGCGGCCTGCACCGGCTCTGGCGCGTCGTGGCCGTACAGAAGCGGACCATACCCCATCACGTAGTCCACGTACCGGTTGCCGTCGGCGTCGATAACGTGGCCGCCGTCACCGCGTTCGACGAAGAACGGGTACGGCCGCGTCGCGCGCACCGAGGAGTTGACGCCGCCGGAGAGTACCGAGAGTGCCCGGCCGTACAGGTCGCGGGAACGTTCGTGGTTCACGGGTTCCCTCCGCCCGCGTGCGTGCGAATCGTCGTCTGCTCTGTGAACGTCTTCCCTGTCAACGGTGCATCCGCACCGGTCTGTCCCGACGTGTTCATGTCTCGCGGTTCGAACGCTGGCGAAAAAGTAGTTACTGAGTCGCCGACGGTGTCGCGTTGATTACTGCGCGGCGTCTGCTTCCGCGTCGGCCTCGCTCTCCTCTGTCTCGGCGTCCTCGTCGTCCATCATCTGCGGTTTGCCGAACGGGAACGACCCGAACAGCGCGTAGTGGGCGACGGAGGCGACGACGAACAGTGCAACGAGTCCGAACAGGGCTTTCTTCGCTTTCGAAGGCATAGCAGCGTGTACGACCACTCGCCCCATGAGCGCTTCGGGGTTTCTCTCTCGGCGAAACTCGTTGCCTAGAAGTCATTTATCAGCAGCCTGACGAATGACGGCCATGGATATGGATATGGGACTGGAAATCCGCGGAGCGACCGAACCGGGCAGTCGCTTCAAAACGGTCGGCGTCCTGTTCGGACTCCTCCTGATAGCGTTCCTCTGCCTGTTCGTCTTCAGCTACGTGTAGCGCCACCGCTCAGGCGTCGAGTACGCCTAAAACGAAACGAGAGATGAAGGAAACCGAGAGACGCCCGCTCAGACCGCGTCGGGGCCTTCGTTGCCGGTGCGGACCTGCGTGGCGCTCTCGACGGGGAGCACGAATATCTTCCCGTCACCGGGTTCGCCGGTGTTCGCGGCCTCTCGAATCGCGCTGACGACGTCTTCGGCGGGGATGTCGGCGACGACGCACTCGACTTTCACCTTCTGGTGGAGGTCGACGGTGTACTCCTCGCCGCGCCACTGGCCTTTTTTCGCCGGCTGTGACCCACGGCCGGAGACGTTCGTCACCGTCAGCGACGGCGCGCCGGCGGCGGCGAGTCCTTTCTTCACGTCACCGAGTTTGTCGGGGCGGATGATGGCGACGACCATCTTGATTCCGCCGTCGTTCGGAAGTTCGCTGCTCATTCGTTCTCACCGTTGTTGGTGCGTTCGACGCGCGTACCGGTAACTCCTCCGTCGGTACGGACGCCCGCCCCGTCGGCGACAGCACCGTCGGGCTGGCCGAACTCGGGGTAGGTGTCGACGCCGTGTTCGGAGGTGTCGAGACCCTCACGCTCGTGTGCGGGCGTGACGCGAGCCTCGCCGAGAGCGCGAATCGCGCCGAAGACGACAACCGTCGCGGCGACGGTCCACAGGCCGATAACGCCGACGCCGATAACCTGCGTCACGAGTTGACCCACGGAGAAGCCGTCGACGGCGAAGAACGGGAACAGGACCGCACCCATGATACCCGCGGAGCCGTGGACGGGGAACACCGCACAGACGTCGTCGATTCTGAGGCGTTTCTCGACGAACTCGAAGACGATGGGTAGCTGCGCACCGGCGAGCAGGCCGAGCACGAGCGCACCGGGCCAGACGATGGCGTCGGCGACGGCGGTGATGCCCACCAGACCGGCGAGCAGGCCGTTGGCGACGTACAGCGTGTCGACTTTGCCCGTCTTCAGAAGCGCAACGCCCGCAGCGCCGATTGCGCCGGCAGCCATGCCGAGCGTCGTGACGAGTGCGACGCGGCCGACGTACGCGAAGTCAGCGAGTTCCGTGCCACCTTCCGCCAGCGGCGCGGCGGCGGTGCCGACGTTGAAGCCGTACCAACCGAACGCGAGGATGAGCGTGCCCAGCACCGCAAAGGACAGCGAGTGACCGGGGATGACGTTGGCCGTGCCGTCGTCGTTGAAGCGGTCCATGCGCGGGCCGATGACCCACGCCGCGGTGAGGCCGGCGATGCCGCCCATCCCGTGGACAATCATGCCGCCCGCGAAGTCGTGAAAGCCCATCTCGGCGAGGAAGCCGCCCGCCCACGTGAAGCCGACGACGACGGGGTAGATGACGCCCGCGAGCAGGATGGTGTACGTAACGTACGCGCGGAGTTTCGCGCGACCGGCGACGGCCCCCGAAACGATGGTGGCGGCGGTCATGGCGAACACTGCACCGAACAGCCAACTCACCCACGCGGCCGAACCGCCGTTGATGTAGGCGAACGACTCGGCGAACCCGGTTCCGCCGACGAGGTTCGAGACGCCCGCGCCGACGAGGAAGAAGACGATGACGCCGACGCTCCACGTCAGCAGGTTCTTCGTCAACTGGTTGGCGACGTTCTTCGAGCGAACCTGTCCGGCCTCCAGCATAGCGAAGCCCGCGTGCATGAAGAAGATGAGGAACGTGACCGTGAGGACCCACAGCATGTTGACTCCCTCGACGACCGCCGAGAGGTCGGTCTGTAACAACGCCTCCATATCAGTTCGTCACCCCCGAATTCTGCAGCGATAGGTGTGGACATTCGTTCACGATTCTCCCGATTACGTGGCGATTAGTGCTCTTAATCACGTCAGATGGTCACGGAATGCTATGGTATAAGCGTTAGCGTTAGAAAACACAATTTTCAAGGGTCCTAAATGGCCATACGGTCGCTTTAATATCGAATACCAGTTGTATAAGGTCATATTCTTCGCACTGGTTCGACAAATGTTGCCGCGGATGTGGACGATTGTCGGGTCGAAAATCGGGTAATTCGGTCGAAAACCGGCGCGCGCACCGAGGGTTGTGGCCGACGAACGGCCTTACAGACGGTCGGCGACCTGCTCTGCGAAGTACGTGAGGATGAGGTCCGCACCCGCGCGCTTCATCGAGACGAGCGACTCCATCGCCACCTCATCTAACTCCAGCCAGCCTTTCTCGGCGGCGGCGTGCAGCATCGCGTACTCGCCGGAGACGTTGTAGGCGGCGACTGGGTGGTCGAACTCGCGGCGAATCGCGCTGACGATATCGAGGTAGGGAAGAGCGGGTTTGACCATCAACACGTCCGCGCCCTGTTCGACGTCGAGTCGAACTTCACGGAGTGCTTCTCTGGAATTCGCGGGGTCCATCTGGTAGTGTCGTCTGTCGCCGAACGCCGGCGCACCGTCGGCGGCGTCGCGGAACGGCCCGTAGAAGGCGCTCTGGTACTTCGCGGCGTAACTCATGACCGGCAGTCCCTCGAATCCGGCGTCGTCGAGCGCACCCCGAATCGCGCCGACCATCCCGTCGGTCATCGACGACGGCGCGACCATCTGCGCGCCCGCTTCGGCGTGCGAAACGGCGATTTTCCCCAGTAGTTCCAAGGTCTCGTCGTTCTTGACCGTGAGGTTCGGGTCGTCGGCCGCGTGGTCTTCCAGAACGCCGCAGTGGCCGTGGTCGGTGTACTCGCAGAGACAGACGTCGGTGATGACGTACGCGTCCGTCTCGGCGACGATGTCACGGGTGGCTCGCTGGACGACGCCGTCTTCGGCCCACGCGCGCGTGCCGCGTTCGTCTTTCGACTCGGGAATCCCGAACAGCATCACGGCTTCGACGCCGGTTTCGAGCACCTCTTCGACCCGGTCTACTGCCTCGGAGACGGGGACGCGTTCGTGGCCCGGCATCGAGTCGATGGGGATTCGTTCGTCGGTCGTCGCGTCGACGAAGACGGGGGCGATGAGGTCCGACGCGGAGACTCGGTTCTCGCTGACGAGGCCGCGAACGCCGTCGCGTCGAAGCCGACGGGGGCGCTTCGTACGGGTCATACCCCCCGTACGGTCGGCGGGTCCAAAGTCACGTCGTTCCCGCCGTGCGTGCGGTTCTCTGTCAGGGCCAAAACGATAAATGCTGTAACGACGGACGTTCTGTACATGCTGAGCCTGCTGCTTCAGGCCAACTTCGAGGTCCCCTCGATGTTGCAGGACCTGCTCGACTCCGAGTTCGCGTTTCTCTTACTCCTTGGTATCTTCGTCCTCGAAGGCGCGATGCTGATGTACTTCATGCCGAGCGAACTGGTCGTTCCCGGCGCGATTTTCGTCTTCGGTGCCTCCATCGAGACGGCGATTGTCATCATCAGCATCGCCGTTCTCGGCGCGACGGTGGGGCAACTCGCGCTGTTCATGGTCGCCAAACGCGGCGGCCGCGAGTACCTGTTGCAGAAGCGCTGGTTCCGAGTCAGCGAGGAGCGTCTCGACAAGTTCGACGGCTGGTTCGACCGCTGGGGTCCCATCGTCGTCCCCGTGAGCAACACGCTGCCGTTCACACGCGGGATGCTCACCGTTCCGGCAGGCTTCTCGGAGATGCGTCCTCGGAACTTCGTCGTGCTGTCGGCGCTCGGCACGCTCTCGTTCGAGACGCTGTTGGCGCTTCTGTACTTCGTCGTCCTTCCGTACCTCTGAGACAGAACACACAGTTCTCGAACGGCCGACGGTACTTTCCCCCGTCGCGTGGACGTTCAGTCATGCCCGGCCCCGTCTTTCTCGTCGGTGACCACGTCGAACTCCGCACGGTCGAACGCGAAGACCGCGAGTTCATCGCTCGGCACCGCAACGACCCTATCTTTCGTCGGCTCCTCGGCGACGCCCGGCCGATGAATCTCTCGTCGGCGACGGAGTATTTCGAGACGGTCGTCGGCAGCGACGACGGTGAGACGTTCGTCGTCGCAACCGAGGACCGCGCCGTCGGCCTTGTCTTCTTCTTCGACCTCGACGAGCGCAACGGCGTTGCCGAACTCGGCTACTGGGTCACGGCGGAGGCACAGGGACGTGGCTACGCGACCGACGCCGCCCGGGCGCTCGCGCGCTACGCCTTCGAAGAGCGCCGTCTCGAAAAGCTCACCGCGCAGGTCGTCACGTCGAACACGGCATCTGTGCGAGTCCTCGAAAAACTCGGCTTTCACGAAGAAGGCGTGCTGCGCGAACACGAGTTCGTCGACGGCCAGCGAGTAGACCTACGCGTGTTCGGTCTGCTGGCGTCGGAGTTAGAGCGCTGAGCGGCGACTCCGCTGCTTCGAGATGTCATCGACGACTCGGTGGTGCTACGCGCTCTCCGAGATAGCGGGTGTCGAAAACGGTCCGTTGGCGTCTTCAGGTCGTCCAAGACTCACCCGGCGCGGTCGACACTCATCGATGTGGACCGTCAGTCGTTCGTAGAACACTCACTCCGCTCGGTCCACATCGATACGCTCCCGCAAGGCCTCCAACTCGTCGGATTCGGCGAGTTCTTCCATCCGCTCGCGGAAATGCTGCTCGCAGAGACCGACTCGAATACCGTCCTTGCCGGCGGCGAACGCGGCTTCACGGTCGCAGTAGTGGCACTGCATACTCCACACTTCGTTCCCCAGCGCGTTTAAGCCACCGCTTCGGGTAGTCGGCTGCGAATCGCCGCAAACGCTTTCGGGGGTACGCCACAGACGCCCAGTTCTGTCCCGTGCGCGTCGCTTCCACCGGTCGTGAGAAGGCCTTCCGCGTCGACGACGTCGTCGACGCGCGTCTCGTCCACCTCGAACCCGTACGGGTAGTACCGTTCGACGGCGTCTAACTCCCCGGCCAACGACAGCGCCGCCTCGGGGTCACTGTACCGGAGCGGATGCGCCAGCGAGACGACCGAACACGCCGCCGAGAGCAGTCGCACCCCGTCTTCGAACGTCGGAATCTCACGGGCGACGAAACAGGGGCCGTCGTCGCCGATGAGGTGGTCGAACGCGCCCTGATAGTCGTAGTCGGCGTCGCTCCCGTCGATGGCGCGGGCGACGTGCGGTCGGCCGATACCCGGTCGCGGTTCGATGTCGAGGTCGACGTCGAGATACGATTCGACGCGCTCGACCATCTCCGCGCCGCGTTCGACGCGGTTTCGCTGGAGGCGGTCGAGTTCGTGGGTCAGCGCGGGCGTCCGCCGAACGCCGTACCCCAAGAGGTCGACCTGCGTTTTCGGCCCTTCGACGCGGAGTTCGAGACCGTGAATCACCGTGACGCCGTCGCGGACGCTCACCGGGGCGTCGAGGCCCGGATGAAACGTATCGTGGTCGGTGACGGCGACCACGTCGATGCCGCCTGCCCGTGCGGCCGCCGGTATCTCGTCGAGCGTCAGTCGGCCGTCGGAGGCCGTGGTGTGGACGTGGAGGTCGCCGGCGATAGTCATGCGTATCGGTGGACTCCCCCTCGTCAAAAGCGCCGCGCCGTCCGGCCGCGTGATTACAGCCGAACGACATTAAGGACCATTAAGGAACTATTGGTGTCCCATCCCGACTAATGATGTGCATGGAAAATCGTTATAAACCAGAACGGCGTCGCTGTAGTCGATGCGCTTGAACAGAACTGGCGACCTCGTTGCCGACCACGAGTACCCCGCGACAACCGACGAACTCGTCAGTGCCTACGGCACGGAGACGATTCACCTACAGAACGGTTCGGAGACGGTGGGAGCCGTCCTCGAACGACTCGGCGCGCAGACGTACGCCGACTCCAACGAAGTGTACGACGCGATTCTCACCGGCGTCGGACACGAGGCCATCGGTCGGCGTTTCTACAGCGACCGGGACGCGCCGACCCTCGGCGAGGGCAACGCCGAACAGGTGTCCTTCTGACGCCGTAGCCCACCATCGCGGGCGTGTCGGGCCGCCAGTACTACCGACTCGCCCATCGCTATCTTCCTTTTGCTCGGACTCAGACCCACTCGACAGCGCCGTCTAAGTCCAGCGGGACGCTTCCTTTCCGATATGCTTCGACGCGTCCGGAGGGTCGCGTCCGGAAGACGACGGCCGGTCGATGCCGAACGTCCGGTTTCTCGCCGCGGACGGACGCCCAGTCGTCGTCGGGGAACGACGAACAGTCGACGAACAGCGTGACGCCGCCGCCGTGTCGCTCCAGTTGCCCCGACGTCTTCGTCTCCGCCGTGTCGCGGACGGCGGCGACAGGTGTCCCGGCACTACGGCGGTCCGTCGGCAGCGGCCGAGTTACTTCGACGAGCGTTCCGTCTCCGTTTCGCTCGGCGCGGTAGTCGAGCGAGTGTCCCGTCGTCACCTCGATTTCGGGCGTGATGTCGTACCCGGCCTCGGTGAGCAGCGCCGCCGCGTTGAACTCGCCCATCGAGGCACTCATCCGCACCAAATCCAGCTGTTTCGAGGTACCGAGTTTCCCCGCCATCAGTTCGCGGTACTCGTCTAACACGCCGGTCGAGAGAAACTCCTCGTAAAAGGACAGCGCCTCGTCGCGCGTCGCGTCGGGAAAGCCAGCGGCGTGTTCGTCGAAGAACTGCCGGGTGGTGTGCCGGCCGTCTTTCGAGAGGAAGACGGGCAGAAAGAACCACGAGAGATGCGGAAACGGTTCGAGCCACGGCGTCTCCTCGTGTAACTGTGCGAGCAGTTCCCGTTCGGCCCAGCGCCGGACCCGATACGGAACTTCGGTGAAGCCGAACTTGTCCGTTCGCCAGAGCGTGCTCGGCGTCTCCGTGTTGCCGAGCCAGTACGCGCCGTCGTCGTTCCAGCAGAACAGCGCCGTGTCGCCGTTGTCCATCTCGAAACGGCGGGCTTCGTAGCCCGAGGGCGGCTTGAACCACGGCCGTCGCATCGTCGCACCGAGATTCGAGTCGAGATGGGAGTACACGTCGTGTCGGACGCGCCCTTCCGTCCACCGACCGGGCGCGTGCCGAAACCGCAGGGGTCGTGCCACGACGCGGAGTTACCAGTGGGGCACCTTACGTGTTCCGTGCGCGTTCCGCCCACGTACGCCCTGTTTCACGTCAGCCGTGTTCGAAATCTGAGAAACCGTTATGTATTTATAGAGGAATTGTTAAGTGTTGACATAGCATGTCAATGGGAGCCTATGACGAAGACGAACACGAGCGTCGTGCGCAGAAAACGAGTCAAGTCGATGCCGACTTCGGCGAGGCGCGCACGGAGTTTCGCGGCCGTCTCGAGTACGACTCCGGCGAGTCTACGGAAGACCTCCTCGACCAGTTCCGTAAGCTGAAAGACGGCCAGTAGTCGACTACCAGTTTTCGCCGCCCGTCTCGACGTCGAGCGTCAGCATCGCCACCACCGAGACGACGGTGACGGCGACGACGTGGCCGCCGACGGCGAACAGCAACACCGGCCGGTCGAGGATAAACGGGACGAGCACCAACTGTGCGAGTCCGAACGCGACGTTCATCAGGTCGACGCGTCGCAGTTCGGCGGCCGTCTCGCCGTCGAACGTGAACCGATACGAACGCCACAGCGCGACAACCGACGCCCACCACGAGGCACCGATGCGGTAACAGAGGTCCCAGAGGACGAGCAACATCAGATACACCGGAATCACGTCCGGTTGCTCGCCGAACAGCGTCGTGACCAGCGGGTTCGCCGCCCGCTCGGGGTCGAACACGAACAGATGCGTAATCAGCGCGATGAACGCCAATACGGTGAGCACCACTTCGATACGCGACCCGAACAGCAGTCGCTGATACGACGTCGGGAGGTCGAGCGAGCGCGTGCCCTCGCCGATACGGACCATGGCGATGCTGCCGACGGCGGCGACGAACACCGCCGCCGTTCCCGCGAGCGCGGCGTTCCAGAGGTCGTACGCCCACGCGAGAAACAACACGGATATCTCGAAGATAGCTATCTGGAGCAGCACCGCCTGCCACTCCGTCAGGTCGATACCGGGCAGTGCACCGACGATGCTCTCGTACACCCACGTGTCGCCGTACACTGGTTCGGGTTCTGTCGCCTCGTCGTACTGCGGTTCCTGCATTCCTGTCTTCGTCTCCGTCCCCTCGTCGTTCAGTCGGCTTTCGGTGCGCTCGTCGCGTCCGCCACCGGCGTCGTCTCCCGCCCTTCACCCTCGCCGAGCGCCGCCGAGACGGCCTCGTCGAACGGCGTCAACTCGAACTGGACGATGTCTTCGATTCGGTCGTCGTCGACGACGACGGGGTTTTTCAGACCGTCGATGAGCGGCCGGGCGATGCTCGCCGGCACGTCGGTGACGAGTCCGACCCAGTACGCCGACAGTCGCGGCGTCAAGACGGGTACGGGGAGGATGGTCAGCCGTCGACCTATCTGTCGGGCGGTTTCGCGGAGTACCTCGTCGTACGTCAGCACGTCCGGACCTCCGATTTCGTACATCTCACCCGCCGTCTCGGGATGGTCGAGGATGCCGACGAGGTACGCGACGACGTCGTCGATGCCGATGGGTTGACACTTCGTCTGTACCCACTGCGGCGTCACCATCACCGGGAGTCGCCGCGCTAGCTGTTCGACGAGGTCGAAACTCGCGCTGCCGTTGCCGATGATGATGGCCGCCCGCAGCGTCGTCAACTCGTACTCGCCCTGCGAGAGGATGTACTCCACCTCCCGTCGCGAGCGGAGATGTTTCGAAAGTTCGTCTCGCTCCTCGCCGAGGCCGCCGAGATACAGCACGCGCTCGACGTCGGTGTCGTTCACCACGCGGACGAACCGCCGGGCGATGCGTCGGTCGCGCTCTTCGAAGTCGTTTCCGGCCTGCATCGAGTGGACGAGGTAGTACGCCGCCTCTATCTCCAGTGCGTCCAACAGCGTCGACAGCGACTGTTCGCCCGTCGGTCCGTCGCCGACGACGAGTTCGCAGTCGTCCGGTTCGAGCAGGTCGCCTTCGACGACGCTGACGCCCGCCGGTGGGTCGTATCGGTCGGCGTCACGGACCAGCACCGTCACGTCGTGGTCGGCGGTCCGAAGCGCCGGAACGAGTCGTCCACCGACGAACCCGGTCGCTCCCGTCACGAGGACCTTCATAGGTGACAAAAGGGCGTGAGTCGGTTAACTGTTCTCGCTGTTTTTCCAGTCACCACTCCGCGGCCGGTGGCGCGCCCTGTCGCTCCTCACGTTCGGCGGCGTCGGTGACGCTCCGAGCGTCGCTGCCGCGGCGACCCGCCTGTCCGGTCCACATCTCGACGACTGTACTTGCCCACGACGATGCATTTTGGGCACGCTCGCGGCCGGATTTGGCTTTCGCCTCGTCGACGGCAGTCGTCCCCGGCCGCGACCCGACGGCCGCGCCGACGAACAGCGCCCGGTCGGCGTCGGTGGTCTCGCCCGCGGCGAGGCGGTCGACGACGCCCGCCAGCTCTTCGGGGTCGGGGTAGACGAACAGTTTCGCGCCGAGCGCCTGCGGGCCGAGCGCCAACCCTCGGAGTCGTTCCGGCGGGTCGTCGTTTAGCAGGCGGTCGCCGCCGTAGCTTCGCTCGACGCGTTCGCACTCGGTTTCCGTGCCGAGCGTAAGATTCTGTCCGGGGTAGTCCGCGCAGGTCGTCGGATACAGGTCGGTTTCGTGGATTCGACAGCGGAGCGTCTCGGGGTCGAGAAAGACGCACGCGTCGAGCCACGTCGCGTCGAGACCGAACGGCCCGACCGGTTTCGGCGGCTTGCGGAGGCCGACGTAGAAGACGGGACCGCCGTCGATGGCGGCGAGGTCGTAGCCGTCGACGCGAACCGAGTTCGGTCCCTCGTCGGCGCGGAACAGTCGCGGCGTCATCGCGTCGCCGAGACCCGCGTCGAGGAACGCTTTCACCTCGTCACGCGTCAACGGCACGAGGTTGTAGGTGTCGTCGAGCGGGTCGCGCCGCCCGCGGCGCTCGTGGTCGAGCGCTTCGGGGGCGACCGGCCGCCAGTCGATACAGCAACCGGCGCACCCCTCGCAGTTCACCTTCATACCCGGCAGGTCGGTGCGGCGTCGCATAAACTGTCGTGTGCCGGAGGCGAATCGTCTCTGTTCGCCTTCGACCGGCCGAGTACGGCGTCCGTACCTCCCGAACGGTCCGTGCTAACCGACGATTAGACGCCTTATCGACGGCGTTAGCGCGGTCTCAGACGGGCTTAGACACCCCTCAGCACAGATTAGCAACCCGGCACGTGGCTCGTACCTATTACCCGACAGTTCTTGGGCGGTGATAGGTCGTCGGGCCCCGCCGGACGACGTGGACACCAATGAAAGAGAAACTCAACGTCTCGCGCCGCAACGTACTGCTCGGAATCGGAACCGTCGGAATCGCGTCCGCTGGTGCCGGTCTCGGAACGACCGCGTATTTCAGCGACCAAGAGTCGTTCACCGAGAACGCGTTCACCGCGGGCAAACTCGACCTCACCGTCGACTACACGACGAAGTACAACGGCGCGGAGGGCGACGACTCCGGCGACCTCAGCGGCAGCGTCGACGGCCGGCCCGCAGTCGGTACGTACACACTCGGCGACGTGAAGCCCGGCGACTCCGGCTGTCTGGAGTTCTGCTTCGAAATCGAGGACAACCCCGCGTACATGTGGGCGTGCGGTGACCTCCTCTCGAACGGAGAGAACAACCGCAGCGGTCTCGAACGGAGCGCGGGCGACGACAGCACGGACGTCGGCGAACTCGCCGACAGTATCGACGCACGTCTTCTCTACTGCGAGAACGGAGACAACGACCAGCACGACGATGACGACGATGACGACGACACCCTCCTCACCAGCGGCACGCTCACCGAGGTACTCCAGACACTCAGCACCGGCGTCCCGCTCGACGCCCGCATGCGTGAGGGAATCCTGACGCCCGGCCGCCAGAAGCCGTACACCATGGAGAACAGAGCCGGCAACATCACCGGTCCGTGTCTCTGCTTGGAGTGGAGCATCGACTTCGAGTCCGTCGGCAACGAGATTCAAAGCGACTCCATCGAGTTCGACCTGGCATTCCACGCGCTGCAGGCGCGCCACAGCGACGGTACCATCAACCCGTGCCCGGTCAAGAGCTCCACGATACCAAACTTCCCCCAGTTCGCCTACGACGGCTACAAGTGGAACGCACAGGCGGTAACGAACAACCAAGGAGACACTTGGAACCTGTTCCTCGGCAACGAACCCGCAGACGGCGACACCGACTCCACGAGTTGGCGTTTCGACACGCCGTACGCGTTCACGCTCTCGTTCGACCACGACGACGGCGCGACGTTCGAGGTCGCGGGTAAGACGCTCAGCTTCGACGGCTTCGACTCGACGGACCACACCGGTACAGTCGGCCTGCTCGGGAAGTCCGACAACGGCGCTTTCGACTTCGAGCTGTCCGACATCGAAGTCGCAGGTCGCAGCATCGACGGGCCGACCAGCGCACTCGCCGAGAACGGCGCGAAATCGGGCGTCCTGCTCGAAAACATCGCCGCCGACGAGTTCGCCGTCAGCGGGACGATGACGTTCCTCGGCGGCAGCGGTGCGGTGCCGCGGAACGGCAACTACGGTCTCAACATGTTCGTCGAGTACGAAGACGACGACTGAACGGTTCGCAACCGGACGCGGAAGTGATACCTTCCCGTGCGGTTTCGCCATCGCTGCTCCCTTCCGTCGCGGCCGCCGGTGGCCGCGGACGGCTGCCTCGGGTGCGACTTCCGTCGTTCCCCCGGCTCTCTGCGACCGCAGCACACCACGCTGCGTCGGCGCGTCCGGCGGTTCGACTCCGCCGAGAGCCGTTTATGACCGACGATAGTGGGTCGTCGACGTCTCGGCGTCGCACCCTCCTCGGCATCGGTGCGCTGGTCCTCGGCGGACTCGGCGGCGGTATCGGTGCCCAGCAACTGCTCGGCGACCCGACCGGCGACTCGGGGTCGGGCTTCGATTTGGGCGTCGAGACCAGAGACGGCGGTCGGACGCCGACACCGACCGGTGCCGACAGCGGCAGCAGCGCAAGCGAAGACGCCGAGGACGACGATGCCGACGCCGACGGCGTCGACGATGGCGGGTCCGACGACGTCGAGGACGTCAGCGACGGAAACGCGGACAACTCCGGCGGAGACGGACCAACCGACGCGTCCGCTGACGACGACAGTCGGGACAGTCGGGGCAGCGGCGACGACCGAGACGGCGAGGATTCGTCCGGGAACGGCGGCGGTGACGGCGAAACGACCGACAAAGCCCACGTCTCGCTCCGTCGCGTTTCATCCGAACCGGTCCGAGTGGGCAACCTTCTCCCCGGCCACAGCGGCACCGCCTCTTTCGTCGTCGAACTCCGAGGAACCGACGCGACGCTCACCGTCGACGGCGAGCTGTACGACACCGCCGAGAACGGCCGGACCGAACCCGAACGGAGCGATGGCGACGACACCGACGACGTCGGCGAGTTACAGGAGTTCCTCCACGTCACGCTCTGGCATGACGAATCCGGGAAAGACGAGCGCGGGCCACGCGACCACGTCGTGTACGACGGACCGCTGTCGGGCCTCTCGCGGGTCGAAAACGTCGCGCTCGCGGGCGGACGCTGCGTCGAACCCGGTACCCACCACCTCGGCGTCGAGTGGACGCTCCCGAACACCGTCGGCAACGTCGTCCAGTCCGACTCGGTGTCGTTCGGCGTTACCGTCGCCGCCGAGACGTGTGCGGACCGTCTGCTCCGACGGTAACGTCGTCTCCGGCATTCGTCACTGGTCGCCGACAACGCCGATGCCGATGCCGTCAATGCCGATGCCGCCAATACCGCCGATTCCGTCGTCTCCGCTGCCACACTCTCCTCGAAGGGGTCTTGTGTGGGCCTCGCTAGTTCGCTCCCATGGCGAAGGCACGCTGTGATGGCTGCAATCTCAAAATCCGCATCAGCGGCGGCATCGGCGACTTTTGGAGCTTCGACTACGGTCCTTCGGGGGGGATGGCGCTCGAACTCGCCGACGGTACCGACTGCCTGCTCTGTTTCGACTGCATCGAGCAACTACCCGAGGACCGCGACGTGACGGCTGCCGACGTGAAAGCGCTGTAGGCGCGGTCACGTTCCGACGGACGCGTCAGCGTCGTCGACGGCGAGTTCGCCCATCGACGCGGAGTCGGTGGTTTTAGGCCCGTGCCCGCGGTGACTCCCTGCGTGGACCCCGAGCGCATCTTCGAGTCCTTCCCCGCGCCGAGCTATCGCGGCAATCAGGAGCAAGCGCTTCGGGACATCCGTGACGCGTTCGCCGCCGGAAACGACGTCGTCTTGGTTCGCGCACCGACCGGCAGCGGTAAATCCCTCCTCGCGCGCGCTATCGCTGGCTGTGCGCGTACCGTCGAGGAGTCGGAACCGAAACACGCCACCGACGCCTACTACACTACGCCCCAAGTCTCGCAACTCGACGACGTCGAAAGCGAGTCACTTCTCGACGACTTGAGCATCATCCGCGGTAAGCGCAACTACACCTGCATTCTCCCGGGCGAACACGACACGCCCGTCAACCGCGCGCCGTGCGTCCGCCAGAAGGGGTTCGACTGTACCGTCCGGCACCGCTGTCCGTACTTCTCGGACCGCGCCATCGCCTCCTCGAAATCCATCGCGGCGATGACGCTCGCGTACTTCATGCAGACGGCGGGCAGCGACGTGTTCAGAAAGCGTGACGTGGTCGTTATCGACGAGGCCCACGGCCTCGCCGAATGGGCCGAAATGTACGCGACCATCGAACTGAGTCCTCATACGGTGCCCGTTTGGGACGACGTGGGCATCCCCGACGTCGCCGCCGCGGACGACGCCGTCGAACGCGCGTCCCGCCTCGCGGAGACGCTCTCGGGGGTCTGCGAACGCGCGAAAGACGAACTCCTGACCAAGCCGGAACTCACGCCCGACGAGGCTGCCCGCCGCGACAGACTCCAAGAACTGCGCTCGGAACTCGACTGGTTCGTCAAGGACTACCGCGACCCGACGAGCGCAACCACGTGGGTCGTCGACCAACCGGACGGCGAGGGCACGAAAATCGTCATCAAGCCGCTGAACCCCGAGAAGTATCTTCATCACACCGTCTGGGACCGCGGCAACAAGTTCGCACTCCTGTCGGCGACGATTCTCAACAAGGACGCCTTCTGTCGGCAGGTCGGCCTCGACCCGAAAGACGTCGCTCTCGTCGACGTGCCGCACACGTTCCCCGTCGAGAACCGCCCGCTGTACGACGTGACACAGGGTCGGATGACGTACGAACACCGCGACGAGACCATCCCCAAAATCGCGCGTCTCGTCGTTCGCCTGATGGCCCACCACCCCGACGAGAAGGGGCTGATTCACGCGCACTCCTACAGCATCCAGGAGCGACTCGCCGACCATCTCGTCGACTTCGGCGTCGGCGAGCGCGTTCGAACGCACAGTAAAGAGAACCGCGACGCCGAGTTGGACGCCTGGAAAGCGAGTTCGGACCCGGAGCTGTTTCTCTCGGTGAAGATGGAGGAGGCGCTCGATTTGAAGGGTGACCTCTGTCGCTGGCAAGTGCTGTGCAAAGCGCCGTACCTCAACACGAGCGACTCGCGCGTCGCGCGCCGTCTCGAAGAGGGACAGTGGAGTTGGTACCACCGGGCCGCGCTCCGAACCGTGATTCAGGCTTGCGGGCGCGTCATCCGCGCCCCCGACGACCACGGGGCGACGTATCTCGCCGATTCGAGTCTCCTCGATTTGTTCGAGCGCGCGCGGAGCGACACGCCCGACTGGTTCGCCGAGCAGGTCGACCGGACGAAAATCCCCGACTTACCGGAGTTCGACCCACGGGCGGCGCTTTCGGGTCTCGACGGCGGTGGACCTGGCACGCTCGGCGGGTCGTCGTCGACCAGTCAGAATGACGGGTCCGGCCGCGAGAACCGCGGTTTCGGCCGGCGTCGTCGACGCGGCAAGAGCGGGGTTCGCTCCAGCGAGGAGGAGCGCAAGAACCACCCGCTGTCGGACGTGTGGGGCGACGGGTAGCCGAACGGGCCGCTCGAAGTGCCGGTAGTCGCGTCTCTACGTGGGTGTCGAGGCGGTCGTCTTAGAAGAGGCTCGCACCCGCGTAGACGACGGACGACCCAATCATGAGCACGACGAAGAAGATGGCAATCCACTGTTGTCGGTCCATAGCCTCCTCTTTGGCACACCCCCATTTGTAGCTATTCACTCACCGGGTGGCAGAATTTGCCGGACAGAACTAACACGATTGTTAATCTTACTGCGTGTTTCCAAACTAGATTCGCACATCTGTGGGCGATTCACAACGTAATGCGGCCCCTACACACACGTAGTGGCACCGCTTCTCACGATAGCTTTACATGCACGTATTCTGTAGCAGTTCTCGAACGCAGATGCACACTCACTCCCTCACGACGGCGCTGACGCTGTACCGCAGCGGAACCCTGACGCTCGCGCAGGCCGCTTCCCGCGCCGGGAAGTCGCAAGCGGAGTTCCGGAAGGTACTCGCCGCCCACGGTATCGCACTCCACGATACCACGCCGTCGCCCACCGAGTCGGTGACGCCCGCGCGCGCCGACTGAATTTCGTCTCTTGCTTCCGACTCGTCCGCAACGCTCGTCGAGCGACGCGTATGCTCAGTTAGCGACACGTCGGTCTAGCTCACCCGCACGTCCGCCCGCTTACTCGCTGTCGACGGCGTCATCGGGAAGGATGTGCAAGCCGGCGCGACTCCGCAACACCGGCACCGTCTCGGCATCGGGGTCGAAGTACGACGGCCGGGCGATGGTTTTCGACTGGAACGTCTCGGGGTCTAACACTTGGACCGCGTGGTCGTCCTCGACGGTGACGACGGTGGTCTCGACGGCGTCGTCGACGGAGCCGAGTTCGCGGGCGTCGGGGGCTTCGCCCTCTTCGAACTGCGCTTCGTAGCGGTCGCCCGTCGTGAGACGTATTCCCTTCAGGTTCCCTCTGACGCTGCGAACCAGCACCGGTCCCTCGTCGTCTTCGGGGTCGATAATCGTGCCCGGGGTGTACTGCGGCAGGCGGACGGCGTAGGTGACGCGGTAGACTTCGTTACCGTCGCTGTCCTCGGTGACGAGCGTCGGATAGCTCTCGACGTTGCCGCCGAGTTCGCGGGTGATTCGCGTCGCCACGGCTTGCCCGAGTTGGTTCGTCGAGAGTTTGATATCGGTGCCGTCGTCGACTTCCTTCGACTCGGTGATGAACGCGTTTCGGTCGCCGGCCTCCTCGCGTTTGGCGACGAACGACTCGGCGATGTCGACGGCGCGGGACTGCTCGTCGGGCGTCGGCGTACGGCCCTCCGCGCGGACCTGAATCTCGCTGGCGTAGTAGCCGCCGGCGATGCGCCCGCATCGCTGGCACGTCTCCCGGGAGATGTAGACGGGGACGACGACTTCCTCTTCGACGTAGGTGCCGCGAACGACGCCGGAGAACTGACAGTGCATCCGAATCGTGTTCTGGTCGACCTGTTCGGGTTCGACGGCCCACGCGACGTCGCGGGCTTTGAGATGGACGCCGAGTGCTTCGCTGACGGCGTCGACGGCGATGTCGGTGTAGTCACGTGCGCCGACGTCGACCCAGCGGTTGCCGCGGTGGACCGCCCCGCAGTTCGCACAGACGCGGACCGTCACCCGGTCGGGTGCGTCCACGAGGTCGAAATCCTCGAAGTAACACGCGTTGCAGAGAACCTCGTCGCGCTCACGGGGTGCGCCGGGGAGCGGTTCGGAGCGCTCCTCGACTTCGTTTCCACAGCGCGGACAGAACTCGCGCGTTTGACTCATTGCCTCCGCTAGACCGCTCAGATGTTTAAGACCGACGACCTGCCCGTTCGAGAACTCGCGTTCGCACCCCCCGAAGACGGCGAGGACACCGACGACGCCGACGACACCGACAACGCCGACGACACCGACGACGCCGACGACACACCCTCTATCTCGGCTGACTCTCGCGCAGTATCGCTCGCGCCTCCTCGTTCGACACCTGACCGAACGACCGGTAGTACTGCCCCACCGCACCGAAGGAACTCGGCGCTTCGACGCAGACGAACGTGTCTAACTCCTCTGCGAGTCGCTGCTTGGCGTCCGCCGGAGCGACGGGAACCGCGAGCGTGACGTGTGCGGCCCCCGCGTTTCGGAGTTGTCGGAGGCAGGCGATGGCCGTCGCCCCCGTCGCGACGCCGTCGTCGACGAGGACTACCCGCTTGTCGGCCATCTCCGGGACCGCCTCGCCGCCGCGATACGAGGCGACTTTCTCGCGGGCGTTCTCCGCCTCGGTTTCTCTGACTCGCTCGACGTACTCCGAGGAAATTCCGAGTCGGTCGACCAACTCGTCGTTCAGCCAGACGCTTCCGTCGCCCGCGACGGCTCCGATAGCGAGTTCCGGGTTTCTTGGCGCACCGAGTTTTTCGGCGACGACCACGTCGAGCGGAGCGCCGAGTCGGTCGGCGACGACCCGACCGACCGGGAGGGCCCCCCGTGGAATCGCAAGCACGAGGTCGGCGTCGACGCCCCGACGTTCGAGCGCGTCGGCCACCCGTTCGCCCGCCTCGGTTCTGTTGGTGAACCTCATATGCGATACTGTGACACAGGCGCGCAAAAGCGCACCGCGGGTCAGTCCGCGAGGAGGTCCGGTTCCGCGACCGATTCGTCGACGGCGTCACGCCACGAGTGCGACGGTCGCCAGTCGAGCATCCGGTCGGCTTTCGCCGTCGACAGCGCGGACGCCTCTCCCTCCACGTTGCAGTCGTCCGGCAGTGCGCCGAACCGTTCCTCGACGGCATCCAGCGTCGCCACGTCGAGGTAGTTCTCCGCGGCGACGGCGTGGAACGCTTCGTGACCGGCGACCCCGATATCGAGCGCCGTCGCGACGAGTGAGGCCACGTCGCGTACGTCGACGTACGACCAGAAGTTGCCGACGCCCGCGTCGAGGTCCAGCGCCGACAGCGGTCGGTTCTCGCGGAGGTCCTCGCGGTCACGGCAGGCGTACTCGCCGGGGTACTGAATCCACGACGGTCGAATCGAGGCGACCGGAACGTCGTACCGGCGCACGACCATCTTCGCAATCTCCTCGCCGACGACTTTCGAGGTTCCGTACGGGTCCTCGGGGCGCAACGGGTGGTCTTCGGTGATGGGGAGTTCGTCGGGCAGCGTCGTCTCGCGGGCGAACGGGAAGCCGTAGGCGCTCTCGCTCGACGCCCAGACGATTTTCGCATGTTGTCGCGCCGCGGCGACGAGCACGTTGTACGTCGCCATCGTGTTCGTCTCGAACACTCGCCCGCCGGCGTGGCGCGTCGGCGACGGCAACGCCGCCCAGTGGACGACGCCGTCGGGGTCGAGTTCCGAGACGAGGTCGAACGTCTCGCCGCGGTCGGTGAGGTCGGCGGCCCGAAAGTCGATTGACGGGCGTTCGGAGACCTCGAACCCCGGTTGTGACAGGTCGACGCAGACCACGTCGTAGTCGTTGGCGAGACGGTCGACAATCCAGCGACCCGAGCGGCCGAGGCCGCCGGTGACGAGTACCGTGTCCATACGCTCTCGACGGTGCTGAGAGTCAAGTAATCTCGTCCCCCCTGTCGGGTTTGCCGCGGTTGCCGTAGTTGTCGATTGCACTCACGTTCATGGTCGCGCTACCGCTCACAGCCCAGCCGTCTCTCACGCCCGAAAGACCGTCTCACCGGCCGCAACGAAGCTTCTTACCGTCGAAACGCTTCCCGACCGCAGAGGCTTCTCACACGATGAGTCACGACCCACCAGACGACGGTCCCCGAAACGACGAGCAACTCCGCGACGCCGTAGAGCGGGCCCGCAGCGGTGCGCCGGCGGCCGGGAAGGCGGTCAGAGACCGCTTTTCTGCCGACGAAATCTTCCAGCGCGTGGTCGCCACCGCCAACGAAGAAGTCGACGAGTCGACCAGAAAACTGTTCTTCAGCGGGTTGGCCGCCGGGTTCGCCATCACGCTGACGTTCCTTCTGCAGTCGTCGGTGACCGCTGTCATCCCCGGTCCGTTAGCGCATCTGCTCGGTGCGGCGCTGTACCCGCTGGGGTTCGTCTACATCATCATGGGCCGCTATCAACTGTACACCGAGAACACGCTGCCGCCGGTTGCGCTCGTACTCGAACGCATCGCCAGCGTCCCGACGCTGCTTCGGGTGTGGACGACGGTGCTGGCCGCCAACCTCGCCGGCGGCATCGCCGGCGCGTTCGTGCTGGCGAACACCGGTGTGATGTCACCCGAGACAGCAGCGACGGCGACGGAACTCGGTCTCGCCGGCGTCGACGCCGGGTGGTGGGACCTGTTTTTCAAAGCCGTCTTCGCCGGGTGGCTCGTCGCCGGGGTGGTGTGGCTCGAACACGCCGTCCGCGACTCCATCTCGCGGTTCGTCCTCGTCTACGTGGTGTTTCTCGCCATCCCGGCGGCCGAGTCGTACCACGTCGTCGTCTCCGCGTGTGAGGCGTTCTTCCTCGTCTTCGTCGGGGAAGCGGCCGTACTCGGCGTGCTCTGGGGGTTCGTCCTCCCGGTGCTTCTCGGCAACACCGTCGGCGGCGTCTTCCTCGTGACGCTCGTCAACTACGGCCAGACCGAGAACCGCCTGTTCGACGCCGAGAGCGTGCCTTCTCGACTGCCGACGCGCGAGTGGCTGTTGGGCGTCCGCGGCCGCACCGATACCGCGGCGACCGACTCCGACTGAGTTGGTCGGGCGTCTTCTGGATTTCTGACGACGTAGACGAACGGTCGGCTCTCTCCGCCCGTTTTCGAGTATCGTACCATTCGACCCCGATTTCCGACAGGGTTTATGCTTCGTAGACGGTATGTTCTCGCATGGAATGGAAACCCGACTGGGGGCTTCGCGGGCGCATGGCGCTCACGATGTTCCTCCTGTTCGCCCTCTACATCGTCTTCGTGGGGGTACTCTCCCAAATCGGCTACTCGTCCATGCTGCTGTTCGTGGGCATCTTCTTCCTCGCCCAGTTCCTCTTCAGCGACAAACTCGCGCTGTACAGCATGGGTGCGAAGAAGGTCAGCGAGGACGAGTATCCGCAGTTACACGCGATGATTGGCCGCCTCTCCCAGCAGGCGGATCTCCCGAAACCCGACGTGGCCGTCGCGCAGTCGCGCGTCCCGAACGCGTTTGCGACCGGCCGCTCGCAGAAGAGTTCCACCGTCGCCGTGACGACCGGGCTCCTGCAGACGCTCGACCAAGACGAGTTGGAGGGCGTGATGGCGCACGAACTCGCGCACGTGAAGAACCGCGACGTGATGGTGATGACCATCGCCTCGTTCCTCTCGACGGTCGCGTTCATGATCGTCCGCTGGGGCTTCTGGTTCGGCGGCGGCAGTCGTCGTGAGGGCGGCGCACCGGTCATCGTCGCCATCCTCGTCTCGCTCGTGGTGTGGATTGTGTCGTTCCTGCTCATCCGCGCGCTCTCGCGCTACCGCGAGTATGCTGCCGACCGCGGTGGGGCGACCATCACCGGCAAGCCCGGTGCGCTGGCTTCGGCGCTGCTCACCATCGACGGCCGGATGGACAACGTCCCGAAAGAGGACCTGCGCGAGCAGTCGGAGATGAACGCGTTCTTCATCATCCCCATCCGCAGCGGCTTCATCGGCAAAATCGCCAGCACTCACCCCTCCACCGAGAAGCGCGTCGAGCGTCTCCGTGACCTCGAACGCGAGATGGAAGGGTTCTGAGCGACCCGCTGACGGAACACTGATTTCTCTTCGTTTTGTAGCACTGTCACGATGAGTCGTGACTGGTCGCTCGGTGCCCGGTTGCTCGTGGCGCTTGGATTCGTCACGGCTGGGTATCTGTTGCTGGTCGCGCCTCTGTTCGTGTTTCTCCCGTTGCGGATTGCCGCCATTGCGACGCTCGTGCTCGCATTCGTTCCGCTCTTGCTGATTCTGTTCGGCCACCGTCTCGCGCTCGATGCGGTGGATGCGACGTACGTCGACCCCGACGATTATCCGACTCTCTTCTCGTCGCTGCACCGACTCTCACAACAGGCGGGCGTGTCGACGCCGCGTCTGGCCGTCGTCGCCAGCGACGACCCGAACGCATTCACCGCCGGGTCGGGAGACAGTGCTGTCGTCTGCGTCACCACCGGCCTCCTTCGGACGCTCGACGACGAGGAACTCGACGCGGTGTTCGCCCACGAACTCGCGCACCTGCAGAACGCGGACGCGACAGTAATGACGCTCGTAGCGTTCCCGGTGACCGTCGCGGCGACGTTGTTCCTCTCCGCCGAATGGGCGTTCGACCCGCGGCGCTCGGAGCTTCGTGGGTTCGTCGTCGGACTGGTGGGACTGCTCGTCTCGCTGTTGTTACTTCTGGTCAGCTATCCGCCGGTTCTCGTCATCGCCAACGCCCGCGAGTACGCTGCCGACCGCGGTGCAGTCACCATCACTGGCAAGCCCGCGGCACTTGCCTCGGCGCTCCGCACACTCGACGAGGTTGATGAAAAACCCGAACGGGACATGCGGAGTCTCGGTCCGGTGAGCGCGTTCTGTATCGTTTCGCCGTCGTGGGGACTGCTCCAGTTTCCGGGTCTCCACCCGCCGACCGAGCAACGTATCGAACGGCTCCGCACGCTCGAACGTGAGGCGGAGACTGATTGACTCAGCCTGTGACGCAACACTAATTGTCATCTGCTTTGAAATACTGTCGAATGGCTCGAAACTGGTCGCTCGGCGGTCGTCTGCTCGTCGCCCTCGCGCTCGTCGCGGCCGGCTATCTCCTGCTCGTCGCACCCCTGTTCGTCATCTTTCGGGAGTGGTTCGCAGTGGTGGCGACGGTCACACTTACCGCGGTCCCCTTGTTTTTGATTCTGTTCGGGCATCGTCTCGCACTCAGCGCGGCCGGAGCCGCGTACGTCGACCCCGACGATTACCCGGAACTGTTCTCGTCGTTGCACCGACTCTCGCAACAGGCGGGCGTGTCGACGCCGCGGTTGGCCGTCGTCGCCAACGACGACCCCAACGCGTTCACCGCGGGGTCCGGGGACCGGGCGGTCGTCTGTGCTACGACCGGCCTGCTGCGAAAAATCGACGCCGACGAGCGTGAGGCAGTGTTCGCTCACGAACTTGCGCATCTGAAGAACCACGACGCCGTCGTGATGACACTCGCGGCGTTTCCACTGACTGTCTCGGGGCTGTTTCTCACGCTCTCGGAGGCGACGATGCACGAATCGCAGTATTCCGGTTTGCTCCCCGTCGGTATCGGACTCGTCCTCCTGTTTCCGCCGCTCGTTCTCCTCCCTATCAGCTATCCCGCCGTACTCGTCATCGCCAACGCCCGCGAGTACGCTGCCGACAGCGGCGCGATTGCGCTTACCGGCAAGCCCGCGGCGCTCGCCTCGGCGCTTCGGACGCTCGGCGACATCGACGAAAAGCCCGAACGGGATATGCGGAGTCTCGGCCCGGTGAGCGCGTTCTGTATCGTTGCGCCGTCGTGGTCGTCGCTGCAGTTCCCGGGACTACATCCGCCCACCGAGAAACGCATTGAACGACTCCACGAGATGGAACGAACCGCCGAGGCGACGACTGGTCAGTAAACCTATATTCGCCCAGTCTCGCGTTTCGGTATGGCCCTCTCTCGTAGTCGCTCGCTCCTGTTGCGAACGGTCGCCACCGGCGGGTACGTCCTCTTCGGCTACGTCGCCGTCGCGTTCGTTCTGTACGAGTTCGCCGGTCCGTTCGGATTGTTGCTCGCGCTCCCGCCGTTAGCGCTCCTACTCGCTCTCCTCGTGTTCGGGCCGTCGCTGACGCTCTCGGGCGTCGACGCGGTCCGCGTCGACCACGACGACCGACCGACCCTGCTCGCTGCCGTCGACCGGCTCGCGCGACAGGCCGACGTTCCGACACCCGCCGTCGCCGTCGTCGACGACGCCGAAGCGAACGCGTTCACCGTCGGCAGCGGGTCCGGTGCGACGCTCTGCGTGACGACCGGTCTGTCCGACGCCCTCAGCGGCGACGAACTGGAAGCGGTGCTCGCCCACGAGTTGGTTCACGCCGTCCACTGGGACTCCGTAGTGCTCTCAGTTGTGGCGTTCCCACTCCTCTCCGGTCGCACGATGTTCGACGCTGCTGTCGACGTGGGGAGCCAGAGTCTCTACGGCGCAGTGTTCGGTCTCGTCTTCGTCCTCCCGCTCTCTATCGCTGCGATGGCTCTCTCCGCGCCTGCGGTGTACCTCCTCACACACACTCGGGAGTTCGCTGCCGACCGCGGGGCGTCGGTCCTCACCGGGAACCCCGCGGCGCTCGCGTCGGCGCTCCGGTCACTCGACGGTCATGAACCGCAGGACGAAGACCTTCGAACGCTCGGTACTGCGAGCGCGTTCTGTATCGTTCCACCAGTCTCGGGAGTTCTCCCGTGGACGCATCCGCCGACTGAGAAACGCGTCGAACGACTGCGGCAGCGAGAGCGAGAGACAGAAACCTCCTAACCGTCGGAGCACAGAGAGATGGTCATGGGACTGTTCGACTCCATCCGCTCGGTGCTCGGTATGCGAGCGGAGGCGGACGCGACGCGTGCGGCCGACCCCGAGGACCTCTTCGGGATGTCGACCGCGTATCTCACGATGCAGGCGGACCTCGGCTACGACCACGTCGGCGCCGCGGCGCTCTGTTTCTCGTCGGTCGACAGCACCGACTTCGCCGAGACGCTCGACGAAGTCGAGGCCATCCTCCACGCCGGCAGCGAGGAGACGGGGACGACCTTCCGCCGCCACGCCGACAGCCACGGCTACCAGTGGGTGGTGCTGGAAGACAGCGACCCCGAGGACCTCGTGACGAGCATCCACTTCGCCGCCGACGAGTTCATCGAACGCGGCTACGGTTCTCGCCTTCTCACTGCGGTCTTCGGTTTCGAGAAGGACGACGAGAACGTCCGTGCGTACTGGATTTACTCGTTCCGCCGCGGCGCGTACTATCCGTTCGCGCCCCAGACGGGCCACGAACGAAACCAGCGCGTGGAGTTCAAACTGCAGTCCGTTCTCGACGGCGAACTCGGCATCGAGGACGACGAACGATACTGGTATCCGCTGTGGCCCGACCAACGCGGCGGTCACCCCTGGGACTGAATCGCTTCGACCGCCTCGCCGTCTGCTTCTTCCGTTTTGAACGTTCGCGTACGTCGATATTTGGCCCCGATGCCTGCGTCCAGTTTCACTTTCACTCTCCTGTTAACGAGGCTTTATGACCGGTGGGGCGTAAGCCGGATATACAATGGCAGATGACGACCTCGAAAACCTCCCGGGTGTCGGCCCCGCAACCGCAGACAAACTCATGGAAGCCGGGTACCGAACGTACGAGAGCATCGCCGTCGCGAGTCCGAGCGACCTCGGTTCGAAAGCAGACATCGGTGAGAGCACGGCCAACGACGTCGTACTCGCCGCCCGCGACGCCGCCGACATCGGCGGATTCGAGACCGGTTCGACGGTGCTCGAACGTCGCCAGACCATCGGCAAACTCAGCTGGCAGATTCCGGAAGCCGACGACCTCCTCGGCGGCGGCCTCGAAACCCAGTCCATCACCGAAGTGTACGGCGAGTTCGGTGCAGGTAAGTCCCAGATAACCCACCAGATGGCCGTCAACGTCCAACTCCCGAAAGAAGTCGGCGGCCTCCGTGGTTCCTGCATCTTCGTCGACTCCGAGGACACGTTCCGCCCCGAACGTATCGACGACATGGTTCGCGGCCTCGACGACGAAGTAATTCAGGCGACGATGGACGACCGCGAAATCGAAGGCTCGCCCGGCGACGACGCTGCGATGGAGGAACTCGTGGACGACTTCCTCGACAAGATTCACGTCGCAAAAGCGTTCAACTCCAACCACCAGATGCTTCTGGCCGAGAAGGCCGAAGAACTCGCCAGCGAACACACGGACACGGAGTGGCCGGTTCGCCTGCTCTGCATCGACTCGCTGACGGCGCACTTCCGCGCCGAGTACGTCGGCCGCGGGAACCTCGCCGACCGCCAGCAGAAGCTCAACCGCCACCTCCACGACATCGACCGCGTCGGCAACCTCCACAACTGCGTCATCGTCGTCACGAACCAGGTGTCTGCGAACCCCGACGCGTTCTTCGGCGACCCGACCCAGCCTATCGGTGGCAACATCCTCGGCCACAAATCGACGTTCCGGATGTACCTCCGCAAATCGAAAGGCGACAAGCGTATCGTCCGCCTCGTCGACGCGCCGAACCTCCCCGACGGCGAAGCCGTCATGCGCGTCAAGAACGAAGGCCTGAAGCCCGAATAACCCAAAAAAAGCTCTCGTTCTTTCTCCTCCGTCTTCTCTAGCTGTTCCGGGCGGTGCTGAGATTCAGCATCTCCCCGCCGCACGCCGCACAGCGACTGCTCGGTTTGTCCGTCCGAAGTCGGCGGCCGCAGTCGGCACACTCGTACGTCTGTGTGGGGTGTTGTGCCATGTCAATGATACGCGCTACGACGGCGTATCGTTTTGTATCGTCGCCCCGCGCTGAGAGACAGCACCGCGAGAAAATCGCTCGACCGACGTGTTCGCTCGTTACGACTTCGTTCTCCGACCGCTACTCTTCGGTGACGGTTCGGTCGAGGTCGTCGAGTTCGCCCTCGTGGAGCTTCGCGCCGTCCTGTGCGACCTGTCGCGCCAGCACCGCACATTTGATCCGCATCGGACTGATGTCGACGCCGAGCATCTCGGTCACGTCGTCGGTGTCCATCGACTCCAGTTCGTCGAGCGTCGTTCCCTGCAGTTTCTCGGAGAGCAGACTCGCGCTGGCCTGCGAGATGGCGCAGCCGTCGCCGGTAAAGGAGACGTACTCGATGGTCTCGCCGTCGTCTTCGAGTCGCACGTCGACCTTGATGGTGTCCCCGCAGGAGGGGTTCTCGCCCACGTGCGAGAACGTCGGGTCCTCCATCTCGCCGTAGTTTCGCGGGTTCTTGTAGTGGTCGAGAATCTGCTGCCGGTACATGTCCGAGCCCATACCCATAGTTGTCTTCGGGTAGGCCAGTGCGATGCAAAAGGGTTCCGGGGCGCTCGGGGGGGGGGGTCTCCCGAAACTCAGCGTGAGGCGAGTCTGTCCTCAGCGCGACCCGAGTCTCTCGCCGAGTTCGTCGATATCGACCCGGTCGACCGTCGCCCTTTCTGAACTGGGCGGCGACTCCGAAACCCCCCTGCCCGTCGCCACCGCGACGACGTCGTCTTCCTCGCCGAGTTCGCCGTCGACCGCGAGTCGTCGAATCGCAGCGAGCGACGTCGCGGACGCGGACTCGACGCTCAACCCGCCGGACTCGGCTATCGCCCCTCTCGCAGCGCGTATCTCGTCGTCGTCGACGGCGACGACGCCGCCGTCAGTCTCCCGCGCCGCCGTGAGCGCTCTGGTTCCGCTCGGCGGGTCGCGGTTGGCGATGGAGTACGCGATGGTCTCGCCACCCTCGACAGGCGAAACCGCGTCGTCGCCGGCGTCGAACGCCTCGGCGATGGGCGCACAGGCGGCCGCTTGCGCGAAGTACAAGCGAGGAAGTTGGTCGATGGTTCCTGCTGTTTTCAGTTCTCGAAGCGCTTTCCAGACGCCGCTGGCGTGGCCACCGCTGCTCACCGGGAGGACGATGGCGTCCGGCACGCCGGGCGCGAACGCCTCGCAAATCTCCAGTGCCGTCGTTTTCTGACCTTCGACGCGCAGCGGCACGTCGGAGTTGTAGAAGGGGATTTCGAGTTCCACGCCGAGTTCGAGCGACCGGTCGTAGAGGGCCGCGTAGTCGCCGCTCACCCGAAGCAGCCTGGGGCCGTACTGCGAGATGAGGTCGATACGCGACTCGGGGATGTCGTCGGGGACGAGCACGACGCAGTCGAGACCCGCGCTCGCGGCGTTGGCGGCGGTGCTCATCGCCATGTTGCCGTGCGAGACAGTGCCAACGATGTTTACACCTGATTCGAGCGCCGCGGCAACGCCGAGGGCGCTTCCCCTATCCTTGAAACTCCCCGTCGGGTTCGACCCCTCGTCCTTCAGGTGGAGTCGCACGCCGGCGAACTCGTCGAGGCGTGAGAGCCGAAGCAAGGGCGTTCCTCCGGCCGCGTCGGCGACGCCGCCGGGCGAGTCGAAGGGGAGCAACTCGGCGTAGCGCCACATCCCCGGGTCGTCGGCGACGGCGTTCCAGTCGAAGTCGTGAGGGTCGGTGTCGAGCCACAGCGGTTCGCCACAGTCACAGCGCGTCGCGGGGGCGGCAGCCCTCTCGCCGCAGGCGTAGCAGATGCGCTCGGTCATCGGTAGTCGGTGTCGGGGCAGGGCAATAAACGGCGCGCCGGCGGAAAACGAGAACGAGAGAACGAGAACGAACTATCCGAACAACTGCCGTGCTTCGTCAACCGCATCGACCAACACATCGATTTCCTCGTGCGTGTTGTAGAGGTAGAACGATGCACGCGCCGACGCTGCCACGCCGAGGGTGTCGTGCAGCGGTTGCGTACAGTGGTCGCCCGCGCGGATGGCGACGCCGTAGTCGTTGACGATGCTGGAGAGGTCGTGGGCGTGGACGCCGTCGAGGTTGAACGCGACGAGGCCGCCGCGGTCGTCGCCCGGCGGACCGTAAATCTCCACGTCGTCGAAGGCGGTCAGTTCGTCGTAGGCGTACTCGACGAGTTGCTCCTCGTGGCGCTGAATCTTCTCCATCCCGATGTCGTCGAGGTAGTCGATGGCGGCGTGGAGGGCGATACCTTGCGCGATGACGGGCGTTCCGGCCTCGAACTTCCACGGGAGGTCCTCCCACGAGGCGTCGTCGTAGCTGACACGACGAATCATCTCGCCACCGTACAGATACGGTTCCATCTCCTCGAGAATCTCCTCTTTCCCGTAGAGGACGCCGATGCCGGTCGGACCGCACATCTTGTGTCCTGAGAAGGCGAAGAAGTCCGCGTCGATGTCCTGTACGTCGACCGGTCGATTGGGCACCGACTGCGCGCCGTCGACGAAGATGTACGCGCCGTGGTCGTGTGCGAGGTCGGCGAGTTCCGAGACCGGGTTAACTGTTCCAAGAGTGTTCGAGACGTGGACGACGCTCACCATCTTCGTCGAGTCGTCGACGAGTTCGCGTGCGTGGTCCATGTCGAGTCGACCCTCCTCGTCGACGCGGATGAAGCGGACATCTGCGCCCGTCTTTTTGCCTATTTGCTGCCACGTGACCAGCGAGGCGTGGTGTTCCATCTGCGTGAGAACGACGCTGTCCTCCGGGCCGAGTTCGTTCAGCCCCCACGCGTAGGCGACGAGGTTCTCGCTCTCGGTGGTGTTTTTCGTGAAGACGACTTCCTCTCGGCCGTTCGCACCGATGAACTCCGCGACGCGGTCGTGGGCGTTCTCGTAGGCCACGGAAGCTTCCTGACTCAAGTGGTGAATCCCGCGGTGAACGTTCGAGTTGTAGGTGCGGTAGTAGTCGGCGATGGCGTCGACGACCTGGTCGGGTGTTTGACTCGTCGCGCCGTTGTCGAGGTAGACGAGTGGCGTGTCGTCGTCTTCGCTCGGGCCGGGTACCGTCACGTCGCCGCCGATTTTCCGCTGGAGGATGGGGAAGTCCTCGCGGATGGCATCGACGTCGATGGGGTACGACTCCTGCGTACTCATTGTCGGATTGCAGGGGACGGAGCACTAACATCCCTTCGGTCTGACGGGGGTGCGTAACCGTTCGTCGTTACGTCCCACCGAGCGGAGCTTCGGGTTCACCGCGGAGACGGGCGAGAGCGTAGTCGCTTTCCGTCCCGGCTTCCGCCACGACAATCCTTATCACTGCCACTACCTATGAAAATTCATGGACGATATCTTCGTCGCCCAGTTGATGTCCACCTCGTTACAGACGGTTACTCCCGATACGCTCGTCGAGGAGGCAGCGAAGACGATGATGGACCACGATATCGGGTCCGTACTCGTCGTCGACGAGGAGGACCACCTCGAAGGCATCCTCACCTCCACCGACTTCGTCCAAATCGTCGCTGAACGCCGACCGAAAGACGAGACGCCGGTGTCGGCGTACATGTCGCGCGACCCGATTACGACGACGGCACAGACGCCAATCAGAGACGTCGCCGACAGCATGATAGAACACGGCTTCCACCATCTGCCGGTCATCGACGGCGACGACCTCATCGGTATCGTCACGACGACGGACCTCGCGGCGTACCTCTCGCAGGTCCGGACGCCGAGTCCGACGTAATCCGAGTCGCCTGTGAGCCGCGACTCTCCGAGACGACGTAGGACGTGAGCTGAGCTACCGCATCCAGAGCAACTGCGCGTGACGCGTCTCGCCCACGTCGAGAACCGTCTCTTCGTCGATAATGCCGGCGTCGATAGCGACGCCGACGGCCTCCTCGCCGACGATGTTCGCCACCGTCGCGCGGGTGAGACTGTCGACGACGGCGTCGGCGTCGACGTCCTCGGCGTCGTCGCCGCCGTAGAACTCCTCGGTGACGGTCAGCGACACTTTCCCGTTTTCGTACGTCTCGCCGATACAGTCGGGGTCGCAGACGGAGACGAGCAACCCTTCCGGTGTTTGCCGTTCACGGACCAGCATCGTACTCCTCGACCATCTCCTGTTCGGCCTGCTCGCGGAGTTCGTCGGCCTCCGCCTGTACCTCCTCGGCTTCCTCCAACTGGCCGAGTTCTTCGAGCGCTCTTGCCTTCTCCTCTAAGATGTCGGCGTTGCGCATCCCGAGGCGGAGCGCGTTGTCGTAGGCGTTGACGGCGTCCTCGTGGAGGCCGCGTTCCGAGAGGAAGAAGCCGCGGTTGTACCACGCTTGCGGGAAGCGCGGGTCGATTTCGACGGCGCGTTCGGCGTGTTCGAGCGCTTCCTCGACTTCGCCGAACTCCCAGAGCGCGTACGCGAGGTTCGTCTCGGCGGTGGCGGCGTGTTCGGAGCGCTCGTTGGCGCGGAGCGCCTCTCGGTACGCGCCGATGGCCTCGTCGAACTCCTCCAGTTCCGCGTGGGCGACGCCTTTGTTCACCCACGCCTCTTGGGCTTCGAGGCTCTCTTCCTCGGCGAACTGCGCGGCGCGGGCGAACGTCTCGGTCGCCTCCTCGAAGCGGTTAATCTGCATGTACGAGAGGCCGACCTCCATCAGACTCGTCACGTCGACGTCGTCGCGGTCGACGTTGCGTCGGTCGAGGATGTCGGCGAGCACGCGGGAGTCGACGGGGTCGACCTTCGAGGGGTCGACTTTCAACTCCGGCGGTTCGAGCGTGAAGTCGTCGTAGCCATCGTCGAACCCCTGCCCTTCGGAGTAGCGATGCTCTCGGTCGCCGTCGTCGGTCATGCCACCGCTTTGGCGGTGGCGCTGGTTAAGCGCTACGTCCCACGGACGACTCAGTCGGCCGAACCGAGGTGGTCGGCCGCCCCGGCGTCGCGTTCCTGTTCGCGTTTTCGATACCGGAGCACCGCTCGCTCTTTCATCTTCGCTTCCACCATCACGTCCGCGTCGGTTCCGTAGGTCCGAATCGGCCCGCGAACGTAATCACTGTGGTTCTGTGGACGGACCGTCGGGTCCGCTTCGTGGAGCCGACGTGACTCGCTGTAGTGGATGATGGGTGTTTCCTCCCACGTGTCCGCGGCCACCTGTGCCGCCTCTTGCCGGGTCAGTCCGCGGTCGGTGAACTGGTGGTGGAGTTCGTCGTAGGTGACTGGAACCCCGACCTCGTCGGCGACGGCGTCGACCAGTTCGGGGACGCTCCAAAGTGATGATTTGTCGTCGTTCTCGACGGTCAGCCGACTCCGGACCGACTCGGAGAGACGGCCGACGTTCTCGCAGAACCGCCGGCCGGTCGCCTCCTTGTCGCCGTAGTGTGCGCCGATGTGGACGTTGACCGCGTTGTACGGCGTCCGCGACAGTCCCATCGCGTCCATCAGCGACCCGTGGTTTTCGAGGTCGACGACGGCGTTTTCCACCACTGAGTCGTCGGGACTCGCCAGTTTGACGAAGTGACTCGGGTGGAAGGTCAGCCGAACGTCTTCGCTCGCGGCGAGTGCGCCGATAGCTTCGACTTCCTCGCGGACCGCGGCCCCGTTCGGCAGGTCGTCGATGGCGTACTGGCTGTACCACGGCAGGAGGTCCGAGGTGATGCGATAGAAGCGGATGTCGTGGTCTATGTTCCACTCGACGATTCGGCGCAGGCCCCGACAGTTTTTCTCCGCTAGCTCGCCGGCGTACCGGAGGCCACGCTCTTCGAACGTCGCCTGTCGCATCCCGTGATTCGTCCGGACGTTCTCCTCGCGGAGCGTCGTGTTCATCGCGGCGTAGCCGTACCTGGTCGACGCGGTGTTCTGTCGAGAACTCACTACGCGACGTTAGGCTCGGAGTCGGGTAAGGATTGCAGTCGTGTGGAGAGCGACAACTATGTCGATGGCGAACAGACGGCGCTCGGTCGCTCCGCGAGCGGTGCGCCGTACTTCCGCCTCGGCCGCCCCGCGGTTCACGTCAGGTGACAGACGGGGGTGGCCCCGTCATCCGAGATAAACGTTCGTCGCCGTCGGTGGTAGTGTACCGTCAGAGCCACCCACTACCCCGACGCTTAACGCCTCCCTCGTCGCATCGTCGGGTATGCGACTGTTCGTCACCATCGACCTGCCGTCGTCGCTCGCCGACGCCGTCGCGGCCGTTCAAGAGGAGTTCCGTGACGCCGAGGGCGTTCGATTCGTCGACCCGACGCAGGCACACTTCACGCTGAAATTTCTCGGCGAAACTGACGAGAACCGCCTCGACGAGGTTGCGGAGGCGGTCGAATCAGCTGTCGACGCCGCGGACATCGACCCGTTCGAGGTGACGGTGGGCGGACTCGGCGTCTTTCCGTCGCTCGACCACATCAGGGTCGTCTGGGCAGGAGTCGAAGACGGCGACGCGGAGGTGACGCGTCTCGCCGACGCTATCGAGCGGGAGACGACCGCTATCGGCTTCGAAGCGGAGAGCTACGAGTTCACGCCCCACGTGACGCTCGCGCGGATGAACGACGCCCGTGGCAAGAACGCCGTCCAGCGTGTCGTCCGCGAGACGAACCCGACGGTCGGGACGTTCCGCGTCGAACAGGTCCGGCTGAAAGAGAGCGTGCTCGGCCCCGACGGGCCGACGTACTCGACAGTGAGTCGATTCGCACTCTGAGTCGCTCTACGTTCCGAGGTATCGGTCTCGGTCGGTTCTTCTCTCGACTATCCGTGTCGGGCCTGCGGTTCTTTCAGGCGAACCTCCTCGTCGTTCGCTTCTTCGACGTGCTCGCGGTGGAGGCGGTTGTCGTCGTCGGACTCCCAGCCGAGCATCTCCATCAGCCCTTCGGTGATGCTGCCGCCGCGTTCGACGTTCGCGTACTCGTCGTTGTCGCCGACGAGTTCGATGGTGCCCACGTCGTTGCCTTCGTGGTCGACGACGCGTTTCCCTTCGTCTTCGCCGCGGAAGTTACGCGACATACCGTGGGGTCGACCGTGAGTCACATGTAACTGGTGGCACAGTATCACACAGTCGTTGACAGCACGCCGCACAGTTCGCCTCCGCGATGGATTCGGCGGGAGGCGGGGGCAAAGGAACAAGATTTTATGTCGCGCAGCGGAATCCACTGCTACTATGAGTAAAAAATCGAAGGCCAAGAAGAAGCGGTTGGCGAAACTGGAGCGCCAGAACAGCCGTGTCCCCACGTGGGTCATGCTGAAGACGGACATGCAAGTCACGCGAAACCCCAAGCGCCGCAACTGGCGGCGAAGCGACACTGACGAATAATGAGCGCAAGTGACTTCGAAGAGCGTGTCGTCACCGTTCCGCTTCGCGGCGTCAAGAAGGTCGCCGTCCAGAAGCGCGCCGACCGCGCGATGAAGATTATCCGCCAGCACCTCGCAAAGAACTTCAACGTCGACGAGGACGCCGTTCGCCTCGAACCCTCGCTGAACGAGGCCGTCTGGGCGGAGGGTCGCCAGAACCCGCCGCGTAAGATTCGCGTCCGCGCCGCACGGTTCGACGAGGACGGCGAGTCCATCGTCGAAGCCGAACCGGCAGAGTAAACGGTGCTTCGCGCCTCCTTCGCCGGGTCGCCGTACGTCGGCGTCTTCGCGCGTGCGACGAACGCCTGCCTGCTCGTCCGCCCGGACGCTGACGACGAACTCGTCTCGGCGTTGTCCGACGAGTTCGGTGTTCCCGCAGTGCCGACTACGGTCGGCGGGTCGGGCACCGTCGGCGCACTGGCGATGGGCAACGAGAACGGCATTCTCGTCTCGGGCCGCGCCACCGACCGCGAACGCGAGCGTATCGCCGACGCCGTCGACCTTCCAGTCGTCTCACTGCCGGGTCGCATCAACGCCGCCGGCAACGTCGTCCTCGCAAACGACTACGGCGCGTGGGTCCACCCGGACCTCGACGACGAGGCCGTCGCCGCCGTCGAGGAAGCACTCGACGTACCGGTCGAACGCGGTGACCTCGGCGACGTCCGCACCATCGGCACCGCCGCCGTCGCCAACAACACCGGCGTTCTCTGTCATCCGAAGTCGCGGGAACCGGAACTGGAGGCGCTCGAAGAACATCTCGACGTCTACGCCGACATCGGCACCGTCAACTACGGCGCGCCGCTGGTCGGGTCGGGTCTCGTCGCCAACGACGACAGCTACGTCGTCGGCGAGGAGACCACCGGTCCGGAACTCGGGCGTATCGAAGAGACGCTCGGCTACATCGACTGAACCCGCCGTCTTTTCGGCCCCCGTCTCTGCCTTCGAGCGCCCCGCTCGACTCTCCGAGTAGGAAGATACTTCCCGCTCGCTACCCCACGCTTTTCCATGAGTCAGTTTACTGTACGCGGTCGCTTCCGAAGCCGCGACGGCTATCGGACGTTCACGAAGGATATCGACGCAGAAAACGAGAACGTCGCCCGCGAGTACGTGCTCTCGCGCTTCGGCAGCGAGCACGGTCTCAAGCGTGTGCAGGTCGAACTCGACGAGGTGACCGCACAATGATGGGCGGTGGCGGACAGCAGCAACTTCAGCAGCTCTCGCAGGAACTGCAGGCTATCGACGAGGAAATCGAAGAACTCGAAGCCGACATCTCCGACCTCGAAGACGAGAAAACCGAGATTGACGAGGCCGTCGAGGCGCTCGAAACGCTTGACAGCGGCTCGACGGTCCAAGTCCCGCTCGGCGGCGGCGCGTACGTCCGCGCAGAAGTCCAGGATATCGACGAAGTCGTCGTCAGTCTCGGCGGCAACTACGCGGCCGAACGCGAGCGCGACGGTGCTATCGAGACGCTCCGCAGCAAGCAGGATTCGCTCGACGAGCGTATCGCCGGCGTCGAAGGCGAGATTCGAGAGCTCGAAGACGAGAGCGAGGAAGTCGAACAGCAAGCCCAAGAACTCCAACAGCGCCTCCAGCAGCAGCAGATGCAGCAGATGCAGCAGATGCAGCAGGAGGAAGGCGACGACGAGTAACTCAGCATAACTTCCTATGTTTGACGGACTGAAAAAGAAGCTCAACAGCTTCCGCAAAGACGTCGAGGAGACCGCCGAGGAGAAAGCCGAGGCCGAAGGAGTCGAGGCGGAAACCGAAGCGGCCGAAGGCGACGCCGCAGCGGCCGAAGGCGACGCCGCAGCGGCCGAGGCGGACTCCGCAGCGGCCGAGGCGGACTCCGCAGCGGCCGAGGCGGACTCCGCAGCGACGGCCGACGCCAGCGCGGACGCCGTCGCCGACACGGCCTCCGACAGCGGTCAGCCCGCCACGGAAAACGGCGCGGCCGAGACGTCCGAACCGGACCGAGCGTCGACCCAACAGGCGTCGGCCGACAGCGTCGCCGACGCGACGGAGACGGCCGAAGTCGACGAGAGTACGCCGTCGGCGCAGGCGGCCACCACGGGCGCTGAGACGCCCGAGGCCGACGCCGCCGAGGCTGTCGCCGACTCGTCGTCAGAGTCGACGCCCGAACCGGTCCCCGACGAGTCCGTCGTCGAAGACCAACAGGAAGAAGAGAACTCGGGTCCGGGCCGACTGAAGCGGGCGGCGGCGTTCGCCACCGGTCGCATCATCATCGAGGAGGAGGACCTCGAACAGCCGCTGTGGCAACTGGAGATGGCGTTGCTCCAGAGCGACGTGGAGATGGGTGTCGCAGAGCAGATGCTCGACACCATCCGCGAGAAGATGCTCGGCACCACGCGCAAACAGGTCCAGACCACCGCCCAGTTGGTCGAAGAGGCGCTACACGATGCGCTACTCGACGTTATCAGCGTCGGGCAGTTCGACTTCGACCAGCGCATCGCCGAGGCGGACAAACCTGTCACCATCATCTTCACCGGCGTCAACGGCGTCGGGAAGACGACGAGCATCGCCAAACTCTCGGAGTACTTCGAGAAGCAAGGCTACTCGACGGTGCTCGCCAACGGTGACACCTACCGCGCGGGCGCGAACGAGCAGATTCGCAAGCACGCCGAGAACCTCGACCGGAAACTCATCGCCCACGAGCAGGGTGGCGACCCGGCGGCGGTCATCTACGACGCCGTCGAGTACGCCGAGGCCCACGACATCGACATCGTCCTCGGCGACACCGCCGGCCGACTTCACACTTCCAACGACCTGATGGCGCAGTTGGAGAAGATAGACCGCGTCGTCGGCCCGGACATGACGCTGTTCGTCGACGAAGCCGTCGCCGGACAGGACGCCGTCCAGCGGGCGAGCAAGTTCAACGAGACGGCCGAAATCGACGGCGCAATCTTGACGAAAGCCGACGCCGACTCCTCGGGCGGCGCGGCTATCTCCATCGCCTACGTCACCGGCAAGCCGATTCTGTTCCTCGGCACCGGCCAAGAGTACGACGACGTCGAGCGGTTCATCCCCGAAGAACTCGTCGCCAGCCTCCTCGAAGACGAGGAGTAGCTTTCGGCGGCTTTCTCTTGCTCACATCTCGGCGAGCAACAGCTATCTGTCGATGAACTGAATATTCGAGTATGTTCGCCCTCCCTTCACCTTCGAAGACCACAGTGACTCTGGTGTCTCTGTTGGCACTCACACTGGCGTTCGTGTTCGCACTCTCTCTCGGGAACACCGGTTCACCACCCGTCGCCGCGGCAGTTTCACTGCTCGTGTTGCTTGCGTTGGCCGCCGTTCTCTACCGCTTTCTCGGAACCGTCTCACCGTTCCCGACTAGTCTCGTCGCTGTCGTCGTCAGCTGGGTCGCAGACCCGTTTGTTCCCGGCCTGTCACTGTTCACAGCACCGCTTCTGGTCGCGCTCGCTGGCGGCGAGTACGCCGGTCGTCGCGCGAGCGGTCGGGCGACCCATCGACTCGCCGCACAGACCGAGCGAGCCATCCTCGTCGGCGTCGTTGCGAGTCTCGCGTGGACGGCGCTCGCGTGGGTACTTCTCCCGGCGTCGGATGGCTTCGGCGTCGTCTTCGACGAGTTCGGAACCGAGCCGTGGACGACAGTTCAAACCGGGCTGTACGTCCTCGCCGGGCCGACGTTAGTCGTCGGCGTTCCACTCTCGCTTGCGCTCTCGCGTCGACTCGTGACACCGCTGTCGCTCACGGCTGTCGAGGTGGTCTTCTTCCTTCGCAGTCCCGGTGCGGGTGACTCGGTTGGGACGCCCGCATCGTTGCTGTGGCCGTTCGGATTGTTGCTCGTGTTCGCACTCGCGCTGGTCGAGTGGACTATCCGTGAGCGGGTTCGGCGGGCTTTCGAGAGACGGAGAGACGGGGACTCCGAGGACGACCCGGCGTCGACAGCGACGTAGACGACTCGCTGGTTTCACTTCGGTACTCGCTCCGACCGCCACCACGACGAATAAAGCCTTTACCGGTTCGGTGGCGTACTGTTGGCAAATGGTACTCGATAATCTCGGCAGTTCCCTTCGCGGCACCTTGGAAACGCTGCAAGGGAAAACTCGCCTCAGCGAGGAAGACGTCGAGGCGGTCGTCAGAGAGATTCAGCGCTCGCTGCTCCAAGCCGACGTCGACGTGTCGCTCGTGATGGAGCTATCGGACAGCATCAAAACCCGCGCACTGAAGGAGGAGCCACCGGGTGGCACCTCCGCGCGCGACCACGTCCTCAAAATCGTCTACGAGGAGATGGTCGCCATCGTCGGTGAGTCGACGGAGATTCCGCTCGAACCCCAGACCATCCTCCTCGCCGGCCTCCAGGGGTCGGGGAAGACGACTTCGGCCGCGAAGATGGCGTGGTGGTTCTCGAAGAAAGGCCTGCGCCCGGCGGTCATCCAGACCGACACCTTCCGCCCCGGCGCGTACGACCAGGCCAAACAGATGTGTGAGCGCGCGGAAGTCGAATTCTACGGCGACCCCGACGAGTCCGACCCGGTCACCATCGCCCGCGAAGGTCTCGAAGCGACCGAGGACGCCGACGTCCACATCGTCGACACCGCGGGTCGGCACGGTCTCGAAGACGAACTCATCGCCGAAATCGAAGAGATAGAGGGTCTCGTCAGCCCGGACCTCAGTCTCTTGGTGTTCGACGCGGCCATCGGGCAGGGCGCGAAAGAACAGGCCCGACAGTTCGAGGAGGCCATCGGCATCGACGGCGTCATGATTACGAAACTCGACGGGACGGCGAAAGGTGGCGGTGCGCTGACCGCCGTCAACGAGACGGACTCCTCTATCGCCTTCCTCGGCACGGGTGAGACGGTCCAAGACATCGAGCGATTCGAGCCGAACGGCTTCATCTCGCGGCTCTTGGGGATGGGCGACCTCAAACAGCTCTCGGAGCGCGTCGAGCGCGCGATGTCCGAGACCCAAGCCGAAGACGAGGACTGGGACCCCGAGGACATCATGAAGGGGTCGTTCACCCTCAAGGACATGCAAAAGCAGATGGAGGCGATGAACAAGATGGGGCCGCTCGACCAGATTATGGACATGATTCCGGGGCTCGGCGGCGGACTCATGGACCAACTGCCCGACGACGCGATGGACGTGACCCAAAACCGGATGCGGAGCTTCGAGATTATCATGGACTCGATGACCGAAGGCGAGATGGAAAATCCCAGAGGTGTCGGCGCGAGTCAGGTCCGCCGCATCTCGCGCGGTAGCGGCCAAGACGAGGAGACGGTGCGCGAACTGCTCGAACAGCACAAGATGATGGAACAGACGCTCAAGCAGTTCCAAGGCATGGGCGACGGCGACATGCAGCGGATGATGAAGAAGATGGAACAGCAGGGCGGCGGTGGCGGCGGTATGGGCGGCTTCGGTCCGTTCTGAGCCGTCTTCCAGTCTGGGTTCGGCTCGAACGCGAGTCCGGTTTCGAGTTTCTCTACGCACCGACTCGCGCGGTGACGCTGTCTCTGAGGAGCACGCCGAGTGCACCGGCGAGCATCCCGCCGAGTGCGAACGACGGCACCAACATCACCACACTCGGCACCGAGAAGTACGCGCCGACGCTCCCGGCGATTTCGGCGTCGCCGACGTGGAAGTACACGTCCAGCGCGTAGAAGCCGACGACGGCCAGCACACCACCGACGGCTCCGACGAGACCGGCGAGCGCCCCATCGAACAGTCCATCGGTCGCGTCGCGGGCGCGGAGGGCGACGACCGCTCCGGCGAGGATACCCCACGGCGCGGCGGTTTCCGGGCCGTACAACACGACGGCGACGACGGAGGCGACGGCGCTGACGACACCGCCGAGTGCGACCGAAGTTCTGTCCATATTCGTGTGAAGATATGATAGCTACATAATCATTTCTCCCGTTCGCCTCGCGCTCACCGGTTTCCCACATATCGTCCGACTCCCGAACCGCCGTCCAGTTCCCGAACCGCCGGTTCCCGTTTCCTTTTGACAGTCGCCGACAACACCAGCGTGAATGGTTGGCCGTCTGCGTTCGCTGGCCCGGTTCGACGCGCTCGTACTGACGGCGCTACTGTGGTTTCTGGCGAAGTTTCTGCGGTACGCGTTCCCGCCGCTTTTCGGCACGCTCCAAGCGGAGTACGGCGTCTCGAACGCTGTCGTCGGCAGCGCGTTCACCGCGTTGATGCTCGTCTACGCGCTGATGCAGTTCCCCTCGGGCGCGCTCGCCGACCGCGTCGGCGCGGTGACCGTCATCACTGTCGGGGCCGTCGTCGCCGCCGCTGGAGCGCTTGCGCTCGTTCCGTCTGTACCCTTCGCGCTCGTCGTCGCCGCGATGCTGCTCGTCGGTATCGGGACTGGCGTCCACAAAACCGTCGCCGTCCGATTGCTCTCACAGGTGTACCCCGCACAGACCGGGCGGGCGCTCGGCGCACTCGACACGCTCGGCGCGTTCGGCGGTGTCGCCGCACCCGCGGCCGTCGTCGCGTTGAGCACCGGTCCGTACACCGACTGGCACGCGGTGTTCCTCCTCGGCGGTGGCGTCGGTATCGCGCTCGCGGCGGCGTTCGCCTTCCGCGTCCCGAAGCGAGTCCCCGACAGCCGAAACGTCGCCGCCGACGGCAGCGCCGGCGTCCGCGAGTACGCCGCGCTGTTTCGTCGCCCCCGCTTTGCGGTGTTCGTACTCGTCACCATCTGTTTCTCCTTCGCGTACAACGGAGCCGTGGCGTTTCTCCCGCTGTATCTCGAAGAGAGCGGCGGTCTGTCGACGGTCGCCGCCAGCGGTATCTACAGCGCCCTGTTCGTCGTGAGCCTCGTCCAACTGCTCACCGGCGAGGCCAGCGACCGGGTCGGACGACTCTCCATCATCGGCTTCACGCTCGGTCTCGCCGCCGTTGCGCTCGTCGCCCTCGTCGTCGTCGGGGAGGCGAACGTTCTCGTACTCGGTGCCGTCGTCGCCGCGTTCGGCCTCGGGTCGCACGGCTTCCGCCCCGTTCGAGGTGCGTATCTCGTCTCCGTCATCCCCGACACCGTCGCCGGCGGCGGGTTGGGCGCAGTGCGAACGCTGTTGATGGGTGCGGGAGCGCTCGCGCCGGCGGCCGTCGGTATTCTCTCCGATGTCGCAGATTTCCGTGTCGCCTTCTCGGTTCTCGCCGCCTCGATGGCCGCGGCGGCGGCACTGACCGGCGTTCTCGTGGTCATCGGCGACGACGCTGATAGCGACGCCAGCGGCGGCCGCCCGTCGTGAGTCGGCCACTGTAGCATCACTCTCTCGGGTGTGCTATCGTGACACACAGCCGTTCCGTACACTCTCGCCGCCCGATTTTTACCGCCGCCACGCGTCTCTCTCGGTATGTCCGTCCGTGACGTTGCCGTCGAAGCGTACCGGGAGGCGCTGCCGGTGTTGCTGTTGAGCGCCGTCGGCGGTCTGTTCGCGGGCGTCGTTCTCGGCGGGATGGAGGCGGAACTCGAACAGGTCGCGGGCCTCATCGTGCTCGTTCCGGCGCTTCTGGCGACGCGTGGAAACGTCTACGGGTCGCTCGGCGCTCGCCTCGCCACCGGTCTCCACCAGGGTCTCATCGAACCGTACTTCACGTTCTCGGACCGGCGCATCCGCAACGCTATCGTCGCGGCGCTTGCGAACGGGGTTCTCGTCAGCGTCTTCGCGGCCGTGCTCGCTTACGCCGTCTTGCTGACACTCGGGCGGCCCGTGGCGACGCTCTGGTCGCTTGTCGGCATCGCAGCCATTGCGGGGGTCATCTCGGGACTGTTGCTGACGATTGCGGTGCTGAGCGTCGTCTTCTACGGCTATCGACAGGGGATGAATCCGGATACGCTCGCCGGCCCCGTCGTCACCACCACCGGCGACGTGGTCGGCATCGCCACGATGCTGTTCGCCGCCCGCGTCATCCTCGCACTGGGAGGTGGCTGAGTGCCCGACACACAGTGGTCGGTCCGCCGAATCACGCGGACGATGCTTCCCGTTCTCCTCGTGCTGACGACCGTCGAACTCGCCAGCGGCCTCGTGTTGGACACGTTCGAGTCGACGCTGCTGCAGTATCCCTCGTTGCTCGTACTCGTGCCGGTCACCATCGGGATGGCAGGCAACTTGGGCAGTATCCTCGCCGCACGTCTCTCGACGGCGTTTCACCTCGGTCTGCTCGACTTCTCGCCGGACGACGACCTGCTTCTCGGCAACGCCGTCGCCACTATCGCGCTCTCGTTGACGCTGTTTCCGCTCGTCGGTGCGGGGGCGTGGACGATTCAGACGCTCGTCGCCGGCACAGCGCTGGATTTCGTGACCGTCGTGCTCGTCGCCACCACCAGCGGGGCGGTGCTTGCGGTGCTCGCTATCGTGATAACGCTGATTGCGACGTATGCGGCCTACCGCCTCGAACTCGACCCCGACGACGTGGTCATCCCGGTGGTGACGAACACCTGCGACGTACTGGGGGTGCTCGTGCTGTTCGGCGTCGTTCTCGCGCTGGTGTAGGTGATATCCTCCGAAACGTTAACAAACCGACGTGAAAACCACTCGAATATGGCCGACCCAGCCGAGGTTGTCAGCGTTCTCGTGGTCGTCGAGTTCGTCGTGCTGACCTCGGTCGTCCTGCTCTTGTTTCCACTGGAGGTTGCCGCGCCCGCCGTTCCGTTGCTTCTGGTTTTCGTGGTCGCGCTCTACCTGTACCGCTCCTGAGTTATCGTGTAACTCGGCGGACGTTTTATCCCACTCCACTCTGACCCACGACCATGACAGACGACGGCATGCCCGACGCGCCCGGCAATCGACGGCAGGTCGAGGTGTACATGCAGGGAATGGCGGACGTGACCCCCGACGTGCCCGTCTCCTACGAGAAACTCGAAGCCGAGGCGCTCGACGCCCTCTCGCCGGAGGCGTACGACTACGTCGCCGGTGGCGCGGGCGAGGAACGGACTGTCTCCTCGAACCGGCGGGCGTTCGACAAGTGGCGTATCGTCCCGCGGATGCTCCGCGGCGCGGCCGACCGAGACCTGACCGTCGAACTGTTCGGTCGTGAGTACGCCTATCCGCTCTTCTTGGCACCGCTCGGCGTCCAGTCCATCATCCACGACGAGGGCGAACTCGCAACCGCCCGCGCCGCCGCGTCGCTGGATTTCCCGTTCGTCCTCAGTTCCGCCTCCTCGGAGACACTGGAGGACGTCGCCGACGCGGCCGACGAAGCGAGTAGTTCCACCAGCGGCGCGGACGACGAGGATGGAAACGAAGATGCCGAGAGTCACGCACCGAAGTGGTTTCAACTGTACCCGAGCGCCGACCGCGATATCTCGGCAAGTTTCCTCGAACGCGCCGAAGAAACGGGCTACGAAGCTATCGTCGTCACCGTCGACACGCCGATGCTCGGGTGGCGCGAACGCGACATCGAACGCGCCTACCTCCCCTTCCTCGACGGCGAGGGCGTCGCCAACTACTTCTCGGACCCGGCGTTTCGCGCCCGTCTCGACGATACACCCGAAGACCGACCGTTGCTGGCGATTCGGGAGTTCATCGACGTGTTCGGCGACGCGACGCTGTCGTGGGACGACCTCGACTGGCTACGCGAGCAGACCGACCTCCCCCTCTTGGTCAAAGGAATCCTGCATCCCGAGGACGCCCGCCAGGCGGTCGCCCACGGCGCGGACGGTCTCGTCGTCTCGAACCACGGCGGAAGACAGATCGACGCCGCGATTCCGGCACTCGATGCGCTTCCCGGCATCATCGACGCCGTTGGCGACAAAGCGACGATACTGTTCGACAGCGGGATTCGAACTGGCTCCGATGCGCTCGTCGCACTGGCACTCGGCGCGGAGGCGGTACTGATCGGTCGCCCGTACGCCTACGGCTTGGCGCTCGACGGACAGCAGGGGGTCGAAGCCGTCTGTGCGAACGTGCTCGCCGACCTCGATTTGACGCTCGGTCTTTGCGGCTACTCGGCGATAGGCAACGTCGAACGGTCGTTGCTGACGCGGTCGTAGCGGCGACCGGAACTCGTATCAGTACACCTGTTCGACACGTCGGTGTGCGAACTCTCGTTCCGCAAACAGCCTCCGAGAACGCCCTCCTGTGGTTTTTTGCCTCGGTGGGTGCGCAAGCGATTCTCGGCACTGCTCTCGTGTTCGGCCTCGGCTTTTCCGCGTTCGATTTCTGGATGTCGATGCTCGGGTCCTCTATCGGTCTTGCTGTCGTCGGCTACCTCTTTTATGAACGGCTCTCCGATTCGACCGCGGCGAGCGAACACTGACACACGAGACGCTTGCTCGTCTTCTACTGATTCCCTTCGCTGCCGACCGACGCACATTTCTCCGCCCGGGACCGACTTCCGAGCGTGCAGTCGGTCGTACAGGTCGTAGACTGGCCGTTCGTCACGGAGGTCGCTTCCCGCGTCGCCACCATCGCCATCGCCATCGGCGTCGGGGTGTTCCTCGCCAACCTCGCTGTGGCCTTCGGCGCGGTGCGCTACATCACCGTGCTCGCGTACCCGCTGACCAAGCCCGCCAATCTCCCGCGAGAGGTCGGCACGGCGATTCTGACGACGACGGCGTCGACGACAGCAGGATATGGCATGCTCGCGGAGTTCCGCGACTCGGGGATGTTGGACGACCGCGCGACGCTGGTCGCCGTCACCATCAACACGTTCTTCGGCTTCGTCCAGCACATCTTCACCTTCTACGCGCCGGTGCTGATTCCCATTTTAGGGCTTCGCGTCGGCCTCATGTACGTCGGCGCGCGGGCGGCTATCGCGCTCGGAATCACCCTCGCTGGGATTCTGGGCGGCGCGCTGTTGCTCTCGGAGCGAAACGTGAACCCGACCGCCGTCCCCGACGATATCGACGCACCGGACAGAGACACGCAGCCAACGGGAGAGAAACTTCGCGGGGCCGCGACGAGCACGTGGAAGAAACTCCGCAGAATCGTCCCCCGCCTCGCCGTCGTCTACGCACTGGTCACGCTGCTCGTCGAGACGAACACGTTGCAGGCACTGACGAGCGTGGCGGACCCGCTGGCGACGCTCGTCGGTCTCCCCGGTGCGGCAGTCCCCGTCATCGCCGTCTTCGCGTTCGACACGACGACGGGTGCGGTGACTATCGCCCCGCAAATCGGGACGGTGTTCACGCCGCGGCAGGCGGTGGCGACGATGCTCGTCGGCGGTATCGTCTCCTTCGCCGTCTCGACGTTCAAACGCTCTATCCCCTTTCAGTACGGCATCTGGGGGGCGAGTTTCGGCTCGAAAGTCGTCGCCATCAACACGGCGCTGAAAGTCGTCTTCATCGGTCTCGCCGTCGCAGTGTTGCTCGTTCCCTGACGCGTCAGTCGTTGTCGCCGCCGGTGCGACTCCCCTCACCGACGCTCCGGTCGGCCTGCTGTTCCGACGACTCCGGGGTCCGTTCGTCTTCCGGCGCGGTGAGCGGGCCGGTGGCTCGGCGAATCTGTAAGAGTCCCTGCTGGACGACCACCAAGAGGACGACAGCGACGACGATGATGACCGCCTCCGGGACGCTCGTCAGGAGACCCAACCCGACGATGAGCGTCGTCGCGCATGCGGGTGGATGCCGGAGGTTCGTCGCCAACATCGCCGCCGTCGTCAGTCCCACCGCCACGGTGGCGCTGACCGCCAATCGGACGCCGGTCACAGAAAAGGGCGCGAACGGTTGTGTGGCGACGAGACCGTCGGCGACGAGGTGGTAGGTGAGCATCCCGGCGACGACGCCGATGACGTGGCCGCCGACGACTCGCTTGGGTGCGCTGTCCTCGTCGCCGATACCCGTCGCAAGCACGTACGCCGAGGGACCGAGACTCGGGAAGAGAAACGCTCGACCGGTGACGAGCGCCGTCAGGCCGAGAACGGTCATGAGCGCGGCCGCGTGGATGCTCGCCGGGCCGGGCGTGTCCCGCCGCCAGCCCATCAGTCGGTGATGGGGCGGCCGTCTCTCGTCGGCGGGGCGACGTGGTCGATGAACTCGTCGACGCTCGGGTCGCGGACGGTGACGTGGACGTCGATGTCGCCGAGTTCGTCGGGGTTGCCGACGGCGAAGTTGACGACGCCTTTCAGCGCCGCCTGCTTCTTCAGCGCGAACGAGAAGCCAGAGTCGTCCTCCCGTTTCGTGAACTCCCGGCGGGCGGTGTCGAGTATCTCCTGTTCGTGTAGTAGGTCCGAGAACGCGTCGAGCGAGTGCGTCTCGGCGACGAGTTGGCCTCCCGACTCGTGTTCGAGTTCCGCGTTCGGAAAGAGGTTGGTGACGGCGTCGGCGACGCGGTCTGTCACCTCGGTTGCTCTGACGGGCGCTTCGATTCGAACGTCGATGCTGTATATCATCGTGATGGCTCTCCTTTCTCGGGTGCTGGCTCGGACTCGTTCTCCGTCTCCTCGCGGAGTATCTCCCGAATCCGTTTACGGAACGTCTCCAGCGTGTCGGTGTTCTCGATGCGGACGTCGGCGTGTTCCATCGCCTCGCCCATTCCGAAGCCGAGTTCGCGTTCGTCGCGGGCGCGCAGTCCCTCGCCACCGTCGTCTTCGCCGAGGTCGCGGCCGCGGTCGGAGATGCGCTCACGCCGCAACTCGAACGGTGCTTCGATGCTCACGAGCGAGAACTCGTCGCCGAACGCCTCCTCGAAGCGTTCGACTTCGACCTGCGAGCGGAGTCCATCGACGAGCACGGTCTCGTTCGTCCGGCGGTACTCTTCGATGAGCGGGAGCGACCGTGCCGCGATGGCGTCGGGACCGTTCTCCTCGCGGAGCGCTTTCGCTATCTCGCCGTGATGTTCGGCAGGGTCCAACCCGCGGTCTCGACACTCCCGGCGGATGACGTCGCCCATCGTCACGACCGGAACGCCTTCCTCGCGGGCGACGTTCGCGGCCTCACCCTTCCCACTGCCGGGCAGGCCGACGGTACCGATGACTCTCATTCGTCTCTCGTTACTTGCAGGGCGGACTTAGGTGTGCTGTTCTCTTCGACCACTGGCGGGCCGCCAGCACGCTTTTGGCGTCTCGTCGCCTCCCCTCGGGTATGAGCGACCGTTCTCTGATAGTCCGCGCGTTGTGGTTCGTCTTCATCGGCTGGTGGGCGACGCCGGTGGTCGTCAATATCGCGTGGTTCCTGACGGTGACAGTGGTCCTGATTCCGGTGGGAATCAAACTCACGAACCTCGTCCCCACCGTGTTGAGCCTGAAAGAACCGCGTTCACGCACTGCACCTGAGACGGCCCGCGGTCAGCGCTCGCTTCTCGTTCGAGCGGTGTACTTCGTTCTGGTCGGTTGGTGGCTGAGTTGGCTCTGGGCGAACGTCGCCGCCTTCCTCGCGGTGACTATCGTTGGCCTTCCCATCGCCTACTGGATGTTCAACCGACTGCCGTACGTGACGTCGCTGTACCGCTTCGACGGGTGAGACACGCTCTCATCCCGGTGCAGTCGGTGCGATGAACCACAACCGCTTTTTGCTCGGGACGAATCGTCGTACCAGAGGGCACGTAGCTCAGTCTGGATAGAGCGTCGGACTTCTAATCCGACGGCCGTGGGTTCAAA
>NZ_LOPU01000036.1 GCF_001469955.1 Haloprofundus marisrubri | reverse complement strand
AGATGCATAACACGCCAACTCATCACGAATTAACGGGTGATGCTCTATTTGTAACTCGCCATAACGTTTTTCTAAACGGCGCTGATTTTGTTGAATAACCTCCCCTTGCTCGCAATGGGTGGCAATGAGTACCGGGCTTTCCCGAAAAATGGCTTCAAGGGCATGAGGATGTTCAACCAGTAAATCGCCTGTTGATGCTCCCATAAACACTTTAACGCCGCATACATTTTTGGCATCTAGGGCTTTAATTTCATCAAGGTTGTCTGGGGTCGCGCCAAAGTAAAACGCATAATTCGCAGCGCTCGTTTGCGCTGCTATCGCGTATTTATCAGCAAGTGCTTTTGC
>NZ_LOPU01000035.1 GCF_001469955.1 Haloprofundus marisrubri | reverse complement strand
GAAGCGGTCGAACGCGCGATCGCCGCAAGCGCGACATCAGATTCGCAAGTTTGAGTTATCGAAACGCTACGCCACCGACGAAATCACCCCCAAACTTATCGAACGGGACGACGACGGTTGGTACGGACTGTTGACGAAGCACTACCAACTTACCCGAGGACGCAAGTTTGTGGAATTCAAAGATGAGGCTTGTCTGACGAAAGCTTTCGGTCGTGACGGTGGATTGTGGACTTGGGACGTTAACCGTCAGTGTAAGTCCGTGACTGTCAAAGGCTTG
>NZ_LOPU01000034.1 GCF_001469955.1 Haloprofundus marisrubri | reverse complement strand
CAGAGGGCACGTAGCTCAGTCTGGATAGAGCGTCGGACTTCTAATCCGACGGCCGTGGGTTCAAATCCCATCGTGCTCGCTCGAACTCGCTTCGCTTGTTCTCGCTCGCACGATGTAGTCACACTCGCTGACGCTCGCGTGACTCCCATCGTGCTCTTAGAAAATGGCCGAGCGCTGTGGTCCGTCGTTACACCTCCCCGTCGTGTACCGGGAACGCAACTTCCGCCGTCGCGTGGTATTCGACGATTTCGTCGTTCTCGACGTTCGCCGTCCAGTCTTCGATTTCGATGCCGCTGATGTCGTCTATGGTCTTGTTCGCCTGCCGGAACGCTTCCTCGGCGGCGTCCTGCCACGACTCCTCGGAGGTACCGAGTACTTTCACGATTTTGACTGCAGTCATGCGCGACAGCGTACCACGAGGGTCGGGATGTGATTTTTGTCGCTCGTAGCAGTCTCTCACCGCTGGGAGAGAGTCGTCTCCGGCCGTCGGAGTCGACGACGCGAGTCTCATCGGAAGCCCACCAAAGCGACTTCAGCGTCGGCACTGCACTCTCGCCTGTCATGGACGAGGAGTCAGACACCGGGGGAACGCTCCGTTCTTTGGACATCAACCGCGTTCTCGAACTGCTCGACGAGCAGTCGTTTCCCACCGACACCGACGAACTCTGTTCGGCGTACGACGACGTCGAAGTCACGTACCCCGGCGGCGGGAGCGACCCGTTGGCGCGGGTGCTTCGGACCTCCGGCAGCCAGACCTACGAGACGATGGACGACCTCCGACTCTCGATTCTCAACGGCGTCCAGCGTAACGCCGTCGGCCGCCCGCGCTACAGCGACCGCGACCCGCCGGTAGTCGGCTACGAGCACGACAATCAGCAGTCATTCTAACTTTCGAGGCGTGCTGCCCGTTCGCCCCGTGCGATGTTCTCGCCGACTGGGTCTCACCAAACCCCCTTCGAAGGGGCGAGATAGTGGCCGTAAGGGGCCCCGAACTGAGAGTACGCGGTCAAGCGCTGCTCAGGCGTTCTCCTGACCGGTGACCCAGATGACGTAGCTGTCGGGTGTCCGCCCCTCCGGAGCGTTGAACGCCATCTCGAACTCCCACGTCGCGTCCGGAGCGAGCGTGTCGCGGTAGTTGACCTGCTGTTCGGGGTACTGCTTCGCGCTCTCGTCGGTCTCGTCGGCCCGCGGCGTGATGTGGACCGTAACGAGTTCGTACGTCGTGTCTCCGGTGTTCCGTATCATGCCCTCGACGCCGCTCTGTCCGCCGCGCTGGAAGTAGCTGTGTTCGACGATTTGGAGGTCCTGCTGTGACTGTTCGCCGACCGTTCCCTGAACGTCGCTCGCGTTGCCGGTCGCGTTCGTATCCGCGGTGTCGTTCGCAGTGCCGTTGCCGGCAGTGTCGTTACTCGCGGTTTCCGTCGGTGTGTCCGTGTCCGTCGCCGTCGTCTCGGTTTCGGTTTCCGCACCGGTTTCGGTGTCATTGCCAGTGTCGGTCTCGCCCTCTTGGGCTTGCGCGTCGTCGTTGCCGTCACCCGTCTGCCCGCCCATATCTGTGCATCCCGCGACACCCACCGCGAGGAGCGTCGCGCCGATACCTCGAACGAACGTCCGTCGACTCTCCGACATGATGTTCTCCCGTCTCCGTGTGGGGAGATGAGCGAGTTCTCGATTGGGCTTGCATATCGAAGTCGTTCTACACAGGCGGGTGTAGCACCCGATTCTCCCGTCGACGCTCCTGTCGATAACACCGAACGGAGCGTCGCCACTGTCGAGTACAGTGGACGCGAAAAATTCGGAATCGGCGTCGGGGCCGACGGTCGAGAAGCGGTGCGAAGCGGGTGCGGTGGGGGTCGAGAAGGTCGGTTTTACCCTAGCTTCACATCGCGCCGCCCATACCGCCCATGCCGCCCATACCGCCCATGCCGCCGCCGCCCGGCGGCATCTCGTCGTCGCCACCGTCGTCGGTGGACGCGCGGAGGTCGCCCGCCGCGATGACGTCGTCGATGCGGAGAATCATCACGGCCGCCTCGGTGGCGGACTCGATGGCCTGCGTCTTGACGCGGAGGGGTTCGACGACGCCCTCCTCGTCCATGTCGATGACGTCGCCGGTGTAGGCGTCGAGGCCTGCACCGAACTCGCCGCCGTCGTGACGCGAGCGCAGGTCGACCAGCGAGTCGATGGAGTCGAGACCTGCGTTCTCGGCGAGCGTGCGCGGGATGACTTCCAGCGCGTCGGCGAACGCTTCGATGGCGAGTTGCTCGCGGCCGCCGACGGAGTCGGCGAAGTCACGGAGCTGCAGTGCGAGTTCCGTCTCGGGTGCGCCGCCGCCGGGGAGCACTTTGCCGTCTTCGAGCGTCGTGCGGACGACACCGAGGGAGTCGTCGATGGCGCGCTCGACTTCGTCGACGACGTGTTCGGTACCGCCGCGGAGGATGAGCGTCACGGACTTGGCCTCTTCGACGTCCTCGACGAAGATGCGCTCGTCGCCGCCGATGTCCTTCTGTCCGACCGAACCGGCGAAGCCGAGGTCGTCTTCCTCGATGTCGTCGACGTTGGAGACGACGCGGCCGCCCGTCGCTCGGGCGAGACGCTTGAGGTCGCCGCTCTTGGTGCGGCGCACTGCCAGGATACCCTCTTTGGCGAGGTAGTGCTGGGCCATGTCGTCGATGCCGTCGCCGACGAACACGACGTCAGCGCCGACGTCGACGAGCTTGTCGACCATCTCGCGCAGCTGTTTTTCCTCTTGGTCGAGGAACTGCTGAAGCTGGTCGGGGTCGGTGACGTTGACTTCGGCGTCGATTTCGGTCTCTTTGACTTCGAGTGCGCCGTCGAACAGCGCGACGTCGGCGTCTTCGACCGCGTACGGCATGTTGTCGTTGACGCGCTCTTTGTCGACGATGACGCCCTCGACGAGTTCGGAGTTGTCGATGGCGCCGCCGACGACCTTCTCGACGCTGACGTTCTCGGTGTCGATGTCGTCCTCGTCAGCGACGGCGAGCACGGCGTCGACGACGAGTTCGGCGAGCTGGTCCTTCGCGCTCTCTGCGCCTTTGCCGGTCATCGCCGTCGCGGCGATTTTGACGAGCGTCTCGCGGTCGTCTTTCGAGACCTCGGTCGCTTCCTCGTTGAGAATCTCTTTGGCTTTCTCGGCGGCCTGTCGGTAACCCTGCGCGATGGTGGTTGCGTGAACGTCGGAGTCGAGTAGCTCCTCGGCCTGGTCGAGGAGTTCACCCGCGATGACGACGGCGGAGGTGGTGCCGTCGCCGACCTCGTCCTCCTGTGTTTCGGAGACTTCGACGATCATGTTCGCCGCGGGGTGGTCGATGTCCATCTCCTTGAGGATGGTCACGCCGTCGTTCGTGACGACGACGCCGCCCGAGGAGTCGACGAGCATCTTGTCCATCCCTTTCGGGCCGAGCGTCGTGCGGACCGATTCCGCGACGGCTTTGCCCGCGGTGATGTTCATCGACTGGGCGTCCTTTCCGGACGTTCGCTGGCTGTCCTCCGACAGTACGATCATGGGCTGATTGCCCATCCGGCGTCGCTGAGACATAATCACGCCGTGATTGTTTGTGCTTCTATAAAAACCTGTCGAACAGTGCTATGTCAAACCGGCACACGTGAGGACTTTTGACAAGCGAAATAACCGTCCGTTCATGGTGGGTATAAGTAGTCTAACGCGGGCGGGCGTCGCCGGGAGTTCAGTCCGAGGAGACGTCGAACCCGCGGGTGAGTTCGTTGTGTTTGCGTTCGAGGAACGAGTACACCGCGCCGTGGGGAGCGCCGTCGAGAAGCATCCCGGCCGCACGGCGGACCGCTTCGACTTCCTCGGGTTGGCCGATGATGCCGAGCGTCGACCCGTAGATGACGACTTCCGCACCGCTGAGTTCCTCCATCAGCTGTCGCGTCCGACCGTTCTCACCGATGAGTCGGCCTTTCTGCCGCTGGAGGTCGTTTTTGTTTCGAGTCTGTTCGTCGAGGTCGATGAGGTCGAACATTCGCATCTCGTCGTTCAGAAGCGACAGCGCAGCCTCCGGGGAGAACCCCCGGCCGATAGCTTGGACGATATCCGGCGCAACGAGACCCGTGACGGGGTCGCCGACCGAGTCGATAGCGACCGACCCGGACTCGGAATCGATGTCGAGGCGGACCTCCGCCTGACTCTCGATTTCGCGCATGGTCTCGCCGCCGTCACCGATGAGAACACCGATGCGGTCCTGCGGAACCTTCACGTGTTGCATGCTCCGTGCTACCCGTCGGAGCGGTTTAACTGTTTTTGGCGCGCGCTCCCTCGGGCCTCGATACCGGCTCTCACGCCGTCAGTGTCGGTCACGGCACTGGATACCTCTCCCAGCGCGTCGGCGCGGGCGTGCGCAGACAGCGACGAGACAGAGCGCGCCGAGACTCTCGGACTCCCCCCTCAGTCGAATACCTGCGGTCGCAGTCGTGCGCGCTCGGTGTCGGTCAGACGATACGGTTCGACCACCTCCCCAATCGGCCCCTCGGGCCGCCGCGACTGATGCGCCTCCAAGAAGTCGGCGATTCGGTCGGCGGCGTGCGCCTTCATCTCGCCGCTCAACAGTTCGCCGGCGCGGTACTCCCGAGCCAGCCGTTCGACCGTCTCGTCGTCGTCCTCGAAGAAGGAGAACAGTAGTTGGTACGCCACGTCAACCTCGGGGTCGCCGCCTCTCTCGCGGTGTTCGTCGACGTCAGACCGACCGCCCGAAAAGGCGTGTTTCGACACCTTCTCTCTCACCGTCTCGCGGTCGTCGGTGAGATAGATGCTTGGGTCGTCGCCCGAACTGCTCATCTTGCCGCCCCCACCGCCGAGTCGAGGGAGGAACTTCGAGAGCAGCGCGCCGGGTTTCTCCACGTCGTAGCGCTGCTTGCCGGCGATGTCGCGGCAAACGCGGATGTGGGGGTCTTGGTCGACGGCGATGGGGACGAGCGTGGGATGACGACCGTGAAGCAGTTGTGGCAACAGGAGATGCGTCGTCTGCACTGCCGGATAGAACCCCAATCCGACGTTCGGCGGGTCGCCGTAAGTGGCCGCCACCGTCGCGGGCGTGATATCCGCCGCAAACTCGGCGGCCAGCGGATACACCACGTCTGCGTCGGCGGTGTCGACGACGAAGCGCGTTCGCTCGGGGTCGAAACCGACTGCAACGAGGTCCCGAAGGTTTTCGCGCGTGTGTTCGTGTATCTCGTCGAAGTCGAGGTTCTTCGAGAAGTACTTCTCGTCGTCCGAGAGGGGGACGTAGACGTACGCGCCCGTCTCCGCCTGCAACCACTTTGCGAAGTAAAATGGTAAGACGTGGCCGAGATGCATCGGTCCCGATGGACCGCGCCCCGTGACGATTGAGACGGTCTCTCCCGCACTGGCGGCGCTCGTAAAGCGTTCCACGTCGCGGCCGGCGTAGAACACCCCGCGGCGGAGCAACGGGTGTGGCGGTTGTGGGAAACTGGCTAGCTGTTCGTCTGTCAGTGCGTTAGCGCCGAACTGGTCGAGAAGGCGGTCGTAGTCGACGTCGCCCTCCACGCGATACGGCGTGACGGTGAACTCGTGCATGTGTGCTGGTGATTTCGGATACTCGAACGCGATACGGGCGAGAGAGAAGAGTGAGCGCCCGCGTCGGGGTCGCCGGGTTACGCCGCGGCGACGACGACGGCGGGACTGTCCGCTCCCGAAGCAGGCGACCACCAGCGCCAAGGAGCGGTTGTCATCGAGTCTGGGTAGATGCGGAGACGAAAAAAGGGTATCGCCGAACCCGAGCGTCGAATCGTCGGGTCAGATGCGCAGCGTCTCGGTCTCCGAGATAGAAGGCATCCGGCGCAGCGTCGGCACCGCCGCCCAGTAGCCGCCGAGACAGAGCAGCGAGACGCCCGCGGCGACGAGCAGCACCGCCGGCGACGTCGCGCCCGCGACGACCCCGCCGACGAGCGACCCGAACGGAACCGCCGCGGACGCGGCGCTCCCGATGACCGAGGAGACGCGTCCGAGCAGTCGGTCCGGCACTATCGACTGCACGAGCGCCGAAATGAGGACGTTGCCCGCGCCGACCGGCACCATCGCAACCGCGAACAGCGCGATTACGAGCGCCACGGCGTTCGCAGTCGTAGCGGCGGCGACGGAAGCGAGCCACAGCGTCCCGCTCACAGAGAAGCCGACGATGTTGAATCGACCGAACCGTCTCGATTTGACCTTCGACGCCCCGAGTGCGCCGGCGAACATTCCCCCCGCGACCGCCGCCATGAACGCACCGTAGACGCCCGCACCGCCGAGACCGTCGGCGTACGCTGGTAGCGACGCGAGCGCGGCCCCGAACGCGAAGTTGACGACGACGGCACCGACCACGATGTACGTCACGACGGTTCCTCGAAGGTAGTCGATGCCCTCTCTGAGCGAGGTGAGATACGACAGGTCGGCGTCGGCACCACTGTCGCCGTCGCTGTCGCCGCCACCGTCGGTTTTCTCACCGCTCTCGTCGTCCCCACCATCGGCGACGACGGGTCCGTCTGGCTCACCCGGCTCACCCGACTCACCCGTTTCGGCGGCCGACGAGTCGTCCGTCTGCGCCGACGGCGGTACGACGACGCCCGCAAACAGCAACGCGGCGACGAGAAACGTGACGGCATCGACCAGAAACAGCGTCACCGCGCCGACGACGGCGATGAGCACGCCGGCGAGCGCGTTGAACCCGGCGTCGACGCCCTGATACGCCAGCGAGAACAGCGAGTTCGCCGACACGAGTTCGTCGCGGTCGACGATGCGCGGTAACGCCGCCGTCTGCGCGGGATAGACGAACTGGTTCGTCAGCGCGAGCAACGGCATGACGACGAGCACCAGCGGCGCGGAGAGCGCTCCGAGGGCGTCGGCGACCGGAATCGAGCAAATCAGGATGAACTGCACCAGTTGCGTACCGACCAAGACGTGTCTGAGTTTCCACCGGTCCACGAGCGGTCCGGTGAGAAACTGCAGGCCGGAGGGCGCAGCGGAGAGAAACCCGGCGAGTCCCGACATCGCCGGGTCGCCGGTCAAGTCGTACACCAGCCACATCGCGGCGATGTAGTAGACGCTGTCGCCCGCGTTCGTCACCAGTCGCCCCAAGAAGAGCCGACGGAACGGGACGTTTCGGAGGAGTCGTCTCATACCCGGTTCTCACGCGTAGTCGGGTTAAGTGATAGCAAACCTACAGTTCTGTAGTATCGAGTACAGAACGACGGTTCTGTATCTGGGCTGATATTTACGCGTCGGACCGTTCGATGTCGACGATGTGGGCCGTTTCGTCGACGACGACGCCGATTGACTCGCCGTCCAGTTCGCACGACACCCGGACGCGTGGGGGGTCTCTCGAAACGATTTCGGTGACGTTCGCGTTCAGCACCTCGTCGAGTTCCCACGAAGGGATATCGTCGACGTCGACGCCGTGGTCGGCGAGAAAGACGACGACCGACGAGTTCGTCGCCGCCAGCGTGTCGACACTGACGAGCATCCTGTTGCCGCAGCGGTCGCAGTGGTACCGGAGATACGCCACTTCACGTTCGATAGCGCTTTTGACCTCCGGTTCGTCTTCGTTGAGTTCGAGTCGTGCCTCCAAGCGTCCCGAGCAGTTCGGACAGAACCCGCGGGTCGCCTGCGCGAACTCGGAGAACACCCACCGCTCGAACGCGAGGGGCAGTTCCTCGCGGTCGTACTGTTCGATACTCCCCGGTGGGAACGCAAACGACATCCTGACGTTGCCGCAGTCGCTGCACCGAATCTTCGCGTGTTCGTCCTCGTACGCCGCGACGAGCGCCGTACCGCACTCGGGGCACGCGCCGTCGGTTTCGATGGGGTCCAGCGAGACGGAGGCAGTGTACGTTCCTGCCAACAGCGCGCCGACGACTTGCGTTCCCGCGAGGGTGAGTTCGTACCCCTCGTCGCTGCGGCGGACGAAGGAGTCGAGCAGTTTCTTCAGGTGGTAGTTGAACTTGCCCGAGTCGCGGACCCCGACGCGTTCGCGGAGCGCCGAGAACCCGAGCGGTTCGTCGACGCCGGACAACTCACGGAGGATGGCGAGTCGCGTCTCGTCGGCCAGAAGCGAGAACGCCTCTTCGGGTGGTCGGTGTTCGACGGTGCGCGTCTCCGACTCGTCGGTCATACCACCGCTGGCGTCGTCGGGAGGCTTGGTTCTGTCGTCGACGAACGACTACGGGTCGGGTTCGACGTCGGTGACGTACTCGTGCAACTCTTCGCCGGTCACGTCGAGACCCTGTCGGGAAAAGAAGTTGGCGACGTTTCGGCAGTCGCGGTCGAGGAACTCTCCGGCGTTGGGGTGGTGAACCGTCACCGCTTGCCCGAGGTCGATGATGACGAGTTCGCCCTCGTGGATTATCATGTTGTACTCCGAGAGGTCGCCGTGGACGAGGCCGGCGCTGTGGAGGCGGCGCATGTACTCGCGGACGACTTCGTACGCTGTTTGGGGGTTCTCGACGTTCACCTCGGCGAGGCGGCGCGCGCGGTCTTCGACGAGGCCGACGAGTTCCATCACCAAGACGTTGCGTTCGACGGCGATGGGCGTCGGAACGCGGACGCCCGCCTTCTGGGCGCGTTCGAGGTTGGCGTACTCCTTTCGGACCCACGCGAGCACGATTTTCCCCTTGTCGTTGCCGATGCCCCGAAAGCGGGGGTCACCTTCGAGATACTCGCGCATCTGCCGGAAGTTCGAAGCGTTGATTCGATAGATTTTGACCGCAACGTCGGTGTCGTCGTCGCCGAGCGCCTCGTAGACGTTCGCCTCCTTGCCCGTCGAGATGGGCCCGCCGAACGCCTCGATGTGGCCGTCTTGGACGAGTTTGTAGATGGCGGCGAAGGTGGCGTCGTCGAACACCGACTGTTCGACTTTGAACTGGTCGGCGTCTTTGATGCGCTTTCTGAACTGGTCGAACTCGCGGTCCCGCCGGCGTGCGATACGGTCGGCCTCCGTGTCGGAGACGTCTATCTCCTCCCACTCGTCTCCGAAGCCGTCGACGGCGTCGGGTTCTATCAGGCCGAACTCGTCTGTCATTCACACGAAGCTACGAGCGCGGGCACTAAAAGACCCACACGTGTGACGGTGGTGCGTGGCCTGTTCGTCCTGTCGCCTCCACGACGAGTGCAGCGGCTCACGCTGGTGTCGTACGCTCGGAAAAACACCGTGTCGGCCCGGCTACTGGATGTGGCCTTCCTCGCGCAACTGGTCGGCCTCCTGTTTCTTGTAGCGCCACGTCACGTCGGCTTTCTCGTCCTGCCAGTCCCACGGGTCGACGAGGACGACGTCGTCTTCGCGTATCCAGATGCGTTTCTGCATCCGGCCCGGTATGCGAGCGGTTCGTTCCGTGCCGTCCGCGCAACGCACCTTCACGCGGTTCGCGCCGAGCATGTTCGTCACCACGGCGAACTCCTCGTCGTCGTTCGGCATTCGAAGGTTGTTGCGCCCTTCGTTCTCGCTCATACTGGGGCGTTCGTCGGCCCAACTGTTAAAACCGCCGTCGCCGCGTTCGGCGCTCGGCGATCGCCGACAAACGAGTCGAGAGTCGACTCGTGGGCCGACACAACCGGTGGTTTTACCGCGCGAACGCGAGGAGGTGAGCGCATGCTCAAGAGACTCGGTACGACCGGTATCCTCGGTGTCGTCTTGCTCTTAGCCGGACTCGGAATCGTCGCGTACCAAGCACCCATCGTCGCCGCCGGCCTCGCGTTCGTTCTCGCGGGCGTCGGCCTCGTCGCTCAAGGAATCGTCAAAAGCGCCATGCAAGCGTTCGGCTTCGCCTAAATAGTTGAAAACCGGGTTACTCCGTCGCCCGCCGAACCACTGCGTTGCCTACTGAATCGTCTCCGAACTCACTGCGTCGCTTGGCGAATCTTCTCGCGGCCCGGCGCGACGAGTTCGTCGAGGTAGTTCGCCAGTGCGCCCTTTGCGTCCGCCGGATGCAACTCGCCGGATTCGAGGTCCGCCGCCAGCGACTCGTAGTCGTCGTACTCGAGGTTGCCGCCGTACTTCTCGGGGCGTTCGACGACCACCGTCTCGAAGCGCGGGAACACGTGGTACTCGAAGATTTGCAGCACCGGGTTCTCGCGGTCGTTCCCCTCGTCGTCGGGTTCGGGGTCCGCCGTCGGCGGGCAGTACGCGCTGTTGACCTTCTGTTCGATGTCTTCTGTCGAGTCCTCCATCGAGATGGTGACGCCCTTCGAGGAGGACATCTTGCCGACGCCGGAGCCGAGGTCAGCGATGAGCGGCGTGTGCAGACAGGTCGGCGAATCTTCGCCGATGCTCGGCAGGGTGTCGCGGGCGAGCATGTGGACTTTTCGCTGTTCCATCCCGCCGATGGCGAGGTCGACGTCGAGGTAGACGATGTCGAGCGCCTGCATCAGCGGGTACACTGCTTGGGAAACTTTGACCGTCTCGCCGCTCTTGATTTCGGACATCGCCCGTTCGGCGCGCGACATCGAGGTGTTGAGTTCGAGTGCGTGGAGGTCGAGGGTGTACTCGCGGTCGAACTGGAACTCCGACCCGAGCACGAACTCGGTTTGCTCCTCGTCGAGACCGTAGGCGATGAACTGCTCTTTCATCCGCTCTGCAGTCTGGCGAATCTCCTCGAACGTGCCCTTGTCGTTGAGGTAGGCGTGAACGTCGGCCAGAAGCACGGTGACCTCGAAGCCTGCCTCTTGGAGGTCGATGAGCTTCGTCGCCGTCAGCATGTGACCGATGTGGAGGACGCCCGAAGGCTCGTAGCCGACGTACGCCCGCTTCCCGTCGGGTGATTCAGCTAGCGTGCGCACCTCGTCCTCGGTGACCACCTCGGAGGCGTTCCGGGTGATTCTGTCGTAGGCGTCCATACTCGTACCGAGCGCCGGATGTGGGATATGACTTCTGGAAGTGTGTTCGCACGCCGTCCGAAGGTTCAAATCGGGTGACGGGACCCACCCCACATCGTGCTGTGAACGCGGCGCGGAGCGAGTCGAGGCGGGTGTACGGGACGCCGCTCCGCGGGTTCGACTATCCGCTGTCCCGTCTGTTTGCCCTCCCGTTCCTTCGAGCGACGACTCAGCGCCCGCGGTTCTCCGCGCGGTGTTCGGAGATAATCTCGTCGACCATCGCCGAGTTCTGGTCGCGGCGACGCTCCTCGGCACGCTCCTCCCAGTCGTCGATGACGGCCTCTACGTCGCTCTCGCGGGCGACCGCGAGTTCGTCGACTTCCTGCATAGAGACGTCCTCGGCGGGGCCGACCGGAATGTCGGCCTCGAACAGCACTTCGTCGGCGGCGTCCGAGAGGCCGCCTTCGCGGAGGACGACTCGCGGGTCCGTCTCCGCGAGCAGTTCGGCGGTACGCCGACCCGCACCGCTGGCGTCGCGGAAGTATACGACATCTCCAGCGGCGAGTCCGAACTGTTCTTGGGCCGTCTCGATGCCGTCCAGCGTGAACTGTTCGACGACTTTGACGGCGACCAAGTCCCGGTCGCCGGCCACGTCCGCGAAGTTCGAGTGGTCGAGTTTCCACAGCGTCTTCAGTCGGTCGAGCTTTCGCTCCAGTTCGTCGGCTTTCTTTTCGGCTTTGTCGCGTTCGCGCTCTAACCGCTCGTTCTCGCGTTCGAGACGATTGACTTCGCGTCGCTCGCGCGCCTCGCGTCGTTCGTTCCGGCGAGCGTCCGAGAGTTCTTTCTCATACTCGTCGATGGTCTCGTCTTTCGTCTCCAGTCGCGTCTTCAACTCGTCTGCGTGGGTTTCGAGGCGTTCGACCTGCCGTTCGAGACGCTTGATGCGCTTTTCGTCTTCGGTGAGTTCGCGCGGTTCGTGCGTCGATTCGGCCTCCGTCTCGTCTTCGACCCTCGGGTCCAGTTCTCTGAGTACGGCTTCGACGGACTCCTCTTCGGCCAACACACGGGCGATGACCTCGCTGCGGTCGACGTTCGGGGGCACCTTCCGCGTGATGCGAGCGAACTGGTCCTCGTGGGCGTCGTAGGCGAACAGCGCCGCCGCCAGCGCGTCGCGTTCGTGGTCGTTGTCGTAGTCGATATCCCGAGTTCGGTGCAGTTTCTCGTCGACGGGCAGGTCTTTCGGCGGTGCCCAGCCGACGGCCTCGAAACTCCGACGGAACTTCTCGACGGTTTCGGGCATCGGATGCACGTCGGCGGCGACGATGGTCGGCCGCCCGCGTTCGATGAGCCACTCGATGACGCCGGCGGTGTCGTCGGTGCGTGTCGAGTAGACGTCGAGGACGTTCCCGTCGAGGTCCGCGACGGCGACGGCGGTCGTCGTGCCGGGGTCGATGCCGACGATGACGCGGTCGCGGCGCTTCACGAGCGGTTCGAACTCGACGCCGTCGCGGCGTTCGCGCTCGATTTCGACGCGCACGTCGCCCGAACGGTTCGCCGAGACGGGGATGTCGCCGGGGCGGGCTTCGACAGTGAAGATAGCGTTCGAGAAGCCGCCGTACTTCTCGGTTACGTCCTTGTCGTACTCCAGACCGGCTTTGTCGAGTTCCGACTCGACTTCGCGGGCGCGACGCCTGACGTTGCCGTGGATGCGGCGGGTGTAGCGGTCCTGACTCCACCCGCCCTTGCCCGTCGAGCGGCCGCGCGAAACCTTCACCGTCGTCGTGTTGGTGAAGGCGCTCACTTCGTAGCCGACGTTGCCGAGTGCGAGGCGGGCGGCCGCCTCGGCCTCTTTCATCGGCTTCTTGCCGTAGGGGACGCCGTGGCGGGAGGCGACCCGCGAGAGCGGTTCGGGGCGCTCTGCGCCGGTCACTTGCACCAGTTTCGTTCCCTCGGGGAGCCACCGCAGGAAGTGGACGAGTGCGTCCTTGTCGGCGGCGAGTTCGTACATGTTGTCCGTCGCCAGCATCGCCGGTTCTCGCGCTTCGACCAGTCGTCTCAGCTTCCGCAGCGAGACTACGTCACGTTCCACTTCGTCGCCGTCGAGAACGACGAGAGCGTAGGAGGGCGCATCTCCACGAACGTCACCGCTCTGGATGTCGACGCCGAAGACGACGGAGTCGAGCGCACGCGTCCGAGCGTTCACGCTGACGGAATAAGTGGTCTGTCAGTAAATACCCCACGCCGGAATCGACCCGACTCGACCTGGCCCGACCCGACTCACCCCGACTTGACTCGACTCGACCTGACCCGACCGACTCCCGTTCTCCAGTCGCCGACGCTCTGTTCCCAAACAAACAAGTCGAAGTACACGAATTTCAGGATGTAGTATGAGTTACGACCCCGACCCGCCGGACGTGAGTTCGGCAGCCCTCCGCAAGTACCTCCTTATCGGCGCTCTCGCGCTCTTGGTCATCGCCGCACCTATCGCCGGCATCCTCGCGTGGGAACCCGTCGAAGAAGGTAACGTGAAAGTCGTCAAGAAGTGGGGTGCGACCACCGGTACCGTCTTCGAACCGGGCCTGCATTTCGTCAACCCCGTCTCGCAGTCGACGACGAGTCTCTCGGTTCGTCCGCAGTCGTACACGATGTCCGCCCAGCAGGGTGAAGGACAGGAAGCGACGCGTGACGACGCCATCACCGTGCTCACCGAGGACGGCCTCCGCGTCGACATCGACGTGACCGTCCGCTACCGCGTCGACAGCGCGAAAGCCGTCACGTTCTACAAGAACTACCGAAACCTCGACACCGCCGAGGAACGTCTCATCCGGCCGTCGATTCGGTCGGCACTGCGAACGGAGGCGGGCCGTCTGCCCGTTACGGACGTGTACACCGGTGCAGGACAGGCGACACTGAAACAAGCCGCCGAAGAGACGCTCGCCGAGGAGTTCGCCCCCGACGGCCTCATCCTCGAAGCGGTTCAGGTCCGCAACGTCGAACTCCCTGCCGAGTACGCCAGAGCCGTCGAACAGAAGGAGATTACCGAACAGCGTCGCCAACAGAAACAGAGCGAACTGGAAGTCGAGAAACTGGAAGCCGACCGCAAACGCATCGAAGCCGAAGGTGAAGCCGAGGCCAACCGCGTCGTGAGCCAATCGCTCAACGACCGCATCCTCACTCAACAGTACATCGAACGTCTCGACGAGACCGACACGGTGTACATCCCCGTCGGCGAGAACGGCTACCCGCAGTTCGTCAGAAACATCGACGGCGATGCCAACACCCAACAGACGACGTCGACGACGACCGGAAACACGACGAACAGTACCGCGAACTGAGACACCGTGTCCCGTCAGTTCCCCGTACTGCCCGTCGCACTCACTCTCTTCGTTCTCGTCGCCGCTGTCGCGTTTCGCGGACTCCTCCTCTCTGTCGGCCGCGTCGTTTTCCTCCTCGGATTTCTCGCTTTGGTCGTCGGTGCGGCGGTTCTCCTGATACAACCGACGGCGTATTCGCGGACGACGTTCGGCCCAGCGAGACGCGTCGTTTGTCGACCGCTCGGCAGTACCGAAAACGCTGCCGAGAGAGACGACGGCGTCGGCATCGACGCCGACGGCTCCACGTTAGAGTTCGACTGCGTCGCCTGTGACCGACGCGTGACCGCCGGCGAGTCCCATCGATTCGTCCGCGAGTTCGTCGTCGCGGGCGTCCCGCTGGTGTTGTTGGACGACGGCGAGAACCGGTACTGTCGCGCGTGTGCGGCCGACGAGAGAGGTGAGGCGGCCGATGAGGGCGATATCGACGACGCGGCACTCGACACCGAGGGGACTCTCACCGAGGAGTCGTCGACCGACCGCCGCTGACTCACTCGGCGTCCGGATACGGAATCTCGACGCGCTGGCCGTCCTCGGCGACGAACGACTCGCCGTCGAAGGCTTCCGTCGCTTCTGCGGCCAACTGCGACACGTCGGCGGCGTAGCGCGAGGAGACGTGAGTCAACGCGAGACGCTTCACACCCGCACGCTGGGCGACGTCGGCGGCTTCGGCGGCCGTCGAGTGCGCCGTCTGTCGGGCGCGACCCGCGTTGTCGGAGGCGAACGTCGCGTCGTGAACCAGCAAATCCGCGTTTTCGGCGATATCGACCGTCGCCTGTACCGGGCGCGTGTCACCGGTGTAGACGAACTTTCGGCCCGGTCGGGGGTCGCCGACGACTTCCTCGGGTTCGACGACCCGCCCGTCGTCGAGTTCGACGGCCTCGCCCTCGTGGAGTTTTCCGAACTTCGGGCCGACCGGAATCCCCAGTTTTTCGGCCTTCTCGCGGTCGAACCGCCCGGGCCGGTCGTCTTCGACGAGCGCGTACCCTTGCGAGCGCGTCCGGTGGTTCGTCTCGAACGTCCGTACCTCGTACTCGTCGCCTTCGAGCGCCGTCGCGCCGGCGCTCACCTCGTGGACTCTGACTGGATAGCTCGGGCGGTAGCCGCCGGCGTGGACGAGATTCTCGATGTGCTCTCTCGACCCGCGGGGGGCGTGGATTGCGATGGGCTCTTCGCGGCCGTTGAAGTCCCACGACTGTATCAATCCGGGAATCCCGAGGATGTGGTCACCGTGGAGATGTGTGACGAACAGATGTGAGACCCCGAAGCCGGTTCCGAAGCGCATCATCTGCCGCTGAGTTCCCTCGCCGCAGTCGAAAAGCAGGCGCTCGCCCTCCCGGTTGAGGAGGATGGCGCTGGGGGCCCGTTGGGTCGTCGGGATGGCCCCACTGGTTCCTAAGAAGGTCACGCGCATCGACATACAGGCTCTGAGACGGGGGCGGACTAAACCCGTGTCGGATACGTCGTCGCAGTCGATTGAGGGTGCACTCACCGTCGCGTTCGCCGACTGGTTTTTGGTCTGAGCGCGAGTAGAACCGCTATGGCTTCCCCGGCAGAGCGCGCTCGAACGAACGCGACCGAAATCGCCTCGCTTCTGGTCCTCGGCGCAGGCTTTCTCGCGCTGTTCGGTGGGTTCGAACTGTTCTTTCTCATCTGGATACTCGGGTTCGTCGTGTTCGTCCCGCTCGTCGAGTTGCTGTTCGGCGAAGAAGAGGAGGAAACAGACGACTGGTTCTCGTCGTTCGAGGCGTCGCTCGAAGAGATGTTCGACTGGTCGGCGACGAGTGACGCCAGCGACGACGAGAAGGAGGAGGAGACAGACCCGCTCGTGACGCTCCGCGAACGCTACGCACGCGGAGAGCTCTCCGACGAGATGTTCGAGCAGAAACTGGAGCGACTGCTCGAAACCGAGACGTACGAGGGGGCCCGAGAACGCGTCCAGCGGTCGAGCCGGGAGCGATACGAGCGTAGCCGGGAGTACGAACGCTGAGTTCGGCAGACTGCGAAAATCTGGAACATCCCGGGGGGTCTTTTTTGAAATTCGGAATCGAAGCCGGTGGTCGTTGCCGTCGCCCGACTGAACCGACCGATTCTTACGTCGTTACAGACAATATCGGACAAATGGACGCCCCCCTGTGGACCGATGCGCACGCACCGGAGCTCGCCGACCTCCCGCAGGCGGCGGTTCGAGAGCGACTCGCTCGCACCGTCGACGAACCGATGAACCTCGTCGTTCAAGGTCCGCCGGGCGTCGGCAAGACCGCAGCAGTCCGTGCGCTCGCCCGTGAGACGCACGACGACGTAGAGAACGACCTCGTCGAAATCAACGTCGCGGACTTCTTCACTCGGACGAAAAAGGAACTCCGCGAGGACCCCCGCTTCGAGTCGTTTCTCTCCGGTCGCAGTCGGATGGCCAAACGCGACATGATAAACCGCGTGCTCAAGGAGTCGGCGAGTTACGCGCCCGTCTCCGGCGAGTACAAAACCATCGTCCTCGACAACGCCGAGGCCATCCGCGAGGACTTCCAGCAGGCGCTTCGCCGCGTGATGGAACAACACCACCGGACCACACAGTTCGTCATCACGACGCGCCAGCCGACGAAGCTCATTCCGCCGATTCGCTCGCGCTGTTTCCCGGTCCCGGTTCGCGCGCCGACGACCGACGAGATGGTCGACGTGCTCCGCGATATCGTCGACGCCGAGGAAATCGAGTACGACGACGACGGTCTGGAGTACGTCGCCGGATTCGCCGGCGGCAATCTCCGGAAGGCGATTCTCAGCGCACAGGCGACGGCCGTCGCCGCCGACGAGTTGACGATGAACGCGGCGTTCGAGACCCTCGGCGACGTCGGCGACGACGAGGCGCTCCGCGGCGTGCTCGCCGACGCCGAAGCCGGCGAGTTCAAAGCCGCCCGGAAGGGTGTCGACGACCTTCTCGACGAAGGCTACGGCGGACAGGAACTGCTCGGCGAACTGCTCCGCGTCGCCCGAACCGACTACAGCGGCGACGAACTCGCCCGCCTGCACCGACTCGCCGGACAGGTCGACCTCGACTTGGCGACGGGGAGCGACGACCGAATCCACGTCTGTCACTTGCTCACCGAGTGGTCGCCCGCGGGTGGGGCCGCGTAGATGGCCTCGCTTCCCGCACGCCTCTCGGCGGCCGTCCCCCGACAGTTCGCCCCGTCGACGCGACGCTACGCGCTTCCGCCTGCGATTCTCGCGGTGCTGCTCTCGGTTTTCGTGCCGCCGCTCGGACTGCTCTTCATCGCGGTGACGCTGTTCGTCCTCTGGTTCTTCCGCGACCCCGAACGCGTCGCACCCGACTCGGGATTCGTCTCGCCCGCTGACGGACGTGTCTCGGTGATTCGACGCGAGGACGACCGCGTCCGCGTCGGCGTGTTCATGAACGTCACGAACGTCCACGTCAACCGTGCGCCCGCCGACGCGACGGTCGAGTCGGTGACGCATCGACCCGGCGCGCACAAACCGGCGTTCTCGAAGGATTCGGAGCGAAACGAACGCGTCGACGTCGACTGCGGCGAGTTCGAGGTGTCGCTCATCGCGGGCGCGTTCGCCCGGCGCATTCACCCCTACGTCGAGGACGGCGTCTCGCTCGAACGCGGTCAGCGAATCGGCCACATCGCCTTCGGTAGTCGTGCCGACGTGTTGCTTCCCGAGCGGTTCGACGCGACCGACGTCTGTGTGAAGAAGGGTCAGCGCGTCCGGGCGGGCGAGACCGTCGTCGCGCGCCAGTCCTGACGAAACCCTCATACCCGCGTTCTGTGAATCGGGTGACGTGTCCCTCCAATCACAATCTCGTCGGTCATCGGATACTCCCGCCGCGCCCCGCTGGTGGTTCGGTGTCGCCTGTTTTCCGCTCGTGCCGCTCTTGTCGCTGCTTTCGACGTTCAGCGTCGTGCTGTTCGGCGGCGGTTCCTATTTGAACGCGGGCGGCAGTCCTCCCGACACGCTGGTGATTTCGTGGCTGTTGCTCACGTTCGCTGCGCAGTTGCTCGCGGTCTTCGTCGCATTCGGCGTCCTCACGATGCTCGTACTCGATACCTGGGCGCTCCGCCGAGGAGACTACGGCTGGCGGCCGTCGTGGGCGTGGGCGCTCGGCGGCGTCGGCAACGTTGTCGCAGCGTTGTTCTATCCACTGTACGTCGTCTCGCTCCCGGCGCTCGGCTACTACCTGTATCGCCGCCGAAGACGCGTCGGTGCGCCCTAATCGTTGCGTCGGAGCGGCTTACTCGTCGCGTCGCAACACGTGGACGTGCCTGACCAGTGAGCGATGCACCCGCCGCTCGAACGTTTCCTCGACTGTCCACCCCGCGTTCTCTGCTTCCTCGTGCCACGAACGGTCGGCGACGAGAACGCCCTGCGGCGCGACACGGTACGCCTCTTCGAGCGCTCCCGAAACGAGGTCACGCAGCGAGTGCCGCGCAATCTTCGACTGGCGGCCGTACGGCGCGTCGAAGACGACGCCGTCGACGGCGTCGTCACGCAGAGGCAGAGCGGTAGCATCGCCGCGGACGACGTGAGCGTCGCCGTCGACGTACGCGTCGAGATTTATCCGTGCGCCGGCGGCCATCTTCTTCTGTGCGTCGACGCCGACGGGCGTCGCGCCGACGAGTCCCGCCTCGATGAGCGTGCCGCCGGTGCCACACATCGGGTCTAAAATCGTCGCACCGGGTTGTGCGCCGGCGATGTTGGCGAACGCTCGGGCGTCCAGTGGAGCCATGCTCCCCGGTTGGAAGAACGGCCGGTCGGTCGGTCTCCTGTCTCCGTAGTCGCGGATGCTCTCGACGACCTGCCAGCCGACGAAACAGCGGTCGTCCGCGAAAACCACCCGGAGAACGTTGTCGGGGTCGTCCAAATCGACGGCGTAGCCGCGGTCGACGAGAACGCCGCCGAGTTCGCGTTCGGTGTCGCCCGTCGAGACGTCGCTCTCGCCGCGAACGTCGCGCGCACGGACGGCGACGGTCCCCTCCCGCGACAGCGACGCCGCTTCGAGGAGGAGTCGGGCACTCTCGACGCTGGCGTCGGTGTGGCCGACCAGATCGCTCGCACGATGGGTGTACGCGAGCGTTCTCGCGCGCGCTCGGTCGAGCGTTCGCGCGACGGCGACACCCGGGGCGGCGAGTTCGGGTTCTCCGGCGGCCGCGCGGGCCTCGTAGGCGGCGAACGCGTCGTCCTCGCCCGCGAGTTCCAAACAGTACACGGTCGAATCTGTCGGGGCCGACGTATGAGCGTGTCGAACGGTTCGAGCGAGCGGTCGCTCCGAATGACCCCTCGAACGACCCGAAATCGGACGAACTGCCGGAAACCGAACCTATCAACGCCTGCACCAACCTTTTTAAACCTTAAATACGATACTTAAATCGCTCCATGAGTGACCCCAAGGACACCATCAACATCGAGAACGTGGTCGCTTCCACGGGAATCGGGCAGGAACTCGACCTTCAGAGCGTCGCGATGGACCTCGAAGGTGCGGACTACGACCCCGAACAGTTCCCGGGTCTCGTCTACCGCACCCAGAACCCGAAGTCGGCGGCGCTCATCTTTCGGTCCGGCAAAATCGTCTGCACCGGTGCGAAATCGACCGACGACGTCCACGAGAGTCTGGGTATCGTCTTCGACAAACTCCGCGAACTCCAGATTCCCGTCGACGACGACCCCGAGATAACCGTCCAGAACATCGTCACGAGCGCCGACCTCGGGCGGAACCTCAACCTCAACGCTATCGCCATCGGTCTCGGTCTCGAAAACATCGAGTACGAACCCGAGCAGTTCCCGGGTCTCGTCTACCGTCTCGACGAACCGAAAGTCGTCGCCTTGCTGTTCGGTTCCGGCAAACTCGTCATCACGGGCGGCAAGCAACCGGTCGACGCCGAACACGCCGTCGACAAAATCGTCAGCCGTCTCTCCGAACTCGGCCTCCTCGACTGATTACTCCTCGACGCGGCCGATGAGCGTCCATCGCGTTCGACGCTCGCCGTTCGGCATTTTCTCTTCGCTCACCTGATAGATGTACGGCCCGTGCGGGCACTCCTCGCAGTTCCGACCATAGGGCTCGCGCTTGACGACGAGCGTGTAGCCGTCGTGTTCGGAAAACACCATACGGTCGGGGTCCGAAGCGTCGGCATGGTCGTTCCGTTGCAGACGACAGTCGGGAGTCCGGTCGCTATCGCCGGCACCGTCGGTCTGTTCGCGCTGTTTCTCTCGGTCACGGCGCACATCGCCGCGCGCAACGTTCTCGGCGACGTCGCCATCAGAAACGCCTTCGGCGTCGGTCCGCTCCCGGCAGGTATCGCGGTGCTGTCGACGACGTTCGGCGTCTCGGCGGCGCTGGCGCTGCCGCTCGCTCTCGCCGCCGACGCCGCGCTGATAAAGTACCTCTACGACCGGCCGTGGCGACTGACGCTGTACGTCGTGGCCATCCACCTCGTCGTCACCATCATCCTCGGTGCGCTCGTCTTCAGCCTGCTCGCGCTCTGGCAGAGCGCGCCCGGCTAATCGGCGGTCGGCTCGAAAGGAACGAACGCACAGCGTCTCAGCGGTTCACAACACTGTTTGACGCGTTTCGACCGCCGAGAACTGCTTGTTCGACGACGGATAGATACAAGTAGGACGTTCGTGAGTAGAAGAACGATATGGACGTTCTTCGTCGTTCGACGCGCTGTTCGTCCGCGGGGGTACGGTCGCAGACGCCTGCGACCGCCTCACCGTCGGTCGGTCCCGGGTGGGTGAGCGCCCGGTGAACGGTATCGTCCCGAAAGTGCTGTGGAACCTCGACGAGCGACGCCTGCGCGCGCCGTGGCGTATCGTGGCGACGTCACTTCTCGTCGGAGCGCTGACGCTCACCGGGTGGTTCGTCTTCGTCGCGTTCGCCACACCCGGCGATGGGGCCGACCCCGCCCTCGGCGAGGGTGCCGTACTCGTCTCGGAGTTCGCACCGCTCGTGCTGTTGGGCACGGCGACCATCGCGGCCGTCTCCTTCAGCGGCACGTTTCTCGACCGGCGCTACTTCGCCGACTTCGGCCTCCACGTCGACGGCGACTGGTGGACCGACCTCGGCGTCGGGTTCGGCCTCGGGTCGGCGCTGATGACGCTCGTCTTTCTCGTCGAGTACGCCGCCGGATGGGTGAGCGTCGAGGGTGTGCTCAGCGCACCGCTGTCGGCGTTGCTCCCACAACTACTGTTGTCGGTCGCATTCGTCGTCTTCGTCGGCTTCCACGAGGAGTTGCTGTTTCGCGGCTACGTCGTCACGAACCTCGCCGAAGGGCTGTTCGGCCACGCCGACTTCGACGCCGACAGAGCCGTCGGCGGCGCAATCGTCGCCTCGGCGGCCCTCTTCGCACTCTTGCACGCGGTCAACCCGAACGCGACGATACTCAGCACGCTCGGCGTGGCGTTCGCGGGCGTTCTCCTCGCGTTCGCGTACGTTCTCACCGGCGAAATCGCGCTCCCGGTCGGGTTTCACGTCTCGTGGAACCTGTTTCAGGGGCCGGTCTTTGGATTGCCCGTCACCGGCGTCGACCCGGCGGCGTCGCTTCTGGTGTTGAACCACCACGGTCCCGCGCTCTACACCGGCGGCGCGTTCGGCCCCGAGGCGGGACTGCTCGGCGTCTCGGCGCTCTCGCTCGGGTGTCTGGTCGTCGCGGCGTGGGCGAAGCGACGCTACGGACAGGTCGTACTCTACTCGGGACTCACCGAACCCGACCTGCGGCGGCGCTGAATGGAATTCTTCTTTGGCCGCGTTACTCTACCAGACGCTCGATTTCGGTGACGAGAATGTCGGACGCACCGACTTCGCGGAGATTGCCGATAGTCTCGAACACTTTGCGTTCGTCGACGACGACGTGGACCGCGACGGTGGCGTCGTCGCCGTCAGCCTCCGCACCCGCGATATCCATCACGGTCGGCCCGCCCATTCCCGGAATCACGTCGCGTACCTCGTCCAACCGCGACTTCGGCGCGTTCATCATCAGATAGCGCTTCCCGTCGGCGGCCAACACCGAATCGAACGCCGTCGTCACCTGCTGGACCTTCTCGTCGTCGACCACGTCGGGACGAGCGAACACTCGAACCGAACTCGCCAGTACCTCTTCGACGACGGCGAGACGGTTCACCCGCAGCGTCGTCCCGGTGCTCGTGATGTCGACGATGGCGTCGGCCATCTCGACGTGTGGAGTAAGTTCCGTCGCGCCGGTCACTTCGACCACGTCGGCGTCGACCTCACGCGCCGCGAAGAACTCGCGGGTGACGTGCGGAAACTCGGTGGCGACGGTCTTGCCTTCGATGTCGCTGACGGAGTGAATCTCGCCGTCCTCGGGGGCGGCGAGCACGAGTCGACATTTCCCGAAGCCCAAATCGAGGAGTTCGGAGAGTTCGTGGCCCGACTCTCGAACTTGGTCGAGGCCGGTGATTCCCATGTCGGCGGCCCCGTCGCGGACGTAACCGGGGATGTCGGCGGCGCGGACGAACAGGACGGTCACCTCGGGGTCGACCGTCTCGGCGTACAGTTTCCGGGCCGCGCCGTTCTCGACGTGGAGTCCGGCGCGTTCCAACAGGTCCATCGACGGGTCGTGCAAGCGGCCCTTGTTGGGCACGGCGATTCGCATACCGGATGCTCGTGGGCGCAGGAGAACTGTCTTTCCCTCTCTCTCACGGAGTCGACCGGTCACCGCCGCGCCGCGCCGACGACGAATCCGACTGCGCCGAGACCGATGCCGGCGACGACGCCGACGCTCGCCATCGTTGCGACGTCGATACCGAGCGGTGCCTCGCCGCTCAGCGCCAACTGGAGACCGGAGACGGGTGCGAGACCGAGGACGACGCTTCCGAACAGACCGCCGCCGTTGGCCGCGCTCAGCGCCGAGGGGACGACCATCAACGCCAGCGTGACCACCGCACCGGGGACCACCACCAGCGGGAACAAGCCGAGCATCCGGCAGACGACGACGCCCATACACTCGGCGGTAAAGAGGAGGGGGATGAGGGCAAGCCACTCGACGGCGTCCTCGTCACCGACGACGAGTCGTCGAAGCGGGGAGGCTGTGACAGCCATACCGAGATATCAATCACCCCATCTGATAAGTGTATCCCGCAGACACTTTCTTTCACCTCCGAGGTGAGCGATTCCGTCCACGGAACCGGACCGCCTTTGGTCGCCTCCGGTGTACCGTGGGCCATGACGACGCTCCAGATTACCGGTGGCGAGGTGCTGCTTCCCGACTTGTCGGTCGAACGTGGCGACGTACTCGTCGACACCGAGTCGGGCGAGATTCTCGCCGTCGGCGACACCGACGAGGGAGACGAGACCCTCGACGCCGAGGGCGGCCTCGTGATGCCCGGTCTCGTCAACGCGCACACGCACGTCCCGATGACGCTGCTTCGCGGCGTCGCCGACGACAAACCCCTCGAAACGTGGCTCAGAGAGGATATCTGGCCGGTCGAAGGCGCGTTCACCGCCGACGACGTGCGCGTCGGCGCGGAACTGGCGATGGTGGAGATGATTCGCTCGGGGACGACCGGGTTCGCCGACATGTACTTTCACGTCCCCGAAATCGTCGACGTCGTCGAAGAGGCGGGACTGCGCGCCCGACTCGGCCACGGCGTCGTCACCGTCGGCAAGGACGACGAAGCGGCGCAAGCCGACATCGACGAGAGCCTCGACGTCGCCGCCGAGTTCGACGGCGCGGCGGGAGGCAGAGTGTCGACGGCGTACATGCCGCACAGTCTCACCACCGTGAGCGAAGACGAACTGCATGAATCGGTCGCCCGCGCCCGCGAACTCGGGATTCCCGTCCACTACCACGGCAACGAAACGACCGAGGAAGTCGACCCCATCGTCGACGACCGCGGCGAGCGACCCCTGAAATACGCCGACGACCTCGGGATGCTCGGCGAATCTGATTTCTTGGCCCACGGCGTCCACGTCGACGACACGGAGATAGAACTGCTCGCCGAACGGGGGACGAGCGTCATCCACTGCCCGGCGTCGAACATGAAACTCGCTTCGGGTATTGCGCCCGTCCAGCAGATGCTCGACGCAGGCGTCTCGGTGGGACTGGGCACCGACGGCGCGGCGTCGAACAACGACCTCGACCTGTTCGACGAGATGCGCGACGCGGCGATGGTCGGCAAACTCGCCGCCGACGACGCCAGCGCCGTCGCCGCCGAGACGGTCGTCGAGATGGCGACCCGCGGCGGAGCAGATGCGCTCGGATTCGACTCGGGCCGCCTCGAAGCGGGGGCGAACGCCGACGTCGTCGTCGTCGACTTCGACGCCCCACATCTGACGCCCGCGCACGACCCTGTGAGCCACCTCGCGTACGCGGTTCGTGGGTCGGACGTCCGACACACCGTCTGCGACGGTGAGCTGCTGATGCGGGACCGAGAGGTGCTTACGCTCGACGAAGCGGCGGTGATTCGCCGTGCGGCCGAACACGCGCGGGCGGCGCTCGACCGAGCCACCTAAGCGTTCGTGACATTCATCTTCTAGTGAAAAATCAGCGCCTTAGAAAGTCGTTTGAACGGTTATAAACGATTCTCGGCCGTTTTCAACGAACCGAACCGGGTGAACGACAGGCCCCCTTTATCTACCACTCTGATGTCGGGCACGTTGATGAGTTCAAGTAAAGTGACTCTCACGTTTGCGTTAGTTCTCCTCTGCACGGCGTTCGCGCCGGGCGTCGCGGGAGCGCTCGCAGCGGACGCCCCGCTGGACGTAGACGTGGCACACGACGACACGGAAGTGACGGTCACGGTCACACAGAACGCGACGACGGTGCAGAACGCCACCGTCAACGTGACCGCCGACGGCAACTACTCCGGTGAAGGGACGTACGCGACCGGCGAGAACGGCAGCGTCGTGCTGCCGGAACCCGACTCGCCCACGAACGTGACGCTGAACGTCACGTACGGGTCCTTGGAGACGACCGAATCGGTCGAACTCGCCCCGTCGACGAGCGAGGGCTTGTCGGTCTCCGTCTCGCAGGACGACGGCGGTGAACCGACGGTGTCAGTGACCGACAACGGTACCGCCGTTCCGAACGCGACGGTCGACGTCGCCGCCGAGGGTAACTACTCCGGTCTCGGCACGTACACGACCGGCGAGAACGGCAGCGTCTCGCTGCCGGAACCCGACGAGAACGTCACGGTCACCGTGACGGCGACCACCGACAACGACACCGTCGAGACGACGGCGAACCTCACTGTCGCCGACGAGGAACCGATGTCGTTCGGTCAGCGCGTCTCCTCGTTCGTCCAGAGCGTCCTCGGCGACGACGGTGAGGGCGGTATCGGACAGGTCGTCTCCGAGTTCGTCCGCGGCAACAACCCCGGGAAAGCCGACGAGAAGCGACCCGACCACGCGGGCCCGCCCGCAGACAAGGGCAAGAACGCTGACCGGGGCAACCAGTCGAAAGTCGGTAACGGAAACGGTCACGGCGCCGAGAAGGGCGACGACCACCCGAGCAACGCGAACGGTAAGAACGTAGACGACGAGTCGGACGAGACCGACGAGACCGACGAGAAGAACGAGAACGGACAGAACGGACAGAACGGAAAGAAGGGCAGCAACGGAAACGGAAACGGTAACGGCGGCGACTCGCCCGAACTCGACAACGGGCCTGCAGTAGACGGGCCGACGGTGCCCGCCGACGCCTAAGCACCACCACAGCCACCGACTCGACTCACTGACCACTCTCGCTGACGGCTCGGTCCTCCCCTCTCGCTTTCCGGTCCCCCTTCTGCTTACCTCCCATCGAGTTCGGTTCCGGACGCCACGCTCGGCACCCGCTGAGTCACCGCCTTCGGTACCGTTTTGAGCGCGGTGAGCAAAGCCCCAGCCATGAGCACGAGTTACGCTCCCGTGAGCGAACATCTCGACGACGTCGAGGCCGCCCGCGCGGAGGGCCGACGCAAGATGGACTGGGCGCTGCAGCACATGCCGATTCTCACCGCCCTGCGCGAGGAGTACGAGGCCGAGAAACCCTTCGCGGGACAGACTATCGGGATGGCGATGCACGTCGAAGCGAAGACGGCGAACCTCGTCGAACTGCTCGCCGACGGCGGCGCGGAAGTCGCCATCACGGGCTGCAACCCGCTGTCGACGCACGACGACGTGAGCGCGGCGCTCGACGCCCACGAGAACATCTCCTCGTACGCCGTCCGCGGCGTCGACGACGAGGACTACTACGCGGCCATCCACTCGGTCGTCGCCCACGAACCCACCATCACCGTCGACGACGGGATGGACATGGTCAAAGTCGTCCACGAGGAGTATCCGGAACTCATAGAGACCATCGTCGGCGGCTGTGAGGAGACCACCACGGGCGTCCACCGCCTGCGCGCGATGGACGAAGACGGCGCGCTCGAATACCCCATCTTCGCCGTCAACGACACGCCGATGAAACGCTTGTTCGACAATATCCACGGCACTGGCGAGTCCTCACTCGCCACCATCGCCATGACGACGAACCTCTCGTGGGCGTCGAAGAACGTCGTCGTCGCCGGCTACGGCTACTGCGGGAAGGGCGTCGCCAAGAAAGCCGCCGGACAGAACGCGAACGTCATCGTCACCGAAGTCGAACCCCGCCGCGCGCTCGAAGCGCACATGGAGGGCTACGAGGTGCTGCCGATGGCCGAAGCCGCCGAGAAAGCCGACGTGATTCTCACGACGACGGGCAACCGCGACGTCGTCACCCGCGAGCATTTCGAGCAGATGAAAGACGGGGTTCTCCTCGCCAACGCGGGCCACTTCGACATCGAAGTGAACCTCGACGACCTCGACGACCTCGCGGTCGACCGTTACGAGGCCCGAGACGGCGTCGAAGCGTTCGAGATGGACGACGGCCGCCGCCTCAACGTCATCGCCGAGGGCCGCCTCGTCAACCTCGCCGCACCCATCGCGCTGGGCCACCCCGCCGAGGTGATGGACCAGAGCTTCGGCGTGCAGGCCGTCTGTGTCCGCGAACTCGTCGACAACGGCGACGAGTACGACGCCGGTGTCCACGACGTGCCCGACGAACTGGACCGTCGCGTCGCCGAAATCAAACTCGACGCCGAGGGCGTCGACCACGACGAACTCACCGACGAACAACGCGAGTACATGGGTAGCTGGCAGCACGGGACGTAAGTCGCCGAACGAACACCCGAAAACAGATTCTCTTTCAGCCAGTCTACTCACGCCCGAAAACGGCCGTTTTACGCGGCCAACACGCCCGCGAACTCGAAGCGCGCGCCGCCCTCTTCGCTCTCGGTGATACCGACTGTCCAGTCGTGTGCCTCCGCGATAGTCGAGACGATAGAGAGGCCGAAACCGGTTCCCCCGTCGCTCGTCGAGAAGCCGTGTTCGAGCGCCTCTTCGCGCAGTTCCGCGGGGATTCCGGGGCCGTCGTCGGCGACGAAGAAGCCGGGCCGGTCTTCCAGTCGCCCGACCGTTATCGTCACCGCCGAGTCGGTGTCGTCGCCCGGCGAGCCGTGTTCCACCGCGTTCCGAAACAGGTTCTCCAACAGCTGTCTGAACCGGGCTTCGTCGGCTTCGACGGTGAGATTCGACGCTATCGACAGCGTCGCCTCGGGCGCGTCGATGCCGAACCACGCCGCCTCGGCGACCGACGACAGCGAGACGGGTTCGGTCTCGCCGACGACTTTACCCGCCCGTGCGAGGTGCAGCAGTTTCGACAGCAGGTCGTCCATCTGTCGCACCGCTCGCGCGGCGGCGTCGAGTCGCTCTAAGTCGCCGGTCTCTCGCGCCAGTTCGATGTTGCCGGAGACGACGTTCAGCGGGTTTCTGAGGTCGTGGGCGACGACGGAGGCGAACTCGTCGAGTCGCTCGTTCTGTTGGCGGAGCGTCGCCTCCGTCTCGATGCGGACGAGCGCCTCCGAGGCGTGTGAGAGCAGCAACTCCGCCAGTTCGAGGTCCGACTCGTCGAACGCATTCGGTTCGGTGGCGACCGCCTGAAACACCGCCCGGTCGCCGAGTGGGACGCTCATGCCCGACCGGAACGTCTCCCGCGTCGGTTTCGTGTCGCCGTTCGTGGTTACGTCGCGGACGAGATACGACTCGCCGCTTCGGAGCGTCTTGCCGACGAGTCCCTCGTCGGGTCGCATCGTGCGAACGTCGTCGCGGGTCGACCCCGAGGACTGCGCTCGTGGGACGACTAAGCCGTCCTCCAACACGCCGATGTAGCATCGCTCGAACTCCAACACTTCCTCGGCGGCGGTGACGGTTCGTTCGTACACCGCCGTCGGTGAGTCGCTCGTTTCGAGGTCGCTTGCCACGTCGTGGAGGGTCTCTATCGTCGCTTGTCGGCGTTCCAGCGCCTGCTGCGCACGCACCCGGTCGGTGATATCCCTCCCCTGTGCGATGATGGCGACGACGTCGCCGGTGTCGTCTCGAACCGGTTGCAGCGAGACGTCGAGGTGGACCTCGTCGCCGTCGGCACCGGCGTTCGTCGCCTCGAAGCGGACGAACGACCCGTCTGCGGCCTTCGATATCCGTGTTTTCAGTGCTGCCGCTTCTGTTTCGTCGTGACGCCACCACGGCGTCTCCCAGAACAGACTCCCCGTCACCGCCTCCGCGTCGACGTCTCCGAACGACAACGCCGTCTCGTTGACTCGACGGAGTCGCCCTTCCGGCGTCAACACGCCGATGAACGAGGTGGGGTCGTCGAACATCGCCTCGAACTGCCACCCCTCCGTCTGCGTAGCCTCGTTCGGTCCCTCGGACATACCGTACCGCTACGACCCCTACGTTATCACTCTGACCCTTCCGAGTAGGAACTGACGGTAGCGAGGGGCAACGTCCAAAACGATGGCAGCGCTAACAACGACGGCAAGACGCTAGCGACAGCAGCAACGGCACCGGCAACGGCACCGGTCGCACCGGCCGCAGCGACGCCAGTGGCAGACAGAAAGCCTATAGGAGCGCTCGGAAACGCCCGGGCATGGACGTCGACGAGGAGTACACTTTACCAATCGCGCTCTTCATGCTCGCCAGTCTCGCAAACGTCGCCCTCGGCGTCTCGGTACTCGCCGTCGCGTGGTTCGCCATCGGTGTCGCCTTCGCCGTCGTCGGCGTGCTCTCCGGCGGCGACGCCGACCCCATCGCCGACCTCACGCGAGGGACGTAGCCTTTTTAGGCTGATTCCGCACAGAACACACCATGTCTAACGCGAAAGGTGACCGTCGTGAACGCGAACTCGTCAACAAACTCGACGAGGCGGGGTTTGCGGTGATGCGCGCGCCCGCAAGCGGCGGCGCGACGACCCGTGAACTGCCGGACGTCCTCGCTGGCGACGGCGACCGGTTCTACGCCATCGAAGCGAAGTCGAGCGCGGGCGACCCTATCTATCTCACCGGCGAGGAAGTCGAGGCGCTCATCTTCTTCGCGCGAAACTTCGGCGCGAAAGCCCGTATCGCCGTCCGATTCGACCGCGAGGACTGGTACTTTTTCCACCCCGGCGACCTCTACGTCACCGACGGCGGCAACTACCGAGTCAAAAAGGAAACGGCGCTGAAAGACGGCGAGGATTTCGCGGAGTTCGTCGGTCAGTCGGCGAAAACGACGCTCGGCGACGTCGAATCCTGAACTGACTGCTTCGATTCGATTCTCTCTGCTCTGGTTTTCTTTCTCCTATTCTCCTGTCGTCCTTTCTTCGACGCGACGCCCGGTCTCGCAGAGTTGCTTCCGAAAGAGCGCCGTCGCTCTCGGTTCGTCGACGCAGAAACACGTCGGTATCGTCCCGGAATCAGGCTTCCGCGAGCGGTACCTGGCTCTGGAAGCCGCCGGGTCGCGGTCGGTCACCGCGTTCGCGGTCGACGTGGCGGAGGCGCGACGCCGGGAAACTGTACCGGCGAGCGCCGTCGAACTCCAGTCGGCCGTCGACGGCGCGAATCGACCCGAGGTAGACCGCCTCGACGACCGGTTCGTGGTCGCCGTAGTCGGCGTTCGTCTCGTAGTCGGCGACGGTGCGGCCGCTGCCGTCCTCGACGACGACTTCGTCGGCGCGGCGGTGGACGACGCTCGTAACGACGAGTGCCGACCCGCTCTCGCGGTCACGGACGAACTCGCCGCTCTCGAACTCGTGGTCGGCGCACAGCTGCGGGCCGGTCGCCCCGAACGGGACGAACACGGCTCGGCCGCAGACCGCACAGACGGAGCGTCGCTCGGTCGGCGCGGGCTGGCGGCGTTCGTTCACCTCGATAGCGACACGGCGCAGGTGTTTGCACCGCGCGCCGCGGATGGCGTAATCCGGACAGGTACACGACCGGGCCTCGAGGTCGACGACGTACGTGCCGGTGTTGGTCTCGACGACGTAGCGGCGGTCTCTGAGCGGTCGGACGGCCATCGGGTCGGCGCGGGCGCGGAGCGACCGGCCTTCGTAGCCGTCGGCTGATAGTGTGGTCTTGCGAGTCGCGGATGACGCGGATGCGTTTCGTGAGTGCGTCATAATGTCACCGGGGCGTGGGCGGCACTCCCCGTATCTATACGGAGGGCTCGAAGACACCTAAACCTTCGGCTAGTGCCTTCGAAACGTCCGAATTCGTCGGAATAGCGCTTCCAGATATACGATGGCCCAACACAGAAAATGGCTGAACTGAAACACGAACTGCAAGGCCCGTCGTCGACGGACTCACACGCCGCGACGACTGACTGACCCACCGCGACGACAGTCCCGAGAACGAATCCCCGGAGAACGGCATCGAAGATGTTTTACTCCGGTCGTGGGAAGCCGAAGCCATGGAACTCGATGGGGAGACGCTGCGTGAAATCGTCGTCTCCGTTATCGCTGTCGGCCTCTTCATCGCCGCCGCCCTCTACATCGGGACGGCGTACGGCGGGTCGAACCTCGACCCGACGGGCGGACTCGCACTCGTCGCTAGTATCGCGTTGTTTGTCGTGCTGATGGCTATCGTCGGCGTCTTTCTCTCGCGGTAGGCGGCGACGCTTCTCGACTCAGTTTCCGTCCGTGCAGAGCTCTCTGTAGCCTTCAGAAACGTCAGAACCCGCAGAACTCCTCAATCGGCGGCGTTGCCGGCGCGTTCACCCTCGTCGTCGAGCGCTCTCGCGTAGTACGCCAGCGGATGGGTGATGGTTTCACAGCGCTCGTCTGTGTTCACGCAGTCGCCGTAGGCGGCCATCGTCGCACACGACGGCGGTGCGTACTGCGTTCCCGAATCGTCGCGCAGATACTCCGTCTGGTAGCGAATCTCCTCCTCGTCGAGCGCCGAGTCGCGGTAGACGGCGACGATTTCGTCGGTGTCCATCCCGATTCCAGTCAGAAACGCGGTGAGTGCAAATCGTGAATGGTGGTCCAACTCCGCACCACGGCCGGCGCGTTCGAGCAGCTGTTTCATACACGGCGGAAACAGGTCGGGAACGACGGTGTCGATGCGGCCGACGGGTTTCCGGTCGGCGAGCAGTCCGCGGAGCGACTCGATTTCCGCCGAGAGCGCCTCGGCGATGGCGTCGTCGCCGACGACGAACGGCAGTCCTTCGGCGACCTGTCGCCTGACGGCTTCGCGGAGCAGGTCGTACAGTTCTTCGCGGGTGATTCGTACGTCTCCCTCGCTGACTTCGCGGTTGACGAGTCGCCACCGGTCGCCCCAGTCGGGGTCGACGAGCGTCAGGTACGTCCCGAGCGAGACGCGGTAGGGGTCGTCCTTTCGGGGTTGCCCCGCAGTCTGTGTGTCGGATTCCGGTCGCACGTCGTCGGTCAACTCGAACTCCGTGAGGAACTCGCCGAGTTCGACGGTGCTGGTGCCAGTGCTCTTGAGTCCGTCGTCGGTAGACTGGAAGTCGTCGGTGAAGCGGTCGTACGCCGTCGCCGCCTCCGCCTGTGCGTACTTGCGGACGGCGGCGGGCGCGTCGATGAGCGAGACGAGGATGCGCGCGACGGGGTAGGAGAGCAGTTCGTCGCGGGCGGACCACTCACCGGGCGTCTCGCTCTCGACGGTTCCGGCCATCAGCGCACGTTCGACGCGTTCGAGCGCACGAGAGACGGCGGGGTCGTCGGTCGTGACGAGTTCGCCCAGCGCCACGCCGGACTGGCCGACGGCCTCTCTGGCGGCCGCGAAGAACGGGTACCGGGCGTGACGCGCGTTCATGGAGCGTACGGTTTCCGGTGGGTATGGATAAATACGGCGGTTGGGTGATGACGCCGCGAGCGCACGGCACGGAGTACGGTCTCTGGCTTCCGACTCACGCACTCCACCCGTGGCTCTCGTCCGGTGGTTTTCGCGTCCGAGCCTCCTCTCGTGGAAAATTCAACTATCCGATTACGGTCGCAGAAAGTTCAGAAGGCCGCCGTCGATTACCCGCTCGCCGTCCAGCAGGTCGTCCTCGATGAGTTCGGTCGCCGGCCACCCGTCGAGTTTGCCACCCAAGTAGTTCTGGTCCGTGTTCCGACTTTTCATAGCATCTATTACTGTGCGGTAGACACGGATATACATCACGAAACTGATGATTTAACAGTATCAATCACTAGCTTTCTTGGTTTTTCGCTAGTGTCGCTAAGCCGATATGTGTCGTGGGAGAGTACGCTCGCCGTAGAGCGGTCGTCGAGCACGTTCCCCCAACTGATTTGACGACTCCTGCCAGAGAGGAAGTCACTGTGCAACGCCGTCAGTTCCTCGCCTTCCTCTCCGCTTCGACGCTTTCTGGCTGTTTCGGCGGTCCGCGACGGTCGATTCGGCTCGGAACGCTCGTCGTCAGCAACCGCGACGAAACACAACACACGCTCGACGTTCGAATCGAAGCCGACGAGACGGTCGTTTTCGACCGTACCGTTTCGCTCACCGGTGCCCGCTCCGACGACACCGACTCGGCGGACCAGTCCGCTCCGTCGAAATCGTGGGACAGAGTCGCCAACACGGCCGGTCTGTATCGTGTCCACGTTCGACTCGACGGTGGCGAGTGGCGAGAAACCGACCTCTCGTTGCTGAGGCGCGAGTGTGTCGACCTGCTGGTCGTCGCCGACGCAGACGGAGTCGCCGACCTCACGCATCTCTCGTGCGGCGCGCTGTGAGTTCTCCTCTCGCCCGAAGCCGACAACCACGCAAGCTAAGGTTACCGAACCAAAATCCCGCCTAGACCCGTGCCACGCTTCGACTACCCCTGTCCGGGCTGTCTCACCACCAACAGCCTCCACGACGCCGACTGCCGCTTCGAGGGCACCGCGTGGCCCGAGGTGGAGAAAGCTTACACCGACATCGTCTCGCTGCTCTCTGCGGGCCCGAAACACGAGGAGAGCCTCCCCGACGCCGTCCACGGCGAGTGGGGCTCGCTCCACGTCGCGGCACTGGACCGCCTCAAGTACGACGAACGACTGCAAGAGGAGAACGGCCGTCTCGAACTGCTCACTGCCGCCGAGTACAAGGAGATGGTCTCCGAGCCGACCCGCGAACCGATGAAGACCCTCTATCGAAAAGGGAGCTACCCGGGCTGTCACGACAACGCGGTGTTCGCCATGATTGCGTGGTACGAGATGGTCGGGCTCTCGTGGGCCGAGACGAAAGAGAACGTCGTCGCGTGGCTCAGAGAGAGCGGCACGTGGACCCGCGGCGGCTTCGAGGAGGCGTCGCCCGAACAGCTCGTCGAAAGCAAGCGCCACGTCTACGAGGCGGGCTACGGCTGGAAAGAGAAAGCCCAAGCGGCGAAGTCAGTCATCGACCGCCACAACTGAGGCCGACCGAGTCGTTCCGGCGTCCCGTTTCCCGGTTCAGTTCGTTTCTCGGCGTTCGGGCCGCTCTCTCCGACTTTCCGAATCTCTCAGCCACGATAGAGTTAGGCCCGCTGGAAGCCTCCCTTTCACAATGAGTACTCCTCGGTCGGCCACTGCGACCGACGTGGTTCGGAACCCCCGGCGGGCGCTCGCTATCGTCGTCTTCGTCGTCTTCATCGACCTTCTCGGCTTCGGGGTCGTCATCCCGATTCTGCCGTTCTACGTCCGAAGCTTCGGCGTCAGCGACGTGTTTATCGGGCTTCTTGCCGCCTCCTACTCGCTGATGCAGTTCGGATTCGCGCCGTTTCTCGGCCGCCTCTCCGACCAGCGGGGTCGCCGTCCGGTCATCATGCTCTCTCTGGCCGGCAGCACCGTCGCGTGGACTATCTTCGGCCTCGCCGCGGAGTTTTCCTCCCTCTTCGGCGTCGCTGCGGGCGTCACCGTCCTCTTCGTCTCGCGGATGCTCGCCGGAGCGATGGGCGGTAACATCGCGGCCGCGCAGGCGTACGTCGCCGATATCACGCCCGAAGAGCGGCGAGCAGAGGCGTTAGGACTCGTCGGGGCGTCGTTCGCGCTCGGCTTCGTCTTCGGACCCGCTATCGGGGGGTTGTTCGCCAGCGACGCCGTCGTCGCCGCTGCGGAGGGTCTGTTCCCGGCGTTCGTCCCCGCGACGCCGTTCTCGCTGCCGAGTTTCGCCGCCGCGCTGTTCAGCCTGACGAGTCTGGTCTTCGCCGCCCTCTTTCTCGAAGAACCGGCGCGAACGCGAGGTACTGCGCCCCGAACGACGCTCGTCTCGCAGTTCGCCGACGCGCTCCGGGACCCGAACCTCCGGGGACTCGTCGTCTCCTTCTTTCTCGTCTCCGTCGCCTTCTCGGGAATTCAGGTGATGTTCATCCCCTTCGCGGCCGACATCTACGGCTATCAGGAGACCCAGACGGCGTTTCTTCTGACCTACATCGGGGTGTTGGGCGTGTTCAATCAGGGCGTCCTCGTCGGGCGTCTCTCGCGGCGCTACCGCGACTCTTACATCGCCGTCGCCGGAGGGACGATTCTCTTGGTCGCGCTCGCGGCGATTCCGTTCTCGCCCGAACTCGGCGCCCTGTTGCCACCTCTCGGCGGCCCCGAGTATCTGACGCCTGCGCTCGTCGCGCTCCTCGTCGCGCTGGCGCTGCTCTCCGTCGGCAACAGTCTGCTGAACGTCGCGCTGACGACGCTCGTCTCGAAGGCGACGAGCGCCGAGACACAGGGCAGCGCCTTCGGCGTCACACAGGGGGCCGGAAGCTTGGGCCGAACCGTCGGCCCGCCCGCGATGGCGGCGCTGTACGTCTTTACGTACTGGTCGCCGTTCGTCGCCGGCGCACTGATAATACTGCCAATTCTGACGATTCTCGTCGGTATCGCCCGGACGGGGTTGGCCTCGCCGCCCGATGTGAGTCGAACGGAGGGACCGACCGACGGGGTGGTCGGCGAACCCGACGGTGGCGACGAGCGGAGTCGGTAGAACCGAACGGGTGAGTCCCGAGAGGCCGCAGAAAAATCCCGAGAAAGCCGCGAGAACTCAGTCGCTCTGGATGCGCGGTGCGAGCATGTACGTCACGTGACCCATGCCTTCACCGAACTCGTAGTGGAGTTTGACGGGGAACTCCTCACCGAGTTCGACGGTGACCTCGGCGTCGGAGGGAATCGCCTTGTTCATGTCCTTGAGGTAGTCGAGGCTGAACAGCGAGTCCGCCGGACCCGCCGAGAGGTCGATGAGGTCGTCGCGGCCGAGTTCGAGGTCGACGTCGTCGGTGTCGCCCTCGGCTTCGATGTGGAACGTCTCGTCTGCTTCGTCGACGCGGAGGCCGATGTGGTCCGAAACCATGTCGGCGGCTTTGATACCGCGGTCGAGATGCGTGCCTTCGACGACGATGGTCGCCGGGAGGTCGAGGTCCGGGATGTCCGGTTCCTGCCGGATGGAGTCGGGGTCGATGAGCGCGAGCGTGTAGGAGAGGCCCTCTATCTGGATGTGGAGTTTCCGCGTCTCCTCGTCGAGTTCGAGGTGGACGAGGTCGCCGGTGTTCGCCATGCCGGCGATATCCTCCAGTCGCGAGAGGTTGACGCCGATGACGCCGCCGTCTGCTTCGTAGGACTCGAACGCCGCAGCGTCGAGCGTGAGGTCGACCATGCCCACGTTCGCGGGGTCGACGGCCCGAATAGCGAGTTCGTCCTCGTTGAGTCGAATCTTACACTCGTCGACCAACACGCTCACCGAATCGAGCGCGTCCCGGAGCGTCGACGCGCTCACGATGGCCTGGAACATATATAGCGACCTACGAGAGGGGTATTAAAAATACCCGTGGTTTAGGCGTGCGCGTGCGCGCATGAGACCCTGATGAGTCGGGTGATTTCGCCGTTCGCGTGCGGCCGCAACGTCTCGTCGACGACCCGACGCCGACACTCCTCGAGGCCCGCCGCCTTCGGCGGTTTCCGCCTGCGCACGCAAGCAGACGAACTGTCCGTCTCTTCGCTGTACTTTCCGTGAGCCATGGCAGAACTCGAAACGTCGCGGGAGTTGTCGCGAGCGGAAGTCGCTGCGTATCTCCGCGAGTTCGCGGACGAACTCGACCGCCGAGACGACGGCACTACCCACCACGACGAGGCGCACAGAACGGATACGTCGAATCGGACCACCGGTGGAACGACCGACACGCATACGACGGAGAGCACCGACGCGACCCGAACGTCGCGTGACTCGCCGGACACCGCGACGACGGCCGAGGACAACACCGCCGACACCGCAGGCACGACCGACGAGACCACCGACGGCGAAAACAGTCAGACCCACTCGAACACGAACTACCGGAAAGTGACGTTCCTCGTCGGCAACGACAGCGCGACCATCAATCCGCCGGAAACCGTCTCCTTCGACGTCGCCGTCGACTCGGACTCCTCGCTGATGGAGGCCGGCACCCGCGAACGCGTCGACTTCTCCATCGCATGGGACGCCGACAGCGTCCCCGAAGACGACGAACTCCGTATCGAGTAGTCGGCGTGGGCCTCGCGCCCGAACGAAGGCGTTTTTCGGCTTCGCGCGCAATCTCCGGGAAATGGCGCGCAAAGACGAATACTACAACCGGGCCAAGCAGGAGGGCTACCGCGCCCGCTCGGCCTACAAACTCCAGCAACTCGACGAGACGGCGAATCTCCTTCACCGAGGCGCGTCGGTCGTCGACTTGGGCGCTGCTCCCGGCGGTTGGTTGCAAGTCGCCGCCGAGGAAGTCGGCCCCGAAGGAACCGTCGTCGGCGTCGACCTCCAGCGAATCAAATCCCTCGACGCGGAGAACGTCGAGACGATTCGCGGCGACATGACCGACGAGGACACGAAATCTAAACTCTTGGACCTCGTCGGCGAGGACGGCGCGGACGTCGTGATTTCTGACATGGCACCAAACATGACCGGCGAGTACTCGCTGGACCACGCCCGCTCTGTCTACCTCGCCCGGCAGGCGTTCGAGGTGGCGATGGACGTTCTCGATGCCGGCGGTGACCTCGTCGTGAAGGTGTTCGACGGTCAGGACCTCCAGGACCTGAAAGACGATATCGACCCGGAGTTCCAGTACGTCCGTGAAGTCCGGCCACAAGCCTCCAGAAAGCAGTCTTCGGAACTCTACCTCGTCGCCAAAGGGCGCATCACCGCGCCCGTCTCCGTCGGCGACGAACTCGAACTCGACATCACCGACGTAGGTAACGAAGGCGACGGCATCGCCCGTGTCGACGGCTTCACCCTCTTCGTCTCGGGGGCCGACGAAGGCGAGACGGTTCGCGTCCGCGTCACCGACGTGAAACCGAAGTTCGGATTCGCCGAGCGAGTCGACGACTCGTAATCTTCGTTTTCGTGTTTCGACCGCCGCTGGCGGTTCTCACCCCAAAACGAGGTCCAGCGCCAACTCGGTCCGACACGTCTCGCCGGGTCGAACTCGTCCGTCACACCGGCCGACGGCGACGATATCGCCGAACGGGAGATACCGGTTGCAGTTCGGACAGTTGATGCCGCCCTCCATCCAGTCGCTCTCTGTGAGACGGATACGACGCGTGGAATCCATGCGTCTCGTTAGCCACTGTCAGTGATAAGTTCCAACTCCGTTCGACGAGACTGTCGCAGGTGGCGGTGCGTTGCGGTGTTGCTGTCTCCGCTCCTCACCGGTCCGTTTCGACAGTGGTCCGCGTCTAACGTCTACACCGAGACCCGTTCTCGGTCGTCGCCGGACCGACGGAGAACCCCGACGACGGCGTAGACGAACGGCGTATCGACGATGGCGATGAGCAGTTTTAGGATGTACTGGCCGACGACGAGCGAAATCACGACCGGAACCGGCGTCGCCTGCCCGATTCCGAGCACCGCGGGCGCGACGAGGAAGCCGACGACGACGAACAGCACCGTATCGAGCGCCTGACTCGTCGCCGTCGACGCGACGTTGCGGAGCCACAGATGGTCGCCGCCGGTCGCCTCACGGATGCGATGAAAGACGAGTACGTCCCAGTTCTGACTGACGAGATAGGCGACCAGACTCCCGAGAACGATGTTCGCGCTCGGAGCGAGGACGGCCTCGAACTGCGCGGCGAACTCTGGGTCGAGTGCGGGTGCGGCGATGGTGCCGGCGACCAGCGCGAGAACCACGAGATTCATCGCAAAGCCGACGTTCACCATCCGCTGGGCCGCTTTCCGTCCATAGAGTTCCGAGTAGCAATCGGAGGCGAAGAAAGTCACCGCATACGCCAGCGCCGCACCGGGAAGCGCGAGACTGTCGCCGACGACCGGTAGCGACACCGGTAATCCGAACGCGAGCAGTTTCGCGGCGGTCAGTTGTGCCGTGACGAGCGCGGTGACGAAGAGACCCACGAGCGCGATTTCGCCCGTCGCAAGTCGCGACTCACGCACCGTCGTCACCCGACTCGCCGTCCGTCGAGGCGTCGCGTTCGTCCGCCAACCGTCCGTGTCGTTCGTCTATCTCGTCGAGGAGGTCCAACGTCTTGCGAACCGACGCCCGGATGGCGTCGCTTCGGTTGACGAACTTCTTGTCGTCGCCGACGTGCTCGTCGAGGTCCGCGAGCAACTCGTCGGGGATTTCGACGCTTATCTTAGCCATACCCGTCACGTATCGAAGGTGGCACTTACGTGTTTCAGTTTTTAGCGACCGCTGTGCGCAAAACCCGTAGACGAGACCGGCTTCTGTCATCGTCTTTTACGTACGTCGAAAAGAGGCCGCCGGACCGCTCGAACGCCCGGCCGCTCAGGCGTCGCTCGTGCCCGGCGCGGGCGCGAGGTCACGCCGCCCGCCGAGCGTCAGCACGAACAGCACCGCGATGCCGGTGGCGTACGCGGCCATCAGCGGAATCGTCACCATGAACATCGTGATGATGTCCGCGGGGGTGAACAGCGCCGCGATGGTGAGAATCGCCACCGTCACTTCGCGCCAGCGTCCGCGCATCCGCCGGTACGAGAGACCGACGGTGTTCAGAAGCACCATCAACACCGGGATGTCCGCGAGGATACCGATACCGGCGGTGGTGAAGAAGATGAGCCAGAAGAAATCCGTAATCTGGTAGCTGATGACGACGTTCGCCGCCAGCGCGTCGGCGGCCAGATACGAGATGACCGTCGGCGCGATGTAGACGTAGCCGAGGTAGAGACCACCGAGCAGGCCGCCGAGAAGCACCGCGGCCCACCCGAAGATGACGCTCCGGTGGCCGCGAACGAAGTTCCGCTCGCGCAGAGCGGGCCACGCGAAGAAGGCCAGAAGCGGGAGCGTCGCAATGGCGGCAATGAGCGTCGAGAACTTCACCTCGAAGATGAGCGCCTCGACGGGGTGCAGCGTGATGACGTTCACCTGCTCGATGTCGAAGGCGGCGGGCATCTGCGCGAGGAAGCCGTCGAAGATGGTCCCGATACCGCCGCTGTAGAGCCACGCGAACGTCCCCGCGAGGACGACCATGAACCAGCCCACGAGGATGAACGACCGCGAGCGGAGGCTGTCGACGATGAACGCGACGTCCTTGTAGTAGCCGCCGATGTCGTCCTCGTCGCGTTCGCCGTCGGTGAGACCCTCCAGCAGGGTGCCGCTGGCTCTGGACGCTCTGTCGCCGACGTCGTCGTCGACGCCGGGGACACTGTTCCCTTCTTCGGGTTCTTCCTCACGGCTCTCCTCGGCCTCGTCGAACCGGTCGAGGATGGCTTGGGCTTTCGCGTTGTCACCGTCGTCGATGGCGGCGCTGGCGTAGCCCATCGCCTCCTCTTCGGTGAGGCCCGTGAACGCTTCCGGGGGTGCCGCGCGGACGCCCGCCGCGTCGAGTTCGGTGAGGTCGATAGCCGCCGGGTCACCCGTCTGCCCGCGGACCTGCGGACCGGCCGTCGCTTCGATGTCGCGGTAGATGCCGTAGAACAGGCCGAGTAAGAGGCCGACCGCACCCGCGGCAGCCGAGTAGATGAGGATGGTCGTCTCCGCCGGGTACGGGAGTTGCTGGCCGAGTGGGACGACGCGGTAGGTGCTGTTGAGGTACGCCAGCGCCCAGTTGACGTAGTCGAGACCGCCGTAACTGTAGAACGCGTTGGTCGCGCCGCCGAACAGGATGGCGAAGCCGAGGACGATGTTCCACTGCGAGCGGACGGTCCGGCCGAGGTCTATCTGTTGGCTCCCGCGTTTTGCGGTGACGACGACTTTGGCGAGGTAGAGACTCGCGGCGTACAGCACCAGAAGCGGCACTGCCCACATGATTTGCGTGAACGGGTCCGGCGGCGAGAAGAACGCGCCGAAGACGAAGATGAGGACGACGGCGTGGCGCCACTTGTCGCGGAACGTCTCGTACTTGACGATGCCGCTGTACGACAGTCCCGTGATGGCGAGTGGCATCTGTGCGGCGAACCCGAACGAGAGCGTGAGCAGGAAGATGAACTGCGCCCACTTGACGATGGAGTACCGCGGGGAGAAGCCGACGGAGATGGCGTTGTTCGCAAGGAACTTGAACATCAGCGGGAAGAACAGCGAGTAGCCGTACACCAGTCCGGCGAAGAACAGCACCGCTGCCATGAGGCCGATGAGCGCGAGTTTCCACGGCTTCACCGGCGACTGCGGCCACATACCCCGCGCTTTGAGCGCGTCACGCGAGAAGTAGACGAATATCGGGAGAGCGACGATGATACCGGCGACAATGCTTATCTTCCCTTGCAGGAGGATGACGTCGAACGGCGTCTGTGCGATAAAGCGGACGTCTTGGGCCGTCGACGCCTCCATCTGCGCTCGGGTGACGTTCTTCAGAAACTCCCAGACCCACAGTTGGAGCGCGTAGAACGTCCCGAGAAACCCGATAAGAAAGACGATGAAGACCTTCTGGAGGTCTTTTTGGGCCGAGCGCAACATCGCGCCGGCCGTCTCCCGCCCCGCATCGAGCGTCTGGCGGGTATCCTCGTCGAGCGCGCTGGACATAGGTGTAGGAAACCCTCTCGCGGTTATCAATCTTTTCTCACCGTCGCGTGGACGCGCAGATGAAAAAGGCCTATAACGGCACCACGCCGTAGTGGAGATGAATGGGCGAGGAAGCGAACTCGACGCCCGGTTTCTCCGAGGTGTCCACGGATTCGACTGTCGAGTCGGCAGAGACAGCTGACGCCGACGTTGCGACATCGGAACCCGACGATGCCGCCGCTTCCGCCGCTTCCGCCGCATCCACGCCGGAGACGGCCGCAGACGACGGCGGTCTGTTCGGCGACGGTCCCGCGTCGGACCAGGAGATGCCGCTGACCGAACACATCGAGGAGATGATGCGCCGCCTCGGCGTCGTCTTCCTCATCGGCGGCATCGCCACGCTCGTGGCGTACCCCCTCGGGGCCGACCTCATCAACTACTTGTGGGGGTCGTACATCCCCGACCCGGCGACCAACCGCCCGCACGTCTACGGCCCGCTGGAACTCATCCTCACCGAACTGAAGGTTGCCGGTCTCGCGGGCGTCATCGTCGGCCTTCCGATTTTCGTCTACCAGACGTACCGGTTCATGCGCCCCGGTCTGTACCCGCGTGAGCGTCGCTACTACCTCGCCGCGATTCCGACGAGTCTCATCCTTGCAGTCGTCGGTGCGGCGTTCTCGCACTTTCTCGTCCTCCCGTTCGTCTTCGATTACTTCACGGTGTACACGACGAGAGCCGTCGAAGTCGCCTTCGCGCTACAGGACACGTTCAACCTCATCGTGCTCCTGACGGCGTACATGTCGGTCGTGTTCCAGATTCCGCTGTTCATCATGCTCGCGGTGATGATGAATCTCGTCACCCGCGTCTGGATGGAGGACAAGCGTCTCCTCTTCTGGGGTGCGTTCGCCGGTATCTCCTTTATCGCCACCCCGGACCCGACGGGGATGGCCCCCATCATCGTCGCTGTGACGATGATTTTCCTCTTCGAGGGAACGCTGGCGCTGCTTCGGTGGACCGGCAACTAGGACACTTCCTCTCGTCTCTATCCAACTCTCACGCCCACTTCCCAGAGCGACCGCTCCGAGCGTTTATGACCGATAGCGAGACCATCGCCCCTATGCGCTGACGAGCGACTCGGAGCGAGTCGAGGCGGGTGTGCGGTCAACCGCTCCGAGTGCGACCGACAACCCAATACCGACGCGGCCGCCTGTTCGCATTTTTCCAGCTATCGCTTTGCACCGTCTCGCCGGAAAACACCCGAAAATCAGTCGTCTTCGCCGACCGGGTACTCTTGGGCGAACACGTCGGCGACGAGCGGTTCGTCTCCTTCCTCGTCGTACGCTGCATTCGCCGGACTGACGCTCCCGGTGGCGTAGCCGTGCAGGTCGAGCGTCACGTGGTCGAAGCCGACGTCCGAGAGGTGTTCGCGGGCCGCGCGGACGAAGTCGGCGTCGAGCGCACGCTCCATCTCTCCCTCGGCGACTTCGATGCGCGCGAGGCCGTCGTGGTCGCGGACGCGGAACTGCGAGAACCCCCACGTCCGCAGCAGTCGCTCGGCTTTTTCGACGCGCGTCAGCCGTTCTTCGGTCACTTCGAGACCGGTCGGAATCCGCGAAGAGAGACACGCCATCGACGGTTTGTCGGCGACCGAGAGGTCGTAGCGGTCGGCTATCTCTCTGACTTCCGCCTTCGAGATGTCGTGTGCCAGAAGCGGCGAGAACACTTCCAACTCCTCTACGGCGCGGAGTCCGGGTCGGTGTCCCTCGCCGGGGTCGGAGGCGTTCGTCCCGTCGCAGACCGTCGAGATACCGAGTTCGCGCGCCGTCTCGTACATCTTGCCGAGACGCATCGTCCGGCAGTGATAACACCGCTCGCCGTCGTTGGCGACGAAGTCGGGGTTGTCGAGTTCCGAGAAGGAGACGAGTTCGTGGCGGATGCCGATTTCCTCGGCGACACGCGTTGCGTCGTCGAGTTCCTCTGCCGGCAGCGTCTCGCTCTTGGCGGTGCAGGCGACAGCGTCGTCACCGAGTGCTTCCCGCGCGAGGGCGGCGACGACGCTCGAATCGACGCCGCCGGAGAACGCGACGACGACACCGTCGCGCTCTCTGAGGTCGGAGACGACGGCGTCTATCTTCCCTTCGAGGTCCATGCACTGTCGTTGATTGCCGGCGTTCAAAAACGCGTTGTCCACGGCACGCACGGCCGGTGAGCCTTCGGTGTGACAGTTACCAGCCCCAACAAACACTTTGCTCGCAACCGTACTGAGCGTGAGGAAATCGAGATGAAAAAGACACCAGGCGAGGCGGACACGAGCAAGAACCTCGGTGGATTTCCGAACGAACACGACGGTGCGAACTTCGTTGGGACAACGGCCAGAGGGGACCCGATCTACTACAACGAGTCGTCCAAAGAGCAGTACACCGCCGAGATAACCGAGAACACCGACGCGCCACGGTGGACCGACCGCCGTCAACTCGGCGACGACGAGGGACTGGGCGACGTGCTCGACGGCTTCGAGTGGGACGAACTCACCGACTACGCGAAGGAGCATCTCCCAGGAATGAGCGCCGGCGGCGAGTCCCAAAGCGACGGGAACTGACCCATCTTTTCGGCCGACATCGACTACGACCGACTGAGCGTTCCGACCAACCTGTGTGGGTCGCCTCGCCCCGTTTCGTCGCCTCACCTCGCGTCGCTCCGCGAACGTTTTTATCATCCGGCGCGGTAATCGCGGGAGAATGGAGTTCGAGGCCATCCCGGGCGTCGGCGAGAAGACGGCGGCATCGCTCGCCGAACTCGACGACGCCGAACGGGCGCTCAGAGACGGCGACGTGGCGACGCTCTCGCGCGCCCCGGGTATCACTGAGGGACGTGCCGCCGCCATCGCGCGCGCGGCCATCCGCGCCGAACACGGCGACGACGGCGATTTTCTGGCGACCGACCGCGCCCGCGAACTCTACCGCGACGTTCTCGCGTTGCTCAAGGAACGCGCGGTCACCGACTACGCCGAAAAACGGCTGGAGACGCTGTTTCCGACCGCCTCCAAGTCCCGAATCGAGGAAGTGAGAACGTTCGTCGAAGCAGCGCTCGACCGCACGCCCGACCCGGCGGTTCTCGACGCCCTCGGCGACGTCGAGGCGCTGCGCGCGCCCCCGAACCTCCGCGTCCGCGAGCGCTGTCTCGCCACCGTCGACGCCGAGCGCTACGCCGAAGCGAAGGCGACGTTCCCGGAACTGTCGGTCGAAATCGTCGAGGACGCCCACGACCTCGCGGAACTCGCGCGGTCGTACTCGACGGTCGTCGCCCTCGACGAGGCGTTTGCAGGCGTCGACGTCGACGGCGACGTGCGCGTCCGTCCCGACGCCGCCGAACATCCTGAGGAAATCGTCCCCGAGCGTCTTCTCGCGTTCTTCGCCGAGAACCGCGAGCGACTGCTGGCGGCGATAGCCGTCCACGAGGCCGCGACCCTCGACCCGGCGTGTTCGCCCGCCGACCTCCGCGACGCCCTCGAACGCGTCGACGAGAACGGCGAACTCGTCGGCGACGCGGAACTCGACCGCCTCACCGCCGCCGTCGACGACCTCGATGCCGCGGTGTCGACCGCCGAGTCGGCAGCCAACGACCACCTCAGGAAGGCTATCAGCGAGCAGGACGTGACCATCCAAGGCCAAGACTTCCTCTCGCTGGTCGAACAGGGCGCACGCGTCGACAGCCTCCTCTCGCGCGAACTCGCCGACGAGTACGACACGGCCGTCGAGACCGCCCGCGGCCATCTTGCAGAGACGCTCTCGCTGGAGGAAAGCGAGTACGACCTCGCAGAGCGCGTCTTCGGCGGCGACCCGACGTTTCCCGTCGACCACAACGAGGAGGCCGTCTCGCGCCTCCGAACCGAACTGAAAGCCGGTCGGGACCGACGCGCGGCGACGCTGAAAGCGGACCTCGCTGCGGACTTAGGGGCACTCAGAGAACCCGTCGAGACGCTCGTCGCCGACGCACTGGAACTCGACGTCGAACTCGCCGTCTCGCGGTTTTCGCGCGATTTCGACTGCGTGCTCCCGGAGTTTTCTGGCTCTGGCTTCGAGTTCGAGGCGGGTCGGTCGCCGCTGTTGGACGTCTCCTTCGACGAGGTGGACCCCGTCGACTACGGCGTCTCCGGCGTGACGCTTCTCTCCGGTGTCAACAGCGGGGGGAAGACGTCGACGCTCGACTTGGTCGCTGTCGTCGTCATTCTCGGCCAGATGGGGCTACCCGTCCCGGCCGAACGCGCCCGCCTCGAACGCGTCTCGGAACTACACTACTACGCGAAGAGTCAGGGGACCCTCGACGCGGGCGCGTTCGAGAGTACGCTCCGCGACTTCGCCACGCTGACCACGGGTGCGTCGGGCCGTCTCGTCCTCGTCGACGAACTCGAAAGCATCACCGAACCCGGTGCGAGCGCTCGCATCATCGCCGGCATACTCGAAGCGCTCCACGAGCAGGGGACGACCGGCGTGTTCGTCTCGCACCTCGCCGACGAGATACGCGAAACCACCGACTTCGACGTCGCCGTCGACGGTATCGAAGCCGTCGGCCTCGTCGACGGCGAACTCCGGGTAAACCGCTCGCCGGTAAAGGGACATCTCGCGCGTTCGACACCGGAACTCATCGTCGAGAAGTTGGCTGGAGAGGCGCGAGACGACGCCGAACGCGCAAACGGCAGCGGCGACGAAGCGGCGTCGCGTCGCGGGTTCTACGCGCGACTGTTAGAGAAGTTCTGAGAGGTACGTAGGCGCTCATCGTCGACTGAGCGCGAACGCCGTCGTGCATCTCTCCGTAATTTCGTCTCCGCCCGCGCTGGCGGGTCGTGTTTCCACTTCGACTGCACAGTAAACGTTCAGTTTCTTTTAACTGTCGTGGATGCCAGCTGAGGCCGCTCTCCGGTTCAATTTCACTTTCACTCCGGGGGTGGCAAACGGTTAAGTAGCCACCGAAGCGTGGTGAAAGTGATGGCTGACGACCCCGACAGGGGGATGCTCTCGTGGGACGAGACGGTGTTCCGTGACGAACACGTCTTCGAGATAGATTACGTCCCCGAGACGTTCCGCCACCGCGAGAACCAACTGCAGAGTCTGCAGTACGCGCTCCGTCCGGCCGTTCGCGGTGCCCGTCCGCTCAACACGATGGTCCGCGGCCCCCCCGGGACGGGGAAGACGACGGCGGTCCAGAAACTGTTCGGCGAACTCCGCAGTCAGACCGACGTTCGAACGGTTCGGGTCAACTGCCAAGTCGACTCGACGCGCTACGCCGTCTTCTCGCGGCTTTTCGAGAGCATCTTCGAGTACGAACCGCCCTCGTCGGGAATCTCGTTCAAGAAACTGTTTGGACAGATTACCGACCGTCTCGTCGAGGAAGACGACGTGCTCGTCGTCACGCTCGACGACGTGAACTACCTGTTCTACGAGAACGAGGCCTCAGACACGCTCTACTCGCTGCTTCGCGCCCACGAGGCCCACAGCGGCGCGCGCATCGGCGTCATCATCATCTCCTCGGACCTCTCGCTCGATATCATGGACGAACTGGACACGCGCGTCCAGAGCGTCTTCCGGCCCGAAGAGGTGTACTTTCCCGTCTACGACACCGACGAAATCGTCGACATCCTCCGTGAACGCTCCCGTATCGGCTTTCACGACGGCGTTATCGGCGCGCCCGAACTCGACCGGGTTGCCGAACTCACCGCCGAGAGCGGCGACCTGCGCGTCGGTATCGACCTGCTCCGACGAGCGGGACTGAACGCCGAGATGCGCGCCTCCCGAACGGTGACGCTCGAAGACGTCGAACACGCCTACGACAAGTCGAAGTACGTCCACCTTTCGCGGAGTCTGCGCGGCCTCTCGGACTCCGAACGCGCGCTCGTCGAAGTGCTCGCCGACCACACCGGCGAACAGGCCGGTGAGGTGTTCGAGGCGTTCCACGCCAACACGGGACTCGGCTACACGCGCTACTCGGAGATAATCAACAAACTCGACCAACTCGGCGTCATCGAAGCCGATTACGCCAACATCGAAGGGCGAGGACGCTCGCGGACGTTGACGCTCTCGTACGACCCCGACGCAGTGTTAGACCGTCTCAACTGACTACTGTACTGGCCGTTCGAGAGGCGACCGTCGATTACGATGTCCACGCCACTGCTCGGCCGAGCCTTCTACTTCATCATGTATTGAGTGTCTTCTGACGTGTCATGCTGCTCGCAATTGCTATCTTCTCACCTCACCTGTAGTCTCAGTAGCTCCGAGGAGACGCGGTTCGCTTCGACTCCGCGGAACTGAATGTGATAGATATGAATCAGTACGAAGACACTCGACGCGTCGGTGACGACTCTTCCCGGCGCTGGATTCGAATGAGCGGCATCGCCGCTAGCGTTGCTGGCGTCATCTTCGCGGCGGTCGGTGCCGCGTTGCTCACGCTACTCAATCCGGCGGAGTTCGAAGTCGTCGGACCGTTCGGCATCGTTGCGAGCATCGTACTCGCAGCGGCGCTCGTCCCGCTGTACGCCAGCGAACGACAGTGGTTCGGCCGACTCGCCAAAGCCGGCTTCGGACTGCTCGCGGTCGGGTCGGCGGTCGCCGCGGTTGCACTCCCAATCGCGGACTACTGGATTGGCATCGCGTTTCTCGCGTACTTGGCGGGTTTGCTGGTCCTCTTCGTCGGCGCTATCGTCTACGGCGTTGCGATGCTTCGTGCCGACGCACCACCTCGAACCGCCGCGTGGCTTCTCATCGCGGCGCTCCCAATCGGACTTCCGGGCGCTATCGCCATCATGCAACTCACCGCCGGAGAGGTGCTCGACCCGTGGGGTGGTTCGATGATACTGTACGGTCTCGCGTGGGTGTTCCTCGGCCGTCACCTCTGGACGACGACCGAGCGGACCGTGGCGACCCCTGCGGATACGGGCGCGTAGAGCGGACGTGCGGCTTGTTCTCGTCAGAACTTCTCGACGTGCGGCCGCAGGTCGAGTTCGAGCGTCCACGCGCTCTCGTCCTGTTCGACGAGATGCCAGTAGCTGTCGGCGATAGCGTCCGGGTCGAGATACTCCTCGGGGTTCTCTACCGTTCGATTCGGCGGTGATATTCCGCCGTCGACGACGACGTGGGCGACGTGAATTCCTTTCGGCCCCAACTCCCGAGCCATCGACTGCGCCATTCCGCGGGCGGCGAACTTCGCCGCCGAGAACGCGAGCGCACCGTCACGACCCCGAATCGCCGACGTGGCCCCGGTGAAGATGACCGTTCCGCCGGTGTCACCGTCGTCGTTGTCGTTGTCGTTACCGAGCATATCGCCTACGGCTTCCTGCGAACACAGGAACGCACCACGAGCGCCCACGTCGAGCGCCCGGTCGAACTCCTCCTGCGAGAGGTCGGTGAGTCCCTTCCACGACCCGCCACTGGCGTGGTTGACGAGCACGTCGACGGGACCGAACGCGTCTCGAACGGCCTCGAACCCCGATTCGATGGCATCGGGGTCCGTGAGGTCCGTCGGGACCGCCAGTGCCTCGCCTGCGCTGTCTTCGTCGAGTTCTGCGGCGAGTTCGTCGATGTACGACTCGCTTCGGGCGAACAGCGCGACTCGACAGCCTTCGATAGCGAAGCGTCTGGCGACCGACGCGCCGAGACCGGGACCGACGCCGGCGACGACGACAGTTCGTGACATACCGAGCGTACGAACCCGACGCCCAAAGCGTTGAGGTCGGTGTTGGGCGTCTCAGATATTCTCCGAGAGCGTCGCTATCGACGGCGCGACCAGCGACGGCACGATGTCGCTGGCCTCGACGTCGGCGCGGTTGGCGTCCCCGGTGAGCACGCAGACGGACTCACAGCCGAGGCGGTCGGCCATCCGGAGTTCGGTCTCGAGACGGTCACCGACGACGACCACATCCTCTGGTTCGTAGCCGTACTCCTCCATCGTCGGCAGGAGCATCTCCGGGTTGGGTTTGCCGAAAACGTGCGCCGGGGGCCGGCCGACGGCCGTCTCCACCAGTGCGCCGATGGAGCCACAGTCGGGAATCGGCCCCTCGTCGGTCGGGCAGACCGCGTCCGGATGCGCGAGAACGAACTCGGCCCCGTCGTGGATGGCGAGCGTCGCGCGGCGGACTTTCTCGTAGCTGAGTTCGGTGTCGAAGCCGACGACGACGTGCGTCGGGTCGTCGGATTCGACGGCGAACCCCCGCTCACGAATCGCGTCGCGCATCGCCTCGGTGCCGACGACGAACGTCTCGTCGGTGCCGACCGATTCGAGATAGGAGATGACGCCGTCCGTCGAGAGGATAATCGACTCCGGCGTCGCCGAGATGCCGAGGTTCCGGAGTTTTTCGGCGTAGCCGGGTTTCCACCGCGAGGAGTTGTTCGACAGAAAGAACACGTCGACGCCCGCCTCTCGGAGTCCGGTGACGACTTCAGACGCACCGGCGATGAGTTCGTCGCCGAGATAGACGGTGCCGTCGAGGTCGAAGAAGACCGCCTGCTTTTCGGCGAGCGACCCCAGCGAGGCGAACGTTCGGTCGGCGACCGTGAGGTCGTCGAGGTTGTCGATTTCGACCCAGCGCGCGCCGGCGATGTCGACGGGGTCAACGTCGAAGCGGCCGCTTTTGAGCAGACGGTCGATGGCGAGTTCGGTCCACCCGCCGTACTCGCCGTGGCGTTCGACGCTTCGCTCGATTTCGTCGAACAGCGCCGCCGAGAACAGTCCGGAGAACCGGTAGACGTCGATGGAGACGGCGTGTGCCTCCGAATCCGTATACTCCTTCGAGATACTGGAGATGCAGTCGTGGTCGTCGGCGGTCACCTTCATCGCCTCCTCGGAGAACAGCGAGGTGTCGCAGGCGATGGCGCTGTCGGCGTCGGCGTCGGCCAACTGCTCGACGACCTCGGGGTCGAACACGACATCGCCGTTGCTCAAAAAGAACGGTTCGCCGTCGAGAAGCGGTTCGACCAGCGACAACGAGTACATGTTGTCGGTGTTGGCGTACACCTCGTTTTCGACGACGGTAACGGAGAAATCCTCGTACTCGTCGGCGACTCCCTCGGCCAACGCCCGCGTCTTCTCCGCCAGATAGCCGGCGACGACGACGGCTTCGTCGAGGCCCGCTTCGGCGTACGCCCGGAGTTGGTACGTCAGAATCGGCGTGCCGTCGACGGTGACGCAACACTTCGGCTTGCGGAGCGTTATCGGCCGAAGTCGAGACCCGATGCCCGCGGCGAGAATAACTGCCGTGTTCGGATATGTCATTCCTGATGTGTACCACACCTGGGACAATAAGTGAGGATTAACAAGTAACGGAATTAAGTCGCAGAGAGTAAGTCGTCAACGCCTGACGTACGTGGGGCCGGACAGTTACTGCGGCGGTACGTCCGGGGATTGCAGCGACGGCTTCGACGGCTTCGACGACTCCGGTGGATTCGACGACTCCGACGAGTTCGTGTCGGCCGCGACGTCCCGGTTCGACCCGTACTGTAGCAGGTTCGGGTAGTCGGCGATGATGCCGTCGATGCCTGCCCGGCGGAGTTGGTTGGCCTGATACCAACTTTCGACGGTCCACGCGTTGACGCGGCGACCCTCCTCGTGGGCGACGTCGAGGATATCGATGGGGTCGAACGGACCAGCGTGGTACTCCTCGTTGAACAGTTCGGTGCCGTAGACCATGTTCCACGGGACGTGGAGCACCTCGCAGTCGTGTCGTCGGGCGGTTCGGAGGCCTGCCTCGATATCGTCCCAGAACACGTTGGCGATGGGGACCGTCGCGTCGAACTGCCGCGCGGCGGCGAGTGCACCCTCGTGAAACGAGGAGACGAGCACCTCGTGGGGATGTCTGTCCAACTCCGAGAGGGTGCGTTCGACGAACGGCCGCCACACTGCGCGTCGCTCGACGAGTTCGTCGTGGTCGTCGAGCGGTCCGTAGCGCACGTCGTCGACGCCGGGATTTTTGAACTCGACGTTGAGTTCGACGTCGACCGGTATCATCTCCAGTATCTCGGCGAGAAGCGGCACCGACTCGCCGGTGCCGAGGACGTCGAGTCCTCGAAGCGTCTCGTACGGTGTCTCCCACACTTTCCGGTCGGCCAGTTTCTCGGGTGCGTTCGTCAGTCGCCCGAGGTCGGTGTCGTGAAACACGACGACTTCCCCCGTCGCCGTCGGCATCACGTCGAGTTCGACCACGTCGGCCTGCGGTGTCGTCGCCCCGTCGGTGCCGACGGCGCGGCCGAACGCCGCCCGGGTGTTCTCGGGGTAGACGCCCGCGAACCCGCGGTGGGCGATGAGCGACACGTCCGTCTCCGTCTCGGTCGTCTGTTCGTGCCCTGCTAGCTGTGCCATGCGTTCGTGTTCGAAGGGTGTACCGTCACGTACATCAAACTATCTCCGTTCGTGTACATACCTCTCATAGTTGACTATATCTCTCCGGAGCGGTCCGCCCGTCACTGCCCTCCGTAGCGGTTCACACCCCAGTTCCTGCGCACGCCGTTCTTTACTTTTCGGTCGACTGTCAGCCACGTCGTTCGCTCACCGCCCGGTAGACGGCGTCGGCGTATCCGCCGCTATCGCCGTCGAAGAACCGTTCGCGGACGGTGCGCCGCGCCGCCGCGAACTCGTCGTCGTCGTCGCCGTCGAGCGCTGTCTCGAGTGCCGCGAGCACCCCGTCGAACTCGTGGGCGACCGGTCCGGGCGTCACCTCGTCGTAGTCGTAGTAGAACCCGCGTTCGGCGCGGTACGCCGCCAAATCGTACGCGTAGCAGACGACCGGTCTGTCGAGGAGCAGATAGTCGAACAGCACCGACGAGTAGTCCGTTATCAGGCCATCTGTCGCCGCGAGCAGCGGATACACGTCGACGCTCGGCGGGAGTTCGACGAGGTGTTCGAACGCCGAGAGGTCGGTGTCCAGTTCCTCTTTCGGGTGGAGTTTGACGACGAGGTAGGCGTCGCGTTCGGCGAACAGTTCCTCTAGTGCCGCGAAGTCGACGTGGTTCGGGGCACGTGCCGCCGGATTCTCGCGGAACGTCGGCATGTAGAGCCACACGTCGTGGTCGGCGGCGAGTCGCTCTACGCGCCTGAGTTCCGTCTCGTCGGTGCAGAGCGTCGCACCCGGTATCTCCTCGAAGAACACGTCAGTCCGTGGGTAGCCCGTCTCCGCGAAGTGGTCGTCCCCGAGACCGAAGCCCGTTCGGAACGACTCGCGCGCGCCCGAACCAGTGAGCGTGACGAGGTCGTACTGGTCGTACAGGTAGCGCGAGAGCGCCCGCACCGGTCGGGGACGCTCGGCGAGTTCGGCGTCCCACGAGACGTGTTTCAGCGGAACACCGTGCCACAGCATCACGAGCGTCGCCCCGCCGACGGCGAAGCGGTTCACGTCTTTGAGATTGTGCGTCAGAAACACCGTTCCCGCGCGGAGTTGCAACCAGATGCCGCGCGGCGAAAACGCGTGGTACGCCTCGTAGCCGTGTGTCTGGAGTTCGCGGACGATGTCTCTGTTCTTCGTCACCCAGACTGGCCGTATGTCGGTCCTGTCGGCGGCGACGGAGAGATACAGATACTTCGAGTTCTCTCCGAAGTCGCTGCCGCCGCGCGCGCCGAACACCCACAGCGAGTCGTCGCGGCCGATTCGTCGGGTGACCGCCCCGACGACGAAGACCGAAACAGCTTCGAAAAACAGCGAGACGTAGTAGAGCGACTGTCCGAGTCGGGTTCGTCCCTCCTTTCGATGCTGTGGCTCCCCTCGTTCCTCTCGTTCGCCGTCTCGGCTTTCGCTCTCTTCTTCGTCGCCGACGTTCCCGTCGCGTCCGCCCGTCACCTCACCGAGCGGCGACACCTCGTCCCACATTCTCAGGCGAGTACCTCGTCGAGTTTCCGCTTGCTGAGTTCGAGATAGTCGGCGTCGAACGTGTACACTTCCGCGGAGACGGTGCCGTTCCAGTTCTCACGAAGCGGTGCGAGAATCGTCTCGAACTCCGTCGTCCCCGACCCGGTCGGGACGTGTTCGTCCATCGCGCCGCGGGCGTCGTTGACGTGAACGTGCGAGACGCGGTCACGGTGGTCGTCGAGAAACGCCGCCGACGCCTCGGCGTCCATCCCGTCGACGCGGGCGTGACCGGTGTCGAACGTCATCGAGGCGTCTGTCTCCGCGAAAACACGGTCGAACTCGTGGACGGTGAAAGACACCCCTGGGAGGTTCTCGACGCAGACTTCGACACCGACCGCTCGGCCGTGGTCGTCCAACTGCCGTATCGCGTCGAGCATCCGCGGATGGGTCGTCTCGGCGTCCCACTCGGGGTACGTCGCGTGCGTGCTCGCGTGGAGGACGGCTTTCTCTGCGTCTAGCTCCGCGGCGGTGTCGAGACACGCACGATGTTCGTCGAGGGCCGCGTCCCGAACGCCGTCACGTGGCGTCCCGAGGTCCAAGTCGACGAACGGGAGGTGGACGAGCAAATCCAAGCCCGCCTCGGCGACGTCGGCCGTGAATTTCTCCCGGTCGAGTTCGGTTCGCGCCGTGGCTCCGTCCATGTACAGTTCGAGGAAGTCGAAGCCGAACGCGTTGGCCTGTTCGACGGCGTCGGATGCTGTCACGTCGCCGGTGTGTGTCTGGGTGACGAATCCGCTCCTGATGTCGGTCATTGGCTATCCACCCGTGGTTTCGTGTGCGACTATATAGGTCAGGCGGTTGATAAATCGTCGGCGACGCTGACTGACTCCACGGACGGAATCTCCGTCCGGACACATTCACACGAGGAGACGACTCTCGCTGTCGACAAGGCTCGGGGTATCGTTCGAGAGCGCGGAACCCCGGAGCGTTTTTGTCGCCGTCGCCGAAGCCACTGGTATGAAGACGACCGGCGGCAGCGACGACGCGAAACGACGCGCGGGCGAGAGTGCGGCCGGCCTCGTTTTAGACGGGATGGTCGTCGGACTCGGCACCGGAAGCACGGCGGCACACGCGATTCGAGCGCTCGGTCGAAAAGTCGACGCCGGACTCGACGTGCGCGGTGTGCCGACGTCGTTCGCGTCGCGGCAACTCGCCCGCGACGCCGGCATCCCGCTCACGACGCTCGACGAAGTCGACGCCGTCGACATCGCCATCGACGGCGCCGACCAAGTGGCGGAGTTCGACCTCGTGAAAGGCGGTGGCGCGGCCCACGCCCGCGAGAAAGTGGTCGACGCGTTCGCCGACCGGTTCGTCGTCGTCGCCGACCCCTCGAAGGTCGCCGAGACGCTGTCGCACCCGGTTCCTGTCGAACTGCTCCCGGACGCACGCTCCACCGTCGCCGCGGCCGTCGGCGACGCCGGCGGTGCTCCGACGCTCCGAGAGGCCGAGTGCAAAGACGGCCCCGTCGTCACCGACAACGGCAACTTCGTATTGGACTGCGAGTTCGGCGACATAACCGACACGACGGCGCTCTCGCGGACGCTCTCGTCGATACCCGGCGTCGTCGAACACGGTCTGTTCGTCGGCCTCGCCGACGAGATTCACGTCGGAACCGACGACGGCGTCGATGTTCGGACGCGATAGCTCGGGTGGCGTTTTTCCGTTCCGCTGTTGCTGGTTCGGCCGCTCTCGGTCCGGTCGCTCTCAGTGTGGTTAGTTTCTAGTCACCGTTTCAACGGCGAGCGCCGCCGCTATCCGATGTGAGCGCCAAAAAATGGTGGGCTAGTCGCCGGACTTAGAGGTCGCGCGGCTGGACCGTCTTTCGGTCGTTTGCCTCGGCGCGACGGGCGGCGTCGTCGAGAAGCTCTTTGACTTCCTCGTCGAGCGCGTCGTAGAAGTCCGATGCGACGTTTTTGTCATCGAGCGCTTCCTTAACAGCTGCCTTGACGATAAGGTCTGCCATGCAAGCGTGGCTACCGGGGCCTTATTAATAAGATTTCCCAAATCGTGCCGTCAGACCCCCTCGCGGTCGTTCGCGCCCAAATCCGCCGTTGGATTTAAGTACTACGGGGTCGATGGGCCGGAAACGACAGTTACGAGTGCCCTGCGGGCGGAGCGTCGGCTATGCGAGACATTCTGGAGTCGGTCGCCGCGGGTGAGCTCTCACCGGCGGCCGCCGAAGCCCGGTTGGCGGGCTACGCCAGCACCGACGCCGGGCGGTTCGACGCCGCCCGCGAGGACCGACGCGGCATCCCCGAAGCGATTCTCGCGGATGGAAAAACGCCCGACGAGACGGCATCACTCGTGCTCACCGCCGTCGAGACGACGGGCCGAGCGCTCGTCACCCGCGCCGACGAGGCGACGGTCGAAGCGGTCCGCACGCGCGTTGACGCGGCGGTCGCCGACGCAACTGTCGACACCGACGAACGCGCACGAACCCTCGTCGCGCGCGCGCCGCACCACGAACCGCCGTCGCTCGACGCGAGAGTGGCCGTCGTCACCGCCGGCACTTCCGACGCTGCTGCGGCGGGCGAGGCGACAGCGGTACTCAGAGAGATGGGGGCGACAATCGACCGTATCGACGACGTGGGCGTTGCCAACATCAACCGCGTCCTCGACCAACGGGAGGCACTCCGTGCGGCCGACGTGCTCATCGTCGCCGCCGGACGCGAAGGAGCGCTGCCGACCGTCGTCGCCGGGATGGTCGACGCTCCCGTCATTGCTCTCCCCGTCTCGGTCGGCTACGGCTACGGCGGCGAGGGCGACGCGGCGCTTGCAGGCATGCTCCAGTCGTGTTCGGTGCTGTCTGTGGTCAACGTCGACGCCGGGTTCGTCGCGGGCGCGCAGGCCGGACTCGTCGCACAGGCTATCGACGCGGCCCGCCGAACGTAACCGTTCGGACGGTCGAAATTATTCGTAGACGGAACGCTCTGGCGGCGTTTCGGTCTCTCGTTCGGTGCGTCCGCACAACACCTTCATGTGGCTCGGTCTCGTACTACGAGATACCGGCTGACTGGTGGATGCCGGACCCGAACAATGCCAACCTGCGACCACTGCGGGTCGCACGTCTCCGAACGTTTCGCGAGGGTGTTTGCCGACGAGTACGGGCGTCTCATGGCCTGTCCAGCTTGCTCGGCGAACGCCGGTATCGCGGAAGTCGCACGACATCGCGCCCGCAATGCGTAACCACTGTCGGGTAACGAATCGATAACCACCACGCGAAGCCTTCTCCGACGAACCGACGCCGTTTAGCGCCGCGGCTCTCTGTCTCGACTCGTGCACTACGTCTACGTCGTCGAGTGCGCCGACGGCAGTCTCTACACCGGCTACACGACGGACGTGCAGCGACGCGTCGCCGAGCACAACGCCGGCGACGGCGCGAAGTACACCCGCGGGCGGACGCCCGTCGAACTCGTCCACTCGGAGACGTACGAATCCAAGTCGGCGGCGATGAGCCGCGAGTACGCCATCAAACAGCTCTCGCGGCGACAGAAAGAGCGACTCGTCGACGACGAGTAACGGACCTAAGTGGTCGGTCTACTCACTGGCGAACGGACTGTTTCCGGCACTCAGTTGCGTCGCGTGTTCGGCCACCGTTCGCCCGAGTTTCTCGATACGCTGTTCGATGTCCTCGTCGACGAGTTCGTACGCCGGTTGCCCGTTCGTCGCGGGTTCGCTTCGGTCTTCGAACTTCTCGTAGGCCTTGCGGATGCCGACCTGATTCGGGACGACGTAGCCGTGGACACCGCGAACCGTGCTTCGCATGTGTTCGAGCGTGCTGCCGTAGGAGCCACCGCCGGCCGTCGCCAAGAGGCCGACGACGGTGTCCTCGTACTCCTCGAACGAGCAGTAGTCGTGGAAACTACGAAACGTAGACGAGTACGACCCGTGGTAGACGGGCGACCCGAGAAGCACACCGTCGGCCTCGCGCATCCGGCGCATGAGGTCGGCGGACTCGCCTTGCTCGTCCTCGTCGGGGTGATACAGCGGGAGGTCGACCGCACCGAGGTCGATGAGGTCGGTGTCGACGCCGACGTCGGCGGCGGCGTTCAGAGCGTACTTCAGTGCCTCGCGGGTGTAGCTTCCGTCGCGGCGACTCCCGGACACTGCAACGACGCGTGTCATTGCTTGCAGTTCGGCTCCGACGCTCAAAAGGCCGTTGAACGGGCGCTCGTCTCTCTCGCTCGCTGACACCCCGATAGCTGGTCTTGACCGCTCTCGGCCGGTATCGATTCGAATCTGCAGGTGGTTTTTTGGCCGCCCCCGGGGACGTAGCGGTATGGACGCAATCTCATTCGGCACCGACGGGTGGCGAGCGACGCTCGACACGTTCACCGACGACCGAGTCCGCATCGTCGGACAGGCCGTCGCCGACTATCTCCGCGACGAGGGGTACGACGACCCCGTCGCCGTCGGCTACGACGCCCGCGAGTCCTCGCCGGGGTTCGCCGAGAGTCTCGCCGAAGTGCTCGCCGACAACGGCTTCGACGTACTCCTGCCCGAACGCGACTGCCCGACGCCCGTTCTCGCGTGGAACATCGTCTCCCGCGGCCTCTCGGGCGCACTGATGGTGACGGCGTCACACAACCCGCCGGAGTACAACGGCGTGAAGTTCATCCCCGACGACGGCGCGCCCGCGTTGCCCGAGGTGACCGAAGCCGTCGAAGAACGACTCGCCGAACCGCGTGACCCTGTCGACGACCGCGGCGACGTGACGCGCGTCGACTTCGTCTCCGACCACGCCGACCACGCGCGCGAACTCGTCGAAGCCGACCTCACCGGGACGAAAATCGTCTACGACGCCATGCACGGCAGCGGTCGTGGCGTCACCGACGCACTGCTCGAATCGGTCGGCGCAGAGGTAATCCGCCTCCGCTGTGACGACGACCCGACGTTCGGCGGCGAATCGCCGGAACCGAGCGAGGAACTCCTCGATGACCTCGTTTCGGCAGTCTCCGAACACGACGCGGCGCTCGGCGTCGCCAACGACGGCGACGCCGACCGCCTCGCCGTCGTCACGCCCGAACGCGGCTTCCTCGACGAGAACCTCTTTTTCGCGGCGCTGTACGATGCGCTGTTAGAGGAGGATTCCGGGCCGGCGGTTCGGACGGTGTCGACGACGTTCCTCATCGACCGCATCGCCGAGGCTCACGGTGAGGAAGTCGTCGAGACGGCGGTCGGCTTCAAATGGGTCGCGCAAGCGATGGGCGAACACGACGCGCTCGTCGGCGGCGAGGAGTCGGGTGGCTTCAGCGTCCGCGGCCACATCCGTGAGAAAGACGGCGTCCTGATTTCGCTTCTTGCTGCTGCTGTCGCCGCCGAGGAGTCGTTCGACTCGCGCGTCGACCGTCTCGAAGCCGAACACGGCGAGATTCACGCGAACAAGGTGAGCGTCGACTGCCCCGACTCGGAGAAACAGCGCGTCCTGAACGACCTCTCCGACGAGATTCCCGACGAAGTCGCGGGCCGCGAGGTGGCGAACGTCGTCACGCTCGACGGGTTCAAACTGCTGCTCGAAGATGGGTCGTGGCTGCTCGTTCGTCCCTCGGGAACGGAACCGAAGATGCGCGTCTACGCCGAATCCGACAGCGCCGACAACGTCGCCGAACTGCTCGGCGAAGGTCGCCAACTCGTCGGCTCGTTCGTCTGAAGCGAGCGATGTCTCGGACCCGCACGATTCGGCCGGCCTCGAAGTCTGACCTCGACGCTGTCGCGTCGTTACTCCGACGGACCGGCCTCCCGGCCGACGACGTTCCGACTGCGCCCGCGCAGTTCTTCGTCGCTATCGCCGCCGACGACCCTGAGCCCGTGGGTGCCAGCGGAGTCGAACTACACGGAGACGCCGCGCTCCTCCGCTCGGTAGCCGTCACCGAGAGTGCCCGCGGGTCGGGACACGGGCGGGCGCTCACGGCTGCCGCCGCCGAACACGCGGCAACAGAGGGAGTCGAGACGCTGTATCTTCTGACCGAGACTGCGTCGGACTACTTCGAGTCGCTCGGGTTCGAACACTGTGAGCGCAGCGATGCACCTGAGGCGATACGAGAGACGACCCAGTTCGCCGAACTCTGTCCTGCGTCGGCCGTCTGTCTGTGCGCACCGACCGTGACGGTCCTGGAAGCCGCCCGCGAAGACGGTCGGAGCAATAGCTAATCGCGCACCCGTTTTTCGCCCCACAACCGTCCGTCTCGCTCGCGTATCTCGAACTCCAACGACTCGTAGAACTCGCGCACCTGCGGGTCGAACTCGGCGGTGAGGCGGCCGGTTCGCTCCAGCGCCCGACGGACGAGCGCCGCCCCAACGCCGCTGTTTCGATGCTGTCGCCGAACTGCGACGGCTTCGACGTGGTCACCATCGCGGACGAGCGCGCCGACGACGTGGCCGCCTCGCTCGGCGACGAGTACCGAGTCGGTGCCGAGTCGGTGTTGGATTTTCTCGGCGTCGATTTCGAGCACCGCTCCGTCGAGCACGCGCATCACGTCGACGAATTCGTCGGTTGTGGCGGCTCTAATCGCAAAATCCTGCTCGTCGCCGCTCACAGGCGGTCGAGTTCGGTGAGCAGGTCGTCGACGGTCGGTCGGTCCCACGGGGAGGTGCCGCGGTGGACGTAACTGCGTCTGGGTCGGCCGTCACCTAGGTCGACGATAACCGTACTCGGCATCCGACCCAGATAATCGTGGAAGCGGCCAACCGCGCCGAATCGGACGCGCTGGCCGAGTCTGTCTCCGACCTGACTTCCCTCGTCGGCGACCAGCGGGAACGACGCGCCGTCTCGAAGCCAGTCGCGGGCGCGCCCGGGTGACTCCGGAAGCACCGAAACGACCTCCGCACCGCGCTCTCTGAACTCGCCGTAGCGCTCCGTGACAGCTTTCACTTGGCGGCGGCAGTTGCCGCAGTGAAAGTCGCGTTGAAGCAGGATAACCACCGCTTCGTTCGTCTCGGCGAGTCCGCCGAGCGTGAGCGGGTCCGGACCGGGACCGACGTTCGGCAGTTCGAAGTCGAGGTCCGCGCTGGCACTCATACCTGCTAGTCCGACGAGAAGCGCGAAAAGTCTGGGGGCGGAATCGTCCGTGTCCGTCGATCCGAGTCAAACGTATTCGGGGTTTCTCGGACTCAGCGCTGTCGATATCACGACATCGGTGCATCGTTCCTCCTGTTACCGCGTCGTACCGACCTCCTGTGTCGCGTTACGTTCGGCCGCCTTTGATGAGTCGAAGCACCTTCACCCGGTCGGCTTCGACGGGTTGGTCCTCGGGCACCGGTCGACCGTCGACCAGCACCGACACCTCGTGGGGGCTGAGGTCGACCGCCGAAACCAAGTCGGCGTACGTCGCGTCGTCGTCGACGGCGACCTCGTGACGCTCCTCACCGACGACCTCTACGCTCACGTCCATATCCGCGATGGGTCCCGGGTCGGTTTCAGCGTTTCCGTCCGCCGCCTTCGACGAAACTGCGCCGTCGTCTCGGGGAGTTTATGGGGCGACCGACTCCTCTCTAAGGTATGAGTGAGGCCGAGGGTACGCCGGGCCGCGAAATCTGGATAGAGAAGTACCGCCCGCAGACGCTCGACGAGGTGGTCGGACAGGACCGTATCGTCGAACGCCTCCAGAGCTACATCGAACAGCGCGACCTACCGCACCTGCTGTTCGCGGGACCGGCCGGCGTCGGCAAGACCACCTGCGCCACCGCTATCGCCCGCGAAGTGTACGGCGACGACTGGCGGGGCAACTTCCTCGAACTCAACGCCTCCGACGAACGCGGCATCGACGTCGTCCGCGACCGAATCAAGAACTTCGCACGCGCCTCCTTCGGCGGCCACGACTACCGCATCATCTTTCTCGACGAGGCCGACTCGCTGACGAACGACGCCCAGTCCGCCCTGCGCCGGACGATGGAGCAGTTCGCCGACAACACGCGCTTCATCCTCTCGTGTAACTACTCCTCGAAGATTATCGACCCCATTCAGTCCCGATGTGCGGTGTTCCGGTTCTCGCCGTTGGGCGACGCCGCCGTCGACGAGACGGTTCGCCACATCGCCGACGAGGAGGGTATCGACCTGAGCGACGACGGCGCGGAGGCGCTGGTGTACGCGGCCAACGGCGACATGCGCCGCGGCATCAACTCGCTGCAGGCGGCGGCGACGACCGGCGAACAAGTTGACGAGGAAGCCGTCTACGCCATCACCTCCACCGCCCGCCCCGAGGACATCGAGGAGATGGTGACGCGAGCGCTCGACGGCGACTTCGCGGCCGCCCGCTCGAAACTCGACCACCTCCTCACCGACGTCGGGATGGCCGGCGGCGACATCATCGACCAACTGCATCGCTCCGTCTGGGAGTTCGACCTCGACGACCGTGCGGCGGTTCGCCTCATGGAGCGTATCGGCGAGGCTGACTTCCGTATCACCGAGGGTGCGAACGAACAGGTGCAGTTGGAGGCGCTGCTCGCGTCGCTGGCGCTCGACGACTGACGACTCTCCGCGATTCAGACTCCGCGCGTCTCGACATCGACCGCCTCAGGTGAGTGTACGTGTGGACACGTCTCGACACGTTGTACGACCCCGAGTCGCGTCGTCTGCGCGACGACACATCTCGAAACATGAGAACGTCAGCAGAATTTATATATCAATCCGTTCTATCCGGAAACGGGGTGGTGTCGATAAATCGGACACCGACGCCTCGGTGCGACTGTTGTCGTACCAAGTGCGTTTTTCAGTAACTCAGTTCCGTGAACCGACGGTGTGTTTCGATTTCTGTCAGTTCGACGTACGCCGGCGGTGCAGTTTGGTCCTCGCCCGATTCTGAATTCCGTGGCTCAGGCCTCCGGTTCGATGTTGACGATGGAGACACGGCTGTCTGCCTGTTTGAGTTTCGACTTTAGCTGGGCGATGTCGGTGTCGATGTCGCCGGTGACGAGTTCCCCGTCGAACCGGACTTCGGTGTTGATGAGCGCTTCGCCCGACCCGACGTACATCGAGCGGAAACTGTCGATACCGGTCACGCCGGGATGGTCGGCGACGATGCTGCGGAGTTTCTGTTCGATATCCGCCGGCAGACTCTCGCCGATGAGTAGACGCTTGTTCTCCCACGCCAGCGCGATGGCGAAGCCCATCAGCAGGAACCCGATGACGAGCGACGCGACGGCGTCGTAGATGGGCGCGCCGAGGAAGAACGACAGGAGGACGCCGACGAGCGCGATAGCCGCACCGCCGAGTGCGATAGCGTCCTCGGTGAACGCCGTGAGCGTGGTCACGTCGCTCGTCTTCCGGAACGCCTCGGGGATGCCGCTCCAGTTGAACTCACGAATCTGTCGCTGGAGTTCCTCGTTGGCCTTCACGAACGCGTACGTCTCGAAGCCGATTGCGCCGACGAGAACGACGACGTTCACCCAGACGGAGTTGAAGTTGAATCCGAGGAACTCGATTACCTGATATCCAGCCCCGTGGCCGGGGTGCATAATCGCCTCGTAGCCGTGTTTGGCGCTCTCCCAGCCGGCGATACCGAACAGCATCACCGCGACGAGGAAACTGTAGAAGAACTGTGATTTCCCGTATCCGAATGGGTGTTCTCTGTCCGGTTTCTTCCCGCTGTACCGGATACCGACCAACAAGAACACCTGGTTGCCGGTGTCGGAGATGGAGTGATACGTCTCGGAGAGCATCGACGGACTCCCCGTCAGTAGATACCCGAGGAACTTCATCACCGCGATAGCGCCGTTGGCGATGAGCGCGGCGATGACGACTGACTTGCTTCCTGCCATGGCCGACCGGTCACAGCGCTAACTGATAGCCGTTCCCCCACGGGTCGATTCGGCGGGGTAGTTTCAGTATCCGCGGGTTCCTACACCGACTGTGCTCACCGTCGTCTCCGACACACACGGAACCGAATCGCACCGGTTGCGAGGTAGAACGCTACAGGCCGTCCGCGACGCCGAGATGGTCGTCCACGCCGGCGACTTCATGACCGAGACGGTACTCGACGCGTTCGTCGACGAATCAGACACGTTTCGCGGCGTCTACGGCAACAACGACGACGCCGGCATCCGCGAACGACTCCCCGGCGCTCGGACCGTCGAGTACGGCGGGGTTCGCTTCGCCGTCACACACACGCGTCGCGGCGGCGACACGGCGCTCACCTTGTTCGGCCGCGAACGCGACGCCGACGCGGTCATCTTCGGTCACAGTCACAGGCCGGGATTCGACGCGACCGGTCCGCTGGCGCTTTTGAACCCCGGCAGCCACGCCGAACCGCGCGGCTACGGTCTCGCACACGCGGAGTTGGAAGCCGACGGCGACGGACTCAGCGGACGGCTCTGTACGCCCGACGGCGACGTGTTCGAGACGTTCAGAATCGACCCGCGGTAGCGGTCGCTCGTGGGCTTGGGGTGAGAGGGAGGAGGGGCGAGTGGAGGGCCGGGAGGGAGTTGGAGGGCCGTGAACCACCTCGTCGGCCCGTCAGTCAGCACGTCGAGTTCGACGCCGAGGGAGGCGGCGTCGGTCACGGTGGGCCGAAGCGAGGCGGTTGCACGCTTATCTATAGGCCCCGGTGTCAAATACGCGTCGTAAGGTCAAACGCTCGTTTTACCTATCGCTGCGAACGGACGTACAGCGCGACCAGAAGCACCGCGACACCGCCGAGGAAGAACAGAAACCCCGGTGAGGCGGCGAGTACGTCGACGAGCGACTGTCCGCCGGCGTCGGCGACGCCGCCCGAAACTTCGGTCGCGGTGTCGAGCGCCGACTGCGGTGTCACTGTACCCCCGCCGTCGGGCGTCGCCGTCTCCGCGAGCGTCTCGGTCACGGTGTCGGCCTGTTCTCCGCCCGTCTCCGCCGGCGTCTCCGTTGCGACCGGCGTCTCCGTTGCGACCGGCGTCTCCGTCGCTGCCGCGGTCTCCGTTGCTGCTGTACTCTCTTCGACCGGCGTCCCGGTCGCCTGTGCGCCCGGTGTCGTCGCGTCCGCGGTTCCGGTCGGGTCCGAGATGGTGCTCTCGTTGCTGTCGGAGTTCACGTCGTACCCGCCGGCGTCGCCGTCGTCACTGCCAGCACCGCCCGCACCGGTCGCACTGCCGCCGTCGGCTGACCCGGCAGTGGCTTCGCCGCTTTGGTCCTGCGGACCACCCGACGACCCGAAGGCGAACGGCGTGAAATCGGCTGTCGGGCCGCCGAGAAGTCGGTCGATGACGAGGCTGGCGACGCCGAGTACGCCGACGCCGCCGACGAGTCGAGAGAGCATCGCCCGGAGGCCGCTCGTCTCCTCCTCGCGGCCGGCGACGACGACGAGCGCCCGGTCGGAGGGGCCGTACACCTTCATCTCGCGGCCTTTCTCGGAGTAGGCGGTGCCGACGACTTCGACGATACCGGCGTCTTCGAGGTTTCCGAGGTGATACTGGACGTTCTGTAAGGAGGTATCGACGCGGTCGGCGAGTTCGGCGGGCGTCGTCGGTTCCTCGTGGAGCGTTGCGAGAATGCGTCGGGCGGTCCGAGACGACAGCGCCGAGAGCAACTCGTCGGCGGCGTCGCTGTCGAGTCCGATGACGCGCGGGTCGCCGGGGTCGTCGGTCGGTGGGCTGGAGGGCAACAGACCGGCCATCTCTCCCCGATTCCGAGGCGGCACACAAGAGCGTTCCCCTCACTCCACGCGTGCGAAACGGCTATAGGCCCGCCGCGGCGAGTGGTCGCTATGTCTGAATCGTCGCCCGTCGTCGCCCAAGGCTCTATCGTCGACACCGTCGTCGAGGCGCTGGGTAACGACCCGGTGTTCGTCGGCCTCATCCTCGCGATGCTGTTGTTCGTCTTCTTCGCGTATCTGTTCGTCCGCCGGACGGTCACCGGACTCCAGCAAGGCTACGACGAGGGTCGTCGCTGACGCCGGTCGTCGGCACTGACTCGCGCACTCGCCCGGTAACGGCCGAATCGGCGACGACGAAATCGGTGACGACCGACGCCGTCGAAACTCGCCGATTCCCGGTAGGCACTTGTAAACAGCGCGCGCACAACAGACCAGAATGGTAGCCGTCGAGACGGTTGCGACGTTCGTCGTAGCGGCCCTCGCCAGTCTGTTCATGGCGTGGGCTATCGGTGCTGGGTCGTCGGGGTCGACGCCGTTCGCCCCCGCCGTCGGAGCCAACGCTATCTCGGTGATGCGTGCGGGCTTCATCGTCGGCATCCTCGGCTTCGCAGGCGCGGTGTTACAGGGCGCGAGCGTCACCGAAGCCGTCGGAACCGAACTCATCGTTGGAGTCCAACTGTCGGCCATCGCGGCGACGGTCGGTCTGCTGACCGCGGCGGCGCTCGTCGCCGTCGGCGTCTTCACGGGGTATCCTATCGCCACCGCGTTCACCGTCACCGGGGCCGTCGTCGGTGTCGGCCTCGCACTCGGGGGCGCGCCCGCGTGGCCGAAGTACCAAGAAATCGTCGCGCTGTGGGTGCTCACCCCGTTCGTCGGCGGCGGTATCGCGTACGCGACGGCGAAGACGCTTCGGGCCGAACGCGTCGCCGAGCGTTTCGCCGTTCCACTTCTCGCCGGCATCGTCGGCGCACTCGTCGCCAACGTCCAGTTCTCGGTGCTCGGTCCGGGAAGTGCCGGCGCGAGTATCGCCGTCGCCACGGCGACCCGTCTCGGCATTCCGTCGGTGTCGGGTCTCCCCGTCGGCCGAATCCTCGTGACGCTCGTGCTCGCGGCACTCGTCGTCGTCGCACTGTACCGAAACATGGTGCGCGACGCCGCCAGCGGACAACGGCGGTTCCTCTTGGCACTCGGCGGCCTCGTCGCGTTCTCGGCGGGCGGCAGTCAGGTCGGTCTCGCCATCGGCCCGCTCGTTCCCCTTCTGGGTCCGGCGACACCGATTCCACTCATCGTCGTGCTGGTCGGCGGTGGCCTCGGACTGTTGGCGGGGTCGTGGACCGGCGCGCCGCGGATGATAAAGGCCATCGCACAGGACTACTCCTCGCTCGGCCCGCGGCGCTCTATCGCCGCGCTCATCCCCTCGTTCGCCATCGCACAGGCGGCCGTCGCCTTCGGTATTCCCGTCTCGTTCAACGAAATCATCGTCAGCGCCATCATCGGCAGCGGCTACGCCGCCGGCGGTAGCGGGGTGAGTCGCAAGAAGATGCTGTACACGGTGCTCGCGTGGGTCGGGTCGTTAGCGCTGGCACTCGCGTTAGGCTACGGGATTTTCACCGTGGTCGACCTGCTCGTGGGAGTCTGAGGCAGCCTCGTCTGTCCCGTCGTCACCGTCTGTTTGTTCGTCCTCGTCTTTCCCACCGGTGTCGTCGCGCGGCACGGAGAACACCACCGTACACCCGTCGCCGCCGTCGCGGATGTCGAGGCTACCGCCCGACCGAGCGACGGTCCACTTCACCAACCAGAGACCCAAGCCGCTCGAGTGTTCGAGCGCCGTCTCTCGACCGGTGGTGAGGACCGCCCGCTCGTGCGCTGGAATTCCGGGTCCGTCGTCGCTGACCACGACGCGTCCGGTGTCGTCGTCGACGTCGACTGTGAGTTCGACGCGGCCGTCTCCGTGCGTGACGGCGTTTTCGACCAGTTCCGAGACGATCCGCGAGAGCGACCCGTCGACGCGGACGCGACAGTCCGCCGATGGAGTCGTGACGGTGATAGTCGCATCCGGGTACTGGTCGCGGAACTCGGCGCAAACGGTGTCGACGGTCGCGCCGAGGTCGACGGAGTTCGACGACGACTCCGAGAGCAACCGTTCTACGTCCCGCGCCTTCGCGCTCTGTCGGACGAGTCGAACGCCGCGCTCTCGACACCGCTCGACGGACGCGGAGACGCCCTCGCTCTCGCTTTGGTCGGCGATTTGGTCGAGATAGCCGAGTATGACGTTCATGTCGTTGCGCAGATTGTGCCGGAGCACTCGGTTCTGGACTTCGAGACGCTGCTGACGAATCCGGCGGTCGGTCACGTCCCGGAGCGTGACGAGACGGCCGATTCGGTGACCGCGAAACGCCCGAACCGGCGACGTCTCCACACGAAACGTTCGCCGGGCGTTGTTCAGCGTGGTAGTGAGCAGTTTCTGGTCGTTCTCTTCGATGTCTTCGTACGCGACGCCCGGAAACACCGCCTCGAACGGACGGTCGACCAGCGCCGTTCGCGGTTCGCCACACAGCTCTTCGGCGGCGGCGTTGAGGTCGAGTATCGCGCCGCTGCGGTCGAGGATGACCGCGCCGTCGTTCATATCCTCCAACGCGGCGTCGCGGGCGAGTTCCCGGACGACGGGCATCGTATCGAGCAGTCGGAACCTGACGACCGCAGTGGCAAAACAGAGGCCGGTCCCGACGAGTGCGACCGGCGTCGGGTCCGTCGTCGCCAGCGCCGCCCATCCCGAGAGGTACAGCGCGTTCGCAACCCACGGCAGCGCAACACCGGTGAGCAACAGCGCGACGTGTCGTTTGTACAGGTCGAGTCGGACGACGGTCCAGAGCAACACGACCGTGCCGCTCAGCAACAACAGATACGAGTACGCCGCGTGGACCCAGAAGGCGGGTCCGTGGACGGTTGCTAATCCGCTCTCGACGACAGTGGTGCTCGACCACAACAGTCCGTGTGCGTCGTTCGTCGCCGCGAGCGTCAGGACGACGACGGGTTCGACGGCCAAGCCCGCGACGACCGATGTCGTCAGTCGGTTACCCCCTCCGGCGTACGCGACGGCGAAGGCGACCCACGCTCCCGGCGTGACGACGATGCCGAGATACGCCACCAGCGCCAGCATCTCGACAGTGGCCGGTGTGGAGACGACCCACTGTGCGCCGGCGGCCCCTGCCCACACCGTAACGCCGGCCATCAGTACGCCGAACCACCGGGTTCCGGGAATGCGACGAGCAGTGAACGCGGCGATTGCGAGCACCGCTCCGACGATGGCGGCACCGAACTGGACGACAGCGATTACAGATATCATCGGGAGGCGTCGACCAACGGCCGGCGCGCCGTCGCGGTCGGTTCGGTTACTCTCCCGACTGCCGTAGGATAAGCATTATGTTCGGCGTGGTTGGTCGGTCTCTGAGGACTGGTCCGTCTCGTCCTCGTCGTCGGTCTCGTCGCCGCTCTCGGCGGTGACCGACTCGGGTATCGTGATTCGAGCACGCATGATGCGGGTGTTGTCGACCTCTTCGATGCGGATGACGACGCCGTCGTACTCGATTTCCTCTCCCTCTTCGACGAGACGGCCCGCGCGATTGAAGATGAACCCGGCGAGCGTCTCGAACTCCTCGCCTTCGGGCAGTTCGAGTTCCAGTACCTCGTTCACTTCGTCGATGTTCACCTCGCCGCGCACGAGCGTCGTGCGCTCGTCGACTCTATCGAACGCCTCCTCCTCGTCACCTTCGAGGATGTCACCGACGATTTCCTCGGCGACGTCTTCGAGCGTGATGATTCCCTCGGTGGTGCCGAACTCGTCGATAACGACGACCATCTGGAGGCGGTTGTCCTGCATCTCCGCGAGCAGTTCGTCGACGTTCTTCGACTCGGGGACGTGCAGCGTCGGGTTGACGACGTCGGCGAGGTTGTCGCTGCCCTCGCCGTAGTGTTTCTCGCGGACGAGGTCACGCACGTTGACGATGCCGATGATGTTGTCGAGGTTGCCGTCGTAGACGGGGATGCGCTCGTGGTCGGCCTGCACACACGTCTCGATGGCTTCGTCGATGGTCGCGTCTTTCGGGACGGCCGTCACGTCGAGACGCGGCGTCATCACCTCCTTGGCGATGGTGTTCGTAAAGCGGAAGATTCGGTCGAGCATCTCGCGCTCCTCCTCTTCGATGACGCCCTCACGTTCACCGGTCTCAATCATGTCCTGAATCTCGTCGCGGGTGATGTACGACGACTCGATGGAGGACTGCCCGCCGGTGATTTTGTTTATCCACTGGGTGAGGTAGTCGAAGAAGACGACCAACGGATAGAGTACGTACTCGGAGTATTTCAGCGGACGAGCGACTCGGAGCGACCACGACTCCGTGTTTTCGACCGCGTAGGACTTCGGCGCACTCTCGCCGAACAGCAGCACGAGCGTCGTGATACCGAGCGTCGAGATGAGCACGGATTCGAGGCCGCTGAAGTCGTAGTACGACAGCAGTCCCGTCGTGATGGAGGACATCGCGATGTTGGCGATGTTGTTACCGACGAGAATAGTCACCAACAGACGGTGTGGATTCTCTTTGAGCGCCTGTACGGTCTTCGCGTTCGGGACACCGTCTTCGACGAGCGAGTCGACGCGGTGTTTCGCAAGCGAGAACATCGCTATCTCCGAGGAGGAGAAAAACGCCGAGAGGGCGATGAGCACTCCGATAGTCAAGACGCCGCCGATGGCGACAGTCGTCGAGTTGACCGGGAGAGGACCAATCGCTTGTGCGGACTGAAGAGGCAGAGAATGAGCTGTGAGTAGCAGGCGCAAACCCATGTGACACCTATCCTTATCTTGGACCCAAATTAAGAGTTGTCCTCGCCTCCCGCGAGGTTCCGCGAGCGAAGCGCTTAGGCCGCGAACGCCCGTAACCGAACGCATGTCCGACGAACCAGCGATTACCCTGTATCGGCTACAGGCGTGTCCGTACTGCGAGCGTGTCGTCCGCAAACTCCACGAGTACGACCTCGACTACCGCTCGCGTTTCGTCGAACCGATGCACTCGCAACGCAACGTCGTCAAGCGAATCTCGGGCAAACGCACCGCCCCGGCCATCGTCGACGAGAACACCGGGTTGACGATGTCCGAGTCGGCGAACATCGTCGAGTACCTCGAGAAGACGTACGGCGAGGCGGCGACCGACGGCGGTGTCGACGTCGGTGACGACCGCGAGGACGCCGACAACGGAGGTGCCGCATAATGCCGGAGTTCGACGTCGTCGACCTCCCCGAGACGGACCACGTCGACGTCGGCGACACGGCTCCCGACTTCACCCGGCCGCTCGTCAACGCGGAGTACTGGGAGGACGTGTCGCTGTCGGAACTCACCGACGACGGACCCGTTCTCCTCGTGTTCTACACGATGGACGGCGCGTTCCCGGCAACGTACATGTGGAACGAGATTCGTGACCGAAGCTGGGGAGAGAAGCTCACTGTCGTCGGCCTCTCTATCTCCTCGGCGTACGAGCACAAGACACTCATCGAGGAACGGGGGATGGAGTACTCGCTCTTTTCGGACCCACAGAACGGCGTCGCCGCCGACTACGGCGTCGAGAACGACCTCGACGGCATGGCGGGCGTGAGCGAGGCCCGGCCAGCGGTGTTCCTCCTCGACGGCGACCGAACCGTCGAGTACGCGTGGGTCGCAAGCGAGTGGCCCGACTTCCCCGACTACGACGAGGTCGAGGCGGCCATCGACGACCTCGTCTGAGGCCGGAGACGAACCGAGAGTCGACACTGCCGCGAAGTCACTCGAACGCAGCACGCTTTTTTGCCCGACCGGCAATCCATCCGTATGGACACAATCGTCGACGCCGTCGCCGCCGTCGAACGCGGCGAGGCGGTCGTCTATCCGACGGAAACGGTGTACGGACTCGGCGCGAACGCCATCGACGCCGACGCCGTCGAACGCGTGTTCGAGCTGAAGGGCCGCGCACGCGACAAACCCCTCTCGCTCGGCGTGCCGAGCGTCGACGCCGCGTTGCAGTACACCGACCCGACCGACCGCGAAACCCGGTTCATGCGCGAGTTCCTCCCGGGTCCGGTCACCGTCGTTACCCCCCGTCGGGAGATGGTTCCCGACGTTCTGACCGCCGGCAGCGACCGCGTCGGCATCCGGGTCCCGGACCACGACCTCGCGCTCGAACTGCTCTCGGAACTCGCGCCGACGCCGTTGACGGCGACGAGCGCCAATCGGAGTGGTGCGGGAAGCGTCCGCCGCGTCGACGAACTCGACGCTCGAATTCTCGACTCGGTCGGTGCGGTGCTCGACGACGGCGAAACGGCCGGCACCGAGAGCACGGTGGTCGACGTGGGCGAGAACGTCGTCCACCGTCGCGGGGCGCGCGCGGACGACATCGAAGCGTGGTTGGAACGCGAGTAAGCCGAAGCGTGGCCAGAACGCGAGTAAGGCGACGACTCACAACCCGAACAGCGACCGCAGCGACCGGGTTTTGATGCCGCACTCCGTCCGATACTCGCAGGACGAACATTTGTCGCTGCCGCGGAGTCGTGGCGGCGGGCCGTCCATCGACTGCACGGTTCGAACGGCGGTTCGATAGGCGGCTTTCGCTCGGGTCGTCAGCCGAACCGTTCGCACGGCGCCGACCGTCGGATACTCCACGAGCGTTTGCGGAATCTCGCGTTCTTCCTCCCACGAGAGCGCCTTCGCCGCGGCGACGGCGCGCACTTTCTGTGGCTTCCAAACGCCGCGTTCGGGCGGTTGGCCGGGCGAGACGAGTGTCGGTATCGGCGGGTCGTCGTCGTCCGACCCGCTCGTGAGAACTTTGTGCGCGATGCCACGAGCGTCCTTGCCGCGGAGCAACCGCTCGCATTCGGCGGGATTGCAGAGTTTCGACCATTCGTCGCGTTCGCGGAGGTCTCGAAGCGCCCGGCGGTACGCCTCCGGTTCGACTGCGACGCCGAGGTCTCGAATCGTCTCGTCGGCGGCGTCGACGAGTTCGCCGTAGCGAAACGCCAGTTTTCGAATCTCGGCGACCTCCGGCGGCGGTCCCCGGTCGTCGTCGCGGCGAGCGTAGTACAACTGCCGCGGACAGTAGGTCGCCTGCGAGAGGTCGGTGAACGTCGGCACGCGACGAGTTGGTTCCGTCTCGGTATTTGAACCTACGGACCCCAGTATTCCTGTAAACCGAGGGATATATCGATACTGCACGGTCAGGGTTCTGCGGAGCTGTGTTTCAGCCGTCGTACTGAGAGTGCGGCCGCAGGCCGCACTCTCAGCCTTTTTGGTGCAGATTTTTGCGCCGAGCGGTTCGCGCCCTGCGCGAACCCGAGGCGTAAAAAGGTGCGTTAGAAGGAAACGTTCGTCTCGATGTCCTCGGTCGCATCTCTCAGGCCGTCTTCGCGGGCGGTCTCGGCGAGACGTGTCGAGAGGTCCGAGTCGGTGAGCAGTTCGGCGAACTCGTCGCGGAAGCGGTCGTTCGCGCGAGTCGAGCGCTGGTCGGCTTCGATAATCGCCGAGTAGCGTCCGACCGTCGCCTCGTCGCTGTCGAGTTCGACCGCTCGGTCACGCATCGGCACGTCGTTGACGACGAGCGTGCGCAGTTCGTCGAGCGCGAACGGCGACTCGCGGTCGGCGTCGTTCACGAGATGAAGGTCCATCCGCGCATCGAACACCGCCGACTCGTCGACATCGAGTTCCGCGGCCAGTTGTTCGTCGGACTGTTCGTCGTAGAACCCGCGCACGACTGCTACGAGCGTCTCCGTCTCCAAGTCGCTCGTGAACTCGTACCGACTCCGCATCGTCGTGACGAGTTCGTCGAGTCGTCGCTCAACGGCCTCCTCGTCCTCGGTCAGGGACCCCCGCTTTTCGTCCTGACTCTCAGTGACGGTGTCCGAACCGGTGGCATCGATGAAGATGTCCCGCAGTTCCGCCGTCTTCTCGTCCATGGTGAGTATAAGAATCGTCTGGTGTACAAAAGCCTACTGCCAACTCACGTGGGATGCGAACGTTGTAAACCAATGTCTTGAAGTAGGTTTACGAAACAGTCGAATCCATGGCAACATCGACAGACGGCGTCGAACTCGTCGGCGACGAGACGGCCAAGAACATCGCCCGTGCTGCGCTGTTCGCAGCGCTGATGGGCGCGTTCGGCTTCGTCTCGTTTCCGAATCCAGTCTCGCCCGCACCGGTCACCTTGCAGGTACTCGGCGTGTTCCTCGCCGGCATCATGCTCGGCCCCGTCTGGGGGGCCGCATCGATGGTACTGTACCTCGCCGCAGGTGCAGCGGGCGTTCCTGTCTTCGCAGGCGGCGGTGCCGGATTCGGCTCGCTGCTGGCGGACCCGACGCTCGGCTATCTCTGGTCGTACCCCGTCGCGGCGGCGCTCATCGGCGCCGTCGTCCATCGGGGCGTCTCGCTTCGTGATTACCGCGCGGCGAGCACGCCGCTTCTCGTCGGCGCGATGGTCGCCGGAACCGTCGTCATCTACGCGTTCGGGATGGCCGGCCTGATGCTGACGCTCGGCTATGGAATCGCCGAAGCGTTCGCCGTCGGTGCGGCCGCGTTCCTCCCCGCCGAGGCGCTGAAAATCGCCGCCGCCGTCGGCATCGTCCGTTCGGACGCCGTCGCCGCCGCGTAACCGAAATGATTCGGGTCCGAAACCTCACCCACCGCTATGGCGACACCGTCGCCGTCGACGACGTCTCGCTCACCGTCGACGACGGTGAGTTTCTCCTCGTCGTCGGAGCCAACGGGTCGGGGAAGTCGACGCTCGTCCGCCACTTCAACGGTCTGCTCGACCCCGATTCCGGCGAGGTGTCGGTCGACGGAACTCGGGTGCAAGACGACTTCGTCGCCGCACGCGTCGCCGTCGGGATGGTGTTTCAGGACCCGCGCGACCAACTCGTCTCGGCCACCGTCGGCGCGGACGTGGCGTTCGGCCCCGAGAACCTCGGACTGTCTCGAACTGAAATCGACCGCCGCGTCGACGCCGCGCTCTCGGCGGTGAATCTCGAAGAGAAGGAAAACGACCGAGTCACCGACCTCTCGGGAGGCGAACGCGAACGCGTCGCTATCGCGGGGGCGCTGGCGATGGAACCGACGCACCTCGTGTTGGACGAACCCTTCACCGGCTTGGACGAACCCGCGCGGCGCTCGGTACTCGACCGACTCCGGTCGCTGCACGCCGACGGAACGAGCGTCGTCGTCGTCACCCACGACCTGCGCGACGTACTCTCGCTCGCCGACCGAGTGGTAGCGATGGCCGACGGTCGAATCGTCGTCGTCGACGACGACGCTGATTCGACATCGGCCCGCGAGTCGCTCTCGAACCTCGACGTTCGCCTGCCCACCGAACCCCGTCCGCCGGCCGACGACCCGTGCTGAGTTATGCCCCCGACGAGTCGCTCGCACACCGTCTCGACCCGCGGACCAAATTGCTCGTCCAGTTCGCGTTCGTCGCCGCCGCGTTCGCCCACGAGACGCCGCAGGGACTGTTGGCACTCTCGGCGGTGGCCGCCGTTCTTCTCGCATCTGCGGGACTCTCGCCGCTCTCTGCGCTGCGAGAGTTTCGGTACCTTCTCCCGTTTCTTCTCGCCGGTCCGCTCGTTTCGGCGCTGACGCTCGGCCCGCCGTGGGTCGTCGTCGCCGACGCCCGAGAGCCTGCGCTCGCCAGCTATCGAGCACTGCTCGTGTTGTTCGTCACCGCCGCGTACGTCCGGTCGACGCCCGTCCGCGACACGCGCGCGGCCATCCAACGGACCGTTCCCGGGAAACTCGGCCAGTTTCTGGGTATGGGAATCTCGCTCGTTTTTCGGTTCTTCCCACTCTTGCTCGCGGATTTGCGCAGAACCCGCGAGGCGATGGCTGCCCGTCTCGGCGACGAGCGACCGGTCACAGAGCGCATCCAGCGCACCGCGATAGCGGGATTGAACCGGGCGTTCGGCCGCGCGGACCGTCTCTCGCTCGCGCTTCGGGCCCGCTGTTTCGCGTGGAACCCGACGCTGCCGGCGCTTCGGTTCGGCCGTCTCGACTGGCTCGGGTTTGCTGTCGCGGCAGTTCTTGCACTCTGGTCGGTTCTCTGACCATCACGCCGTCTGCCGCTCCCGGCCGTCTCCGCTCTCGCGCGCAGCGAAGCGGGTGGCAAGATTTAACCACTCGGTACCCCGGTGATTGAGTATGATAGATTCGCAGGTTGGCGGCGCGCTCGCGCCGTCTCCGGGCGTTCCGGCGGCGCTCCTGCAGGCGGAAGCGCCGACGCGCCCGACGTTCTGGACGATAAGCTACGTCGGCGAAGCCGTCTTCTACTGGCTGGCAGCGCTGGTGCTTCTCGTCTTCGCCTACGGCGTCTACGAACGGTTCGCCCGCTACACTCGCGGCAGCGAAGACCCGTTCGACCGTCTCGCCGAACTCCCCGAGCGAGTCGGCACCGCCGCGCGTATCGTCCTCTCGAACGAGAAACAGTTCGACCGTGACCTCTACGCGGGCGTGATGCACGCGTTCGTCCTCTGGGGCTTTCTGACGCTGTTCATCGGAACCTCCATTCTCGCGTTCGACATGGACATCTGGACGAAACTGCTCGGTCAGGAGTCGTTCTTCCAGGGTAACTTCTACCTCTCGTACTCGCTGGTAATGGACGCGATGGGCTTTCTGTTCGTTATCGGCGTCGCCATGGCGCTGTACCGCCGCTACGCGGTCCGTCACGAGCGTCTGTGGGGCAAACACACCTCCCGCGAAGACGACGCGTTCATCTGGACGCTGTTTCTGCTCGGCGTCGGCGGCTACGTCATCGAGGCGCTTCGCATCGCCGGTACCGGTTTCCCCGAGTTCGAGACGGTGAGTTTCGTCGGCTACTTCCTCGCGATGGTGTTCGACGGTGCGGGCATGTCCGCCGGTCAGGCCGAATCGCTGTACTGGGCGGGGTGGTGGAGCCACTCGCTTCTCGCACTCGGCTTCATCGCGTGGATTCCGTACGCGAAACCGTTCCACATGATTTCCTCGTTCGCCAACGTCGTCACCCGCGACGAGAAGGCCGGGAGTCGGCTTCCCGGCGTGCCCGCCGACCTCGACCACGTCAACGCCGAGTCCATCGACGACTTCTCGTGGAAGGAGATTCTCGACCAGGACGCCTGCACGAAGTGTGGCCGCTGTTCGTCGGTCTGCCCCGCGAAAGCCTCCGGCCGACCGCTCGACCCGCGCGACGTGATTCTCGACCTCAAATCGTATCGAGAATCGCTTGACGCCGGCGAGACCGAGTCGAAGCCCATCGTCGCCGACGGCGGCGTCATCGCCAGCGAGACGATGGAGTCCTGTATGGCGTGTATGGCCTGCATGGACGCCTGCCCCGTCGAAATCGAGCATCTCTCGTCGTTCACGCGGATGAACCGCCAACTCACCGACGAGGGGGCGGTCCAGTCCAACATGCAGGACGTCTTCGGGAACCTGATGCAGAAGGGCAACACGTTCGGCGACCCGCCGCGCAAGCGCGCCGACTGGGCCGACGACCTCGACTTCGACCTCACCGACGCCCGCGAGGAGGAAGTCGAGTTCCTCTGGTACGTCGGCGACTACCCGAGCTACGACGACCGGAATAAGAAGGTCGCACGCTCGCTCGCCACGCTGTTCGAGCGTGCGGGTGTCTCCTTCGGCATCCTCTTCGACGACGAGAAGTTCGACGGCAACGACATCCGCCGCGTCGGCGAGGAGTTCCTCTACCTCGAACTCGCGGGTCACCACGTCGAAACCTTCGAGGACTGTGAGTTCGAGAAAATCGTCTGTACGGACCCGCACTCGTACAACACGATGAAAAACGAGTATCCGGAAATCGACTTCGCGGAGTTCGCCGACGACCCCGTGATGCCCTTCGAGTACGACGAGTACTGGAACGAAGATGCAGAGATTCCGGTGTACCACTGGTCGCAGGTCGTCGAACAACTCGTCTCCGACGGCCGCCTCGGCCTCGACGGGACGGAACTCGACTACACCGTCACTTACCACGACCCGTGTCACCTCGGGCGGTACAACGACGTGTACGAGGTCCCGCGCGACATCATCAAAGCGACCGGCTGTGACCTCCACGAGATGCCGCGCAACCGCGCGGACTCGTTCTGTTGCGGTGGCGGCGGCGGCGGTCTCTGGATGGAGTTCGACGAGGAACCCAAACCGAGCGAAGAGCGACTCCGCGAGGCGCTCGAAGACACCGACGCGGGGTCCGCAGTGGAGAAATTCGTCGTCGCCTGTCCGATGTGTATGACGATGTACGAAGACGGCAGAAAGACGGGCGACTTCGAGGACGACATCGAAATCGTCGACGTCGCCGAACTGCTCATCGAAGCGCTCGATGCGAAGGCGGAGCGGACGGCCGCCGGCGACGACACGCGGCCGGCGACGGCCGACTGAGTCGGTTCGAGCGCTGTTCGCTCAGTCGTTCTTGTACTCCTTTTTGAACCCACGGAACTCCGTTCGATGTGCCTCCTCGTCGGCGAGAATCGTCACCCCGATATCCTCCGTCACCGGGTCGTCGGCCTCCTCGGCCTGCTTGATGAGCGTTCGATACGTCTCGATGGCGTCTTCTTCGGCGTCGAGGACGCCGTCGATAACCGACAGGACGTCCGTCGTGTCCTCTGGGGGTTGCAGCGACTGCTGGCGAGGGTCGAACTCGGCGGAACCCGGCGGCTGTTCGTCGAGTTGCTTGAGACGCTGGCCGAGCATCTCCGCGTGGCCGAGTTCCTCTTGGATGTCCTCGCGCAGCGACTCCTTGACTTCCTCGGCGCTGACGCCGTCGAGAACGATGGAGTTCGTCAGATAGTTCATCACTGTCTCGAGTTCGTCTTTGTACGCCTGCTTCAGCGTGTTCGTAACGTCTTGAGAAGTCATGCAGGCCACTTGCCACAGCCACCCAATTGTAACTACACATCGGTCGGTACGCGGGACTCTCAGCTATCGGACACAGCGCAGTACGGATTTTCGGACACAGCACAGCGTGGAGAACGTCGGCTTTGTCAGTCTCGACTCGCGTCCACGTCGATAGCGTCAACGGGGCAGATGTCGACACAGAGCATGCAGTCGATGCACTGGTCTTCGTACGTCGGTTCGACTTTCTTCTCGCTCTCGGGGTGGCCCGGGGTGTCCACCCACGTGAACACGTCGACGGGGCAGTTTTCGAGACACGCGCCGTCAGCCAGACAGATGTCGTAGTCGACGGCGACGTGCGTGCCGTGAATGCCGAGTTTCTCCGGCGGGTCGACGAGTCCCCACACGTCGACGCCGTTTTCCTCGCCGACTTTCTCTAGATTTGCGTCGAAGTTCGGGTCGATTCCCATGAGGTGTGGTCGGCGGGTCAGCTACTTAACAACACGTCTCTCGACTTCGACTTCGGTGTCCCGCTTTCGACGCCTCGAGGGGGGGTTCGACTGCCGAGTCGGTTTGATAGCTTTCCCGAGCGAACAGGTACGCATGGACCCCACCAACGAGGCTGACGTCGACTGGACCGAGACCGACCGCGACGACACTCACTTTCGTCGGAAGAAACTCGCCGCGGCCGCCGGTGGCGACCGTCTCGGCTGCAGTCTCTACGAACTCCCGCCGGGCGGCAACTCGTGGCCCTACCACTTCCACACGGGTAACGAGGAGGCGATATACGTGCTTTCGGGAGCGGGAACGCTCCGTCTCGGCGACGACGAACACGACCTCCTCGCGGGCGACTACGTCGCGCTACCGGCCGGCGAAGAGAGCGCCCACCGCGTCGGCAACCGCTCGGAGGAACCGTTTCGCTATCTGATGTTGTCGACGATGGACGACCCGGAGGTGAGCGTCTACCCCGACTCGGGGAAAGTCGGCATTTTCGCCGGTTCGGCTCCCGGCAGCGACGACCCCCGGACCGTCGAGGGGTACTACCGCCGCGACGACACCGTCAGCTACTGGGACGAGTAAAACGGCGGAAACTAAGGCCGAAGCTCCCGAATCTGTAGTTATGTCCTCCCCACGACTCGTCTACGACGACGACTGCGGATTCTGCACGTGGTGCGTCGTCGTCGCCGACCGCTACGGCGAGTTCGAGTTGGTCGGCTTCGCGGAACTCACCGACGACCAACTCGCCCGTCTCCCCGACGACTACGAACGCTGTGCGCATCTGCTGACCGACGAGACCGTCTACTCCTGCGGAGCGGCCGCAGAGCAGACGCTGGCGGCGTTGCATCCTGTTTTCGCGGGCGCGTTTTCGTTGCTTCGCCACGTGCCGACGTATCGGAGCGTCCGAGAGCGACTCTACCGATGGACCGCCGACAGACGGGCACTGTGGGGGCGTTTCGTCAGCCGGTCGTCGGCCTGAGAGGGGCGGCGAAGCGAGATGTTGCCCGGTGTAGGGGACCGAGAGAAACCCTCACTGAATCGTTCGGCGGATGTAGCCGAGTACGGCTTCGCCGGGTTCGACGTCTCGTTCGGGGGCGGACTCCAGATACGTCGAAAGCATCTGTCGGAGTCTCCGGAGTTCGCTGTCGGTGAACGTCTCGTCTTCCTCGACTTTTTCACGAAGTGTGTGTTCCTGCATCGGCTTCTGCCCGGTGTCGAGCGTCCGCTCGATGGCCGCGAGAACTGCGGCGTGGACGACCCACGATTCGGCGTGCGTGAGGTCGAGTTCGGCTGAGCCGTTGTACGCTGGAGTGGTCATGGCTCGTCCGACGCTACGTCGTGGAGGGGTAAAGCCTCCCCGCCCGTGTCGCAATCGAAACGTACATCACTGAGCGGAAGGAGTGCCCGAATTCCAACGTCCCGGGCGACTCCACGAAAACTGATACAGAAATTGACTGTAAGATAGTCGGACTGGTCGAGCGGCTGTTTTCGAGCGGATTCGCTCGAACCGGCCTACTCGAACGCCGCAATCCCGGTTACTCACCGCGATTGCGGGAGGTCTCGAAACAGCCTACTCGAACGCCGCAATCCCGGTTACTCACCGCGATTGCGGGAGGTCTCGAACCGGCCTACTCGAACGCCGCAATCCCGGTGAGGTCCTTCCCCAGTACCAGCGTGTGGATATCGTGGGTTCCCTCGTAGGTGTAGACGGTTTCGAGGTTCGAGAGGTGCCGCATCGGCGAGTAATCGGTCGTGATGCCGTTGCCGCCGAGCATCTCGCGGGCGATGCGGGCTTGGTCGCGCGCCATCCGGACGTTGTTGCGCTTGGCCATCGACACCTGTTCGGGTCGGAGGTCACCGCGCTCTTTCAGGTCGGCGAGGCGGTACGCGAGCAACTGACTCGTCGTAATCTGGGTCGCCATCTCCGCGAGTTTCTCCTGTTGAATTTGGAAGCGTGCGATTGGACCGCCGAACTGCTCGCGGTCGGTCGCGTACTCTCGCGCCGTCTCGAAGCAGTCACGTGCGGACCCGACCGCACCCCACGCGATGCCGAAGCGCGCCTGCGTCAGACACGATAGGGGGCCTTTCAGCCCGGAGACGCCGGGCAGGACGTTCTCCTCGGGGATGCGAACGTCGTTGAGGCCAATTTCGCCCGTGATGGACGCGCGCATCGAGAGTTTGTCGTCTATCTTGTTCGTCGTCACGCCGTCGCGGTCGGTTTCGACGAGGAAGCCGCGAATCGGCGACTCTTCGGCAGAGGTCTCACGCGCCCAGACGACGGCCACGTCGGCGATGGGCGAGTTCGTAATCCACGTCTTCGAGCCGTTGAGGACGTACTCGTCGCCGTCGGCCTCCGCGCGCGTCTCCATTCCACCGGGGTTCGACCCGTGCTGGGGTTCCGTCAGTCCGAAACAGCCGACGGCGTCACCAGTGCCTAACTCCGGCAGCCAGCGCTCCTTCTGTTCGTCGCTGCCGAAGGCGTGGATGGGGTACATCACGAGCGCACCCTGCACGCTCGCCATCGACCGGATGCCGGCGTCGCCGGCTTCGAGTTCCTGCATTAGGAGTCCGTAGGCGCGTTCGCCCACTCCCGGAAGGCCGTAGCCGTCGAGATTCGGCGCGTAGAAGCCGAGTTCGCCCATCTCGGTGATGAGTTCCTCGGGGAACGTTCCGGCCTCGTAGTGGTCGCCGATGTCCGGCTTGACCTTCTCCTCGACGAATCTGCGAGCGGTGTCGCGAATCATCCGCTCTTCCTCGTCGAGGTCGGCCTCCAAATCTACGTAATCGAGCATGTACAACTCTGCGGGGCGTCGGGTGAAAAAGCGTTCGCAAGTGTTGCCTGTTGACGTGGGGGGCGGTGACGGCCGCCGACGCTACGACTCGGCGGCGGTGACGTCGACAACTTCCGAGACGTACGGCAGGTCGTCACGCTTCTCGAACCGGAGAACGGTCCGGTTGCCCGGGTCGAGGCGATTGAATCCTTCGCGGTCGATTCGGTAGCCGTAGGCGTTCCCGGTCGGCACGCCCACGACGTTCTCCGGTTCGTACATGGTGAACACGACGCTGTACTCGACTTTTTGGTACGCCGATTCCAGTCGACTCGCCATCGCCTCGTCGACGGAGACCGACCCGTCCTCGAACGTCGGTGAGTCGGACTCCTCGTATCGCACCGTCTGCAGGTCAAGTGAGACGGGCGCGCGGTCCACAACGGGGCCGTCTTTCGGCTGAACGTCGAGGTACGGGCGGTTGCTTCGCTCATCGGTCACACGAACGCCCTTCGACTCGACGGCGGCGACGACGGTCGGCGCGGTGAAGACGTTGCGGCCGAGACAGCCAGCAGTCGCCACGACGCTCCCTGTCGTGGCGAGACACGCACTGAGAAACTCACGGCGGGTGTTGGAGGACATCGCCGCGTCAGTTTCGCGGAGACTGACAAGTATCTTGTCGATTCTACGGTCTCAGAGTTCTGCGCTCGGTCTGTCGCGGCGCTCCTTGCGGGCGCGTTCGGCGTGGGCGACGAAGTTGTCGAACAGCCGTTTCGCCTCACAGGCGGCGTCGAAGTTCTCGGCCGTGATGCCGTCGAGTACGCCGTCGACCCGTTCGTCGCCGAGGCGTTCGCGCTTGCCTTCGCTCACTTCGCGGGCCGTCTCCATGTCGTACTCGGGGTGGAACTGGACCCCGTAGCTGTCGCCTTTGCGGAAGGCGTGGACGCCGAACTCGTTTTTCGCCAAGAGTTCCGCGCCCGGCGGCAGTTCGAGAACGGCGTCACCGTGGGTGGTGAACACGGTAAACTGGTCGTCGATACCCTCGAACAGCGGGTCGTTGTCGAGATGTTCCACTTCGTTGTAGCCGATTTCGAAGTCGTCCATCCCGCCGACGCGTCCGCCGAGCGCTTCCGCGAGTACTTGGTGGCCGTAGCAGACGCCCAACACGGGAACTCCGCGCTCGTCGGCCTCGGCGACGTAGTCGACGAGCGGTCGAATCCACGCCTCGTCCCAGTAGACGGACGCCCGAGAGCCGGTGACGACGACGCCGTCGTAGTCGTAGCTGTCGGGCAACTCGCCGTCGCTGGCGGCGAACTCCACGAGGTCGGCGTCGAGTTCGCGTCTGAAGTTTCGTCTGGTGCTGCCGCTGCCGTGAGAGGCGTCGAGAAGCGCAAAGCGAAGTCGGCTCATGGAGGAAAATCAGTTCCTCGGTGCTGAAAGGCGTTGCGTCCGGGCGAATCCTGCCGGCGTCTGTGCTGGGACTCTGGAGGAGACGAATTCGCTACAGATACTCGGCGTCTGCTTGTTCTTCCAGAAACGCCAGCAGACGGTCGTTCACGTCCTTCGAGGCTTCGACGCCCACGAGGTGGGCCGCGCCGTCGACGGCCTCGAACGTGCCCCGTGGGAGTTCGTCGGCGAGTTCCCTTCCCGATTCGACGGGCCACACCGAGTCCGCCGTCCCGTGCAGTACGAGCGTCGGCACCGTGACCTCGTACAGTCGGTCGCTGACGTCGAAGCCCTCGACTGCGGCCGCCTGTGCCTCCCACGCCGCCGGCGACGCGTCCTCGTCGGCGCGCCACGCGACGATGCGGTCGACCACGTCGGGATGTCGGTCGACGAACGCCTCGGAGAGGCCCGCTTCGGTCGTTCGTCGGAGTGCGTCGTGGTCTCTCGGGTCCGCGCGCAGCGAGTCCAACTCCGGTTCCGCACCCGTCGCCGCCGTCGCCAACAAGGTCAGACTCGCCACGCGGTTCGACGAGAGCGCCGTCTGGAGTGCGACCATCCCGCCGAGACCCGCGGCGACGAGGTGCGCTTTCCGAACTCCGTGGTCGGCGAGGACGACTTCGAGGTCCTGTGCGAGCTCGCCGACGGTGTACGGACCGTCCGGCACGTCGGAGCGACCGACGCCACGGTGGTCGTAGACGAGACTCTCGAACGGGCCGGCGACGACAGCGTGCTGCCAGCCCCACTGCCACGCGCCGTAGCCCGCATCACCCACGAAGGCGACCGTTTCACCGTCGCCGTCGGTCTGGTAGTGAAGCGAGACGCCGCCGTTCGTTGCAGTAGCCATTGCCGGATGTTCGTCTCTCGGCACCGTCAGCGTTGCGTCTGCGAGTCGTAAAAGAACGAAAAAGGGGACCGCCGTCCGCAGGTCGCTACGCGTTCAGGACGTTCCGAAGCACGCCCGGCGCTTCGTCGAGCGCTTCGTCGAGGTCGTCGGCGTTCGGGCCGCCACCCTGTGCGAAGTCGGCGGGACCGCCGCCGCCGCCGCCGACCATGCCGGCGAGTTCGCCGACGACTTCGCCGGCGTTGATGCCGACGCCGTCGGGGACGCTCACGACGAACTGGGCGCTGCCGCCCGCGCCGCTACCGAGGACGGCGACTTTGCCGTCTTCGGAGAGCGCCGTCGCGGTCGCACGGAGTTCGTCGGTGTCGGTGTCGAGTCGCTGGACGACTGCAGGCGTGCCGCCGATATCTATCTCCTCGGCGTCGGCCGCCGCGCGCGCCTCGGCGAGTTCCTGTTTGAGGCGGTCTATCTGCTTGCCGCGCTCCTTCCACTCGGTGAAGAAGCGCTCGGCGGTGTCCGGCACGTCCTCGGGATTGACGTCCAGCACCTCGGCCGCGTCGCGCAGGTGGTTCTCGGTCTCCTGTGTCGCGCGAATCGCGGCGTCGCCGGCCGCGAAGACGATGCGTTCGACGCCGTCTTGGACGGGTTCGGTGGTGAGAATCTTTATCGCGCCGATATCGCCGGTTCGTCTGACGTGGGTGCCACCGCAGGCTTGGATGTCGTCTGCGACCTGAATGAGCCGAATCTGCTCTCCCGGTGGGATACCGCCCTGATACAGGTCGAAGCCGTACTTCTCTTGGGCGTCGTTGCGGTCGGGCCACTCCTGTTTCACCGGGATGTTGTCGCGGACGAGGCGGTTGGCGACGCGTTCTATCTCCTCGACCTGTTCGCGCGTGAGGCGCTCGTAGTGGGTGACGTCGAAGCGCGAACGCTCGACGCCTTTCTGGGCACCGGCCTGTCGGACGTGGTCGCCGACGACTTCGCGGGCCGCGTAGCCGACGATGTGCGTCGCGGTGTGGTGCTGCATGAGACTGCGGCGGCGCTCGATGTCGACTTGGCCGCGGACGAACTCGCCCTTGCCGGGGTCGTCGGTCGTCCGGTGGAGGATGACGCCGTCGCGGCGCTGGACGTCGGTGACCTCGACGGAGCCGTCTTCCGAAGAGAGGTGGCCGTGGTCGGCGGGTTGGCCGCCGCCCTCGGGGTAGAACATCGTCTGGTCCAACACGACGTCGTAGCCCTCCTCGCGCTCGAACACGTCGAGGACGACGGCCTCGAACTCCGTGCGCTCCTGGTCGTCGTAGTAGAGGCGTTCGGTCTCGGGGAGGTCCGAGAGACGTTCGTCGCGCTCCGTCGTCGTCTCGGCCTGTTGGGGCGTGTCGTGGCGTGCGGCGACCAGCGAGTAGAAGTCGTCGGGAATCTCCACGTCGACGTCTCTCTCGTCGGCAATCTCTTGGACCATATCCGGCTGGATGCCGTGGCTGTCGTACAGTTCGATGAGCTCTTTCGTGGGGATTGGCTCGCCCTTTTCGGCGAACTCTTCGGCCAACTGGCGGACCCGTCGGCCGCCACGTTCGAGCGTCTCTCTGTACTTGCGCTCCTCGGTGCGGACGATATCACGAATCGTGTCGCGGTTCTCGTAGCCGAGACGCTTTGCCTGCATGTCGACGAGTTCGTCCAGCGGCGCGTCGACGCCGACGTTGTCGACGAGACGTTTGGTCCGTCGGAGGACCATCCGCGAGAGGTAGCCCGTCCCGACGTTCGAGGGGACGATGCCGTCGCCGAACATGTACGCGAGCGTCCGGCAGTGGTCGGCGATGGCGTAGATGTCTTCGAGCGGCCGCATCAACGCAGTGAGTTCCTCGGGGTCGGCGTCGAGTCGGCCGGCGATATCGGAGCGCGCCGTCTGCATGTCCTCGGCCTCGTCGATGTCCATCGCTCCCGCCAACTTTGCGGCGCGGTGGACGAGTTCCTCCTCCTCGTCGGTGTGGTCGACTCCGGCGTTCTCCTTGAGGAACGCAATCATGTCGGGGTACACCGCCTCGTACACCGTCGGCGTCCCTTGGCTCATCCACGTCCAGCGTTCGAGGCCGTAGCCGGTGTCGACGATGTACGTGTCCATCGGCGAGTAGCGGTTTCCGTCTTTGAGTTCGTACTCGCCATCGGGGTCCTGTTCCATCGACATGAAGACGAGCGTCGCCAGCTCTGCACCTTTGTAGATGACTTCGATGGCGGGTCCGGCGTTGCCGCCGCCGACCCACGGGTCCTCGATGTACGTTATCTCTTCGACGTTCGCGCCGAGGCTCTCGAAGAACTCGTCGCAGTACTGCACCGTCTCGTCCTTCCAGTACACCTCGCCCTCGTAGGCGTACTCGTCGCCGACTTCCTCGCGGGCGTTGAACGCGTGGTGGGCCATCATCTCGAACGCCATCGTGTGGCGGCCCGTCTTGCCGACGTTGTCGATGTCCTGCATCCGGATGCAGGGCTGGCTGATACACAGCGGGTTCGCCGGCGGCGGCGTCTCACCCGAGGTGACGAGCGGTTGGAAGTCGTAGATAGACGCCTGCGTCAACAGCACGTCGTCGCGCCAGCGGTTCGCCGCGACCGGGTACGGGTCGATGCGGGTGTGGTCGTTCTCCTCGAAAAACGAGAGGAACTCCTCTCGCATCTCCTCCATCGTGTGCGACTCGGCGAATCCGGGGTCACCGATGAAACTGTACTCGTCGCACGGCGGTTCACCGCACGTCTCGCGGTCGTGGTCCCGGGTCCAGAAGTGGGCACCACAGGAGACGCACTCCTTGCGCTCGAAGTCGTTCTCCTCGAAATAGTCGAGACGATACTCCGATTCGAGACTGCTCATTGGTTCTGTTTGGCCGATGACCGGCTAAAAGGGTTCGGGAACGCCCGGCGGCGGCGTAATTCCGAGCCGTCGGAGCAAACGTTAGGCTCCCTGCACACGTCTTCGAAGCTATGGAGAGTACACAGAGTCGAACGCTTCCCGACGGTCGCTCGCTCGTGACGGCGCTCGCGTTCGTCGTTCTCGTCAACGCCATCGGTGCGGCCCCGGCGCTGCTCGCCGGTCCCGACAGCGCGTGGTTCGCTTCGCTCGAAAAGCCGTGGTTCTACCCGCCGCCGGTCACTTTCGGTATCGTCTGGACGACGCTGTTCACGCTGCAAGGCATCGCACTGTGGATACTGTGGCGACAGCGCCCGTCGTCGGCGGTGCGGACGGCGTACGCCGCCTTCGCCGGTCAGTTCGTGCTCAACCTCGCGTGGACGCCGGCGTTCTTCGCGCTTCAGATGCCGCTCGTCGCCTTCGGCATCATCGTCGCGCTGTGGGCGGCGATTCTCGTCACCATCGCGCTGTTCAACCGCGTCGACCGCAGGGCCGCGGCCCTACTCGTGCCGTACCTCCTCTGGGCGTCGTTCGCTGCCGTTCTCAACTTCGAGATTTGGCGGCTGAACGGATAGAAAACGGCGAAACCCTGCTGCTCTCCGCTACTCCGTCCCCCAGTTACCCGTCGGTTCGCCGACTCTCTCATCTTTGACTTGATTTTTCACTGAGTTAAAATTAACTCTAGATGAGAATCATCACAACAAGTATTTATTAATTCGATGGACTCTTGAGTATGTCTCAACTCCCGAAAGGCACGAGACGAGCGTTTCTGAAAGCAGGAGCCGTCACGGCAGTCGGTGTCGGTACGCTCTCCGGCGGGGCGACGGCGGCAGTCAACGGCTGGTCCGAAGTCGACTCACCGACCGGCCAAACGCTGTACGACGCGGTGATGACCACGGAAGGACCGTACGCGGTCGGTGCCGGCGGTGTCGTCCTTGCGCGCCGCGCCGACGGCTGGCAACCGGTACTCGAACGCGGGCCGACAGTGCAGTCGAACCCTCTCAGAGGAGCAGACGTGACCGACGACGGCCGCAACGTCTGGTTCTGTGGCGGCAGCGGCGTTATCGGTCAGTACGACGTCGTCGACGAGCAACTCACCGACTACTCCGCACCGATGGGTAAGACGAGTACGTGGCTCAACCTCGCCGTCGTCGGCACTGCGGGGAGCGAAACCGTCTACCTCGTCAACGGTTCCGGCGAGTTCCTCTCCGGCACGAAAACGCCCGACGGCGGAATGGACTGGGGCGAGGTGTTCAAGCCCGGCGGCGGGTCGAGCGCGCCCGGCATCGACTTCTACAGCGAGACGGAGGGCTACGTCACGGACACCAACTCCAAAGTGTATCGGACGACCGACGGCGGCGAGACGTGGACCGACGTCGGTATCCCCGGCGCGGGCGTCGGCCTCTTCGACGTCGGCGCACTCAACGAAGGCGACCTCGACGTCGCGGGCGCGGGTGGGAAGATATTCCGCCTGAACGACGGTGACGGGAAGGGATGGAAACGCAAGAACGTCGGCTCGAACACCGTGTTGTCGCTCGTCCGTGCCGGCGCTGCGGGTCTCGCCGCCGGGACCGGCGGGTTCGTCTACGACCGCCGCAAAAACAAGTGGACGAAGACGGAGACACCCACGACGTCGACGCTTCGGGGTGTCGCCCTCGACGCGACTGACAGCTATCCAGATGTCTCTGTCGGCGACGGCGGCAGTATCATCGAACGCGGCGAGTTCGCCGCCTCGTTGCCGAACAGTATCAGCATCACCACGTCGAGCAGTGACACGACCGAATACCGCTTCACCGTCGACGGCGCGGTCAGGGAGACGGGAACCGTCGAGTCCGACGACACCGTTCAGAACTCGGTGCTCTCCGACGACGTGGTGACCGGCAGCGTCGGCGGCAGCGACGACGACGACTCGTACACCTTCTCGGGGGAGATTACCGACTTCGAGGTGACGTCGGGGAGCACCCAGAACATCACCATCTCGGTCGACGGCACTGCCAAGACCGTCGCAGAACTCGCCGACGAACCGTGGATCGAAGTCGAATCGCCGACCGGCCAGACGCTGTACAGCGCGGTCCAGACACAGGAAGGTCCGTACGCGGTCGGTGCCGGCGGCGACGTTCTCGCGCGCCGCGCCGACGGCTGGGAGCAGGTCCTCGACGCCGGGCCGACGACCGAATCCAACACGTTGCGCGACGCCGCCGTCACCGACGACGGCCGCAACGTCTGGTTTGCGGGGGGGAGTGGCGTCGTCGGTCAGTACGACGTGACCGACGAGCAACTCACCGACTACTCCGCGCCCAAGGAGAAGACCTCCACGTGGGAGGGTATCGCCGTTACCGGAGACGCAGGCGCAGAGACCGTACATCTCGTGAACGGTTCGGGAGAGGTGCTTCGCGGCACGAAGAACTCGGAAGGAGGCATGGATTGGGGGACGGCGTTCAAGCCCGGCGGTGGCTCCAGCATGAAAGCCATCGATTTCCTCGACTCGCAGACCGGCTACATCTGCGATACGAACGCGAAAGTGTACGAGACGACCGACGGCGGACGGAGCTACACCGACATCGGCATCAGTGGCGGAAGCGTCGGCCTCTACGGTATCACCGCCACCGCACGCGACGATATCGTCGTCGCCGCCGGCGACGGGACGCTGTTCCGCTACAACGGCGCGGTGTGGACGAAACTGTACGCCGGTGGCAACGCGCTGTTCGGCGTCGACCGCTTCGCCGAGACTGGCCTCGTAGCCGGTAACGGCGGCACCGTCTACGAACTGACTCAGGACGGCTGGGAACCCGACGAGACGCCGACGACGGCTACCTTACAGGGTGTCGTCCTCGACGGAACGGGAACGTACCCCGATGTCGCCGTCGGTGCGAGCGGCACGATAATCGAGCGCGGCGAGTACACCGCGCCGCCGAGCGACGACGAGGAGACGTTCGCCGACTGGACCACGGCGGAATCACCCACGGGCCAGACGCTGTACGGCGTCGTCCAATCGCAGGAAGGGCCGTACGCCGTCGGTGGCGGCGGTGACGTCCTCGCGCGCCGCGCCGACGGCTGGGTGCGTGTACTCGACACCGGCCCGACGACGGAGTCGAACACCTTGCGCGACGCCGCCGTAACCGACGACGGCCGCAACGTCTGGTTCGCCGGCGGCAGCGGCGTCGTCGGCCAGTACGACGTCGCCGACGAGCAGTTGACCGATTACTCTGCGCCGAACGGGAAGACCTCGACGTGGGAAGGTGTCGCCGTCACCGGCAACGCCGACACCGAGACGGTCCACCTCGTGAACGGTTCCGGAGAGGTGCTTCGCGGCACGAAGAACTCGGAAGGAGGCATGGACTGGGGCGAGGCGTTCAAACCCGGCGGTGGCTCCAGCATGAAGGGAATCGACTTCCTCGATTCGCAGACCGGATACATCTGCGATACGAACGCGAAAGTGTACGAAACCACGGACGGGTGGCGGAGTTACTCGACGCTCGGCATCAGTGGCGGAAGCGTCGGCCTGTACGATGTCACTGCCACCGCGCGCGACGACATCGTCGTCGCCGGCGGCGACGGGAGTCTCTTCCGTTACAACGGCGCGGTGTGGACGAAGAACGAAGCGGGTAGTCGGGCCCTGTTCGGCGTCGACCGATTCGAAGAAGCGGGCGCTGCCGCCGGTGCCGGCGGCGCGATGTACGTCCTGACCGGCGAGGGCTGGGAACCCGAGGAGACGCCGACGACGGCCATCCTGCAGGGCGTCGCGCTGGACGAGACGGGGTCGTACCCCGACGTGGCCGTCGGCGCGAACGGCACGATAATCGAGCGCGGCGAGTACACCGCACCGCCGAGCGAGGACGACCCGAGCTTCGCCGGGTGGACCGAAGCCACCTCGCCGACCGGCCAGTCGCTGAACGCCGTCGTCGAGGGCGCGGACGGCCCGTACGCCGTCGGTGGCGGTGGCCGAGTGGTGACCCGACGCGACGGCAGTTGGCAACTCGTCGTCGAGAAGGGGCCGACGGGCGAAGAGAACACGCTCACCGGAGCGGGCGTCACCGACGACGGCGCACGCGTCTGGTTCTGCGGCGGGAGCGGCGCTATCGGTCAGTACGACGTAACCGACGGTACGCTCACCGACTACTCCGCGCCACTGGGGAAAACCTCGACGTGGGAGGCGATGGCCGTCGCCGGACCCGCTGGCTCCGAACGCGTGCTGCTCGTCAACGGTTCCGGTGAGGCGCTCGCGGGCGAGAAAGCGTCTGACGGGTCGATGAACTGGGGTGAGGTGGTCAAACCCGGCGGCGGTTCCAGCGCGAAGGACGTGACGTTCCTCGACTCGCAGACCGGCTACGTCTGTGACACGAACGCGAAAGTATACGAGACGACCGACGGCGGCGAGAATTACACTACGATTGGCATCGACGGCGGTTCTGTTGGCCTCTACGGCGTCGCCGCCGCCGCACGAGACGACCTCTCCGTCGCGGGCGGCGACGGTTCGGTTCTCCAGTACAACGGTGCCGTCTGGACCAAACTCTCCGTGAGCGCGGGTGCGCTGTACACCATCGACCGTGTTGGCTCCGACGGCCTCGTCGCCGGCGGCGGTGGGCGAATCTTCGCCCGCACCGACGAGGGGTGGCAGCAAACCGAGACGCCGGTGACCGAACGTCTCGACGGCGTCGCGTTCGTGAGCGACGGCCCCGACGTGGCTGTCGGTGCCAACGGGACCATCCTCGAACGCGACGACTGACCCGAGTCGGACGGTATCTTACCCCGTACTGCCCGAATTTTTGGCTATCGGGGTCAGAAGACGACGAATCCGGATTTTCTCGTCATTCGATTCCCTCCGGAATCATTATATTGGTGCTGGAACACTCACCGGAGTAATACACTCTCTCTCATGGCATCCGAATCGTCGGTCAGGGTTCTCCTCGTCGCAGACGCCCCCGTCGACCGTATCGACGCGGTACTCGACGCCGAGACGACGTTCTCGGTCCGACGATGCGGTTTCGACGCCGTCGACGCGCACCTCGCGGACGTCGACTGTCTCGTGCTCACCGACGCGCGGTCGCTCTCCGGGGCCGCACGCGGGATTCCGACGGTACTCTGTACGGACAGTTCGGCCGCCGCCGCCCGACCGCAGCGATACGACGCGTTCGCGCCCGCGGACGTCCCGTCGACGTTGCCGGCGCAGATTCGGTGGGCGACGCGCCGGAACGACACCGCAGACCGTCGCCGAATCGCCAAACTCCACGAGGGGGCAGCGACGCTCATCGCCGCTCGAAGCGCCGAGGAGTTGTACGAATCGACGGTCGATATCGCCTCTCGGGTGCTCGCGTTCGACACCTGCTACGTCGGCGTCGTCACCGACGACCCGAATTCGACCGGAACCGAGCGAGGAACGGCCGACGGGGGTACTCACACCGACGGCGAGGAGTGGGTCGTCCCGACGGCGATTCAGCCGGCGTCGGCGTACGTCGCCGAACTCCCGGTGTCGCACGGAGTAGCCGGTGAGACGTACCGAACCGGCGAGTCGCTGCTCATCGGCGACCTGCAGGCGAATCCGGTGGCCGAACCGTCCGACCCCGACTATCGTTCGGGCATCAGCCTCACTCTGGGTGACGGGGCCGTCTTCCAAGCGATTTCCACGCAGGTGAACGCGTTCGACGAGACGGACCTCCACCTCGCGGAGTTGCTCGTGACGTACGCGACGGAGACGCTCTCACGTATCCGCTCGGAGGAGGCGCTTCGACAGCGCCGCGAGGAGATTGCACGCCTCCACGAGGCGACGACTGAACTCGTCGGATGTGCCGACGAGGACGAACTGTACCGACGAGCCATCGAGACGGCCGAGAACGTTCTCTCGTTCGACTCCTGCTACGTCCGGATGGTCGAGGACGGCCAGTTCGTCGTCCGGGCGGAGACGAACCGTTCGTCGCCGTGGACGCTCGGGTCTATCCCTGTCGGCCACGGCATCACCGGAAAGACGCTCTCGGAGGGCCGTTCGTTTCTCATCGAAGACGTCCAACGTGACACACGTGCGGACCCAGTCGACAACGGATTCCGCGCGGCGCTGAGCATCCCTATGGGTGATGCAGGTGTGTTTCAGGCGCTGTCGGCGACGCCTGCCGCGTTCGACGAACGAGACCTAGAGTTCGCCGAGATTCTGGTGTCGTACGTCCGCACGACCCGCTCGCGGATTCGTTCCGAGCGAGCGCTTCGCACGCGGGAGCGCGAACTCACCGCCGAGCGCGACAGACTCGGTGCGCTGTTCGAGAACGTCCCCGACGCCGCCGTCGCCTACGAGTTCGTCGACGGCGAACCTATCGTCCGCCGGGTCAACTCGGCGTTCGAGGAGGTGTTCGGCTACGACGCCGACACCATCGTCGGCGAGAACGTCGACGAGTACATCGTCGCCGACGGCGACGACGGCGACGACCCGAGTTCCGCACCGCGACTCAACCGGCAACTGCAGGACGGCGAAAGCCTCCGCCGCGAGTGCCGCCGGCTCACCGCGGACGGCCCCCGCGAGTTCCTGCTTCACGTCGTCCCGCTGGCCATCGGCGAGACGAACGTCGCCGGCTTTGCCATCTACACCGACATCACCGAGCGGACACTTCGAGAAAAACGCCTCGCCCGACAGAACGAGCAGTTAGAGGAGTTCGCCCACATCGTCTCACACGACCTTCGCAACCCGCTTTCGGTCGCGGTGGGACATCTCTCGTTGGCCCGCGAAACCGGTTCAGAGGAGTCGTTCGAGGCGGTCGAACGCTCGCTGGACCGGATGGACGACCTCATCGACGACCTGCTCTCGTTAGCGCGGGCGGGGCGCACCGTCGAGGAACGGACCCCGCTGGACGCCACCGAGGTCGCCACACGGGCGTGGGCCGGCGTCGACACCGCCGACGCGACGATTCGCCGGGAGGGGTCGATACCCGTCGACGCCGACGAGAGCCGACTGCGCGAACTGTTCGAGAACCTCTTTCGCAACGCCATCGAACACGGTGGCGAGACGGTTTCGGTCACCGTCGGCCCGGTCGACGACGGCTTCTTCGTCGCCGACGACGGCCCGGGCGTCGCCGAGGCCGACCGCGAACGCGTCTTCGAACGTGGCTTCTCGACCGGTGGCGACGGTATCGGCGTCGGCCTCCACATCGTCCGCACCATCGCGGAGGCACACGACTGGTCGGTGACCGTCTGTGACAGCCCTGAAGGCGGTGCCTGCTTCCACTTCGTCACCGACGAAACGACCGACCCTGCCGACGCCGAGGCGGTCGAACTCTCGGACGACAGCTTCCCGACGCTCGGCAACGCGTCGAAAGAAGAATAGCTGCTCTTCGTCTCTCAAGCCGCGTCGACCATTATCGGACTGCGTCGACGGCCGTCCCGATACGGTCGAGCGCCTCGTCGACGTCTTCGGCTGTCACGTCCCAGTTCGTGCAGAGTCGGACCGTCGTCTCGCCGAACGCGCCGCAGGCGACTCCCTCGTCGACACAGGCGTCGACGAATTCGTTGGCCGTGAGACCCGCGCCCGCGACGTCGACGACGACGATGTTCGAGTCGGGGACCGGCGCGCTGAGGCCCGACAGGTCGTCCAGTCCCGCGGCGAGCGTCCGCGCGTTCTCGTGGTCGTCGGCGAGTCGGTCGACGTTCTCCAGTGCGAGGAGGCCGGGTGCGGCGATGATGCCCGCCTGCCGCATGCCGCCGCCGAGCAGTTTTCGCGTGCGACGGGCGCGGTCGATGTACGCCTCCGACCCGGCGAGAATCGAGCCGACGGGTGCGCCGAGACCCTTCGAGAGACAGAACATCACGCTGTCGACGTTCTCCACCAGTGATTCGGGGTCCTCGTCGAGAGCGACGGCGGCGTTGAACACGCGCGCGCCGTCGAGGTGGACCGGGACACCGAGGTCGTGGGCGGCTTCCGCCGCGGCGTCGATATGTTCCTTGGGCACGGCGACGCCGCCGCGGCTGTTGTGGGTGTTTTCGAGCGTCAGAAGGCCCGTACCGGGTCGATGGAGGTCCTCTTCGACGTAGCGTTCGCGGACCTGTTCGGGCGTCGGCACGCAGCGCTCGCCGCAGTCGATGGTCCGGACTTGGAGCTGTGAAAGTTGGGCGATGCCGCCGAGTTCCCACTTGACGACGTGGGCCTGCTCGTCGCAGAGCAGTTCCTGACCGCGGTCGGTGTGAACTCGGACGGCGATTTGGTTGCCCATCGTCCCCGAGGGAACGTAGAGCGCCGACTCCATGCCGACGAGGTCGGCCGCGCGGCGTTCGAGTTCGTTGACGGTCGGGTCGTCGCGGTAGACGTCGTCGCCGACGTCGGCGTCGCGGGCGGCCTCGCGCATCTCCGCGTTCGGCATCGTGACGGTGTCGCTCCGGAGGTCTATCATACCACGGCGATACCGGTGCAGGGGCAAATAGTCGGTGGTGGCGGAAACGTTGGGTTGGAGACCAGAGCAGGACCGACCGCCGTGGCGCGCGGCTCAGTCGCCCTTCGGGGCGACGGGTCGCGTGCGAGGTTCTCGGGAGCGGAGCGACCGAGGGCTCGGAGCGGCGCAGCGCTCCGGTGGATGATGTGTCGGAGCGACCAGCGGGAGCGAGACACGAATCGGTTGGGGAGGCTGTGGTGCGGTTTCTCGGTGCGCCCGGCGGCAGAAAACAGCACCCGACCCTCGAACTCCGTCTCGCCGTCTCTTCACACCCGACGTACAGCACAGAAGAATCACGAAAATCACACGACAACTCCGAAAGCCGTATCCACCCCCCACAAGAACCCCGTGTCATGGACCCGCGTATCCGCGAACACGCACAGACCATCGTCGACCACTCGACGGATATCGAAGCGGGCGACAACGTCGTCGTCCACATGCCGAGCGAGGCCGAGGACCTCGCCGTTGCACTCCACGAACTCATCGGTGACCGCGGCGCGAACCCCGTCTTTCTCACCAACTCCGACCGCGCCGAGCGGGCGTTTCTCCGCGCACGCGAGGACGAGTTCGACACCCCGGCGCACAAACTCGCGCTCTACGAGGAGATGGACGTGTACATCGTCGCCCGAAGCGGCGGCAACGTCTCCGAGAAAGCCGACGTCGCCCCCGAGACGAACGCGGCGTTCCGCCGCGCCGAGCAGGAGATTCTCCACGAGCGACTCTCGAAGACGTGGTGTCTCACGCAGTTCCCGACGACGGGCCACGCCCAACTCGCGGGAATGAGCACCGAGGCCTACCAGAACTTCGTCTGGGACGCCGTCACGCTCGACTGGGACGCCCAGAAGGAGTTCCAACAGCAGATGGTCGACCTGATGAACGACGCCGACGAGGTGCGCATCCAATCAGGAGAAGAGACGGACATCACGATGAGTCTCGCGGGCAACGAGACCATCAACGACTACGGCGAAGCCAACCTCCCCGGCGGCGAAGTGTTCACCGCGCCCGTCCGCGACGAAGTCGACGGCGACGTCTACTTCGACCTGCCGCTGTACCGCTACGGCCGCGAAATCGAAGGCGCACGCCTCACGTTCGAAGACGGCAAAGTCGTCTCCCACAGCGCCGAGCGAAACGAGGAACTGCTGACGAGCATCCTCGACACCGACGAAGGGTCGCGCTACCTCGGCGAACTCGGCATCGGGATGAACCGCGCCATCGACCAGTTCACCTACAACATGCTGTTCGACGAGAAGATGGGCGACACCGTCCACATGGCCGTCGGCAGCGCCTACGCCGAGTGCGTCGGCGAGGAGAACGAGGTCAACGAGTCCGCCGAACACGTCGACATGATCGTCGACATGGCCGAGAACTCCACCATCGAACTCGACGGCGAAGTCGTCCAGCGCAACGGCACGTTCGTCTTCGAGGAGGACTTCGAGTAGCGAGTCTCTGCGGTTTCACTCTCCGTTCTGCGAGCGCAAGTGAGCGAGCAAAAGGTGGAACTGGCACGTTCGTCTTCGAAGCGGACTTCGAGTAAAACAGTAGAAACGACGTTCTCACACACTCACGCTGAGTGCATCATCCCGCGAACGTCGTCGTCGGAGACGGACAGGTCGTGCGTCGATTTCGCGTGCGTCCGGACGAACTCGATGAGTTCGGTTTCGTTCTCGGAGGTGACCTCGAAGTCGCAATCGAAGCCGTGTTCTCGGCAGGTTACTCTGTGGCTCATAGCAGTTCGCAGAGAGTACGCGCTCCGACGAGATAACTCGGTACTGCGGCGTACGGGACCGTCCGGTTCGGTGGCAGTCGCTCGTCGTCGAGGCGAGATGTGAGAACGGATTCGGTCAGTCTACCGGTTGATATCGAGTTCGAACTGCTGGTTCTCGACGACGGAGTTGAGCACGACGCTCGTGTTCGACTCACGGATGTCGACGTCGGTGAGTAGTTCCTTGATCTGCTTGTTCATCCCGTCGGTGTCTCGGAACTTGCCGATGGCGATGACGTCGTAGTCTCCGGTGACTTCGTACACCGAAATCATCTGTTTCTGTTCCTGCAGGCGGTCGGTGATGTCCGGCAGGGCGCTCCCTTCGACTTTCAGTTGGATGACTGCCGTCACGTCGTAGCCGAGTGCGTCGTAGTTGACGACGGGTGTGTACCCCTCGACGACGCCTTCGGCCTCCAAATCTCGGAGGTGATTCGAGATGGTCGTCACCGACACGTCGAGTTCCTCGGCGAGACTGCGGAGGCTCGCGCGGCCGTCACCGAGCAGTGCATTGATGAGTTTTGCGTCGAGGTTTTCGTACGTCATACACCCACGCACACACTGGGGGCATTAGAATTTAACGAATATCCAATTCTAACACGTAACCGGGCGTTTTGCGGTAAGCGATAAGGTCTTTATACTGGGTGTACACGCATAGGCTGTTCAGAAATATGACGGACGAAAACGTCTCTCCAGACGGGGGGTTGAGCACCGAAGCGCAGGCAGTCATCGACGAAATCGAGGCACAGAACGTCGATTTCCTCCGCCTCCAGTTTACCGACATTCTCGGCACGGTGAAAAACGTCGCTGTTCCGGCCAGCCAGGCCGAAAAGGCGTTCACCGAAGGCATCTATTTCGACGGTTCCAGCATCGAAGGATTCGTGCGCATTCAGGAGTCCGACATGCGTCTCAAGCCGGACCCGGCGACGTTCGCCATCCTCCCGTGGCGCAAACACGAGGGCGGCGCCTCCGCCCGCCTCATCTGTGACGTCATCAACACCTCCACGGGCGAACCGTTCGAGGGTGACCCGCGCTACGTGCTCAAGCAGGCTATCGCCCGCGCCGACGAGATGGGCTACGAAATCAACGCCGCGCCCGAACCCGAGTTCTTCCTGTTCGAGGAGGACGAAGACGGCCGCGCGACGACGAAAACCAACGACGCCGGCGGCTACTTCGACCTCGCGCCGAAGGACCTCGCCTCCGACGTCCGCCGTGACATCATCTACGGCCTCGAATCGATGGGCTTCGAAATCGAAGCCAGCCACCACGAGGTCGCCGAAGGCCAGCACGAAATCAACTTCACGTACGACGACGCGCTGACGACCGCCGACAACGTCGGAACGTTCCGCACGGTCGTTCGCGCCATCGCGGCCGAACACGACCTGCACGCGACGTTCATGCCCAAGCCTATCGCCAAAGTAAACGGCTCGGGGATGCACACCCACATCTCGCTGTTCGAAGACGGCGAGAACGCCTTCCACGACGACGACGACGAGTTCAACCTCTCGGAGACTGCAAAACAGTTCCTCCAAGGTATCCTCGAACACGCGCCCGCTATCACCGCCATCTCGAACCCGACGGTCAACAGCTACAAGCGCCTCGTCCCCGGCTACGAAGCACCCGTCTACGTGGCGTGGTCCGACCGCAACCGTTCGGCGCTCATCCGCAAGCCGGCCGCCCGCGTTCCGGCCGCAAGCCGTATCGAAGCGCGCTTCCCCGACCCGTCCTGCAACCCGTATCTCGCGTTCGCCGCGCTCATCCACGCCGGTCTCGACGGCATCGAGCAGGAACTCGAAGCACCCGAACCGGTTCGCGAGAACATCTACGAGTTCGACGAGGAGAAACGCGAAGAGTACGGCATCGAGACGCTCCCGTCGAACCTCGGCGAAGCGCTCGAAGCGCTCGAAGAGGACGAAGCCATCCAGAGTGCGCTCGGTGAACACATCTACGAGAAGTTCCACCAAGCGAAGTCCCAAGAGTACGACGAGTTCCGCATCGACGTCTCCCAGTGGGAACTCGACCGCTACCTCGAGACGTTCTAACGCGGAGAACTACGCCGTTCGAGACGTTCCATCGTTTTTTTGCCCGTCGCTGCGCCCTGCGAGCGCCGGCAGTCCGACGAGAATCGAGAGGCCAACAGCTCCGGCGACGAGCGAGGGGACGAGTCCCACGTCACCGAGATACGCGGCGACCCACGGCACGCCCGAAAGCGCGAGGCCAGTGGCGGCGACGGGGACCGAAACCGTGCGTTCTGTGGGGTCCAGACGCCGCCAGACGACCGCACCGGCCGCTGCCGCTCCGAGCGTTACCGCCACCGGCCCGAACTCGGAGGGGACGCCCCTGACGACGACGGCGACGAGTGCAACCGCCGCGGCGACGGCGGCGACACTGAACGCGCGCGTCGGGTCGCCCTTTGCCACCCGCAGCGTCACGGCGAGGTAGGTGACACCGACGGCGACGCCGGCGAGTACGTCGACCAAGTAGTGGACGCCGAGGACGAGTCGCGCGAGACAGACGATACCGACGAGGCTGCCCGCGACGAGTGCGCGTTTTCGGCGGTTCCACACGTCGAGTACTGCCGCCGCGCCGCCGTAGGCGACGGTGGTTCCGATGGCGTGCCCGCTCGGAAACCCGAACCCGCTTCCAGTGGCGACGTTCAGGTACACCGCCTCCAACGCCGGTGGCAACCACGGCGGAATCGACGCGGTGCCGGCGTTCGGCGGGCGAGGGAACGCGAACGTCGCTTTCAACGCGAGTGTCGTCGCCAGCGCACCGACCGAGAGTGCGATGAGCAACGCCCCTGACCGGCGCGGGTTCGAGGCGATTCGCTCGCCGGCGAGGAGATACAGTAACCCCAGCGTTGCAAAAAGAAACCAGACGTCGCCGAGTTGGGTGAGTAGAGCGAACGCGGCGACGACCGGGTCGGGGAGATTCGAGAGCGCCTCGGTGAGGCCAAGTTCACGCATCAATATCGTTACCGTTGGGTTGCGAGTCGCTTAGGAGCGTCGCTTGCGTACCCAGTCGGCGGCGCGACCCGGCACGCCCAGCGCGTTGAGGCCGACGCCGACGACGACGAAGATGACGTAGAGGCCGAGTGTCGACAGGAAGATGATGAGCATCGCCAACACGGCGACGAGCGGCGCTTCGCCGAGGTAGTAGAACGCGCCGAGCGTCAGCACCGTGCCGTAGAGCAACACGAGATACGGACCCCAGCCACGGGCTTTGCCGCGGCGCATTCGGCCGCGGACGTAGCGCTTGAGTTCCGCTTCCAACTCGGGTTTCTTGACCGTTCGCTCGTCGACGTCCGACTCGAAGGCGTCGAGTTCCGCCTGTAGCTTCTCGACTTGACGCGAGAGTTCGGAGATATCCGGCGCACCGCTCGGTTCGACGTCCTCCTCTCGGGTAACCTCCTCGTCGGACATATCGCTTGGTTTCTCCTGTCGGGCCCCTTCTTGTTGTACCTGCCGGTCCGTGAGACGGTTCGAGAGAACGGCATTCACGACTGCGCCGACGAGGATGATGGTGCCGCCGAAGTAAAACCACGTGAGCAAGAGCAAAATCCCACCGAGCAGTCCGCCGACGCCGCTGGAGGCGGCCGCGTAGACGCCGAAGACCGCACCGAGAATCGACCAGCCGACGGCGGCGAACACCGTCCCGGGGAGCACCTCCCGGGGGGTGACGCCCACGTCGGGAAAGACGTAGTACAACGGGAAAAAGGCCGCACAGAGCGTCAAGAGCAGCATAACCGGTCCGATGAATCCGATGTACGGAATCTGCAGGAGAGCGATGACCGTACTGACTGCGATGACGCCGACGACGCCAGCACCGATAGCGCCGATGACGATGAGGCCGTCTTTCACTTGGTCGAGGATACCGCCGGTTTCGGAGCCGTACACCCGCGAGAAGGCGGTGTCGACGCCGCGGAACAGTTTGAGCGCCCCCCACGTCGTGAGGGCGAGACTCACGACACCGAGGCCGCCCTGCGCTGTCTGGTCCGTCATCGCGCTGAGCACCGCATCCTGCGCCGACGGGACGAGATACTGTTCGGCCAGCGTCATGACTTCGCCTCTCAGTGCGTCGCCACCGATGAGTCCGGCGAGAACGACGGCGAGCACCAACAGCGGAATCAGCGAGACGAACGCGTAGTACGAGATGCTCGCGGCCAGAAACGTCACTTCGCGCTCCTGCACCTCCGTCACGACGGCTCGTATCGTGCCGACGTAACCGGAAGACGAGTTGAGAGATGCCGTTGACACGTGACAGTGTTCAGCAACCGGTTACAAGTAATCGATGGACAGTATCATCCTTAGAGAGCGTATCCGACGCGTCTGTTCGTCTACTGCGAGTCACACGACCGATGCGAGTCGTGGATTCGCGTCCCCTGCTGTCTCTACTCGGGCCGCGTCGCCTCGCGCATCTCGGCGACGCTCGCGTCCGTTTTGAACGCAGTACCGCTGTAGTGTGCCTGTGACGCCTCGTATCCCGCATCCCGGAGGTCCGAGAGGAACTCGTCCATCGCGTTCGCCGAGCGGTTCCACTGCTTGCAGAGGCGGTGTTGGTCGTAGTGGGTCGGTTCGTCGAGTTCGTCGGCGATGGTCGACAGCATCCGCGACGCGCGCTTTTTCGTCCCCATTTCGTCGTCGAGGTGCGAGCGAACCGACCGGGCGAACTCGCTTTCGGCCGTCGGACCGAGCCATATCGGCCCCGCAGACAGCAGTCGGTTGCCGTCGCAGTGCGGACACGTCTCGGGCGGGTGCGACAGCAGACCGAACTCGTGGGTTCGGGTGAGACAGTCCTCGCAACTGTGGACGTAGCCCAGTTGTTCGACGAGCGCGTCGGCGCTGGTCGCGCGGTGGTCGAGTTCGAGATACGTCCGCGCGTAATGTCTGGAGACGTGCGAGAGAACCGGTTTCGCGGCGATGTCGTAGCGCGCGGCGGTCCGAATCAGCGCCGACAGGAGCACGCGAAGCCCCATCTCGGCGTGGAAGTCGGTGTTCTGCGGGAGCGTCGAGTACTTCCGAATCCCGCTGTTCTGGTGGGCTCCACAGAGCGGCGCGGTGTCGGTAGCGGTGACGCAAACCATGTTCCGCGCGTTCGACAGCGCCGCGTCCGCGAAGGGGATGGGCGTGCCGAACGGGTCGACGTCGACGACGTCGTACACCTCGCGGTCCCCGTAGAGCAGTTCGTTGACGTTCTGTTCGAGAATTTCTCCCTCCAGTCCGTTGCGCTCTATATTCGAGCGCGCGAGTTCGACGGCCTCCGAATCGATATCCGCGCCGGTGACGCGCCATCCGTCGGCGGCGGCGCGAACCGCCCGAATCCCGCTGGCGGTCATCGCGTCGAGATACGTCTCCGCGCGTGGCTCTCGTTCCTTGTACGCCCGAAGCGTCGCCACGGTCACGTCGCGGTTCAGTTCCTGTGTCGGGTTGAAGAACACGCTGTCGCCCGCGCCCTCGCTGGCCCCGTCGCGGGAGTCGGCGACGTCGATGTCGACGCCGCCCTCGTGAATCTGCATACCCCGACTCGCCCACCGGCGGCGAAAAGTGACGCGGTCCAGTGGCGTCGGGTTTCGAGACTCACAGCGACAGAAGTCGAAGCGCGACGACTGCCGCGACAGCCATCGCGGCGGACCGGACGGCGGCGTTCGACGCCTGTTCGACTCGTTCTGTGGGGTCGTCGCCGACGTACCGGACGCCTATCCACAGGAGTGCCGTCACGACGAGGACGCCAGAGACGAGCAGTTCCAGTTCGGAAGGGAACGGTGGTGGGTCCGTCATCGTCGACATCGCTGACATCGCTTCGGACCACACAGCTACCACTGATAACGGTTGCTCCGAACTCGGCACTCGAATCCGCCGCCCGCATCGAACCGGTTTTGTGGGGTCCCCGAGAACCCGGCGTCGTGAACGGTGTCGACGGTGGCGACAGCGACGACGGCGACGACGACTGGCAGGCCGCACTCGCGGACGCCGGAAAACTGACCGGACCGGTAGTCGAGACGCTCGTCTCCGCGCACGGCACGCGCGCGACGCAGGCCATCGAAGCCGTCTCCGAGCGTCGCGTCAAACGCTACCGGGATTTCACCGTCGTCGTCGGCTACGCCGAGGAGTACGTCGTCGAGGAGGGCAGTTGCACCTGCAAAGACAGTTCGTACAATCTCGACCCCGACGACCCCGAGCAACGCTGTTGGCACGCGCTCGCGGTCGATATCGCCGATGCACTCGAACTCGTCGACCACCACGACATGTGGTACTCCGACGTCCGTGAGTTTCTCTGAGTCGACGTGGGCCGGAGTTCGTGGCGACCCGCCGGTCAGGAGTCGCCGAGGCCCCGCACCTCGAAATCCGCGCGCTGACAGTCGGGACAGTACCTCACACCATAGGGTCGAAGCGTTCCGTCGTCGCGTTTCTCGCCGGGCAGCGCTCGCTCGCAGTGTTTGCAGATGAGGAGTACTTTCTGAGACACGTCTTCTTGATGGGGAGGTGGTTTCACAGCGGGCATGCCATGCATGTTATTGTCTCACTATTCAGTTGTGTGGAACGGTTCAGTTCTCTTCAATGGTGTGGGTTTAAACTCCGAACGACTGGTCAGTTTCGAGACGGAACGTTTTCGCACCCCCCTCCCGACTACGGACGTATGCCAACTATCGACGAAAAGCGGGTCTACGCCGACAAAACCGGCAAGGCGGAGCTGTTCGTCGCCGCAGCGCTCGGCGTCGTCGTCGTCGACGTCTCCGACGACCGAATCGGTGGGTTCGGAATCGACCACCGATGCACGGCGCTCGACGTTGCGAGCGCGGCCGGACACATCGCCGTCGCCACCGACGAGCGCGTTCTCCTCGACAGAGGCGAGGGGGAGGGGTTCGAGAACGCGGGCTTCGGGTCGGCGGTGGCCGTCGGTTTCGACGGCGACGACCTGCTGGCGGCAGACGAGTCCGGACGCGTCGCTCGGCGAGCCATCGACGCGGCCGATACCGACGAGAACTCGGACGCGTGGACGACGCTCGGAGAAGTCGACCACCCGCGGGCCATCGACGGGTCGCTCGTCGCCGCCGCCGACGGCGTCCACCGTGTCGACGGCGACGCGCTCTCACACGTCGGCCTCGACGACGCGCGCGACGTGTCGGCTTCGGGCGTCCCCCTCGCAGCGACCGGGTCGGGACTGTACGCGCTCGGTAACGGCTGGATGGACGTACTCTCGGGGTCGTTTCGGGTCGTCGCCAGCGACGGCCGTCGCGCGCACGCCGTCGGCGACGGCCGCGTCTACGCCCGCACCGACGACGACGAGTGGGAGACGCTCGACGTGCCGGTCGACGAACCGCTCGTCGGCGTCGTCCACGGACCGGCGACGTACGCCGTCACCGAGGCAGGCACGCTCCTGATGGACGCCGGCGACGGCTGGCGCTCGCAGACGCTCGGTCTCGACGGCATCGCCGGTGTCGGCGTTCGCTTCATCGAGGAGTGAACCGAGAGACGCTGCTGGCGCGCCGGTAACGAAAACGGGTTTAGGCCGGGACGAGGAGAGCGAGATATGATTGTCTCCGGTTCGACTTCGCAGGCGTTGTCGGCCGCCCTCGCCGCCGAGACGGGCGAGTCGCTGGCCGTCGCCGAGTACGACCGCTTCCCCGACGGCGAACTGCTCGCGTCGATTCCCGACTTCGACGACGACCGAGCCGTCGTCGTCTGCACGACCACTTCTTCGGATGCACATCTCGAACTGCTCCAGTTGCAGGACGCCGCCCGCGAGGCGGGTGCAGAGGAAATCGTCACCGTTCTGCCGTACATGGGCTACAGTCGTCAGGACAGCGCGTTCAAGTCGGGCCAGCCGATTTCGGCGCGCGCCGTCGCCCGCGCGGTCAGTTCCGGGGCCGACCGCGTCGTGCTCGTCACACCCCACGAGGAGCGCGTCGCCGATTTCTTCGACGTGCCTTGCGAGACGGTCGACGCTTCCTCTCTCTTGGCCGACCCGCTGCCCGACGACCTCCGAGAACCGCTGTTTCTCGGCCCGGACGCCAGCGCCGAAGACCTCGCCGAGGAGGTCCGCGACGTGTACGGTGCAGGCGACACCGACTACTTCGAGAAGACGCGCGACTACGACACCGGCGAGGTGAGCGTCGAACCGAGCGACGCGTCGGTCACCGGTCGGGACGTCGTCGTCGTCGACGACATCATCGCCACCGGGTCGACGATGAGCGAGGCGGTCGGCGCACTCGCGGACGGCGGCGCGAACAACGTCTTCGCCACCTGCGTCCACCCGGTGCTCACCGGCAACGCGCGGACGAAACTCGCCGCTGCGGGCATCGAAGCGGTGTACGGGACGGATACGGTCGAACGAGAAGTGAGTGCGGTCAGCGCGGCGTCGGTCGTCGCCGACGCGCTCTGAGTGGATTTCGATTATTCGGTCAGGTGAGCGAGTAGCCGTCTACTCCGCGGCAGCGCCTCGGTGAAGCCCATCAGGTACGGACCGAAGTAGAAGGCCATCAGGCCGATGACGGCGAGCCACAGCGCCAGTACGGTTTCGCCGGTGGCCAACGTTTCGAATGCGAGCTGTTCGATGTAGACGCCGAGCGTGGAGAGCGCGGCGGCCCCGCCCGCGAAGAACAGCACGGAGACGAACTCCGGCAGCAGTTCGAGGAGTGATTCGAGCATCTCCTCTCCTTCAGTTTCTCTCCTACCTCACTCTTTCGCTCCGAGAAACGAGAACGAAACGGTTTTTCGGGTCGCTCGTAGAGCGAGTGTATGACCGGCCGATACGGCAACATAGACTACCCTCGTCTGACGAAATCTGCGTTCCTCTTCGGCGTCACGCTGTTCGCCGTCGGCGCAGTCGCCGAACTCGTCGGACACGCTGCCTTCGGCACGCTCCCCGGATGGCAAGACACGCTGTTTCTCGACATGGAAATCATCGGCATCGCTATCGCGTTGCTCTCGCCGTTCGTCTTCGGCATCGCCCTCCCGCTGACGGAGTAACGCGTCGGCCCGGCGATACACTCTGGACACACCTCCATCCGGCACGAACAGCTATCAACTCCCGGACGTGAACTGCACGTATGGTTCGTAGCCTCTGGGAGGTGTTTCTCGCGCTCGTCGGCCGCGCCGACGACGAAGACGACGCCGAGAACGCCCGATTCGTCCCTTCGCCGCTGGACCTCTCCGTCCGGACCGCACACGGCGGACGCGACGACGAAGTCGTCCGCGAACTCTCGAAAATCGACGAACAGGCCCGAGAGCTAGAAGACCACCGCCGCGACCGCTGAGCGGTCCACTGCCCGCCCCGAGTCTCACAAGCAATGCCGACTCATCCGGACGAAGCCGAGAAGAACGTCCTCGAACCGAACTGTGCGCGCTGTTCGGCGCTCGTCGAGTCGCGGACGTGTATCTCGTGGGGCAACGGTCCGATGGACGCCGACGTGGTAGTCGTCGGCGAAGCACCCGGCGCGGGCGACCCCGACGCGGAGACGTGGAGAGGTGGCAATCACACCGGGTTCGCCTACACCTCCAAACACTCGGGCCGCCGCGTCCGCTCGCTGTTCGAGTCGCTCGGCTACGCCGACCGGACGTACTACACGAACGCGGTGAACTGTTTTCCCGAGGGCGACGATGGCTCGAACCGCGAGCCAACACGCCAAGAACGACAGAACTGCCGCCTCCACCTCGAAACCGAACTCGAACAGGTGTCGCCGGAACTCGTCGTCACGACGGGTAAACACGCGACGGCGACGCTGCTCGCGTTCGACGACGAGTCGGTCGGTGGGTTTCTCGATCGGGTGCTCGAACCGTTCGACTCCGACACACTCGGCGTCCGTGTTCTCCCGCTTCTGCACCCGTCGTATCAGGAGGTGTGGCTCTCGCGGCTAGGCTACTCGCAAGCAGAGTACCGCGACGCGATAGCCGCACAGTTGCCTTGAGTGGTTTGCCGTTTCACCCCTGAGACCGTTCGTCCGAACTTTCTTGCCGACGGCGAGAGACGCTCACACCATGGCCGACGACTGTATCTTCTGCAAAATCGTCGCGGGCGACATTCCCGGACGCACCGTCTACGAGACAGACGAGGTACTGGCGTTTCTCGACGCGAACCCGCTCTCGGCGGGGCACACGCTCGTCGTCCCGAAAGAACACGCCGAGCGACTCGACGACCTCTCGGGAGCGGAGGCGTCCGAACTCTTCGCGGCGGTTCACGAACTCACCCCGCGCGTAGAGTCGGCCGTCGACGCCGACGCGGTCACCGTCGGTATCAACGACGGCAGTGCCGCGGGACAGGAGGTGCCACACGTCCACGTCCACCTCGTACCGCGTTTCGAGGGCGACGGCGGCGGCCCGATTCACGCCGTCGCGGGCGAGCGACCGGACCTCTCGGACGACGAACTCGACGATATCGCCGACGACATCGCCGAGTGAGCGTCTCGAAGCCGAAGCCGAGAGAACACTCCACGCTGAACTGTTCAGAAAACCATAGATTTTTAGCCGGATAGCGGTACCAACTCGGCGTATGTCTGATACGGTCTGCGCTGCGCTCGTCGGAGCGACCGGCGGCGCGGGGACGACGCGGACGGCGCTCGAACTGGCGGCGACGCTCGCAAACGACGGGCGCGACGTGGCGATTCTCGACGCCGCCTTTGCGACGCAGGGGTTGGCCGACTACGCCGACGGCCGACTCGACACCGACATGACGACGCTGTTGGTCGAACCGGAGACGCCGCTCGACGCGGCACTCGTCGACTTTCCGCTTCTCGATGACACCGCCGGGCGCGTCGCCTGTGCCCCCGCCAGCGCGCCCTTCGAGCGACTCGCCCGTGCGAAGACCGCCGAGGCCGCCCGCCGGTTCGAGACGCGTGTCGCCGAAGCCAGCGAGACGTTCGACCACGTCCTCCTCGACGTGCCGCCGGTCGCCGCGAACCAAGCTATCGCGGCCGCCGACGCCGCCCAACGCGTCGTCACGGTCACGCCCGCGACCGACCGCGGCGTGGAAGCGAACCGCCGTATCCGTGACCGACTCGCCGACCTCGGCATCGAGAGCCACGCGACGCTCGCCACTCGCGGCCGGTTCGACGCCGCCGACGCGTTCGTCCCCGCCACCGACGCGCCCTTCCCGGCGTCGCTCGCCACCTCCGGGGAGTTCGCGCCGACGGTCGCTCACGCCGCGGAGACGACGGTGACGACGAAACTCGACCTCGAATTCGAAGAGAAGAGCGTTCTCGACAGTGTCGATGGGTTCCTCCCGTCGTCGCTTCGGCGATTGACGAAGTAGTAGCGAGGCCACGTTATCGAGACGTCTCGTCGCGTGGACAACTCGACGGAGGCGACTACGGACCGATGACGAACTCGGGCGCCACCCATACGAGAACTATCAGTGCGAGTGCAACAGAGATTCCCGCTATACGCAACACGCCTGCGGTCCGTCGGCGTTCTTTCGGGAGGGATTCTGCAAGGCCGGACAGGCCAGCAGCGGTGGCAAGGAATAGCAGATGACTGGAAGGACTACCGAGTAGAACGTCGAAGTAAACGTACATCCCCGTGAATAGCAGCGCGGCGACGAACTGGACCGACGCGTTGAGCCCTCCCGATGGCTCGCTGAACAACGCGCTGTCGAGTAGAGACGACAGCCACCATTCGTTCTCGTTCCGATGCATCTGCTTCCTATCGGTCGGGTGCGCTCATAACTATTGTCGTCGCGCGAACAGTTCAGAAGAACTCGCTCACGTCGCTCATCGTCTCCGCCAGCGCGTCGCGCTTTGCGACAGTCGCGTTCGTCCCGGGCGTCAGTTCACCCGCCGTCGCGTCCGCCAGTTCCTCGATTTGGTCGTGCGTCTCGACGTACGCCGCGAGTGCGAACTCCGTCTTCGACGCGCCGGTGAGCGTCAGCGCCTCGGTTCGAGACAGCTCTCCGGCGAGCCAATCCCGGAGAATGTCGCGCGCCGTGGGCCCCAGCGGCGTCACGCCAGTCACGCCGCAGCGATGGAGCGCCTTCGCCGCAGTCATCGGTGCGACGCCTCCCGCGTGCGCGCTCTCGCCGACGCTCGCCCCGCCCGCGTACGCGTCGAACACTGTCGCTGCCGCGTCGGGGTCACACGGAAGCGATTCGGCGTGCGCGTCGAACCGTTCCCGGAGGTCCACGCCGGTGTCGTCGACGGTGGGGACGCCTCGCGTCTCCTGTTCGGCGGTGACTTCGATGCCCGCCGCGATGTCGGCCAATCCCATTCTGGCGACAGGTGCCGCCGCTTCACACTAAAAGTTATCGACAAGGAAGAGTATTCAATAAATTTGAGTGTGTAACGTATCGGTGACCGATACGTTCTCCCGACCGTCTTACCCCGATTTCCGCCGATTTCTCCCGTGTTTAAATACTCCATCGGGACCGAGTTTCGAGTATGAGCAAGTCACAAGCGACCGGTTGCCCCGAATGCGACGGCCGACTCCGAACGAACAGCAGCGAGACGGTGTGTGCGAGTTGCGGTCTGGTGGTCGCCGCCGACCACATCGACCACGGCCCCGAGTGGCGGTCGTTCGCGGACGACGACACGAACCCCGAGCGGACCGGCGCGCCGCTGACGCGTTCGCGCCACGACCGCGGCCTCTCGACGGAAATCGGTCGGTCGAGCCGAATCAAAGGTCGAAAACGCCGCCGACTGGCGCGGATGCGCCGCCAGCACAACCGTGCGCGGATTTCCTCGAAACGCGAGCGGAATCAGGTGTACGCCTTCACCGAAATTCGCCGACTGACGGGGGCGCTGTCGCTGCCGGACCGCGTGCGCGACCACGCCTGTTCGCTGCTTCGCTCCGCACAGAACGAGAACCTGCTGCGCGGGCGCTCGCTCGAAGGGTTCTCCTCGGCGTGTGTGTACGCCGCCTGTCGCGTCGCCGGCGTCTCCCGGACCGTCGACGAAGTACTCGCCGTCTCCCGCGCGACGGAGAACGAACACGGCGCGGCGTACGACGCGCTCAACCGCGACCTCGGTCTTCCTGTGGGTCCTATCTCGCCCACCGAGTACGTGCCGCGCTTTGCGAGCGAACTCGACTTGGCGTCGTCGGTCGAACGCCGCGCCCGCGAACTCGCCGCCGAGAGCCACGACAGCGGCCTCGCAGCGGGCCGGAACCCGAGCGGCGTCGCCGCCGCGTGTCTCTACACCGCGGCGCGCGAACTCGACGTGAAACTCACCCAGAAAGAGGCCGCCGACGTCGCGGGCGTCACCCCTGTTACGCTCCGCAGCACCTACTACGACCTGCGCGACTGAACGACGTTTTCTTCTCTCTCTTAACGCTCGCAGGCGCGAACCGCAGACGCGATGTGCTGGAACGCTGCCGCCGCCTCGGTGTCGGGAGCGGCGGCGACGACCGGACGCTCCTCTCCGACGGAGTTGCCGACTCGCGGGTCTGCGCGAACGGTCTCGGCCGGCGCACCCAGCGCCCGCCCGACGGCTTCTTCGGGAGCGTCGTCGACGACGCGGTTCAACACCACGCCGGCGAGGCCCGCGTCCAGTTCCCGGGCGAGTTCTCGGCTTCGAACCGCGTCGGCGAGCGCGAACGGTTTCGGCGAGGCGACGACGACACACGCATCTGCCAGCGCCAGTGGAACGCCGACGTCCGCGCGCATCCCTGCGGGGCAGTCGACGACGACGGTTCCGTACTCGCGCTCAACCCGTTCGAGCGCCGCCGACAGTGAACCGAGGTCCGCCGCTCGTGCCCCCGCCAGTGACCGGCCGCAAGCGAGCACGTCGACCGGACCGGGTCGCACTGCCTCCAGCGGTCCAGCACGCCCGGCCAGTACGTCGTGGAGGTCCGGGCCTCGCTTTACTGGGAGGTCCGCCATCCCGAGGTCGGCGTCGACGACGACGCTCTGTCTTCCGGACTCTCCCTCGTCGAGTGCCGCGGTGAGGTTGTACGCTACCGTCGACTTGCCGACGCCACCCTTCCCCCCGACAACGGCGAGAATCACGCTATCCCCCGAAGTGCGTCGAGGGGCACGTCCGTCGATTCGGCACGCTCGGCGAGTCGCTCCGCTCGGCGAGCGACCGCTCGGAGCGTCGCTGCGTCGCCGTCGAGACACGAGGGCAGTCGTTCGACCGCCGCCAGCCCGCCGCGCTCTGCCAGTACGGTCGTCGCTTCGCCGACGGAGGCGTCGGTGAGGGTCTCGGCGTCCTCGACGCGCTCTCGAACGTCGCCAAACCACTCGTCGACCGCTTCGGGTATCTCGGCTGTCTCGGTCGCTCCCGCGGTTTCGGTTGCTCCTGCTCGAACGTCGGTTCTGCCGTCGCTGTCGCTGTCCTCGTTGTCTCGGTCGGTCATACCGTCTCCCTCGCCTCCGCCGTTATCGTCGCCCGAGACGACGCGACCGACCGCGTCCCGTGGCGGGCGCGCGGTCCCACACTTCCTGAGCGCGTGCTCGGCGGTCGGGTTCTCACTCACCTCGGCTTCCGAAGCCGGTCTTTCGACCGAAACGAGTTCCACGGGTGGGCTGTCGGCGTCGACATTGTCCGCACCGGTCTCGCCCGGACAGGCGTAGCCGAGACTCACGGTCTCTCCAGCGCTAACGACCGCCTCGTAACCTTCGGCGTCCCACCCGTCTTCGGGAACGCCTGCTCGCCGCGGCGGCAACACCGGTCCCTCCAATCGATTCTCGACACGAATACGCTGGTCGACGGCCGTTTCGTTCGTTGTTCGCACGGTGACGAACGAGACGCCGTCGGCGTGGTCGACGCTCCAAGAGAGCTCCATACCCTGACCTGCCGCGTTCCCGTATTTAAACTCGGACGACGGGCGTGTCGAGTGCGTCCGCGGCCGCGTCGGCGTCGTCGAACCGGTCGACGCTCAGAACCACGGGGGCGTCGAGGTCGGCGACGCGAACCGCAGCGAGGCGGGCGGTCACCGGGTCGCCACGAAACGCCTGCGGCCCCGCGCCCGCGTCCGCCTCGCCGGGCACCGACCGCAACGCGGACGCGAACTCGTCGTACACGCCCTCTGCGAGGCGACGACGGGCTGCCCGTGCGAGATTCGCCGCTCGGTCTTCGAGTCGGAGTCGTCGTTCCCGAGCGTCTCGTGCGTCGGCCGCCTCGCGTTCGGCCCGTTCGAGCGCCTGTTCGGCGGCGATTCGCTCCGTTTCGACTTCGGTGAGCCGTGCGACTGTCTCCGAGAGTTCCTGTCGAACGTCGCCGACGCCCTCGGTGCTTTCGTCCGTCTCACGCCGGGCTTGGAGTCTACCCCGTAGTTCGGCGACGCGTTCTCCGAGACGGGCTTCGTCCGCGCCCGCGTCGGCGACGCGACGACGGACCGCTGTCATCTCGACTGTCGGTACGTCGAGCGACCCGAGCGTCGCCTCGACGTTGACTCGTTCGTCGTCTTCGGGCGCGGTCCGCCCGCGAGAGCGCGCCGCCGCCGCCAGCGAATGTAGAAGCGAGTTCGTGGATTTCTCACAGATGCGCCACAGCGTCTCGTAGCCCGTGTTCGGGTTTGGACTCTCGACGACGACCCGACCTGCTGTCTCCCCTACCGTTTCCGCGCCTCCAGTCGTCTCCGCAACGACGGCTTCGTACACTGCCATCGGCGCGAGTCCTTCCACACTGAGGTCGATTCCGCTCCCTCGATACGTTCTCGTTCCGACGTGGACGGTGACGGTGCTCACAGCTCCCGCCCGCGCATCTGCTCGGGAGTCGGATGGTCGGTTCCTACCACGAACTTCGTGTACGGCGTACTCGGTGAGTCGCGGGTCTCGTACGCAGTCGCCGCCTCACGTATCTCCTCTTTCACCTCGGCGAACTCGTTGAACGGTTCGGTCTGTGAGAGTTGGACGTCGCCGCCGTGTTTCTCCCGCATTCGAAGCGCGAGAAACGCCCCTAACTCGGTCGCTGCAAACAGCGCCGCGCGTCCGAACCGCCTGACGACGGCCGTCTCGTGGCTTCCGCAGACGTTTCGGAGCGTCGCTCGCGCGGCCTGTGAGTACGTGACGACCAACAGCACGGATACAGCTGTATCCGTTCTAAAATTAAAACCTTCGGAGTCAGCGACACCTGATGCGGCGCTCGTCATCACGGAGTTCGACGACGGCGTCACAGAGCGACGCGATGCTCTCGACGGTCTGGTCGTCGTGTGCGCCGGGGTCCATGTGGAAGTGGGCGACGGCGTCGGACGCGTAGAGGCGGCCGGTGAGTACGTGAAGGAACTCGTAGGCCGTCTGGAGTTCGACGTACTGCAGCATCGCCGTCAACGAGTCGACGCAGACGACGGTGCGGTTGCCGTTGTCCTGCCAGCGACTCAGATGCTCGGTGATGTTGATTCCGAGGCCGGTGAGGTCGTTCGGGTTGGTGACCGTCTTGACTCCCGCGTCGAGTTCCTGTGCTGCACCGCCTTGCGGACTCGCGGTGCCGACAGAGCGCATCGAGTCGCCGACGCTGACGACCCCGACGTTCGCCGGCGCGTGGTCGCTGTGGGTTCGCCACCGACGCAGTTGCGCGTCCGGCGACTTCGTGTACGACACCCACAACGCGTTCTTGTCGCTGTTGTCGGGGTGTAACAGCTCGATGCACGTGTCGCTCTCACCTTCACCGAGCGACGGGGCTAAGAGGAGGATGCTCGACGCCTCGTCGAACACGGTCTCCAGAGTGTTTTTCTCACCTGTCACGACTGAGTGCCTCCCTCACGTTGTCTTTTTGATGTATCACAGGGCCGGACTAAAGTGTTTGCGCATCGGTCCCCCACCCCGCTCCATCGACCAGAGGAGGCGTTCAGGTTCGCTGTTCGACTCCGACGACCTCGAACGACAGCGCCCCGTCGTCGTCCAGAAGCGTCCGAATTCGTTGCTCGGCCTCGCGTTCGGAGTCGGCGACGACGACGAGGCCGTCCGCTCTGTCGTCGCCGCGGGCGCGGTACGCCGACAGACCGTCGGCTTCGAACTCGGTGGCGTAGGTCCGGAGCACGGCGACGACCCGACGTTCGGCCGTTGCGAGGTCGACATCGCCCTCCTCGAACGCCCGAAGCGCCTCCTCGACGTTGCGGAGTGCGGAGATTCGGTCCATCCTACGTCGTCCGGAGGTGGCCCTGTGTCGGTTCGTACAGTTCGCCCTTGCGTTTGAGGCCCTCTATCTCCTTTTCGGCCTTCTGTTCGCCGATGCCGAGTTGCTCTTCGGCCGCTTCGAGGATGACCTCCACCGGCGCGCCGCCGTCGTACTCGTCTTCGATGTCGCCGATGAGTTTGCGGAGGTTCATCTTCCGGTCGCGTTGGGTCTTCGACTGGCCGGTCTCGACGACGTCGGCGTCGAACTGACCCGTCTCGGGGTCGACACCGATGTCCTGTAGCGTCGAGCGTGCGAGGTCGACGGCGCGTTCGGCGTCCTCCTCGTCGACGGTGTCGGAGAGGCGGATTCGTGCACTCGCCTCCGCGAGACGGACCAACGCTTCGAGTTTCCGGGCGGTGACTGGAACGGGGGCGTCCTCGTCGGCGCCTTTCGACCGCAGGTCGACGTAGAACTCTCGAATCGTCGCCATCGCCTCGTCGGTCATCGTCGGGAAGCAGTTGCGTTTCGCGTACGCGATGTACTTCCGAAGCAGGTCGGCCTCGATAGCCGGCGCGACTTCCTCGGTCACGTCGTCGACTTCCTGTTGGGTGAAGTTCGACGTCGTGAGGTTCGTCCGCTGGGTGTTCAGTTCGCCGGCGTAGTTCGTCCGCAGGATGTGGTCGGCGAGTTTGCCGTCGTGGTCGGGGTCGGGTTGGTCGGTGACCGTGAAGATGAGGTCGAACCGCGAGATGAGCGCCGGTTCGAGGTTTATCTGTTCGCCGATGGGTTCGTACTGGTCGAATCTCCCATATTTGGGATTCGCCGCGCCGAGCAGCGAACACCTGGATTTGAGGGTTGCGTTGATGCCGGCTTTCGACACCGAAATCTTCTGCTGTTCGAGCGCCTCGTGCATCGCCGAGCGGTCCTCGGGGCGCATCTTGTCCAACTCGTCCACCGCCGCGATACCTTTGTCCGCGAGTACGAGCGCACCGGCTTCGAGCGACCACTGCTGGCCGTCGCCGAAGTCGTCGCGGACGGCGGCGGCGGTCAGACCCGCAGAAGACGAACCCTTCCCCGACGTATAGACCGACCGAGGCGCGATGTTCTGGATGTACGAGAGCATCTGCGACTTCCCGGTACCGGGGTCACCGATGAGCAGCATGTGGAGGTCGCCGCGGATGCGAGAGCCGTCGGGGAGATGTTTGGTGACGCCCGAGAACAGTTGGAGAATCATGGCGAGTTTCTCCTTGTCGTAGCCGTAGATGGCGGGCGCGACGGAGGCGACCATCTCGTCGTAGATGTTCGGATGTGCCGAGAGTTCGATTATCTCCTCTTTGTCCTCGTCGGTGATGTCCATGTCTTCGAACTCCTCGTCCTCGATGGTCACCGAGACGCCGTCCATGTAGAGGTCGAAGATGGGTGACTTCTCCTGGCCGTTTTTCATCTGTTCGATATGGAGTACGCCCACGATGGTGACGTGGTCGCCGGCGGTCACCTTTCCCGTGATGTCGTCTTCGACGTTGATGTCGATGCTCTGGGGCGTCTCGCCGCCGCGAAGGCCCTCGGGACTTTCTTGGACACGGAGTTTCTGTGAGTCGATGAACTCCGACTCGTCGAAGTTGACCATGAACGGACCCTGTCGTTCACAGCCCTGGCACTCGTGCGGTTCCTGAAAGCTGCCGTCGGACTGCGGGATGTACGCCATCGTACCGCAGCGTTGGCACTCGAACGCCGCTTGCGTCACCTTCGGGCGGACGTCGGTCGCTTTCCGGACGATTCCTTGGATGCTCACCATCTTCCCGACGTGGTCGTCGTGGACGCGAATGCCGCGAATCGCGATGCTCTCGGGGAGGTCGTTGAGACGGACGTGTGCCTGTCCGAGACTGACGTCCGCAGGGAGGTCGTAGAGGCGGAGGGCTTCCTCGGCGTACTCCTGCATCTGCTCTGGGTGCGACTGGTAGTCGTCGGCGAGGTCCGGGTCGAACCGATAGAGGTCGTCGTAGTCGATGAAGAGCGAGCGTTGCTCGTTGGGGTAGTTCTGGGCGAGTCGGCCGATGCGGTCCCGGTAGTAGTTGCGGTAGAACTGGATGAACCGCTCGGTCAACTCCTGATTCGATGCCTGCGCCATTGACACACGCTTAGACCCTCCCCCTGTAAGAAGTATCGCCTTGGAGCGAAAGTGATACCCGTCGTGTCGGTCCGCCGCGACGGTAGTAATGATTAAAAGTCACAAGACCATACACGACTACGGAGTCATGTTTACCCAGATTACCGCCCGCGAGTTGGCCGAAAAGCAGGACGACGGCGACGACTACCTGCTGGTCGACACCCGACCCGAGGAGAGCTACGAGTCGTGGCACGTCACCGACGCGAAAAATCTCCCCTTCGGCCCGACGGAGACGCTCGACGACGACAGCCGAGCGCAAATCGACGACTGGGCAGGCGACAAACCCATCCTCACAATCTGTGGGAAAGGTGCGACGTCGACGACGTTGGCGGCGGAACTCGACGCGAACGGCTACGACGACGTGTCGGTCGTCAAAGGCGGCATGCGCGACTGGAACGCGCTGTACGAACGCGTCTCCGTCGACACCGACGACGAGGACATCGTCGTCGTCCAGTTCCAGCGCCGGGGCAAAGGCTGTCTGAGCTATCTCGTCGGGTCGAAAACTGCCGGAGAAGCCGTCGTCGTCGACGCGACCCAACACACCGACCAGTACGTCGTCACCGCCGCCGAACTCGGTTTGGAGGTTACGCACGTCCTCGACACTCACGTCCACGCCGACCACGTCTCCGGCGGGCGAGCGCTCGCCGAGGCGCTGAACGTACCGTACCACCTCGGCGAAAGAGCGACGGAGCGAGACCTCGACTTCGCGTTCGAACCGCTCGGCGACGGCGACGCCGTCTCGCTCGGCGACCTCGACGTGACGGCACTGCACGCGCCCGGCCACACCTCCGAGATGATGGTGTACCGCGTCGGCGACGAGGCGGTGCTCACCGGCGACGCGCTCTTCTTGGACTCGCTGGGGCGCACCGAACTGGAGCTCGGCGACGACGACGCGGCGAAAGGCGCGGAGATGGCGTACGACACGCTTCACGAGACACTGCTGGCGCTCCCGGAGGAACTGACGGTTCTACCGGGTCACGTGACCGTGACGAACGACGGCCGTTTCGCCCACGGGTCGCCCGGTGAGGCCGTCGCGGCGTCGCTCTCGCAGGTTCGTGAGTCGCTCTCGCTCGCCGGGTTGGAACGCGAGGCGTTCGTCGAACGGATGGTCGAAAACACGCCGGAAAAGCCGGACAACTACGAGACGATTATCGGATTGAATCGCGGCGTGGAGTCGGTGGGAAGCGACCGCGAGGCGGAGATGCTGGAGACGGGCGCGAACAACTGCGCGGCGTAGAATCTGTATTTTCCTCGCGGAGCTGTATCACTGTACTGTACCGCGACTCGCTTCGCTCGTCGCGGCTCTTTTTGGTCCACCGGGAGAGCGTTGCTCTCCCGAGCGTTCGTTCACTGCGTTCACGAACACAGATTTTTGCGAGGAGGGCGAGACGGCACCGCCGTCTCGCTTCCCCGCGGACGACTCATGTGTCGCCCGCGGAGAGCGGTCGCGCGTAGCGCGACCCGACGAAGTAAAACGGTGGAGTGAGACCACCCGGATTTGAACCGGGGTCACGGGCACCCAAGGCCCGAAGTATACCAGGCTAACCCATGGTCCCGCATCAGTACAGAATCGCGTTCCAGTGTAAAGCGTTTCGTTCCTCGTTTCTCGTGTCTCACCCCGTCACGGGGAAGAATACCGTGATACCGAGTGTCGTGACGACGGCGAACACCAACTGTAGCGGCGCACCCACGCGCACGTAGTCGGTGAACTTGTAGCCGCCCGGGCCGTAGACGAACAGGTTCGTCTGATAGCCGACGGGTGTCATAAACGCCGTCGACGCGGCGAACGTCACCGCGATGACGAACGAGAAGGGGTTCGCCCCGATTTGGGTCGCCGCCTCCACCGCCACCGGAACCATGAGCACGACGCTCGCGTTGTTCGAGACGACGTTCGTCAGAAGCGCCGTGACGACGTAGAACAGTCCGAGCACTCCCAGCATCGGAAGTGCGCTGGCGCTGGCGACGACGCCATCGGCGAGCAACTGGTCTGCACCCGTCTCCTGCATGGCGATGCCGAGCGGAATGACGCCCGCCAAGAGGAAGATGACGTCCCACTGGACGGCATCGTAAATCTCGGTCGGCTTCAGACACCGCGTCGCCACCATCGCCAGCGCGCCCGCCAGCGCCGCGACCACGATTTCGATGGGCGTCAACGCGGCTACGAGAACGACCAGCGCGACGATACCGACGGCGACGGGTATCTTCGACTCGCGGAAATCGCGTCGCTGTATCTCTTGGGCGACGATGAAGTCGCGGTTCTGGTCGAGTCGCTCGATGCTGTCGGTCGTCGCCTGCACGAGCAGCGTGTCACCGACCTGTAGCGGGACGTTGTCCATCCGCCGACGGATGAGTTCGCCGCCGCGCCGCAGCGCCAACACGGTGGCGTCGTAGCGCTGTCGGAAGCCGATAGAGGAGAGCGACTCGCCGACGAGCGCCGACTGTGGAGCGACGACGACTTCGACGAGGTTCTGCCCCGACTCGCCGGCTTCCAGCGTCTCCTCGTCGACGCGAACCGGCACGAGGTCGAGACCTTCGACGTCCAACAGTTCGACCAGCGTGTCGCGGTCGGTTCGGACGGCGAACACGTCGCCCGCTTGAATCTCCTTCGGACCCAGCGGTTCGAGAAACACCTCGCCGTCTCGAATCAGTTGGAGCAGGTCGACGTCGAGTGCGGTTTCGCCCAGCGCGTCCTGTACCCGCTGGTCGACGAGCGGGGAGTCCTCTCGAACGACCACCTCGGTCAGATACTCGGCCATCTCGAACTCCTCGGTGAGGTCCGACTGTGGTCTGATGCGCGCCGGCGTGAGATACCGACCGACCGTGAGCAAGTAGACGGTGCCGACGAGCGTCACGACGAGTCCCAAGCCGGTGAACTCGAACATCGAGAACGCGCCGACACCGAGACGTGCGGAGATGTCGCTGGCGAGAATGTTGGTGGAGGTCCCGATGAGCGTGAGCGTCCCGCCGAACATCGACGCGTACGACAGCGGTAACAGCAGCTTCGACGGCGAGTTGCGGCCGCGTTCGGCGAGGTCGGTCACCATCGGCAGGAGGATAGCGACAGCGGCGGTGTTGTTGATGAACCCCGAGATAGGGGCGACGACGCCGACGACGGCACCGAGTTGGCGACCCTCGCTCTCGCGGGTGACGGCCGCGATTTTCGCGCCGAGTATCTGGATGACGCCCGTCCGTTGGACGCCCTCGCTGAGGATGAACATCGCCAGCACGGTCAACGTCGCCTGACTCGCAAAGCCCGACAGCCCCTGCTCGACCGAAATCATCCGTATCGGTGCGGCGAGCAGCCCTATCGAGGTGAGCGCCTCGGTTACCGGGGTGACGAGCATCAGCGTCACCATCACCCCGATTGCAGTGATGTCGACCGGAACCGGCTCCGTCGCAAACAACACCAGCGCAACGAGGATGACGAGAGAGACGAAGACGATGCCCGGAGTTATCGCTGCCACGGGGAGTCAGACGGCCGCTGCTGGCAAAAGGATGCGGTATTCGCAAGGCGGCGCGGCGGTCGTAGGTGTTTCGCGCGCGACTTCGGGTTACAGGTCGTCCTCTGCGAGTTCCATCTCGGCGACGATGGCGTAGGGGTCGAGGCCGTTGCGAACCCCATCGAGAATGCGGAACGCGTCGTCGGGCGCGAGGAAGTGCCGGGTAATCGCTCGGCCCAAGGGAGTCGGCTCGAAGCCGTCGATGAAGTTCCATTCGAGCAACTTGCCGACCGCGTGTTTCGTCGGAATCTCGCCGAGCATCCGGTCGTTCAGCCGTTTGGCTCGCTTGCCGGCGACGGTGATGTTCGCCAGCGTCTCCTCGACGGCGGCGGACTCGTCGTAGATGGTCGCAACGTCCTCCATCTCGCCTTTCAGGAGCATGAACGCGACTTCGTCCTCGCTCATCTCCATCGACCCGTGGTAGGCGGCGTCGGGTTCGACCAGCATGTACACCTTCCCTTTGTCGTGGTAGTCCGGCCGGCCGGCGCGGCCGAGCATCTGGCTGAACTCCTGTACCGAAAGCCACTCGATACCCATCGCCAGCGAGTCGAAGACGACCTGCGAGGCGGGAAAGTCGACGCCCGCCGCCAGCGCCGCCGTCGTGACGACGGCCGCCAAATCCTGATTGGCGAACATCCGCTCGACTTTCTTTCGTCTGCGATAATCCAACCCGGCGTGGTACGGCGCGGCGTCGTACTCCAGTTTTCGGGAGATTTCGTGACAGCGCCGCCGCGAGTTGGTGAAGATGATGGTTTGGCCGCGATAGCCTTTCGAGGACTTGGTGTCGAACTCGCGGCGGACGAGTTTGTTCTCGATTCGCACTTTCTCCTGACCGTCGGCGAACGTCAGGTGGCGCTCTATGGGAACGGGGCGCTCTTCGAACTCGATGAGCGTCGCCTTCAGTCGTCGCGCCAGCCACTCGGGGTTGCCGACGGTCGCAGAGAGGTAAATCCACTGCGCGCCCTCGTAGTTCTCGCGGCGCTCCGCTCGGTTCTCACAGTAGTATTTGAGCCGAGAGATGAGGCCGTCGAGGCGGTGACCACGCTCGTCTTCTTTCAGCGTGTGAACTTCGTCGATGACGACGCTGCCGATGTCGCCGAGGTCCTTGCCCGTCCGCAATGCGTGGTCGATACCCTCGTAAGTGCCGACGATGATGTCGGCGTTCGGGTCGAAGCGGTTGCCGTCGTCGTTGATGCGCGACGCACCGACTCGAATCGTGACGTTGGCGAGGTGGCCGTAGCGCTCCTTGAAGTCGTCGTACTTCTGGTTGGCGAGGGCGACGAGCGGGACCAGAAACAGTAGTTTCCCTTTGCCCTCCAGAACGCGGTTCACTCCGGCGAGTTCACCGACGAGCGTCTTTCCGGTCGCCGTCGCGCTGACGACGAGTTGGTCGTCGCCGTCGAAGAGGCCGTTTCGGACCGAGAGACTCTGCACCGGCAGGAGCGTGTCGAACCGCTGTTCGGTCATTCCCTGTAGATTGGGGTGGAGGTCCAGACTGTTCGTCGGGACGGGGTCGACGTCTTCGACAGTCGCACTGATTTCGTCGAACTTCGTCAGGTCGGGGTCGAGGTTCCCCTGCAGGAGATTCGTGATACGGTCGAGGTCCTGTACGTCCAAGAGGAGTTCTTCGAGGCGGTCCTGTGCGGCCCCGGTCAGATTGCCTTTGAACGAGAGTTCGCGTTCGAGTTCCCGAATCGCACAGTCCGGACAGATTGACTCACGTTCGGTCTTGATGGCCGTCTCCTCGGTGATAGGCGAGTAGCGGCCGCCGTCGGCGCAGAACCGACAGGTCCGGACGACGAGCGCGTCGAGTTGGTAGCCGTCGAGCATCTCTTGAAGCTCGGAGCGACCCGTTCTGGAGGTCTGCTCGGAGATGCGGATACGCGACGCCCGGCGCGCGAGTTCGACGAACTGGTCGGGGTCCCGCGGTTCTTCGCTGGAACCGTCGACGATGCGGAACTTCCCGGGACGGGGGCCGGCGTTCGTCTCCTTGAGACCGAGTCGGCCACGGAAGAGACGTTCGCCGTCGCGGTTGGCGACGACGGTGAAGTCGTCGCGGCCACCGCTCTCGTGGAGAAACAACGTGTCGACCCGGGCGACCTGCTGAGACACGTCGCATCGTACGAGAACGGGGTATTTCAGGGATTCGACTCCGTGGAGTCGTGGCTAGCTGTCGCACTCGCACTCCGCATCGACACTCGCACCCGGCGACGATGCGACTACTCGTCGACCAACTCGATGCTGTCGTCGCCGTTCGGCACCGCACAGAGGAACGACCCGGTCTCTGCCCCTTCGTTTCGGTACCAGTGGACGACACCCGCCGGGATGAGAAGCGAGTCGCCCGCCGACACCTCGTACTCCTCGTCGCCGATGCCGACGGTGTACTCGCCCGAGAGGACGTACTGCTCGTGTTCGACCTCGTTCGTATGTTTCGGCACCGACGCGCCCGCATCGAGGGTGAACCGCCGAATAGCGAAGTTCGGTGCGCCGTCGGCGTCGCTCACGAGGACGCCCTTTTGCATCCCGTCCGCCGCGCCGACCGACTCGTACTCAACGTCGGACCCACGTTTGACGACTGCGCCACCGTCTCCTGACTCGCTGGACTCCATACCCGCGTCTACGACTCCCGAGGCGTAAGCGTTGCTCCACCGTTCTCGCCCACGCTCTTTCCTCCCGCCCGGACCGGACACACGACGAACCTGAACGCGACGAACTTGGGGGATTTCTCGAATCCGGACGCTGCCGAACTTACGGCCGAGTTTAAGAACGTCCGGACCCTAACCTGTCGTATGCGAGGCATTCGAATCGGGAGCGCCTTCGGCATCCCCATCCGGTTGGACTTCACGTTCCTGCTGGTGCTACCGCTCTTCGCGTATCTCATCGGACTCGACGTCGGGTCGCTGGTGGGGACCGTCAACGACCTGTTCGGGTCGTCGCTCGACGCCGCCGCGCTCACCGACGGTCCGATGCCGTGGATACTCGGCAGCGCCGCCGCTATCGGGCTGTTTGGCTGCGTTCTCCTCCACGAGTTCGGCCACTCGTTGGTGGCGCTCCGGTACGGCTACGAAATCGACTCCATCACCCTCTGGCTGTTCGGCGGCGTCGCCCGCTTCACCGAGATTCCCGAGAACTGGAAACAGGAACTCAACGTCGCCCTCGCCGGCCCCGCCGTCAGCGTCGCTCTCGGCGTTATCTCCTACGCCGCCTTCCTCGTGTTGCCGTCGAGTCTCGACGCCATCAAGTTCGTTCTCGGCTATCTCGCGCTGACCAACATCCTCTTGGCGGTGTTCAACATGCTGCCCGGCTTCCCGATGGACGGTGGCCGCGTGCTTCGGGCGCTGCTGGCACGTTCGCGGTCGTACGCCCGTGCAACTCAGATTGCGGCGGAGGTCGGCAAAGGGTTCGCGCTCCTGTTGGGTATCTTCGGACTCTTCGCCAACCTCTGGCTCGTCGCGCTCGCGTTCTTCATCTACATCGGTGCGTCCAGCGAAGCCCAGCAGACGGTGATGAAAGCGGCGTTCCAAGACGTGACCGTCCGCGACATCATGACCACCAAGGAGGACCTCCACACCGTCGACGAGGACACGAGCATCGCCGAACTGATGAGCCGGATGTTCACCGAGCGTCACACCGGCTATCCGGTGCTTCGTGACGGCCAGCTCACGGGGATGGTAACGCTCAACGACGCCCGTTCGATCAACGAAGTCGAACGCGACGCCTACCGGGTCGAAGACGTGATGTCGCGCGATATCGCCAGCGTCACTCCCGAACTCGACGCGATGGAAGCGCTCCAGATGATGCAGGAGAAGGGCGTCGGCCGCCTCCCCGTCATCGACAACAACGGCGATATCGTCGGCATCGTCTCGCGGACGGACCTGATGACGGCGTTCGACATCATCCAGACCAGCGGCTCGCCGGACTCGATTCGGTCGCTTCGTTCCTCGAACCCGCCGGGGTCGCTCTGAGCGTGGCCGAAGAGTCCGACCCCACCGTCGACACCGAAACCCGTGGTGACTCCGCTGCCGATTCCGACCTCTCTGACGCGCCCACGCTGCTTTCGGCGGCGGAACGCTCGAAACTCGACACCGGCGACGACGCCCGTTTCTACGACTCCCCACGGTTCGTCCACCACGTCGACGAACGGTTCCGCGAGCGACTGACCGAACTGTATCGAGACGAACTCACGGCCGACAGCGTCGCTCTCGACTTGATGAGTAGTTGGGTGTCGCATCTGCCGGACGACGTCGACTACGAACGCGTCGTCGGCCACGGGCTGAACCGAGCGGAGTTGGCCGAGAATCCGAGACTCGACGAGTTCTTCGTCGGAAATCTCAACGAAACCCCTTCGCTTCCGATGGAGACGGCCGTCGTCGACGCGGTGCTCGTCGCGGTGTCGGTACAGTATCTCCAACGTCCCGGCGCGGTGTTCGCCGAGATTCGACGGGTGCTCCGCCCCGGCGGCGTCTGTGTCGTCTCCTTCTCGAACCGCATGTTCGCCCAGAAAGCGATTCGAGCGTGGCGGGCGACGTCGATGGACGGACGGGCCGCGCTGGTCCGGCGGTACTTTGAGGGCGTCGGCGGGTTCGAGGATGTCCGCGTCGTCTCCGACGTAGACTCGCAATCGGACCCCTTCTACGCCGTAGTAGCGAGGCGAACGAGCGAGTAGTTCGCACTCGCTGTGTTCGTCCCGTTTGCCGTACTCGCCTCGTTCGTCGTGTTCACGCCACCAAGGCTGTCGAATGCCTGCCAGTTACCCGTAACTACGGGGTACTGTCTTTTACGGGGTACGGTTCGTCGGTACTGACGATGCGCGCCGTCCTCAACGAACGAACCGAGACCGTTCACAAGTTCAACGACGACCACGCGCACAGACTCGCCGTCTGTGGCGCGCTGTTTCACGTCTCGGAGGAATCGACGGTCGTCGTCGATTTGGCCGACACCGACGACGACGACACGTCACGGTGCGGACGCTGTTTCGACGGCGCGGGTGGCTACTGATTTTTTCAGTTCTTCGGCTGTGAGTCGTGTCCCGAACAGAGTGACGAGTTCAACTCGATACGGCCTTCAGACGAGAGCTTCTTCGAGAACTTGGAGTGGGTGTCGAATCTCGTAGCCGGTGCCGTGTTCCATCTGCATCGAACACGTCGGACATTCGGTCATCCCCACGTTCCCCGAAGCGTGGTGCATATGCTCGAACATCTCCTCGCCTATCTTCATCGATTTGTCGTATTTCTCCTCTTTCCAGCCGTAGGTGCCCGAGATGCCCGAACACGACGACCCCACGTCTTCGATGTCGATACCATCTAACTCCCGGAACAACTCAACTGCCTGTCTGTCGAGACCCTGATTGCGGGCGTGACACGGCGCGTGGTACGCATACGACTGCTCAGACACCGACGACTCCGACAGCGCGCCCTCCAAATCCTCGTGGATTCGCAGGTACTCCATCGCCTCGAACGTGTGTGCCGACACGTCTTCGATGCCCTCCAAATCGAACAGTTCGGGGTACTCTTGCTTGAGCGACATCGAACACGACGTACAGGAAGCAATGACGTCGTAGCCGTCGGCAATCAATCCCGAGAAGTTCTCGACGTTGATACCTGCTGCGCGCTTGGCGTCGTCCAACATTCCGTTGGCGAACATCGGCGTGCCCGAACAGCGTTGGACCGGAACGACGACTTCGTAGCCGAAGGACTCGAAGACGCGAACCATCGCCTTGCCCACCTCGGGTGTGTTGTAGTTCGAGTAACAGCCGTGGAAGTACGCCACGCGCTTGTCTTCGTCTCTAACCTGCGGACCGCCGCGTTCGTCCCACCACTCTCTGAACGTCTGAGTTGCAAAT
>NZ_LOPU01000033.1 GCF_001469955.1 Haloprofundus marisrubri | reverse complement strand
CCCGCGTGTTGCCCAGCACATTCGGGGCATACTGACCTACCGTTGCCCGTTCCTTCCTCCGTGTTAGCCACGGCAGTCTCCTTAATGTACCCAGCCAGCCGGAGCTGCTGCTGGCAATTAAGGATGCGGGTCTCGCTCGTTGCCTGACTTAACAGGACGCCTCACGGTACGAGCTGACGGCGGCCATGCACCTCCTCTCAAT
>NZ_LOPU01000032.1 GCF_001469955.1 Haloprofundus marisrubri | reverse complement strand
GTGCCAGCGCCATATACCATGATGCCAACTGGGTGATATTTAGTTAAAGCAAATAGCTTTTCTGCTCCATTATATACTTTACTTTGACTACCATTACCGTCAGAGATAGTGACTGCTGAGTCAGCTGCTAGAGCAACTGCCGATTTGTTAATTACTGCTATCTCTGCTGTCATATCAAACCCTTAAATTTATGTTTAAATTTATCCTATCGCATTCGTACAGTTATTCCCAGTACTCCA
>NZ_LOPU01000031.1 GCF_001469955.1 Haloprofundus marisrubri | reverse complement strand
TCTCGCCGCCTCTCTTCATACTTCATCCACCGCCCACAGAGCGACAGCGACGCTCCGTGGGCTACTCTCATTTCGAACAGCTACGGCTATATTTCCCAACAACTGAACACAATCATCAGGTGACCGGCACACTTATCTTTCTATCACGCACGACATGGATAAGGAACATCACCATGGGTGACTCGTCGACGTCAACGGTCGCTGGCCCGGGACTCCACCTCCGCGAAACGGGAGTGGAGACGCCGCTTCCACCAGAACTCACCCGCAGCCAGTCAGTCGACGTCGTTGCTATGCTGACCGAGATGACGCCGGACGAGTGGCTCGACCGCTGGCGAAGGGAGGTCGGACCGGACCCGGCCGGGCACACGATTCTCACCGTCGACGAGACGACGCGAAGCACAGCGGCAACAACGTCGAACGGGCCATCCTTCGGAGGTATCTCACTTACCACGACCACTGCACCGGTAGCACCCGACGTCGTCGCCGACACGCTCGAAACTGCACTCACACGCCCGGCCCCCGAGCGGGAACTGTTCGTCTGGGTGGAGTCACTCACACCGCTGTCGGCGGGTGAGTCCACGGTCCCGTTGCTGCAGACACTCAGAAAACTCGGCGAGAGCGCCACCGTAACTGCAGTCTGTCACGCCGAAACGGGGTCTGTGGACACGGCCATCGCGGAACTGTTCGACAGCGTCGAAGTCAGCGAACCGGTGTCCGCACGCATTGAGCGACTTCGCGCCGAGAACCCGACGAACTTTGGCTATCTGCGGCGGCACTGGCGAGACACCAAGCAGGCAATCGAGCAGTCGACCCGAAGCTACCCGCAGGCGCGGCAACTCCACGCCGATTTAGAGGAGACGGAGACGACGCCACAGAGTCTCGGTGTCGCCTTGCAAGCGCTCGTCGAACTCGACGTCATCGAACTGTGGAGCGACACCGTCGGGTCGAACCGCTACAACTTGACCACGTACGACGCCGAACTGCTCGACGCAGTCGGCGAATCACTGGCAAACGCAGAAACCGAGTGACTACGTCTCTGTCGACGGCGAACGTAACGACTCGTCGACGACGGTCCCGTCGGATTCTAACGTCACCGTCCCCAGAGACACCGTCTCACCCGTCGGTGTCGAGGCCGATATCTCCCGAAGCACTGCCTCTTGGTCGAGTCGCTTCCAGACGACACGTTCGACGAGTCGTTGGAACTCCTCGGGGTCGGTCCACCCCGAGTCGATGTCCGAGGGAACGCGGACGACGAACTGCAGGTCGGTCTCAGTCACGTGGATACCGACGCCGAACGTATCGCTCATGTGCGGGCGTTCGTTCGAGAGATACAAAGCCTCGTTGAACGTCGCCGTCACGCAGTGAGGCGAGTCGGTGGGCCGCACCGCGTCTCCATGTTCACGTCTCCGTGTATGTACGACAGTTTCACGCACACGCGATGTGGGTAGAACAGTTTTTGGGCGTCGCTCCGCCAGAACGACCAATGAGTTACAAAATCGGTCTCGTGGGCAAGCCCTCGGTGGGCAAATCCAGTTTCTTCAATGCGGCGACGATGAACGACGTGCCGGAAGGCGCGTACCCCTTCACGACTATCGACCCGAGCATCGGCGAAGCGTACGTCCGCGTCGACTGTGCCGCCCCGGATTTCGACGAGACGTGTACGCCGAACGTCGGCTTCTGTACCCACGGAACTCGGTACGTCCCGGCGAAACTCGTCGACGTGGCCGGTCTCATCCCCGGTGCCCACGAGGGGAAAGGACTCGGAAACCAGTTCCTCACCGACCTCAACGAGGCGGACGTCTTGGTCCACGTCGTCGACTTCTCCGGTGAGACCGACATCGAAGGCGAAGCTACCGAAGGCCACGACCCCCGAGACGATATCGACTTCCTCGAAAACGAACTCGATATGTGGTACCTCGAAATCCTCGAAAAAGGCATCGAACGCTATCAAGGTGGATACGACGGCGACGAGAAGCATATCGAGGAGGACCTCGCAGAACAGATGAGCGCGTTCAAAATCGACAAAGACCGGATGAAGCAGGTCATCCTCGCGGAGGGCCTCGAACTCGACCCCGAGACGTGGGACGACGCCGAGCGCGAATCGCTGGCCCGCGAGATTCGAAAGCGGACGAAACCGATGGTCATCGCGGCGAACAAGATGGACAAGCCCGTCGCCCAGGAGAACTACGAGGAAATCACCGCCGACCCCGACTACGACCACCTCACGTTCGTGCCCGCGAGCGCGCACGCGGAGAAAGCGCTGAAGAACGCCGACGAAGCCGATGTCGTCGACTACGATGCGGGCGACTCCTCGTTCGAAATCGTCGACGACGTCTCCGAGGAACAGGAGGCCGGTCTCGAACAGATTCGGACGTTCGTCGAAGCGTACGACGGAACCGGTGTGCAGGCCGCCCTCGAAGCCGCGCTGTTCGACGAACTCGGCTGTATCGCCATCTTCCCCGGCAGCGCCAACGGCAAGAAAGACGAGAAAGGCGTCTTCCGTGACTGCTTCATCCTCCCCGAGGAGTCGACGACCGAAGATTTCGCCTACCACCTCCACTCGGACATCGGCGACGGCCTCCTGCACGGTATCGACTGCCGCAGCGGTCGACAAATCGGGTCGGGTCACGAACTCGGTCACCGCGACGTCGTCGAGATTCTCACGACGAACTGAGCGCCACAGCCGTCGCTCGTTTCTGCGCGGAGCCGAACGAACTAATTCGACGGCCGTTGAACCTCCGAGTCGATGGCGCGCAAGCAGTCCACTGTCGCTCGCGTAGCCTCGCTCCAGGAGGTGTTGGACGCCCTCGACGACCCTGACTGTCGAACTATCGTCCGGCACCTCGACGACTCTATGACCGCCCAACAGCTCTCCGACGCCTGCGATATCCCGCTGTCGACGACGTATCGCAAACTCGACCGTCTCACGGACGCGTCGTTGCTCGACGAACAGACCGAACTCCGAAGCGACGGCCACCACACCACCACGTATCGGGTGTCGTTCGAGTCGGTCGAAATCAGTCTCGGCGAGCGCAGGCAGTTCGAGGTCGCAATACACCGACCCACAGCGTCGGCAGACGAACGCCTCGCGGGCCTGTGGGCGGAACTGCGGAGGGAGACGTGAGCGACCCCGCTTCGCTGAGTCCGCTCGTCGTCGCGCTCAAAACGCTCACACTCGTTCTGGGCGGACTCATCACGTATTTCGCGTACAAAGCGTACCGGCGAACCGGCGCAGTCGCGTTACGGTTACTCGCAATCGGTTTCGGTATCGTCACGCTCGGGTCGCTGCTCGCCGGCGTCGCCGACCAACTGCTCGCAACCGGACAGATGTACGCCCTCGTCGTCGAGAGCGGTCTCACCGCTGTCGGCTTCGCCGTCATCGTCTACTCGCTGTACGTCGACTGAACTGAGCGACCGGTGAACCGTCGACAAGGAGGAAAGACAGACCCGGCCGCCCGTCCGCGCTTGTCCGTAGGCGTTCACGGACGCCTATGTTCGTCCATGGTCGTCGCTCGCCGTCAGTCTCGGTCACCCCGTCACACTCACCTGTTCGATGCCTGTCGCGTCGATATCACGCCGTGGGAGTCGCCGGAATCCGTTTGTCCCTCTGGTGAGTACGGCAGGTATGGCGCTGAATACGGCTGTCTCCGCGCTCGGACTCTCAGCCGACGACCGGAGAGGTCTCGCGGCGTGCATCGCCCTGTGTGAACTCGCGGGGGTCGTCCCCGGCGCGCTGACCCGCGAAGAGATTGCCGAGTGGTATCCGACGCTCGAACGACCCGAGTCGACGCCGCCCGGGTGGGTGTTCGCTCCCGTGTGGACGTTCCTGTACGCGACGATGGGCGTTGCACTGTATCTCGTGTTCCGCGACAACGCACAGTCGGTCCGCGGCCGACAGGCGTTGTGGGCGTTCGTGGGGCAACTCCTGCTCAACGTCTCGTGGACCCTCGTGTTCTTCGGTCGCCAGTCGGTTCTCGGCGGGTTCGTCACCATCGTCGGTCTGTGGCTCTCGGTGCTGACGACGCTCGTCGCGTTCGCCCGTGTGAACCGGCGCGCGGCGCTGCTACTGCTCCCGTATGTCCTCTGGGTGAGTTTCGCTACGCTGCTGAACGCACGTCTGTGGCGGCTGAACCGTTCGTAGTCGGACACCCCTTTTTGGCTCGTTTCTTCGGTCCGGACAGTGGCTTCTCTGCGCACCGAACAGGTCCGCAGTGCGACCAGCGTGACCGACGTGACAGACACGACCGACACGACGGATACGATTGGTACGACTGTCTCGATGGTCGCGTGTCAATACTGAATATACTATCACGAGATGGTGAATATGCATGTGTCCGACAGACACGGTTCGCCGGTCGGCATCGCCGTACACGCCTCTGGTACGGTCGCGTCGACCACCGCGTCAGTCCCCGCCGACGCCCCTCCACGCTGTTCGGTTGCAGTGGTCGGGCGCATGCCGGACCGCGGCGTCGCCGCCGCTGGTCCGCAGCCATCGGGAGTTCGCTCCCGCCGCCGACGTAGTCGGTCCCCGCTGACGCTTCGGCCCTCCGATTCGCCCACGTCCCCACGCTGACGTTTCGGCCTTCGCCTCGCCCGTTCGTTGACGCTTCGGCCCTCCACCGCCGATGACCCCTCCATCCACCGCGACAGCCCTCGTCCACCGATGCCCCACGTCGGTAGTCCGCTTCGGCGTCGTTCGATTTTCGTCGCCGCCCTCGCTTCCGAAGATTGATTACTCGGTTGCCGACACACCGAATATGGACGGCATCCGCGACATTCGGTCGATGCGCCGGGTGCAGATTGCACCACTCGGCTACGAACGCGACCGGGTGTTCCTCCCGGCGACGCGACTCAACGCCGACCGCCTCTACCTCCTCGCCGAACCCGACACGTACACGACCGTCTCCTACCACGAGACGCTCCGTGACGACCTCGAATCGGAGGGTATCGAGGTCGAAGACCACGAAGTCAGCCTCCACGACGTGTACGACGTGATGGGCGTGACGACGACTATCGCCGCAAAACACGCCGACGACGAAGTGCTCGTCAACATCTCCAGCGGGACGAACGTCGCCGCCGTCGGCGCAGCTATCGCTTGCATGACGACGCACGCCACCGCGTTCAGCGTCGAACCCGAGTCGTACGGCCACGACATCCACGAAGCGCCGCTGACTCGCGGTGTCGTCGACATCGGGCAACTCCCCGACTACCCGATAGAGTCGCCGACGCGCGAGCAAATCGCCGTCATGGGCTACGTCCGCGAACGCGACGACCGCGGCTACACCGTCCACAAACGCGACCTCATAGAGTTCGCCGAACGCGAGGAACTCCCCTTCATGACCGAGAGTCCGACCGAGAACCGCCAGTCGAAGTACCGCCGCCTCGACGCGCACGTCGTCGACCCGCTGGAATCGAAAGGGTATCTGGACCTCCGACGCGCGGGCCGTCGAACGCTCGTCTCACTCACCGGGACAGGCGAGAGCGTCTATCGGGCTTTCGAGCACAAACTCAGATACGGCTGAACCGCGTAAACGAGCAAAAAGACGCGTCGGGGTCGGCGGTCAGTCGTCGTCCCGGGTCGTCGCCGTGTTACCGGCGTCGGTGCTCCGTCCGCCACGACGGCGGGCGACGAACCGACGGACCTCGACGGCGACGAGGCCGACGACGCCGACGAGGCCGACGAAGATGGCGAACAGTTCGGGAATCCCCATCCACACCGGCGTGATGTACATGAGACCGTTGAGATACTTCCCGGGGATGACGTTCTTGATGCCAATCCAGAACTGCTCGTCTATCGACGGGTTACGAGAGCCGATGTCGGCGGACTGCGCGCTCGGACCCGCAGAGGACTCGTCACCCGTACCGAGGCGTTCTGACTCGTAGGGGAACGCGATGTTGACGCTCCACACGACTTGCCCAGTTTCGTCGACTTCGAACACGCGGTTGCCGTTGGAGTCGGAGATGAGCGTGTGGCCGTTCGGCAGGCGGTCGGCGTCACGCGGCCACTGCATCCGCGCGTCGCGCCAGCGCCACGACTCGACCCACTCGCCGTCTTCGCGCTGGTACTCGATGACGCGGTTGTTCTCGGAGTCACCGATGATGACCGCCGGTCCGCCCTGCGACTCGGGGATGTAGTCGGGGTTGTGCTGTTCGTTGAGGATGTCGTAGTTGTCCTCCTCGCCGAGCGTCCAGTTCTCTTGGACTCCTTCGCCGGGTTCGACGAAGATGACGCGGTCGAAGTTCCGCGGACTCAGCATGAACCGACCGTCTTCGAGCACTTCGACGTCGTTCATGTGCGTCCAGTCTTCGGCGTACGGACCGCCCGTCTCGCCGGTCTCGAACTCGTCGCTGGCGTTCCACGTCCACGTCACTTCGTTCGTCTCGGTGTCGACGACGAACATCCGGTCGAAGAGGATGTCGGCGACGGCGTAGTGCGTCTCGTTGATTCGGTCGCCGTCGTGCCACCGCGAGGAGTGTTTGCCGGGCGTCACGACGGAGTAGACGTTCTCGACTTCGCCGGTCGTCAGATTCACACGTTCGATGCCGTTGCGCGTACAGGCGTTCACGTCGCTGTGTGCTTCCAGATAGGTGTCGAGCGTCTCCTGGTCGACGCCGAGTTCGGAGGCGTTCCACTCGTCGGGAGCGGGACACTGGTTCGGGTCGAGGTGGTCGGCGTACAGATACTCGACCGTCGCGTCCGTTCCTTCGACGGGGTCGACGTCCCAGTAGCGCGTGTGGGTGTCGTTGTAGTACAGCGTCGACCCGTTGGGGTCGAACGCGACGAGCTCAGCGCGGGCACGCGGCCCGTCAGCGCTCTCGCCGCGCCAGGAGTTCGAGTCGGTGGCGACGACGGTGATGCCGTCGGCTTGGGGCGCGATTTGGGCGCTCGGGTCGGCGACACCGTCGCCGCCGAGATAGCTCTCGAAGGTGGTGTCGGTCGCCGACGAGGCGTATCCGACACCGACGGCCACCGCGGCGAACGCGATGAGGGCGATAAAGACAACTCGGGGACTAATCCGTCCGGCCATAGAGAGTTCATCGGCGAGTGCGGCTTTATCGGTTGTGTCGATTCTCACCGAGTAGGCTCGAATTACACGCCGAACTCATCGCCGTGGCTACAGGTCTGCGGATTCGCCCAAAAAAAATCGTGTACGTTGCGGTCGCGTTACGCCGAGGCCATGCTTCGACAGGTCTCCGCACACTCGCGGACCACGTCGGCGCACACTTGGCAGTGGTCGTGGTCGTGTTGTTCGCACTCGTCGGCGCACGCTTCGCAGGCGTCCGCGCAGACGCCCGCGAGGTCACCGCTGTAGTCGGAGTCGCGCGCCATGAACCGTGCGTGCATCGACGCCACGTCGGCGACGTCTCGACAGAGACGGATACACTGCTCCATCCCGTCGCCTTCGTCGATACAGGCGTCAGCACACCACTCGCACGCTTGCGTCGCTTCGAGGCAGTTGTCGAGGCACTCACGCTGTTGGTCGGACAGATGTGAAATCTCTTGTAGCGCCATTGCACAGTATGGTCAACGGCCTTGATTTAGCCCGTTGTGCTTACGCGAACGTCGAAAACCGCCGTCGAAAGGCTCGGTCCCAAAGTAGAGTCCGAATCGAATCTTCGGTTCGAAACCGCCGTTCGCTCCGTCGCGTCACGAACCTGAACTGACCATCGTGACCGCAACGAGAGTCATATATCTGACAATGTCAGCGAACGTGGCTACCAAAACTGCTTAGGACGGGTGCGTGGTGCAGTGCGTATGAGAGTATCTGGCGGTCTGGAGTAGGATGTCGGGGCCGACAGACGAAGGCCTCGACTCCTTCGAGAGTCGCATTACGGAGGAGTCGTATCAGACCTATCCCCTCGACAGCGATTCGGTCAGCGAAGTGGTCATCAGAGCCGTTGCAACGACTATCGACTGCGACCCACTCGAGTTGGACCAACTGTACGGAACCGTCGACCCGGACGCACTCGACGACCTCTTCACCGAGGGGCCGTCGGCGTCACCGACGGCCGACGGGCAGTTCATCTTCTCGTTCAGTGGGTGCGAGGTCGTCATCTCTCGCAACGTCGTTGCCGTCCGACGGTTCGACGACTGACGCAGTCGGCGTCGACTCCTCGCCACACTCACCTTTTTGACTCGGTCTGTGCGGCTACGCTCGCGTTACTCCACCCACCTCTCCACGAGCGGTCGCCCTCGGCAGTGACTCGACAGTCGAGAGGGGTACGAGCGATTTCACCGCGGTGACCACTCGTGCGACCCAAAACGACAGCGCATCCGTCGGCCGCGTCGGGTCCGTGTTCGCTGCGACCTCCCGGTCGTCGTCGTAGCCGTCACCGTCGGTGTCTGGTCGCTCCGGGTCGGTGCCGCGCTCACGCTCCGTCGCGTCGGTGAGTCCGTCTCCGTCGCTATCCACCCTCGAACGGCCCGCGTCGGCATCAGCGTCGTCCTCGGTCGACGAATCGACCGAAGCATCGTCACCATCGGTCGCATCACCGTTTTGGATGGCTGACTCGTTCGTCCCCGACTGTCGTCCGTCGGTCGAACTCGTGGTGTCGGCGTCCGCATCTGCATCGACATCGGCGTCGGCGACGAACGGGTTAGTTCCAGCCGCCTGTTCTTCGGCGTTCGTCAGTCCGTCGTCGTCGGGGTCGTCGCCGGGATGCTGTGTGTAGTGAGTCGGCCGGTCCGAGACGGGTGGGGCGGCGGTCGTGCGAACGTAGCGGTCGAGGTCGGCGGCGACGGATTCGTCGCTCACGTTGGCGACGATACCGCGGAACGTCTCGTAGTCGATTCGACCTTCGTGGGCGTTGACCCGCTCAAACACCGTCGTTAACGTCTGCTCACCGTCGGTCGACTCGTGAATCGACGCGTCCAGCGAGGCGAGTACTCGTGGGCCTTTCCGGTAGGGGACGAGCGGACTCGACCAGTTCGCCGGCGTCGACAACACGGCGTCGGCGTACGTGTCGGCGCTCACAGCCGCTCGAAACCGCTGGAAGGCGAGGTCGCCCGACTGTAGCGGGAGATAGCTGGCGTAGTACTCCGCGCTCGCCTCGCGGAACCACCGCATCTCCTCTGTCGCGCGGTACGACTGCCGGAGGTGGACGTACTCGTGGACCCAGATATTGCTCGCGGCGTCCACCGAGGCGTCGTCGCGGACCCACGCCGTCGCACCACCGTCGAAGCTCAACCCACCGGCGGTCGTCCGCACCGACGATGCGGGAATCGCAAACAGATGCGTCGTCTCGTACTCGCTCTCGGGGAGTCGACTCCCTGCAGATTCGACTGAGTCGAGCACCGCGGCCGGGTCCGAAACCATCGACGCCGCCTCCGGGACGACCAGACGAACTCGCTCGTCGCCGACCGAGCGTTCGTACACGTCGACGGAACCGAGGAAGGCGAACACCGACGTCGCGTATCCCGGTCCCTCGACGGTGACGTTCGTCGAGACACCGGTGGCACCGGCGGTTCGACCCCGAATCGAGGGCGTAAAGCGGCGAACGTCGACGGCGGCCCACGACCCGGTGTCGACGCCCGTGCTGTAGTGGTCGAGCGTCGTCTCACTGACCGCCCGCTCGAACGACAGCGAGGGGCGGGCAGTCTCGCGGTCCCACCGGTAGACGCCCGGTTCGACTCGGTCGAAGCCTTCTGACTCGGTGACCGAGAGCGACTCGTTGTCGGGGAACCGGAGTTCGAGCGCCGTCGTTTCGCTGGCGAGGTGGTACGTCACCGCGGCGGCGACTCGCCCGGCAGGGTCCGGGTCCGAGAGGGTTATCCGCTGTTCGACGCCAATGGCCGTCGACTCCGTTACCGACTGCTGGAGGGCAGCGGTCGGCGCGGGCGACGACGGTCGAGCGTTGACGACACCGACGCCGACGCCGAGACCCGCCGACTGCGCAACTACCACCACTGTCAGAAAGACGACGACGGACCGGCGAACACGTCCGCTCACGGCCGTAGTATCGGCGGAGACGACTATCAGCGTTGTGCCATTCTCGTCGGCCAACACAGTTTGGCTCCGGGTGCCGAATCGGTTCGAAATCCGACGGAACGTCGGTTTATGCTCGTGCAAGCCCTGCACTGAACGCGAACAGACGACCCGAACTTCGCCTCGACGAAACACACCAGGGCGACATATGACCTCGAAACCAAACGTCCCAAATACGACAGCAGAATCGACCGTCGACGCCGTCGACGAACGCGATGTGCGCGCGCTCACCGAGACGATGTTCGTCGACAGGGAGGCACCCGACTTCTACCGCGTTCGCACGCAACGCGGCGACGAGTACGTCGTCGACACCCGGGAACCGGCGTGTACCTGCCCGGACTTCCAGTACCGAGACGTTCGGTGCAAGCACGTCCGACGGGTGCAGTTCGAGGCGGGCGAACTCGACCCCGACACCGTCGCAGCGGACGTCCACACCGCTCTCGACGCCCTCGACGACCGATTGGCCGCACTCGCCGCCCGACGGGCCGAGTACGTTGGCCTCCTCTCGACGATAGACCGATTCGAGCGTCGCTGACCCGGCGTCGGAACCGTGGACCCGAACTTGGCAGTCGAAACCGACGGTTTCGGTGATTCAATAGGAGGTTTGGAGATTGTAGACACTGTAGAATTTGTAGACATTGTTGGCAGTCTGTGCTGTACAGACGGGTCGGCGACTCCTCACCGTCGCGTCGCTACGGACCGGAGTCGGCGCGTGAAAACAGTCCGGGGAGCTATAGCTCTCCGCGTCGGCCGTACTCGTCTTCGGCGTCGGCGGCGAAGGGGCTCCGTTCGACTTCCGGTTCCGCTTGGTCTGCAACGCCTCGGTAGGCTTCGAGTCCCGCCGAGAGCAGTTCTTCTATCGCACGTTCCTCGTTGAGGAACTCCTCCTCGGTGAGGCGGTCTAACTGTGCTTGTTTGTCGTTCGGGAGCGTAATCTCGATTTGCGCCACGTGGTTACGTACGCATCACTTCGGGGTGAAGGTAGTCCCATAAGAGATTGGTCGAAAGACTCCAGAGAGCGTCGCCGTCCGAGTTACAGACGGACGCCGTCGATATCGTCGGAGAGTTCGGTGACGACCCGCTCGGTCTCGTCGAAGCGAACGATGTCTGCCTCGGCGAGTTTCGGCAGGTCGACGTGATACAGGCTGACTCGGAGTCGTCTTCGGACCGCCGCTTCGTTGGGTATATCCTCTGGGTTCTGTGCGACGACAGTCTCGACGAGTTCGTCCAACGGTGTCGGTTGCGAACACGTACGGAGTGCTCGGACGACCTGTTGGCGTCGGGTACTGGCAAAGAGCGTCTGGAGTTGCCCGGTGGAGAGCGACGTGACCGGACGACTTCCGAGTTCGGACGTAGATGAGTCGACAGGTCTGTCGTGCATCACTGAAACGGAAGTACTGGACTACCATAGGTAAATGGCCGAAAGAGATTGGTCCAGTTTCGAGAGTGTCCGAATACACCCCTGTTTGCATCCCAGCAATTATGAGTATTCAGACGTTAACAGGAATAACGGCACTCGGGCGCGAACGGAAATCTGACACACCGTTCTTTTGCTCGACACCTTGACACGCGGTCAACGACTCGCCGTGAGCGTCCCGACCGTGTACCCGGTAGCCGACCGACACCCGCCGTCACACACAACCAACACACCGGTTTGCGACGCGCGTCTCCCACAAAAGATGACACACCACAATTCACCGGAAGACGGACGCGGAATCGCTTCGAAGCCACCCGACACGAAGCAACGCTGTACGATTTGGCTCAAAACGGATGGAACCATCGCTGCGGTAACTGACCTGTTCTTAGAGACGACCGGCTACACCCGCGAGGAGTTCGTCGGTCACGACGCACTGGAACTTCTGAGCCGCTCCGACACGACAGACAGCCTCAACGACGAGCAAGACGACGCGCTCGCCGAGGCGATTCAGCGACTGCTCGACGCCGACACCATCGCCGTCGAAACGGTCGATGCGGAACTGCCAACCGGCGGCGGCGACACCGAGTCGTTCATCGTCGACCTCATCTCCCGTCCACCCGACGAGGAGTTCCGCGGGTCCGTGGGTGTCCACCCTGCCGAGGGCGAACAGGACATCCGCGACCGCGAGCTGTGGGTGAAAACCCGCGCGATGGACGACGCCGACATCGCTCTCTGTCTATCAGACCCGAACCGCCCCGACAACCCACTCATCTACGTCAACAGAGGGTTCGAAGAGACCACCGGCTACACCGCCGGAGAAGTCGTCGGACAGAACTGTCGGTTCCTCCAAGGCGAAGACACCGACCCCGAGACGGTCGACCAACTCCGCGAGGCGATAAGGAGAGGTGACCCCGCCTCCGTCGAACTCAAGAACTACCGCAAGGACGGCACGCCGTTTTGGAACCAAGTCGAAGTCGTCCCGATTCGGGACGAAGACGACAACGTCGTCCACTTCCTCGGCTCACAACGCGACATCACCGAGCGAAAACAGCGCGAACAGCAACTCCGCGAACAGCGCGAGCAACTGCTGGCGCTCGACCAGATAAACCGCGTCATTCGGAGTATCAACAGCGCGCTCGTCTCGATGTCGACTCGCGAGGAGGTCGAAGAAATCGTCTGCGACCGACTGTCGGACTCGCCGTCGTACGCCGCAGCGTGGATAGGCGAAGTCAACAGCGCTCGGGGTACGATTACTCCACGCGCCAGCGCCGGCATCGACGCGTCCGCCCTCGAATCGGAGGTCGACGAAATCGGTGCGGACGAACAGTTTCCCTCGCCGGCGATGCGGGCGACGCGGACGCAGGAAGTCGAAGTCATCTCCGACATCGAGTCCGAACCCGAGAGCAACTGGCGCTCGTGGGCGCTGGAGAACGGCTACAACTCGGCGGCGGCGATTCCAATCGGCTTTCAGGAGTTCCAGTACGACGTACTCACCATCTACTCGGAGCGCGACCACGCCTTTAGCGGGCAGGAGCGCGACGCTGTCACGCAACTGCGCGAAATCGTCGGTCACGCCATCAACGCCATCGAGCGCAAGGAGGCGCTTCTGGACAACATCGTCGTCGAACTGGAGTTCGTCATGCGGGACCCGGACAGTCCGTTGTTCGCGGCGACCAACGACGGCGACTGTACGGTGACGTACGAGCGGACGATTCCGCTCGCCGACGACAAAGCCATCCAGTTCATCCGCGTCCACGGCATGGGGTGGGAGGACGTCCAGACCGCCCTCACCGACGACCCCTCCGTCGACCACGCCCGCGTCGTCTCCGAACAGGAAGACGGCTGTCTGGTCGAGATACGTTCGCCGGAGACACCCATCACCTCGAAACTGGCAACGTACGGCGGCCAAGTCGTCGACGCCGTCGTCGAAGACGGTGAGTTCCGCGTCGTCGTCGAAGTACCGCACGAGATAGACATCCGCGAGATAGCGACGGCGGTTCAGCGAGCGTACCCCGACGCGGAACTCGTCGCCCAGCGGTCGACGACCCGCAGCGTCCAGACGCTCAAGCAGTTCCAGTCGGCGCTGGCTTCCCGACTCACGGACAAGCAGCAGGCCGCCCTCGAAGCGGCGTTCGCGGCGGGCTACTTCACGTGGCCCCGCGAAAGTACCGGCGAGGAAATCGCCGAAGGACTCGGCATCGCCCCGGCGACGTTCCACGAGCACCTCAGAAACGGTCTCTCACAGTTGCTCGGCGCGTCGCTCGAAGGCGCGGACCGTTCGGACTGAAAACAAACCTGCAGACCTACGAAAATCCGTTTTCGACCGACCTACTCCTCGCGCGTCTCGACGACTAAGGCGGCGATATCGTCGGCGTGGTCGGCGGCGACACGCACGAGTGCGTCGTGGAACTCACGACCCGTCACGTCGCGGACGCCGAACTCACGCCGGAGCGCGGCCTCGACTTCGAACTCCAAATCTTCGAGCGAGTCGAGCGTCTCGTCGCGGACGTAGACGCTCTTCGGCGTCGTCTCCTCGAAGGAGAACGCCGGTCCACTCTCTTCGTCTTCGTCCGGCGAGTCGTCGGCGGTCCCGCTGTCGCCGGCCGTCTCCTCGTCTCCGACTTCTTCATCTGCGTCGCCGTCGCGTACGTCGTCGTCTACCGTCTCGGTGGTTGCGTCGGTGACCGACGCCGTATCCGCATCCGATTCGTCGTCCGTGCTCTGCTCGTCGGCCTCCTCGTCGCCGAGTGCGCTGCCCAGTCCAGCGAATCGGTTCCCGTCAGGCATTGGCGACCACCTCGTCAGCGTCGTCGGCGTGGTCACCGTCGGCGTCGTCGCCATCGACGTCCACCGTCCCCGCTTCGACGACGCGTGCAAGTTCGTCGAGTCGGTCGACCATGTCGTTTTCCGGTTCGTACTCGCGCAGGGTTTTGCCGTCGCGCCAAGAGCGACGGAACGCGATGCGGCGGCGCAGTCCCGGCCCCGGTGAATCCTCCGTCTCGAACTCCTCACTCCGGGCGAACCCGGGGAGGTACTCGGCGAACGGCGAGGATTCGAGGTCACGGATGATACGCTTCTCCTCGTTGTTGCCGCTGAGGTCGTTCGGCACGATGGCGAGTAAGTCGAGGTCGACTTCCTGGCGAATCGGGAGAATCTGCTGTTCCCACATGCGCTCGAATCCGCTGACACTCGGTTCGCTCATCAGCAACGGGACGATGACGTTGCCCGACCCGATGAGCGCCGCATCCGAAAGCGGCCCGAGACTCGGCGGCGAGTCGATGACGACGTAGTCGTATCGCTCGTCGAGCAGCGGTTCGACGATGCGTCGGCGAACCCACAGCACGCCGAACGTCGAGTTCCGAATCCGGTCTTCGGCACCGTCCAAGTCGACGTGGGCGGGGACGACGTCGAAGCCGTCGCGTTCGTGTATCACCGCGCCGACGTCGACGGGGTCGTCCTCCGTCAGCACGTGTCCGATATGTGGTCCGTCGGCTTCGTACTCCTGTTTCAGTCCGACTCCCTCGGTCGCGTTCCCCTGTTGGTCCAAGTCGACGAGCAGCACGTCGTTGTCGCGGTCGGCGAGCGCGTCCGCGAGGTTGATTGCGACGGTCGTCTTGCCGACGCCGCCTTTCTGTAGCGAGACGCTAACTGCACGACTCACCGACGCTCACCCGGGCCGGACTGCCCGAACGGTTCAGAATTTGTACACTGTGTGAAGAGTGAAGAGTGTCTGCCAGCTGTCGGCCCTGTCATCGGTTCACCACGTCTCCCCGACGTGTCTTAACGTTATCCACGTCGATGCGACAGTCTACAAATTCTAGATGTTCTGCACATTGTGCCGTAGTGTCTCGCCGGTACTTCGACCCGTCCAGCGAAGCACAGTCTAAAAATTGTAGAATTCCCAATTATCCACGGACGCACACCGACCGCGTGAATCGACACGGCGTCTCGGTCGTCGAATTCGAATTCAAACTAAACGAAACCCACGCGAAGTTGCCTCGAATACGTCCATTTTATGTACCCCACTGTGGTAACGTCGCACGCGGCACTCGCGCACACTCTGGTCAGTCACGGTTCAGACATGCGTCGATTACGAGTGTCGCACGGTCCCCGTTTCTCTCCGGAGTTCCGACTAACAGTGACACAGATGGCCGTACGAATCGGATACTGCCACCAGTTATTCACGTCTCGCGCCCGTCGTGACGGGTATGGCACAACTGTCCGAAGACGACGTCGGAAAACCCGTGTACGACGACGAGGGGCGTGAGGTCGGCAGCGTCGACGAGGTGACCGACGACGGCTTCTACCTTCGCTTCGGCGAGGGTGTCGAGGTCACTTGGGGTGGCGGCGACGAGCAACGCTACCCCATCGGGTCGGGGTCCGTCGCCGAGGTGTCCGCAGAGCGGGTGACACTCGAAGGCGACTTCGAGGGTTAATCGCGGTTCAGTACTCGGTCGACTTCTCTGGCGGTTTCGGCGGCTCGAATATCAGAGTACGACTCGTGTGTCGTCTCGATGCTGGCGTGTCTGAGTGCCGACTGGGCGAGTTCCGCGTGTCCGCTGGCGTACAGTTCGTGACCCAGTCCGCGTCGCGCGCCGTGGGGTTTGAGATACTCGCCGCGGACGTCGATATCGGCGTCGGCACAGAGCCGTTTCATCACGCTGCGCGCGCCGTTCGTCGTCAGCGACGACGGTGTCACCGACTCTTCTCGAAGGACCGCCGCGAGCGACGTCCCCGAACATCGCTCGGCTATCTCCTCGTCGCTCCACCCTCGTTCGCCGAGTTGGGTGTCGATTGCTTGCCGGAGCGAGGGGCCGTGTGCGGTCGGAAACACCGGCCACGATGCCTCTGCGGGGTCACAGCGCTCACGATGGTCGAGAAGTGCTGCGCCCGCGCGTTCGGGCAGTTGCGCGTACTCGTACTCCCGTGACTTGCCGAACACGCGAACCGCGTTGGCGTCGAGGTCGACGTCGGTCCACCGGAGTCCCGTCCGGCGTTCGTCGGCGGCGGCAGCGAACACCTCGCCGCCGCGGACGCCCGAGAGCGCGAGCAACGAGACGAGCGCCCTATCGCGGAACGCGCGTCGAATCTCGCGGTCGGACCCCGCCGACTGGACCTCCTCTGCTCGACGGTCGACGTAGGTGAGTATAGCATCACGCTGTTTACGACGCCAGAACTGGCGGTCCCTGTCACCGTGGTCTTCGGGGAGTTCGTCGGTCGCACGCGCCGATTTCGCCGGATTCGTCTCCAGTAGCTCGTCGGCGACGCAGAAGCCGAGAAACGCCCGAACGTACGCGTAGTACGTGTTCGCCGTGTTCGCACCGAGGTCGCCGTCGGCGACGCGTCGCTTAAGGTGGCGCGCGTACTGCCGGCAGTGCATCACGGTCAGCGCGTCCAGTGAGGTTATTTCGGCGTCGGTCCGAAGCCACTCGGCCCAACCGACCAACACCGAGCGGTAGTTCTTCCGGGAGTTGCCCGCCTCGATGCCGTCGAGATATCGGTCGATAACCGCGCGGATAGCCGTAGCGTCCTCGCGCATGGAGTCTCACTGGTGAAGCCACGGGTAAATAGCTGTCAGTCGGGGTCCGGGTGAGTGGTACACCGGGCGATACCCAACGATAAATTACGAGACGCTATACAGAGTCCGTAGACTCGACCGGATACGACGGTAGAGTAGTCGACTATCTCGACGACGAACTCAGTCAGCATCCTCATTTTATCCCTGCACGCACGTACCGGTGGAGCATGACACCACCGACACCGGGCGAGTCCCACACAGTCGAACGAACGTTCAGCGTCGAGGAAGTCGAGACGTTCGCCGACCTCTCCGGGGACACGCAACCGCAGCACACAGCACCCGACGACGAGGGGAGGCTGATGGTCCACGGCTTACTGACGGCGACGCTGCCGACACAAATCGGTGGTAAAGAGGAGGTGCTGGCGCACACGATGGAGTTCACGTTCTCCCAACCGGTGTACACTGGCGAGCGAATCACCTGCACGTGGACGTACGAGTCGGTCGAAGAGCGCTCGGACCGCTACGACCTCACCGCGAACATCGTCTGTTCGCGCGGCGACGAAGTCGTCCTTTCCGGGACAGTGACTGGTCTGACTTGGAAAGGCGACACCCGGTAACCCCGAAGTCGACCATTCAGAGACCCCGACTCACCTTTCACTGAACGTGCGCCCACGACGCAGACCCGACGAACTCGCTGTGGGCACACAGTGTTTTGCGTGATGTAACCCACTGTACAACTATGTGTGACAGTCGTCCCGCCCGAGCGACGAAAGACCGGTTCTCACCGATTGCCTTCGAATCCCCCGCGACCGAACTCTCCCGGGAGCGACGCCGATGACCGGCGTCTACGAGCGTGCGCTCGGCGACGACGCCGACGACCTCCACCCGAAGGTCCACGAGCGCTACGCACTCGATGTCGACGATTCTGTCGTCTGCGTCGGGCGCGGCGAGATGGATATCAGTCGCGGCACGCACGTCCTCCCCGCACTGTACGCGATGCGTTCTCGAAACCTCCTGTTTCCCGAGGCGGGCCGCGACATCCCCTTCACCGTGACGACTGTCGGCTTCCGCGACGACGCCGGCCACGAGGCGCTGGCGACGATTCGGGAGTTCCGGTTCGGTCCCAAGCGCCGTCGATTCGACTCGTTGACCGTCTGGGACGACGAGAACGAGCGACTGCTCGATTTCCTCGGGACCGGTGGACTCGTCGCTTCGGAACTGCATCCGTCGGTCGAAGCCGGTGCGCTCGTCGTCGAGGGCGGCCGACAGTGGCTCCGCCGCGACGACCGATACGTTTCGCTTCCTGGCCCCCTCGCGGCGAGCGTCGAGGTCCGCGACCGGTACGACGAGGTCGACGAGAAGTACCACGTCGACGCCGTCGTCGAGAACCCGCTCGCGGGGCACATCCTCAGCTACCGCGGCGCGTTCACGCAGGAGACGGAGACGCTCGAAACGGTTCCCGACGGGATGCGGCCGACACGCGGACTCGACGTGTTGCCGCCGCGATGACGGACTCGCTGGCGGCGTCGACCGCAGCGAGTCGACGGCTCTCGGTTATTCGTGCCGCGGTGAACAGTTAACTTCGGCCGCACGAACCGTCAGTCGAGAGATGCCCTCCCAGCGAAAGGTCGGTGAGACCGAAGAGGTCCGAGAGGTCGAAGAGACCGGTAAGCCCGGAGAGGACGGAGAGACCGAAGAGGCCGAAGAAGCCGAAGAAGCCGAAGAAACGCGAGCGCGGGCCGTCGACGTGACGGAGTCGCTCGCGCTTCTGCTCGTCCCGACGCTCCTCGTCGGCGGTTCGGTCGCTCTCTTCGCCGGAAGCGACTCGGCAACCGGGGGACTGCTCGTCGGCGGCATGTTCGGCGCGATTCTGATGGGTCTCAGACGCGGATTCTACGCCGTCAGAACCGAGAGCGGCGTCGAGCGACGCCTCCGAACGTACGACGCTGCCGACGACAACAACCCGTGGGTCCGACTCGCCAGCGTCGAGTATCCCGAAAAGTACGACCGATTTCTCGCCCTCGGTTTGGCCGTTCTGGGCGTCGGCGCGTTCGCGCTCGTCCCCTTCGTCGGCGGCGGCTTCGAGTGGGGTATCAGATTCGTGGCCGTCGGCCTGTTCGGAGTCGTCTCGTCGCTGCTCGTCGTCGGCGTCTCGCACAATCAGGCAGACTGAACTGGGTTGACGGTGGTCGGCGCGTTCGCCGCCTCGACCCGCCGAGAACCCTCAGAACTCGACGCGGTTGCGGAGTTTCGCGTCTTCGCCGCCCTCTTCGAGTTGCTCGACGTTTTCGGCGACGATGTCGGCGACGCGCTGCCAGTACTGCGGCGTGTCGCCGGCGCTGTGCGGCGTGATGATGACGTTGCCGAAGGTCCACAGCGGGTGGTCTTCGGGCAACGGTTCGGGGTCGGTCACGTCCAGCGCCGCCGCCGCAATCGAGTTGCTCTGCAGCGCCGACACCAGCGCGTCGGTGTCGACGACGGGGCCGCGGGCGACGTTGACCAGAATCGAGTCGGTGGGAAGCGTCCGGAAGGCGTCGTCGTCGACCAGTCCGCGGGTCGTCTCGGTCAGCGGACAGGCGAGGACGAGTGCGTCGGTCCGCGCGAACGCGTCGGCCAGTTTTTCGTCATCGAAACCGATGACCTCGTCGGTGGGGCCACCTTTTTCCGGGGAGTACCGGACGCCGATGGTGTGGACGCCAAAGCCCGAGAGTCGTTCGACCAGCGCCTCACCGATTGCGCCGAGGCCGACGACGGTGACGGTACTGTCGTACAGTTCGCCGCGCGTCTGGAAGCGCCGCCACTCGCGGCGTCGTTGCTGGCGCATTCCCACGTCGAGACGGCGGGTGAGCGACAGCAGCGTCGCCAACACGTGTTCGGCCATGTTCGGTCCGTGGACGCCCGAGGCGTTCGTCACGGCGACGTCCTGTGCCTCGAACGCGTCGAGCGGGAGGTGGTCGACACCCGCAGAGCCGGCGGCGAAGATGCGGAGGTTCTCACTCGCCTCCAGCAGTTCATCGTCGGCGCGCAGACCGACGAGTACGTCGGCGTCTTCGGCGACTGCGAGTTCTTCGGCGCGTGTTCGAGCGTATCGAATCTCGTGGTCCGGGAGTCGTTCTCGGAGCGCTTCCGCCGCTTCTTCGCTCGACCGGCCGTGGGCCCGCCCGCGAAGCACGCCGATGGTGAGTTGTTCGGCCATCGGTCGTGAGTTCGGCGACACGGCAGGCAAGCGTTGTGGTCGGCGAAGATGCGTGCAATTTCCGTGTTTAATGCTACCGTGCACTATGTGTCTCACGCGCACGCGAGGTGCCGGTGCCACAAGAGGCTACTATCTCGCGGCCGTCTCCTTCTCTATGACGGTCGAAAATCACAGCGACACCTTCGATATCGGCGGCGAACTCACGGTTCACCGACTCGGCTACGGCGCGATGCGTCTCACCGGCGAGAACATCATCGGCGAACCCGACGACTCCGAGGAAGCCCACCGCGTACTTCACGAAGTCATCGCAACCGGCACCGACCTCATCGACACCGCCGACTCCTACGGTCCGGCCGTGAGCGAGCGACTCATCGGCGAAGCGCTGCATCCGTATCCCGACGACCTCGTCGTCGCCACCAAAGGCGGTCTGCTGCGCAACGCCGACGGTGAGTGGCTGCCCAACGGCGACCCCGACTACCTCCGCAACGCGATTCTCGGTAGTCTCGACCGTCTCCGCGTCGACCAAATCGACCTCTACCAGTTCCACCGACCGGACCCTGACGTCGATTTCGAGGAGTCGGTCCAGACGCTCGCCGAACTCAAAGACGAAGGCAAAATCGGCCACGTCGGCCTCAGCAACGTTTCGGTGGAGCAACTCGACACCGCCCGCGACATCGTCGACATCGCAACCGTACAAAATCGGTTCAACATCGGCGACAGAGAACAGGAGGACGTCCTCGACGCCTGCGAAGAGACCGGTATCGGGTTCATCCCGTGGTACCCGCTCGGCGCGGGTGACTTGGGCGATAAGGCCGACGCCGTCGAGGAGATTGCGGACGCCCACGACGCGACGACCCAGCAAATCGCACTCGCGTGGCTGCTGCACCGCTCGGAGGTGATGCTCCCGATTCCGGGAACCTCCAGCGTCGACCACCTCCACGACAACGTCGCCGCCTCCCATATCGACCTCTCCGACGAGGAGATGTCGCGGCTGAACGAGTAACGGGTAACGAGTAGCGAGTGTCGCGGCGGGTTCTCGCGCTTTTCGCACCCGCCACTTCCGTAGCATCTTAACGCCTCGCGCCCCTACTCGCCGCATGAGCAACACAGAGACGGCGACGTTCGCCGGTGGCTGCTTCTGGTGTATCGAGGCGGCGATGAAGGAACTCGACGGCGTCCACGAAGCCATCTCCGGCTACACCGGCGGCGACGTTGAAGACCCGACGTACAAACAGGTCTGTACCGGGAACACCGGCCACGCCGAAGCCGTCCAAGTCGAGTACGACCCCGAGAAACTGAGCTACGAGGACCTCCTGCAGGTCTTTTTCACCGTCCACGACCCGACGACGCTCAACCGACAGGGTCCGGACGTGGGAACCCAGTACCGTTCGGCGGTGTACTACCACGACGACGAGCAACGTGAACTCGTGGAGTCGTTCGTCGAGGAACTCGAAGCCGAAGGGGCGTTCGACGACCCAATCGTTACCGAAATCGAATCGCTCGGGCCGTACTACGTCGCCGAAGAACACCACCAGGACTACTACGAGAAGAACCCCGGCGACGCGTACTGCACGTTCAACGCCGAACCCAAGATTCGGAAAGTCAGAGAGAAGTTCGCGGACAAAGCGAAACAGACGCCTGCCGACGACTGACGAGGTAGAAGCGCCCGCCGACAATTGACGAGACTGACACGAAGCCCAGCGCATCGTGTCTGTTTTGTATCGGCGTCCGGAACTCGAAGTATGGGTTTTGGCAGCTACGATGAATCCGAGCAGCGAGACCAGACTGTGAACGCCGACGCCGACGAGGGCGTGAGCGTTCACGAGAACGACCACGACGGGAAAGTGACGTTCGACTCCGACGCCTCGACGGACGATTTGCTCTCGAAACTCGAAGAGATGAAAGACGCCGACGAAGACGACTGACGCTCGTCTGACACACGTTTATATACTGGTTCTTCATCTACGTTGATACCGACCGTAGGGTGTCGGGAACACGGGTAGGGGTACACGTCGTTCACGCACCCTACGGGATATTCATCCGTCGAGCGACTGCGCTGACGCTCGAATTCTCTGAACACAGTTTGTCGGCTACCCGTCACCAACTGTGCCGAATCCGTGCGCTTTTAGCGGCCAATGGGTTTGGCGATGCCAATGTGGTTCCCCGCACATCTGGCGCTCGGCTACCTCCTCGGCGTCCGCAGTCGCCTCCTTCTGGGCTGGTGTCTGTTGGGCGCGGCACTGCCCGACATCATCGACAAATCGCTCGGTCTCTCCGGCGTCCTCCCCGCGTATCAGACCGTCTCACACTCGATTTTCGGCCTCGTCGTTGTCGTGACGGCGTTACACACGGCGGTCGACGACAGCACCTATCGAGCGGGTGTCGCCTTCGCGGTTGGATGGCTCTCGCATCTCGGTGCAGACCTCTTTCAGTTGACGCTCGACGGCCGTGTTGCGCACGCTGCCGGCATGCTCGGCTGGCCGATGACGCACTGGTCGAATCCGATGGTCGACGGGTCGGCCCCGGGCTACACCGACACGCTGCTGTCGTGGCTCCCGTTTCTCTCCGAGGGGTACGTCGCACAGTATCTCTCGTCGGCGTCGTTCCCCATCGAACTACTCGTCTGTCTGGCGGCGCTCGCTCTGTTCGTTACAGACCGCTATCGGAAACCGCAGGCGACTGCCGGACAGTCACGACGGTGAGCGCCCACCGATAGTGGCTCACGACTCGCCGCCGGGTTCGTGAGCCACTCCGGAGTGCATGACTGTGTCCGCAGAGTGTCATCCCCGGTTACCTCGTTACTAAACGCCCGCTCAGCGCAGAAACAGTCGCAACGGAGTTCTGGATTTATCTCGCTTCCGTGTTCAGTAGCCGTCTGATATGAGGGTCCACACTCACCCGACGATAGTGTCGTCGAGCGCGGTACGGCCGACGACGAGTAGGTCCCGTCTCGGAAGGTGGGCGGCCCCGTGCCGTTGAGCATGGGCGACGACCCCGACGACCGGAGTGACCCGCGAGCCGAGGAGTCGTCGACGACGGACGGCCTCGCCGTCGAACGCTACGACCTCGTCGTCGAGGCGTATCTCGCACACCCGTCTATCCTCCTGTGTCCGACGCTCGACGCCGTTTCGGAGTCGACGGTCCGACCACAGTCACAGACGACGTACCGTGGCCGACAGACGCTGTTTTTCACCGCTGCGAACGCCGATTTCGACGTGTTCGAGTCGGCACTCGTCGACGACACAACCGTCTGCGACCCGACACTCGTCGGCGTCGACTCGAACTACCGGACGTACCGAGTCGGACTGAGCGACGCGGCGCGGTGGCCGACCGAGATACCGGAGTCGCTGGGTGCGTCGGTGACGAGCGCCGAGAACAACAGCGGCGGGTGGCACGTCCGCATGCGACTGCCCGGCCGAGCGGTGCTTTCGGCGCTGAGCACCCGCTGCCGCGAGACCGATGTCGACTTCCGCGTTCGACAACTGTACAGTCCCGACGCCGCCGACGGACGCCCCGGAAACGCGCGATACGGCGTCACCGACGACCAAGAGCAACTGCTCCGAACCGCCTACGAGATGGGTTACTACGACGTGCCGCGTCGGAGTTCCCAAAACGAACTGGCCGAGCAGTTCGGCGTCTCCCCCTCCGCGGTGTCCCAGCAACTGCGCCGTGGAACCGGTGCGCTCGTCGGCAACACCCTCGCCACTCCGAGTTCGACTCCGCCCCGCGACCGCTAATCCCAAAGCGACACTCAACCGACAGCTTCTACTGTTTCGACCCCTCGACTCGTCACGTTCGACGCCGATTCCTCTGATTCACTAATCCGCCGAAAAACAGCGCGAGCGCTCGTTTAGCAAGGTCGTAACCGGAGTGACTCCATCCAAGTACCCGCCGCCCGACGCGTCTCCGGAGTGGGTTGAACTGTCCTGCTGTTGGCCACCGGTTTGGTGGCTAGTAAACGCCGGTTAATCGTCCGTTGCTGGGGTCGCGCATTTAAAACCTACAGTACTGAACGACTGTCTATTAGAACTGATTGTTCTGTATTGTTTCCACGAACGTTGCACACCAACCAAACGGGTTGCCGCGTTAGGGGCACGATAACGGGGGGTCGAACACCGTTTTCGAGGATGGATGGGGGTGCGACGGATGAGACACCATGCCGAACAATATGTACGCCTGCGGAAACGAAGAACCAGTAGAAGAGAACGACGATGCGACAGACCGAACGCGACGCGGCTATCTCAAAGGAGTGCTCGGCGTGGGGGTCGCCGGGGCAGGCGTCCGGTTGGGCACCGGGTCCGCCGCCGCCTCGACGAGCGCCGACATGACAGACCTGTTCACCGAGTACGACCGCGTGTACGACGTGGTCGAAGCCGGGGCCGACAACACGGGCAACCAGCCGATAAACGACGTGCTGGAGCGCCTCCGCGGTGACAACACGCTGCTCGTCTTCCCGCCGGGTCGATACCGGATGGACCGACAGTTCCGGTTTTCGGACTTCGAGAAGTTCGGTCTCGTCGGCAACGACGCGACGCTCGTCCCGGCGAACTTCCACGAGTTCGACGGCCCGCGCTATCGCCTCTTCCGCCTCGGCGTTCACTACGCGCCGGGGACGGACATCCGCTTCGAGGGATTCGAGGTGGACTTCACCGCCGACGACACCGGCATCCGCGTTATCGACGCACTGGCCTCGAAGCGACTCGAAGTCCGTGACATCGACATCGTCGGCGAACACGACAGCGGCACGTGGGGTCCGGGTCGGTTCTGCGTCACCGACGAAGATGGAACGGGAATCGTCGAGCGATTCCGCGCACCCGGCGGCGGAGCGTGGACCGAGGAGACGCCGAACGAAGGCAACCTCTGGAAAGGACCGAGCGGCATCGTCTCGAACGTCCACAACAACGGCGAACTGACGTTCAAGGACTGCGAACTCGGCGCGTTCCCCGACAACGGCCTGTACGCCTCCGGCGGCAGCGGCACCGTCGTCGTCGACGGCGGCGTGTTCAAAAACAGTGACACCGCGAACATCCGTCTAGGTGGTACCGACAGCGAGATACGGAACGCGACGGTTATCGTCGACGACAACCGCCCGCAGGACGTCAACCAGCGCGCGATTCGCCTCGAAAACGGGTCGGGACTCTCCGTCTACGACACCGACATCCGCATCTCGGCGGTCAACGGGCACGCGCTGACGGTGATGAACACGTGCAAGTCGACGTGGATAGAGAACGTCCGCATCTCGATGGCCGGCGACAAGGTCAAACACGGCATCGTCGTCTCGCCGGAGGCAGGCGAGACCACCATCTACCGGACGGCTATCGACATGGACACGCCCGGCGGCTACGGCATCAAACTCACCGACAGCGCGCGGACGGCACAGGTAAACTGCGAGGAAGTCAAGATAACCGGCGACGTGGGCGACGAGGGCGCACGCTCGGGTATCTTCTGTGCGCGCGACAACGCGCGGTTCTCTATGGTGACCGTCGACCAGACGGGGGCACCGCACCGCCGCGCCATGGAGAACGTCGGCGACAACTGCAAACTGTACGGCGGCGAGTACGTGGCGAGCGAACGACCCATCTGCAACTACGGTAACGGCCTGCGCATCGAGGACGTGTACGCCAACTCCGAGGGCGGCTACTACGCGCTGTATCTGTACGACCCGAGCGAGGACGCCTACGTCAAACAGAGCACGCTCGAAGACGGCATCTACGACAAGAGCGAAGACGAGCTACGCGCGTGGGGCAACGAGTTCTGAACGCCGAGTTCGAGAACTAAATAAACGAACTGCGGGCTGTCGATTCTTCTCGGGCGGCGACCTTACGAGCGACCGAATTCGGGCGCCACAGCGCATAGCGTCTCTATAATAATCACCCCGTAGGCCAGAGAAACCTCCATGTCACTGCGCCTCCACAGCATCGCCCCTGCGAGACGCCTTCGGTATCGTCGCCCGGTGAGTACCTGATGGACCGGTCTATTCTGAAAGGCATCCTCTCGGTTGGCGGCAGTCGCGTCGCCACGCTCGTCATCGGCGCGGCGACGACGCCGCTTCTGTACCGCGAACTCGGCGACACGAACGTCGGCGCGTACACGACGCTACTGTCGGTGTTCGCGCTGCTGATGATTTTCGTCAGTTCCGGCGTCACCGACGGTGTTCGCAAGTACATCGCCGAAGACCGGGATACGCCCGGGTGGAAGGACGCCGTCGTCGGGTTCTACTTCCGCGTCGCTATCGTGCTCGCACTCGTCGGCAGCGGTGCCGTTCTTCTCCTCGCCGAAACGGGTCTCGGTGGCGCGCTGTTCGGCGACACGTTCGTCCAGTACGCGACGGTACTCGCCGGACTCGTCATCGCCGCACAGTTCCGTGCGTACACTCGCCGGACGCTGATGGGGTTCGGCCTCGAAGAGTACTCCGAACCGCTTCGCGTTCTCGACTCGCTGCTGTTCATCGGCGTCGGTGTCTCGCTGGTCGTTCTCGGCTACGGCGTGCTCGGCGCGCTACTCGGCCATCTCGTCTCCAGCGTCGTCGTCGGCCTCATCGGAATGGTGCTGGTCGCACGAGAAGTGTCGCTGTCGGCGGTGGTTCGTGGCGCACCCGACACGCTTCCGCGCCGCGAGATGCTGACGTTCAACGGGATGAGCATCGTCCTGATGACGCTCATGATGTCGCTGTACCACCTCGACATTCTGATGCTGCAGTACTGGGAGCCGAACGCCGTCGTCGGCCACTACAAGGGCGCACTCGCCATCGCGGAGTTCCTCTGGTTCGCGCCTATCGCCTTCCAGACGGTGTTCGTCCACTCCACCTCGGAGATGTGGTCGAACGGCCAGACTGAGCGCATCTCGAAACTCACCGCGCGGACGACGCGCTACACGCTGCTGTTCACGGGCATCATGGCTATCGGCCTCGCGGCGCTCGCACCCGTCGTCGTTCCGCTGTACCTCGGTGAAGAGTTCGTCAACGCGGTCATTCCGCTCATCTTGCTGCTGCCGGGAACCGTCGGCTTCGCGGTCGCACGGCCGATTCTCGCCGTCGCGCAAGGTAACGGGACGATGAAGTATCCGGTTGCGGCGACCGGCGCAGCGGCGGGCATCAACGTCGCGCTCAACGTCGCGCTCATCCCACAGTTCGGGATGCGCGGGGCGGCCGTCGCCACCAGTGTCGGCTACGGGTCGATGTTCCTCTTCCATCTCTGGAGCGCGAAGAAAGTCGGCTTCGACCCCGTCTCGGAGTCGCGGTTGTTCCGTTCGCTCGGAACTATCGCCATCGCAACCCCGCTCGTGCTCGTGCTCCCGTCGCTCGTCGGTAACGACCTGCTCTCGCTGGTCGTCGTACCGCCGGTCGGCCTGCTGCTTTTCGTCGCTGTCGCCTGTCTCACCGGCGCGCTGGGCGTGGGTGAGATACTCGAACTGCTGGCGGAGTTCCCGGGCCCAATCGGCAGCGCCGGCGACACGCTCTACTGGCGACACGCCCGCCTCGTCACCGACGGTGGTAAGAACGTGATGCAGCGCAGCATGTTCGTCGCGGGACTGCTCATGTTCGTCGCCGCTGGCGGCGTCGTTCTCGCCGACGTCGGCGTCGACAACGGCGACGACGGTGGTCCGTCGATACCCGACTACGCGAACACGACGGAAACCGCGACGCCGACCCCAGCACCGACCCCCGACGATGCCTCGAACAACACGACCGGGGGTAACACGAACGCCACGGCAGCACCGAACTCGACACAAACGCCACAGAGCAGTGGCGGTGACGGTGCGAGCGGCGGCGGTAGCGGGGACGCCGGTGACAACGACGCCGACGACAACAGCGACGCCGGTGACGACGATTCAGGCGGTATCGGTGATTGGCTCGGAATCGGCGACGACGACGATGATGGCGACTCCGACGCCGACACCGAGACCCCGACGGAGACGCCGCCGGCGACCCCGAACGGGACGCAGACACCCGCCGGAACGCAGACGCCGACGGAAACGCAGACGCCGAACGGAACCCAAACGCCGGTGACGACCTCGGAACCGACGACGACGACCCCGAACGGAACGACCACACCCGACCCGACGGAGACGCCGCCGGCGACGACCTCGGAACCGACGACCACGTCACAACCGACGACCACGTCACAGCCGACGACAACGTCGGCACCCACGACGACTACGTCGACCCCTACAACTACGACGTCGACACCGACGGAGACGCCGAACGAGACGACGACGGAACCACCGTCGACGACCACGACTTCGGAACCGACGACTTCGGAACCGACGACCACGGAGACGACGACTACCGAGACGACGACCACCGCCGAACCGACCACGTCGGAACCAACGACGACCGAGGCGAGTACGCAGACGACGACCGACTCGTCTTCGGGCAACGAGACGAGCAGCGTCGATGACGGCGGACTGTTCGGGATGCGGCTCCCGCTCCAGTCGATGGTCCCGGTCTGAGGGGGAACGGCCGATTTCTGAGTGTCTCTCAGAAATGTCTGCTGGCATTCATTGCTCGTCAAATGTGTCTCTTTCAATCGTTTCGAGCGTTGTGACGAGGTCTTAGCACTGTTAGCTGCGTGGTAATAAAATACGTTCAGCCGTGGGTGACAGACGTGCCTACCGATAACTCTCGAGACAGGCAACTGAATCGCCGGTCGTATCTCTCTCTCGCGGGGGCCGCCGCCCTCGGCGTCGCATCGACGTCCGGAACTGCCGCCGCGACTCACTCGCTGAACGACGACTACGGAACCGTCGTCGACATCGTCGACGCGGGTGCGGACCCCGAGGGTAACGAGTCCATCACACCAGTGCTCCGCGAGGTTGCCGACGACGACACGCTCGTCAAGTTCCCGCCGGGACGCTACTACATGGACGAGCAGTTCCGTTTTACGGGCTTCGAGAACTTCGGTCTCGCCTCGAACGGTGCGACCATCGTCCCGGCGAGTTACGAGGAGTTCGACGGCCCGCAGTACCGTCTGTTTCGTCTCGGCGTCTCCTACGACCCCGGTGTCGACCTACACGTCGAGAACTTCACCATCGACCAGACCGCCGCCGACACCGGCGTTCGCGCGTTTCACGTCGAAGTCGACGACGGCCTCGTCGTCCGCGACATCGACGTCGTCGGCGAACACGACAGCGGCCTCTGGGGACCGGGGCTGTTCAACGTCACCAGTCCGTCGGGGTCGGGTCTCGTCGAGAACTTCAGCGCGCCCGACGGCGGGACGTACTCGACTCGGACGCCCGGCGACCTCCGGTGGGGGCCGACGGGCATCATCGTCGACGTGAACCACGAGGGAACCATCGAGTTCCGCGACTGCGAACTCGGCGGCTTCCCCGACAACGGCCTCTACGTCTCCGACGACGACGGACAGGTCATCGTCCGTGGCGGCGAGTACCGAAACAGCAGGGCTGCGAGCATCCGCCTCGCCGGACGCGATAGCTACGTCCGCGGCGCGACGGTCGTCGTCGACCGCAACCGCGAGTACGACACGACCCAGCGAGGTATCCGCCTCGAAAACGGCTCCGGGCTGTCGGTGTTCGACACGACCATCCGCCTCGACGAGGCCAACGGCGCGGCGGTGTCGGTCCAGAACAGCGCCGAATCCGCGTGGCTCTCGGGTCTCTCCATCAGCGTCGACGGCGACCAGCCGAATCACGGCGTCGTCGTCTCGCCGGAGGCCGGTGAGACAGTAATGGTCAGAAGCGACGTCGAGATGCACACTCCCGGTGGCTACGGTTTCTGGACGAAAGCGGGGATGAACGCCGACCGCGCCGTCGCCGAGTACTGCACGTTCACCGGCGACGTCGGCGACGACACGTTCCGTGCGGCGATTCGCGCCGACCGGGACAACACCCAGATTCGCGCGGTCGCCATCGACCAGATTAGCACCCGATATCGCCACGGCATCGAACTCACCGGCGACGACTGTTTCCTCTACGGCGGCCAGTATATCGCCGGCGGTCACCCGGTCATCAACGTCGGCGACGACACGTGGATGGAAGAACTCGCCGCCGGGTCGACCGGCGGCAAGGAAGCCGTCCAACTGTACGACCAGAGCAGCGGCGTGACTATCAAAGAGAGCGTCCTCGAAAACGGCATCGAGGACCGCGGGTCTGCGGGCTTGCGGACGTATCTGAACGAGTACCCCTGAGTCGTCCGTCGACGGTGTGGTGTGTCTCTTCTACGTAGTTCGGTGACGAACTCCTCCGAGAGCTTCGGTCCTCCTGCGAGCGACGCGACCCGTCGTTGTTGTCCCGTTTGCGTGTTCCTCTTTCTCAAAAGTAGCTGAGAACACGAACCGCGTAGTACGGAAAGGTGGTGATTGAAAGTCCCGTGAGTACGGCGGCGAAGCAGAGGAAAATCAGCCACTCGGCAACCGCTCGAAACCCTCGTCTCCGCACCGCGTAGACGAGCAGGCCAGTCGTGGCCGCGGCGACGGCGACCGCCCCGAGTAGGAGCGTGACTCGGGCGAACTGCCATGAGGGAGAGACGTCGGTGACCCTTCCAACTCCGACCGCGAACGTGATTGCGGCGAGCACGTATCCGACACTGAGACTCGCAATCGAGACGAGGTAGACACCGACGAATCGCCAGTCGAACAGCGAGTCGGCTTCTCGACCGGTTACAAGTTCGGTGAGGGAGGCGAATCGGGAACGGACGGTCGGTAACGCGTACAGAATCGGCATCGAGATGCCGGCCATCGCCATCCCCCCCGAGGAGTATCACGACGAACATGACGAGCGCCACCACGACGAAGAGTGCGAAGAACCCGAGGCCACCGGCGAGAAGACCTAGCGATTCTCGAATCGTCTCGAACAGGTTGCCGGGGTCCATTGAAGACAGTTCTCGTCGTCGTGTGATACATCTGATTCATGGTTGACACGCGTGCGACAGCGGCAGGCGCTCGTCACAAGAAGTGAGAAACGAGAAACGGGAAAAGACAGGAAACGGAAAGAGAAACGAAAGCGGCGGGTCGGCCCGGTGCACGTCTGCCGAAGCGGGGACCGCGAGGGGCCGACCGGGGAGTCGAGTGATGTGGGGTGTCGCAGCGAAGCCGGTTAGACCGATTTACGCAGTTTCCAGAGCTCAGAGAAGTTGATGACTTCGACGTTCTGCTCTTTCGTGACGTATTCGAGCAGTTTGCGGTAGTCACCTTTGCTCATGGTGTTCTCGTTGGCGAAGTCGTGGAAGTTGAGAATGCCGACGTTGCGGTGTTTCGCACACAGGTCGACGACACGCTTTGCGATATCGAGGTCGTGACCGACCGTCCGCGGCAGCACGAGCGGGTCGAACGCGTACGGACTCGTCGTGTTCGGCTGGAACGACTGGTTCATCCCGCCCATGTAGTGGTACTTGTTGACGATGTCGAGCGCCGTCGCGTCGTAGTCGTTGCCGGGGTAGACGACGAAGTTCGAGCCCTCGAAACCGTGGCCGAGCAGCCACTTCTTGTTCTGCTGGATTATCTTTTCGAGTTCGTTGCCGCCCAGCGAGTGGAAGCGGTTGCTGATGCTCTCGTGGGCGACGATTTCGTCACCGGCCTCGTAGCGCTCTTTGAGTTCGCCGAGCGTCATGAACTTGTTCTGGCCGACGAACCGTGGGACCGCGGCCTGAACTGCCGGAACCTCGAACTCGTCGTGCATCGGCGCGGCGTCGTTGTAGTAGCTCTTGCGCCCGTCGTCCCAGCTAAAGACGATGTAGCCCTTGTCGGGTTTGTCGTGGATGCGCAGGTCGTCGACGAACACCTCGACGTCGCTGTCGGTGGCGTTGTTGGCGACGATTTCGATGCGCGAAATCTGGGTGAGGTCCGGCGGCGTGTTGCTCGTCTCGTAGACGCCGGGTGCGGTGCGGAACCAGCCCACGTCGGGCGTCTCCATCGTGATGTTGCGCAGTTCGAGCACCGCGTAGTTGCCGAAGGGGTCACGGAGATAGACGAACAGTGCGAACTTCGAGGGTGTCGACGAACGGAGTGCGAGCGAGAAGTCCTTCTTCGTGAGGTCGCGCGTGTCCTCGAACGACCGCGCGATACTGGCGTTGCGACCGCCCTTGCCGATGAGTTTCGCGCTCTTGTTGCCGCGGAAGGCGTGCTCGGAGGAGGATTCGAGTTCGCCCGCGTTCGAGAGCCACGTCGAAAGGTCGGTGAAGTCGTCGAGCAACTCGCCTGGCTCGCTGTACTTCTCGCGGCTCTTGTACGTCGCCTCCACTTCGGCGGCTTCGTCGGTGACCGGTTGTTCGGTCTCCGTCGGTTCGTCCGTCGCGGTGTCGCCGCTCGCGGTCTGATTCGCACTCTGCGTCGTCCCGTTGGCGGCGGAGTCGCTGGCGTCGTCGGGCGACTGGCCGCTACAACCCGCGACACCGACGAGGCCGGCCAAGCCGGCCGCGCCGGTGGTCTGGAGGAACCGTCTTCGGCTTCGACTGTCGTCCTTCATCTGTACCTCCTGCTTTGGCAACCGGGTCCATTACTATGGATTCGCTATGCGGTCGGCCCGCGGTTGCTTACCGACGCGCTAATCGCTGCGAACGACTGTTCGCTCCGTTTCGAACGTTTCAGTCCGTTCCGTCGGCGACCGACCGGCGTGGACATCGGCGTACAGCGCGCGGAACTCGGAGACGACCTGTTCGCGCGAAAAGCGGGCCAACTGCTCCGACGTCGCCGCCTGATAGCGCTCGTAGTCGTCTCGAAGCTCTCCGAACGCGTGAGCGAGTGATTCGGGGTCGTCGGACTCGAAGCGGACGCCCGCGTCGCCGACGATGAAGTCGGTGCTTCCGACGTCCGAGGAGAGTACGGGTGTCCCACTGGCCAGCGCTTCGAGGAAGACGCGGCCGAACGGTTCGTCGAGCAGTCCGGGGTAGACGAAGGCGTCTGCGGCGGCGTACTCCGCCGGCAGGTCGTCGTGGTCGACGAAACCCAACCAGTCGACGTGGTCGTCGACGCCCAAATCGCTCGAAAGCGAGCGAAGCGCGTCGCCATGGGGTCCAGCCCCGGCGATGCGAACTCGCACGTCGTAGCCCGCGTCGAGAATCGACGGCAGCGCCCGAAGCAGCACCTGAAACCCTTTGACGTACTTGAACGCACCGACGGCCAACAGGGTGAACGGGTCGTCATCGTCTCTCCCCACCTCGGGGTCGCCGCCGCGCTTGTACGCCTCGGGGTTCGAGACGGCGAACTCGCCGCTGTCGAAGTGCGGAATCACTTTCAGACGCTCTTCGGGGAAGCCGAACTCGGCGTAGTCGTCGCGCTGGTGCGGCGACAGCAGGTGGTACGCCGAAATCCCCTCTCGTGCGGCGATGGAGTCTTGGACGAATTCGAGTTTCGCTAGCGAGTCGTACGACGAGCGAAGCGTCGTCTCGACTCCTGATTTCCGGGTGTAGGCGCTCCCGGCGATGCAGGCCGCACATTTCGCTCGGCCGGAGCCGCCGCATTTCTCGCGGTCCATCCACATCATATCGCCTTTCGGACACACCGGTTGGTAGGAGTTCAGCGTCACCAGCGTCGGCGTCGACAGCGTCGACAGCGGTTCGATAAAGCCCGTCGAGTACGAGTGGACGAGGTCGTGTCGCTCCAATCGGTCCGTGAGGTCGTCGACCACGTCGATTTTCGTCAGCAGGGGGTGCGGGAGCTTCGGCAGGTCGTCGCGGACGACGTAGTCGACGCGGTCGGTTGCGGGCAACTGCGACCGGTCCGCCGTGCGCTGGCTGACGACGTAGACAGTCACGTCGTGGTGTTTCGACAGCTCACGGATGAGAAGCGCCGCCGTGTACGTCGCGCCGGTTCCGTCGAGGCCGGGGACTTCGACGGGGAGAAAGCCCACGTCGAGGCGTTCGCTGGCTGTTTCGGTGGAGTCGGTGGCCGAGGACTCGCTATCCACGGGTCGTCACCGGGGACAGGTCCCGACGGCGCTTGCGCGAGCAGGAAGGCTCGTACGAACGGGAGGGAGTCAGCGCACGCGCGCGGCGCTGGCGAGAGAGAGCAGTCATCGATGTGTACTGTGTCCTTCGTGGAGATTATTATGAACCGTATAAGCCCGTGTCAGCCCCCGAGGCGGCGGTTACGACACACACAATCGGACCGGTGAACTGGCTTACCCGGTCCATAGCAAAGCCCCGTCCGTTCGCAGAGAGACATATCCGAACCTATCGAGAGTCATGATATCGACTACCTCCCGCCCGAGTCGTCCCGTCGCGTCGGCGGCCCGTGGCCCATCCACCCCATCCCCAGTCGAACAGCGTCCCACACGCGTCCGTCGTTACCGGCGAGAACGGAGCGTGGGACAGTGAGCATGAAAAAGCAGTTCTTCGGTGTCTTCGGTGACGCCGACGAGTTCGAGCGCCTCCGCTCGCCACAGGAGTTCGACGCCGTCGTCGGCGGCGACGTCGCCACCGTCGGTATCCGCGACCCGGCGCTGGGCCACCCCGGCCGCAGCGACACGTACTCCGGTCCGAAAGGCGAGTGCGCGGTCTGGGGAGAAGCGTACGCCCCCGGCACCCACGCCAACGTCGCCGAGTGGGTACTCGACCGCTACGCCGAAGTCGGCCGCGAGGCGTTCTCGGAACTCAACGGTTCGTATCTCGTCTTCCTCGAACGCGACGGCGAGGCAGTCGTCGTCAACGACCCCATCCGGTCGTGGGACTGTTTCTACGCCGACACCGACCACGGACGCGTGTTCAGCACCGATTCGGCCGCCGTCGCCCGAACGCTGTCGGGTCACGCGGTCCGCCGCGACGCGCTCCTCGAGTTCCTCCACCTCGGCGTCGTGCTCGGTGAGAAGTCGCTGCTCGAACGGATGTTTCGGCTCCCCATCGACTCGGCGCTCACCGAGTCGGCGGTTCACGACCTCTCGCGGTTCGTCTACGAACCCAAGGAGTTCGACTACGTTCAAGAACTGGCCGACCGACTCGGCCGGGCGGTCCGCCGCCGCGCCCGTTCACCGGGACGCAAGGGCTTGCTCCTCTCGGCTGGTTACGACTCACGGACGGTGCTCTCGAAGATGCCAGAAATCGAGCACTGTTACACCGTCGGCCACCCTGAAGGCCAAGAAACCGACGGCGCACGAACGCTCGCCGCCCAGTACGGCGCAGAACACACCGCCTTCCGTCCGACGCATCGCTACCTGATGGCCGACGAGTCGAAAGTGCGCTACTCGCAGGGAATCAAGGAGTCGCTGCACATCCACCACGCCGGCTACACCGACGAGATGGGCGTCGACTCCATGTTCCACGGCCTGCTCTGCGACACGTTCCTCCGCGGGCATTTCCTCGCACAGGACGGCGTCGAACTCTTCGGAAAAACGGTGCCGTTCCGCCGCCTCGACCCGGACCCGGACCCCGTCGAGAACCTGCTGTCGAAACTCGGCTACATGCCCGAAGCGAGCCAAGCCGTCGCCGAACAGCTCGTCGGCCTCGACGTCGACCCCGCGACGTTCGTCAGAGATGCCGTCTCCCGCGAGTTCGAGAAGGCGTGGGACCGCGCCGACGGCGTCCAGAACGCTATCGACCTGACGGGTATCAGCAACCAGCCGTCGACGCCGTTCCGAACGCATCTCGCCGACAACTTCTTCGAGTCGTTCGTCATCGCCGACGCGGAACTGCTCGACTGGCACCTGACGACGCCGCCGCAGTACCGCAACACCGCGACGTTCATCAAAGCGCTTCGTCGTCTCGACGACGACATCCTGCAGAACCCGCCGCCGGACCGCCCGTACGACACCCAGATATTCAACCACGTCGAGGGGTTCCTCCGCCGGAAACTGCCCCTCGTCGAAGGTTTCGAGTCACCGTGGCCCGACCGCCGCGACATCTACAGCGAGTACGAACTCGACGACGTACTGTTCCCCGACGAACCGTACGTCCACGACCTCCCGGTGCGACACAAACTGCGCATCAACGACAGTTTCGGCTGGCTCGAACTCTGCACCGAGCGGTCGATTCGCCCCAAAGAGGTGTTCGCCGTCGACGAACGCGTCCCCGACGCCAGCAAACGAGGTGCCTGAACGCCGTGTCGCACTCCCCGTACTCGCGGCGTAGCCCGTGGTTCACCGACCTCGTCGCCGCGTTCGTGTTGCTCGGCGTCGCTGCTGGGGCGATTCACACGTCGCTTTCGGGGCTCCCGAGACTCCTCCTCACGCTCCCACTCGTGCTGTTTCTGCCGGGCTACGCGTTGGTCTCGGCAATTTTCCCGGACCGGAACACGAACTCACAGACCGCCTTCGACGACGCCGTCTCCGGTCTGCGGAACCCGCTTCCGACCGCGCGGTCGGTGACGGGGGTCGAACGCGTCGCACTCGCCGTCGTCGGCAGCGCGCTCCTCGTTCCGCTGGTGACGCTCGGTGTCCACTTCTCGCCACAGCCAATCGCGTTGCTGCCGGTCGCTATCGGCGTCGAAGGGACGACGGGCGTACTCCTGCTCGTCGCGCTGGTGCGCCGTGCGACGCTCGATGCGGACGAACGCTACGCGCCGCCGTATCCGACCGCCATCACCGGGTTGTTCTCCTCGCGGCCGCCCGAACACCCGCTGCGTGGGCGTGCGGAGGGTGGACGGCTCCCCGCAGTCGCGCTGGCGTTGAGCCTGCTCGTGCTTCTCTCGACGGTCGGCTACGCGGCGACGGTCCCGGCCGACGACGAGCAGTTCACCGAGTTCTACGTCGAAACCGAAGACGTCGACGGCAACACGCAGTCGATGTACCAAAACCAGTTCACCGCTGGCTCGTCTGCGAACCTCACCTTCGGCGTCGAAAACCGCGAGCAGCAGTCGCAGTCGTACACGGTGGTCGTGGTGAGCGAACGCGTCCAGACGAACGGCAACGAGACGACGGTGACCGAGTCCGAGCAGATTGGGTCGGCGGACCTCACGCTCGACTCGAAGGAGAACACTACCCGCGACGTGACGGTGACGCCGTCGATGCCCGGTGACGTGCGCTTCACGTTGCTGCTGTACCGCGACGGTGCGCCCGCCGAGCCGTCGGTGGAGAACGCCTACCGGAGTCTCAGACTATACGTCACCGTCTCCGGCGGCGGACAGAACGGCTCGCTCGCCTCTCCATCGGAAACCGACTCCACGCTCGTTGGTGACCCGCCAACCGCGTCGGCCGCACGGAGTACTCTCGCCCACTGATGTGGCCCTGGGAGCATCTCGCGTTCGGCTACGTGCTCTACTCGCTGTTTCGCCACGCTAGCGGCCGGAATCCGACCGGCCCCGAGGTGTTCGTGCTCGCGTTTGCGACGCAGTTTCCGGACCTCGTCGACAAACCGCTGTCGTGGACGTTCGGCGTGGTGCCGACGGGCTACGGACTGGCGCACTCTATCTTTCTCGCACCGGTGTTCGCCGCGGCGGCGCTACTGCTCGCCAAGCGATTCGGCAACGTGACCCTCGGCGTCGCGTTCGTCGTCGGCCACCTCTCGCATCTCGCCGGTGACGTCATCTACCCGCTCGTCGAGGGCGACGCGCTCTCGTTCGACCCGCTTCTGTGGCCGCTCGTCAACAACACCGGCGCGGCCCCCGAAGCGGGGTCGTTGGAGCTTGTCGTCTACTACCTCGCGCGCTGGCTGGTCGACATCGTCCGACTCGACGTGAGTCTCCTGCTCGCCTTCGAGTTGGCACTCGCGGCGTTCGTCTTCGGCCTCTGGGCGTACGACGGCTTCCCCGGCGTGAGAACCGTGGTTCGACCGCTGCGTCGGTGAGTGCGGCGTAGTTCGTTTCTGTCTCCTGTTTTTACGGACTGCACGATGCTGCGGACGCTCCGTCTCAGTCGCCACCGACCGGGGGTTCAGCCTCGGTGTTCGGCGACAATCCGCCCGTCTCGCCGCCGGTTCGCTCCAAGACGGCCATCGTGGCAGTCGTGTACGCCATCAAGCACATCCCTCCGAGGAGAACTGCGAACGCGAGTCGGACGCCAAACGACCCGGGTACCAGCGTATACACTAGATTGAGTCCGACTGCGAGGAGACCTCCACCGAGTGCGGTCCACCGTTGGTCTTCCCACGTTTCGCCCGTGGCAAAGTCGGGGTACTCGTGAGCGATGTGCAGCGTCGTTCCGACACCGACTGCCCACCCGAGGCCGCCTGCCGCCGCGAGCAGCAGCGGTCCACCGAGCCAAAAGACACCCGCACTGATTGCGCTCCCGACCAGAAACCCGACGAGAGCGTCACGAGTCGAGCGCTGCATACCAAACCACTGCGCCGCCGCCACTTAATATCGTGTCACGGAATCTATCGGTGTGGAGCAGACTCGGTACGGGACACTCGTCGCACTCGTCGGCGGCATACGGGTAATGCTCGTTTTCGCCCTCTGGATTGGCAGTTTCGTCCAGCCACCGTCGAACGCGACGTGAGTCGGTGCGAACGTCCAGTCGACGGCGCTGTGGCTGGCGCTCTCGTGGACTGGGATACTGCTCATGCAGTTCGGCTTCAGCATCCGCGGCGGCGACATCGAGGTAACAGACTCCCAGCAACACAGGCTGTTCGTCTCCGGGGCACTCGGACTCACCGTTCTCGGCGTTCTCGGGATGGTTGCGCTGTCGCTGCCGTTCGTCCTGTGAGTCAGTAGCGACGGCGATTGCAACGCCGACACTGGGAACCGGAAATCGAGAGCCGAGAACCGGCACTCTGGAATCGGGTGTTAGGGACCGAGAATCAGCTATCGAACGCACCAGCACTGACTAGAGGAACTTGTTCGACGCAGTCGAAGGAAGAAGAGCGCTCAGGAGTCGCTGTTCTCGGACGGCGTGACGCACATCGTCACGTCGCCGTTGTCGTACAGCGTACTCTGGCCGGGCCGACAGATGCGTTCCTGCGGGATGTTGCGCACCTGCCCGTAGCCGTCACCGTTCATGAAGTACGTCGTTCCATCGGATTGGAACTCGCGGTAGACGACTACGTCGTGGTCGACGGGTTGCCCGTCGGTGACGTTCGCGGTGTCGGCCGTATAGGCCCCCGTTCGCTTGAACACCGTCTGGTACGGATGGTCGGTCCGTAACTGTTGGTCGGGGCGAATCTCCATCGGTTCGGGGCCGCCGGTCATCTGCCCGATGGTGTCGACGGCGGCGACGGACTGCTCGTCGTAGCTCAGCGTCTCACCCGCCGGGAGTACCGGGTTGTCGAGGGTCCCGTTGCGCGAGACGACCATCGCGCCGGGGAAGACGAGCGCCGCGACGAGTAGCCCCGCGACGAGTATCTTCGCGTTGAGATTCGCCGCGAGGTAACGCACGCCGACGGCGGTCAGAATCGCCATCGGAGCGTACATGAACGCGAACCAGCGCTGGGGGATGAAGTTGCGGATGCCGAACATCGGCAGGCCCAGCGTGAACACGAGCATGATGGCCGTCCCGATGAGCAGCGTGAACACCGACTGTTTGGCGCGGTCACGGTGGACCACGTACAGACAGCCGACGAACGTGCCCAAGAGGAGCAAGAGGAAGCCCAGCACGTCGATGTAGCCCGCGAGTTCGACGAGCGGCGTCGACGCGCCCGCGCTCTCGCCGCCACTGGCGGAGGCAGCGCTCGCGCCCCCGGCGAGATTCCCGAACCCAGCGCTTGACGACACCGTCTCCGCGAGGAAGCTCAAGATGGTCTCCAGGAACGTCCCGCCTTTGTACGGCGTGAACGACCAGAGGAAAGTGATGAGTCCAACGTCGAAGACGACGAGGCCGAGGATGTTCACCGGGTTGCGCGCGCGGAACACGTCGGGGCGAAGCCGTGAGACGCGGTAGATACCCAGATTCAGGAGGAAGTACGCGACGACCGCGCCGCCGAAGACGACGAGCATGATGAACGACGACACCTGGTGGGTGAGGATGAGCGCCACCGACAGGCCGGCGAGGAGTGCGAAATCCCGCGCCGCGTAGTCGGTCTGCATCAGTCGAATCAGCGCGTACAACACGGCCAAGAAGATGACGAGGCCCATGCTCGTCGGGATGATGTGCATCCCCCACTCGATGACGTAGTCACCGAACGAGAAGAGTGCCGCCGCCAGCACCGCCCACCGCTCGGCGACGAGTTCGCGGGTCGCCATGTAGACGAGAAGCGGCGACAGCGGGATGACGAGACCCAACGAGAGATACAGCGCCGTCCGAAGCGGCACGTCGTAGATGAGCGACGACGACGCGACCAGCAGGTGGTACAGCGGCGAGACGTAGTGTTTGTCGTCGGAGATAGCGTCCAACGACCCCGCTTCGAGGATGCTACTGGTCAGTTCGGGCAGGTGCGTCCAGATGTCGATACCGATGAACCCGGGCGTCGTCGCGATGGCCGCAAACCGAACCGTACCGGCGACAAGAACTACTTGGAGAAGGAGTATCGAGGGATTGAACGCCTCCTCCTTGGCGAACAGAATTTGGGAGAGAAGCAACGTCCCGGTGACGCCGGCGACAGCGTAGAACGCGACGCCACGCTCGCCGGCCAGTACTGCGGCGAGCAACATTCCCGCGGTCCCGAGAACGACGACGCTCGGAAGCAGTCGAGAGAGACCGACCGGTAAGACGAACGCGGCCTCGTCGTTCTCGCCGCGACTGCTGTACACCGACAGCAGATACAGTATCGCCGCGCCGCCGAGGACCAACGGAATCGTCTCGACGTACACTTGCGAAAAGAGGAGTCGAAGCGGCACCATCGCAAGCGCGGCAATCAACGCGAGAACCGCCGCGTCGACGTCGAAGCGACGGGCGCGAAGCCAGTCGCTGACCGAACCCATACTCATCTCAGGCGGCCCCCTGCGCGACACACTCGTACAGCGAGGCGAGGCGCTCGCCCATCCGGTCGACGCTCACGTCCGGCGACACCGAGCGCCGGCGTTCTCTGTCCGAGAGGCTGTCGACCTCCGCGACGAGTCGGTCGAGACCGGACGCGAGTTCGTCGTTGGTGCGACCGACAGCGACGCCCGGTGCATCGCCGAACTCGTCGCGAACGAACCCGACGTCCGTCGACACGACGGGCAGACCGCAGGCGGCGGCCTCCTTGACGACCATCGGCCCGCTCTCGCGTTGGGAGGTGACCAACAGGGCGTCGCTGGCGTTCATGTAGTACGGCATCTCCTCGTAGGGGACGTTCGAAATCGTCCGGAGGGTTACGTCGGTGTCGGCCGCGTCGACGACGGCCTGTGCGCGCGGATAATCTTTCTCGTCGCGCGACTTCTCGTACGGAAACAGTGCGACTTTCTCACCCTCGTCCCAGCCGATTCGCTCTCTCGCTTCGGTGCGGTCGATGGGGCGGAATCGGTCGGTGTCGACACCGAACGGGAGATGGGTGTAGTTCTCGCCGAGATGACTCGCCATTGCGCGACTCGGGAGGACTGTCTCGTCGGCCGCGCGTGCGCCCATCTTGCTGATGTGGCGGAGCCAGCCGTACTCGCCCATAATGTCGGTCCCCCAGAGGGTGAGGACGAGCGGACGAGTCGGTTGCGCCAGCGCGAACGGGACCGTGAGGCCGTAGTTCGCGTGGACGAGGTCGTAGGAGTCCAGTCCTTCGGCGAGTACCTCCGGATAGTAGCGGAGGTAGTCGCGGACGGTTCGCGGGGAGTCGGGACTGTACTCGGCGGGAACCGAGACGACGGTACAGTCGACGCCCTGTGCTTCGAGCGCCTCGACTTGCTGTTCGAAAAACGAGCGCGTCGAGGTGATGAGTTGGAGGACTCTCATGCTGTGGCTGTGATTCGTCTGTCGCTGCCGCCGCCCGCCGACTCCAGTTGGTCGACGATGACGTCGGTCACGTCGACACGCTCTGCGAGCAGTCGGTCGCGGCGGGCGCGCCACGTCTCGGGGTCGACGTCGCGGCCATCGAGTATCTCGACGGCGTGGCGCAGTGCCTCTCGGTGTCTGTTCGGGCCGTTACAACTGTAGACGAGGTCGTACTCGGTGTCGAGTTCTGTGACGTAGCCGAGCGAGAGGCTGTTGACGTACACCGCAGGCGTCCCGAGCATCGCACACTCGGCGGCCGTCGTCGCCCCTTCGCCGACGTAGCAGTCGGCGTAGTACAGCAAGTCGTGCATCCGCTCGGGTGAGAGGTCCAGCCGGTGGCCCTCTACCTCGTCGTCGAGGTCCATCTCGGCGGTGACGAACACTTTCGTGCCCGTCTCCGAGAGTCGGTCGACGACCTCATTGATATCCTTGAACCCGCTTTGGCCCATGTCGTGTGAGGACCCCCAGTCGTTGAATCGGGTGACGACGAACGAGTCGTCCTCGTCCAAACCGAGGTCGTCTAAGACGGTGGGGTCCGGCGTGAAGCGGTCGGGGTGGAGGTAGGCGAGTTCGTGATAGCCCGGATATCGAACCTGCTTCGAGCCGATGTCGCCGACGTAGCACGACGGCGTGCAGACGGTGTGCGCGAACGGGTACGCGAGGTTCTTGATGATAGTCGCGTGTTCGGTGTCGTAGAAGACGACGCTCTTCGCACCGACCAGCGGCGCGACGTGGGCGGCGGCGACGCCGCCGATAGCGGTGATGACGTCGGGGTTCAACTCGCGTGCGCGACGGAGCAGTCGGAGTTCGTACGTCGCCTGCACCGCCGCGAGCGAGGCCAATCCGTGCGACTCGCCGGCGAGCACCTCGTGGTCGATGCCGTAGAGTTCGAGCAGACGGACCGCCATCTCCTTCTCGCGGGCGAAGACGTGGACCTCGTGATCCCGCGCCTCGAGTTCCTCGATGGCGTGCTTGAAGAAGTGGACGTGGCCCGGATGCTGGACGGTGACGGCGACTCTCACTCTCGGCGCACCTCCAACTCCTCGTTTTCCTGCATGTCGAACACCATCGCCAAGAGCATCGAGACGACGCCAATCGAGGCGAGAACGCCGCCGGAACTGTCGGCGTCGTCGGAGACGGCTCCTTTGAGCGAATCGAGCGCTCCAGCACCAGCGAGTGCTGCGCCAAACAGGTACAGCCCTGCGAGGGGGTGGAAATCGACGGTGAGGTACTTCACGCGGAGTCGCCAGAAGAAGTCCTTCGCCAACAGCGCCGAGAGGCGCGGGACGAACGTCTTGTACTCGATAGTGCTCTCCTCGTCGCCGTAGACGGCGGGAATCGCCACGTCGGCGACGCGGAGACCGTGGGCGTTGAGTTTGACGAGGACGTCGTTACAGAAGCCGTAGCGTTCGTAGAGGTTCTGATACTCGATGGTCTCCAGCGCCTCCCGCGAGATGGCGGTGTAGCCGTTCTGGGGGTCCATCGTCTTCCAGTAACCGCTCGACGCCTTCGTCAGCAGGGTCAGAAGCCAGTTGCCGAACGAGCGCCACGCGCTCATCCCGTTGCGGTACTCGCGGTAGCGGAGGCGGTTGCCTTTCGCGTAGTCAGCGTCGCCGGAGACGACGGGGTCGATGAGGCGGTCGAGTTTCTCGGGGTCCATCTGTCCGTCGCCGTTCATCACCGCGACGACGTCGATGCCGTCGGCGAGTGCGCGCTCGTAGCCGGTTTTGATTGCGCCGCCGACACCGCTGTTCTCTTCGAGGCGGATGGGGACGACGCGTTCGTCGAAGGCGGTCGACGACCCGAAGCCCCCGAGTTCCTTCTCGTCGGTGTTGTCGGCGTCGTCGGCGTCGGTCGACGACTCGGCCGGTCGGTGCAACTGGGCGGTTCCGCCGTCGGTCTCGACGAGACGACTGCGCTCGCTGACGTGGGCGACGTTCGCGCGCTTGGCGTGCCGCTGTATCTCTTCCCACGTACCGTCGGTCGACTGGTCGTCGACGACGTACACCCGGTCGACGAACGCCGGCATCGTGTCGATGACGTCGCCGACGAGTCCCTCCTCATTGTAGGCGGGGACGACGACGCCGACTCTCGAATCCCGGTACATCAGACCCTCCGGTAGGTGAAGCCGTGTCCGACGACTTCCTCGGCGTCGAGTTCGCCGCAGACGTCGAGTAAGAACGGGTCGTCGTTCATCTCTTCGCGCGCGGCGTCCAAGTCGAGGCTCTCGAACACGTCGTGCGGCGTCGCCAGCACGATACCGTCGGCGTTCTCGAACGAAGGCTGGTCCATCACGTCGATGCCGAACGCCTGACTCGTCTGTTCGGGGTCGGCGTAGGGGTCGAAGCCGAGGACGTCGACACCGTACTCCTGCATCGTGTCGATGACGCCGTCGACTTTCGAGGTGCGGATGTCGGCGACGTTCGGTTTGTAGGTGAGGCCGAGCACGACGACGCGACTCTCGCCGAGGACGTTCCCGCAGTCGTTGAGCGTCTTCAGCGCGAGTTCGGAGACGTGTTCGGGCATGCGGCGGTTCACGTCACGTGCCTTCAGGGTTAGTTCGGGGACGTACCCCTCCATCTTCGAGCGGTACGCGAAGTAGAACGGGTCGACGGGGATGCAGTGACCGCCGACGAGACCGGGCGAGTAGTCGTGGAAGTTCCACTTCGTCCCGGCGGCGTCGAGTACTTCCTGAGTGTTGATGCCGATGCGGTCGAAGGCGACGGCGAGTTCGTTCATCAGCGCGATGTTGAGGTCACGCTGGACGTTCTCGACGACTTTCGACGCTTCGGCGGCCTCAAGCGAGGAGGTCCGGTGGACGCCGGCGTCGACGACGCACTCGTAGAGGTCGGCGACGTCTTCGAGAACGGCCGGGTCGTCGGCACCGACGACTTTCACCACGTCGCGGAGGCCGTGTTTCTCGTCGCCGGGCGTCGCACGCTCGGGCGAGTACGCGACGAAGAACTCCTCGCCTTCGGTGAGACCGGAGGCCTCTTCGAGCGCCGGCGCGAGGACGCTTCGGGTCGCGCCGGGGAACACCGTCGATTCGAGGACGACCGTCGTGTCGGGCGTCATGTGTTCGCCGACCGTCTCGCCGGCGCTCTCGACGAATCGAAGGTCGGGGTTCTCCATCTCGTCGACGGGCGTCGGAACGGTGACGATGACGTAGTCGGCGTCCGTGATGGTCGCGGGGTCGCTCGTGAACTCCACGTCGCTGTCGGCGACGACGGCGTCGCTGAGGTCACCGGTCGTGTCGACTCCCTCACTGAGCGTGCCGATTTTGTCGTCGTCGATGTCGTAGCCGATGACCTGCTGGTCGACTCGGTCGAAGTGAACGGCCAGCGGAAGACCGACGTAGCCGAGGCCGACGACGCAGATGGTCTCGGTTCGGCCGACCGGTTCGACGTGTCGGCTCTCGCCGTGACGGCGCGCACCGGTCAGTCCCGAACTCATCGCTGTTCCTCCGTACGGGGGACTCGTCCCTGTTCAACCGTGCAGTTCCGTCCGTCGTGACGAAGCGTCTGTGTCTCGCTCATGTGGGTGACCTCCCACCTGCGTAGACCGCAGGCGGGCTTCGATTCTCTCGTATCACTATCCCTGCTTTATTATAGAGCGAGTAAGCGAAATCCGCGACTTTCCGCCTCGTGAGACGGTCAATATCGCCTACCTCGGCGGGTTTCGCGCCTCTACCGGCCGTTCTCCTCTTCCGTTCCACCGACTGTTTCGTCTCTCCACCCGTTTAGGAGGTGCACAAGCGCTCTCGCGGCAGTTGAGCGGGACGAGAGCGTTCTCCGTTCGACGAGTGACAGAACACCGGAACGACGCCCCGTATCAACGAATCTCACTGTTTTAGAGTTTGTGTCGCGTATAACAATGAGGGTTACCGCCCTCTCACAGAATGCGGGACGACCCCCGCGAAGCGATGAAGCACGATACGACCCCACGTCGACTCGACGCTGCCGACGGCATCGCCCCGGTGCCGGCAGCGAGCCGAGTCCCAGACGACCCACGAGGTGACCGAATAGCGCGGAACTGAGACAGTCGAACGGGCGCTGAGCCTCCCGCCGAGACTCCCCACGTTCGGCGGCGTGGCGAGTGACTGTCACCCCTCTTTCGACGCCCGTTCTACCAGATTGGTTACTGTTTCTGAGAGCGACTGCCGCTCGCGTGGCCGACGACGTATCAGAAGTACGATTGGTAATCTGAGAACGGTCAAAACAGTCGTATACAACGGTATGAAACAGTCTGCAACAGTTCGCCGGACCGTTTGCAACAGTTGCGACTATCGATACGGACATCCTGATTTATTACTCCCCCAGGGTTTGTACCTGGCACATGACAGTCACAGAGTCCGATAACACGGCCCCGTTCGAGCCCCCCCAACTGGACACCGAAACCCCCCTCTCGAAGGACCAGTTGTTCCACATCCTCCAGAACCGCCGCCGCCGCGACGTCCTCTGGTACCTCCGCGGTACCGAAGGCTCGGTTCGCATGCGCGACATCGCAGAACAGGTCGCCGCCTGGGAGAACGACACCACCGTTGAAGCGTTGATGTCCGACCAGCGCCAGCGCGTATACATCGCTCTCTACCAAGAACACCTGCCGAAACTCGACGAAGACGGCGTCATCGACTACAACAAGAGCCGGGGTATCGTCGAACGAAACGACGTCGCCGACCAGTTCGACCCCTACCTGACGAACGAGATCGTCGAGGAGGCCACCCCATCTGGCCCCGCAACCCCAGGGGTCCAGGCGTCAGAACCGGCCTCCTGGCAGAAGTACTCGGTCGGTGTTTCGGGAATCGGTGCACTCGCACTTCTCGGAATCACCTTCGACGCCCCCGTACTCGGTGAATCCGGAACGCTCGCAGTCGGCATCATCGCGGTGATACTCGCAATGGTCACGTTGGCGTACGCTCTCTCGGGATACTCCCAGGCGATTCCGTCCGCGAACGGTAACGGCGAGTAAGCGTTCGGCCCGCGGTGTCGACTCCCCCCATCCCCGCACCCGGCGTCGTATACGAATTTCGTCAAGAAACTGCAAATCTTCGGTAGCTTCAATGACTTGTTACCGGACGAGTCGGACCTATACGCCGTGTCCGACACGATACGTGAAATCTGTCATTGGCCCAAATTTGCATAGGCAATGAGACATTACAACATCGAAAGAACTACGTTCGGCATCCGCCGACCTCTCGTATCCACCACTCGAGGGAGAGTGTGACGTGACGCAATCGAATCATCGAGTCGCCCCGCCGATGTTAGCCCTCCTCTTGGTCCTCGCGGGCATCGTTTCGCTCGCAGCGGCGACACCGGTTGCCGCCTCGGACTCCGTACTCACGAGTGCGAACTCCTCGATGGAGGGTATCTCGCTCTCCGACGAGGGAAGCATCCAGCAGGGAGACAACCAGACCTACGTCTGGCGAAACGAGTCGAGCACGCTCTCCACGCGCTTTCACAACGCCGGGAACAGTTCGCTGTACGAGTTCTGTGCGTACGTCGAAACCGACGACGGAAAGCGAGTCTCACTGGACTGCCAACAGCTAAACGTCGACCCCAACGGTTCGCGCAAGGTCAAGTTCGACTTCGAGCGCTATCCGCCGAGCGTCTCCGGCGAGCGAAACGTCTCCATCGTCGCCACCCGTGGCTTCGGCAACCAGAAAGCCGTCGCCGCGACGACCACGACGTACACGTTCATCGAGCGAACCGGCGACTACGACGGTGACGGCCTGACCAACGACCGGGAGGTCGAACTCGGAACGGACCTCGACTCGCGCGACACAGACGGAGACGGCCTCTCAGACGGTACGGAAGTCGACGACCACGACACGGACCCGTTAGACCCCGACAGCGACAGTGACGGGCTCAGAGACCAACAGGAGATAATCCTCGGGACCGACCCGCTGGGTCCCGACACCGACGGTGACGGACTGCCCGACGGGGCGGAAGTCGACGACCACGGAACCGACCCGATGGACCCCGACTCCGACGACGACGGCCTCACCGACAGCCAGGAACTCGCGCTGGAAACCAACCCACAGAACGAAGACTCCGACGCCGACGGCCTGTTCGACGGTGCGGAGGTCGACAGACACAACACGGACCCGTTGGCGGCCGACACCGACAGTGACGGTCTGAGCGACAGAGTCGAAATCGAACGCCACGACACCAACCCGCTGCGGGTCGACACCGACGACGACGGACTGGCCGACAGACAGGAAATCCTCCTCGGGACCGACCCGACCAACCCAGCGACGACCATCGGATTCGCCGGGTTGGCAGTGGCCGTTCTCGCCGGACTCGGCGTCTGGTACCGTCGGAGTCGGTACAGCGTCGTTACGGTGGTCCGCAGACACGGCAGCGACATCGTCAGAACCGTGAAGACGGACGACGACGCCGACGAACGCGTAGCGGCGTCCGACCCCGAAGTCGAGGAGCGGACAGACGCACCGCCGGCCGAGACACAGGTTCCGCTGTCGGACGACGGCCGCGTTCTCAAGATGCTCCACGAGGAGAGCGGCCGGTTGCGACAGAGCGAAATCGTCGACCGGACCGAGTGGTCGAAGTCGAAAGTCAGCCGCCTCCTCTCGCGGATGGAAGAAGAGGGCAAGCTGACGAAGATAAACGTCGGCCGCGAGAACGTCATTGCGCTCACCGACGAGACGCCCGACTGGGCCGACTCCGCGCTTCGGTAATCGCTCCGGCGGTACAGCGCCGCTGTGCCCCATCACCGTATCCGTTGCCGTGCCCGTTGTCGCCGGCTTCGACCCCGATGGTCGGGTGTTTTGCGGACGTACTTTTACTACAGCCGTAGACGACGCTGTCCGCGTGGCTGTTCTAAACTGCCTTCCGAGCAGGTACCGCCGTCTCGTCCGATTCCCTGCGAACGAGAGTGCAGTTCTCTATCGGCTCTCGACGCTGGCTGTCTCCTATTCTCATCACAGTACGTCGGGCCGCGCGCACCCTCTCGGAGCGTCAGTGCGCAACTCACATACCGGTGCCCAGCACTCCACATCCCGGTCCCACGACTCCGATTCGCCTCTCCGGGCGAGCCGCACAGAACGACTCGATGGCGTTTCTCCGGACTCAGTGTTCACGGACTGCCGTCGCTTCGGCGAGGATTCGACCGCGTGTGCTGTGGCTGTGACCCCGACAACTCCGAGGCCCTCACGCGGCGACGACGGGCGTCAACACGGCAGTTGGTCGTTCCCGGCGAATCCGTCGGCCGGTACTCTTCTCGTGCCTTCTGGTGCCTTTTCGTGTCCGTTCGTGTCTCGGAGAACGTCTCGAACCCCTGTGTCGGTCGACGCGCCCGAGACGTTCTTCGGAGATGAGTCCGTCACGTCAGTACCGTTCGACGAGCAGTCAACAGAGCAGAGAAGGAAAGCCGCTGCTCGCGGTTGGTCACTCGCCGTCTCTGACACCATATCTGACAGTCGTCACAAGCCGTTCGAACCGGCCGTTTCGTCGGTGTTTTCGGGTCGATACGCACTCTATCCGGCCCGGCCTGTGACCGCTGTGTCTGACGTGGTTGTAACTGTTGCACGTTGAAACGGTCTTTAGCGGCGAAATAAGTCTCCGATTACCCCGTTCATAGTAAACCATACAGAGTAGGAGATGTGAATATGGTCCGCCACAGTTCCGCCCTATCGGGACGCAGTACCGAACGCAATCGCTGTACCAGCCCTCCGGTCCGACCTACCGTGGAGGAGATGTAGATGTGCGGTATCATCGCCCGAGTCGGCCGCTCTGACTCCGTCGGAGCGCTCGTCTCCGGTCTGGAGAGCCTCGAATACCGCGGCTACGACTCCGCCGGCGTCGCCGTGAAAAACGGCACTGGCATCAAAGTCCACAAGCGCTCCGGCAAAGTCGCCGAACTGAAAAGCGCCATCCGCGGGTCGGAACCGAACGGTAACGTCGGCATCGGTCACACCCGCTGGAGCACCCACGGGGCACCGACCGACGACAACGCGCATCCGCACACCGACGAGTCGGGTCGCGTCGCCGTCGTGCACAACGGCGTCATCGAGAACTACGAGGAACTGAAGGCGAGTCTCGAAGCCGAAGGCGTCGAGTTCGTCTCCGACACCGACACGGAAGTCGTTCCTCACCTCATCGCCTCCCACCTCGCGGAAGTCGGCACGCCCGAAGAGGCGTTCCGCCGCGCAGTACAGGAACTCGACGGCAGCTACGCCATCGCGGCTATCGTCGACGGCTTCGAGGCCGTCTACGCCGCCCGACAGGGGTCGCCGCTCGTGCTCGGTCTCGACGACGGCGAGTACTTCCTCGCCAGCGACGTGCCCGCGTTCCTCGAACACACCGCCGAGGTCGTCTACCTCGAAGACGGCGACATGGTCGTCGTCGAACCCGACAGCGTCTCGATGACCACCGTCGCCGGCGAACCCGTCTCCCGCGACATCGACACCGTCGACTGGGACCCAGAAGACGCCGGCAAAGGCTCCTACGACCACTACATGCTCAAAGAAATTCACAACCAGCCCACCTCGCTGGCAAACACGGTCGAAGGTCGAATCGAAGACGACGGCGTCTCGCTCACCGAACTCGATACGTTCGACGGTGTCACCGACGTCCAGTTCGTCGCCTGCGGCACCTCCTACCACGCGGCGCTGTACGGTGCCCGACTGCTCAACGCCGCCGGCGTCCGCGCCCGCGCCTTCCGCGCGAGCGAGTACGGAACCGCCGACCCAATCACCGACGAGACGCTCGTCGTCGCCGTCACCCAGAGCGGTGAGACGGCCGACACGCTCGGCGCACTCGAACGCGCCGAGGCCGAAGGCGCTCGAACTGTCGCCGTCACCAACGTCCAAGGCTCAACCGTCTCCCGCGAGGCCGACGAGACGCTTCTCGTCCGCGCCGGCCCCGAAATCGGCGTCGCGGCGACGAAGACGTTCTCCTCGCAGGTGGCCGCACTCTGTCTGCTCGGCCACCGTATCGGCGAGGACGTCACCGGCGACCTGCCGTGGGACGACCCGACGACGTTCTTCGAGTCGCTGCGCTCGCTGCCCGAGAACGTCCGCGAGGTGCTCGACGGCGACCGCGCCCACGAACTCGCCGACCGCTACCTCGGCAGCGAGGCGTTCTTCTTCATCGGCCGCGGCCTCGGCTACTCGGTCGCCGTCGAAGGCGCGCTGAAGTTCAAGGAAATCACGTACGAACACGCCGAAGGGTTCGCCTCTGGTGAACTCAAACACGGTCCGCTTGCGCTCGTCACTCCCCAGACCCCGGTGTTCGCGGTGTTCACTGGCACCGACGACCAGAAGACGTTGACGAACGCCAAAGAAGCCCAGACCCGCGGCGCGCCCATCGTCGCCGTCGCACCCGAGGGACATCCGGCCGTCGACGCCGCCGACGCGCACCTCCCCATCCCCGACACGGACCCCGCGCTGGCCGGCCTGCTCGCCAACGTTCAACTCCAACTGGTGTCGTACCACACGGCGAACCTGCTGGGTCGCTCCATAGACAAACCGCGGAACCTCGCAAAGAGCGTCACTGTCGAGTAGGCGCGACTCGCAACCGCGGACCACCCCTTTTTTGACGCCCGGTGGTCTCTCGACCACCGAGTTCGTCGTTCGCTCGACCGGAGCGATGGTTCTGAACTGCTGTGGCTCAGTCTAACTCGGGAGTCTCCGGACTGATTCGATAGTTCGCGCTTCGACTCGATAGTCTACGGTTCGACGGGTCGACGAGAGGTCCCACCGAACAGACGCCACGCGACGTAGACGAGGACGCCGACCAGCGCTATCAGAACCGAGAGGAGGAGTTGCTGGGCGACGAGATATCCCCAGAGCAGGACGGCGACGACGAACAACCCGGTCAGGGCGAGTGCGATTTTCTCTGTTGGGTCTGTGGAGGGCATGGGTGTCTTCGTCTCGTAGAATGGATAGCGAGTTCATAATCTCTCCGAGCGAGAGCACGAAACGACACGCGAGAATCTGTGCTGTCGGGTCACGCCGATGGCGAAGCCGAAGAAAGCAGACAGAGCGGCCGGCCCGCGAGGTCCGAAGAGAGCGCAGAATGCGCAGAGACCGTAGCTGACGCGCTTACGCCGACGCTTTCGCCGCGTCTTCGACCATCTCGTAGGCCCGGTCGAACAGTTCCTGTGCGCGCGTCTCGTCGCGTGCTTCCGCGGTCACGCGGACCAACGGTTGAGTACCGCTGGCGCGAACGAGGAACCATCCATCGTCGAGTGCGACGCGGACACCGTCCATCTCGTCGACGTCGTCGAACTCGTCGTCCACGCGCTGGCTCACCGCAGCCATCGTCGCCGTCTTGTCGGCGACTTCGACGCTGTCGCGCAGCGTCGGGTAGCGCGGGAGTTCGCCCAGCAGCGTTTCGAGCGAGCCTTCGACGCTCACGAGTTCGGCCAGTTTGACCGCGGCGAGGGGGCCGTCCGGACAGAGCGTCTCGTCGGGCCAAATCCACGCGCCGCTGGGTTCGCCGCCGAACGTGACGGCGGGCGAACTCGCGGCTTCGGCGACGTACACGTCACCGACGGGAGTTCGTTCGACCGTCGCGCCCTGCGGCGAGAGCGCGTCGTCGACGGCGAGACTCGTGTTCAGCGGCGCGGCGACGCGTTCGCCGTCGTTCGCGGCACGGCGGCCGAACAGCGCGAGGAGATGGTCGCCGGCGACGAACTCGCCGTTTTCGGTCACGGCCATCATCCGGTCGGCGTCGCCGTCGTGTGCGATGCCGAGGTCAGCGTCGGTGGAGGCGACGACAGAACAGAGCGTCTGGCAGTTTTCGGCCGTCGGTTCGCTCGGTCGGCCCGGGAAGCTCCCGTCGGGTTGGGCGTTCAGCGTCGTCACGTCACAGCCGAGTTCCGAGAGTGCGTGCGCGGTCAGCGCACCCGGGCCGTTGCCGGCGTCGACGACCACCGAAAGCTGGCGGCCGAGGTCGACCGCCGAAACGAGTGCGTCGATGTGGTTCTCGATGGCGTCGTTTCGCTCGCGTTCGATACCGACGCCCTGCCAGTCTGCGCGCTCGAACGACTCCTCGCGGATGCGTTCCTCGATGGCCGCGCGACGCTTAGCGTCGAAGGCCTGACCGCTCGGCGTCCAGAGTTTGATGCCGTTGTCGGTCGCGGGGTTGTGCGACGCCGTGATGACGACGCCGGCGTCGGCGTCGAAGTCGGCGACGCTGCGAGCGACGGTGGGGGTCGAGGCGACGCCGACTCGGGTGACGTCGGTCCCGCACTCCTGTGCGCCTGCAGCGACGGCGTTGGCGAGGAAGGCACCGCTTTCTCGAGCGTCGCGCCCGAGAACGACGTGGTCGTAGCCCTCTGCGGCGAGTGCGCGCCCGACGGCGAGGGCTAACTCACCCGTCACGTCGTCTCCGACCGGTCCACGGATACCGCTGGTTCCGAACATTGTCCGTAGTTCGCGCTCACGGGTGGTAGTTATAGAGGGAATAAACCGGGTCGGTCGACACACCTGACACACTGCTGTCGGGGCGTCCCCGACGAAGGACGAGGGGGGGAGAGAGACGGGTCCGCAACCTCGGGTCAAAGGGTGGGGGCCCGCGATGGGTGGCCGCGGGAACGAGGCGTCAGTTCACGTGCCGTGGGGGAACCGAGTGCCCGGAACACCTCGTTCGGCGCGACGCATTCTAACGGTGGCCCCCTACGACTATTATTATGAACGAGATAAGCGCTCTGCGCCCGAAGTGGGACCGATTCGTCTGCTGTCGTGCGTCGGTTGAACCGTTCGAAACCGACTACAACGGTCTCGGCTAGATCTGCCTGTCCGGCCGCAGACGGCCGAATCTCGGCTTATCATGTCGATAGTAAAGCGTTGTCCGTTGGGATGCACTCGTACGAATGCCATCGAAACAGTCCTCGCGCCGCAAGTACCTCGCCACGCTCGGCGCAGCGGCGACGATTGGTGTCGCCGGTTGTGCCTCGAGCGGAGACGACGGGGGGTCCGACACCTCGACACCGGCGAACGAGTCCACACAGACCGCCGAACCGACCGAAACACAGACCGCCGCAGCGTCGAACCAGACGACCGAAACCGCGACAGAGGAACCGACGGACGAACCCAGTTCGTTCGAGAATCTCGAAGGACCGCGCAACGGCGACGACCTCCCCGAGGAGACGGCCCCGCTCGACGGCTACCCGCCGGAGTTCGAGACGACGCCGGCGGAGCGAACGGTCGACACGGGCCGCTTCCCGGCCAACCGTGTCCGCCGTGACTCCGGCGTCGTCAACGTTCCTCTCGTTCCCGCGGACGTCGCCTACTACTGGTACGCCCGAGGCGAGGCCCGCGTCGTCGACGCTCGCAGCGCCGCCGCCTACGACGTCTCGCACGTGTTCGGCGCGGTCCAGAGTATCGCTCCCGAGGGTCTGGAGCGGAACGACCCGGTCGCCGACTGGCCGAAATCCGACCGCATCGTCATCTACTGTGACTGCCCGAACTATCTCTCCTCGCAGCGAGCGGCGACGCTCATCGAGAACGGCTTCACGAACGTCTACGCAATCGAAGAGGGCTACCGTGCGTGGGTCGACCGCGAGTACCCGATGGCCGGGTCGGACACCGACCGTACCGTCGAGGTCCGGACCATCAGCGGCCAGACGGACCCTCAGTACGCCGACGAAGGTGCGTGGGCGTATCACGAAGCCTCCGGCCAGCAGGAAGCGTCGAAAATCGAGGCCGACGGAAGCTACGAACTCGAACTCCGCTGGGTCGACGTCGCCGACGGCGACGAGGTCACCGTCGAGACGCCCGGTTACACGATTACCGACACGCTCGGTGCGATTACGAGCGCCGAAATCACGAGCGAGGGCGAGCTCTCGACGGAGGGTGGGTCCGGAAACGACTCGGCGAACGCGCTGCTTCGGCGATTGCTCGGGTAAGTTTCGGCGCGTCTGAGTTGGCGGTCGCTATATCACCGCCACGACCCAGTAATCGACTCTCGGGAGAACTACGTCTAGTTCACCAAACTCGTCTATCCACCCTGTCAAAATCTCCGAACACAACGAGAGGGACTCACTCGACCCGGTCGTCGGAGTTTTTCGGACCCGACCAGAACAGTGCGACCCAGTAGACGACTCTCCCCGGCTCATTTCCTCTCTGGACCGAAACGAGTCCACGTTCGAGTAGTAAGGTCATCGTCACGAACAGTAAGACGACTCTGAACTCTGCATACGATGAGTGGTCAAAGATGGATGCGAGCGGGGACGTGAGGACAACGACGGCAGAGGCGAGAACGGTCGTGACGAACCAGTACAGCCCAATCCGAAGCGGAATTTCGGCCAACTCGGGCGCTGAAAAGCGTGCGTAGCGCTCCTGCCCGAAGAAATCGCGGGAGATAACCGTACACGCTAATCCGGAAGTCAGCACCGCTACCATCGCTACCTCGAAGGAACCAGCAGCCGCAACGGCATCGAGATACTGTCCGAGTGGGATACCGTGGCCGCCTCCTCGCTCCGGTATGCTGAGAGTCGATAGGTCGAGTAACACCGTTCCCGACACCTGCCAAAACGCCAGTCCCAAAGAGAGCGGCCAGAGGACGAACTGGACGTTCCAGTAGTTAATCGGTGGGAGCCACCCGACGATTCGTCTCCATCCGGAACGCGCAGAGATGAACGGAATCGGGACTGCTCGCGGACTGTACTCGTCCAGTTCGGGTTCCTGTGTCGCAAACGGAACCAACGAACTGTAGAGCACGACGAGAAGACCGTTTTGGACGAAATACGCGAACAGTAGATTGTCGGCGTTCCAATCGAACACGAACAGACCACCGATGGGGAGCAGGTTGATGAGGATGAGATAGAGGAGGGTCGTCGTTCCGTCTGTGCCTCTTTTATCCTCCACAAACAGTCCTTCTCGAAAGTGTGCAAAAAGACTCTGTTTCGTCCTCTGAGCACGGAATCCCTCCCTCGCATTTTTGAGAACCAAACACGACTCGCTGCGCTCGTCGGTTCGAGGTTTGGAAAAGTGCTCCGTCAGGGATTCGAACCACGGTCGTTTCGCTCGCCGAGGCTCGCGTCACTCCCTGATTAGAATCCCTTCCGTACGCTTTTCTTCACTACGTTCAGAAAATGCTCCGTCAGGGATTCGAACCCTGGTCCTTGCCGTGAGAGGGCAAGATGATTGGCCGGACTACACCAACGGAGCGCATCTCATACTATCCGCGAGTGATGTTTAACGCTTGCGTTTCGGACGGGCTGTGACCCGTCGTAGCGCACCGCGTTACTCCTCGTCGAACGGCGACTTCGTCGCCTCCGGTTCGTGACCGTCGAGGCTGATGACGTTCTCACGCCCGACGCGGAGTTTCGAGATGAGGCCCTCGTCTTCCATCTCCGAGAGCAACATGCTCACCTTCGACTTCGACCACTCCGTCTCCTCGACGATACGAACCTGTCGCATCCGGCCACCGTGGTCTTCGAGCATCGTGATGACGCGGTCCTCGTCGGAGAGCAGTTCCTCGTCCGAGACAGACGGCTGGGGCGGAACTGCCGTCGACGCCCCGTCGGCACTGCCACCGCCCGTTCCGGTGTCGACGGTATCGACCGTTTCCTCACGGCCGCGACGATACCAGAGGGCGACGGCGACGCCGCCGAAGATGACGAGTACGGCCCCGGCGAGCCACATACTCCCACCGCCACTGCCGATAGGTGTCGTGGTTCCGCCGTCCGTGCCGTCTTGGGCTTGGTCCCCACCGTCGTCGCCGCCGGCGACGATAGTCTGTGTCCCCTCCGGAACGAAGACGAGTTGCGGACGGTTGTCGGTGAACCGCTTCTCGCCCATCCACGTCACCGAGTCGCTGGCCGGCAGCGAACTGGTGTTCGACTGCATCGCCGACGGGGTGACGTTTTTGAACTCGAGATTCTCGCCGGCTTCGACGACGAGCGACTGGTTCTGGCTGATGTACAGTCCGCCTTCGAAGACGTCGCCGACGGTCACCGTCCCTTCGTCGCCGGTCTGTGCGAAGTTCGTCCAGACGAACGACATCTCCACGACGCCGATGGTGTTTCCGAGACTGTCGGTCACGTACGCCTGTCGTGAGTGGTTCTGGGCGGCCATCGGCCGTTCGGTGCTGTTGGCACCGTTCTTGACGAGTGACTCGGACTCACTCTTGAACCCGTTGTACAGCGGTGTCTCGCTGTTGTTGAACTCTGTGGCGAACGACTCGAAGTTCTGCCGTTCGGTCTCGTTCGCCAGCGTCTGTTCGTAGTGGAACGTCCACCGCGCGGACCCGTCTTCGTGGACGACGATACGAACTTCACTGCTGTCGAACGACTGCTGCATCGCGGCCATCGAGTTCGGCGAGGAGTCGACGGCCGACCCACCGGCTCTCGTGCCCGAAAACGCCGCCGCTGGCGGCGCTATCGCCGCCACGACGAGGAAGATGGCGAGTAGGACGAACGGTGCCCGGCGGTGCATCGGCCGGATACACTCAGCGATGGGCAAAAGAGTTTGTGACACCAATCGACTGTGCTCTCGGCTCTCACAATCGCTTTCGGCTGACCGTCCCGATGGCATATAAGTCGATTGTCGTGGATTTTTCTGGTTCTTTCTCGGTCAGTCGACGCGTTCGCCGTCGGCGAACACCGCTGTCGGCGACTGCCACGCCGTCACGTCGGTGTTCGGGTCCGTTTCGAGCACGACGAGGTCCGCACGGTAGCCCTCGGCGACGCGGCCGAGGTCGCCGCGGCCAACGAGGTCCGCGGCGTTCACCGTCGCCGCCTCCAGCGCCGCGTCTGGTTCGAGACCGTAGTCGACCATCAGTTCGAGTTCCCGCGGGATGTCGCCGAACTGGTTGAACGGCGTCCCGGCGTCGGTGCCCATCGCGATGTCGACTCCGGCGTCGAGTGCGTACTCCCACGCGTGCTCGAATCGACCGGCGGCGTCCTCTGCCTTTGCGACCGCTTCCTCGGGGATACCCGCTTCGACGCCGTTATCGACGATGTTGACGAGGGCACTCGCCGTCGGCACCCAGTACGTTCCCTCCTCGGCCATCATCTCGGCGGCCTCGCGGTCCATGAACGTCCCGTGTTCGATGCTCGAAATGCCGGCGCGGACCGCGTTCTTGATTCCCTCGTCGCCGTGGGCGTGCGCCGCCGTCGGGACGCCTTTCGCGCTCGCCGCGGAGACGGCCGCGCGAAGTTCTTCTTCGGTGAGTTCCGGCGACCCGGTCACCGCACCCTCTGTCAGCACACCACCGGTCGCCATGCATTTGACGACGTCCGCACCGCGTTTTAGCTGCTGGCGTGCGCCTTTCAGCACCTCGTCGGGACCGTCGGCCTCACAGCCGAACGCGTGGCCGTGGCCGCCGGTCATCACGATGTTCTGCCCGGAGCCGAGAACGCGCGGGCCGGTCAGAATACCGTCGTCGACGGCGGTGCCCGCGTCGAGGGCGAGCGTCTTCCGACTTCCGAGGTCACGAACTGTCGTTACACCCGCCCTGACGGCGTCTTGCAGATTGGCGACTGCCCGGTAGCTCGCGGTGTACGGGCTGTCGTCGTAGATGGTGCTCACGTCCGCCCGGCCGTCCATCATCACGTGGACGTGCGTGTCGATGAGTCCGGGGGCGATTACCTGCCCGGAGACGTCAGTTTCGGTGTCACCGTCCGGAACGTCGCCCACAGCGACGATTTCGCCGTCTTCGATGGCGACGTCGGCCTCCCGCGTCCCGTCTACGTCCGCGACAACCCCACCCGTCAGTACGTGCATACCTTGTCGTTAGGGCGTCTCCCCGTAAAAGAGGCGTTGGCGGCAGTCTACGACGTGTTTTCGACAGTGCTGACGGTCACCGTTCGATAATCACGCCGTCGTCGCCGACGGCAACCTCGCACTCGGCACCGAGAGCGACCCCGCGAAGGCTCTCGTCGGTCGGTGTCTCCTCGGTCTCCCAGCGTTCGTCGGTTCCGTCCAGAACTACTCCGTGGTCGCCGACGGCGACGAGGCGTGTCGCTGAATCGGTCAGCGAATCGGTCGTCGAACCCGTCGCCGAATCGGCCGAAAGCGCCCAGAGACTCTCCTCGCTCGCTCGACTCGGTGTCCACCGGGTGCCGTCGAACCGGTGGACTGTCCCGTCGTCTTCGGCGACGTACACCTCGACGTCGGTCATCGACTCCGGCGCGGAGACGACGGCCGTCAGCGCTCCGGCGTCGTCGATGCCGATTTCCTCGTAGCTCTCGCCGGCGTCGGCCGTGCGGAACACCGACCCGTTCGTATCCGCGAGATAGCCTCGCCTCGCGTCCGCGAACGCGACTGCCGCAAAACTGGACCCGCTTCCGGGTTTCTGGAGTTCGTCCCACCGAACCCCTTTGCCGTCGTACTCGCCGCGGCGGACCGCCCCCGACCCGTTCACCAACAGGATTGTCTCTTCACCTGCGCGCCCCGAGATGGCGAGGTCGGTTAGACTGTCGGTGTCGCCGTCGGGCGCGGAGTAGTCGGTGTGGCGGTTCGATGCGGTGTCGATTCGTCCCAGCGCCCCGCCGTCGCCGGCGACCCAGACCGCCGCGCCGTCGGTGGTGGCGTCGATGCCGGTCAGGTTCTCGCCCTCCGCGGCGGGACCGTCGGCGAGCACGGTCGACCATCCGTCGTCCGTGCGCGTGAGAACACGGCCGTCCTCTCCGACAGCGTACGCGTTGTCGCCGGCGACGACGGCATCAGAGAAGTCTATGCCGACGGACGATTCGACAGTCGTCCAAGTTCGGTCGTCTCCGGCTGTCTCGTCTCCACTGGCGTCGTCGTTCGCCCCGGCGTCGTTATCAGTTGTTCCGGGGTCGCTATCGATTGTTTCGGCGTCGTCACCGCGTCTCGACCCCGCTTTCGTCCCGGCCTCAATCTCTGCTTCGGGTTCATCTACCTCGCCGCCATCTGGGTCCGACGTTGACGACGGCCGAGCGGACGGTTTGGGTCTGCGCCCTTCGACCCCCTCTGTGCGGTGTTTCTCGTCGCTGGCATTTTCGCGTGACCCGGCGCTCGATACTTGCGATTCAGTCGTCTCGGTGGTCGACGAGTGTTCGGAGTGTTCACGGTGCTCGACATGGTTTCCGTCGGCATCCCGTTCGGCGTAGACGTACAGCGCCGGAACGACGTACGCCAGCACCGCCAGCACTGCGAACGCCTCGTGGTAGATTGTGAGCAACCCGAACGCCGTCATCGCGGCGGCGCTGGCGGCGTGGACGCCGCCACGGGCGTACTCCCGGTAGAACTTCGAGAAGTCGCGCACTCGGCCGTTCGACGACATACCTCTCGATAGTTGGCGAAGCACAATCAGCATTGTCGCCGCCGAATCGCAACCCGTTGTCTGCTTTTCGGCCTCTGCAACTAAGTCGCCACCCGAGAATCGGTACGTATGACTGACGAACTCGCCGGACGCGTCGCGCTGGTTACGGGCGCGAGTTCCGGCATCGGCGCGGCGACGGCACGGAAACTGGCGGCCGAGGGTGCACACCTCGCGCTCTCGGCTCGACGCGAGGAGCGACTCACCGAACTCGCCGACGAACTCGAATCGGAGTACGGCGTCGAGACGCTCGTCGTCCCCGCGGACGTGCGCGACGAAAACGCCGTCGAAGCCGTCGTTTCCGACACCGTCGACCGGTTCGGCGAACTCGACATCGCCGTCGTCAACGCCGGGTTGGGGCGGGGGTCGGGCGTCGACATCTCCACCGAGGAGTACCGGGCGATGATGGACACGAACGTCGACGGCGCGTTCTTCACCACGCGTGCGGTGCTCCCACATCTCCGCGAGACCGACGGCAACCTCGTCTACGTCGGGAGCTTCGCCGGCAAGTTCCCTCGCCCGTTCAACCCCGTCTACGCGGCGACGAAGTGGTGGCTTCGCGGGTTCGCCCACAGCGTCGAAGCGGCCGCCGGCGACGACGGCGTGGGCGTCACCGTGGTCAACCCCAGCGAGGTCAGAACCGAGTTCGGCGCGGAGATAGACGAGGCGTTCGAGGACCGATTCGACCCCGGTGAGGTGACCGACCCCGAGGAGATTGCCGACGCTATCGCGTTTGCCACGAAGCAGACGAACTCGACGGTGAGCGAACTCGACCTCTACCGGCGCGACAAGTTCTCGGATTGGTAACTATTCCGCACGTTCAAGTCAACTGAACGTGATTTTCGAGCGATGAACGCAGTTCGGTCGCCGCTCGTGCTCTTTTTCGCCGTCGTGCTCGTCGTCGGCGGCGGGGCGTGGGTAGTCGACCAGCAGTTGACCGCCGACTCGTTCGCCGAAACGACGGGGACCGTGGAGTCAGCGCAACTCGACAGCCACGAGGACACGTCTGCTCGCATCTCGATTTGGGGTGACCGTGAGTACGAACCGAACGTAACCTACACGTACACAGTCGACGGCCAACAGCACCGAAACGACCGAGTGTCGTACCGAGGTGACACGGAGTCGAACATGCAGTGGCGAATCAGTTCGCTTGTTTCTGACTACTCGTCCGGTGCGGAGACGACGGTCCACTACAACCCGGACGACCCGTCTACGTCGTATCTCCGCGAACAGTTCTCGTTTCTACCGTACGTCCCGTTACTGCTCGGCTTGCTCGTCGGTGCGGAGTATCTCACGCCGGGAACGTACTGGATTCGTCGACTCCGCTCCGTCGTCTCCGAGAATTCCTCTTCTCGGCGTGGAGACGAGTGGAACGACCCCGAGTCGCTCGACACTGAGAGTGTGAATAACACCGACAACGGCGCGAAAAACCACGACGCACCCGTTTCGGGGTCGATGGCCGCAGTCGTCTGGGTGGGGTTCGTCCTCCTCGCAGGAGCGCTTCTCGTCCAGTACGCACTCGCCTCGGCCCGCCCGTACGGATTGCTGCTGTACGCGGCAATCATCGGTATCACAGTCGTCGCCGCTCGGGCGTTTCTTCGGATGCGATAACTCCCGGCTCAGACCGTCTTCGTCTCTCCTATCTCCACTTCGTCGCCGACCGAGAGCGTCTCCCCCCAGTCGCTCTCGTCGACGCGGGTGTTGACCATCACGCGGAACTGGTGGTCGAACCAGTCGCCGCCGCTCCACTCGGGCATCGTCTCTTCTCGCTTCTCTATGAACCGCTCGCGGAAACCGTCGTACTCCGCTCCGGTGTCCGGGTCCCGGGAGGGGACGACGCAGCGCTGACACGGGTTAATCCCCTCGAACGTGATTTTTCGCTCGTTGTCGCCATCAGCGTCGCCGATGGTGAACTCGACCACTTCGTTTCGACTACTGAAGAGACGGTCCTCCCAGAAAGCCGGGACCCCGTCGATTTCGAGGTTCGGCCGGAGGCGACGGCGCATACTCTCGGCGTCGATGTCGGGGAACCACGACGCGAGTTCTCGAATCGTCGCCGTCGAGATAACCGTCGGCCCGGAGGCGTCGGTGTCGTCGGGGAAGCCACCAGTCCGGTCGCGTTCCAACGTCACCGGTTCGCCGAAGTACGACGAGAGCCACTCGGTCAACTCCTCGCTTTCCAACTCGAACGTCCGTGCGTTCTCGGCCGGTGGGTCGAGACGAACCGTCTCCGACTCGAAGTCGACCACCGACCGAAGGCGGTGGGTGTCGCGGTTGCGCTTGCCGTTGACGTATCGGCCGTCGGCGTCGAACAGCGCGAACTCTCTGTCGCCGTCGAGGCCGCCGTTTTCGACGAGGGTCGCAGCGTCTACACGCTGGGGGTCGAGCGACTTTATCGGGTGGACGAAGATTCGACGAAGCGTCGCCATCGTCGGCCGTTCGCCGCGCGTTCGCAAAACAGTCGTGGTCGGCGACGGCGAGTGGCGGGTGGTTCTCGGTCGTTACTCGTCGTCGCTGTCGAGGTCGAGTCCGTCGATGACGGTGGCGATTTCGTCGGCGTCGTACGTGTGGTGTGCCGACTCGCTGACCGTCGAGAGACTGACGCTCTCGGGAGCGATTTCGTCGCCGTCCGCGCCTTCGAGCAGCGCCTCGACGGCGAGGCTCACGCCGTCGTCGACGCTCATCTCGGGGTCGTAGGCGTCTTCGAGGTACTCGCGGATACTCGCGCTCTCGCCGCCGATGGCGACGGCTTTCCACTCGTGGGGCGTGCCGGAGGGGTCCGTCTCGAACAGGCGCGGGCCCGTCGCGTCGACGCCGGCGACGAGCAGTGCCGCACCGAACGGACGCGTCCCGCCGCGCTGGGTGTTTTCCTGAATGAAGTCGGTTACTTCCTTGGTGAGCGCCTCGACGCCCGCCGGTTCGCCGTAGCGGAGGCGGTTGACCTGCGCTTCCTGTCTGGCGTAGTCGACGAGTCGCCGCGCGTCGGCGACGTGACCGGCGCTGGCCGCGCCGACGTGGTCGTCGACCTTGTGGAGTTTCTCGATGCTCTCTGTGACCATCAGCGGCGAACTGGACCGCGTGCGGGCGGCGAGAACGACGCCGTCGGCCGCGCGGATACCCACGACGGGTGCGCCGCGTTTGACTGCTTCACGTGCGTATTCGACTTGGTAGATGCGCCCGTCCGGGGAGTACAGCGAGGTGCCCCGGTCGTACGCTTGCTGGTTCGAGTTGTTCATCGCGTATCACCGTCGGTTCGACCTGTCCGTGGGAGGACGCTGCCGGTCATCGGACCCGTCTACGAGGCCCGCCCGGAAAAACTCTCGCTAAGACGAATTTTAGCAGACACCATCGCTCCGACGAGAAACTGACGAAGAAATCCGCCGGAAAACGCTTCGAGCCGACACTCACGGCAGTTTCCGACTACGAATCGCGGCGACGGTACTCGACGAAGTCGAACTCGTCGTGTTCCTCTCGGTCGACTTCGACCCACGCCTCGCGGTCGAACCTCGGGAACTCGGTGTCGCCTTCGAACGACTCGTGAATCTCGGTCAGCACGAGGCGGTCGGCGCGCGGAAGGAACTGCTCGTACACCGTCGCCCCACCGACGACGAAGACGGTTCCACCATCCTCCCCGACGAGTTCTCTCGCAATGTTCATCGCGGCGTCGACCGAATCGGCGTGGACCGCGCCCTCCGGGAGGTCCATCTCGCTCCGACTCAGAACGATGTTCGTCCGACCCGGCAACGGTCCGCCGAGCTGTCGGGCGATGCTCTCGTACGTTCGCCGTCCCATGACGACCGGGTGGCCCATCGTCGTCTGCTTGAACTGTGCGAGGTCTTCGGGGTAGTGCCACGGCATGTCGCCATCAGCGCCGATGACGCCGTTCTCGGCGACGGCGGCGATGAGCGCGACCTGTATCTCGGATGCTCCCGGCATCTACTCGGCGACGGCGAAGCGGATTCCCTCGGCGGGGTCGTACTCCGACAACTCGATATCGTCGAACGTCAACTCCGCAAGCGGTTTGTCCGCGATGTCGATAGTGGGACGCTCGCGCGGTTCACGAGACAACTGTCGGAGGAGTCCGGGTACGTGGTCGTAGCCGTCGTTTTCCTCGTCGGGGGCAGTCTCCTCTAGCCACTCGCTCACGTCGCGGTACTCGTCTCGACTCTCGATGTCCGCCAGACGTGACTGCAGGACATCGAGATTGTCGGCGTACCATTCGCCGCGTTCGTTCTCGCCGCAGTAAATGTGGGCGTCGACGATGGTGTGCGCGAACGACCCCACCTCGAACCCGGTCTGCTGGGCGACGGCGTGCAGCAGAAGCGAGTACGCTGCGAGGTTGAACGGGATGCCGAGTGCGATGTCGCCGGAGCGCTGGGTCATGTGGAGGTTCAACCGGTCGCCTTGGACGTTGAAGACGAACGTGTAGTGACACGGTGGGAGCGTCGAGACTGCCGCGTTCGCCGGATGCCACGCGTTGACGACGATTCGACGCGACTGCGGGTTCTCCCGAAGCGTGTCGAGAACGTACTGAATCTGGTCGAACGTTCGCTCGTCGTCGTTGACCCATCGGTGGGAGTCGTCGGGCCACGACTCGCCGTCGAGGCCGGACTCCGGAATCGGGAAGCGACGCCAGAAACGACCGTACGCGGTGTCGAGTCGCCCCTCTCCGTCGGCCCACGCGTCCCAAATCTTCGTCTCTTCTCGAAGGTTCCGGACGTGTTCTTCGCCCGAGAGATACCAGAGGAGTTCGTGAATCAACGAGTTCCAGCGATAGCCCGAGAGGTCTTTCGTCGTCAACAGCGGAAAGCCCGCCCCGAGGTCGACTTCGTAGTGGCGGCTGAACGCGGAGACGGTGTCGACGCCCGTCCGGTTCGGTTTGTACGTCCCACTTTCGAGAACGCCCGAGACGAGGTCGTGGTACTGTCTCATCGCGCGCTCACCTCTTTCGTGTCGTGGCCGTGAGTCCGCGTCATCGTGTTGTCTCATGCGTCGTCCGGGAGGGGTAGTAAAGTTTGAGAAGCAGTCTAACTCAGACGGAAAACACCAAACCCGCCCACCTCCGACAGGACGTATGATTCACAACCTCGCCGAGGGCGTCTCCGCGTTCACGAGCAACGCCTTCCTCGTCGAAGGCGAAAGAACGGTCCTCGTCGACACCGGCGCGAACTTCGATATCGTCGCCGAACTCCACGAACGGGTGGACACTCTCGACACCGTCGTCCTCACGCACACCCATCCCGACCACGTCGGCAACGTCGATGCCGTCTGCGACGCGTTTAGCGTAGAAACGTGGGGCTTCGACCCCGACCAACCGACTGTCGACAACGCCATCGCGGACGAATCGACAGTGCAAATCGGCGACGGCGAGTATCTCGCGCTCCACACACCCGGCCACAAGAACGACCACCTTTGCTTCTACAGCGAGGAAGCGAGCACGCTGTTCGCCGGCGACCTCGTTTTCCAGAACGGCGGGTTCGGCCGGACCGACCTGCCTGAGGGGAACCGAGAACTGTTGATAGAGAGTATCGACCGCCTTCGGACTCATATCGACGGCTCGCTGTCGGCGATGCACGTCGGCCACGGCCCGAGCGTTCTCGACTCGCCGTCCGACCACGTCGAGATGGCCGCCCGTGCGGCGAGACTCGGATAGCACTCAGCGTTCGGCCGCGTCGATTAGTGCGTCGTACGCCCCGACGTACGCGTCGGCGACGGCTTCGGGGTCCGCCCGTGCCTCGCCGCCGAGCGCCTGCAAGTGAACCGTCGAAAGTGGCTCAATCATCTCGACGACGCTGTCGACGTACTCTTCGAGTTGGCCCTCGCGGGGACCGCCGCTGGCGACGTCGCGGGCTTTCGCGTACCGTTCGCCGTCGTAGACGCGTGCCCGTCCGGGTTCGACGACGGCGACGGCGTCGAACGAAACGCCCGAGAGCGGGACGGCGATATCTGCGTACGACTCGACGACAGTCGTCTCAGTCGCCGTCACGCGCTGGGCGAGACGCTCCGCGGCGGGAAGGTAGCGCTCGCGCATCACCTCGTTGAACTCCGAGACGGACTCGACGCGACGAGCGTCCGCCAGCGGAAGCGACTCGGCCACCGATGCCGGGAGCAATCCGTCGGCTTCGGCGTCGGCGTTGACGACGAACTCGGGACCCTCCTCGCCGGTCACTCTGTCGACCAGAAACGTCCGGCCGCTCTCGCCGAGAAGTCCGGTCATTCCGGGCGTCGGCCGCCAGAGACGGTGGACCGGGTTGATGGTCTCGGGGTCGACGTCACCGGCGCTCGCCGCCGCGAGTTTGCGGGCGTCTTTGCCGTACAGTCGCCCGGAACCGACGGCCGCGCGGACGTCGTCGTGGTCGAACCAGTAGTCGTTGCCCGCCCGTGGCTTGAACCCGAGGGGCGCGTACCCGTCGCGCCGCAACGACGCGAGTAGACCGACCGAGAACGTCGTCTTGCCGGCGTCGACGCGGTCACCGCCGGCGACGAGCAGTCGCATCTCTCAGTCGTCTCCGTCGTCTCCCTCGTCGTCCGGTCTCAACCCGTAGTAACCGGGTTCCTCGTCGCTCGGCGGTTCGGCGACGGCGAGTTCTTCGGAGTTACGCATAATCCACGGAATCGCCCAGTCGAGCAGGATGTCTTCGACGCCCTCGTCGATTTCGGCGTCGGCTTCCAGTCCCTGGAGGAGACGCGCGATTTCGTAGACGGTGTACATCTGGTCGTCGTCCAAGAGTTCTTCGGGCGTGTAGAAGTCACACGGGAACAGTTCCTCGAACTCGGATTTCGGTCGCGGCATGCCCCGAGATACGCCAGCCTCATCGTAAACTCCTGCGGTCGCCGGACGCGAGTCGGGCGTGGTGAGCGTGCGACCGAACCCAGGGCGGACGACCCGGCGCGCGTGTGACGCCCGTCTGACTTCTGTCCAATCTATCACAAAAATGATTATCCCACCGCGGCGAATGGAGGGTGTATGAGCGACGCGACAGAGCGACTCCTTGCGGCAATCAAGCAGTTCGGCGGTGAGTCGCTCCGTGACGTGTGGCTGTTCGACCAGTGGACCCACGAACAGCTCTACCTCCGCTCGGACGCCGCCGCCGACCTCTCTGCGCTCGACGTCGACGCGCTCGTCGACAACGAACGCTACGGTTACGTCACCCGCGACACGTACGAGTCGCTGTTCGCCGACAGCTACGCCTACACGGTTCGCGGCTTCGAGCACAGCGAGCAGTTCAGGACGTTTCTCGCCGACTGCAACCACCGCGTCGGCGTCCTCGCCGGCTTCGACCGACCCGACGCCGGTCACGACTTCGCCCAACTCCACGAGGATATCGCCGCCGCCGTCTCCGAGACGCCCGTCGAGGAGTTCATGCCGAGTACCTGCGACTGACTGGTTTACTTTCTCTCGTCTCGACACCGTCGCCACCGATTTTCTCTCGACAGCGTCACCGCTCTACGCGCTCTCGACAACGCCGTCGCTCGGCAGTAGCGTCAAAAAAATGTGAGGGTCGGGGATTTACTCGAACAGTTCGACAGCCTGGTCGTAGCGGGTGCTGGGTTCGTCCCAGTCGACGACCTCGAAGAAGGCGTCGATGAAGTCGCCACGTGCCGGGCCGTAGTCGTAGTAGTACGAGTGTTCCCAGACGTCGAGTGCGAGAATCGGGTGGCCGCCCCAGATAGCGCCTTGGTCGTGCTTGTCGACGACGACGTTGCGAAGCTGATTCGAGAACGTGTCGTAGACCAGAAGCGCCCAACCGGACGCGTCCTTCGCGGCGGCTTCGAACTCGCCCTTCCAGGCGTCGTAGGAGCCGAAGTCTTCGGCGATGCGGTCTGCGAGGTCACCCGACGGCTCCTCGCCGCCTTCCGGCGACATGTTCTGCCAGAACAGGTCGTGCAGGATGTGACCCGAGGAGTTGTGAGTGACGCTGCGCATTGCGCCGCCCGAAGAGCCGAACTCACCGGCCTCGCGGTTCTCTGCAAGGGTTTCTTCGGCCGAGTTCCAGCCGTTGACGTAGCCCTGGTGGTGAGTGTCGTGATGCCACGTCAGCACTTGCTCGGAAATGTGGGGTTCGAGTGCGTCGTAATCGTACGGGAGTGGGTCGAGTTCGTAGCTCATACTGATACCTCCAAGTCGAATGATACTCCGCTACGATGTTAAAGATTGAGAAGTCATAAGATAGCATACGACACTCCTCTCGCCGTTCTGTAGCGCTCTCGTCTTCGTTCCGTTCGGTGAGTCGGCGCGAGGGAACCGACGTTTTTCGTCGCCGCCGCGGACTCATCCGACGAACAAAAAGTCAGAGCCGAAACGACGCGCCCCGACGTGAGCCGACGCGGTCCAACGTGAACCGACGTGTTCTGCCCGTTCTGCGCGTTCGATGCGTCTGCTGTCCGTTCAGTGGGTGTGCTGACCGAGTAGGTCGGCGCTCTGCGCTCTATCGTACCGTTCGGCGACGTCGTCCCAGTTGACGATGTCCCAGAAGTTGTCGACGTAGTCGCCGCGGCCGTTCTCGTACTGGAGGTAGTACGCGTGCTCCCAGACGTCGATGACGAGAAGCGGCGTCACACCCTGTGGCGTCTGGTTCTGGTGGTTCTCGGCCATCGTTACGATGGGTTTGTCGGCGACGTGGTCGTGCGCCAAGAAGCCCCACCCGGAGCCTTCGACGCCCTTGGCGGCCGCCGAGAAGTGGTCTTTGAACTGGTCGAAGCCGCCGAAATGCTCGTCGAGGGCGTCGGCGAGTTCGCCGCCGGGTTCGCCGCCGCCGTCGGGGGACATGTTCTCCCAGAAGACGGTGTGGTTGACGTGTCCCGAGAGGTTGAACGCGAGGTTGCGCTCGACGCCTTTGATGTCGCCGTAGTCGCCGTTGCTTCGCATCTCCTCCAGCGTGTCGAGCGCTGAGTTTGCCCCATCGACGTAGCCTTGGTGGTGTTTGTCGTGGTGCAGTTCCATGATTCGCGCGTCGATAGACGGTTCGAGTGCGTCGTAGTCGTACGGGAGCTCCGGAAGTTCGTAAGTTGCCATTCCGTGGAGACGCTCAACGAAGAGCCGATTAAGCGTACTGTATGTTGACATTACGGACGACTGTCCGCGACTCCTGTCTCTCTCGGACACCGAACTACCCGGTCGAGTCGTCTCGGACTCTCTCCAGCTATCCTCGGTACGGCGTCTCCCGACGCTCGTACTCCAGTTCGGCGGCGACGCGGTCGGCTATCTCCGCACCTGCTTCGCGTTCGACCAGATGCAGCGAGAGGTCGATACCCGAGGTGACGCCACCCGCGGTGAGCAAGTCGCCGTCGTCGACGAAGCGAGCGTCGACTACGTCGGCACCCGACGCTCGCAAGTCGTCGAGTGCACCGCCGTGGGTCACCGCGGGTCGGCCGTCGGTGAGTCCGGCCGTCGCCAACAACATTCCGCCGGTGCAGACCGAAGCGACGGTCGCTCCCGCGTCGTACAGGTCGGAGACGGCGTGTGGAATCGCTCCCCGCTCGGCCTCCGCTCGCGCGCCGGCCTCGCTCCGGTCGTTCCACCCGCCGCCGGGGACGATGAGGAGGCCCGACCGGTCGTCGGCGTCAGAATCAGGAAGAACGCCGTCGACGCCGACACGCAGGCCGTGACTCGCAGTCACTTGCTCGCGGTCGTCGAGCGTCACGAGTCGAACGTCGAAGTCGGCACCGAACGCCGCAGCGGTCGAAAACACTTCGTAGGGGCCGACGGCGTCGAGTTCGTCGAAGCCGTCGTAGAGAACGATGTCTACGCGCATGGTTCTCGTGGGTGCGGTGGGGAGAAAGTCGTTTCCGCAGAGGCTATCCGGTTCGCCTCGTCGGTTCTCGCATGGGTTGGTGCCCACACTGCGAGACGGAACTGAACAACCTCCAACGAAGTGAGACGACCGCACAACACATCGTCAGCGCCGCGGCAGTCTGGGAGTGCCCCGAGTGTGGCGTCATTCTCGGTGTGAGCGATAGCGGGTAGTTCTCACTGCACGGAGTGTTCACCGACGTAACAACTACACCCCGACTCCGAGTATCGGCGCTCTGATGTACTACTACCAGTGGCGACGTGTTCTCCTCGCTGCTGTCGGCATGGTTCTGCTACTGAATCCGGCGCTCGCGTATCCACACGGTGGGCCGGAGGAGGTGACCATGAACTTCGAGGCGACGGAACTCGACGAGGATTTGAAACAGACCATCGTCTCCGACGAGCGGTCGGCACCGAAGACGGACACGTGGGTCGCACAGCGTGCACTCACCTACGGGGCGTTTCCGGACCGACTGCCTCCCGCCAGACAGCGAGTGCTGTACTGTCGGTATCCGGACCTCTTCCAGCGACTCTGCGCGTACGCCGAGGAGTTCGGCCCGAACGGTTCGAGAGTTATCGAGAACGACACCGCCGTTCCACTCGGTGACGACGGACAACCGGTGATGGAGTATCCGTACGAGTTCGTTTATCTCGACGACGAGCGATTCTACGAACCACGGACGAGCATCGAAAACGACTCCGTGGTGTTCTCGTTCGACCACGCACCACCGACCGTCGTCGCCGAACGACTCGCCCGGCCGTACCAGCGTCTCCCGCCGGTCACTCAGCGGGCCGTCGACACTGGAAACACCACCAAGACGTTCATGGTGTATCCGCTCGACGACGAGGCACAACACAGAGTCGACCTGCTCGACGCGTACGACCGAGAGATGGTGAAGAAAAACGGCCGCTACTACGAACTGAACGTGACGACGGTCGAGCGTCGCCCAGTCGTGGACCGCTCTCTCCGGGTTCTCCTCCGCGTTGCAGGCGTCGTCGTGGGACTGTATCTGTTGGCTCGGTCGGGGCGACGTCCGCGACGTCCCGCGGACAACCGAGACGTTCCGGAGCAACAACGCTCCCGGCGTTCGCGTCGCTGACGCACTCGGTTTCGAGAGAAACGTGGCGGTTCCGTTTTCGACGAAGTACCTGTGCAACAGTATCTACGCCGTCGTGTTGACTGGGTTCGGCAACTGGTACAACTCGGCGACCGTCCCGTCGCGTTCGACGACGAGCAGTTCGCGGCCGTTCGCGGTCACTGTGACCTCCCGGTACTCGTCAGTCGGGAGCGAAGTTGCAAGCTCGACGTGAGTCGAAACGCGGTCACACGAGTCGTCTTTTCGTTGCAGCCATGAGTCTTCGTCGTCATCGGGCGCGACGGTCCGGAGTGCGACGACGTAGCGTCCCTCGGACACGTGCTTCACCACGGCGTCGAGTCGTTTGTCGGGCGCGTGAACCACCGTCGCGTTGAGCGTAACTCCGTAGTAGTGACCGTTCGCCCCTTCGTGGAGCCATCCGGCGTTCGGTGTCGGTCCGTCGTAGCAGGTCGCACCGGACCGCGAAACGCTCGTAAACGGGTCGTCGAGTTCATCGTCGTCGGACGCTGCGAACGCACTCGCCAGCGCACCGCTGCCGAGCGTGAACCCAGCGACGACGCCGACAGCGAGACCAATTGCGAGCCACGTGGAGGGCCTTCGGTCCATACGCACCGCTCACAGTCACGTCTGATAAATGTCACTCTAACTGTGTGTCGCCGGCGTCAGTCGTCTCCAGTCGTCGACTCGCCCGAGTTCGGGGGAGTGTCCATCTCACCGACCGACTCGGTGCCTGTCTGTTCATTCTCCGCCGTCTCTGCTGGCTCTTCCGTCTCCTCATCCGCCGGCAACGTCGGCGCTTCGACGGTGACTACCGACCCCGAGGGGCCGTTCTCTTCGAACTCGACGGTACCGTCGGCGATACCGACCGCCCACGTGACCAACCAGAGTCCGAGGCCGCTGCCGTGTTCGAGCGCCGTCTCCGTCCCCCGTTCGAGCACCGCCCGCTCGTGTCGCTCGATACCGGGGCCGTTGTCGGTGACGACGAGGCGAACCCACCCGTCCGACACCGTCGCGTCGAGTTCGACGTAGGGGTCGGGTTCGGTGTTGTGTTCGGCGGCGTTCTCGACGAGGTTTTCGAGGGCTGGGCCGAGCACCGCGTTCACGCGAACGTCCGTCGGGAGCGCTCCGACGCGAACCTCGACTCGGGGAAAGCGTTCGTTGGCGTCGACGACGGTCCGTTCGACGAGGTTTCGCAGCGACACTGTCCGCGTCTCTTTGCGGAGTTGCTCGAACGTATCGACAATCTGGCGGGCTTTCTCGCCCATGTCCGCGATGGCTATCGCCCGTTCTTTGATAATTCGGGCGCGGTCGGTCGCAGGCCCCTCCTCATCTGCGACGAGGTCGGCGTAGCCGTAGATGACGTTCGTCTCGTTGCGGATGTTGTGTCGAAGCACTCGGTTGAGCACTTCGAGGCGCTGCTGGTGGCGCAGGTGTTCGTCGACGTTGTGATAGGAGATGACGCGCCCGACGTTTCGGCCGTGGAAGTCACTGACTTCGGTGACCGTCACGTCGTAGTGTCGCTGTCCGTTTCGGCCGTCGACGGTGACGTACTCCGACGTCGTTCCGACGCTGGGGACGTAGTCGTACTTCGGCAGCACGTCGCCGGCGGGTCGGCCGAGCGCCGACCGGGCCGACGTTCCGAGCATCTCCGTCGCGCTTTCGTTCATGTCGACGACGTAGTCGTGGCTGTCGACGACGACGGCGGCGTCCTGCATCCGCTCGAAGACGAGTCGGCGCGCCCGGCGGTTGGGCGCGGGGCTGGTTCCGAGGAGTCGGAACCGAGTGAGTGCGCCGAGATACGCGACCCCAGAGACGGCGAACGCGACGGGCGTCGGGTCAAGTCCCGGAATCGGCACCGCGCCGTACAGAAACAGCACGTTGCTCGCCCACGGTGCGACGGTCCCGACCAACAGCGCGACGCTCTGACCGCGGAACTGTGAGGTCTCGCTGCGGACGTAGCCGAGCAGCGGAACCGACCCGATTAGCCCGAGGAGATACGTGTAGCCCGCGGAGACCCAGTACCACGGACCGCCGTTTCGACGCAGTACCTCGACGTTGCCCTGCTGTGTGAGTTCGCTCCCCGTGTACAGGAGGTCGTGGTAGTCGCCCGTCGCCGCGAACACGACCGTGAGCGCGGGAACCACCGACAGCGCCGCGACGTACTTCGTTCGGACGTACTGGTCGCGGCCGGTGTACTCCATCGCGAACAGTACCCACGCGACGGGGATGGCGACGACGCCGACCCACTGGACGTCCGACCAGAACATCTTGGCCGCGAGTGTCGGTGCCTGTAACTCGAAGGCGAAAAATATCGACCACCAACTCTGACCGACCAGCATCACAACCAGCGGCGTCGCTCCCGGTTCGGGCCGCTCGCGCCAGGCGAGCAGCGCTGCCGTCAGTCCGATACCGACGGTGGCGAGCACGACCACGTACAGTTGGCTCAGTGCGCTCACTGACGTTCTCCCCGATATGACTACTCACATATTAACTTCCCGACGAAAGTCCGCCGCGTCGACTCGTGTTTCGGCGCTCCGACAGTATCGGAGTTCTCTCTCAGATGAACACGAGGACGCCGAGAACGACGCCGACGAGCAGGTATTCGCACTCGGAGGCGAGGCTGAGTACCTCGTAATCTTCGGTCCGTCCGATTCGGGAGACGAGTGACAGCGAGTAGAGAATTCCGAGTCCGAGCGCCACAGCGGCACTGAGCGGCAGGACACCAGCATCGACGGCGTACACGACGAGGCCGAGCGACGCGAGGTCGACGCCGTACAGCGCGTACCGCGTCCCGCGGATACCGAGGGTGAGCGGAAGCGTCGACACGTCCGAGGCTCTGTCGCTCTCGACGTCGCCGACGTTCGGCAGTTCCGTGTCGACGAACGAGCGCAGGAAGAAGTAACAGAACACGATTCCGGTCGCGGGGGTGAACGACTCGCCGGCGAACGCCAGCGGAAGGAACGTCAGCGTGACTGCCCACGCGAACGCCACGACTGCGGTGTTGACGACGAGTACGTCTTTGAACCGGGCGAACCGGACGCCGACGTTCGGAACCCAATCGGAGGCGTACAGCACACCGAACATCCCAGGTAGCAGGGTGATTGCCAACGCGAACGGTCCGCCGAGAACCGACAGTGCGACGGCGAGTCCGTAACAGACCGACGCCATGAGGTAGAGGATATCGCGGTGGCGGCGGATGAACGCGGCCTGTCGAGGGTTCGATATCTCGTCGGTTTCGACGTCGACGAGTCGGTCGTACGCGTAGACGCTGAACGTTACGAACGCGACGACGACCGGTGCGGGATTCGACTGGATGCCCAGAAGCATCATCACGATGGCGAGTTCGACTGCCGCGATGACGGCGAGATACGCCGAACTGTACAGCAGGGCGTCGCCCGCCCGTTCGCCGTACACGGTCATCTGTTCGACGACTTCTTCTCCCCACGTTGCGGTACCGTCTGTCTCTACTGACTGGTGTGGACTCTCGTTCATGTGTTGCCCGTGTCGGCGGACCGTCGTTGAAGGGTTTCCCGCCGGCTACTTGTTCGCAACAGATGTCACTGGTATAATTAATTGGGTCCTACGGACAATCTGAGTCGGAGAGAATTCGTATCAACACACTCTCGGTGTGTCTGTAACCCCTCTGGGTGTGCAAGAACCCGTGTTGAACGGTTTTCGGGGCCGAACCCGGTCAGTCGTCGGCCTCGCCGCGGGCCCGTTCGAACATCGCTATCGCCTCTTCGCGTCGCTCGGAGTGGTCGACAACGGGCGCGGGGTAGTCGGGGGCGGCGTCTTCGCGGTCGGCGTCGGACAGTTCGTGCCACGAGTGAATCGTATCGGCGTCGACACCAGCCAGTTCGGGGACGTACGATTTGATGTACTCGGCGTCGGGGTCGTAGCGTTCGCCCTGCGTCATCGGGTTGAACACCCGGAAGTACGGTTGCGCGTCGGTGCCCGTCGAGGCGGCCCACTGCCACCCGCCGTTGTCGTTTCCGGTATCGTGGTCGGCCAAGAGCGCTCGAAAGTGGTCGTACCCCTCGCGCCAGTCGACGAGGAGATCCTTCGTCAGAAACGACGCGACGATCATCCGCAGGCGGTTGTGCATGTACGCCTCTTCTCGCAACTGTCGCATCCCCGCGTCGACGATGGGGTAGCCCGTTTTTCCCTCCTTCCACGCCTGCAACCCCTCTTCGTCGTCGTTCCACTCGATGCCGTTTTGGTACTCTTTGTAGTTCTCCGAGACGACCGACTGGTTGAAGTACAGCACTTGAGTGTAGAACTCGCGCCACGCCAACTGCGACTGGAACTCCTCGACCGACTCCGCTTCGTCGCTCCCTGCATCGTTTTTCGCCTCCTCGGTCGCGTCGTACACCTCCCGAATTCCGATGGTTCCCCACTTGAGGTCCGCCGAGAGTTTCGAGGTCGCGTCCCGCGTCGGGTAGTCTCGGTCCTCCTCGTAGCGGAAGATGGCGTCGTCGCAGAACGTAGCGAGTCGCTCGCGGGCCGCTTCGGTGCCCGCAGTTTGTACGTCGGCTTCGGGTTCTTCGAAGCCCAACTCGTCGATAGTCGGTATCTCGTCGTCCTCGTCGATGGATGCTAACTCCGACTCCTCGGGTTCGGGGTACGGGTCCGCTTTGTCGCGGTCACGCCACTTCTTCCAGAAGTACGTGAACACCGAGTAGGGGTCGCCCGCGTTCGTCCGAATCTCGCCGGGTTCGTGGTGAACTTGGTCGCAAAAGGAGTCGTACTCGACTTCTGCATCCGAGAGTGCGGCCCGAACCGCCTCGTCGCGTTCCTCGGCCAATCCGGAGTAATCGTCGTTCCACACGACCCGCTCGGCGTCGAACTCTTCGGCGAGGTCCACGAGCAGCGTCGAGGGGTCGCCGCGGACGACGACGAGGTCGCTACCGCGGTCACGGTAGCGCTCGCGGAGTTCCGCCAACGCGTCGAGCATGTAGCGAACTCGCGGTGCGGCCCCGTGTTCGAGAATCAACTCGTCGAAGACGAACACGGGAACGACCTCGCCGCGACTGTCGGCGTCGTCGGCCGCCGCCGCGAGTGCGCGGTTGTCCGACACCCGCAGGTCTCGGCGGTGCCAGTGCAGTTGCATACGCTGAGCAAGGACGCAGTCTCCGTTAAGCTACCGGCAGTTCCGAAAAACGAGGCGACGTGTGCGGCCGACGCCGATTTCGGCGGTCGACTCAGAACTCGTCGATGACCGGAATCCCGACCGTCCCGAAGTCGGTCATCGCTTCGAGTTGCTCCGGCACGTCGTCGAGACCGACCGTCTCGGAGACGACGGCGCTCGGGTCGAGTTTCCCCGTTGCGACGAGGCGGAATATCTCGTCGTACCGCGTCGGCGGCATCCCGAGCGACCCGATGAACTCGATTTCGCTCATCACCATCGCGTCGGTCGGTAGCGACACCATCCCCTCTTCTTCCTGAGTCGTCAGCCCGATTTGGACGTGTTGGCCGCGGTTGCCGAGACTCAGCACCGAGTTCCGACAGGTCGTTTCGATGCCGAGGCCGTCGACGGAGACCTGCGCACCGCCGTCGGCGAGTGCTTTCACCGCCTCCGGAACGTCTTCGGTGTCGGAGGCGTCGACCGTCTCGACGGCCCCGAGCGACTTCGCCTTCTCCAGTTTCTCTTCTTGGAGGTCGACGGCGATGACGTTCGCGCCGAGTGCGTCCGCGATGTGGACGGCCGAGAGACCGATACCGCCACAGCCGTGGATGGCGACCCAGTCGCCCGCGCCGACGTCCGCTCGGTGTGCCAGCGCGTGAAAAGAGGTCATAAACCGACAGCCGAGTCCGGCCATGTCCGTCGACGAGACGCCGTCCGGCAGTCGAACGGCGTTGTGGTCGGCGACCGGAACGTGCAGTTCCTCCGCGAACGCACCCGGTGCTGGCTCGACGAACCCGAGCGGCATCACGTTCTCACACGTGTTCGAGTGGCCGCGACGACACTCCGGACAGCTCCCGTCACCGAGATTGAACGGAACGGCGACGTGGTCGCCTTCGCTGACGTTCTCCACGTCGTCGCCGACCTCGACGACTCGTCCGGCCGGTTCGTGGCCGAGTACTTGGCCGGGTTCGGGTTTCAACCCCAGCCACTCCCAGTCGCCTTGCCATCCGTGCCAGTCGCTGCGACAGATGCCACAGGCTTCCATTTCGACGATGGCTCCGTTCGGGTCGAGCGTCGGTCGGTCGATGTCTTCTATCTCCAGCGGTTCTCCGTGCTCTTTGAGTACGGCTGCTCGCATTACATATGATGGTTGGTAACAATTAACATAAATTATCGTTACGGACTGAGACGACTGTATTGCTATCCGAAACGAAATCGACTCGCAGAGTCCAGCCGCCGCAGTAGCGAGCGTTCGCCCAGAATCACGGCCGTCAGTAGACTCTTGAGGGTCGATGTCCTGCGTGGGGGTATGGCATCCGACGGCGAGGACCCGACGAGCGAACGGGCGGGCGACGATTCCGAGAACCCGACGGCGAGCGACGCGTTCGCCCGCCTCGGCAACGAGATGCGCCTCCACGCCATCAGGACTGTCGCCGAGGCCGACCACCCGCCGACGTTCACGGACCTGTTCGAGGCGAGCGACGCCGACACGACTGCGGGATTCGCCTACCACCTCCGACAGCTCTCGGGACACTACGTCGAGAAAGTCCGCGAGACATACCGACTCACCTACGCCGGGCGGCAGGTCGCCCGCGCGCTCCCGTCGGGCGAGTACACCCGGCGAATCGACCGCGACCCCGAATCGTTCGCGGGGGCGTGTCCGGTCTGCGACGCGGAAACGCTCACCGTCGCCGCCGTCGACAACCACGTCTCTGTCGCCTGCACCGACTGCGAGACGAACCTCCTCACGCTGCCGTTCCCACCGAGCGGTGTCCGCGACCGACCCACGGAAGAACTCCTCGCGGCGTTCGACAGCTACCACCGTCGCCGTCTCGCACTCGTCGGCGACGGCGTCTGTCCGGACTGTGCGGGGTCGGCGGTCGGTCGAATCGAGTACGCCGACCCCGAGGCGGTTCCGAACTCGCCGGCCGACGCGGATGCTGATTCTGACGACGCGGACGACGAGGCGCACGCCCGTCCGACCTTGGCCATCGAGTGCGAGCGCTGTCCGTTCGAGATGAGCGTCCCCGTCACGTTGGGCGTCGTCGACCACTCCGAGGTCGTCGCGTTCTACGCCGACCACGGCGAACGACTCGCCGACCGACCGCTGTGGAACCTCGGGTCGGAGTGGCGCGAGGCCGTGCTCTCGGCGGACCCGTGGTGTGTTCGCGTGACGACGAGACTCGACGACGAGGAACTCCAGTTGCTCGTCGGCGACGGACCGACCGTCGTCGACGTAGAACGTCGGCCCGTCGATGCGGCGGAGACTTCTGAGGTAGACGCCCCCGACGCCGACGAACCGGTAACGACGCCGGAAGAACCCGACTCGGCGACGCCCGCGGAATCGGCGAACTAACCTCGTCGATTAGCTTCCGACCGCCGCGGCGTCGTCGAACTCCTCGATTTCTGTTCCCGCTGCCGTTATCGTCGCCACACAGAGGCCGTTGCCGCTGGCGAGGTCACGTTCGCTCGCGGCGGCGACGGCGCGTGCGCCCAGCCGCTGGGCTTCTTCGACGCTCAGTTCGTCGGTGTCGACCGACTCCAGAACTCCGTAGGCGTACGGCCCGCCGCTGCCGGTGGCGACGACGTCGTGTTCGGTACGGCCCCCTGCGCCGTCGAACTGGAACAGCGCCGTCTCGGCACTCCCCCCAGTTTCGGCCTCGGCGTCGACGCCGCCGAGAATCGGTATCACCTGCATCGGGTTCTCGCGCATGAGGTTGCTCGCGTACGACGCCAGCGCCGTCGTCGACAGTGGTTCGTTCCGGCGGAACTCGTACAGTCGGGCCTCGGTCGCCAGTTCGTCGGCCAGCGCCTGCGCACCCGAGAGCGTCCCCGAGAACGCTATCGCCGCACGGTCACCCACCGAGAGCGCCTTCGGCGTCGACTTGCTCGACACCATTCCGCCGAGGCTGACGCGGCGGTCCGTCGCCAGCACGACGGCGTCGGCCGCTGCGAGGCCGACGATTGTCGTCCCCGTCGAGAACTCCTGTTCGCCCGCACTCGATTCGCTCGTGTTTGGTCGTCCGCTCGGCATCACGCTCGGTTCGTGTTCCGGTGGCATCGTGTCCGGTAGTCGGCTATCCGTCCGCAAAACTGTTCGCTAAAAGATACTTTAGCTGTCGGCTGTGAGAAACGCTCGTCGCCCGACCTGTGCCGTCAAGAACGGCCTACAACCGATTTCCCGTTCACCGAGGCTTATCGGTGTCCTCCCCCTACGCGACTCCATGCGTGCGATTCGTGTGACCGAGTTCGGAGGGACAGAGACGCTCGAACAGGTCGATATCGACGAACCGGACCCCGGACCGGGTGAGGTTCGAATCGACGTGAAAGCCGCCGGTATCAACTTCGCCGATATCATGCAGCGTCGCGGCCACTACCGCGGCGGCCCGGAACCGCCGTACGTTCCCGGGATGGAGGCCGCTGGGACCATAGACGCCGTCGGCGAGGGCGTCGACCGCGAAGTCGGCGACCGGGTCGTCGCCATGACCGGCGGCGGCGCGTACGCCGAGAAAGTCGTCACACCCGCCAACGGTCTGTTCGACGTCCCGCCGGGGATGGAGTTCGCCGAGGCCGCCGGCTTTCCGGTGCAGTTTCTCACCGCGCACTGCTGTCTCCACGAGTGGGGCGGCCTCGACACTGAGGACGCCGACGAACGCGTGCTGATTCAGGCCGCCGCCGGTGGCGTCGGCACGGCGGCCGTCCAGTTGGCCGACGCCGCGGGTGCGGAGTCGTTCGGCACTGCCAGCACACAGGAGAAACTCGAGTTGGCCGAGCGTCTGGGACTGGGCCACCCCATCAACTACACCGAGGAGGCGTTCGAGGAAGTCGTCGAGGAAAAAACCGACGGCGAGGGTGTCGACCTCGTTCTCGACGGCGTCGGCGGCGACGTCTTCGACGCGAGTCTGGACGCGCTGAACTACCGTGGTCGACTCGTTACCTACGGCGTCGCCAGCGGCGACCCCGCGCAGGCGGATACGACCCGACTGCTGTTCGAGAACAAGTCCGTTATCGGCTATCACCTCGGGCGGGCGATGCAGCACGACCCCCAGTCGGTGTTGAAGGCTGTGCCCGAACTGACCGAGTTGCTCACCGCCGGTGAACTCGAAGTCGTCGTCGGCGAACGATTCCCGCTCTCGGAGGCTGTCGACGCCCACGAGTACATCGAGAACCGCAACTCGACCGGCAAAGTCGTCCTCGAACCGTAGATAGCTTCTCCGAGTTCGCTCGGAGTGAGGACGACCCACATACCTATGCCGCCGGAGGCGAACGACCCAGTATCGTCCGCGGTACGGGCGGTGGGTCGATTCGATGATTTCAGCACTACTCGAACGTGTACGGGAACCGGAGTACGTCGGCGAGAACCGCTGTGTTCCGTGTACGGCGGTCAACGTCGCCATCGCGGGCGTTGCGACGCTCGTGGTGGGCGTCCTCTCTCCGCCGGTCGGTCTCGTGGTGTTCGGCACGTCGCTCGCGCTCATCTATCTGCGAGGCTACCTCGTCCCGGGAACGCCCGCGCTCACGAAACGGTACTTCCCCGACTGGTTGCTCCGCCGCTTCGACAAATCTCCGCACGCTCGGTCGAGGCGACGGGCGGCACAGACCGTCGACGCTGCGTCGGCCGACACCGAGACGGTCGGCACCGACGGAACGACACTCGACACCGAGGCTTTCTTAGTAGACGTCGGTGCTCTCCGAGAATCCGACGACGCCGACGACGTCGCACTCGAGGAGTCGTTCGAGCGGGCGTGGTATCACAGAATCGACGCGCTCCGCGACGGCGACGGCGGCGTCGGTCAACTCGCCCGCACCGTCGGCGTCAGCACCGACCGACTGTCGCTCAGTGACCACGGCAACGCCGTCGCGGCGTGGCTCGACGACGACTGGCTGGGCCAGTGGGAGTCCCGGGAGGCGTTCGCCGCCGACATGGCTGCGAGCGCGGAACTCGACGACCGAGTCGACGTCTGGTCCGAGTTCCCCGTCGACGTTCGCGGACAACTGCTCAGCGGACTTCGTGCCTGCATCGAACGCTGTCCGGTCTGTGGCGGCACCGTCGGCCTCGGCACGCACGCCGTCGAATCGTGCTGTCAGAGCTACGACGTCGTCGCTGCGACGTGCGAACACTGCGAGGTGCGATACTTCGAAGCCGAGTACGACACCGTAGACGGGGCGTTCGTCGACTGAATCGGACCGGCCCTACCGAACGAGACTCCGTCGGTGACTGGCGACTAAAGAGAGAAAACGATTGTCGATGCGCGTGAAACCGAGGAGGGTTCCACCACCTTCACGTGTGCTGTATGGCTGCTCAGACCGTCAGCACCGACAATCGATTCTCGATACAAAGCGGTCGCTGATAACTATTTTGATACGAGATTGGTCACGAAACTTACTAACGGGTGTTCTCTCGTGACACAATTACACCCTCCGAGACGGCGACGAGCACGCTCGGGTTCAACGGAGTGCTCTGAGTACCTGCCAGCGTTTCGCCCACAGTTGGTAGCAAGTCGACCCGGCGAACAGAGCGAGAAACACGCTCGCCCACAGGACCGGTTCGGCGAGTGCGAGTCCGGGAACGCCGATGCTCGACGCGACGACGGTCAGAAGCGAGAGCACGCCCAGTCCTCGGTAGTACTCGCCCCACGTGATGCCGTGTTTCGTCACGACTTCCATGTACAGGTCGACGTCACGGGCACCGTCGAGTAGTTGAATCTCCTTGTGTTCGCGGTCGTACTCGATGACGCCGAGGCCGTGGAGTTTCGGGAGATGTGTCTGATGCAGCGAGATGTACACCGACTCGCGGACGTTCCGCGGTGGTGGCGACTCCCCTGTCTCGGCGGTAGCGACGATTTCTGAGAGTTCGCGGACGGTCGTTCGTCCCGGCTTGGAGCCGAGATGCTCCAGTGCGACCCGGCGACGCTGGTTCGACAGGACGGTGTGAATCTCGTACTCCGGAACGGTTTGTTGTCGTAGTTGCATGGTTCGTACTCCCCCGTCCGTCCCGAGCGCCGGGTGGACGTGCTGTGCTTGGCTGATGCCGGCATATGTATGGGGCCAATACGGGCCCAACGAAATCCGGTCGGTGACGCGTACCGGTCGTTCTCGGGTCACCTGCAGGGCCGGTTCGGTGTGCTTACCGCCTTTCGCCACCCTCCGCGAAACGCTCAAATCAGACGTTAGAGCCGCCGAACCGGAGGTTAGCGATGTATCCGGCGGCTCGTACCTATACCGACGGTAGACGAGGATACTCCCGCGCTCCGAGCAGAGACCCGGAGCAGAAACCCGTAGTGGCGGTACGACGGTTCGACTCCGTCGGTGGGACTCCCGTCGGGGGTACACTATGACGAAGAACGCACGACGATTCGAGGCGTCTCTCCGAACCGGAGGGACGAGATGACTGACGGCCCGGAGCTAAGCCGCCGCCGTCTGCTCGCCGCGTTGACGACAGTCGGCGCAGCGGGCGGACTCGTCGGCGCTGGAACTGGTGCGGTGCTCGGCGACGGCGAAGCCGCACCGGTATCGCTGTTTCGCGGCGGCGAACTCGTGTTGACGGCCGACGCGGAGTCGGAGACGACCGCACGACTCGCCTTCGACGGACTCCGCGACGACGGGCGCGTCCACGAACGGACGCTCTGTCTGTCGGTGTCGTCGAATCCGGCGTGGCTGTGGCTCCGGGCGTGTCCGACCTCGAACCCGGTAGCTGCGGCGCTCGACGCGACGTTGACGCTCGCGGGCGAGACGTTCACGGGCACGCTCGCCGACGTTCTCGAAGCCGTCGCCGACGGCGTTCGCGTCGACACCGCGCCGACACAACCCGAGGAGGAGACGTGTCTCACCCTCGCCGTGTCGCTGCCCAAAGACCGCAACGGTGTCGCTACTGAACAGATACGTGGGCGGACACTCGATTTGACGCTGCAGTTCTACGCCGAACAGGCGCGTCACGTCGACTCGTCGGTGAGTCCGTGGACCGAACGCTGCGGCGAAACGCCGACGCCGACACCGACGCCCGAACCGCCGAGCGACCAGAAGGCCATCAGTTTCGTCGCGTTCTGCAGCGACTCGGGTGCGCTCTCGGCGGACGACATCACGCTCTCAGACTTCGTCGAGAAGGAACCCGGTGAGGTCGTCGCGCTCACCTGGGAGTCGACCGAACCCGTCAGCTACGTCGTGCTCAAAGCGGGTCCGGAAATCGAGTACTTCGAGTACTCTCCGCCGACGACGGGTCCGGCGTCCGTCGAAGTCGGGACCGGAACGCCGGATTCGTCGCTTTCGCCCCCACGACCGTGCCCCACCGGTTCCAGCGGCGTCAAGTTCGAAGGCGAGAACCTGCAAACCGTCGAGGACGCCAACGGGAGTGACGGCTCGGACGACGGACACGGCGGTGGCCCGGGCAACGGCAACGGAAACAACGGAAAGGGGGGGAACGGTGGTTCTGATGACGGAAACGGTGGAAAGTCCAGTAACGGTCGTGGTCCCGGCAACGGCAACAAAGGTGGAAACGGAGGCGGCAGATGAACCTCCTCACCGCTCGCACCCGCAAGCTACTCAGCGTTCTCGCGGTGCTGCTGCTCGTCGGCGCAGTCGTTCCCTTCGTCGTCTACGCGGTGCCGCAGACCGTCGGCGCAGACCAGAGCTACGTCGTTCTCTCGGCGAGTATGTCGCCCGGCATCCAACCCGGCGACGCCGTCGTCGTCGGCGGCGTCGCTTCTGAGGCGATTTCGGAAGGGGATGTCATCACGTTCCGCCGCTCGGCGACCAGCGAGACGCCGGTTACACACCGCGTCGTCGGCGTCGAAGGCGAGGGGGCCGACCGTCAGTTCGTCACGAAAGGCGACGCCAACGAGAAGGCCGACCCGACTCCCGTCGCCGCCGACTCCGTTATCGGCCGAGTCGTGCTGACGCTGCCGTACGTCGGCTACGTCTCCTCGTTCGCCGACACGCCCGTCGGCTTCGCCGCGCTCGTGGTGGTGCCGTTCGGTCTTCTCGTGGCGACCGAACTTCGAGGCTTCCTCCGCGCCCGTCGCAGCGAGAACGACCTCAGTGGCGACAACCCCACCGCATCGACCGACCTCAGTTCACCGACCACGACGGAGACGACTTTGATTGACCCACTCGATTCAACCACCGATACAGCAGAGACAGCAGAACCGACCGACCCGACCCACGACCGCGGTTCGACCGACAGCGTCGATGCGACCGACTCCGGTCTGACGCTGACGCGAGCGGACCTCACGCTCTCACTCGTTCTCTTAGTTGCGTTGGGGCTGTACGCCGGATACATCGGCGTGACCGGCGAGGACCCGCTCTCTGTGACCGTCGCCGCAGGGTCCCTTACCGCAGCGCTGTTGTTACTGGTACTCCGTCAGTTCGGTTTCGACGCTGGTTCGACGTCGGCGGCGAACGACGGCGGAAGTGGCCCGGACGATTCGGGTGACTCGGATAGCGACGGACGCCTTGCTGAAACGCACACGGAGACGACACACTCCGACGTGACCGCTCTCGCGCGCGTCAGTCTCTCGCCAGCGTGTGCAGACCTCCCCCGAATCGACGTCAGCGAGCGCCACGAACTCTCGGCACTCGCCGCCGCAGTCGGTCGTCCGGTCGTCACTGACGAGTCCGATGGGACGCTTCTGGTCGTCGATGGCGACGTGTTGTACGCCTGCGCGCCGACGGACACAGAAACCGAGTCCGTATCGGATACTGAATCCGTGGCGTCCAACGCCGCGTACGCGGAGACGGCGACGTCGGACGAGATGTCCGTGGAGGTGGCACAATGACCGCAGAACTGAGTCGAATCGCCGCACTCGCCACGCTCTGCTGTGTGTTCCTTGCAGCGCTGGGCGGCGGTGCGACCTACGCGCTGTACACCGACCGCGTCGACGTCGACGTCTCAATCAGTGTCGCCGACGACGTCGGAGACGGCTCGCCCGCTTGGCGGAGCGTTGCGAGCGTCAACGCGGCGTCGAACGAGACGGAGCGGTCCGGCGAGACCGAGACGTCCGATGACACGGACATCTCGACGCTGTCCAACACGACGACCACCTCGAAAGCCCCGGAATCCACGACCACATCAGAAATGGCGGCCACGCCGGAATCCGACGAGACTACTGAGACCGCCACCCCGAGCGGCAACGACTCGCTCGTCGTCGACACGAACTCGGAGCAGTCGGCGTCGGCGCTACAGCGCCCGAGCAGTGATTCGCCGTGAGGACTCCCCGCCGAGTAACCGGTGTCCACCGACCGCGCCCGTCCAGCGCGCTCGCCTCGCGGGTCGTGTTTCGACCCCACGCACCGAAACGCAACGTCTTGCTGGCGCTTTGGTATCTGTTACTGCTGGTTTTCGTCGTCGGCATCGCCCTTTAGCGACGACCCGAGCGACCCTCGACGGCCGTCCAAAATCGGAAATCGATCGTCGCGTCGTCGCTCCAGCCATCCGAGCAGTCGGGCGGCCCACGCGAGTTTCTTCGCTTTCATCTCGTCGACAGTCGGGTCGTCGAACTCCCAGCCGACAAACGTGAGCTCCCCAGCGCCGAACTCGTCTGCGAGAAACGCCGCTCGGTCGCCGTCGGTGAAGCCGCCGTAGTCGACGACCGGACCCGCGGGGGCCGCCTGCGTCGTCGCCAAGACGTGTTCGGCGTCGAACTGCGGTATCCACTCGCTGATTGCAGGGCGGTTGTCGCCGTGGGCGTGCGCCGCGACCGGAACTCCTTGCCGGGTCAACTCGCGGGCAGTTCCGGGGTTCTTGTCGAGGTCGGTCACCATCAGGTCGACACTGATGCCGTTCTCACGGAGTACGTCGGCGGCCGTGGACGCGGCGAACACGTAGTCGGCGTCGGCCGCGCGGTCGACTTCCTCGGCGAGCGACGGCGCGGCACCGACGACGGCGACGCTCGCGCCGTCGACGACGCGGAGACGTGACTCGTCGAAGGGGTTAGCCAGTGCTGCCAGTTCGTCGCGGGCGCGTTCGTCGCCGCTGCGGTCGAAGCCGAAGTCGGCGAGAATCCGTTCGTAGACGGGGTCCCACGTCTCGAAGTTCACGCGGCGCTCTCCGGGTTCAACAGTCGAGAGTGCCGCCGCTCGTAGAGCGAGCGCTCGGCGGTGATAATACGGTATGGGCCGGAGTGGCACCAAGTACCCCTACCCGCGTGCCGTTCCGGCGTCCACTTGCTCGGTTCAAGCGCGTTCGCCATAAGTTTTCTCGTACGTGAATGTCTCCGCAATTTCCAACAAAACGGCGTCGAGCGCCTCCGACGCACCGGATGCGGCGTCAGCAGTCCGCGCGAGCGCCCCCGCCGTCCCGACGAGCAACGTTCGGCCGCTCTCGCCGCCGATGAGCATCGCGCCCGACTCCTTCGTCGCGGCGACGAGCGCCCCGCGTTCCTCCGGAGAGAGCGACGCGAACTCGAAGACGTTCGAGACGACCTCGGGTGCGGCCCGTTCGTCGCCGCCGACGCGTTCGATGTGGCGGGCGGCCTCCCGTGGGTTCGTCACGTCGAGTTCCTCGATGGAGACGCCGGTTTCTCTGTGGACGCGGTCCCGTTTGAACGCCGCGCCGACGAGCGCTGCGTCGCGTGTCTCCGCCACGTCGTGGGTTCGAATCACGTGCGCGCCGCGTTCGACGGCCATCGACGTGGCCGCGAGACTCACCGGCAGCGCCGCCTCCGTGTCGCGGCCGGCGAGGTCGCGCAGGAAGTTCTTCCGATTGATGGAGACTAAGATAGGTTGCCCGAACCCGCGGAACTCGCGAAGGCGGCGGAACGTCTCGCGGTCGTCTTCGAGGGTTTTCTCCTCGGACCACCCGCCGAACGCGGGGTCGACGATGGTCTTGTCGGTCAGGCCGTTGCGTTTCAGTGCCTCGTAGATGTCGTCGACGTCTTCGACCGCACCGGGCCGTTCGAGGTCCGGCGGACTCGCCATCTTGGCGACGGCGACGTCGTGGGCCTCGCATACCTCGGGCATCTTCGGGTCCGCAAAGCCACAGATGTCGTTGACCATGTCGAATCCGCGCGAGAGCGCCTCGTCGGCGACTTCGTGGTATCGCGTCTCGATGGAGAACACCGCGTCGCCGGAGACGTGGTCGAGCACCTCGACGGCGGTGTCGAGACGCTCTAGTTCTTCCTCGGCCGAGAGCACCTCGAATCTCTTGTTCGCCGATTCGAGGCCCACGTCGACGATATCCGCACCTTCGTCGATGAGCGCGGTGTCGACGTAGTCGGCGGCTTCGGCGGCGTCGTCGAAGACGCTCGGTTCGTACGGCGACTCCTTGGAGACGTTGAGTACGCCCATGATTCGGGGCGGATAGTCGTCGCCGATGCCGAGACCGGCGGCGTCCACGTTTCGCATACACTGTCGTAGGACCCATCCGTGATAGGCAGTCCGGTGTCGGTAGTCGGCGTCGCAGTCGGTCAGTTCGGACCGGAATGCCGTCCATAACTATACATCAATTATCCGAAGCGTAGCTAATGAACTGGACGCCGGATACGGCGCTTCGCCGGCGGATGATACGGACGCTTGGACTGCTTGCGCTGGTAGGCACTCCGCTCGTTGCCGTGCCGCTGCTCGTACCGTTTATGCTTCTGGGTTCGTTCTACGTGTACTACGCCATTCAGACCGGGGTATGGGCGATTCCGGCGTCAGCACCGTCGCTGCGACAGACTGCACTGCTGGTGCTGCTCGTTACGGCGATTCCGTATCTGAAACTGCTCGCCGATTTCGTCGTCGGCCATCTCGCCGAACAGCGTCGGTTGCTGCTCGACAAGAACATCTACACGCCGAGTCGCTCGAACGCCCCTAAACTCCACAGAGCGGTGGAGTTCGCCGCAAAGCAGTACGGTATTCCGAAACCGAACGTCGAACTCGCCGAGACCGAAGAACTGCGGGCGTACACGCTCGGTGTCAACCCGGCGGCGACGACGGTGACGCTCTCGACTGGGTTGCTCGCAGCGCTCTCCGAGGCGGAACTCCGCGCCGTGGTCGCCCACGAACTCGCGCACGTCCGAAACCGCGACGTTGCGGTACTGACCGCGGTTTCGATGCCCGTGCGGTTCGCCGACGAGTTCGGAGAGGAGTCGCCATTCGGCCCAATCCTCTGGATGCTGACAGCTCCGCTGCGTCTGGTCGGCGAACTGCTACTCGCGGATTTCTCGCGGGCGCGGGAGTTCGCTGCCGACCGCGCCGCCGCCGCACTCACGGGCAATCCCGGTGCCCTCGTGAGTGTGCTTCGGAAACTCGACGGCGAAACCGTCGACGCACCCGAAGATATGCGCAGACACGTCGCGGCGTTCGGTATCGTCTCGCCGTACACCGACACGTCGGCGGTGCGGTGGTGGAACAGACGCCACCTGTTGGCGACACACCCGTCGCTCGAAGACCGACTGGCGCAACTGCGTGAACTCTCGCGCGACCTCGAAACCGACTCGGCGACGGAGTTATGAAACCACGATGACCAGTACTCGCATGGACCGGTCCCTCCTCGCTCGCATGGCGTTCGCCACCGTCCTCCTCGGCGTCGTCGCGCTCGTCTTCACCGCCGCGCTCGTCGCCGGATTCGCCGGACTCGCGGTGTTTTTCGGCTGGCCGATGGTCGTCGCGCCCGTCGGTGCTGCGGTCGTTCTTCTCGGGTTCGGCGCGCTCGAACTCACGCAGGGCGCACGTGTCGTCCGCGAGGCCGACGCGTACGAAGTCGACGCCGAAACCGCCCCGCGTCTCCACCGGGTCGCCCGCAGCGTCGCTCAGCAAGCCGACCTCCCGATGCCCGCTATCGCCGTCTCCGACGACGACGCTCCCGAGGCGTTCGTCACGGGCTACACCGCCGGGAGCGCGACGCTCGTCGTCTCGCTCGGGATGCTTCGCGCGCTCGACGACGCGGAGCTTCGGGCCGTGGTCGCCCACGAACTCGCGCACGTGAAGAACCGCGACGTGGCGCTGATGACCGCGATTTCGGTCCCGACGGCCGTCGCCAGCCGGTTGCACGAACTGTCGAGTGCGACCAGCGAACGACTCACCAGCGGTAGCGGCGGCGCGGTCAGAGGACGCGGCCTCGTCTTCGTCGTCGCGTTTCTCTCGGCCGTCGTCGCGCTTATTGCTGGTTTGTTCTCCTTCGTCGGCCGTTCGCTCATCGCGTCGTTCTCGCGGGTGCGCGAACTCGCCGCCGACCGCGGGGCCGTCGCCATCACGGGCGACCCGGCGTCGTTGGCGAGCGCACTCGCCTCCATCGAGACGGAACTCGGCAAGCACCCGGTCGAAGACCTTCGCAGTGCCCAGAGCGTCGCCGCGTTCACCGTCGTCTCGCCAGAACAGGTCGAACCCGACGAACCGCTGATGCTCGGCGCGGAGGGCGACGAACCGGCGACGCTGACGTACTACTCGGATAGGTACGATGCGTTCGTCTACCGGACGTTCCTGCGGACACACCCGTCGGTGAACGACCGGGTGTCGCGGCTTCAGGCCGCCGAGCGCGAGGTGCAGTCGCGGTAGATGGAGTGGCAAGCCGACCGGCGACTGCAGATTCGGATGGGACTGACGATGCTGGCAATGTCGTCGCTGTCGGTTCCGTTGCTCCTGCTCTCGTTTGTGGTGCTGTTTCTCACCGCGACGATGACGCTCGGCGTGGTCGTGATGGTGCTCGTCGGAAACTCCGGCAGCAGTCTGGTACTCGTGTTCTGGGCCAACGTGGTGTTCTCGGCGGCCGTCGCCGTCGTGCTCTCGGCCGCCGTGGTTCCTCGGGAACTGCGATGGCCGAGTCGGTTGCTCCGCTCCTTGGACCTCTCCGAGAAGCCGGTTCCCGGGGGGCGACAGTTCCTCTCGGAACTCGAACGACTCGCCTCACAACTCGGCGTGTTGACGCCCACCGTTTACTTGGTCGACAGCGACGCGCCCGAGGTGTTCACCGTCGGTTTCGGGCGTCGGCGCTCGAAACTCGTCGTCACGAGGGGCTTCTTCCAGACGTTGAACGAGGCCGAACGGCGGGCCGTCGCGGCGCACGAACTCGCACACGTCAAAAACGGCGACGCGACGGTGATGACGCTCGCCTCGCTGCCGACAGTTCTCGGCGAAGAGATGCTCGACAAGGCAGGGGGCCACCGTTGGTTGCTCCCGCTGTGGCCGTTCGCGCTGGCGCTCCAGTACGCCGGACTGACCGTGCTGGCGTCGCTCTCGCGGTCACGCGAGTTCGTCGCCGACCGCGGGGCGGTGGCGCTGACGGGTGACTCGGCAGCGCTGGCGTCGGCACTCCAAACGCTCGACGAAGCGTCGTCGTCGCGTCCGAAAGCGGACTTCCGGACGGCGAACGTCGCGGCGCTGTCGGCCGTACCGGGCGCACTCGGGCCGTCGTCAGTCGCCTCGACTTCGAAGGCCGCCGCCGAGACCCAAGCACCCGACTATCTCGACCCGGAGTGGGACGGTCACGCACTCCACCGATACGAGGAGGACGACGGCGACCCGCCGACGTGGTTCGTCGACCTTCGAGAGAAGATTCGCACGAAATCGGCCGATACGCACCCCCCGACCGCCGAACGAGTCCGCCGACTGCGCGAACTCTCTCGTGACCTCGAATCCCGATAACCTCCACTACTCAGCGAACATAACAGTTCTGAGGACCATAACGAATTTCACACGGACACACATCTGTCAGTGCATGTACACTGGACTGGTCGAAGCAACAGGCAAAATCTCGAAAACCGCCACTGCCGCCGAGGGCCGCCGAATTCGCGTCTCCACCGAGTTCGCCTCCGACCTCGCCGTCGGCGACAGCATCGCCGTCAGCGGCGTCTGTCTCACCGTCGAACGCCGCAGCGACGACTGGTTCGAGGCGTTCGCCACCGAGGAAACCCTACGTCGAACGTATCTCTCGACGCTCGGCGTCGGCGACGCGGTGAACCTCGAACGACCGATGCCCGCCGACGGCCGGTTCGACGGCCACGTGGTCAAGGGAACTGTGGATACGACGGGCACTGTCGCCGAAATCCGCGACCAAGAGGAAGGTGTCGAGTTCGTCTTCGAGGTTCCCGACGACTTCGCGGGCTATCTCGTCGAGAAAGGCGCAGTTGCCGTCGACGGCGCGTCGCTGACCGTCGCCGACTACGACGACTCCTCGTTTTCGATTGCCGCGATTCCCGAGACGCTTCGATTGACGACGCTCACGAAGAAGAACGTCGGTGACCCCGTCCACCTCGAAGCCGACGTGTTGGCGAAGTACGTCGAACGCCGGTTAGCCGTCGAAGCGGCGCAGTAGGGCGCTCCCGAATCACCGTCGTCGCACCGCCGAAGTCACGTGCTTTTTATCCGACGACCGGTTACCTCCGCGTAATGGCGAAAGTGAGCGTCGGACTCCGTGGCTGGCGGTTCGAGGAGTCCGAAATCTTCACCGACGAGGGTGAGTTCAAACCACTCGACGACATTCCGGAGGACCCCCGACAGCGACTCCTTCGACTCAGTTTGCTCGTCGAGAAACCGTGTCAGGCCTGCTATCTCGTCCACGGCGAGGAGAACGTCGAGCGCTGCCGACAGGCGACTATCGTCTACGGCGAACCGCTGAACGAAGTCGTCCTCTGCGACGAACACGAGGCGGACTTCCTCTACTGGTTCCGCGAGGCCGGCGGCCGCGAGTTCGTCGGCGACGAACTGTTCCGCGACGAGTTTCAGGAGTGGTTCGCCGACGGCGGCCGCGCACCCGACGGCTACGGCGGGATGGAACACGTCGACACCGACCCCGACAGTATGCCGAGTCCGCCCGACGCCGAGGAACTCCACCAGCGAATCAACGAGGAGTTCGAGGGCGAGCGAATCAACCTGCGCGACTACGGTCCCGGCGCGGACGACGAGAGTGACGAGGACGACGTTGACGAGAGCGACGAACCCGAGGAGTTGGATTTAGACGGCGTCGACCTCGGCCAAGAGTACCCGCGGAAATGAGTCGGCAGAAACCCGTCGTCGTCGTCGTCGACCCGAAGACGCCCGGTAACATCGGCACCATCGCCCGGGCTATGAAGAACTTCGGCCTCTCGGAGCTGAAACTGGTCAACCCGCCGGAACTGCACCGCGACGACGACGCCTACGGTTTCGCCGGCCACGCCCGCGAGGACATCCTCCCGAACGCCGAAACCGTCGCGTTCGACGACATCGTCGAGAACTACCACACCGTCGCCACGACGGCCATCACGAACGAGGACAGTCGCCGCCACGTCCGCTACCCGTTCAAAACGCCCGTCGAACTCCGCGAGAGTCTCAAGACGACCGAAACGCGAACTGCGCTCGTGTTCGGCCGCGAAGGAACCGGACTGGACAACGATGAACTGGCGAAGATGGACGAAATCTGCTCGATTCCCGCCAGCGACGACTATCCAGTCCTCAACCTCGGGCAGGCGGCGACGGTGCTCATGTACGAACTCCGCGAACTGACCGTCGAAGAGACGCAGTTGCCGGACGTCGAACAGTCACGCGCGCCCGAATCCGACGTCGAACGCTTCTACGACCTCTTTTCGGAGCAACTCGACGCCACCGGGTACGACGAACACAAGCGAGGAAAGACGACGCGACTGATGCGGCGACTCGTCGGTCGCGCGCATCCAACCGACCGCGAGATTTCGACGCTGCTCGGCCTCTTCCGCCGGACGAACCGCCAACTCAGACACCGACGGCAGTTGCTCGAAAAGTACGACGAACCCGACCGCTGGCGCTAGCTCACCCGGAGCGAGAACCCAGCGACTCCGGTTTTCGGCCGAACATCACCAACCCGACCATCGAGAACACGTCCTCACCCTCCTGATTCGTGGTCGTCGTCCTAACGTGTGCGAGGCCGCGTTCGTCGCTCTCGACTTCCTTCTCCAACACTTCGTTTCGCAACGTCAGCACGTCGCCCGGTCGGACGGGGCGATACCACCGGAGTTCGTCGACGCCTTTCGCGCCCATCGACGCCGCCTCCGAGAGGAAGCCGTCGACGAGCATCCGCATCGTCATCGACGCCGTGTGCCACCCCGAGGCGATGAGACCGCCGTACATCGTCTCCGACGCACGTTCGGAGTCGACGTGGAAGAACTGCGGGTCGTAGCGCTCGGCGAACTCGATTATCTCCTCCTCGGTCACTTCGTACTCGCCGAACTCGGTCGTTTCCCCGACTTCCAAGTCCTCGAAGTAAATCGGCATAGACGCTCAGACACGCGAGCGGTGCAAATAGTTTTCCGGCGGTCGCCGAATGAGCGACCGCGCGCGAAAGAACTATTCACCGACTCCACGAGCACGAAACGATGCCCTCCCAACAGAAACCACACAATCGCATCCGCGACGTCGCGGAGGCGGTCGTGCTGTTGGTTCTCCCGATTCCGGTCGTCGCGCCGGTCCTTCTTACACTCGGTCGAAACGTCCAAACGGCGCTGTTTCTCCCCGGACTGTTCGGTTTCGTGTTGTTTCGGGTGAGACTGCGCTACCGAGCCATCAGAACTGACGACGGCATCGAACGCCGTCTTTTCGACCCCGAGGAGACGTGGTGGGCCGAAGCCGCGAGCATCGAGTACGACGAGAAGTACGACCGTATTCTCGCACCGGTCTGTGCGGCCGTCGCCCTCGGTGCGTTCGCACTCGTTCCCGTCTACGCCGGCGACGACGGCGTCGCACTCCGTCTCGTCATGGTGGGGGCGGCGGCGAGTACAGGTGCGCTAGCTGTGTACGGTGTGGCGTACTCCTGAGCGTCGATTCAGGCGATTCCGTGGTTTGCGGTCGACGGTCGTCGCCGACGCGTCCGTCCCGCCCATCGGCCGTCGAAGCCACAACGGTATTGCGTCGCCACCTCTAACCGTGTGTATGAGTGTGGCAGCCTCGGTGAGTTCCGAGTGACGTCGAGTCGGTTGGGGGTCGACCCGCAGGTACTGGCGCTGGCGCTGGCGCGGATGACCGAGTCGGTCGGCAACTCCTTTCTCATCGTCGTGCTCCCGCTTTTCATCGGGAGCGAACTCGTCACCGGAAACACGTTCGGACTGACCGAAGTCGCCATCACCGGCGTCGTGCTCTCGCTTTTCGGTCTCGTCAACAGCCCGCTGCAGCCGTTCACGGGACGACTGTCCGACCGAACGGGGAGACGCAAAATCTTCGTCCTCGTCGGCTTGCTGCTCATCGGCGTCGCCAGTTTCTCGTACTCGCTCGCCACCGACTACTGGCACCTCGTCGGATTACGTGTACTGCAAGGTGTCGCGGGCGCGCTCATCATCCCGACGACCGTCGCACTCGTCAACGACTTGGCGTCGGAGGCGAACCGCGGCGGCAACATGGGGACGTACAACACGTTCCGACTCGTCGGCTTCGGCGTCGGCCCCGTCGCGGCGGGTGCTGTCGTCGCCGGCGGGCCGTACGCGGTCGGACTCGGCGGCACGCAGGTTCAGTTCAGCGGCTTCGACGCCGCGTTCTACTTCGCCACGCTGACCGCGACGGTCAGCTTCTTTCTCATTCTCGCGCTGATTCGTGACCCCGAGACCGTCTCCGCGGACTCGCCCGGAGACGAATCCGCCGACGAGGACGGCAGCGCGCTCGATGGGTTCAGCGTGTTCGACAGCTCCGGGAAAGGCGTCTTGGACCCGGTTTTCACCCTCGGTGTCGTCTCCTTTTTCATGGCAGTCGGCATCGCGCTGTTCGCCACGCTCGGCGACATCATCAACGCACGACTCGACCAAGGACCGACGCTGTTCGGCCTCCAGTTCGCCGCGTTCGTGTTGGCGCAGATATTCCTGCAGATGCCTATCGGGCGGGCGACGGACTTCTACGGCCGTCGGATATTCATCCTCGCCGGGATGGTGCTTCTGGTCCCGACGACGTTCGTCCAAGGGATGCTGTACGACCCGTGGCTGATGTTCGGTGCTCGGTTCGCCCAAGGCGTCGCGGGGGCGATGGTGTTCGCACCGGCGCTCGCACTCGCCGGCGACTTGGCTCCCGACGGCCAGTCGGGGACGACGCTCTCGGTGCTGACGATGGCGTTCGGATTCGGTGTCGCCTTCGGGCCGCTGTCGGCGGGCTTTCTCGTCACCTTCGGCTTCGGCGTCCCGTTCGCGTTCGGTGCGGCGCTGGCGGCCGTCGGCGCGGTGTTGGTCTGGACGCAAGTAGAAGAGACGGTCACGACACGGCGCTCGCCGTTCTCGGCGACTGACGGAGTAGAAGAGTAGCGAGCGAACGGACCGCCGGACCGTCAGACCGTCAGACTGTCGGACTGCCGGGCTGAGCCACCAACGGACCGGCTGCCTCACGAACTGAGAGAGGCTGGACCCACTAACTGTCGGAGAGGCCCCGGAAACTCAGTCCGCGTCGGGGTAGCCGTCGTTTTTCACGGGGACGTCGTCGACGACGAACTCACGGACCGCGTCGCGCTTCAGCACGCCGAAGCCGACGAAGATAGCGACGAAGCCGACGAGTGCGTTGGGTTCGACGACGTGACCGACGAGCGCGGCGCTTGCGAGCGTTGCGACGACCGGTTCGGCGTAGCCGATGAGGTTGATTTCGGTCGGGCCGGTTCGGTCGAGCAGCTCGAAGTACAAGAGGAAGCCGACGACGCCCGAGACGAAGGTCAGGTAGAGGAACGACGCGATGGCAATGGGCGTCACCTGAACCGCGCCGAGCGACTCGCCACGGAGCGCGCCGCCGACGAACAGCGACGCCGCGCCGAGCAGCATCGCCCACGCCTCCATCGAGACGAGCGGGAGGTCAGAGTCGAACGGCCGAGTCAGGACCGAGCCGACGGCGAACGAGGCGGCGCTGAGGAACACGAGCACGACGCCGATTATCGAACCGAGTTCGAGCGCCGTCGGGTCGGGGGCGACGAGGACGACGACGCCGACGAGGCCGAAGCCGAGGCCGACGAGTTCGCCGACGCCCAGTCGGTTCGACGGGAGCAACGCGCTCGCAACGGCGGCGGTCAAGATGGGCGTGAGGCTGATGACGACGGCGGCAATGGGCCCCGAAACCCGGAGTTCACCCAGGTAGAGGAACGCGTGGTATGCGCCGATGAGAAACAGGCCGGCGATGGTGACGACGAGCCACTCATCGCGCCCACTCGGGAGCCACCGGTCGCTCGTGGCGACGGCGTACGCGAAGACGACTGCGCCTGCGACGGCGTACCGTGCGCCCGCGAAGTACAGCGGCGGGACGTAGTGGAGGCCGACTTCGATGGCGACGAAGGAGGTGCCCCAGAACACGGCGAGACAGGCGAACAACACTGCGGTCGAATGTTGTCGATAGAGACGACGGAGAGACATTGGTTCGTATCACGTTCGTAATTCCCTCGTGTCCTTAAACTTGTCTACAAGAGAATCCGTTTCGATAGAACGTGATAGATTATCTGGCCGGTAATGTTAGAGAATCCCACGGGCAGTCGCGTCTCTGTTGGAGACCCATCCAACCTCGGCCTCGCCGGAGGCTACATAGGGGCTTCCGCCGAACCGACTGCGCATGGACGAACGCGACATCACGCTTCTGAAAGCCATCTCCGACCTCGGGACCGGCAGTCCCGAACGCCTCCACGAGGAGACGGGCATTCCGGTGTCGACGATTCACTATCGGCTGAACAATCTGAAAGAAGACGGCATCATCGCAAACGACCTCTACGACGTCGACTTGGAGAAGTTCGGTCTCGGCGTCACCGTTATCGTCGAAGTGCTGGCCGACTACAGCGGGTCGTACGACGACGTCGGGGAGAAACTGATGGCCGTCGAAGGCGTCACGCAGACGTACTTCACGATGGGTGAGACGGATTTCATCGTCATCGCCCGTCTCACCGGCAGCGAGATGGTCGAACGACTCATCTCGGAGTTCGAGGCTATCGAGGAAGTCGACCGAACGAACTCGACGTACGTCATCTCGACGCTCCGGGACAGCCAACGCGTGCTGCAGAGTTACAGCGTCGAGACGCTCGTCGAGGAACTCGGCGAGGAGTGAGCCGAGTCGATAGTCCGCATCCTTGCCGTCGACCCGTCGGGAACTCGGTCTATCGCTGTCGATTCGTCATCCGATTCGCCGTCTCACCACGAATCCGTCGTAGCAGTCGAAGTTGACGACTCTCTGGCCGGAGTGGAAGCAGCCAAATTTGGTTCGATACGCCGCGTTATCCATCTCGACGGCATAGCATAGCTGATGTCGACACAAAATCACGTGAGCGACGCCTCGGGCCCCCACGAGTACTGTACGCTGTTCAACCCGTACGTCGACTCGGTCGTAGAGGAACTCGTTCAGACGGTTTCGGCGCTTCGAGGCGTCTCACCGATGGAAATCTCGCCGCTGTACTCGGTCGTCGACCCCGACGCGCTCGAAGCGCTGTTCGCCGGGGCGACGGCGACGCCGAACAGTCGGGTCGTCACCTTCGACTACGAGGGGTTCGAGGTGACGATTCGTGAACACGGCTGTATCACACTCACGTCCGTTGAAGCGGCGTAATTCTGGTAGCAACTGACCGAACCGAGACCGATTCCGACCGAAAAACAGTCGATATCCGAGAGGCGTCGCTATCGTGTCCGAGTTTTCAGGCGCGCTTTTGAATCTCTTCGCGGAGCACGCTGCTGACGATTTCGCCGTCGGCACGACCACGGAGTGCGCCCATCGCTTCGCCCATCAGTCCCGAGAACGCAGCCATCCCTTCGTTTTCGACTTGCGACTCGTTGCGCTCGACGACTTCGACGACGGCGTCGCGCACCTCGTCTTCGCTGACACCGGAGAGGCCCGCCTCCTCGACTGCCTCTTCGGCCGAGAGTTGTGGGTTCTCGGCCAAGAGCGCCAGCACTTCGTTGACGCCCTCTTTTGCGAGGTCACCGTCGGTGACGAGGGCGACGACTGCGAGCAACTGCTCGTCGTCGAGATTTTCGACGGGCACGTCGTCGCGCCGGAGTTCCGTCACTGTACTCTCGACGAGTCCGGCGACGAACGTCGGGTCCGCGCCGTCGTCGACGGCCCGTTCGAACAACGGCATCCGGCGGCCGTAGGCGACCTGTTCGGCGAGTCCGGCGTCGAGGCCGAACTCAGATTGGTAGCGCTCGACTTTCTCGGTGAGCAGTTCGGGCACTTCGACTTCGGAGGGGTCGGGTTCGACCGGCGGCACGTCCGTCTCGGGGTACATCCGCGCCGCGCCCGGCAGCGGCCGGAGGTAGCGCGTGGTCCCGTCGTCGTTCGCCCCCCGGGTCTCCTCGGGGACGCCTTCGATGGCTGCCTCGGCACGGACCGCTGCCGCGTCGATAGCGAGGTCTGCGGTCTGCGAGTCGGCGGCGACGATAGCCACTGCGTCCTCCGGTTCCGCGCCGACAGCCTCGCGCAGTGCGTCGACTTCCTCCTCGGTGACGCCGTAGGCGGGCAGTTCGTCGGTGTGGAAGATGCCGCCCGCGCCGTGGCGTTTCGCGTGGTCGGAGAGTTCGGTACCGAGGCGGCGGTCCGGTTGGAGTTCGCGGCCGACGAGGCCGTCGAACCCTGCGAGACGCACTCCTGTAACCTTCCCACCCGAATCTAGCGCGCCGCGAATAACTCCCGAATCGCTGTCGGCGAACACGTCAGTCACGTCCTGTGGCTCGCCGACGTGGGCGTCTCGCTGCTGTAACTCGTCGCGGATGGCGAGCAGTTCGACCTGTCGGCCGACCTCGTTGCGGACGATGTCGTCGATGTCGTCGAGGCTCTGGACGCCTTTCATCTCCACGCGCGCGCCGTCGGCGATGGAGACGTTCACGTCCTGGCGGATGGTGCCGAGGCCGCGCTTGACCTTCCCCGTCGAGCGGAGCAGCATCCCGATTGTCTCGGCGGCTTCGCGGGCCTGCTCGGGCGAGGAGATGTCGGGTTTGGTTCCGATTTCGACGAGGGGAATCCCGAGACGGTCGAGGCTGTAGAGGACGCCGTCGTCGCGCTCCTCGATGCGCTGGGCGGACTCCTCTTCGAGCATCAGGTCTTCGATGCCGACGGCTCCCTCGCTCGTCTGGATTTCACCGTCTTGAGCGATGAGCGACGAGCGCTGGAAGCCGGAGGTGTTCGAGCCGTCGACGACGATTTTCCGCATCACGTGCGCCTGGTCGACGACCGACATCTCCATCAGCTCCGAAATCTGCATCACCACGTCGAGCGCCTCGGCGTCGAGTTTCGCCGGCGGTTCGTCGTCCTCTTCGACGAGACAAGTCGTGTCGTAGGCGAGATACTCGAACTCGCGGTCGACGCGGCTCTCTTCGAGCGCTGCGTCGTCGATTTCGCCGAGTTCGCTCCGCGTGGGGTGGAGATAGCGCGTGAACGTCCGGGTCGCCTCCTCGGGTTCGCGGCGCACCGTCGGCGAGTCGCAGAACAACTTCGTCGCGGTGTCGAGTTGCTGGTGAATCTCCAGCCCCGCGACGAGGCCGAGCTCCTCGTAGTCGTACTCCGTCATTGTCTCTCCCTGCGCGCGGGGGGCGTAAAAATGGTTCAGTCTCCCGCTCGCGCGTCTGGCGGGCGCTCGGCACCGGGAGGGTGGGAAAGAACGTGAGAGATGAGAGCGTCCGACACGGCTCGCGTTCGACCGTGGTCGGGTCGCGGGCCGCAGTGAGTCGGTTTTCGGTTTCGTGGCGGTACAGTCAGCGAGGTGCGCTCAGGCGCGTCGAAGCCCTTCGCCGAGGCCTTCGGCGTCGCAGTCGTCCTCGGGGCATCGATAGTGCCAGCCGTCTCGGGTGGCCTGACCCTCTGGGAACTCGGCTCCGCACTTTCGGCACAGCAGCTTGTCGCGGCCCTTCGACTCGCGTAGGACGTTCATCCCAACCATGCTGGAAAAATCACGGGCACACCCCATCAAGATGTCGTTTTTCGACGCTTTCGTGACCAGTTCACGTGTCGTGTCGCCGTCTGTCGATTTCGTTTCCAGAAACCGGTGTCGTGTGTGAACAGTCTACGCAGAAGAACGGACTCGACTCGTGGATGGTCGACGAACCCGATTGGTCGCGCCGGCGACACATCGGCCGGCCGTCGAATCCGACTCCCAGCACCCTCAGTCGTCGCCGAGGATGCCGCGGTGGGTCATCTTCTCGGGGTCGAGTACCTCGTCGGCCTCTTCCTCGGTGAGATAGCCCTCGTCGACGGCGACTTCGCGCACCGTCTTGTTCTCCGCGAGCGCTTTCTTGGCGACCTTCGAGGCTTTGTCGTAGCCGATGGCGGGGTTGAGCGCCGTCGCCAGCGCCATGCTCCGTTCGACCTGTTCGGCGGCGAACTCCTCGTTCGCCTCCAACTTGCGGACGAACCGGTCGGCGAACACCGTCGCCGAGTTCGACAGCAGTTCCGTCGATTCGAGGAAGTTGTGCGCCAGCACCGGCTTGTAGAGGTTGAGGTCGATTTGGCCCTCGGCCGCGCCCGCGGCGACGGCGGCGTCGTTGCCGACGACCTGTTTGTGGACCTGGTTGACGGCTTCGGCGACGACGGGGTTGATTTTGCCGGGCATGATGCTACTTCCTGGTTGGTTCTCGGGTTGCTCGATTTCGCCGAGACCGTTGCGCGGGCCGGAGGCCAGAAGCCGAAGGTCGTTGGCAATCTTGTTCATCGACCCGGCAACGGTCCGAAGTGCGCCGTGGGCCTCGCCCATCGCGTCGTGGGCGGCCTGCGCCTCGAAGTGGTTGTCGGCTTCGCGGAACTCGATTCCCGTCTCCTCGGAGATGTACTCGGCGGCTTTCCCGGGGAACTCGGGGTGAGTGTTCAGGCCCGTCCCGACTGCGGTGCCACCGAGTGCCAACTCCGAGAGGTGGTCGCGGGTGTGTTCGACGCGACGGATGCCTTTCTCAATCTGGGTTCGGTAGCCGCCGAACTCCTGACCGAGGCGGACGGGTGTGGCGTCCTGCAGGTGGGTCCGGCCGGTTTTGACGACGCCGTCGAACTCCTGTTCTTTCTCGCCGAGCGCTTCGGCGAGTTCCGATAGCGCCGGAAGGAGGTCTTTCTCGACGGCTTCGAGCGACGCGACGTGCATCGCCGTCGGAATCACGTCGTTCGAGGACTGTCCGTAGTTGACGTGGTCGTTCGGGTGAATCTCCCGGGAACCGATTTCCGCGCCGACGAGTTCCGCTGCCCGGTTGGCGATGACCTCGTTGGCGTTCATGTTCGAGGAGGTCCCCGACCCGGTTTGGAACACGTCGACGGGGAACTGGTCGTCGTGGTCGCCGGCGATGACCTCGTCGGCGGCGTCGACGATGGCGTCGGCCTTCTCGTCGGGAATCAGGCCGAGGTCACGGTTGGCTTGTGCGGCGGCCTTCTTGACGACGCCGAGTGCGCGGACGAACCGCCGTCCGAACGTGATTCCCGAGATGGGGAAGTTCTCGACGGCGCGTTGGGTCTGTGCGCCCCAGTACGCGTCGGTGGGGACCTGCATCTCACCGAGGCTGTCTCGCTCCGTACGGTAGTCGTCGCTCATGGTCGCCCCCACGCAGAGTGAGGCGTAAAAGCCACCGATACCGGCCGACCCGAACGCGACCCTTCCGACTCCGAGCGGTCGTCTCGCGGCGTCTCGATGCACCGCGTCGGAACCTCGAACTCGGCCTTTATCGGAAACGAGTCGGTTCGACGGTTAGTCGTCACATATGATAACAATTCACTCGTCGACGGAGTAATACTTAACTATCGATAGTGGCCATATCCCTCCGTAAATCGTTGAGGATTCATCATGACTGACAAAGATTCACCGGTCTCTCGACGTTCGTATCTCAAACTAACTGGCCTCGCAGGTACTGCGGGCGTCACCGCACTCGCCGGTTGTTCGCAGGGCGGCGACGGCGGCGACGGCGGTGACGGCAGCGGCAACGGAAGCGGTGGCTCGGGCGGCAGCGGCAACCAGAGCGGCGGCGGTGGCGACGGTGGTGGCAGCGGTAATCAGGAACTCGAAATCGTCCACTGGTGGACCGCCGGTGGCGAGCAGGACGCGCTGAATGCGTTGCTCGAAGGGTTCCAAGAGGAGTATCCGGACGCGAGCGTGAACAACAACCCCGCACCCGGTGGTGCAGGAAGTGCGCTCGACACCGTCATCCGAAACCGCGTGCTCAACGAGAACCCGCCGAGCACGTTCCAGATTTGGCCCGGACAGGCGTTGACGCCGTACACCGAGAGCGATATGCTCGAAGACATCAGCGACATCTGGTCCGGCGACATGGAGGACGCCTACCTGCAGGGCGTCCGCAACGCCGCGCAGTCGAACGGCAACTACGTCGCCGTCCCCATCAACATCCACCGACTGAACAACCTGTTCTACAACGTCTCGGTGGTCGAAGAAGCAGGCGTCGACATGCAGAGCGTCGACAGCCCGCAGGCGCTTCTCGACGCGATGAACTCCATCGCCAACAACACCGACGCGGTGCCGATGGCCCACCAGACGCAGTCGCCGTGGTCGTCGCTGCAGCTGTGGGAGGCCATCTTCCAGGCCGAACAGGGCGTCGACGCCTACATGGACTTCACGCAGGGCAACGTCTCGAACCACGAGCAGGGCGTCAAAGACGCGCTCTCGCGGCTGAGTTCCTACAGCGACCACTTCAACCAGGACGCCGGCTCCATCACGTGGGACCAAGGCAACAGCAAAGTCATCAACGGCGACGCGGCGATGATTCACCAAGGCGACTGGGCGGCCGGCCAGTACGACGGTGCGGACAACTTCAACTACGGCGAACAGTGGGAGCACGTCCCGTTCCCGGGGACGACCGGTCTGTACGCCGTCGTCACCGACTCGTTCGTCATGCCGACGAACAACCCGTCGCCGGAGACGACGCGGCAGTTCCTCACCTACTGTGGCTCCGTCGACGCCCAAGAGCGGTTCAACCCAATCAAGGGGTCGATTCCGCCGCGGACGGACGTGCCGGACGAACCGTTCGGTCCGTTCCTCCAGCAGCAGCGACAGGACTTCGAGAACTCCGACTCGCAACCGCCGACCATCGCCCACGGCACCGCCGTCTCGCCGGACGTCAAGAGCAGCCTCGAAGAGGCGTTCGCGGCGTTCAACGAGAACTGGAACGTCGACGGTGCGTACGACCGCATCGCAAACTCGTTCTAACCGGAGCGAGTGATGCGAGAGTTCATTTTTCGACTGTTCGGACGTGGTCGCCGCCCTCCCGATAGCGACGGCGACGCGCGACCTGACGGCGGCACCGTGACGAAAGAACAGACGGTGGGTCGCTCGCGGCTACGGGACGCGCTCGACAGCGACCTGCTCGGGTCGCTGCCGTTCTGGCTCCCGCCGGCGCTGCTCATCGGCCTATTCGTCTACGGCGCTATCGGCTGGAACGTCGTCATCTCGTTGACCGACTGGAGCGGCCTCGGCCAACCCGACTACAGCTCTCTGAGCTTTGCGATGTACGAGGAGATGCTGTCGGACCCGACGTTCTGGACGGCGACGCAGAACACGTTCGTGCTGCTCATCGCCTTCACCGTCGTCACCCTGTTGTTGGGGCTGTTGATGGCGATTCTCGTCGACCAGAACATACGGTTCGAGAACACGTTCCGGACCATCTACCTGCTGCCGATGAGCCTCTCGTTCGTCGTGACGGCCATCTTCTGGGCGTGGATGTACAACCCCGAAATCGGACTGATAAACGTCGCCCTGCGGTCGGTCGGCCTCGACTTCCTCGCGTACGCGTGGCTGTCGGACCCGCGCTTCTCGCTGGCGGCGGTTATCTTCGCGCTGATGTGGCAGTTCTCGGGCTACTGCATGGTCGTCTACCTCGCCGGCCTGCGAGCGATACCGACAGAACAGTACGAAGCGGCGAGAACCGACGGCGCGAGTACGATTCGGATGTACCGCCGCGTCATCATCCCGCAACTGCGTGCGTCGACGACGAGCGCCGCCGTCGTGTTGATGGTGTTCGCGTTGAAGGCGTTCGACTTCCTGTTCGTCCTCTTCGGACCGACTCCCGGGCCGTCCACCGATATCCTCTCGGTGATGATGTTCCGCGAGGCGTTCCGCGCGACGAACTGGGCGTACGGGTCGGCTATCGCCACCGTCCTCTTTTTAATGGCGTTGGGCGTCATCGGTCCGTATCTCTACCTGCAGTACAGCAGAGGTGACCTATGAGTTCACAGACAGCCAACGACTCGACGAGCGGTATCGATTTCCAGCGCATCGGCCTGTACGCAGTCTTGGTCGTAATGGCAGCGTTCTACCTCTCGCCGCTCGAAAGCGGTCTGATGACGGCGTTCAAATCCCAAGAGGCGTTTATCGGGTCGACGCCGTTCGTCCCGCCGCCGCCGTCTGGCTTCACCGTCGAACCGTGGTTCGAGGCGTGGAGTCGCCTACAACTCGGCGTGTTCAACAGCCTGCTGTTGGCGATTCCGGCTACCGCGCTGTCGGCCATCTTCGGGTCGCTCGCGGCGTACGGCCTAACGAACGTCGACTGGCGCGGACAGGTCGCGGTGATAATGCTGTTCGTCGCCGGTATCTTCGTGCCGTACCAGTCGGTGCTCGTCCCGTTGACGCAGTTTTGGACGATGGTCGGCCTCGAAGACATTCTCGCGGGCGTTCCGCTGCTCGCAGAACGGACGGGCCTCCTCGAACTCATCATCACGCACACCGCCTACGGCATCCCCATCTGTACCATCCTGTTTCGGTCGTACTACGCGACCATCGACCCGGAGATGCTGGAGGCGGCGCGCTTGGACGGCGCGACGGTGGCGCGAATCTACTGGAAGATCATCCTGCCGCTGTCGGTGCCCATCTTCGCGGTGACGCTCATCTACCAGTTCACCCAGATTTGGAACGACCTGCTGTTCGCGCTGGTGCTTCTGACCAGTCCGGAAAATCAGGTCGTCACCCTCTCACTGAACCAGTTGCAAGGCTCGATGGTCCAGCAGTACAACCTGCAGATGGCGGGCGCGTTCGTCGCGGCGCTTCCGACGCTCGTCGTCTACGTACTGTTCGGCGAACAGTTCGCGGAAGGCGTCGCGGGAGAATCCTAACATGGCACAACTCATACTCGACCACGTCACGAAAGTGTTCGACGACAACGGCAGCGACATCGTCGCCGTCGACGACGTGAACATCGACCTCGAAGACGGCGAGTTCCTCGTTCTCGTCGGTCCCTCGGGATGCGGGAAATCGACGACGCTTCGAATGGTCGCGGGACTGGAGACGGTAACGAGCGGCGAGATACGTCTCGACGACCGCGTCATCAACGACGCCTCGCCGCGCGACAGAGACATCGCGATGGTGTTTCAGTCGTACGCGCTGTACCCGCACATGACCGTCCGCGAGAACATGTCGTTCGGCCTCGAAGAGTCGACGGACCTCGACGGCGACACTATCTCGACGAAGGTGACCGAGACCGCCGAGATGCTCAACATCGGCGAACTGGTCGACCGCAAACCGAGAGAACTCTCCGGCGGGCAGCGCCAGCGGGTCGCCCTCGGCCGCGCTATCGTCCGTGACCCCGAGGTGTTCCTCATGGACGAACCGCTGTCGAACTTGGACGCCAAGTTGCGTTCGGGGATGCGCACCGAACTTCAGCGTCTCCAAGAGGACCTCGGCGTGACGACGATGTACGTCACCCACGACCAGACGGAGGCGATGACGATGGGCGACCGTATCGCCATCCTCAACGACGGGCGACTCCAGCAGGTGGCGACGCCGCTGGAGGCGTACCACCAACCAGCCAACCAGTTCGTCGCGGGCTTCATCGGCGACCCCTCGATGAACTTCTTCGAGATGGAGATGCAGGGCGACAGACTCGTCGGCCAAGAGTTCGCCTACCCGCTCTCACAGCAGACTCGTGAGAGTCTCGGCGACGCGGTCCGCGTCGTGCTTGGCGTCCGTCCTGAAGACATCGAACTCGTCTCCGAAGCCAGCGGCGACCACGATTACGAGACGGTCGTCGACGTGGTCGAACCGATGGGCAACGAGAACAACGTCTACCTGAACTTCACCGCCGACAGCGACACCACGTTCGTCGCAACCATCGGCGGGATGCGCTCGGTTGAGGCCGGCCAACCGGCCGTCGCGCGGTTCCCCGAATCCGCGATACATCTCTTCGACGCCGAGACGGGCGAGGCATTGAAGAACCGCTCGCTCGACGAACTGGAGAACGCCGAACCGCGACTCTGACGCTGAGCGCCTCTGCTTCTTCCACTGCGTTCAGTGTAGCGGCGTCTCGCCGTTCAGCGGTCCGGCGAGGAGGTCGTAGAGATGCCATTCCAGCGGACGCGCCGGAAGGTCGGGTCGGGAGACGGTCGTGTTCTCGTAGTCGTGATAGCGGTACGTCTGAACGACTCTCTCACCGGACTCTCTGACGTGGACCGTCTCGATTTCGAGGAGTCGACCGCTCGTCCGGTCGATGGTCACCGTCCGACTCCCGTTCGTGTCGTACGGCCGGCCCATCCGGTCTGTCGGCGTCGAGTACCTGATTGTCGTGGTGTTTTTCGTCCGCTTGACGACCTGTCCCGGTGCGTCTGTCGTCGCCGCCGTCCAGTACGCGTCGATACCGTACGGACGCATCATCGGTTGGATGGCTCTCGTCTCGGGGTCGGTGTCGTCGCTCTCCCACCGCCAGACGCCATCTTGGGTGTAGAGTGCGGTGACGAACTCGTCGGGCCGACTGCCCGCTGCGATGGTGGAGACGCGAACGAGGTCGCTGCTGCGGTCGTGTTCGACGCGCTGGAACGGCGAGACTCGTTCGACGAGCGTCCCGTTCGGCGCGTACATCGACGTCGAGTACGTCACCGTGTGCGAGACGGCGCGAGTTCGCGCCTGCGCTTGTGCGACCTGCTCCTCGGCGGGTGCGTCCGGTCCTGCGTACTCGGGAGCGTCGGCCGCGGGCGCGGGTGTCGTCGGGTCGGTGTACTGAACGACAGCGCCGCCGAGAGCGACGAGGACGACGATACCCGCGAGGACACCGAGTTGTCGGAACGTCGCGTCCGGCGACCGACTCAGCGACGACAGCGGCGACTCTCCGCCCGGCGGAAGACCGAACGACGGCCGAGTCGCGACGAACACGCCGAGCATCGCTGCCAGCGGCACAGTGAGTACGCCGACGAGCGTCGAGAGCAGCAGTAGCGCCGCGGTCTGTTCGAGAAGCGACCCGTTCAGCGGGTACATCGCCAGCAACACGGCAACCATTCCGAGACCGTTGCAGACGGCCCCGACGAGCGTCGCCATCGCACCGACGAGCGCACCGCGCCGACGCGACGGCTCCGAACCGGCTGCGCCGGCCCAGACGAGCGTTCCGCACGCCGCAGCGAGACAGGTGGCGAGAACGGTGAAGAGAACGACTGGTTCCTGCCGCGCGGAGACGAGAAAGAACGGCAGCGGATAACTGAGGCCGACGACTGCGAAGCCGAGGGGGAGGGTGAGGCGACGGAGACGCATGCCGACCACTCGTCGGACCTATCTTTTCAAATTACCGGTGTTATGGGCATGAAAATACAACTCTCCCGGCGTGTCGACCTCAGCCGTCGAAGCTACGCAGCGCCTCCCAACAGGCTCCAATCGGGTGGTAGCCCGGTTCGACCGCCGGTCCGTCGCTCGTGTCGACGTACTCGTTCTCCCGCGTGAGTTGCGTGTACCAGTTGCCGCCGGGTGCGACGAGGTTCGCCTCCGCGTACGCCCAAAGGCGGTCGTACCACTCCAGATATCGCTCTCTGTCGGCGTCGTCGACGACGTCCGACAGCACCGCGGCCGCGCCGATAGCTTCGGCGACCGGCCAGCCGTACTTGTCGTCGACGACGGGGTCGCCCTCGCGGTCCAGCGTGTAGTAGAAGCCGCCGTACTCCTCGTCCCAGCCGTCGAGGGCGGCGTCGAACAGTTCCGTCGCCCGTTCTCGGGGCCACGGTTCGTCCGTATGCCGCGAGAGCGCGGCGGTGAGCTTCGCCCACTCGGCGTGGTGGCCGGGTTGGTAGCCCCACGGCCGGAACAGGTCTTCGGGTTGCTCGCGGTTGTACGCGAAGTCGTGGTCCCACGACTCGGTGTAGTGTTCCCAGATTCGACCGTCCGTCGTCTCCGTGAGGTCGACGGTCATCCGCCGGGCGATGGTGAGCGCCCGGTCGAGATAGGCTCGATTCTCCGTCGCTTCGTACGCGCCGAGCATCGCCTCGCACATGTGCATGTTGGCGTTCTGCCCACGGTAGGACTCGACGGAGTTCCAGTCGGCGTCGAGTTCGCTCCGACAGAGGCCGTGGTCGGCCTCCCAGAACCGCTCGTCGACGAGGTCGGCCGTCGCTTCGAGCCGTTCACGCGCGCCCGGAACGCCTGCCATCGTCGCCTCGGCGTACGCCAACAGGACGAACGCGTGGCCGTAACAGGAGCGTCGCTCGTCGACGGGGTCGGTGCCGGAGAGCAGCCACTGGTAGCCGCCCGCCTCGGCGTCGCGATGGGCGTCCGCGAGAAACTCCGCACCGCGTGCGGCCGCCGAGCGACACCAGTCGAGCGCATCGGCGTCTGGTGTGTTCGTCCCCGCAGTTGCAGCCGCGTCGTCGAGACGCGCACCGCGGGCGAAGTTGACGACGAACCGAGCGGAGGCGACGAGATGACGCGGTTCGGGGTCGTAGACGCGACTCGTCCGCTCGTCGAGTTGTGCGACGAAGCCGCCGCGCGTCTCGTCGACGCAGGTCGGATAGTAGAACGTCAACACGTCTGCGACGTGACCGCGAAGCCACGCGGGGTCCCGAAACCGGTCGGTCATTGCTATCCGCTCGGACGCGAGCGCGGTGCAAAAGCGTGGGGGCGCGGGCAGTCGGGACGAAGGAACCCAAGCGGGTTGACTACTGGCCGTCGTACTGTTCGGGGGTGTACGTCTTTATCTCCATCGCGTGGATGTCGGTGGTCATCCGCTCGCCGAGGGCGTCGTACACCATCTGGTGCTGTTGGACGAGCGACTTCCCCTCGAACGCCGGGGAGACGACGACGGCCGCGAAGTGGGCGTCCTCGTGGTTCTCGTCGGGACTCCGTGGACGGGAGACGGTCGCGTCGGCGTCCTCGATACCGGCCTCGATGAGCTGCTCTATCTCGCTGAGGTCCATGACTGATGCGGCGTGCGCGACGACTAAAAACAAAGCGAATGCGGTCGTTTCGATTAGGCGCTACCGGCCGCCGATGACGCGGCGTCTTCGCGGGCGTGGTCGCGGCCGTCCATCGCCACCATCACCATCGAGATGCCGGAGGCGAGGAGGTTGATGCCGAACAGGAGGCCGACGGCCCACAGCGCGGTGCTCGGGAAGCCGACGAACAGCAGGCCGGCGACGACGAGGCCGAGTACGCCGCTGGCGACGAGCCATCCCCAGTTGGCGTCGGGGCGCAGACGGAGACCCATCACGATTTCGACGAGACCGTCGACGAAGAAGTACGCGATGAGCAGTATCGTCAGCGAGGCGAGACCGACCAGCGGGTTCGCAATGAGCGCAACACCGGCGACGGTGTAGACGATTGCCATCGCGCCTTGGAACAGGCCACCTTTCCAGTTACTCGCGCCGAACGCGTGGACCCCCCGGAGAATTGCGCCAACGATGAGGAGCGCACCGAGGAATATCGACAGCGAGATTCCGGTGATAAACGGCGCGAGAATGGCGATGACGCCCAGTATGGCGATAATCCCGCCGGCAATCATCAACGTCCGCCACGTCGCGGATACGTCGGTTTCGATACGGTTCATTGTGGACATGGAACTCTCTTCTGAACTCATAGTAATCGACAGTTGTGTAATGGATGCGAAAAAGCATAAACTAGCATTTATAAACGTTCTGAGTATCCCGTTTTGCAGTCTCTCGCGGACTCCGAACGGTCTTGCCGCGGCTCCGCTCCGGCAGTCGTTTATCCACCGCCCGTGACTGAAGCGTGTGAGTACTGTCGACCGAGTTCGTGCGTACCTGCTCGCCGAGGAGTCCGCACTTCTCGACAGCGTCGTCGACTGCGCGGACGCCCTTGTCACCGGATGGGACGGCGAGACGACGACCGAGAGAGCGCGTGTCGTTTCGCCTCTCGAAACCGTCCTCGCTCGCGCGGGCATCACCGAACAGTTGCCGGGACTGCTCGCTCGCTGCGTCGACACCGCGGGAGGCGAACTCGCCGCACCGCCGGTCGCCGCCCCACCGTACGTCGTCGTCACCGCCACCGGGCCGGTGCTTCGCGCGACGCTCGATTCCGGGCGACTCGTGATTTCGCTTCGCGTCTTCGAGGTCGAACGCAGCGAGGATGAGACGAGAAACGGCGACGGTGGCGGTGACACCGAGAATTCAGCAGACTTCGAAGTCGACACCCCACGCTACCGTCGCTGCGGCGAGACGCCCGCCGAAATCGTCTCGGTCGAACTTCGCTAAGTCCAGCGGTCGAGTCCGGTCTGACTCAGCGCGTCGTCGATGCGCTCGAAGCCGCGTTCGACCTCGTCGGCGTCGACTTCCCACTCCTCGATAACGTAACTGCGCGCCGCCGAGATGTCGGGGTCGACGTCGGTGTCGAACTCGTACTCGTCTGTGACCGGCGGGTCCAAAAACAACTCTCGAATCCGGTCGGCGAACTCGACGTGTTCGCCGCGCGCTTCCAACACGCCGAAGAGGTCGCCGTGTTCTCGCACCAATTTGAGCGCCGTCTTCGGGCCGATACCGTCGACGCCGGGGTTGAAGTCGGTGCCACAGAGGATGCCCACGTCGACGAGTTGCTCGTAGGTGAGGTCGTGTTCGTCGAGCGTCTCGTCCAGACTCATCAGTTCCGGGTTCCCGGAGCTGGTGAGTTGGCGAAGCGTCAACGGCGCGCCGAACAGCAGCGTGTCGTAGTCCTCGCTGCCGACGTAGTCGGCGTCGCCGCGGCGGGCCATGTACGCCGCCTGCGCCTCGCCCTCGGCGGGTGCTTCGACGTAGGGAACGTCGAGCAAGTCGAGCAGTTCACGACTCGTCTCTTGGATGACGCTCGTCAGTCGTTGGGTGCGCGCTTCGAGGCGGGCCGCTTCGATGTGGTCGCCGCGTTCTTGGGCGTCTGCGAGCATCTCCTCGGCTTTCTCGCGCTGTTCGCGTCGCTCGGCCACTTCGTCGTCTTTCAACTCGGTCACGCCGCCGTCGAAGACGAAGACGGGGACGAGGTCGTGTTCGAAGAATTTGGGGAGGCCTTGGACGATGCCGACGAGGTTGGCGACTTCCTCGCCCTCGCTCGTCGTGTACACCCCGTCTCTGGTCCACTTGACCGTCGTCGTCAGATATCGGTAGAGCCAGTTGTGCGCGTCGACGGCGACGACTCTCCCATCGAGGTCGTCGAACGACACCTCTGAGAGCGCCGCCAACTGGCGCAACGCTGCGTTTCCCATTGGCCGACGTTAGACGGTCTCGGAGTTAAACGTCCGCACTTTCGGGTGCCGAAATCGTCTCCGGCGGGTCGGCGTCGGCTCTCGATTCGAGAAACGACCGTTCGTCGTCGCCGAGGTCGCGTTCGCGGTACGCGTCCAGTCCGGACTGATACGTCTCTCGGCTTCGGTTCCGGACCGTCTCGCCATCGAACTCCCGCTCCAACACCAACTCCGCAAGTCCAGTCTGTCGGCCGGTGTACGCGAATCCGGCTTTGTACAGCGCCTCGTAGGCGAACGGGTTGTTGACGGCGATTCGGAGACGGTCGTAGCCCTGCTCTCGCGCCTGCTCGGCGAGAAACGCGGCGAGTTTCGGTCCGAGTCCGTCGCCACGGCGGTCCTGGCGGACGGTAACGTAGCGAATCCACAGCGTCGTGGAGTCGGTGCGGTCCTCGTTGAACGCGACGGCCGCGAGTACGTCGCGGTCGAACTCGTCGGCTTCGTCGCCCGTTTCCGGCCCTCTCGCCCGTTCCTCGTCGTCGACGCGGACGACGGCTTTCCCCGTGTTCGACATGACGAACTTTCCGGCGTAGCTGAACTGCCGGTAGTCGAGACGCAGCGTCACGTCGTCTTCCGGCCAGCCGAGCACGAGAAACTCCATGCAGGTCGCTTCGCGCGTGACGACAAAGACCGTGTGGTCCGGACGTGGGCTGTGGTCCGGGCGAGACAAGCGAGTGCTCGGAGTGGCGACCGTCCACACCGCCGAACGCGTGTCACTCACTCACGCGCGAAACGACAATCCGGGCAATCATTAGGCCCCGTGCGAATCACCGGATATGGCCACCCAATCGGAATCGTTCTGGGACCAACGAATCGACCGCGGGACGCTGCCGCTTGCCGTCGGTGACGTGCTCGTCATCGGCCTCGTGCTCACGTTCGGCGTGGCGATGCACAACGGCGGCGTCTCCTATCTCACGAGTGACCCCGTCGGCTGGCTGACGACGCTCGTACCGTTCTTCATCGGCTGGCTCATCTGTGCGCCGCTGGTCGGCGCGTACTCCGCCGGCGCGGGCGAGTCCGCCAAAGCGTCGATTCCGCTCGCCATCCGGTCGTGGGTACCCGCCGACATCATCGGCCTCGGCATCCGCGCCTCGCCGTTCTTCGAGGGCGGCGCGGACCCCATCTTCATCGTCGTCACGCTCGTCACCGTCGGCTTCGCGCTCGGCGTCTGGCGATGGCTCGTGTTCAAAGTCCGCTGAAAGCAAAAAACCGCGTTCCGTTCCGTTCCCTTCGCCTTCGCCGCCACTCAGACTGTCGACTCGTTCCGTGAGAGATACACACCGACCAGCGACGCCACCGCGGCGAATCCAGCGAGCGTGACGAACAGCGCGCCGGGCGAGGCGTACTGGAGAATCGCACCGGCGATAGCGCCGCCGAGTGCGCCGATGCCGAACACGCCGAGGTAGGTGTAGCCGTAGGAGAGTCCGCGCGTCCCCGCGGGCGTGTACTCGGCGACGGTCGCTTGGTACAGCGGTTGGACGACGAACAGCGCGAAGCCGAGAACCGCGGCCACGACGAGCAGCGGTCCGATACCGAGGTTCGCCACGGGGAGGAAGACGAGTGCGAGCACGGCGAGTGCGCCGAACGCCCCGGCGATACCTTTCTCGGGGGCGACGCTGTCGGTGAGTTTCCCGCCGGCGTACTGCCCAAGCACGCCAATCATCAACAGTCCCGAGTAGATGTAGCGCTCGGGGTTGAGTTGGCTGTCGCCGGACGCTTCGAGACCGACCGACGCGAGCAGGTCACCGGGGATGAGCGACGACAGCGAGACGGGGTCGACACCCGGCAGTCCGGCGAGCAACTGCGGCAGGAACGTGAGTACGCCGCGGTAGTACAGTCCCGAACACATCACGACGATAAATACGAAGACGAAACTGCCGGCAAAGAGCCGTTTGGACTCGCTGACGAACTCGCCCCAGGACTCGACACCGGCGTCCGCCTTCGAGTCTCCGCCGTCGGTCTCCGCGGCCGCCCCGCTGACGGCGGCGTTCTCGTCGAACTCGGCACGATAGGCGAACAGCGCGGCCAACAGTGCCGGAACAGCCAGCACGGTGGCGACGATGCGCCAGTCGACGAACAACAGGAGAATCGCGGCGACGAGCGGGCCGAGGCCGATGCCGATGTTGCCGGCCATACCGTGATAGGCGAAGCCGGTTCCGCGCTCTTCGACGCCTTTGCTGATGAGCGCCAGTCCGGCGGGGTGGTAGACGCTCGCGGCGACGCCCCAGACCACGAGTGCGAACGCGATGGCGAGTACGCTCGGCGCGACACCGAGGATGAAGAACGACGCCGACATGCCGAGCAGACAGAGCGTGATGAGACGGCGTGAGCCGAGTTTATCGACGAGCACGCCGCCCGGAAGTGCACCCAATCCGAACAGGGCGTAGCCAGCGGTGACGACGAGACCGAGCGTCGCCTCGTTCACCGGAAACTGCGCGAAGCCGAGGCTGATAGTCTCGAACTCCAAGAGCCAGATAGTGACGAAGATGGGAACGGACAACTCGTAGGTGTGGACCATCCCGTGAGCGAGCATCACGAGCGCCACAATCGAACGGTCGTTACGGTTCACGGTGATGGTTCTAACGACGGGAGGGTTTAACTCACCGATGGGGGCAAGCCGGACGAAATTCTCGACTCGCTACGCCAACTCGAAGAGAAAAGCGGAGTCGTTACACAGGCGATGTAACCTATTAGTGACACTGATACACACGGTAATAAATCTCGAAGACATTCGATTTCGGGCGTATTCGGGCCTGAAGCGCCTTCTCTGTGAGAGCGACGCTCTGGTTCGTCTTCGGTGTCGAGCGGCGTCGTATTTTCATAAGTTATAGAAATCCCACTGGGAGATTTTCTCGTGGTTGTGGTTTAGTCACAGGAAAGAATTATATATCCCCCATGCATACTTTGTAATACCTTATGACGGGATACTACGACTACGTTCTTGGACTCATTCCACTCGTGTTGTTCGGAGTCACTGCAATACTCACCACCGCCGGCGTCGGTCTCACGACCGCCGTCCCAATCGCGGCGATTGGCTCGGTCGGCATCATGGGTCACGCGCTGTTCGTCAACGGCCCGGTGGAGAGCCAACCCGGTGCAGTCACACAGAACACCCAGAGCCAGCAGCTCAACGCCGACTGAGTCCCGTCCCGTCCTTTCTCTTCTCTTTCCTTTCCCTTCTGTTCGGTTCTCTCGACGCTCTCGCTCCGTTCTCTCACTGTTTTACCCGCACCACGCTCGCGTTTTCGCCGCCGCCCGCACGGTTTTAGGCGTCGCGTTCGTTCCCACGGGTATGACAGACACACTGTTTCTCACGAGCGACGATGTCGCCGGCCTCGCTACGCCCGCCGAGTACGTCGACGCGGTTCGTGAGGGGTACAGAGAACGCGGCGAGGGTGCATCGGCGGAGCCACGGACTAAACTCGTCAACGGCGACCCACCGGGGATGTTCACCACGTACGCCGCCATTCTCCCCGACACCGGCGCGATGGGTGGCTACATGTACGCCGCCGGATTCGGCGAACGCGACGCGTGGTTCATGACGCCGCTTTTCGACGCCGACTCCGGCGAACCGCTCGCGTTGCTCGATGGCGCGAGCATGAACCCGTTCAAGACGGGCGCGGCCGGTGGCGTCGCCGTCGACGCACTCGCCCGCGAAGATGCAGCGTCCGTCGCCATCATCGGCAGCGGCGCACAGGCCCGCGGGCAGTTGCGCGCCGTCGCGGCCGTCCGCGACATCGACACCGTCTGGGTGTACTCGCCGACGAAGGAGAACAGAGAATCGTTCGCCGGCGAGATGGACCGCCTCCTCGACGCGAGCGTCGCCGCCGTCGCCTCCAGCGCCGCCGCCGTCGAAGGCGCGGACGTCGTCGTCACGGCGACGAACGCCTCCGAACCCGTGTTCGACGGCGACCTGCTCGAACCCGGCACGCACGTCACCGCGATGGGTCAGTACAGCGCCAACAAACGGGAGGTCGACACGACGACCATCGAGCGCGCGAAGTACGTCCCCGACCTCAGAGACCGGGCGACGAGAGACGCCGGGTCGTTCCTCCACGCGATGGAGGAAGGTGTCGTCACCGAAGACGACATCTACGCCGAACTCGGCGACGTCGTCGCCGGCGAAGTGCCGGGCCGCGAGAACGACGAGGAGATTACGCTGTTCGACAGCGGCGGCACCGGTATCGAGACGGTCGCTGCGGCGTACATGCTGTACGAGAAAGCGCGCGAGGAGGGACTGGGCACGAGTATCGACTTCGCGCCCGCCAGCGAAGCGCTCACCGGCGAGTAACCGAGTGACGGAGTGAAACGAGCTACAAACTCGCCTTGGAGGCGCGGAACAGACCGCCGAGAACTCGTGGCAGCGCCGCCAGCGCCAGTACTGCGAGTAAGGCGGGAAGGAAGACACCGAGAACGGCCATACCCGTCCCGACGTGAACGGTCGTTCCGAGATACGTCCCCGCACCGATGACGCCGCCGTAGTACGCCGAACGAATCGGCATCGTCCGGAACTGGCCGACGCGCGGCCACGCGCCCACGTCGAAGTAGCGGCCCCGGAAACTGCCGACGGCGACGACGGTGGTGGTGAGCGAGGCCAACGCCGCCGCCGACACCGGGCCGGCGGGGCGAAGGCCGAGCAGGAGCACGAGCACCGGCAGCGAGAGAAACGACACCTCCATGCCCGCAAAGAAGACGAAGTCGAGCCACCGCTCGAATCGGTCGCTGAGTGTCGGTCCGTTCCGTCTTCTCGCCACGAGGGGTGGTAGGGTTCGACGCGCAAAAGCGTCATCCCCGTCACGTGACGGTCTCCACCGACTGACAGACAGTGATTCTCGTCGTTCGACGACGGTCGTTATTCGAGTCGGTACCGCAACAGCGCCGCGACACCGCCGAGGTTCTTCAACTGCTGGCCGGGTTGGAACTCCGCCGAAAAGACGGTGACTTCGCCGCCTTTCTGCTCGACGGTCTCGATGATGTCGTTGACGTCGAGATTCCAATCGCCGCGACCCTGTCGCTCGTCGCGGAGCCGGGAGTCCAAAATCAGGAGTTCCTCTACCGCACCGAAATCGGCGGCCTGCGCCACCTGCTCGACGCCGTAGGCGGCTTTCGCGCCCTCGGCGATGCGCTCCATCAGGTCGTCGATGCGCTCCGCCTCGCGGGCGATGCGTGTCTCCTTTTGCACGTCGTCGACCGCGCCGCGTTTCAGCACTTCGTGGACGCCGCGGTCACCGACGCTCGCGGTGTCGACGATGGTCATCTTCTCGGCCACCTCGGAGTAGTTGTCGGCGATGTGGTCGCGGGCGTCCTGTTTGGTGAAGCCCGGACCCGCCAGAATGACGGTGTCGGCGTCGACGTGCGACAGCGCGGAGCCGAGTTCGTCGAACAGTTCGCTTCGCGGACGAGCGTACTCGCCTTTGCCGGTCGGCGCGGTGAAGGAGGCGTACTCCTCGGTGCCGTACTGGGCGACGGTGTGGATGTACGCTTCACCTTCTTCGACGGTAGCGATGACCACGTCGGGGTTCTCGGTGGCGCGTTCGGCCTCCTCGATGCGGTCTTTTTGGTCCGGTTTGAAGTGCTTCTCGATGGTTATCTCGCTGCGCTCCTCGACGTTGAGCGTGTGGTGCTGGCCGAGTTGGTCCTCGCGGGAACACCCGATGATAACGCCGCCGACCCGGAGACGGTTGGCGAAGCGGGCGAACTCGACGTCCTCGGTTTCGAGGGTGACGTGGAGGTGTTCGCGCTCGCCGCCGGTGTCGCGCATCTGGTCGTCCGCCCGCTGGATGCGCCGGGTCGTGTCGCCGGAGACGCGGTCACCGGGTTCGAGCACGTACGAGAGGTGCCAGAGGTCGTCGACGTTCTCGGGGACGAGCGTCATGCGCTCGCGCCCCTCCTCGCCGCGACCACGGCCTGCGATTCGCATACTCGATTCTCGCTCTCGGGGGTTAAGGTGGCTTTGCATCGGGCGCAGTCGCCGTCCGAACAGTGCATCGAACGAATCCTTATCCCGGATGACGCGGCCACCACCGGCTATGCGCTGAGAGCCGACTGCGGGTCGCTCCGACGGACCGTCGGAGCGTGGTCGAGGCCGTCGAGTGGTCGCCACCCGCAGAGACAGACATTGCAGGACCACCTGTAAGCCCATCTCCGATAGCAACGTCTTACTCCGACGCTGCGCGCGTCGCCGACACGTTCTCACCGGCGACGTGGCCAACGAGCGCCGCCGCCGCAACCTCCGCGTAGAACAACACGAAGAAGCCGACGAAGCGCGGAACCGAGCGAGGTGCACCCAGCGACGACAGCAGCGCAGCGACGCTCAGCACGCCAGCGGCGGCGACGACGGCGACGAAGTATCGCGCGTCCGTCGCCGTCGCCCCGAGAAACGAGCGGTCGAACGCCGCCCGGAGGTGACGCGAGTGCGCGTAGGCAACGAGCGCCGCCGGAAGCAGGTACGCGACGCCGAGCGCCGCGAGCAACGCCGCCGTCGACCCGGCGAGCACGGCGACGCCCGCCGTCCCGGCCAGTGCCGCCGGCGAGAGACCGCTCACGCCACCGAGCGTCACGAGAAGGATAGCGAGCGGTCCGGCGGCGTACAGCGCGACGACCAACGCCGCTTTCAGTCCGTCGACGACGAGTGCCCGGACGTCGCCGAAGCCCGGCGGAGGGCCGCCTCTGAACGCCGACGGCCCGTCGCTCACCTCGTTGAGTACGCGAACGAGATAGCCGACCACGAAGACGAGTGGGACGACCGGGACGAACGCGGTGACGACGTGGAGGCCGCCGCCGAGAATTAGTCGTTCTGCGGCGTCGTCACCGCGGAGCGGATAGCGGAGCGCCTCCCGTAACATGGCTGAGACGTTTCCGAGCGAGTCGCTTCACGGTGTCGTTCTTCGAGTGGAGACCGCGGAACGATTCGACGATGAACCCATAGGTGACTCGTCGTCCTACGTTCGGTCGGGCTGGTCTCTCCGGTTCGCTTCGTCCGTCTCGCTTCCCTCGACAGTCTCTCTCTCGTCCGTGCGGTTCGTCTCCACCGGAGTCGTCCCGTCCCGTCGCACACTCTCGTCGACCCGGGTCTCGGCGTCTTCAGGACTCCTATCCGCAGCTTCGGGGTCACCGTCGGTGCACACGACGCTCCGGCCGACTTGTACTGCTGCCGCCGCTTCGGGTCCGCGGTGTATCGCTTCGGGTTCCGACCTCCCGTCGTCGCCCGCGAGTTCGTCCGCCAGTGCCGTCTGTGCGGCCCGTCCGTACACGACGTTGGCGGCCGTCTGAAGGTAGAACACGACTACGACGCCGACGAGAAACAGCGACAGCGGTACGCCGACGACAGCGACGACCACCAGCAACCCGCTGGACAACAGCCACCCGGTCGCGTACTCCTTGTCGAGAAGCACGCTACCGACCGTTCGGGGGGAGAAAGCCGCACCAAGGCGTTCTGTTGCCGCGTAGCTCACGAGTGCGGCCGGGTAGAGATACGCGAAAACGGGGAAGTAGAGTCCGCTGAGAACCGTTGCGAGCGTAGCCGAGAGCGCGAGCGCGCTCGCACCGACGCCCGGTTCTCCACTACCGAACTGAGTCCCCACCGCGACGATTACGACGAGAAACCACAGCGCAACGACCGGAAACAGGTAGACGAACGCAATGGCATACGACCGGGCGCCGTCTCTCAGCAGTCCGCTCCATCGGACGAACGACGGGGCAGCGTCGCGTCCGTCGAGTCCGACCCGCATCGTCCGTACGTAGTAGCCACGGAGCAACAGCGCCGCCACGAGTGCGGGTACGGCGAACACGACAAGCAGCGGAGACACCGCCCCGAGTAGCAGTACGACCGGCAAGGAGAGCACCAGAAGTGAGAGGAACGCGCCGAAGAACAGCGTCTGAATCGCGTCAGGGGTACGGGCCGGAGCGTTCAGCGCGTCTCGAAACATCTACCAGCACAGTCGGTCCGTCGACACATAACCGTACCTCCGAACTCTGACTCGAAAAAGTCGGTCGACCACTGGAACGACTGCGCTCAGATGGCGGCGCGTTCGTCGGGCATCTCGCCGTCGCGCATTTCGACGGGGTGCATCTCGCCCCACGCGCGGCCGATGATGTGGTAACCGGCGACGGCGGCGTAGAACGAGACGAACACGCCGACGACGGTGCCGAGTAGCGGGACGACGTTCAGCGCACCCGCAACGATACCCGCGCCGAGGAAGACGACGAACGCCGTCACCCACGCAGTCGCGTAGGTACCCGACGTGAGCGTCGAGCGGAGCATACCGGTGTCAAAGGCCGACCCCATCCGGTCGGTTTCGGCGTAGCTCGCCAGTCCCGCCGGGAGCGCGTAGGCCACGGCGAGGCTCGTCACGAAGACGAGCAGCGCGCCGACGAGGCCGAACAGACCGCTGACGACACCGATGTCGCCACCGTTCGCGGTGACGCCGGTGAGTACCGCGAAGACGATGGCTAACAGCAACGGCACGAGGCTGTACGCGAGTGCGATAGCGAACCCTTTCAGCCCGTCGACGAGCATCTCACCCCACTCGTCGAACGCCGGGGGGCGCTCCTCGCCGCGCATCGAACTGCGGACGACGCGGAGCAGGTAGCCGAGGACGAGGAACGTCGGGATGATGAGGAAGCCGAGCAGACTGAGAACGCCGCCGATGAGGACGTTCTTGAGCCAGTCGTCGCTGTTTCGTACGTATGAGAGCGATTCGGTAAGCATGATGTTCTCCGAGAACCCTCCACGAGTCGCTCGGGCGTTCGTGACGAACGCGACGCTCCACGTGTAGTTCTCAGCATCTTGATACTCAATGTAAGGATTTAACCGTTTCTTCACAAAAACCGTATTATCACGACTCTGGGGGCGTCAATGGCCGATTACTCGACCATCTCGCTGCCGCCCGGCGGGAGGAACTCCTGTATCTTGTCAGCACTTGCAACCTTTCTGACGAACGATTGGTCGGCGAACCGTTTGCGGAGTTGACGGTAGCACATCTGCGCCATGTCGTTTTGGGCGTAGCGACCCGGCCGGACCCGAATCGACGTCTCCGCTTGCGGTTCTATCGCGGATGGCGGACCGCCGACGACACGCGTCTCGGGTTCACAGGCGATGCCGACGGCGACTTCGGCTTTCACGTCGCGGTAGTACGTCCGGTCACCGCGAATCACGAACGAGCCTTTCTCGACGTACTCGCCGCTTTCGGGCGTCTTCGACACCTGGTCGTGTGTCACCATGTACGCGTCCTCGGCGAAGCGGCCCTCCTTCCAGACGGAGGCGTAGGAGACGGCGAACTGCGCTGCCTCCTCTCTGCTCTGCTCGGGTATCTCCACGTCGCGGGCGGGTTCACTCGGGCCGGTTGCCTTCAGAATCGTCACCGGACCGCCACGGGCCTGCGTATGGAAGAACAGGTCACCCTTCCCGAGATACTTCTTCACCAGTTCTTCGTTCTGGTCGGCGTTGCGGCCGCCGATGACGAGGAAGTCGTCGCTGGTGCGGAACCAGCGGAACCGCTCGAACCAGTGGTCTTGCTGGCGAATCGGGACTGACTGCCGCGAGAGCCAGTTTATCTCCTCGTGGTCGTCGTCTTCCTCGTCTTCCTCGTCTTCGTCCTCGTCGCCTCGTTCCCACTCCTCGCGGCGCTTTTTGAGCGCTTCGAGGTCCTCGCGGGTGTCCTCGATGGCGTCGAGTGCACCTTCCTTCTTCTCTTCGACGCGCTTTGCCTCCTTGTACAACTGGTCGGCGTTCTTCTCGACGCCCATCGACACGTCGAGTGTCACCGTCGTGTCGTCGAGGGAAACGGTGACAGTGCCGTTCGCGCCGTCGACGCCGCGGACCGCCTCGGCCGCGTCGATTCCCTGTTCTTTGCCTTCCTCGAACTTCGTGCCGATGTCGTCCCACGGGACGCCCTGCTCTCGCGCCCCGCGTATCGTCGTCAGAATCTCGTTGACGAGGTCGTAGCGCGCGTACACCTGCTCGGCGCGTTCGCGTTCCTCCTGCGCCTGCTCGTCGAAGCCACTGATAGCGCCCTCCTGCTGTTCGATGATGCGCTGTTTCTTCTCGATTTCCTCCTGAAAGTCGGGTCTGCCGGTGTCGGCGGCGGCCCCGCCTCCGCTACTCCCGCCGTCGTCGTCGCTCCGGTCGAGTCGGTGGAAGTACTCGTCGAGTGCGCCGTTGAACGAGTCGTACGCCTCGGCGTCCAGTCCCTCGGATTCGTGTTCTTCGAGTGGGAACGGCGTCACGTCGACGACGGCGTCGTCTTCGAGGTAGACGCGCGGGTCGAACTCCCCTTTGGCGAGTTGGTCGCGGAGGCGGCCGAGTGCGTCGTACAGTTTCTCGTACTCCTCGTCGCCGGCGTCGGCGATGTCCATCGTCTTCTCGACGCCTGCACGAGTACACACTTCTTCGGCGTACAGTCCGCCGAGGTTCAGTTGTGTCGCCAGCGTCCGTACCACGTCGGTGTCGGAGTCGTCCATCTTGTGCGCGAACGCCTCGTAGCGCACGTCCAGCGGGTTCAGCCGTGAACTTGGGAACTCGTACTGACTGCCCGGTGCGACGGTGCGCGATTTGAGCCGAACCGTCGAGAGACTGCTCACCACTTCGCGGTTTTCGTCTAAGACGGCGATGTTGCCTTGGCCGAACAGTTCGGCGACGAGTTCAGTGTCGCTATCTCCTCTCTCGAACTTGAAGACGAGAATCCGGTCGAACTCGAACTGTTCGACGCCCGCGAAATCCGCCCCCGAGAGGCGGTTGCGAAGCATCTTTGCGAAGTTCGGCGGGCGGCCGGGAGCGTCCGGCACGTGTTCGGCGGCGGCGACGTGTGCGCGTTTGACGTCGCCGACCTCCACGAACAGTTCGACGCGGCCGCGGTCGAAATCCCGCATCTTGAGTCGCAGGAGGTCGTCGCCGTACAGATAGGCCTTGTCGACCTTCGCGCCCTCGTATCGGCGCAACTCGGTGACGAGCGCGGCGAGGTCGATACTCGAAAGCTCCCGCTTTGGGTCCATACCGTTCGATTCCCGTGGCGGCAAAAAAGGCGTGTCGTTCCGAAGCGTCCTCAACTACTGAGTCGTCGCAAAGAACAACTCGAAGTCGCGGTTGCCGAGTTCGTCGACGACTTCCTGCGGCGGTTCGAGGTAGCCGGACGCGTAGGCGGTGTAGCTGACTCCACCTTCGAGCGCGGCCGGGACGCTCGCCACCACGTCGCCGTCGTTTCCGGGCGTCGCGGCGCGAATCTGCAACGTGTACTGCGTCGCCGGAACGACCAGCGTGTCGCTCACGTTGCCGAAACTGAGTCCGTCGATGAGCGTCAGTTCCGCCTGTCCTTCGTCGGTAAAGCGCAGTTGACTCTCCGGAATCCCCATCACGAGTTCCGGCGGCAGCATCTGTAGCTGGCGGTTGAGTTGCTCGTTCTCGACGACGGCCGTCACGTCGACCGGTGGCGCGTCGGGAGCCGCGTGGACCGCCTGCGCGACCGATAGTCCTTGGACCTGTCCGAGAACCGGTGTGCGGACGACGAGCGGGCGAATGCTTCCGTCCGTCACTTGGCCGATAGCAGCCAACGAGTAGTTGCCTTTCTGCAGGCTCACCTCCGCGTCGATGACTGCTTCCTCTTCACTGGCACCCGCCGGGGTGACGGCGACCTGGTACGTTCCTGTCGGAACCGATAGGTACGGACTGACTCCCTGGAACTCCAACCCTTCGAGTACGAGTTCCCCATCGATGTATACGTCGACGGCCGGTGCGTCCGGTGACGCGTGGACCGCTCGTACACGGGCGGTCTGTTGCTGTGCCGCGGCGGTTTGTGTCCCCGCTCCCAGCGCAAGCGCGCCGCCCCCAAGAAGCTTCAATGCAGTTCGACGTGACGTGTCTACCATTTCGAGTTTCCTCCAGAGAGTATGTGGTTTTCTACCATCAAAAACCTCTACTACTTCAAAAATTTTGGAAATTGCTGCGAACAAATTGGTCCATCGGTGAGTTTTTCTCGGTGTAACTACACTCCCGGAAGACAGTATATGCGCTGGATGGGACGCTTCGAGTGGCCGCTGTCGGACGGTTCGTCAGCGTTCGCTGAGGATACTGCGCTCGTCTCACTCGCTCACGGAGAGCATCGAAGGCCGCTACAGCCGTTTGCTGACGTAGGGACCGTCTTGGTGGTAACCCATCTTCTCGCGGTAGTACTGTCGCACCCCGATACCGGAGATGACCGAGATTTTCTCGAATCCGGCGTCGGCGGCGATGTCCTCTGCTTTCCTCAGCAACTGCTTCCCGTAGCCTTTGTGCTGCCACTCGCCTTTCGCGCCGATGCCCGCCTCGCTCCCGTAGACGTGGAGTTCGCGGACTAATGCTGCTTCTTCGAGTTCGCGCCGAACCGGGTCGCGTGCGGAGAGCGCCGCGCCGCCCTCGGGTGCGGCGTGTGAGTACGACGGGAACCGGAGGCGACAGAAGCCGACGAGCAGGTCCTGTTCGGTATCCTCGAAGCTGATGAACTTCTCTACGCCGCCGCCGGCCTCGTACGTCATCACGTCGAGTTCGATATCCTCCTCGTTGGGGTTCGCCTCGTTCATCCCCACCTCGCGGGCACGGATGTCACGGATTTCGATGCCTTTCTCCTCGGCGCGCTGTTCGGCCAACTGACGGAGGTTCGACTTCCAGACGCCGGCGTCGATGAAGTCTGCGGGAATGTCGCGCTGGACGCGCTGGAGTCGGGTGTACTTCGGAATCTTCCCCATCGCCTCCGCGACGATATCTGCGGCTTCCTCGTTCGTCAGCGGGTCGTAGTCGTCGCGGCGCCACCAGTCGTAGATTCGGGTGCCGCGGACGACGAGCGTCGGGTAGATTTTGAGGTAGTCGGGCCGCCACTGCGGGTTCTCGAACAACTGGCGGAAGTCCTCGACGCACATTTCCTTTGTCATCCCGGGTTGGCCGGGCATCATGTGGAAGCCGACTTTGAACGCCGAGTCACGGAGTCGACGATTGGCGTCGATGGAGGCCTGATTACCGTGGCCGCGGTGCATCTCGCGGTTGATTCGTTCGTACGTCGTCTGGACGCCGACTTCGACTTTAGTCGCGCCTAAATCGAGCATTCGGTCGATTTGCTCGGGGTCGCACCAGTCGGGCTTCGTCTCGAACGTCGTTCCGATGTTCCGAATGTTCCCGGTTTCGTTCTCGGCGATGACGTCTTCGAGATACTGGAACTCGACCTCTTCGGGGTCGGGCTTGAACGACTGGTCCTCGGCGGGCGCTGGCTCTTTCTCCAAATCGTAGTCGTTCATCGCTTCCAGCGCGCGCTTGACGAACCACTCCTGATAGTCGTGGCTGCGGGCGGTCATCGTCCCGCCCATCAGGATGAGTTCGACTTTGTCGACGGGATGGCCGATGTGACGCAGTTGTTCGAGGCGAAGCGTCACCTGCCCGTAGGGGTCGTAGTCGTTCTGGACGCCGCGGGCGGCGGCGGGTTCGTGACCGGTGTAGCTCTGTGAGGAGGAGAACTCCGAAGCGGGACCGCCGGGGCAGTACAGACATTTGCCGTGCGGACACATCTCCGGCGAGGTCATGATGGCGACCGGCGAGACGCCAGACGCCGTCCGGACGGGCTTTCGACGGACGACCTCCTTCACGTCGTCGCGGTGTTCGTCGGGCGCGTGTTCGAGAATCTCGGCGTTCTTCGGCACTTTCGGCGACGAGAACTCCGAACACACCTTCAGCTTCTCGGATTCGAGGTCGTCGCGGTCGATTTCGCCGTCGACGATGCGTCTGGCGAGTTCGGCGCAGGCTTCGCGGAACGCTTCTGGCTCCTCCTCGACGGCGTCCGGGCTGTCGGCACTCATCGCGTTCGTGAGACCTCCCCGGCGACGAGTTGGTTCATTACCTCCGTTTCGTCGGTTTTCGGGGTTAAGGGTGTCGCTCCCGCGGGCGACTGTCGGACGACGAATCAGACGATTCGCACCGCGACGACGTCTCCGGTCGCCGTCACCTCACCTTCGGGGCCGAGTTCGCTTCTGATGCGCATCCGCCGCCCGGTGTCGCCGTCGACCCACGCGCGGAGGTAGATGAGGCGGTCCAGCGGCGTCGGTCGGTGATACTTGACACACAACTCGGCGGTGACGTAGGCGATATGCGGGTCGCTGTCGAGTGGAACGCCCTCCGCTCTCGCTGCGAACGTCATCGCGGTCCACATCGAGTGACAGTCGAGCAGTGAGGTGATGTGGCCACCGTACATCACGTTCGGCATACCTGCGTTGTACCGCGAGTCGGGGTCAACCACGGCGACGAGCGACTCGCCGTCGTCGCTCACGTAGCTGTGCAGGTGGTGACCGTGCGGGTTCGCGGGACCACAACCGTAGCAGGTCAGGTCGGCCCACGACTGTTGTACAGGGGTGTCGTCGGCGATTCCGGGCGGAACTCCTTTCCCACCATTGCGCCGCTTCGCGGTCATCTCAGCGTACCTCCGTGGGGGCAACTGCGTCGTCGACGGTGCCTCCAACGTCGTCCTCTACGTCTTCGACGACACGTCCGGTTACCACCGCGAGAACGACAGCGCAGACGAGCGACGCGACGCCCGCAATCAGCAGCAGCGTCGCGTAACCCGTCGTGATGGCGATACCGGCGAAGACGACGGGTCCGGCCGCCCGTCCGAGGAACGTCGCGCTGTTGCGCAGGCTGAGCGCTCCGGCGCGGAACTGCGTCGGGACGAGACGGCTCACCTCGGCGTCGACGGAGGGGAGAACGAGTCCCGCGCCCGCACCGACGAACAGCACGCCCGCGCCGATGACGAGCGGAGCCACCACACCGGCAGTCCCGAGACCAGTAGCGAGCCACGTGATTCCGAGGCCTGTCGCCAGACAGACGAACCCGGCGGCGACGAGCGGGCCGTTGCGGACTCGCTCGGCGAACCGACCGTTCGCCGCCGCGACGGCGATAGCCGCCACTTCCGCGACGGTCAGCGTCAACCCGACGAGCACCGGCGAGAGCGCGAACGTCCCCGTCAAGAGAAACGGTAACGTCGTCAGCACCGCGCCGAAGAACAGCAGTTCGGCGGCGAACGTCGCCACGTAGTAGACGGCGGTTCCCGAGGCGACGAGCGACCCGGCGACGCCGCGCAGGTAGCGTGTCGCCCCGCCGTTTTCGGGGTTGGTGTCGTGTTCGAGGTCGGTGAGGGCGTACCACGCGACGACGGCGAGCGGAACGGCCAGCAGGTACGTCAAGAACGGCGCGTTCCAGCCGAAGGCGACGAGCGCACCGCCGACGATGGGGAATGCCGCCGCGCCGGTCGACAACACGGCCGTGTTCGCGCCGAGAACGGCGTTTCGCTGGACGCCCTCGAACGCGTCACCGAGAATCGTGACCGTCGTGACGAAGATGCCCGCGGCGGCCGTGCCACTGATGACACGAAGTGCGAGCACCGTGGCGAAGCTGTCGGCGAGAGCGACTGCCCCACCCGAGAGACCGAAGACGAGCAAGCTCCCGACGAGCACACGCCGCCGCCCGATGCGGTCGGCGAGCATTCCGAGGAACGGCGAGAGGACGATACCCGTCAGGAAGTACGCGGTGATGAGCAGACTCGCCGCCGCGTCCGTCACGCCGAAGGCGTCTCTGATGACCGGAAGTGCCGGACTGACCAGTGGAACCCCGAGCGGCGCGAGGAGCGTACTTGCGAGTACGACGCGGACTACCGGCGAGTCCCACGGCACGGAGGCACGTTCGCTCTCTTCTATCGCACTCATCTCAGGCCTCCATCCGGTAGAACCGGAAGAACTCGTTTTCGATGGGTAGCACCTCGAACGACTCGAAGCCCGCCTCGTCGGCGTAGCCACCGAGCGTCTCGGTCCGCATCACGGTGCCCGTCGCGGCCGAGTGGTCGCCGACGCGGCCGACCGGCAGACAGTGAAAGACGCTGCAGCCGTAGAGGAACTGCTCTATCTCGTCGGCGTCGGCCGTGAACTCGTCGCCGACGCGTTCGTCCATCACGATGACCGCCCCCGTGCCGTTGGCGAGACGGCGCATCGTCGCCAGCGCGCCGACCGGGTCGGCCATGTCGTGGACGCACTCGAAGGCGGTAACGAGGTCGTACCTCCCTGCCAACTCGGAGTCGCTGGCGTCGCGCACCTCGAAGTTGACGCGGTCGGTGAGGCCGTACGCCTCGGCGTTCTCTTTCGCGGCTTCGATAGACGCTTCGTCGAGGTCGTAGCCGTCGACGTGGGCGTTCGGATACGCCTGCGCGATACCGATGCTCGACCAGCCGTGGCCACACCCGATATCGGCGACCCGTGCCGGCGATTCGTCGGAAAGTCTTCCGTGTACGTCCGGGATGCTCGACAGCCACGCCTCGCCGAGCAGGCGGAGAAACGCGGGTCGGTTCATCGCCGCCTGTCCCTCGTGGAGGTTCGCGCCGTAGTCCGCGAAAGCGACGCCCTCACCGGTGCGGTAGGCGGCGACGATGTCGTCGAGTGGACCGACGAGTCCGGCCGCCGCCCGCGCCAACGGTGCGAGGTAGTAGAGACTCTCCACGTCGACGAGCACGGGTTCGTGCGCTTCGGGCAGCGAGTAGCGTCGCTCGCCGGCCGCGGCGCGTTCGTCGTCGACGGTCAGAATCCCGGAGACGGTTTGGTGTTCGAGCCACTCGCGGACGTATCGCTCGTCGGTTTCGGTCTGCGCTGCGAGTTCGCTGGGCGTCAACGCGTCCGTGTCGGCGTCCGCGAGCGCGTCGTACAGGCCGAGTCGGGTGCCGAGGTAGACGCTGAACAGCGTCAGCGTGGCGTTGGCGTCGGCGAACAGCCCGCCCGCAAGTGCTTCGGTTTGTTCGGTTTCGTTCGGTGTCGTGGTGTCGGCTGCTTCTGCCATAGCTGTCCGGAGACGACCGACCGAGCTATAGTTAATTTCTGAGAGTAATACACCGAGACGAGACGTGTCTCACGGCCTGAGACAAGGATTATCGCGTGAGCCAGCCTCCAGTTCGGTGAGGACTCTCCGGGGGGTCGAGACTATGGACAGAGAATCGTTGTTCGAAGAGCTACTCCAGCAGTCGTACGCGCTCCGACGCGACGTTCGGGAGTCGACGGCGACCCGACGCCGCCTGACGACGGACGAACTGCTGGACGTGCTTCGACACCGGGAGCTGCTGGAACTGCTCATCGAAGGGCCGCTAGACCGCCGCGACATCCAGACACAGTTGGGTATCTCGCGGGCGACCAGTCACCGATTCACGCGCTGGCTCGAACAGCAGGGGTTGGCCGAACGTCGTGACGGTCGGTGGAGTCTCACCGGCCGTGGCGAGACGGTCGCCGAGGAGGTGCTCCGATTCGAGCGAAACCTCCGGGCGGCGGCCCGACTCGACCCGCTGTTGGAGTGCATCTGTCCGGACCACACGGAGTTCATCGTCGAACCGTTCGCCGACGCCACCGTGACGACGCCCACGCCCGAAGACCCGTACAAACCCGTCGAACGGTTCCTCGCTCTCTTAGCGGAGAGCGACAGCTTCCGGGGCTTCAACACGACGCACATGGTCCCGCCGGGCGTCGAACGGTTCTACGCCTCGCTGTTCGACGGGAAGCAAAGCGAGATAATCTACCTCCCGGTCGTCGTCGACGCGCTCCGAGAAACACATCCCGACAAGGTCGCCGACGCCGTCGAACGCGGTCACCTCGCACTGCGGACGCGCGAGGCGCTTCCCTACGGTCTCGCCATCTTCGACGACCGCGTCGGCATCGGCGGCTACGACGACGAGACGGGGACGATGCGCGTCTTCGTCGACACCGACGACGGCATCGCCCGCGAGTGGGCGCGCCGCGTCTTCGAGGCGTATCGACGGGATTCGGTGCCGCTGGAATCGACGGCAGATGCCTGAGAGAGAGAGAGAGAGAGAAGCAGACGCTCCGGGTCTTCTGAAGGCGGAGCAAAGCGGCGACCGAAAGGCGCGAGTAACAGAACGCTGGGACCGTCTACGCCAACTGCTCTGCGACGGCTTCGACGACGGCTTCTTTCACCTGTTCGCGACGACCCGAGAGGAACTCGATGCGACCGTCGCGGATGCCGACGGCCGTGATTCCGGCTTCGGGAGCGCGTTCGCGTGCGGCCTCGGCGACGGCGCGGAGGTCCACGTCGGCGGTGCTGCGGAGGTAGAGTTCGTCCATCGCGACGCCGATGGTGACGAACGTCTCACCGTCGCGTTCGCGGCGGTGGAGTTCGTCGAGCAACAGCGCCGTCGGCGGGAAGTCGAAGCGGTGTGTGTACGCGTCCGTGTCGAGCACGGCGAACTGCACGCCGTCTTCCTCGCGCGAGTCGAGGTTGGCCTGCGCCGTCTCGATTTCGGCGTCGAGTTTCAGGCGGAACTGCTCGGAGACGTGGCTGGCGAGGTTGCCCGCGTTCTCACCGTCGCCGTCGGGGGTGACGCCGTTGTCGAACAGCAGGTCGGTGATGAGTTCGCGCTTGTCCTCGTAGGACTGGTAGTACGCCTCCAGCGCGATTGCCTCGCGGAGTTCGCGGACGTACGTCTCGTCGTAGCCCGCGTCGCTGGCGGCGTCGAGGTACGCTTCGGGCGCGTTCTCCCAGTAGCTCACTGCGGGGAGGTGGCGCAGGTCCTCGCGCACGTCGTCGTTGACGGCGGCGGCGAGGTTGGCGACGAGCGCACCCGTCGAGAGGTCCGACGCGTCGGCGTCGGCGAGCACCGGCGAGACGAGCACGTCCGTCGAGTCTTCGATTTCGGCGTCGACGGCGGCGGCGTCGACGACGACACGCTTTGCGCCGTAGATGCTGAGGAGGTCGAGTCCGTCGCTGGATTCGACCGTCGCGCCCGTGCCGACGAGGAGGACGAGCGGCAGTTTCTCGCCGTGGCGGTCACGGTCCTGCAGCATCCGCGTCACGTCGTTCGTCGCGGCGTCCATCCCGTAGACCGCTTCTTCGAGCGGTCGGCGGTCGAAGTAGTGGTACTCGGCGTCGGATTTGGCGTGTTCCTCGCGGATGAGCGGGAGCACGGCGCGTTCGACGGCCGCACCGGCGACGTAGCCGTCGGCGGTGGCGGTGTGGCGGACGATGATGGGACGGGACTCGAACAGCGCGCGGCGAATCTCTTCGGCGGCGTCCTGCAGTTGCGTCTCGACTGCGGAGACGGCGTCGTGGTCCGCCAGCGGCGTCACGTCGTCGGGACGGGCACGGCCGCGGAGCGCGTCGTCGAGACGCGAGCGAACGGTGTCGGCGTCGTCGCCGTCGAGCGAGACGAGCGCCTCGGTTTCGACCTGTATCTCGTTGTGCCGGAGTTCGACTTCGCCGTCGAGGCGGACGAACGACCCGACGTCGACTTCGGGGTAGGCGCGGACGCCTGCCTCGACGAACGCCGCGGCGTCGACGACGCCCGTCTCGTCACGGACCTCGAAGACGGTTGGGCCGCCGGTCTGTTGGGCGCTGACGACTTCCCCTTCGATGCGGACGTTCTGCCCGACTCGGTCGGTCAGTGTTCCGATTTCGACGCGTTCGACGTCACCCGATGGCTCGGACTCGGCGTCTCGGTGGCTGTCGTCGGACGTGTCGTCGTCGGCAGACGTGTCGGCGGAACTGTCGTCAGTAGAACTGTCGTCGTGACTGGCGTCAGCGTCGGTCTCGGCGTCGTCTTTCGTCGCGTTGCTGTGGCGAACCGTCGGCGCTTCGGCTTCCTCGTCGTCGCTCTCGTTGCTCTCGTCCGCGTCGTGGTCGCCGTCGGCGTCTTGGACGAGCGCGCCGCGGAAGTCGCGTTCGGACTGGCGAATCGACCAGCCGAGGTCGATGTTACCGTTGTCGCGGACGTTCTTCACCTGCACGAAGACGGTGTCGCCCGGTTCCCAGTCGAGACTCTCCAACCGGCGGTCCAGTTCGCTACGGTGCAGCAGACCGGTGACTCCCGGTGCGAGGTCGACGAACACGCCGAAGTCGGCGTAGCCGTCGACGGTGCCGTTGTAGAATCGGCCGGAGGTTAGTTGTGACGCGTCGTTACCACGGAATTCGAACACCACGTCCTCTTGGTGGCTGTCGCAAATTCGGCCCTCGACGGGCGTACCGCAAATGATACACGAACCCATTTGCTCGGAGAAAATGGCCCCGCCCTAAAACGGTTGTCGAAAGTCCTCTACGAGCGAGCGCCGCAGTTTTTCGCCGCGTCACGCCGAGTTCGACCGGCAGTCCGGCACTGCGATGATGGGGCTGACCCCGACGTTGTCAGCCGATTTTCACCTTCTTCGTCTTCGTCTCACGTTCGCTCGGTCCACGTCCGAGACACGTTCGATAGCCGTCGCCGGTCAGATGAGCGTCCACGAGCGGAGCAGTCCTTCGACGAGGGCGACGAGCGGCCCCAGTCCACGGAAGGCGAACCCGAAGACGAACACCGAGGGGAGTGCCGAGACGAGCGCCGCCCGGAGCAACGAAGTCTCGTGGACCTCGCTGATACCGATAGCCAACAGTCCAGCGCCGTAGAGCGCACAAATCACGCGGAGTTCCGGTATCGGAACTCCGGCAAGCGCGCAGGGTGCTGTCGCGTACGCGATAGTCTGAACCGTCTCGCTGACCCCCGCGCGCTCGCGGACGGCGAGCATCAGAAGCACCGTCTGTAGCGCGGCACTCAGGTGAAGCGTCGCGGGCGCGACGAACAGCGTCACCGCGAGCAGTAACAGGAGACTCGTCACCGCCCGACTGTCGGCGACGAGCGGAATCAGGTCGGTTCCGAGAACCGTCCCGCTGGAGAACGCGAGCAACCCGCCGACGAAACAGAGTGCGACGAGAACGCCGAACACCAGTCCCGGTGCTTGGTCACCGGGGGCGACGCCGTTGCGAAAGAAGCGCCGTGGGCGAACCAATACCTCGACCCACGCGCGCGCCAGTCCGCGCGGCCCGCGGTCACGGCCGTTCCGGGGATTCTCCACCCACGTAGTCACGTCTGTACTAGTCGCTCCGGAGGGTATGACAGTTCCGACAGCGGGCCTCGTAGGACTCCTCTGCGCCGACCATGATGGTCGGGTCGTCGACGTGAGCGGGTTCGCCGTCGATGAGTCGCTGGTTCCGCGTCGCCGGTTCGCCGCAAACCGTACAAATCGCCTGCAGTTTGTCGACGTACTCAGCCAATGCCATCAACTGCGGAACGGGGGTGAACGGTTCCGCGCGGAACGTCTGGTCGGTCCCCGAAACGATGACGCGGCGGCCGTCGGCGGCGAGCGCCTCGCAGACCGCGACCAGTTCTTCCGAGAAGAAGTTCGCCTCGTCGATGGCGACGACCTGTTCGCCGTTGAGGTCGTCGAGCATCTGCCAGACGCCGTCGCCTTCGTTGTCGACGACTGTCGCCTCCCACTGGCGGCCGTTGTGCGAGCCGATGGTCGTCTCGCCGTAGCGGTCGTCGATGGCCGGTTTGAACACCGCCACTTCCTGGCCCGCGATTTCGGCGCGGCGGAGACGACGAAGCAGTTCCTCGGTCTTTCCGGAGAACATCGAGCCGGTGATGAGTTCGACCCACCCGCTCCCGGTGATGGCGTGCATGCAACGTCATCGGTGTGAGCGAGACCAAAACGATTGTCTTCTTCCTCGAACAGTCGTCGTTTCGCACCGAACCGATAACCGACTCCGCGTCGCCCTCGTTCACGTCATGTCGACCACCACGGACCGAACGCTCTCGCCCGTCCGCGGCGCGGTGTACGTCCCGGCACGGGCGTTCAACGCCTACCAGTTCTGGGAGGCGTACGACCCCGACGAGACGGAGCGTGATTTTCGCCTCGCCGCGAAACTGAACCGCGACGCGCTTCGACTCTTCTTGAGCTACGAGTACTGGTTCGACGCACCCGAGGCGATGGAGCGTCGCGTCGACAACCTGTTCTCCACGGCCGAAAAGGAGGGGATTCGCGTCCTCCCCATCCTCTTCGAGAGCGCCGGCGAGGACCCGACCCGCGAGCGCTGTCAGGACCAGGACCCACACACCGCCTGCGCCGTCCGTTCGCCGTCGCACGACATCATCAACGACGAGAGCCGCTGGAGCGGGCGCGGCGACGGTGGCGCAAGCGGGAGCGACGGGGACGGCATCTTCTCGGAGGCGAAACAGGCGCTCGGTCTCGGCGGCGGTTCTCAACACACCGAAGAAGGACGTGACGCCGACGACCGCTTCGGCCGTCGGCCGGGCGGCCCGCGCGAGTACGTCGAGTGGTTCGTCGACCGCTACGGCGACGACGACGCACTGCTCGCACTGGAAATCATGAACGAACCCGGCGACTGGGGCCAACGCCTGAAGTTCGCTCGGCGGATGCTGCGCGTCGCCGACGAGCATCGCAACGACCTCCCGCTGACGATGGGCTGTAAGGGACTCCGGTACAACACGCTGTACGACGGCCCCGAACTCGACGTGTTTCAGTTCCACCTCAATCTCCCGCCGACGGCGAGGAAGATGCAAGAGCGGATGCAGAAAGCCCGGGAGTTCGCCGACGAACACGACAAACCGGTGTGGCTCACCGAGTGGCAACGAACTCGTGAAGAACCGCCGGACAAGTTCCTCCCGAACTACGCGTCGCTCGCCGAAACCATCCGAGACGGTCCCGTCGACGGCGACTTCTTCTGGTCGCTCATGCTGAAACCGGCGTATCTCCCCGACCAGCGCGAGAAGGGCCGAATCAACGGCGTCTTCCACCGAAATGGTTCGGTGTACTCCGTCTCGGACGCGCAGGCGCTCGCGGGCGACGGTTCGCTCGACATCGACGAACGACAGCAACAGCCGTCGTGGTTGCCGGCGGACCTCACCCGCGCCGAGACGGAGTGAACTCGTTTCTGCTCGCCTCCGACGTCTCCCCTCTACTCGGCGGAGCGCTCGCCCGCGCCGACGTTCTGGTCGCTCTCGAACGTCGGGGGGTCGGGTTCGATGGTCGCGTACTCGACGACGCGCCGGCCGAGCGTCGCGACGCGCGAGTCGAGTCGGTCGTCGACGAATCGGTCGCCGTCGAACGCGCCGCTCGCTCGGGGAATGCCGACTTCGTGCGGGAGCACCCACGCGTTGAACGCCCGACAGACCGACCGGAGGTGTTCGAGCGCCGTCACCGGAAACGCGCCGCCGGCGACGGCGAGCAGGCCGACGGTCTTGTCCTCGAACACCTCGAACCGACAGTAGTCGAGTGCGTTCTTCAGCACGCCCGAGTACGACCCGTGGTAGACGGGGGTCCCAAGCAGGATGGCGTCCGCGCCGCGAAGCGTCCGGCGCAACCGCTCGGCGTCGCCTGCGTCCCGCTCGTCGGCGTTCAGCGGTGGCAAATCGAACTCCCGAAGGTCGACCAACTCCCCAGTACCACCGGTCTCTTCGACGGCTTCGAGCGCTCGCCGGAGCGACAGTCGGGTGTAACTTCGCTCTCGGAGACTCCCGCAGACGGCGACGACGTGTGTCATGCCGTCTCCTGAGACGGCCTCGCACAAAACTGTGCGGCCGCACACCGCCCCTACACTCATCTCTATGGGCGTCGTCACCATCATATGCGAACCGTCTTTCACCTCTCGGGTGGCGACGAAAACGACCAGACACACGCGCTGGCGAACGTCGAAAACCTGCTCGACGACGAGAGCGCCGACGTCGAACGCGTCGCTTTCGTCGCCAACGGCGACGGCGTCTACCTGCTTACCCGGGAGTCCGTAGCCCCCGACCGAATCACCGAACTCGCCGACCGCGCGGTCGACTTCTGTGCTTGCGGAAACGCGATGGACAACCGCGACCTCTCGGCCGACGACCTCCTCTCGGGAGTCGAACGCGTCTCGTCTGGCGTCGCCGAACTCACCCGCCGGCAGACGTACGACTACGCGTATCTCAAAGTGCCCTGAGTAGGTGGACCCGGTGTCTCTGTCTCTCGTCGCGTCGTCACGCTGGCGTCGCGTTGTCGTCTCACCGCCGGAGGCGAACGGCTACCTCTCCGGACTCGGTGGCCTCGTCGCTTGGTTCGCCGTCGACGACGTCGACGAGTCCGTCACCCGCCAAGTCGTCGACCAAGCCACGAAGCCACTCGCGGCCCGTGTCGCCGCCGTAATCGACGCGGACTCTGGGTCCGAGCGCGTCGAGCGCGAGTTCGTCGTACTCGCCGAGAATCCGAATCACTCGCCCGCGCATCTGTCGGCGACTCCCCTCGAAACTGGGTTGGGTCGGCACGTCGGGTGCGGTGAAGTCGCCGGTTTCGTACGCGTGACACCACTCGCGCCACGGACAAGCCTCCTCGTCACAGCGGGGTGTCTTCCCGCAGGCGACCCCGCCGAGTTCCATGATGGCGTTGTTCCAGACGCGTGATTCGCCCTCGGGCATGAGTTCGGTCGCCGACGTCTCGAAGGCCGAATCGTCGTCGGGCACGTCGAACGCGCGGTGCAGGACGCGCTTGACGTTGGTGTCGACGACGGCGTCGCCGTTGTTGAACGCGAAACTGGCGACGGCGTTGGCGGTGTATGGGCCGACACCCATCAGTTCCTGTAACTCGTCGGGCGCTCGGGGAAACTCGCCGTCGTACTCCGACTCGACTTGGTTGGCCGCCTCGTGGAGATACTTCGCGCGGTTGTTGTAGCCGAGACTGTGATTCGACCAGAAGGAGACGACGTCGGCGCGGTCGGCCGCCGCCAGGTCGGAATGAGTTGGCCACTCGTCGAGAAACGCTTCCCACGCCGGGACGACGCGGTCGAGTTGCGTCTGTTGGCTCATCACCTCCGAGACTAAAATTGCGTACGGGTCGTCGGTCCGTCGCCACGGGTAGTCGCGGTGGTCGTCCTCGTACCACTCGACGAGTGCGTCGCGGACGGGGTCGAGGTCCGCCGGTGCCGCCGGAAGACAGTGGGCACCGTCGGCGTCGGCCGGGGCGTCGGTCATCGTCGATACGTCGGCACACGGCGGTTAAGCGGTGACGATTCCCCCGCCGCTCTCGCCGATGACGTTCACCAGTTGCGTAGAGTCATTCGCACTGCAACGAATCAGGGTGAAACTATTTGGTGCCGGAGTCGAATCGGCGGCTATGGACTCACGCACCGCTATCCGACTCGGCGTCGCGGTTATCGTCCTCCCGGCGTCAACGCTGGTCCTGCTCGCGGCCGGGCCGCTCGGTTGGCTCGTGTTGCTCGTGGGCGCGTCGCTCGTCGTCTCCGGCGCACTCGGCGAGCGCGACCGACTCCCGTCCCGGCGCAAACACGGCTACACCGACTGTCCCGACTGCGGGACGCACAACGTCACCGGGCGCACTATCTGCCGCGACTGCGGGGGCGGCCTCGCCTGAATCGGCGCGACAGACGAAAGCCGAAACCGGTAATCGGCCGCCGTCCCACCTGCAGGTGTGAGCCTCGACGACCTCCGCGACGACATCGACGCACAGTACGGCGAGTTCGACGACGCTCTGAGTGTCGACCTCGACCGCGAGACGAAACACGAACTGGCGATGCTGGCGGCGGTGTTCGGGACCGACGACGGCGAGTTGATTCGACGCGCCGTCCACACGCTGTTTCAGTCGACCGTCGGCAGTGGCGACCTCGACTTCCACCTCCGGCAGGGGTACGACACGACGTACGACGAGTATCTCGCCGGGATGACGTACGAGGAGATGACGGGCGCCGACCAGTATCCCGAGCGCGACGACGTGCGTCGGTATCAGATGTAGAAAGCCCTCGGCGCGGCCCCGGAGTGGGCCACGCCTCGCCCTTTGCATGTCCGCCAGGCCCGCAGGCGCGAGTCGCGCACGACGGCGCGACACGCGCTAAGCCTCGGCCTCCCCAGCCGACTCCTTCGTTCGCGCACCGCGCTCACTCAGTCGCCCCTCGCACATCTGTCGCGCCCACGCAGGGGCGCTCCGGCGCGCGCCACCCGGTTGCATAGCTCTCGTGGTCGCTAAATGGCTACCAGACGGAGTACCGATTCTCTCACTTCCTCGCAGGGCGGCGCTCCGTTCACCCGCCTCGGCCGCGCCTGCGCCACTTCGTCAGGTCACGACCCGGGGTGGCCCCGTCTTCGGATAAAAAGCTCAGTCCGCTCAGGCCGTCGCTTCGATGGCCTCGCCGAGCAGGTCACAGCCGAGCGAAATCTCGCGCTCCGTCACATCTAGCGGCGGAAGTATTCGGAGTACCTTGTACCCACACGCGAGGGTGAGCAGGCCGCGCTTCAGCGCCGCCTCCTGCACAGCGTCGCGGTGTTCTTTCGTCTCGAACTCGACGGCGAGCATCAGACCTTTCCCGCGGAGGTCTGCAACACCGGGGAGGTCGGCGTCGGCCATCGTTTCGAGGAACTGCTCGCCGCGGACGACGGCGTTGTCCATCAGGTCGTACTCCTCGATTGCGTCGAGCGTGAGCGCACCCTGCAGCGAGGCGATGATGTCGCCCGCACCCCACGTCGAGGAGAGTCGACTCTTCTCCTCGGGGAAAATCTCCTTCTTCGAGATGGTCGCCCCGACGCGCAGCGCCTTCGCCGAGGTGATGATATCCGGTTCGATTGGGAAGTGGTCCGACCCCCACATCTTCCCGGTTCGGCCGACGCCGGACTGAATCTCGTCGGCGATGAGCGTGATGTCGTACTCGTCGGCGAGGTCCGCGAGTTCCTGCATGAACGCGTCGCTCGGGATGCGGTAGCCGCCCTCGCCCTGAATCGGTTCGAGGATGATGTAGGAGAGTTCTTCGGGGTTGATGTGGCCGCGCTTGGGGTGGAGCTTCTCGCGGAGTCGAGAGGTGTTGTCGACGAAGAACCCACACGAGCAGGTGTCCGGCGAGCAGTTCCGGTCGTCGCAGTACGGCATGTCGTGGATGCCGGCTATCTCCGGGAACTTTCTCCGGTACACTTCTTTCGAGCGGTTCAACGAGAGCGCGCCGAGCGTCCGGCCGTGGAACGCGCCGTCGAAGGTGATGCCGTACTTACCGCCGTCGGAGTGGTCGTAGCTGACTTTGATGGCGTTTTCGACGGCCTCTGCACCTGAATTCGAGAGAAACACCGTGTCCATTCCGTAGTGGTCGGTGGCGTCGACGAGACGGTCCATCAACCCGGCCGGACCCGGGAGCGGGTCGTCGTCGTAGTCGTGTCCACTGGAGACGTAGAAGTCCTGTCCCGCTATCTTGAGCGGGTCGACGAGGTCGAACTCCGCCATCGGCTCCATGATTTTGGGATTGTTGTAACCCAGCGGCGCGGCGGCGACGTGACTCGTGAAGTCCAAGAGAACGTTCCCGTCGACGTCGGTACAGAACGGGCCCTCTGCGGGGGCGGAGGTGTCCCAGACGAAGTCGTAGACGTAGGTGCTCGTAGCGGCGTGCTCGCGGTGTCGCTCGGCCCACTGCTTGGCGCGTTGCCCGGGCATCGCTTCGACGTCGGGGGTTGCCGTCTCGCGGTCCATGGCCCGCGGTACGGAGACACATATGTTAAGAGATTCGTTACGGTTTAGGAAATATTTGCAGACCGACTCGTCCAGCCGACTCAGCCGAACACCGCGACGGCCGCGGTGCTAACGCCGGAAACGAGGAGAACGACGAGACTCCAGAGCGCCACCCGCCGAGCGAACGGTTTCGGCCCCGCCGCCGACAACGCCGCTTTGACGACGATGCTCGACGCCGTCGCCAACAGAACCGCGATAACGGCCGCAGGCCCGCCGATGGTGCCGCTGCGGTAGAGCAGTACCGCGGAGGTAGTCGCACCCGCAGAGGAGACGAGTCCGGACGCGAACGCGCTGATGAACAGGCCCGTCGACCCGAACTCCGCCTGTGCCAGTGCGCCTGTCGCGAGGATAAGCAGGAAGACGAAGCCGAACGAGAGCGCGTTCTGCAGCGAAAAGGGACTTTCGAGGTCCATCTCGACGTTCGCTTTCCAGTCGGCGGCGACGGCGGCGATAGCGACGCTGCCGACGACGATGACGCCCAGCGGAACGACAGCCGTCGTCAACACCGGCCCCGACGAGTTGACCGTAAAGACGAGTACGATAGCGAGGTTTCGCACGGCCATCGCGGCGTTGGCGAGCAGGACGCCGGCGACGCCGTACGACGCCGCCTCCGGCCGCTGCTTGACGTGGTCTAACATCGTCCCGACGACGGCCGTCGAAGAGGCGAGGCCGCCGAAGAAGCCCGTGACGGCGATACCGCGACTGCCGTAGCTTCTGACGACGGCGTAGTTGACGATGCCGATGCCGGCGACGGTGACGACCATCAGCCACGCGACGCGCGGTTCCAGCGGCACGCCGTAGATGTCGATTTCGCCCGGCGGCAACAGCGGGTAGACGACGAACGCGAGTATCGCAAACTCCGTCGACGACCGGAGTTCCTCGCGCGAGAGCGCGCCCGCGAACCCGTGGAGTTCGCGTTTGAGCACGAGTAGGAGCGAGGAGACGACGGCGACGGTGACACCCGCGAGAACGTAGCCCGCGGCGACGAGTGCACCGATGCCGTACGCTACGAGAAGCGACACCGAGGTAGTGAGAAGTAAGCCATCTTTCGCCCCTTCTTGGAGGCTCTGTGCCGCTAACAGGATACCTTGGACGATGACTAACACGCCGCCGATAGCGAGCAGTGCCTCACCGAGAAACTCTTCGCGCGCGAGAATCGTGAACACTGCCCCGACGAGACTCGTCAACGAGAACGTCCGAATCCCGGCGGACTTGTCGGACCACTCGCGTTCCAGTCCCAAGAAGAGACCCAACGCGGCGGCTAACACGAGACGACCAATCGTCTCGTCGAACGAAGGAGGAAGCAAACCGCCCGACTGCAGGACCGATAGAGAGAGCATGTCCCGTCAGGTACGCAACCGCCCGTGTTAACTCTCCGGGCGCGACACGCTTTTGTCATCTCCACCCAGCCTTTGGGTATGTCGACTGAGAAGGACGTCGATACCCAGCGGCGGTTTATGGGTATCGCACGTTCCAGACTCGGCTGGTGGTTCCTCGCCGTCCTCCTAGCTGTCGCGCTCTGTTACGTCGTGTACTCGTTCATCGGGACCGTCGTGTTCGGACTGTTCATCTACTACGCGACCCGGCCCATCTTCCGCCGACTCGACACGCGGATTCACCCGTCGAGTCTCGCGGCGGCCGTCGCCATGTTCGCGCTGGTGTTGCCGGCGCTCGCACTCGTCGGCTACGCGCTGCTCATCGTCATCCGGCAACTCGGGTCGGTGACGGGCAACGGGTTCGACCCCGAACAGTTCGGCCTCGACCCGGCCGTCGTCGAGCAACTGACGAACCTCACGAGCGCGCAGGCGTTACTCTCGGGGGACCTCCTCCAGTACATCACCGCCTCGAACATCCAGTCGCTGTTCGCGTCGCTCGGCTCTGCGGCCGTGACCGTCGCCTTCGTCGGTATCGGCCTCATCCACCTGTTCGTGATGTCCGCGCTGGCGTTCTACCTGCTGCGCGACGACCGGAAACTCGCCGATTGGTTCGAGTGGCGCATCGGCGACGACGACGGCGTCGCCGTCGCGTATCTCCGCGCCGTCGACAACGACCTCAACAGCATCTTCTTCGGCAACATCCTCAACGCCGCCGTCACCGGGACCATCGGCGTTATCGCGTACTCGGCGTTGAACGCGTTCGCACCGCCGGGACTCGCCATCCCCGCGGCGGCGCTCGTCGGTCTCTTGGCCGGCGTCGCCAGCCTCATTCCCGTCGTCGGCATGAAACTGGTGTACTTCCCCGTCGCCATCTACATGGCGCTGTCCACGCTGGTTCCACCGTCGAACCCCGCCGCCCTCTGGTTCGTCGGCGTGTTCGCGCTGGTCTCGTTCGTCGTCGTCGACACCATCCCGGACCTCGTGCTTCGTCCGTACGTTTCCGGCCGCTCGCTGCACGTCGGCGCGGTGATGCTCGCGTACACGCTCGGACCGCTGCTGTTCGGCTGGTACGGCATCTTCCTCATGCCGCTTCTGCTCGTGCTGGTCGTCCACTTCGCGCGCATCATCCTCCCGGAACTCGTCTCCGGCGAACCGATTCGTCCCTACGCCGTCGACCCGAGTTGGCTTCCCGGTGACCCGTTCGAGGCTCCGACGCGACAGGCCGCCAACGGCGGCGGGGAACCGTCGCCGGCGGCTCGACAGGAGTCGACGCACGTCGGGACGCCCGACGAGAGCGGCGGAAAGGCCGATAGTCGCAGCGGCGAATCGGACGAAGCGGGGTCGTCTACGGGCGACTCGGCGCCGATGTCGGCGAACGACACAGACAGCAGCGAGAACAGCGAGAACGGCGGCGACGCCACTACCGAGACGGCTGACGACGAGAAACAGTCGTAACGGCGGCGAACTCAGTTCTCGATTCCGACTCCGGCCTCGGCCTCGGGTTCGTCCTCTTCGACGTATCGAGACTCCCAGTTCGAACGAGCGTTGATTTCACGGCGTCCGCGCCGAGTGAGCGTGTAGTAGTTCGTCCGGCGGTCACGCTGGCCTTTGTCGACGAGTCCTTTCTCGACGAGCGTGTCGAGGTTCGGGTACAGTCGACCGTGGTGAATCTCCTTCTCGTAGTAATCTTCGAGTTCCTCTTTGATGGCGAGGCCGTGCGGTTCCTCTAGTCCTGCAATTACGTACAGCAAGTCTCGTTGGAATCCTGTCAGGTCGTACATCGGTAACGTCTACGCCGGTATTTCTGTCGGATTGAAATAAGCATATCGACTACCTCTTTGCGGAGGCGACCAGCGACGGTTCTGTGTTCGGTCTTCGCTCTCCCTGCACTCACAACGCCGGAGAACTGTCGGTGATGAGTCGTACGCTATCCGGAGAATATGTCCGGAATCCGACTATGAACCGGAGGCGACAAGCGACGGGTACAGTGGACCGTTCACCTTCGAGAGGCGTCGTGCTTATCCGCTGTCTCGTCGTACGTGAGCGCATGCCCGAAGAAGTACTCTTCAAAACCGAGCGCCGACAGGACCGCGCATCCATCGCTGCCTACCTCAGAACCGTCGCCGACAAACTCGACTCCGGCGAGTCGATGACGCTTTCGGCCGGCAGCGAATCGGTGACGCTCGACGTTCCCACCCAACCGACGTTCGAGGTGAAAGCCGAACGCGAGACCTCCTCGTCGGGTGGACCCGCCGAACTCAGCGTCGAGTTCGAGTTGGAGTGGGACGAAGGCGACGACGACCAGCAGGCTACCGACAGCGAACTCAGTATCGAGTGACGTAGCTTTGCGACCGATTTTTTGGCGTGAGCAGAGTTCACGAATAGAACCGTCGCTCCGGATGTACTGTATCAAAAGGAAAGCAAGCCACGCGAAATACCGCGTGGGTGCTTGCCGCCCTGAATTGGTCCCCGCTGACGCTTCGGCCCTCCAAAGCGAAGCGTCACCAGCACGTACCACACGTTTTTACTTAAACTTACCGACGACGTGCGAGACCTTCGTTTTCGCTTAAATGTGTTCTTCTTCGAGCACCCATCCGAGGGCGCGCTTGTAGTAGGTGAACATCTGTCTCACTCGTTCGTGACGCATCTCCTCGTCTTCCAGTTGAGTCTTGAGGAACTCGTACTGTTCTCGTATCTCGGCTTCGTCGCGCATCGCTCGAAAGTAAGTCGACGACCACCAAAGAACCCCACCGTCGGGTATCGACCCGCGTTCGGCGCGGGCCGACGACCCCTGCCGTGTCATCGCCGAGGGTGTCGGCGTGAACAGCACCTCAGTCAGTCTCGTGTGCGTCGCTGTCCGTCCCGTCGGCGAGCCGTTCTCGCACGCGAGTTACGGGCGTCAGGCGCTCGCAGTGAAGTACTGGTCTTCCCACTCACGCCGTTGTTTGAGCAACTCCTTTCCTGACTCGGTGATATCGTAGTAGTTCGTCCGGCGGTCGATAGCACCTTTTTCGACGTACTCCTTTTCGACGAGTACGTCGAGGTTCGGGTAGAGTCGTCCGTGGTTGACTTCCGAGTCGAGGTACGACTCCAGTTCTCCCTTTATCTGTTGCCCGGACGGTTTGTCCAGTCCCGCCATCACGTACAGCAGGTCTCGTTGGAAACCGCTGAGGTCGTTCATCATCGCGAATGAACTTCAACACCGCACAGTATAGTTCCTCGGAAGCTTATAATAACATGATTTTCACATCTTCGTGTACGTTTTCGTCAGCTCTCGTCGCCCTCCGGCAGGGGAGTCACTGGCGGAAGCAGTCCGCCGGTCACAATCTCTGGGGAGTTCGAGTCGGTGTTGGTTCGAGCCAGTGTTGTTTTCCCTCGCGCACGCGAACCTCGCGGTATGGAGATTCGGGGACGACGCGAGTGTGCGGACTGCGGGACTCGCTGGTCGTACTACGAGACGGGCAGCGTGAGTTGCCCCGACTGCGGCAGCATCAGAAGCGTCGGCGTCGACGAGCGAAAAGAACACACCGACACGGCGACGACGCTCGAACTGACCGACCTGAAGACGACGCTCGTAGACGGCGAGGTGCGCGATGTCGTCGACGACCTGAAACCACGGCTTCGAGAGTACATCAGAAAACGTGGTTTCGTCAGCGAGGGCGAACTCCGCCCGCTCGACGACGAGATTCTCGTCGCGGCGGAACTGCTGCACGCCGTCGACGTGTACGACCGCTCGCGGGAGACGACCGAGGAGGAGTATCTGTACGTACTGACGCTCGTCAACGGGGCGGAATCGGGTGACCGACCCGCCCCCGACGACGTGCCCCGGTCGATGGCGGCCGCACGGGGCCTCGCGTACGCGACAGTCGTCTCGAAGTATCGCCGCGAAGCGGTGACGTGGCTCGAAGCAAACCCCGACGCCGAAGCGCAGACGACGCTCGGAACGATACGCGACCACGAGAAACGGATGCACGCACTCGAAGGCGACGTTCCGTTGACGGATTCCGAACGACTCGTCGAAGCGACGAAGGAACTCAGCGAGTACCTCGCAACCGACGAGTTGGACGCGCTGGCGACCGCACAGGACCGACTGTCGCGGCTAGGATAAGCGGAACACAACTACCGTCCGGAAGTCCCGAGACTACCATCCAAAAGTTCTGACAGCTACCGCCCGGAAACACCGACGCTGTCGAGCGTCCCGAACAGTTCGGCTGGTCGGCGTGACCCGAGGCGAATCTCACGGCTGTCGCGGAGACGGATACGTACTCCGCCGGCGGTAGCCAGACAGTACGTCGTGTTCTTGCGCCCCGACAGCGCCGATTCGACGCCAAGACTCGCTCCGAGCGCCGGAAAGTCCTCGATGCGTTCGACCGCCGTGAAGTCCGCCAGCGCGACGGTTCGCGTCCACGGGAACGGTGCGACGCGGATGCGAACGACGCCGCCATCGGTGTCGACTTCGGTTACCAGCGACGCCGTAGACAGCGGAACGACCGGCAGTGCGAGTACGACGCCCACTATCGCCGTTCGGACGAGGTTCGCACCGTCACCGAGAAGGAGGAGGCCTACGAGCGCCAGCGCCTGTAGGTGGACGGCGAGCACCACCCAACAGATGGCGGTGTCGCGGAAGCGCTGAACTTCGTGGTAAGTGACCATGTCTCACGTTCGTCACGAATCACGATAACTGTTTACGAGGCGACAGTCGTTCAGGGCAACTCGACGTCGACGTCGGACTGCTCGCCAGCGGCTTTGACCGTGTTGTACAGCAGCATCGCACGCGTCATCGGACCGACGCCGCCGGGGACGGGCGTGATGGCGCCGGCTTTCTCTTTTGCGCTCTCGAACTCGACGTCGCCGACGAGTTCGTAGCCCTTCTCGGTGTCCGCGTCGACACGATTGACGCCTACGTCGATGACCGTCACTCCATCGGAGAGCATCTCGCCGGTGACGAGTTCGGGGACGCCGACGGCGGCGACGACGATGTCCGCTTGATTCGTCTTCGCCGCGAGGTCTTTCGTCCGCGAGTGACAGACGGTGACCGTCGCGTTACCGCCGTCAGCTTTCTGAATCAAGAGGTTCGCCAGTGGTTTGCCGACGATGTCGGAGCGGCCGACGACGACGACGTCTTTTCCTTCGGTGTCGACGCCGGTCGATTCGAGCAGTTTCTGGACGCCGTGCGGCGTACACGGTTTGAACCGCGCGTCGCCGGCGACGAGACGGCCGACGTTCTCGGGGTGGAAGCCGTCGGCGTCCTTTTCGGGGGCGATAGAGCGGAGGACGCGCCGCGTGTCGACGTGGTCGGGCACCGGCATCTGGACGAGAATGCCGTGAACGTCGGGGTCGGCGTTCAGGTCGTCGATGGTCTCGTACAGTTCCTCGGCCGGAGCTTCCGGGTCGATTTCCACGTGGATGCCGTCGATGCCGACTTCCTCGCAGTCGCGCTGTTTCATCGAGACGTACGTCTCGCTTGCGGGGTCGTCGCTCATCAACACGGTTGCGAGACCGGGCGTCACGCCCGCGTCTTTCAGTGTGGAGATGGCGTCTTGGAGGTCCGCGCGGATGTCGGCGGCGACGGCGTTGCCGTCGATTATCTCGGTCATGAGTGAACAGGTGTCCGCCTCCGCCTTCAATGCTCGGGTTCGTGCATATGTGGTGCGCCACAATCGGGCATATGTACACGAATGTGTGTTCGAACGGCGGCCTCGCCCCGTATCGCTCACCGTAAACACCCGGGAACTCGTGTGGAGAGTTCAACTGTGAGACGGTGTTCGTATCGACCGACTTCGCGTCGTCAACGACTACCGGTCTCCATAGAGGCCGGCGCTGAACCTACCGCCGAGCGGCGTCCGTCTCGCAGTCAGCTTCTTCTGTAGTGGAGAGTCTCGCTACTCGTCGGTGAGGTCGGGGTACGCGACTTCCCAGAGATGTCCGTCGGGGTCCGCGAAGTATCCGGAGTATCCGCCCCAGAACACGTCTTGGGCGGGTTTGACGATGCGGCCACCGGCAGCCTCCGCCTCTTCGAGAACGGCGTTCACCTCGTCTCTCTCCGAGACGTTGTGCGCGAGCGTGATTCCGGAGAATCCGGTCTCTTCGTCGGGCACCTTCGCATCCTCGGCGAGCAGGTTTCTCGGGTAGAGCGAGAGCCACGTTCCGTCGAGGGTGAAGAACGCCACGTCACTGTCGTCCTCGCGGTCTCGCATCGGGAATCCGAGGCCGTCGCGGTAGAAACGGATGGACTCGTCGAGGTCGTCGACGCCGAGCGTCACGAGCGTGATTTCGGGGTCCATAGGCTACAGATGGACGAGGCGGCTCATAAACGGACAGTCGGGTTTCACGCCGATAGCCGGTCGGACACGGAACCGATTCGCGCCGAGTTTTATTTCGGTCGTCGCCGTAGTCGGAGACGATGTACGACACGATTCTGCTCCCGACCGACGGGAGCGACGGTTCCCGACAGGCCGCAGCGCACGCGTTCGACCTCGCACGACAGTACGACGCGACGGTTCACGTCCTCTACGTCGCCGACACCCAACGCGACAGTCTCACCACCGTCGGCACCGAGGTCGTCGACGCACTCGAATCCGAGGGACAGGAAGCTGTGTCGAAAGTCGTCGACAGCGACGTCGCCCACGGCGTCGACATCGAGGAAGTCGTCGTCCAAGGCCATCCCGACGACGAGATTCTCGCCTACGTCGAGGACAACGCCATCGACCTGGTCGTGATGGCGACGCACGGCCGCAGCGGCCTCGGGCGGTACCTCCTCGGCAGTACGACCGAGAAAATCGTCCGCAGTTCGCCGGTGCCGGTGTTCACCGTCCGCGTCGGCGAGGAGTGAACACGTAGCGCCGTCGCGACCGCTGCTTTGGGTCCCGGCCGCCAACTACGGACAGCTCTCACTGGCGAGCGACTGCCTTTCCGAACCCTGCGTTACCGCCTTCGTCGCACCTGTCTCGACGTTCACGAGCATCGCCTGCCCGCCGTAGCCGTGTGTCTGGTCGTGGCCGCGAACGACGACGCACGTCGTCTCCTCGGGCAGCGTTATCGTCTCCGAGCGGGTGAACTCCTGCGTTCCGTGCGCGTGGAGTAACTCGCGTCTCCCGAGTTGCTCGCCGTCTCGGTTCTCGATTTGCCACCAGTTCGCGTAGCCGTCTTCGCCGTCGTCGTCGTGGTACAGCGTCACGTCGAACCGATAGCCGTCGCCCGTGTTCTCGACGGCCACGCTGACGACGTTCGCTTCGCGTAGGTCGAGCGAGTCTTCGCCGGCCGTCTCCTCGTTCGTCGCCGACGCCGCCTCGCTCGTTTCGGTCGCGTCGTCGGTTCCGCTGGTTTCGCTCGTCTCATCTGCGTCGCCCGTCCCGTTCGACGAGGTGTTCGCCTCCGCGGCCGGTTGCGCGTCGCTACAGCCAGCGAGTGTGAGCATGCCTGCGGACCCGAGGGTGAGAAGAAATCGTCGGCGAGACGGGGCGTCGCCGTAGCTGTCGCTGTCGAACATACTCGATAGAGGCTCCACAGGTCGATAAAATCGGGGGGAAGTACGTCTTTTCGGGGGTGGGCCCGAGGACGCCGTTCCCGTGCTTGCTCGCACCTACTCGTACAGCGGGAACGTCTCGCAGAGGTCCTGCACGCTCGCGCTCACGTCTTCGAGCACCGCGTCGTCGTCGTGGTCGTCGACGACGCGGGAGATGAGGTCGCCGACTTCGGCGGTCGCTTCCTCGTCGAACCCGCGAGTCGTGAGTGCGGGCGTGCCCGCACGGATGCCGCTGGGATTGAACGCGGAGCGGGTCTCGCCGGGGACCGTGTTGGCGTTGAGGACGACGCCGACCGATTCGAGCGCCTCCTCTGCCTCGCCGCCGGTGAGGTCCGGATGCGACTCTCGGAGGTCGACGAGCACGAGGTGGGTGTCGGTGCCGCCGGAGACGACGCCGAGGCCGTTCTCCTCGAACGTCTCTGCGAGTGTTTTCGCGTTGTCGACGACGCGTTCGGCGTACTCCTCGAACTCCGGTTGCATCGCCTCGTGGAAGCCGACGGCTTTGCCCGCGATGTTGTGCATGAGCGGCCCACCCTGCGCACCGGGGAAAACGGCCGAGTCGATGGCTTTCGCGTGCTCCTCGTCGGTCATGATGATGCCGCCGCGCCCCGCTCGAATCGTCTTGTGCGTCGACCCGGTGACGAAGTCGGCGACGCCCACTGGTGACGGATGGACGCCCGCCGCGACCAATCCTGTGATGTGGGCGATGTCGGCGAGGTGGTACGCGCCCACGTCGTCGGCGACATCTTGGATGCGCTCCCACTCCACCGCACGCGGGTACGCGGAGTAGCCGGAGACGATGATGTCCGGTTCGAACTCGCGGGCCTGTTCTTCGAGCGAGTCGTAGTCGATGTAACCCGTCTCGGCGTCGACGTGGTACTGTTCGACCTCGTAGAGCTTGCCCGTGAAGTTGGCGGGGTGGCCGTGGCTCAGGTGGCCGCCGTGGTTGAGTTCCAAGGAGAGAATCTTGTCGCCGGGGTCGAGCATGGCGAGGTAGACGCCCATGTTCGCCTGCGTCCCCGAGTGCGGTTGGACGTTGACGTGCTCTGCACCCCAGAGGTCCTTCGCGCGGTCGATGGCGAGGCGTTCGACCTCGTCGGCGTACTCACAGCCAGCGTAGTACCGAGAGCCGGGGTAGCCTTCGGCGTACTTGTTGGTGAGGGCGCTGCCCTGCGCTTCCAACACGGCACGACTGACGTGGTTTTCGCTCGCAATCATCGCCAGCGTCTCCTGCTGTCGGGTCACTTCGCCCGAGAGCGCGTCTGCGACGGCCGGGTCAACCTCGCGTACGTGGTCGTAGTCCATGTCTGTCGTGGCGGCTGAAATCACATTAAGTGTGTCCCTCTCACCACATCTTTCCGCGCTCCGGTGCGGAGTTCGACCCACCTCCCACGTCGCAGACGCCGTCGCCGAGACCCCGATTGGGAACGGTACCGAGCGGTCGGTATCGCTCCCGAGAACCCCGTAGAGACGGTTTCGGGTCGCTCCGACAGAGATATACGTCGCCGGGCATCAATCTTCGTATCCTACATGATTTCGGTGGAGTCGACCGAACAAGGAATCAAAGCCGTTGACTCCTCGAAGACCAGTATCGACGTCGTCACTGAGGGCTGGACGGAGTCGGCCGACGGGCCGACGATGCCCCGCGACCACGACCTGCGTATCTCGGGGCGGACGACACGGTTGCAGTTCCCACCGGTGTTTCTGGTAGCCGAAACCGACGAAGGCCACAGCTTCGAACTCGCCAGCGAAGTCGGCCCGATAGAGCTTCCAGCCGACGAGTACGTCGTTCGCGTCGACGCGAACATGTTGGTGTACGTCGCGTTCTCCGGTCCCGCCCGTCTGGAGAAACCGAACTACGAGGCGTCGGTGCTCTCGTTTCCGGAACCGACGACGGTGACGCTCGGCTTCCGCAGTCGAACTCAGAAACCCGCAGAGACCGTCGTCGTCCCGCGGACGATAGAGGGCGTCGCAACCGCGCTCTCGCAGTTCCCGTCCGGACACCGGACGACCACCGCCGACCGGTCGTATCCGACGATGCGGGACCACCCGCCCCGTCTGGAGTTCGGTGAGTCCGTGTCGATTCCGGACGTCGTCGCCGAACGCCGCGAGGAGACGGAGATAGAACTCCGCCTCCCGCCGGACTTGGAGTATCTGTTTCCGGCGTCGTCGCTGGCGCACTACCTCGGCGCGAACGTCTCCGTGGAGTCGGGGGCGACGCCACGCATCGAGAGCGCCGGCCGAGTCCACGAACTGCCCTCACTCCCGTCGTTCCAGTACGAGACGGCGGCGCTGTTGCGACGGACGTTCCTGTTGGACTGTCTCGTGAGAAACGCCGGTCCACACGGCACCGACCTCGCGGAACTAGACCTCCTCTCGGAGTTCGCGCTCGACACCGACGCGCTGTACGCCGCACCGGTGTCGCACCGGCTGAACACGTATCTCGACGTTCCGTTCGAGCGTATCTCCGACGAGTTACCCGAGTGGCATCTGTCGATGTACGTCGAACCGACGATGTCGCACGCGAAGACGCTCCCGTACCTCCTCCAGAACGTTCCGAACATCTTCCTGCCGGAGTCGACGCCGCTCGACGGCGGCGAACGGCTCTCACGCTCGCTCGACGATTTCTACCGCGGCGTCAAATCGTCGGAGAGAGAGGCCGTCGCCGTCGACCTCACGAACCCGAAACTCGGCCCGGGTCGTACGCACGGCTGGCTGGCCGGCAGCGTCCCGATAGACGTGTTCAAGAGCGTCCCGGAGGCGTACGAGAACCGCTTCGACTTCCTTGACCGAGCGGGCAACTCCATCTCCGTCGTCGCTATCCTCAACGACCGTGGGATGGACGACGAGTACGCCGAAGCCGCCCGAATCTACCGCGAACGGGCCGAAGAACTCGATATCGATATCAAAGTCCGAGAACACCTCTCCGTCGACGAACTCGCCGAGGTGTTCGAGACGCCGCACGACTTCGTCCACTACATCGGCCACTGTGACCGGGCGGGGCTACGCTGTCCGGACGGGAACCTGTCGGCGTCGTCGCTCGCCGAGTCGAACGCCCAGACGTTCTTCCTGAACGCGTGCGGGTCGTTCCACGAGGGAATCGGACTCGTGAAAAAAGGAAGCGTCACCGGCGCGGTGACGTTCAACCGGGTCGTCGACAGTCAGGCGGCGAAAGTCGGCACGATGTTCGCCCGCCTTCTGGTCCACGGGTTCTGTTTCGAGCGGGCGATGCAGATGGCCCGACGGCGTATCATGACCGGCAAAGACTACGCCGTCGTCGGTGACGGCACGCACGTGCTCGCCCAGTCGGAAAACTACGTCTCCTCGGACGTCGAACTCACACAACTCGATACCGACCGGTTCGAACTCAACTACGACGTTCGCTCACCTTGGATAAACGGCGGCTACTTCCAGACACACGTCACGTCGAACGACACCTCACGGCTGTACGGGTCGGCAGGCACGTACGAACTCCAACGGGAGGCACTGTGCGACTTTCTGGACTTCGCCAACACGCCAATCGTCTACGACGGCGATATCCACTGGTCAGACGAGTTAGCGAACGTGCTTCGAGAGTAACCGAACGACTCTACGGGCCGGCGGTAGCACTGTGGCCTCCGGACGGCTCTAACACCAACTCCGCGCCGACCGTTCCCTGTGTCGCTACTCCTGCGACGAGCGCAACACAGGCGACGAGGGCACGCGGGTGCCGGGCGAGAAACACGATAGCGGACGAACCAGTGTACCGACGCTCAGAACGCTCCCCTGACATATCAAATATCTCATGTGCCTTGGTGATAGTTAACAGTTACGAAAAATGTAAATTCTATGACATTACACACGACTAAAACCGTTCTGACGACCCGAGCGAATCCAACTGAAAGGTAGCGTTAATATTAAATAATCGCCTGTCGTTTATCACCACAGAAATATGGCCTCGAATTTACTCGAAGAACAAATAGAGGATATTCTCCGTGCCGCACTCGAAGACGCAGACGACGACCTGTTCGTCGTCGACCCGTCCGCGGAGGCGGTCGAAGAACTCATCGCCGTCGCCACCGCCGTCGACACCGACCTCCCGACCGTTCGGATGGTCGCCGACGAAGGTATCCTGAAAGACGTGATGGGTGACTTCATCGTCGCCAGCAACGCCGCCGACCTCATCGACGCGGGCGTCCTGTCGATGCGCACCACCGACGAGGAGATAGACAACGCGCTGCTCGTCACTAGCGACGCCGTGATGGCGCTCGTCACCGCGAACGACCGCGTCGCCGCACTGACCACCGAGGACGCCGAGTTCGTCGACGCGGCGCTCGACACGTACGAGACACTGTGGGAGGAGTCGCCCGACTTCAAACTCCGCACGCCCCCGATTTCGCGAGTTCGAGACACGCTCGGAACCGAAATCAGCGACCAGGCCGAATCTGACTTCGACGCCGTACTCGCGTCGCTGGAGACCGCCCGCGGTGACGGCGACGGCCTCGACGAAGTGACTATCAGTCTGCTCATCGCCGCGAAGAACGACGTGCTGCTGTACGACATCTCGAAGTGGGGCGAAGACGTCGGCATCGCCTCGAAAGCGACGTTCTCGCGCACGAAGACGAAACTCGAAGACATGGGCCTCATCGACACCGAGAAAGTCCCCATCGACGTCGGCCGCCCGCGTCTCCGTCTGAAACTCGGCGACGACCGACTCCGCGGCGCGAACGGCGACGAACTCGCCAGCGTTGCGATGAGCATGCTCAACTAAACCACTTTTTAGCGAGGTCCTCACGCCGCTTTGCGGTGCTCGAACCCCGCGAAAATCTGTACCAAAAAGCCGCGCACTCGGCCTCACGGCCTCGCACGCGGTACTGTGGCTTGCATCGACAGCGGCCGTACCGCATCCACGCCGTCCACTCACGAATCCGTCTCGCCGAACGACGCCTTTTCTTTCCGCTGTTGCATTTAGCGACGCATGCACGTCGGTCTCGTCGGGTCAGGTCCCGCCGCGGAGTCGCTCCGCGCAGCGTTCGCGGACATCGACGCACAGGTTTCGGAGACGACCACGGACGCCCTCTCGAAGTTCGACTTCGCCGCCGTCGTCGCACCCGCCGGTAGCGACGCGTTCGCACGGGCGAACGACCGCTGCGAGCGCTGGGTCGCCGTCGAAGTCGGCGGCGTCGGTGGTCATCCGCTCGCCTCGCTCGACGCCTCCGTGTCTCTCTTCGACGCCGACTCGGGCTGTTTTCACTGCCTCCGCGCCCGCGTCGCCTCGAATCTCGACGACGACGCCGCCGAGAGACCACGCGGTGACAGAGCCGCGGTCCGCCTCGCGGGTGCCGTCGCCGGTCGTCGCGCCGTTTCACTGCTCTCGGGCGACGACATCGCCGGGACAGTCGTCGAAGTTCCCGGCCCCGAACGGGAGTTCCATCCTGCACCCGGATGCGACTGCGCCGACTCCCGCGACCGAACGCTCTCGCTTGCGTACCGCGACGCCGACGTAGACGACTCCTTGGCCCGTGCCGAGCGCGCACTCGACGACCGAGTCGGACTCGTGCGCAGCGTTGGCGAACGCGAGTCGTTTCCAGTTCCATATTACTTCGCTCAGACGGCGGATACGACCGTCTTCTCTGACGCGCGGGCCGCCGAGTTCGCCGCGGGCGTCGACGCCGACTGGAATCCCGCGTTCATGAAAGCGCTCGGCGAGGCGCTGGAGCGTTACTGTGCGGGCGTTTATCGGAACAGTGAGTTCGTCACCGCCTCCGAGACCAACCGCGCGAATCCGGTGTCGCCGCGGCGGTTCGTCCGTCCCGACGGCTGGGAGACGGTGAGCAGAGACGAGTCGATTCCATGGGTCGAGGGCGTCGACCTCGGTTCCGAGGAGCGCGTCTCGCTGCCTGCGGAGTTCGTCCAGTTCCCGCCACCGAACGAGCGACACAAACCGGCCATCACCACAGGGTTGGGACTCGGCAACTCGACGGCCGAAGCCTGTCTGTCGGGCCTGTACGAGGTACTCGAACGCGACGCGACGATGCTGGCGTGGTACTCGACGTTCGACCCGCTGGAACTCGTCGTCGACGACGACGGGTTCGAGACGTTGGTCGGCCGCGCACGCGCGGAATCGCTGTCGGTGACGCCGCTGCTCGTGACGCAGGATATCGACGTGCCCGTCGTCGCCGCCGCGGTCCACAGAGAGGGCGGCGACGGTGACGAGGCGGAGAGTTGGCCACGCTTCGCCGTCGGGTCGGGTGCAGACTTGGATGCGGCGGCGGCCGCTCGCTCGGCACTGGCGGAGGCGCTGCAGAACTGGACCGAACTCCGGGCGATGGGTCCGGAGCGAGCGGCCGGTGAGAGCGGCGCTATCGGCGAGTATGCCGACTTCCCGAGAGCGGCGAGACGGTTCGTCGACGCGAGTGGACGAGTCCGCGCCGACGACGTTGGTACGGCGGAGTTGTCGGGAGTCGAAGAACTCGAAACGGTCGTCTCACGCGCGTCGACCGCCGGTGTCGACACGTACGCCGCTCGTGTCACGACGCCGGACGTGGCGAAACTGGGATTCGAGGCGGTCAGAGTCGTCGCCCCGGAGGCGCAACCGCTTTTCACGGGCGAGACGTTCTTCGGCGACCGAGCGCGGAACGTCCCGGCTGACCTCGGCTTCGACCCCCGACTGGACGCGCCGTTTCATCCGTATCCGTAGCGAGCGGGTCGGAGAACACTAAGTAGCCGGCCGAACTCAGGTGTTCGGCCCGGAGGGGTCATCGGGGTTCGAGAGGCGTTCGCCGTCGCCGGGCAACGACCGCCACCGTCCACTGTCGACGTTGACGTTCGCGGTGCCGCTGGTCTCGTCGAAGACGAGATGCTGGTGTGGGTACGCGAACTTCAGCGTCGCGTCGGACTCCTCGAACAGGGTCTTGATTCGCGTTTGGACCTTCGAGCGGACGGTGAGCATCTTGTAGGGCTGTTTCGCCCAGTATCGCAGCGTGAGCACGATGCCGTGGTCGCCGTAGCTGTCGAGATAACAGGTCGGCTTCGCCGGGTAGCGGGCGCTGCCGATACGGATGGCGGGACCGCCTTCGATGACGTCCTCACAGTTCTGTGCGGCGCGTTCGATGAGTCGTCGCGCGGTTTCGATGTCGGACTCGTAGGTGACGAGTATGTTGAGGGTGAGTCGCGTCCGCTTGTCTTCGGCGGAGTAGTTCACCACGTCGCGTTCGCGGACCGAGGAGTTCGGCAGCACCAAGAACGTATTGTCGAGTGTGAACATCTTGGTGTAGCGAATCGTAATCTCTTCGACGAACCCGCGCTCTCCGGTGTCGAGTTCTATCATGTCGCCGATTTCGTACGGCTGATCGGCGAGGATGAACAGCCCGTTGATGACGCTGCCGATGATGGGCGCGAGCACGATACCGACCACCGCCGAGAACACCGTCCCGAAGACGACGATGTCGGGGAGCGTAGCTCCGTACGCTCCGAGCGAGACGAACGCCGACATGAGGATGACGACGATTCGGACACCCGACAACACCATCTGAGCGACGCTCTGCCGGGCGAACCGCTTGGCGACGGGACGGCCGAGCAGTCGGACGACGAGTTTCGAGAGGTAGACGCCCGCCAACAGGATGAGGACGGCGAGGACGAACCGCCAGCCGGGAAGCTGTTGTACCCACTCGGGAGCGAGACTCGCAAGGAACTCGCCGAACCCCTGGGCGGTGTTGTCGGTGCTCTCGGGGGTGGTCGTCGTGGTCGTCTGTTGGAGAACCACCTGGAGGACCGTCGATACTCGACCCGCTATCATTGAACAACGTGACTCAGGCAACGTGAAAAAACGTTCTCCTCCGGCGAACACGCGAACGTCCCGCAGTCCCACAGCCACTCGCCTGCGGCCGACGACTCGCTCGCGGGCGGCTAACCGCTAAATCCTCGCTCGACGGACTCTGTTGTATGTCCGCTCCCCAGCCGTCGTTGGACTTCCACGTCTCGCACGAAACCGACCCCAGCGAAACGCTTCTCGCCGGCTTTTCGACGTTCGGCCTTGCCGGACTGACCGCCGTCGATTATCTGGTCGACCACCTCGACCTGCAGGAGACGGGCCACATCGTCGCTGAGGGTCTCCCGGCAATTACACCGTTCGAGAACGGCCGACCAAGACACCACACGCGACTGTTTTCGCGGGCCGACCTCGATTTGACCGTACTCGTCAGCGAACTGTTCGTCCCGGCGACGGCGGGCAAGACGTTCTCGGACGCGATTCTCGACTGGACGGAGGCCGCAGACGTTGAGGAAGTCGCCATTCTCTCTGGTGTGCCGGTGCCGCACGGTCCCGAACAACACCGAACGTTCTACATCGCCACCGACGACTACCGCGAGTCCAGACTCGGAGAGTCCGACGTGCCCGCGATGGGCAACGGCTTTCTCGACGGGACGAACGCCGCGTTCGTCGAACGAGGACTCTCCTCGCCGCTCGGCGTCTGCGTCTACGTCACACCCGTCCACGCGCAAGTTCCCGACGTAGAGGCCGCACTCAGACTGCTCGACGCCGTCGACGACGTGTACGACCTCGGCATCGACATCGGCCCGCTCGAAGCGTTCGCCGAACGCGTCCGGCAGTACTACGGCGAACTGGCCGAGCGCATCGACACCCGCGAGAGCGACACCGCAGAGGACCGAATGTACATGTGAACGAGGACGCGACCCGCTCGCCTGCGACGTGCTAGCGGGACGACATCCGGACCAGAACGTTGATGAGTGGCTGTCTGGAACGTCTAAGCACCCGCAGACAACCTCGTTTCGGAACTGCGTGCTACTCGTCTTATAGTAAATCACTTACGTGCGGAGCGTGGCCAAACTATCATGGTCGATGACCTTCGACTGACGATGGAGCGCGTCGGCGAGCGCTTCAACCTCGGCGAGTACGAAATCGACGCGTATCTCGCCGTCTTAGAACACGGACAGTTGACCGCGAGCGAAATCGCCGACCGAACCGACATCCCGCAACCGCGGGTGTACGACACGGTTCGGAGCCTCGCCGACCGGGGGTTGGTCGAACTCCGGGAGTCGCGGCCGATGAAAATCGTCGCCGTCGACCCCGAGAACGCGTTCGGCAACTTCCGCGACTCGTTCTCCGAGATGGTCGAGGAACTCGGCGCGCGGTACACCGCTCCTGCACGCGAGACGGAGGCGGTGTCGCTCGTCAAATCGCGGTCAACCATTCTCCGGTACATCGAGGAGATTATCGACTCCGCGGAGTTCGAACTCGTACTCTCGCTCACGCCGGACCTCCTCCAGCGATTCCACGACGACCTCGTCGAGGCGACCGACGCCGGCGTCAGCATCGACCTTCTCGTCACGCCGGCGTCTGAAGCGCCCGACCCCGCCGAGTTCGACTATATGGACGTCTGCACCACCGCACGCACCCGTCGCGGCATCACGACGCCCGTGTTGGCCGTCGCCGACGGCGAGTACTCCATCTACGCGACCCAAGACGCCCTCCGCGACGACCGGGACCGCTACGGCGTCATCTTCAACCGCTCGGCGCTCGGGTTTCTGGTTTCGGGCTTTTTCGGCACCGTCCTCTGGACGACCGCAGACACCGTCGCCGCCGACGGCAAGGACCGTCCGTTTCCCCGGCGCTACGCCTCCATCCGCCGCGCCGTGAAGGATATCCGTGACCTCGACGGTGACTTTTACGCCACCGTCGAGGGCCGCGACATCGAGACGGGCGACCCCGTCGTCGTCGAAGGCCGGGTCGTCGACCTCGCGTTCGAGGACACCGAAGAAGTCGCGTCGCTCATCGTCGAAACCGACGACGGCCCGGTCCACGTCGGCGGGTTGGTCGCGGCGCTCGAAGACATCGAAGGCCAAGACATCCGCATCGGCCGCGAGGAACCGCCGGGCCGCGCCGACCGCCTCCGCGACGGCGCGCAACAACAGACGGACGACTGAGTTTCCTCCTCTTCGTTCAGAACTCGTACAGCAGTTCGTCGCACGACTCGCAGGCGAGTACCTCGATATCCGGCGAGTCGTACACGCCCATCGTCCCGCCGCAGCAGTTTCTCACCGTCGTCTCGACGACGCCCCCGCCACAGACGGGACACTCCGGCAGGAACATCCGGAGCGGATTCGCCGCCTGCGCGGCCACGCCATCGTCGACGTCGTGGGAGCGAAGCGCTCGCACGGCGCTCGTCTCCGCAATCGCTACCGATTCGGTGAGCCACGTCTTCGCCCCGTCGGCGTCGAGGACGACCCAGTCGTCGTCGAGGGTCCACGTCGCCTTCGCGGGCATCGCGTCGGCGGCCGCCGCGGCGAGCGTCTCCCGGTCGGCCTCGCGCAGTCCGGTCATCTCGTCGGTCCACTCGTCGACGAACGCGTCGGTGAGGTACAGTTCGCCGTTCTCGGTGAAGACGCCCGCCGCTGCGAGTTCTCTAACGAGAACGTCGCCGTCGATATCGTCGTCGGTCAGCGCGTCGGAGCGGCGCGTCTCGGCGTTCTCGGAGTCTTCGGAGTCCTCGGTGTCCTCCGAGGAACCGGAGTCGTCGCCGCCTTCCGTGTCGTTCTCGACGTTCTCGGCGTTCTTGTCGCTCCTCGTGTTCGATGCCGAGTCCGTGCGGTCGTCGACACCGACGTCGCTCAGACTGCCGCTCTCCTCGCCGACGGCGTACGTCGGGCCGAAGTCGACGGGGAGACGCGCGACGAGTTTCGGCGCGAACGTCGGCGTGAACGGAACCGCGTAGCCGCGGAGATAGACGAGGCCGACGCCGACAGCGCCGACGAGAAGCGAAATGCCGTAGGAAAACGGAGCGAGAAGCAGGCAGACGACAGCGATAACGGCCGCGTTAACCACAGTACACGGCCAGCATCGTCGTTCACCGGTGTACTCGGGACGGCGAACGGTGTCGAACAGTGACATGCCCGAGAGTGGTTGCCGCGATGACTTGAGGGTTCTGCCGTGTTCACCTATTCCACGGCGACGTCTCCGTGATTCATCGGCGCCTCCACACTTTTGCCGTCCGTGGTCGAAGGTGACGTATGACGGAGATGGAGTACACGAAACTCGGAACGGCGGGACTGGACGTCTCTCGGTTCTGTCTCGGCTGTATGAACTTCGGGTCGGGCGCGGAGTGGATGATGAACGACGAGGAGGCGAGTATCGAACTCATCCACCGGGCGCTGGACCTCGGCATCAACTTTCTCGACACCGCAAACGTCTACTCGCACGGCGAGAGCGAGGAGATTGTCGGGAAGGCAATCGAGGGACGCAACCGCGACGAACTCGTCGTCGCAACCAAAGTGTTCGGCGAGATGGGCGACTACCCGAACGGGCAGGGACTCTCCCGAAAACACATCTTGGACCAAGCGGAGGCGAGTCTCGAACGCTTGGGAACCGACTACATCGACCTCTACCAGATTCACCGCTGGGACGACGAGACGCCCATCGAGGAGACGCTCTCCGCGCTGAATCACCTCGTCGAAACGGGGAAAGTACGGTACATCGGCGCGAGTACGATGACAGCTTATCAGTTCACGAAGGCGCTGTACAAAAGCGACATCGAGGAGTACGAGCGCTTTACCTGCATGCAACCGGAGTACAACGCGGTGGACCGCCACGAGGAAGCCAATCTGCTCCCGGTCTGTGAGGGTGAGGGCGTCGGCGTTATACCGTGGTCGCCGCTAGCAGGTGGGTTCCTGACCGGCAAGTACGAACGCGACGGTGACGTCGAAGAAGGCCTCCGCGCCGACACCGACGAATACACACAAGAGCGGTTCACCGACGAGAACTGGACGGTGCTCGACGAGATTCGTGCTATTGCCGACGAGAAGGGGACGTCGCCGGTGCAGGTGTCGCTTTCGTGGTTGCTACACAAACCCGTCGTCACCGCGCCAATAATCGGCCCGCGGAGCATCGACCACCTCGAACAGAGCGTCGAGGCGCTCGACGTGCGTCTCACGGACACGGAAATGGAGCGAATCGAGTCACCGAAGACACCTCACTGGCCGGTTGCACACAAAAACTGAACCGCAGCCTAACGCTCAGAATACCGAGATTGACGCGGTAGGTGTTTCGTTAACAACAGCTAAAACGACAGACAGCGGCCTCGTACGCCGCGATATCCACGTGACAGTTAATTCACTACAACAGAGGTAGTAACTGTGCCGAAGCTATAAATAAGTCCTCTGCCAAGAAGACAAACTGTAATGGTCGATGCTGACTCACGTGACCAGTCGAAGCGACGAAGTGGTGTCTCCCGACGACGATTCGTGCAGGCTGCCGGTGCATCCGGCGTCGCACTGGGTCTTGCCGGGTGTATCCAGAGCCAAGACGGTGGAAACGGCGGCGGAGGTGGAAACGGCAGTGGCGGCAACGGCAGCGCCGAACAACTCGACCCGAGTTCGGTAAGCAACGACGTCACCGTCCAGTGGGCGGCGGACTCGCGTGTCGCCGACAACTCCGACCAAGTCGTCCAGATTCTCCGAGACGCGGGTCTGCCGGAGAACATCTCCATCGACATCCTCGGTGGCTCACAGGTAACCGACGACCGTCAGAACCAGTATCAGACGTGGCTCAACTCCGGTCAGGAAGAGCCGACGCTTCTGATGACGGACAGCGGGTGGACGATTCCGTTCATCGTCCGCGAGCAACTCCAGAACCTCGGGCAGTCGCTGCCGAGCGAGATGGTCTCGCAGGTGGAGGACAACTACTTCGGGGCCAGCGTGGACACTGCGAAGGACCCCGACTCCGGGGACCTGTACGCGATTCCGCTGTTCCCCGATTTCCCGACGATTCAGTACCGAAAGGACCTCGTCACCCAAGCCGGCTACGACCCCGAAGGCCAGAACTGGGCGACGGAGTCGATGACGTGGCAAGAGTTCAACAACATGATTGCCGACGTCGTCTCCCAGAGCGACGACGTCGAAATGGGCTTCAACTTCCAGGCGGCGGCCTACGAGGGCCTGTCGTGCTGTGACTTCAACGAGTTCATCACCGGCTGGGGAGGGGCGTACTTCGGCGACCACGACAACCTGTTCGGACCGGTCGGCGACCGACCCATCACGGTCAACGAGGAGCCGATTCTCCAGTCCATCCGCATGATTCGGACGTTCATCCACGGACAGGACGACGAGCACTCCTTGGAGGGCTACCAGAAGATTTCGCCCGAAGCAGTGCTGCAGTGGCAGGAGGACCCCTCGAAAGCGCCGTTCGACAACGGCAACGCCGTTGCGCTGCGTAACTGGCCGTACTCCATCGTCGAGAACGGCGCAGAGGAGAACTACGGCGAGAACCTCGGCGTGATGCCGATTCCGTACGCCGTGACGCCCGACGAAGCCCAGTACGAAGGCACCGGCGGCCCGTCCGCCGCGCTCGGTGGCTGGCACATCTCGATGAACCCGAACTCCAGCAGCGAGCAGAAGAACGCTGCCGCGGCCGTCATCCAAGCGATGATGACCGACGAGTTCAACCTCCGGATGTTCGAGATTCTCGGGTGGATTCCGCCGAAGCCGGAACTGCTCAACTCCGACCGTGCGGCGGAGGTCCCCGTTATCGGTCGATACCTCGAACAGCTGCGTGTCGCCGGTGAGAACGCCGTCCCGCGTCCCGTGACGGCTGTCTGGCCGCGCGAGTCCCAGCAAATCTACCAGGAAGTCAACTCGACGTACGCTCAGCAGAAGTCGCCGGAAGACGCCATGTCGAGCCTCGAATCCAGCCTCGAGCAAATCGAACAGAACGCCTAAGGGACTTCCCCCCAGTTTATACTTGTTACCAATGGCCACAGAACAGGAATCACAGGGGACTGTAGGCGACAGGTCTCGGTCGGGACCGTACGTCAGCACAGTCCGCTGGATGGAAAACCTGAGCGAGACGGCATACGCCTACTTGTTGCTCGCACCGGCACTGCTGTTGCTGCTGGTGATAGCGGTGTATCCGCTCGTCACGACGTTCGGGATGTCGCTTTTCGCGGACGCACTGTCGGGGGCGTCCAACCTCGGAGAGTTCGTCGGCATCCAGAACTACGTAGAACTGCTCACTAACCAGAAGACGTACGCGCTCCCGTCGGCGTTCATGCCGACGGCGCTGACACCGAACGGTATCTTTGCAAGTGCGCTCGGCGTGACCCTCGTGTTCACCGTCGTGAGCGTCTTCTTCGAGACTATCGTCGGCTTCGGACAGGCGCTCGTGCTCGACCAGGACTTCCGTGGTCGGCGCTGGGTTCGCGTCGCTATCATCATCCCGTGGGCGGTGCCCATCGTCATTCAGGGGATGATCTTCTACCTGCTGTTCCAACCGGGAATCGGCTTCCTCATCGGAACCAGTCAGAACCCGACGCTGCTCAACCAGTTGACGTGGATTGGCACGACGCCGCTTGCGAACACGGTGGACGCGACGACCATCATCATCGTCGCCGACATTTGGAAGACCTCGGCGTTCATGGCGCTGCTCATCCTCGCCGGTCTGCAGAGTATCGACCGCTCGCTGTACGACGTCGCCCGGGTCGCCGGTGCGTCGAAGTGGCAGCAGTTCAAGATGATTACGATGCCGCTCATCCTGCCGACGGTGCTGGTCGCCATGCTGTTCCGCACCATCGCGGCGATGCGCGTCTACGGTATCATCGAGACGACGGCGGCCTGTACGACGGTGCCGTCGCTGTCGTGTCTCGTCGTCACGAGCTTCAACCAACGCGCGTACGGGACCGCGGCGTCCGTCGCGTTCATCACAGCCGCCATCATCGGCATCGCGGTGTCCGTCTACATCGTGAAGTTCGCCGACGCTGAAGGAGGTGGATTCTGATGGGAAGCGAACCACAGACCGGCGACTCGACGACCATCGGCACGGGTGGCGACCGCGAACTGAAGCGCGGGCCGTTCAGCCGATGGGTCAGCAGTTCGATTAAGAACCCCGAGCGGACGTACCGCGGGCTGTTCTACATCGTGACCGCGTTCTTCCTGCTTACGACGCTGTTCCCGTTCTACTGGCTGCTCGTGCTGTCGCTGACGCCGCCACGGGCGCTGCAGAACGTCGGCCTCTACCCGCCGGGTGGGACGCTGAACGTCGAGTCGTTCATCGTCGTGTTCCAACGGGTGCCGTTCCACATCTTCATGTTCAACAGCTTCGTGCTCGGCATCCTCACGACGGTCATCGTGCTGGTGCTGGCGAGTCTCGCAGGCTACGTCTTCGGTCGTCTCCGGTTCCCCGGACGCGGACCGTTGATGCTCGCCATTCTCGCCATCTCGTACTTCCCACCGGCGGCGTTCCTGCTGCCGCTGTACGACCTGTTTACGGGGAACGTGGCCATTCCCATTCCCCTCACCGGTCTCGCCGTCGGCTTCCCGGAACTGTACAACACGCCGGGGGCGATGGTGCTACCGTTCAGCGCGCTGTTCATGCCGCTGTCCATCTTCATCCTCACGACCTTCTACGGACAGATTCCCGACGGGTTGGAGGACGCCGCTCGCGTCGAAGGGACGACGCGACTCGGCGCACTGTTCCGCGTCATCATCCCGCTGTCGGCACCCGGCGTGGCGACCGCAGGCGTGCTCACGTTCATCAGCGTCTACAACGAGTTCTTCTTCTCGTTCCTGATGAACAACGGCGAACCCGGCAGTTGGGCCCCGCTCGTCGCGGGTATCATCGGCTTGCAGGGACAGTACGACACGCCATACCACCTGATGGCGGCAGCGAGTATTATCGGCGTGCTACCGATGGCCATTCTGGTCATGGTCGCACAGGAGAAAATCGTCAGCGGCCTCACGTCCGGGGCACTCAAGGAGTAAGACAATGGGAGACGTAAAACTCGAACACGTAACGAAACGATACGACGACGTAACGGCAGTCGACGACATGAACGTACACATCCGAGACGGGGAGTTCGTCTGCCTCGTCGGTCCGTCGGGATGTGGCAAGTCGACGACGATGGAGATGATTGCAGGTCTCACTATCCCGACGGAGGGGACCATTCACATCGGCGGCCGCGAGGTGACGAAACTGCCGCCGAAAGACCGTGGGGTAGCGATGGTGTTCCAGAACATCGCGCTGTTCCCGCACATGAACGTCTACGACAACATCAGCTTCGGCCTCCGTCTCCGCGACTACGAGAAGGAGGAAATCGACCGGCGCGTCGACCGCGCCTCCGACATCGTCCAACTGGAGGGAATGCTCGAACGCATGCCCGACGAGATGTCCGGCGGCCAGCGCCAGCGCGTCGCTATCGCCCGCGCTATCGTCCGGAACCCCGACGTGTTCCTGATGGACGAACCGCTGGCGAACCTCGACGCGAAACTACGCGTCCACATGCGGACCGAACTGCAGCGTCTGCACAAGGAACTGGACACGACCATCATCTACGTCACTCACGACCAGGCGGAGGCGATGACGATGTCCGACCGTATCGCCGTTATCGACAGCGGGCA
>NZ_LOPU01000030.1 GCF_001469955.1 Haloprofundus marisrubri | reverse complement strand
ACCCGCCGCTGACCTGCTACAACGAACCGCAGAACCTGTTCGTCGCCGGCTTCATCGGGTCGCCGTCGATGAACTTCCTCGACGGGACGGTCACCCAGCAGGGCTTCGAACATCATACCGGCGTCCAAATCGAGTTCGACCCCGCGCAGATGGGTGTCGAAGTCGGTCAGGAAATCACCCTCGGCGTCCGACCGGAGGACGTCTACCCCGCCAGCGAGTCGGGGTCGGTTGCACACCAGTCGATGACCGTCGAGACGATAACTGACGTGCTCGAACCGATGGGTGACGAAATCTTCGTCTACCTGCTGCTGGACGAGGAGGGAACCGGGATGGACATCGAGTCCGCCCAACAGAACCAACTGCTGATGAGCGTCGACCCCGACAGCGACATCACCGAAGACCAGGAGTTCGACGTCGTGCTCGACCGGAGCAAGATTCACCTGTTCGACACCGCGTCGGGTGAGGCGCTCCAGCACGGACTGGTTCAGTTGACCAGCGCGGAGAACGTCACCGAAACCGGCGCAGAGAGCGACGACTGAACACGAACTGACAGCGACACCAGCCACAGATGGTCAACGAACTCGGACTGTTGTACATCGGGATGGTGACCCTTCTGTTCTTCTTCTGGGCGTACGGCATCGTGTCGTTCGTCTTGGACCTGAAGAACATCATCATCCCCAAAGGGCGACAGTTCCTGCGCGGCAGACGGCGCATCAAAGAGCAGAAGCAACAGGACGAAGAGCGGGAGGAACGCGAGCGTCAGTTGTACTGACAACACATGGAACGTGACGCTTAACACGTGTTGTAGTAAACGAGGAGTAGAGAATGACTTCGGACACGCCAGTACGGGTCGGGGTAGTTGGCCTCGGTAACATCGGCCACTACCACGCCGACCGGTTGACGGATTTGGGCGCGACGCTCGTCGGCGGCATGGACATCCAAGCCGACGCCCGACGACGCTTCGCCGAAAAGTACGGCGTCGAAGCGTACGACGACAAACACGAGTTCTTCGACGACGTCGACGCCGTCATCGTGACGACGCCGAACCGCTTCCACGAGGAGTACGCCGTCGCGGCGCTCGACGCCGGTATCGACGTACTGTTGGAGAAACCGCTCGCGCACAACTTGGAGAGCGCCGAGCGTATCGCTGCCGCCGCCGAGGCGTCCGACGCGCTCTGCATGGTCGGCTTCAACAACCGCTTTGCGAACCCCGTCGAGGTTATCAAAAGTTACCAGCGCGACGGCGAGTTCGGCGAGATGCAGCACGTCGAGGCCAACTACGTCCGTCGACGTGGCATTCCCGGCCGCGGGTCGTGGTTCACCTCGAAAGACATCGCCGGCGGTGGCGCGCTCATCGACATCGGCGTCCACGCTATCGACCTCGCGCTCTACTTCCTCGATTTCCCCGAAATCGTCGAAGTGTCGGGCGTCACGCGCTCGCAGTTCGGCAACCAAGACGACTACGCGTTCGTCGAGATGTGGGGCGAGGACATCGGTCCGGAAGGGTTCGACGTCGACGACTCCGCGAGCGCCTTCATCCGCTCGGCGGACGGACAGACCATCTCGCTTGAAGTCGCGTGGGCGACGAACCGACCGACGAACGACGAGTTCGTCATCCGCGGGTCGGACGCCGGCGCGCGCTTCGACCGTGCGAGCCACGAACTGACGCTGTACGAGACGGGCAAGAACGGAACCGACCATCTGCGCGACACAGACGTGCAGACGCAGGCCAACGACACCCACAAATCCGAACAGCGCCTGTTCCTCGACGCCGTCGCCTCCGGCGAGAAACCCGAGCGCAACACCGTCGAACAGGGACTGGCGGTTCAGCGCGTCATCGACGCCATCTACCGCTCCTCGGCCGAAGGGAAGGCGATTCGTCTCGACGCCGAATCCGAAGCGACGCCCGAACTCGACTGAGTCGATTCCCTGACTCGGAGACGGCCGTACACGGCGTGTCCGTCTTTTGTACTCCGATGAGTAGTTGGCAGAAAGATATTTATCGACTGTTGGATAGTTTGACGTATGATTCGTGCGCTCGGTCGGACCACCGCGTGCTTCGTCGGTCTGTTCGTCGCCGGGGCCTCCGCCTCAACTATCGCTTCACCGGACCCGACGGGACTCGCCTCGATGCTGTCGCTCGGAGTGGCGCTTCCGGTGGTTGGCTACCTGTCGGTCCAGTTCGGCCGCGGGTCGCAGTCACTGGCGAACGTCGGCCGGTTCGTCGGCGCGTGGTTCGTCCTCTCGATACTACTCGCTATCTGGCGAAGCGTGCTGCTGACGACCTTCGGCGACGTAGCCGCAGTTACGAACGTCGTGTTCTCGCTTCCGGCAATCCTCCTCTCCGCACTGGTCGTTCCTACCATCGCGTACTACCTCGCCTGCCTCGGAGGGTACGACCGGCTCCGGCACTCGCTGCCCGTTGCACCCTCCTGAAGTTTTATCGACGCGCTGAATGTAGCACCAGGCATGGACATCGGAGTACTCACTGTCCCCTTAGGCGGCCAGTCGCTCGAAGAAGCGCTCGACTATCTCGATTCTATCGGCGTCTCGGCGGTCGAACTCGGCGTCGGTGGCTTCCCCGGCGACGACCACGTCGATAGACAGGAACTGCTCGACGACGAGAGCGCCCGCGAGGAACTCCTCGAACTCGTCGACAGCCACGACATGTACATCAGCGCGTTGGCGACACACAACAATCCCCTCCACCCGGACGAGGAGACGGCCGACGAGGCCGACACCGAACTCCGGGAGGCGGTCGAACTCGCCGACCATCTCGACGTCGACGCCGTTACCTGCTTCTCCGGGCTTCCGGCCGGTGGGCCGGACGACGACGTGCCTAACTGGATAACCGCGCCGTGGCCGACCGAACATGCCGACGCCCACGAGTACCAGTGGGACGTCGCCACCGACTACTGGTCGGGATTGGCGAACCATGCCGCCGACCACGAAGTCCAACTCGCCATCGAGATGCACCCGAACATGCTCGTCTACGAACCGACGGGGATGCTGCGTCTGCGCGAGGCGACGAACCAGTACGTCGGCGCGAACTTCGACCCCTCACACCTGTACTGGCAGGATATCGACGTTCTCGCCGCGATTCGGTATCTCGGCGAGGCCGGAGCGATTCACCACGTCCACGCGAAGGACACCCGCGTCTACGAGGACCGCTCTCGAATCAAAGGCGTTCTCGATACGACTTCGTACACCGAGGAACCGGACCGCTCGTGGCTGTTCCGCACCGTCGGCTACGGCCACGGCGAGGAACACTGGAAGGACGTGGTGTCGACGCTGCGGATGGTCGGCTACGACGGCGCACTCTCCATCGAACACGAGGACTCGCTCACGTCGTCGCGTGAGGGCCTCGAAAAAGCGGTCGAACTGCTCCAACGGTCGGTGTTCGAGACGACGCCCGGCGAGGCGTACTGGGCGGAGTAGTCGACGGCGACTTTTTCCTCCCTCTACAGCACGTCCGGTAGCTTCTCCGGAAACAGCGTTTCTTCCCCGTCGGTGAAATCGGTCAGTGGTTTCCACAGGCAGTCGAGTTCCTCGCCGGTTTCCGGTTCTTGAGCGGTGAACGAGTCCATCTGATACGGCCACTGCTGGACGAACTCCGCGCCGTAGACGCGGTGGACCTCGTGGTACTCCTCGCCGTTCATCCTGAACGCGTCCTCGAACGTGCCGAGTTCGTGGACTTTCGTCAGTTCGACTTCCAACTCCTCGCGGAACTCGCGGCGAAGCGCGTCGACGCTGTGCTCACCGAACTCGACGCCGCCACCGAGCGGTCGGTAGTAGGTGCCGACTTCCTCGGATTCGTCTTCGAAGACGAGTAGTTCGTCGTCGCGGCGGACCGCGCCGAGAGCGACCACGCGAATCTGCTCGCGGTGCGGGGGTTCTGCGTCGTCGGGAGCGTCGGTGGAGGACTGCTTGCTCATGCGCGGAGATTGACCCACCTTCGCAAGTAACTGACGGACATGAAACCCTAAGCCACCGCCGCGTGAAGTGGCCACATGGCTCTGACAGTCGGTATGCTCGGCTATCGGTTCATGGGACAGGCACACTCGAACGCGCTGGCGCGTCTTCCGATGTTCTTCCCGGACGCGCCCGACGTGGTTCGTCACACCCTCGTCGGCCGCGACGAGGAGGCGCTGGCGGACGCCGCCGACCGCTTCGGCTTCGAGCACACCGCCACCGACTGGAAGGACGTCGTCGACGAGGTGGACGTGTTCTACAACCTCGGCCCGAACCATCTCCACGCCGACCCCTCCATCGCGGCGCTCGAAGCCGGGACACACGTTTTCTGTGAGAAACCGCTCGCACCGACGCTGGAGGAAGCCGAACGGATGCGCGACGCCGCCGCCGACGCGTCGGGCGTCGCCGGTTGTGCGTTCAACTACCGGTTCATTCCGGCCATCCAATATGCAAAAAACCTCATCGACGACGGCGTGATTGGCGAGATTCGCCACGTCGACGGCCGCTACATGCAGGACTGGCTCGCAGACCCCGACGCGCCTTGGGCGTGGCGGATGGACAAGGACCTCGCCGGCAGCGGTGCGCTCGGTGACCTCGGCGCACACACCGTCGACCTCGCGCGCTTCCTCGTCGGCGAGCAGGCCGGCGACATCGCCGAGGTGAGCGGAAGTCTCCGAACGTTCGTCGAGGAGCGCCCGGTCCCCGGCGAAGACGAGATGCGCCCCGTCACCGTCGACGACGCCTACACCGCCGAAGCCGCGTTCGAAAACGGCGCGATGGGGACGTTCGAGGCCTCCCGCGTCGCCACCGGCCACAAGAACGACCACACGATTCGCATCCACGGGTCGAAAGGCAGTCTCGAATTCTCGCTCGAACGCATCAACGAACTCAAGTTGCTGCGAGAAGGCAACCGCGGCTACGAGACCATCCTCGTCACCGACGAAGACGACCCCTACGTGGAAAACTGGTGGCCGCCGGGCCACGTTCTCGGCTGGGAACACACGTTCGTCCACGAGAACTACGAGTTCCTCTCGGCGGCGGATTCGGGCAGCGAGTTCCACCCCTCGTTCGAGGACGCCTACGAAGTCCAGCAGGTGCTCGACGCTATCGAACGGAGTGACCAAAACGGCGAGCGAATCGCGCTCGACTAACTGGTCAAGCGCAGACGCGAGGCGTTTTTGAGCGGCGAGCGGGTCGCGCTGGACTGAACTGCCGAGCGCCGATTTCGACTTCAGTACTCCCGCGTCTGCTCGTCGGTGATGACTTCGTCGATGAGCGACATCGGCGTCGCGTCGTAGGCGGGGTTGTCGATGCTAAAGCCCTCGGCGGGTTCGAGCATCACCTCGGCGGGCGAGCGGAACTCGTTTTCGAACCGGAAGCCGTCCTCGATAATCTTCGCGCCGGAACCGACGATGGTGACGGGGACGCCGACCTGGTTGGCGGCGGCGACCATCGGGAAGGTGCCGACGCGGTTGTACAGCACGTCGTCGACGATGCAGTCCATTCCGATGAGAACGCGGTCACAGTTTTCCAGCACGTAGCCCGACGCGCCGTCGACGATGAGGTGGGCGTCGACGCGGTCCATCGTAGCGAGCGTTCGCGCCGTCTTCCGACCGAGATAGCGCGGGCGCGCCTCCGTCGCGTAGGCGGTGAGTTCGAGACCGTCGCGGACGGCGCTCTCGACGGCTTCCAACACCGTCGAGGAGTAGTCGTGCGTGAGGAACGTCTCGCCGTCTTCGAAGGTCTCGGCGGCCGTTTCGGCGGCGCGGCGCTTGCCACGCTCGACGTCCTCGACGACGCGCTCTATCGTCTCTCTCGTCTGCGTTTTCGCTTCGTCGACCGTGTCGGTTTCGCCGACGACGCTCTCTGTCACCTCGCGCATCGCGTTGTACAGCGAGGCGTGTGAGGGGTTCGCCCGTCGGAGCGCTCCCGCGTTCCGTTCGAGGTCACGCTCGTACTCTTCGAGGGTGACGAACTCCCTGTCGAGTAGCTCCGAGAGCGCCCGCGTTGCCTTGACGGCGACGACGGAGGAACTGTGGGTCTGCATCTCCCGAATTTCCTCGACCGTCTCGTCTATCATACCCGAACGTCTCCGCCTCGGTGCAAAGAGTTTCCGGGAGACACGGTCGGTCCGGGTACTGCCGACCTGCCGCGAAACCCAAGTGTCCGCAGTCCCTACCGCCAGTGATGAGTTTCACCGTCACCTACTACTGCCCACACTGCGAGACGCTCGTCGAACTCGAACGCGACGAGTATCTCGCCGACAAGGCGGTCACGCCGTACCCGCTCGAAGGCTGGGAGTACGCAACGCCCGAAGAGGCGTACGAGGACGCCGACGGCGTCGAACTCGTCTGTGGCGACAGCGACGCCCCCTCCGTGACGTTCAAACCGAAAGGATGGATTCCGGGCGAGGCGAGCGGTGCGGATGATGGCGGCGGCGGTGCTGACTCCGGCGACGCAGCGAGTGACGAGTCGGACGAAGACAGCCAAATCGGGTGTGGCCGCGCGTTCTACCTCAGCTACGTCAAATACGCCGACGGCGAGGAACTCGACCCTCGACGCCCCTCGGAGTTCGTCGATATCGGCGGAGACGGCCGAACGGGGCCGCGTAGCCCCTCCGGACCGTCGGGTCCGGGTGGCTTCTGGTCTTAAACTGTCTGACGCGACTACCTAATCTATTTGGCAGTGGTGGTATGCCACCGGAACCATTCTATAGGAGTACGATGGATTCCCGAAACCCGAAACGTCGGGACACCCGACGCCCTCCACGCGACGGAAGTGGAGCTGCGAGCGACCGTACTTTCGAGTCGTCCGACACGGAAGTGACGTCAGCGCTCGACGAGGTAGACGGAGAGGAGTCGCTCGTCGTCGCCGACATCGCCCGCGACGACGCGTGGCTCTCGATGAGTACGACCGCGTGCGTCGCCGTCGACGCGTGGCGGTGATTCGCTATGACTAACGCTCCCTCCCGAGATTACAGTCGCATCTGTTCGAATCTCGAACGACTGAACTCGCGCGTCAGTATCCCGTCGCACGAGAACTCGCCGGAACCCGCTCGGTACGACTGAGCGAACGGACGGCGACCACGTATCGAATCCGACGACTACCCTTTGATGTTGCAGACTGGATAGGTTCGCGCGACTTTGTCTCCGATGCCGAGTGCGTCGGAGACGCGAACGACCTCGTCTACGTCCTTGTAGACGCCGGGCGCTTCCTCGGCGACGGTCGCACCGCTTTGCGCCTTGACGTAGATTCTGTTCTGGTCGCGCAGTTCCGACTGGACCGTCTCGCCCCAGTACTCCTTTTTCGCGCGGGTTCGGCTCATTACCCGACCTGCGCCGTGAGCGGTCGACCCGAACGACAGCGACAGCGACTCCTCACCGCCGCGGAGTACGTAGCTTCCCGCGCCCATGCTTCCGGGAATGATGACGGGCTGGCCCACATCGCGGTACGCCTTCGGTACTTCGGGATGACCCGCCGGAAACGCTCGGGTCGCACCTTTTCGGTGGACGTACAGTTCCCGTTCGTCGCCGTCGACGTCGTGAACTTCCTTTTTGGCGATGTTGTGCGCGACGTCGTACAGCAGGTGCATCTCCATCGCCTCCCAGTCGCGGCCGAAGACGCGTTCGAACACCTCGCGGGTCCGGTGCATCACCAGCTGTCGGTTGACCCACGCGAAGTTGATGGCGGCGCACATCGCCCTGTAGTACGATTCAGCCAGTTCGCTCCCCGCGGGCGCAGCGGCCAGTTCCCGGTCGGGCAGTTGCGCGAGTAGGTCGCCGTGTCGTTTCTCTATCTTCCGGAGGTAGTCGTTGCACACTTGGTGGCCGAGGCCGCGGCTCCCGCAGTGGATGAGTACGACGATTTGGTCCTCGGCGAGGCCGTACGCGTCGGCAACGTCGCTCCGAAACACGTCGGTGACGCGCTGGACTTCCAGAAAGTGATTGCCGGAGCCGAGACTTCCCAACTGCTTTTTGCCTCGGTTCTTCGCTTTCTCCGACACTGCATCGGCGTCGGCGTCGGGTCGTCGCCCTTCGTCCTCGCAGTGCAGCAGGTCGTCTTCGACGGCGTAGCCCGCTTCGAGCGCCCAGTCGACGCCGCGTTCGAGTACCGATTTCACCGTATCGAGGCCCGATTCGACGACCCCACCGCCGCCGAGGCCGGAGGGAATCGCCCGGAACAGTTCGTCGACGAGTTCTTCCTCCTTCCCTTGCAGGTCGTCGTACGAGAGGTTCGTCCGCATCATCCTGACGCCGCAGTTGATGTCGTAACCCACGGCTCCCGGCGAGATACAGCCGTGTTCGGTATCCGTCGCTCCCACGCCACCGACCGGGAAGCCGTAGCCTTGGTGTCCGTCGGGCATGCAGAGCGCGTGCTTCGTCATTCCCGGTAGCTGTGTCGCGTTCTTCAGTTGCTGCAGCGTTCTGTCGTCGCCAATCTGTTCGAGCAGGGCTTCGCTGGCGAGGACACGCGCGGGCACCCGCATCTCGCCCTCCCGCGGAATCTCCCAGACGTACTCTCGAACACGTTCGAGGCGGACACCGTCGAACTCGCGGGTAGTCATGTGTGTTGGTAGCACGGGCGACAGTGAATACGTTGGCTCGCGTCGACTCCGCCGACAGTTCGGCCGACGGACCTGTTTTCACCTCAGTCCGCGGTGACACCGCGTTCCGAACGCGTCTCTCGGGCGACCCACGCGTCGAACGAGAACGGGCCGCCGCCCGTGACGAGCAGCGCCGAGACGAGGCCGAACAGCGAGATGTGCGCCAACACCGGGTCGTCCGGGAGGCCGAACAGCGTCGTCGTGAAGAGGCCGAACGCGACGAGCGAGGAGGCGCGAGTAAATGCCCCGAATAGCAGCGCGAGGCCCACGACGGCCTCCGCGAGTCCCGCGCCGACGACCCACAGTTCCGGGAGCACCGGAACGACACTCGTCAGATTGTACTTCTCGACGACGGCGAGTGCTCCGACGGGGTTCATCAGCTTCTGGGTCACCCCGAGGTAGATGAACGACAGGCCCATGCCGACCCGGAGAATCGTCGGGACGAACGGCCGGTACGGCGCGATGCGGCGCTCGAACGGGACCGCGACGCGGCGATAGAAGGGGTCGACGCGCGAGTACAGCGTCCGGTCGTCGTCGGCCATGCGTGCGATGAGTTGGTCGGCACTCGGTCGCCCGCCACCGAGCAGGAGAATGGCGAGGAACGCCGGTACGTACTCGAACGCCAGCAGCAGTTCGGGCCGGAACGCCAACCCGACGAGATAGCCGAGCAGTCCGACGGCGGCGGCCAGACGCGTCGCTAGCCCGAACAGCAGGAGGAACCCGATAGCGACGCCGAACAGTCGGGTCGGCGCGGGAACCAGCGGCGTGAAGAAGTAGCCGGCGAAACCCGCGCCGACCAGCGGAAGGCCGACGCTCAAGCGTAGCAGCCACGGCACGAGGTTACGATAGTCGTTCATCACCGCGCGGAACGCGCGAACGTCGTCGCCGGCGGGTCGATACCTGAGATAGCCCGCGGCGGCGACGACGACGGCCAGCCCGGTTCCGACGAGCAGGAACACGCTCAACGGGTCGGATGCGACTGTCGCCAGAAGGCGGACGACGTTGCCCGCGCCGCCGCCGTCGACGACGTACTTCACGTGTGCGCTCGCCACGCCGGACGTAGCGAGCATCACCACGGTTGCGAACACCGCTCGGAGTGTGCGGCGTCTCATATATGAAACTCCGAATCGAGCGCTTCTAAACCCTACGTGCGTACTCGTTTTCGACGAAAATCGGGACGAACGTCCGTGATGGTTTCGAGCATCGACCCTCGAATCCAGCGCGTCCGAGTCAGAAAACTAGTCCACTCGGGGTCACACGTCGAAGACGACGTACGCGCGCCAGCCGTCGGCCGTCTCTTCGAGTCGCATCTCGGAGTAGGTGACCGCTTTCACCTCGCGCGCGCGGAGTCCACCGAGCGGAACGCCGCGAGCGTCGGCGTCGACGACCCACTCCTCACCCTTTTTGTCGCTCGCACCGTTCTCGTCGCTCTCACTGTCGTCGTTGCTGTCACCGTCGCTGCCGCGGGAGACGGTCACGCGGTTGTCGACGGGGAGAACTTCCCGTACGTCGCGTTCGTAGATGAGTTCGTCCAAGTAGTCGAACAGCGCCGCCTCCCGACTCTCGGCGCGGACTGTGAGCGAAAAGCGTTCGCCGTCGTCGGGGACTGTGTCGGCCATCGCCGCCGCGAGGCCGTCGGCGACCGACGCGAACACGACGCCGAGCGTCGGCCCGTCAGCGGCCACGGCCACGTCGGCGGTGTGTTCACGGAGTTCGTAGCCCATACGTCGAACTCGACCGCCGACGTATTACTCGCTGTCCTCGCTCGTGACGACCGTCTTTCCGTCGTTTTCGGCGGCGTCTCCGTCGCTGGTCGCTTTACCGCCGCTGTTCCCGCCGGCGTCGCCGTCTCCCTCAACGTTGTCGTTCGACGACTGCGACGAGTTCGACGAGTTCGACGACTGCGACGAGTTCGACGACTCCGGTTCGGCGCTGGCTTCTATCGCCGACAGACTCCGCAACTGACTCTCCGAGAGGCCGACGTCGGTTTCGGAGGCCGGTCCGATGGCGACGCCGCTGGTCACGATAGCGCGGACGCCTTCCTCGACGGTCATCTCCACGTCGTGAACCTTCGAGGTCGGCAGGTGGACGAGGTGGCCGCCCATCACCGGATTCGGGGCCAACGGGAGAAACATCGTCAGCATCTCGTCGTGGTCGATGGCGTCGGTGAGCGACGGCGGCGTCTCCGTCGTGACGAATCCGAGCGTGTACGCGCCGTCGGCGGGGAACTCGACGAGTTTTACCTCACGGAAGTTCTGGACGTCGCTTTCGAGGACGACGTCGCTCATCTGTCTGAAACTTTCGTACACTGCGCCGACCCCGGGGACGGCCCCCAAGACGGCGTCGAAGTAGTCGACGGCGCGTTCACCGTACTTCGACCCTTCGACGACGAACCCGACGAGGAGGACGATAGCGACGAGCACGGCGGGCGTGAGCAGTTCGATAGCCAACTCCCGGTCGACGTGTCTGGCCGTCGGGACGCTCGCCGCCCACGGTAACTGCACCAGATAATCCGAGAGCACGTCGAGGTACTCCGAGATGGCGTTGAGCGCCACCATGAACACGACGAACGTGATGACGAGGGGGATAACGACGGCGACGCCCGAGATAACGGCGTCTCGCAGGCGCTCACGTACCGTCCGGCGAACGCGCTGGTCGACACGCGGCCGTGACTCGTCCATACCGCTTCCAATACCGCTGTGCTACATAAATTACTTCTGCAGGTAAATGACACCCTCGAATCACTGTCACTTTATAACGAAGGTCGGTCGGGACGGTGGACTTATAACTACCTCTATACTACGGTGTGGTAGTGAGCGTCAACGTCGAACAGCGCGTCGACAACCCGGGCCAGTCCCAGTACGGCGAGGACGCCTGGGCGCTGAAAGAGCGTATCCGCAAGAAGGAAGGGGTGCTGAAGCAGCGGCGCGGCTTCTTCATGGACGCGTATCGACGCTCGAAGACGCATCTGTTCTACGAGGACGAACGACTCGTCGGCTTCGTCTCGACGCGGCGCGACGGCTACATCCTCTTCTTGGCCGTCGCTCCCGAGGTTCGCGGCGAGGGCTACGGCGAGCGTCTCGTCGCCACCGTCGCCGACGAACACCGAACGGTCACCTGCCACGCGCGGACGACGAACGTCGAGGCACTCGACTTCTACGAACACATCGGCTTCGAGATAACCCGCCGTATCGACAACTACTACGAGGACGGCGGCAACGCGTACTACCTCCGACTCGGTGAGGACGGCGGTCTGCGCGAGAAACTCTCGGAGTTCGTCCGCCGGTAAAAAAGCGTGCGACAGTCGGGTCAAAGCCACCCGTTCGGCAGTTCGTCGCTGTGTTCCCGCATCAGTTCCAACAACGGGCGTATCTCCTCGAAATTCTCGCCCCGAGTGATGGTTCCGTCGTCTCGATTCCAGTTTATCAGTCCCTCCTCTTCGAGCAGTGGAAGGTGGACGTGCCGCAGTTGCGTTCGTAACGCGTCGAGTTCCTGCGTCTCCGAGGAGTTCGCCGCGTCGCTTGCGAACTCGCGTTCGTCCCGCGGGTTGTCTTTGAGGACCTTGAGCAGCAGTCGCCGCCGCCACTTGTTCGACAGGACGACCAGGGACTTATCGAGTGTGAGCTTCGTTTCGGGCCATGAATCCAATGTATGCTTCCTCCGGCCCTTACTACGTTGTATAACGGTATATCCATCTAGACTTACCAGTCTGTCTCTCGTCTACACATAACGCGCCAGCCACGTTATCTTGGCCGAGGACCTCTCACAGAGGGTGGGTGGGCGTAACATCTAAACCAAACAGCGGCTGAACCCCGATAGAGATGGTCCGCTTCGACGAGTCGCAGGTTGATGAGGAAACCGCTGTTCGGCCCTTCTCGCTGGCGGATACCGACGGGGCCGCACTCGGTGACGTCCTCGCCACGGAGACGAGAGAACTGGTGTTTCGGTCGGAGGCGTTAGCACAGCCGTTTCTCGCCGCCGTCGACTCACCGGAGGACGTCAGTTTCAGTATCGACGCGCCCGAGCAACTTCCGGACGGAACGCTCCTGCAGTATTCGACCGTCGTTGGGATGGACCCACGGACGTATCAACGGATTCTCGAACAGTTCCCGACGGTCATCGAGACGTCCCTCTTGCGACGGTCGGACGGGTCGATATACGTCGAGACGCATACGGAAAGTGACTCGATTTCGGCGATTTTCGACGAGTTCGGCGGTCGAACCAAGCGAATCACACTGCGCGATGGCGCGCTCGTGACCGTCGGCGAACTCCCGGCGACAGTCGAGACGGAGGCAGTCGCCGAGGAAGTGCAGTCGCTGTATCCGGATATGGAACTCGCTGCCGACCGACTGGTACCGTCTTCCCGACTGTCTCATGCAGTGGTCACCGACAAACTGACCGACAGACAACTCACTGCACTCACACTGGCACACAGACACGGGTACTTCGAAGCACCTCGTCGCGCGACGGGGGCGGAGGTAGCCGAAGAGATGGGCATCACCAAACAGACGTTCCACAACCATCTCCGGCGCGCGCAGGCCGTCGTCTTCGACCAGTTGTTCGGTTCAGCGGAGAGCAGTCGGTCGACAGACGGCTAATCGGTCGCCGAACCCCCATACGAGAGCGTGTGTTCGCCCCACCATACCACGATTTCGGCGCTGTATCCGGTATTTTTAATAGTCGAACCGGTGGCGTACAGGGTATGAGCGGACGACCCCTCGACGTACTCGAGGCATCTCTGAACGAGTCGGTCACCGTGCAGCTGAAGGACGGCACCTCGTACTTCGGCACGCTCGCGGGCTACGACCAGCACATGAACGTCGTACTCGAAGAGAGTCTCGACGACGACGTCTCCGGCAGCCTCGACGTGGAGGAAGTCGAAGACACAACGATTATACGCGGCGATAACGTGGTCACGATAACAACATGACGGGAGCAGGAACCCCGAGTCAGGGCAAGAAGAACAAGACGACGCACGTCAAATGTCGTCGCTGCGGCGAGAAATCCTACCACGTGAAGAAGAAGGTTTGCTCGTCGTGCGGCTTCGGCAAGTCGGCGAAACGTCGTGACTACGCGTGGCAGTCGAAAGCGGGCGAGTAATCCCCCGCTTCCTGCGACGTTCTTTCTCTCTCAGCTACACCCCGAAGCGACGGCTATCGATACTGCCGACCGCTCCGGCGGTGTCTCCGACGAACGCTCCGCTGACGACACCCGTCAGCGACGCCGCTAATCGAAAGACGCCGTACCGAAGGTCGTGAAGAGCTGTCGCCGAAACGGCTGAGTCCCCCGCAATATCCACGATTGTGTATATCTGTATTGAATAGCAGTCGAAATACAGCACAACCACGGGTGTTTTTACGCGTGGACATCTGACTTCCTCCTATGCAACAGGGGCGGGACATCCGTCGAGTCGGTGACGGGCTCAACGAAAAGTGCGGCGTCGTCGGCGTCTCCCTCGGCGAACGCGAGGCCGCACGGCCGCTGTACTACTCGCTGTACGCACTCCAGCACCGCGGTCAGGAGTCGGCGGGTATCGTCACCCACGACGGCTTTCAGCAACACAGCCACGTCGAGATGGGACTCGTCGGCGACGTGTTCGACGAGGACTCGCTGTCGACGCTGCGCGGCACTGCGGGCATCGGCCACGTTCGCTACCCCACGGCCGGTGGCGTCAACAGTTGCTGTGCACAGCCGTTCGCCGTCTCGTTCAAATCCGGGTCGCTGGGCCTCGCCCACAACGGCAACCTCGTCAACGCCGACGAGATTCGCTCGGAACTCGAAGACCTCGGCCACGCGTTCACCTCCAACGGCGACACCGAAGTCATCGCCCACGACCTCGCGCGGAACCTCCTCGAAGCCGACCTCGTTCGCGCGGTCAAGCGGACGATGGAGCGCATCCACGGGTCGTACGCGCTCACCATCAGCCACGACGACACCGTCCTCGGGGTCCGAGACCCCGAAGGCAATCGCCCGCTCTGTATCGGCAAACTCGACGACGGCTACGTTATCGCCTCCGAATCGGCGGCCATCGACACCCTCGACGGCGAACTCGTCCGCGACGTGCGACCGGGCGAACTCGTCGTCCTCGAAAACGACGGCAGCGGCTTCGACTCGTATCAACTCGTCGATAAGGAGAACGCCGCGCACTGTTTCTTCGAACACGTCTACTTCTCGCGGCCCGACTCGGTCATCGACGGAACGCTCGTCTACGAGGTCAGACGGAACCTCGGCCGGGCGCTCTGGGAGGAAAGCGGCGTCGAGACGGACGTCGTGATGCCGGTTCCCGACTCGGGTCGTGCGTTTGCGACGGGGTACGCCGAGGCGGCCGGCGAGACGACCGCTGACGGCGAACAACGGGCAGAAGACGACGACGGCGTGGAGTTCGCCGAGGGGCTGATGAAGAACCGCTACGTCGGGCGAACGTTCATCATGCCGACACAGGACGAACGCGAACGCGCGGTTCGGCTGAAACTCAACCCGATTCGAAGTACCGTGGAGGGGAAGACGGTGACGCTCATCGACGACAGCATCGTCCGCGGCACCACCTCCACGCAACTGGTCCAACTGCTGCGCGACGCCGGGGCCGAGGAAGTCCACATGCGTATCGGTGCGCCGCCTATCGTCGCACCCTGCTACATGGGCATCGACATGCACACGCGCGAGGAACTCATCGCCGCCGACCGCTCCGTCGCCGAGGTCAGAGACGAAATCGGCGCGGATAGTCTCGGCTACCTCTCTATCGACTCCATCGCCGACTGTCTCCAGAAATCACAGGCGGACCTCTGTCTCGGCTGTGTCACCGGCGAGTATCCGTACGATATCGACGGCGAGACGACCGACCGCGACGTGACGCGGCCCGCTATCGGCGCGGAAGCGCCCGCCGACGACTGAGGTTCGACGTCTCGCTCAGTAGACGACGTACAGGAGCAGATACACCACGTTGCCCAACACGAACGAGATGAGCCACAACGCCGCTGCGACACGCCCGATTTGCTTGTGTCTCGTTCCGTAAATCTGTGAGACTGGCCGGGTCAGCGCGAGGAGCAGGACGTAGTACAGAAGCGGGATACAGACGATGGCGAGGAGGATGTGAATCGCAAGCGTCGGTAGGTACACCCACTGGTCGACCACGGCGGGGCCGGGAAACTCCTGGGTTCCTTGCGAGATGACCTTGTAGAGGTAGAGGACGAGAAACGTCGCAAACAGCACGACGGTGGTGAGCATCAGCGTTCGATGTCTATCGACGTCGCCGCGGCGGATGGCGCGAACACCGGCGATAATCGTCCCGATGGCGACGGTGCTGATGACGGCGTTGACGTGCGGAATAGCGTCGTACAGCGGTTGCGGGGCCGTCGGGAGCAGCACGTCGGGTATCGCTCCGAGTGCCGCGCCGAAGACCAGTCCGAGCGACACGAGCGTCAGGATAGCCGTCGTCGCCGGGACGTGGTCTCTGACACGGAGTTCCATGCTCGAACTGTGTGTTCGGGCATCAAAACCGTTGCTCTGTTTATCGTCCGTCGCGCTCAGTCTGTGGCTCGTTTCGGGAGCGCCGACGAAGCGTCGGCCCGTCGCACCCGACGACGTATCGGCGTGAAAACCGCCACACTGCGAACACCCGACACGCCGCCGTCGAAAGGAAGGGCTTTTAACGAACCGTGCGAAACGAAGGAGTGCAGTAAGACACCCGCGAGCGTGGGTAGCCAAGCCAGGCCAACGGCGCAGCGTTGAGGGCGCTGTCCTGTAGAGGTCCGCCGGTTCAAATCCGGTCCCACGCATCGCAAGGGCGGAACAAAGTTCCGCCGAAAACGAGGCGGCGTAGCCGCCGAGTACGATGCAGGTGCTAACCCCTCAAAGGGACAAGCACCCACGCACAATCCTTTCGGAAACTACACCCGAAGAGCGGCAACGCTGTTCTCACAGTTCCAACCACACACAGTCATCTCGCTGTTCGCGCCTGAGGGCTGTTCCTTCGGTCCGGTAGGCTGCCACTGACAGCAAAATTTGCAGGATTGTTTGGGAACGGTCCACACGCCGAGACAGTCACGAATCCGAGCGAATTAGCTAGGTTATCGGCTATCTACCCGTCTCTCAGTTCCTCTCGGCGTTTTCGGTCGTCGGTCGGTCTCGCTCACGAACGTGGATGTTAGTTAATAACAATGTATCGGCGAAGAGTACGTCTCCGTGTATGACTGAATTGGCAAGTACCGAACGTGATATCTCGGCCGAGCGCCGAGCGATGGGGGTCTGACCGTGCAGTACGTCGACTTTTCGATACGGCAGTACGAACGACTCCTCGACGCCGCACTGGCCGGCGGCTACGAGTTCCTGACCGTCCGCGACTACCTCCTGACCGACGAGAACGAGTTACCCGAGCGGTTCGTCATCATGCGCCACGACGTGGACCGACGAGCGGAACTGTCGTATGCGATGGCGAACGCCGAAGCGGTCCGCGGTATCTCGGCGACGCACTACTTCCGGACGTACACCTTCGACGGTCCGGAGGCGAGACGACTCGTCGACATGGGTCACGAAGTCGGTTACCACTACGAGGACCTCTCGAAGACCCGCGGCGACGTGGACGCTGCCCACGAGCGCTTCGCGGAGAACCTCGAAGCGTTCCGCGCGTTCGTCCCCGTCGACACCGTCTGCGCACACGGGAGTCCGCTCTCGCCACAGCACAACGCGTCGATGTGGGAAGACGGCCCGTCGCTCGAATCGTACGGTCTCATGGGCGAGGGAGCGTACTCCATCGACACCGGCCGAAACAGCACCGACGACCTACGATACATCTCCGACACTGGTCGGGACTGGAACGTCGAAGTTGACGGCTGGGGAACGCTCCACTCGACGGACGGCGTCGCCGAGATGCTCGAAGCCGGTGGTCACCCGCACATCTACGTGCTGGCACATCCCGGCCGCTGGTCGCACACCCGCCGAGGGATGGCACACCGAATCGCGTGGGACCTCGCCGCCGAGAGCGCGAAAGCCGCGGTCAAGTACCCGAAGACGGTGATTCGAACCGTCACCCGTCAGGGAGGCGTCCCCGGACTGATTCCGTCGTCGGGGTCCGAGGAGTCCACGCCGGCCGAGAAACCGGTCGCGGAGCCAGCCACCGCCGAGAACGTGCTGGTCGAGAACGCGCCGGTCGAGGACGCCACCGAGTCCGTCGACGCCGAATCACAGACGCCGAGCGACCCCGTCACCCAGACGGCCGACTGAGCGACCCCCGGCCAAAATCGAACCGACTTCATCGATTTCGACCACACTCTACTTGATTGATTTCGAGAGAACTGATTTCGACCACGCTCGGCATCGCTGACTTCGACTGCTCCCGACCAACTCTGATTCGATTGAACCTGACCGACTCCGACTGCCGAATCAGCATCAGGCACGGGTTTAAATCGGCAGAGCAAGTATGGCGGGTATGCCCAAGTACTCCACCGGAAGCGGCGGTGGCGGCGGCGACGGCGGCAGTTGCGAACTCTGCGGGACCGAGAGTTCGAGACTCCGAGAGGAGAACGTCGCCGGCGCGACGTTGATGGTGTGTCCGGACTGCGCCAGCCACGGCGAGAACCGGAACAAAGAGCGCAAACGCCGCGAGCAGTCGGGCGGCCGCGACCAGAGCGAACCAAGCCGAAAGAAACGCGCCGCCCAGCGGGCAGCGAAGATGTACGACGCCGGCAAGGGCGACTCGAAACACTGGGAGGAGGAGGGAACCAACTACGAGCGTGACCGTCTCCCGTATCTCGTCGGCGACTACGGCGGCCGAGTCACCGAGGCCCGCGAGGACGCCGGTCTGACGACGGGTGACCTCGCGGCCGAACTGGAGGTGAACGAGCGTGACCTCGTTGCCGTCGAGGACGGGCGGGCGACGCAGGCGGGCGTCGGCGGGTCGGTCGTCCGAAAACTGGAGGACAGACTCGGCATCGACTTAGTCGACGAGTAGCCCCTAACTGTAGCTTTTTGTCCGCGTGTCGTCTTAGCACGGCTATGCCTGCCACGTTCGCATCCGCTCACCCAGACGTTCGGACGTTCGAGACGACTGTCGACGCCGTCGACGGCCGCGAGGTGACGCTCTCGGAGACGTACTTCTACGCCGAGAGCGGCGGCCAACCGGCCGACCGAGGTACGCTCGACGGTGTCCGCGTCGTCGACGTACAGAGCCGAGGTGACGAGGCCGCCCACCTACTCGACGAACCCCCCGCTTTCGGCGTCGGTGACACCGTCAGGGGTCGAATCGACGACGAGTTTCGAACCTACTGCATGCGAGCGCACACCGCGAGTCACGTCCTCTACGGCGCGGGCCGCGGCCTGCTCTCGGAACTCGGCTACGGCGGATTCGACATCAGCCCCGAGAAGGTGCGCGTCGACTTCACCACGACGACCGACATCGACGACCAGACGCTCGTCGAACTCGAACGCCGAGTCAACCGCGTCGTCTGGGAGTCGCGGCCGGTGACGTGGGAGCAGCGGTCCTTGGAGGACGCGCTCGACGACCCGAACATCGCGTTCAACACCAAAACCGAGGAGGGCGTGATGGCCGACGCCGACTCGATTCGCGTCGTCACCGTCGGCACGGCGACGCGCGAAAACGGCGGCGCGAGCGACGACAGTGGCGGAAACAACGAGCGAACCGACGAACCGTGGGACGTCGCCGCCTGCGGCGGCACGCACGTCTCGAACACGCGCGAAATCGGCCCGGTCGAACTCCTCGGTCGGTCGAACCCCGGCGAGGGTCTGACCCGAGTCGAGTTCGCCGTCGGTCCCCAGGCCGTCGAACGTCGCGCGGCCGTCAAACGCGCCGCCCTCGACACCGCCCGCGAAGTCGGCACGAGCGTGACAGAACTCCCTGAGTTCGTCGCCAAACTCCAAAGTGACAAAGAGGAACTGGCCGGCGAGTTGCGCGAGGCGAAGACGGCGATGCTCGCCGCCGACCTCGACTCCTTGCCGACGGTCGAACGCAACGGCGCGACGTGGCGCGTCGGCGTCGTCTCCGGCGTCGGCCCGAACGAGGTGGGCGACGAACTGCAGTCGCGCGTCGGCGACGGAACCGACGCCATCGCCGTCGCGGGCGAGCAGGGGTCGACGTTCGTCGTCGTCGCCACCGACGGCGACGTGAATGCGGGCGAAACAGTGAGCGAAATCACCGACGAGTTCGGCGGCGGCGGGGGCGGCAGTCCGACGTTCGCACAGGGCGGTGGACTGTCGGCCGCACCCGACGAAGTCGTCGAAGCGCTTCGGGAGTCGTAGTTTCTCGGCCGCTCGAACGCGCGCCTCACTCCGTCTCGATACGCGGGTCGAGAACCGCGTAGACGATGTCCTGCAACAGGTTGCCGCCGAGACCGACGGCCACCGGGACGAACGTCGTGGCGAGGATGACGCCGATGTCGCGCTCTTCGATGGCGACGAACGCGAGACGGCCGAAACCGGGAATCCCGAAGACGACTTCGACGACGATGACGCTGACGAACAACACCGTGAGCAGTTCGCTCACCGCCACCGAGAACAGCGGCACCGAAGCGTTCTTCAGCACGTGACGGGCGACGTCGCGGGTCCGCGCACCGTTGGCTCGGAGCGTCTTGACGAACTCCGCGGGCAGATATTCGAGCGACTCCGCACGCGCGTACCGAACCATCACCGCCGAGAGGTTGAGCGCGACGACGACGGCCGGCACGACGAGCGCAGGGAGGTTCGCCGCGCTCAACGCGGAACGCTCGGCGGACCACTGAATTATCGACGCGACTCCGGCGTACTCACCGGCGAGAAGCGTCACCAGCACGGCCGCGACGAACGCCGGGACCCCCATCCCGACGTACGCTCCCCCGGAGACGACCCAATCGAGCGGCCCACCCCGGAACATCGCCGCGAGCAGTCCGAGGAGAACGCCGCCGACGAGCGAGAAGAGGAGCGCCGGAACGAGATACGCGAGCGTGACGGGAATCGACTCGCCGAGCACCGCCGACACCGGCCGGTCGCGGACGTACGAGTAGCCGAACTCCAGCGTCGCGTACGCGGTCATCCACTCCACGTACCGGTCGGCGAGCGGTTCGTCGTAGTTGTGCGCCGCGGCGTACTGCGATTTGAACTCCTCGGCTTCCTCGCGGGACATCCCGAACTGCGGCCCCTGCTGGTTCGGGTCGGGCGTGAACGCGAAGACGAAAAAGGTCGCCGAGAGAATCAGATAGGCGACGAACAGCGTCCACGCCGTGCGTCTGAGCAGGTACCGGCCGGTCGTCATACGTTCAGTAGCTGGCTCAGCGAACCTGAATAAGCGTTGGCATGAGTGAGAGCCACGTTTCAGCTATCCGTACACTTTTGTGCATCTGACAGCCTCCTCAGGTGTGAATGAGACTCGGCGCCCGGAGACGGCCGAAGCGTGCCGGTGGCACCGGCACCTCCACAACTTCGGCGTCGGGCGGAGATATCAGACCATCGACGAGGGGCCGATGAGCCGATGAGCACGGATACGGGCACGGGCACGGACACCGACCGCCCCGAGTTCGAACGCGTCGACTGGGATGACCACGAGCGCAGTCGGTTCGCGCTCCGTGGGAAGACAGTTGCTTTGCTCGTCGCCCTCGCCGCACTGCTCGTCACGTACGTCTACCACATCAACATCGCCTCGCTGCCGACGTGGGTCCCCTACGTCTTTCCGTGGGACGCGACCGACATCGAGTGGCTGTTCGCGCTCTCGCTGGTGTTCGCCGGCTTCTTCGTAGTCGCACCGCTCGTGAGCAATCCACGACTCACGCGACTGTACTGGCGTCGACTCACGCGAAGTCGACTCGCCGTCGTCGCGTTCGGCTATCTCGCCTTCTTCGTGTTCGTCGGCCTCGCGGGGCCGACGCTGGCCGACTGGCTCAACCTCGGCGTCAACCCCGACCCGCGGGCGTACGTCCCAATCTCCCAACCACCGGTCGGCGTCGGCGTCGACCAGTACGAACTCCCCTTCTGTGCCGGCAGCGTCACCGACGGGCAGTGCTACGGAACGACGCTGCATCCGCTCGGAACGACCGCCAGCGGCGACGACGTGCTGTTGTGGCTCGTCGACGGGACGAACATCGCACTTCAAATCGCGCTCATCACGTCGATGCTGTTAGTGCCGCTCGCGACGGCCGTCGGAACGCTCGCGGCGTACTTCGGCGGGTGGGTCGACGAACTGCTGATGCGCTACGTCGATATCCAGCAGGTGATACCGGCGTTCTTCGTCTTCCTCGTCGCGCAGTACTTCTACGGCGGGTCGCTGTTCCTGTTCATCCTCGTCTTCGGCCTGTTCAACTGGGGCGGCGTGGCGCGTCTCGTCCGCAGCGAGGCGCTCCAGCGGACCGAAGAAGAGTACGTCCTCGCCGCGCGCAGCGTCGGGAGCGGCCACCTCCGCGTCGTGACGCGTCACCTCGTCCCGAACGTCTCGAACACCGTGTTGACGGCCGTGACGCTGCAGATTCCCACGCTGCTCGTCGTCGAGGCGACGCTGTCGTATCTCGGCTTCGTCCCCGGTGGCGCGCGGACGTGGGGCAACCTCATCGCACTCGGTCTCCGCGGGTTCCCGCAGTACTGGTGGGTCGTCGCGCCACCCGTCGTCGTGCTGTTTCTGACCGTCGTCGCGTTCAACGTCGTCGGCGACGCGTTGCGCGACGTGCTCGACCCGAGAGGGGGTGAGGGCACGTGAGCGACGACCCGCTGCTCTCGGTTTCGAACCTCCGGACCGAGTTCTCGACGCCCGACGGCCCGCTCGTCGCCGTCGACGACGTGAGCTTCGAGGTCGGACGCGGCGAGACGGTCTGTCTCGTCGGCGAGTCCGGCAGCGGCAAAACCGTCACCTGCGAGTCGCTCACCCGATTGGTTCCCGAGTCGGGTGAGATAGCCGACGGTAGCGTCGAGTTCGAGGGGTCAGACCTCACGGAACTGTCGCCGTCGGCGCTCCGTCGCATCCGCGGCGACCGAATCGCGCACGTCTTTCAGAACCCGCAGAACGCGCTCGACCCGGTGTACTCCGTCGGCGAGCAGGTCGCCGAAGCCGTTCAGTATCACCGAGAAATCTCCGACGAGGCCGCCCGCGCCCGGGCACGCTCGCTACTCGACCGGGTCGGCATCCCGAACGCGGCGGCCCGACTCGACGACTACCCCCACGAGTTCTCCGGGGGGATGCGCCAGCGCGTCGTCATCGCAATCGCGCTGGCGTCGGACCCCGACCTGCTCGTCGCCGACGAACCGACGACGGCGCTCGACGTGACCATCGAGACTCGTATCCTCCGACTGCTCGCGGAGTTGCAGGCCGAACGCGACATGGGCTTGCTGTTCGTCACCCACGACCTCGGCGTCGTCGCCGAAATCGCCGACCGCGTCGTCGTCATGTACGCCGGGAAAGTGATGGAGCGAGGCCCGGTCGAGAACATCTTCGAGCGACCGGCCCATCCGTACACGCAGGCGCTGTTGCGATGTCTCCCCGGTCGCGGCGGCCCGCTAGAACCCATCGGCGGGTCGCTTCCGGACCTCCGCGACCCGCCCGCAGGCTGTCGGTTCCACCCGCGCTGTCCGCACGCCAGAGCGGAGTGCAAGTCCGGTGAGCAACCGCCGCTGTACGATGCGAGGGGACGGACACAGTCGGCGTCCTGCGTGTTCTACGACGACGACCACGACGCGTCTGTCGTCCGCGAGAGTGCGAGAGAGAACGGCGAAACCAGCAACGGAACGAAATCGGTGGCAGACGGAGAGACGAGCGACGAGGCGAGTGACGGCCGGAGGGAGAGACGATGAACGACGACACACGACGGGACGAGCGAATCGGGAGAGAGGCCGGTGAGAACCAGACCCGTGAGAACCGGACCGGCGGGAACGAGAACGATCACGTCCCGTTGCTCACCGTTCGCGGCTTGGAGAAGCACTACCCCATCACGGAGGGCCTGCTCCGACGGGAGGTCGGTCGCGTCCGCGCCGTCGACGGCGTCGACTTCGAGTTGCGACGCGGCGAGACGCTCGGTCTCATCGGTGAGTCCGGATGCGGGAAGTCGACGGCCGCGCGGTCGCTTTTGCATCTCGACGAACCGACCGGCGGAACCGTCGCGTTCGACGGCGACGAGGTGGGTGAGTTCGACCGCCAACGGCGTCGACGGTTCCGCCGTCGCGCACAGTTGGTGTTGCAGAACCCGACGTCGAGTTTCGACCCGCGTCTCACAATCGGCGAGTCGGTCGCGGAACCGCTCGAAATTCACGGAATGACCGACGCGTCGACCCGTCGGGCGGTCGTCGAGGACACGCTCGAACGGACCGGCCTGCAGGCGTCGATGGCCGACCGGTACCCGCACGAACTCTCCGGCGGGCAGAAACAGCGGGCGGCGTTGGCGCGGGCGCTCGTTCTCGACCCGGACCTCGTCGTCGCCGACGAACCCGTGTCGGCGCTCGACGTGAGCGTGCAAGCCGAAATCATCGCCCTCCTTCGCCGACTCGTCTCGACGTTCGAACTCTCGTTGCTCGTCATCTCGCACGATATGGGCGTCGTCCGCGAACTCTGTGACCGCGTCGCCGTGATGTACGCGGGCGAAATCGTCGAACGGGGACCGGTCGAATCGGTGTTCGAGCGCCCGCAACATCCGTACACGAGGGCGCTCGTCGCCGCGGTGCCGACGCCGGACCCGCGGGCGGAACCACGACCGTTCGACCTGCACGGCGACGTTCCGGACCCCGCCGAGTTCCCCGACGGGTGCCGCTTTCACCCACGGTGTCCAGCCGTTATCCAACCACCCGATGCGGACCTCCAGCAGAGAGAGTGGCAACGAATCGTCGCCTTTCGTGCGGCGGTCGACGCCGGGCAGGTCGACCCGGAGGCGCTCGTTTCGGCCGTCGAGGTCGACGTCTCGGTTGATACCGATACCTCAGGTGGCATCGACGCCTCGGCTGATGCCGACGCTGCGAGCGACGCGTCGTCGCCATCGCCACCACCGTCGGCGACGACAGCAATTCGGGCGGCCTACGACCTCCCGACCCTGGACGACGACGAGCGCTCGTCTGCGCTGTCGACCGCTGTCGACGCCGTCTCCTCGGGCGACGCCGACCACGCCTCCGAAATACTCGAAGACGCGTTTCCGACGGTCTGTATCCGAGAGAACCCGTCGCTCAGACCGACGGACCTCGGACACGCCGCAGCGTGTCATCTCCACGGGGAGGTCCGTGAAACCGAGACGGAAGCGAAAAACGGCGCGGGTGAGTCGGGCGTCACGTCGTCGGACGAGGCGTGATGTCTCAGCGACACGTGGCACGGCGATATGGCGACGTGGCGCTCAGTCCGACGGGTAGTCTCTGACGGGGTCGAACCGCGAGTCAGTCATCTTTTTCCATCCGGAACCGAACCCTCGCGTATGGCAACCACCCAGGCGGACTCGTCGCTCACGGGCGAGCAGCGAGCCATCCGCGACGTCGTTCGGGAGTTCGCCGTCGAGGAGATTCGACCCACTGCGCGGTCGGCCGACGAGACCGAGACGTTCCCCGAGGAGGTGTGGGACGGACTGGCCGAGTTGGACCTGACCGGCCTCACCGTCCCCGAAGAGTACGGCGGGTTCGACGCCGACCGGACGACCTACAGCATCGTCAACGAGGAGGTCGCCTACGGTCAACTCGCCGTGGCGACGGCGCTGTCGGTGCACTGTCTCGCCACCGAGTGCATCGCCGCCTTCGGCACCGACGAGCAGAAAGAGCGCTGGCTTCCCGATATGGCGCACGGTCGCCCTGTAGGGATGTTCGCGCTCTCGGAACCGCAGGCGGGGTCGAACCCCGCACAGATGGAGACCACCGCGATTCGAGACGGCGACGAGTACGTCGTCAACGGCGACAAGCAGTGGATTACGAACGGTCAGCGCGGCGAAGTCTGCATCCTCTTCGCCAAGACCGACCCCGACGACCCCTCGTCGGTGACGCAGTTTCTGGTGCCCAAAGACGCCGGCATCGAAGTCGGACAGAAAGAGAAGAAACTCGGCCTCCGCGCCAGCGACACGACGGGTCTCAAATTCGACGACGTGCGCATCCCCGCGGAGAACCGCCTCACCGAGGAAGGCAAAGGACTCTCGGCGGCGTTCACCATCCTCACCGGCGGCCGCGTCGGAATCGCGTCTCAAGCAGTGGGACTCGCGCAGTCGGCGCTCGACGAGGCCCGCGAGTACGCCCACGAACGCGAGCAGTTCGACAAACCCATCTCCTCCATCCAGTCCATCCGCCACAAGTTCGCCGACATGGCGACGCAGGTCCACGCATCCCGCCTGATGGTCCGCGAGGCGGCGAGACAGGAAGACGCCGGCGAGGACAACCGCGTCTCGGCGGCGATGGCGAAATACCACGCCAGCGAGGCGGCCGTCGACGTCTCCAACGAGGCGGTCCAGATTCACGGCGGCTACGGCTACGTCACCGAGTTCGACGTGGAGCGTCTCTACCGCGACTCGAAGATTACGACCATCTACGAGGGAACGAGCGAGATTCAGAAGGAGATTATCGCTCGCGGCGTTCTCGACGGCTAAGAAGTGAGAACTTGCGGAACCCGACGAATCCGTTCGAAGACTATCGAACAAGCGTCTTGTAGATTAGATTTGTATGGACTACTTCGAGCGGAGTGGCGTCGGTAACAGAGGCGCGATGAGTGACGAACGCCAACTCAGCCGTTCGATTCGACCGACCGGACCGACCCGACTTGGCCGTTGAGCCACTGACCAACGCGGCCGCCGACCCACCCGACCAGAAGCAGTACCGCGGCCAGAATGGGAACCGTGACAAGACCGACCGCAACCGAGAGCGCGGTCACCAACGTAGCGTTCCCGATGGCGTCTACGAACGGCGGGTAGCTACTGAGAGCGATGATGAACGTTGCGCTCTGCCAAATGAGAACCGGGACTCCTCCCGAGAGTCCGGCAATCTCACCTGCACGGGCACTGTTCACCTCTCGTGACCGGTAGAAATACCCCGAAATCACGCACGCGACGAACAGGAAGCTAACGTCACTACCGCGAAGAACTCCGTTCGAAACGGCGTACCAGTTCGCCCAAATCGTGAACGGAATCGATGCGACACCGAGTCCGATGGCGACTCGGAACCGCTCGTCGGTCAGGTCGGTGAGGAGGGAACGAAACGGAGCCATCACCTCATAGTTCTTGTATGATAAGTTAACAGTACCGACAGCACGACCCGATGCTGCGAGTCGGTACATCGAGAGTCCGCATTTCGACGACCGAAGTCGTCTTTTCGATAGCGACCACACCCAAAGACAGTGACCGCAGACACCCTGAGCCGACTGCTGGCGGACGATACGATAGCCTTCGAGACGTACGACGCCGTCGTCTACGACCTCGACGGGACGCTCGTCGACCTGCTCGTCGACTGGAACCAAGCGGCGAGCGACGCGGAAGCACGCTTTGCCGACGCCGGCGTCGACGCCGCGGGGATGGACCTCTGGGCGATGCTCGATTTGGCCGACCAAGAGGGGATGCGCCCGGAAATCGAGGCGGTCATCGCCGACCACGAACGCGAGGGCGCGCGTAGTTCGACGCGACTCACACTCGCCGACGGCGTCGCCGACCACGCCGCCCCCGTCGGCGTCTGCTCGCTCAACTGCGAGGACGCCTGTCGAATCGCGCTCGATGTCCACGAACTCACCGGTTACGTCGACAGCGTCGTCGGCCGCGACTCGGTGGCGACGAGAAAGCCGGACCCCGAACCGTTGCTGACGGTGCTTCGAGAACTCGGTGTCGACCCCGAAGGTGCGCTGTTCGTCGGCGACTCGGCGCGAGACGAAAAGACGGCCGACCGTGCGGGCGTCGCGTTCCGCTACGTCGACGGCGGCCCCTCGGGCGTCTGAGTCGGCCGGTCACTCGGCGCTTTGTCAATCGGTTGCTTGGTCGTTCGGTTGCTCGGCCGTCTCGGCCGTCTCTGTCTCTTCACCCATCTCGGCGGCTTCGGCCGCTTCGGCGGCCCCGACGGTTTCCCCCGACACCTCGTCTTCGGAGTCGTCTTTTCCTGAGCCACCATCGCCCGCGTCGGTCCGCCGGGCGTAGGTGTACGCGCCGAGGGCGACGAGAATCCAGATAATCGCGCCGACGCGGACGGCGAAGGAGACGCGCGACTCCCACGTCGGCAGCGTCACCGTCGTCGACAACGCGGCGACGATGGGCGCGCCGACGAGAATCGTCGTGACGAACGTCACCTGCATCACCCACCCGAAGTCGACGCCTTCGGGGTTCGAGCGCTCGACGGGTTGCACGACCGGAGGTTCGCGCGAGCGCCTTAATGTGTGCCGGTTCGTCGCACGCTTTCGTGGTCTCGTTTTTCTGCTTTCACTGACAGCTCCGCCGATAGGCGTACGTATTTAGCCTCGGGGGCGCCAACGGCGGGTATGCCAACCGTTCGGGACATCCGCGCGATGGCGGGCGAGGAGACGATTACGATGCTCACGGCGTACGACGCGCCGACGGCCGCCGTCGCCGACGAGGCCGGTATCGACATCCTGCTAATCGGCGACAGCGTGGGCAACACGGCGCTCGGCTACGACTCGACGCTCCCCGTCACCGTCGACGAGATAGCGAGTCGAACGGGCGCGGTCGCGCGTGCGACCGACGACGCGCTGGTCGTCGCCGACATGCCGTTTCTCTCCTTCGGCGTCGACGACGCCGAGAGCATCGAAAACTGCGGTCGGATGCTCAAAGAAGCCGACGCCGACGCGGTGAAACTGGAGAGCGGTCCGCACACCGTCGAACTCACCGAACGACTCGCGCAGTTGGGTATTCCCGTGATGGCACATCTCGGTCTCACCCCACAGCAGGTGAAATCGGTCGGCTACGCCCGGCAGGGAACCACTCCCGACGCCGCCGAGGAGATTCTCGAACTCGCCCACGCCCACGAGGACGCCGGCGCGTTCTCGCTCGTTCTCGAACACGTTCCCGCGAACCTCGCCGCCCGCGTCACCGAGGAACTGGAGATTCCGACCATCGGCATCGGCGCGGGGTCGGACTGCGACGGCCAAGTGCTCGTCGTCGACGACGTGCTCGGGATGAGCGACTACACGCCGCCGTTTGCCACCCAGTTCGGCGACGTGCGCAGCGAGATGGAGTCGGCGATTTCGTCGTACCGCGAGGCGGTCGAAAACGGCGAGTTCCCGGCCGAGGAACACAGCCACGTCGAAGAAGACCTCGATTCGCTGTACTAACCCACCTTTTTCCGCCTCGGGGTCGCGCTCTGCGCGACCCGCTCGGCGCAAAAATCTGGACCAAAAAGGCCGCTCGCTCCCTACGGTCGCTCGCGGTACGTCGGGTCAGTTCGGCTACCGCGGCGTACTGTGGTCTCTCCGGGTCGTCGTATCGTTGTTGTATCGAGATACTGTCGTATGTCCATACTTATCGATGATTGAGTCGAGCTGACTCGACAGCCGAATGAATCGCCAGTCTTTCTACCACCTGGCGTGGGGTGTGCTTCACATCGTGGTCGGTACTACGGTTGTCGTTTACAAGTGGGTCACGTCGCCGGGTCAATTTTCGCTCTACGGAGCCGGTCTATTCGTCCTTGGCACACTCATCCTCTTGCCCGTCTCTGAACGGGTACAGTAGTTGAGAGACACCGACCGCGGACAGCTAGTCGTCCATGTCGTATTCGGGACGCTAATTTTCGTGACTGGACTCTTCTTCAACGTGTTCGTCGCAGTCGCCGGACTCATCATCGTCGTATTTGGAGCACTCGGCGCAGAGTGGGACGGAAGTCGATGACTCGCGTCCCTACAGTCCTCGCTCCTCTAAGAACGCCGACACCGCGTCGTTGAACGCTTCAGGTTGCTCCAACATCGTCAAGTGTGCAGCGTCGTCGATGGTCACCATCTCGGCGTCCGCTATCTCTTCGGCGAGGAACTCGTGGTACCACGCCGGCGTCAGTTGGTCGTGCTCGCCGACGACGGCGAGCGTCGGCACGTCGATTTCGGAGAGGCGGTCCCGGACGTCGAAGCGGTGGCAACTCAGGAAGTCGCGGTGAGTGACTTCCGACCCGGCCTCGCGCATCGCTTCCTGCGAGAGTTCGAGATAGCGCTCGTCGGGGTCGTGAAACAGGCGGTCGTCGTCGTGGAGGAACTCGACCGCACGGTCGAAATCCTCTTCGAGCCACACGAGCAGGTCGTCGAGGACGGTCAGTTTCGCGCCCGTGCCGGTGAGTACGAGTGCGTCTACCTCTGTTTCGCGTTCGAGTTGCGTGAGCATTGCCACCGCGCCGCCCAGCGAGTTGCCGACGAGTACGCGACAGTCGGTCTCCTCGGCGACGGCGACGACGTCGGCGCTGTACACCGACAGCGCTTCGTATCCGGCGTCGGCGTCGGCGTCGTCGCTCTCGCCGTGACCGCTCAGGTCGAGTGCTGCGACGGGGCGTTCGTCTTTCATTCGGAACTGTGATTTCCAGACGCCGTGTGACCCGCCGCTGCCGTGAATGCACAACAACCCTGCACTGTCGGACCCGTCGGCGTCGCCGGAGACGCGGTACGCCGTCTCGCGTCCGTGGTGTGAGCATCTCTTCATGTGATGTGCTTTCGTGGCACTCGTGATAAACGCATCCGTGCGGTGAGCGGTCGGATGCGACCGTTTCGCTCGGAGTGACTCACCGACCGAACTCTCGTGTGAACCACAAATCCATCCTATCCGGACGAACCAACCGACGTACGGCGATTCGTCGATGAAAGATTTAAATACTCAGATACCTAACTTGGGGTTAGGGATCACCCAATGAGTGTTCAACAATCAGCCGGCGGTGAGCGGTTCATCCGCCGCTACGAGTACGACGACAGTTGGGTCATCGCTGCAGAACTCGGCGTCGCCGACGACGCCGTGGACGTAGATGTCGTGGGGACGACGGCCATCGTGGTCGTCGACCACGGCGACCAGATGTCCGAAACCGAATTCGAGTTCGAGTTACCCGGCGCGGACGCAACAGTTGAGACGAACAACGGTGTACTGACTATCACGGTCGCAAAATGAAGCTCACAGTCAAACCCCTGAAACAGAAAGACGCCGGTCGCGGCCTCGCGGCAATCGACAAGCAGGTCGCCGAGGATATGGGCCTCGAAGGCGGCGACTTCATCCGCATCGAGGGCCGCGAGAGCGCGGCCATCGCCCGCGTCTGGCCCGGCTACCCCGAAGACCGCGGTTCGGGCGTCATCCGAATCGACGGCCGACTCCGCCAGCAGGCGAACGTCGGCATCGACGACCGCGTGACCGTCGAGAAAGCCGACGTGAAACCCGCCAAACGGGTCACTGTCGCGCTCCCACAGCGACTCGGCATCCGCGGGAACATCGACGCGCTCATCCGCCGCGAACTCGGCGGCCAACCCGTCACGAAAGGTCAGACGGTTCGCCTCCCCTTGGGATTCGGCTTCATGTCGAATCAGAGCCAGGCCGTCCCGCTGAAAATCGCGTCGACACAGCCGTCGGGAACGGTCGTCATCAACGACTCGACCACCGTCGAGATTAGCGAGAAGCCCGCCGAACAGATTCGTGAGGGCGCGGCCGGCGGCTCCGGCTCCGGCCCCGACGTGACGTACGAGGACATCGGCGGACTCGAAGGCGAACTCGAACAGGTTCGAGAGATGATCGAACTGCCGATGCGACACCCGGAACTGTTCAAGCGTCTCGGCATCGAACCGCCGAAGGGCGTGCTGCTGCACGGTCCACCGGGCACCGGTAAGACGCTCATCGCCAAGGCCGTCGCCAACGAAATCGACGCCGAGTTCCACACTATCTCCGGCCCGGAGATTATGTCGAAGTACTACGGCGAAAGTGAAGAGCAACTTCGCGACGTGTTCGAGGAGGCCACCGAAGACGCGCCGGCCATCATATTCATGGACGAACTCGACTCCATCGCCGCCAAACGCGAGGAGGCGGGTGGCGACGTGGAGCGCCGCGTGGTGGCGCAACTGCTCTCGCTGATGGACGGTCTCGAAGAGCGCGGACAGGTCGTCGTCATCGGCGCGACCAACCGCGTCGACGCCATCGACCCGGCGCTTCGCCGCGGCGGGCGCTTCGACCGCGAAATCGAAATCGGCGTTCCGGACCGCGACGGCCGCAAGGAGATTCTGCAGGTCCACACGCGGAACATGCCGCTGGCCGACAACGTCGAACTCGACGTGTACGCCGACAACACCCACGGCTTCGTCGGCGCAGACCTCGAATCGCTGGCCAAGGAGTCGGCGATGACCGCACTGCGGCGCATCCGTCCCGAGTTGGACCTCGACGCCGAGGAGATAGACGCGGACGTCCTCCAGTCGCTGCAGGTGACCGAGAACGACTTCCGCGAGGCGCTGAAGGGTATCGAACCCTCGGCGCTCCGCGAGGTGTTCGTCGAAGTCCCCGACGTGACGTGGGAGGACGTCGGCGGCCTCGAAGACACCAAAGAGCGCCTCCGCGAAACCATCCAGTGGCCGCTCGAATACCCCGAGGTGTTCCGGGAGATGGATATGGCCGCCGCGAAAGGCGTCCTGCTCTACGGTCCGCCGGGCACGGGGAAGACGCTCCTCGCAAAGGCCGTCGCCAACGAGTCCGAGTCGAACTTCATCTCGGTGAAGGGGCCGGAACTACTGAACAAGTTCGTCGGCGAGTCCGAGAAAGGCGTCCGCGAAGTGTTCAGTAAGGCCAGAGAGAACGCCCCTACCGTGGTGTTCTTCGACGAAATCGACGCCATCGCCACCGAACGCGGCCGCAACAGCGGCGACTCGGGTGTCTCCGAGCGCGTCGTCTCGCAACTCCTCACCGAGTTGGACGGCCTCGAAGCGCTCGAAGACGTGGTCGTCATCGCCACGACGAACCGGCCGGACCTCATCGATTCGGCGCTGCTGCGCCCGGGTCGTCTGGACCGCCACGTTCACGTGCCTGTTCCCGACGAGGAGGCTCGTCGGGCGATTCTGGAGGTCCACACCCAGCACAAACCGCTGGCCGACGACGTGGACCTCGACAGAATCGCGCGCCGCACCGACGGCTACGTCGGTGCCGACCTCGAAGCGCTCGCCCGCGAAGCGGCGATGGCCGCCAGCCGCGAGTTCATTCGCTCGGTCAAACCGGAGGAAGTCGACGACTCCGTCGGCAACGTCCGCATCACGATGGAACACTTCGAGGACGCGCTCGACCAGGTCGGTCCGAGCGTCACCGACGAGACGCGCCAGCGCTACGCCGAAATCGAACAGCGCTTCGGCACCGCCGATATCGAACGCGACGGCGACGAGATGAGCCGGACGTTCCAGTAGTCGACGTTCGTCGACTACGGGACCCGACTCACCGGTCTCTTCTTCGACTGCGTCACCGCCCCGCCACTGTATGAATCGAAAACATAACGATAGTTCATTTCACCGGAAACGAGGTGTGTCCCGAGAGTGATGCCACTCTCGATTTCGTGGGGTCGCGCTCGTTGACACTGCTCCGCGCCGGGGTGAGTCGGCGATACGCCCCGAACTGGTTTGCCCACGCGGGCAGACCGACCCGGGGTCACGACGCGGCGAGCGACGACGGGTCCGACCCGAACGGAACCGGTCTCCGCATTAAACAGTTTCTCTTCGAAGAGCGCTCGAAACCGGCGACCCCCGCCCGGACGGACAGCCTCTTTTCCCTCGGTCGCTGACGGGTCGGTGTGTCCAGATATCGAGACGTTGGGCTGTTCTTTCTCCTATCGTCGCTGTGGGGCGGGTCGTTCGTCGCCATCGAGGTCGGACTGGAGGACCTCCCGCCCGTGTTGTTCGCGGCGCTTCGGTTCGACGTCGCCGCAGTGCTGCTACTCGGGTACGTCGCACTCCGTCTCGACGACCCGCTCCCACGAACGCGCGGCGACGTCGGCGCTATCGTCGCCAGCGGGTTGCTCATCGTCGCCGCCAACAACACCTTGCTGTTCGTCGGGCAGACGCAGACGACGGGGAGTATCGCCTCCATCGTCTACAGCCTCAACCCGATTCTGACGACGGCGTTCGCGGCGCTTCTCGTCGGTAGTGTCGGCCTCGACGTCCGCGGCTACGTCGGCGTGCTTCTGGGCCTCGTCGGCGTCGTCGTCGTCGCCGGTCCCGACCGGGCGCTGCTCACCGGCGACCTTTCGAACGACGCAATCGGCGTCGCTATCGTCTTCTGCGCCGCCGTCGCCGTCTCGCTCGGTAGCGTTCTCGTCCGCCGCGCCGATGCCCGACTGCCGAGTGTCGCGGTCACCGGGTGGTCGATGGCGTTCGGTGCCGTCGTCATCCACGCGAGCAGTCTCGCCGCCGAAGGGATTCCCTCGGTTTCGTTCTCCGCACAGACAGGTCTCGCCTTGCTGTTTCTCGGCGTGTTCGCCAGCGCGCTGGCGTACTCTATCTACTTCGATATTCTCGACCGACAGGGGCCGTTTCAGGCGAACCTCGTCGCCTACGTCGTCCCCGTGGTGGCGACGCTTCTGGGCTGGTCGCTGTTGGAAGAGGAGATTACGGCGATGACCGTCGGCGGCTTCCTGCTCGTTTTCCTCGGCTTTGCGCTCGTGAAGTACGAGACGTTGGCCGCGGAGTTCTCGAACGTCAGAGCGGGCGCTCGAGCCATTATCGGGGCGTTTCGCTGAGCGTCGAAAACGCGCGTGATCCGGAATCGGGACCGCTACGCGTCGATATCGTCGAGAATCGCTTCGGCGTGACCTTCCGGCGAGACGCCCTCGTAGGCGCGTTCGATAGTGCCGTCCGGACCGACGACGTACGTGTTGCGGAAGACGCCGTCGAAGGTGTTGCCGAACATGTTCTTCTCGCCGTAGGAGTCGTAGGCGGCGGCGACCTCACCCGATTCGTCGGAGAGCAGTCTGAACGGGAGGTCGTACTCGTCGGCGAACGATTTGAGGTCGCTCACCGGGTCGTCGCTGACGCCGAGAACGTGGACATCCCGCTTCTCGAACGCGTCGATACTGTCCCGAAAGCCGCAGGCTTCGGTGGTGCATCCGGGGGTGTCCGCCCGCGGGTAGAAGTAGAGCACGACCCGGTCACCCGAGAAGTCCGAGAGCGAGACCGTCTCGCCGTGCTGGTCGGGCAGTTCGAAGTCGGGGGCGTCGTCGCCGACTGAGAGCATGGTCGCATCTCGCAGCGTGTGTAAAAACCGTTTGTGGCTTCGAGTGGCTTCGAGTCGCTTACTCCAACCGTTCGGCGGCATCGCGGGCCAACAGCGGTTCGGCGTTCGTCGTCGGCAGCGTCACCACGTCCTCGGCGGCCAGTTCGTACTCGCGTTCGTCGACGCCGAAGATAGAGCCGACGTCTTGGGTGATGCGGACCGTCGTGCGTTCGACGTCCACGGTCGTACCTGTGTCCGCGCTCGCGTCGCCGTCTGCGCTGGTACTCGCCGGTTCGTCCGACGGCGAGTCGCTCCCCGCATCGGGGTCCGGGGTATCCGGCGGAATCGGCTGTGACTCCGTATCTGCCGTCGGCGATGGCGATGCGCCGGAGTCCGAAGCGCCAGCCGCCTCGTCGGCCGACTCGCCGCCCATCGCGTCGGCGAGAACGCCGTCGTTCGTCCCCGACGAGGGGTCTGTCGGCCCGCTTCCGGCTTGCTTCGATGGTTCCACGGAGTTCGACGGCGACTCGCGGGCCTCCGAAACCACGTCCGGCGTCGCGTCGGCGACGGGACTGGGGTCGGTGGCGGCCGGACCGGCGTCGGCGGTTCCCGATTTCTCGTCACTCCGCTCGGGGGCGCGTCTGCCCGAGAGGATGTCGAGAACGGTCGACTTGTTGCGGTCGATTCGGGCGACGAGGTCCTCGAACAGCGCTCGCTCCTCGTTCGTGAAGCCGTCTTCGTCGACGGGCATGTCGGCGGCGGCGAAACTGGCGAGTTTGACGACCTTGCCGACGCGGCGTTCGTACACCGCTTCGACGACTTCCTCGGCCGTCTCTATCTCGTCCGTAAGGCGGCCGACCTCGGGAGAGGAGAAAGGGTCGTTGGCCGCGTCGGCGACGCGTTTCCGTTCGGCTTTCAGGTCGGCGATGTAGTCGGCGACGTCGGCGTAGAAGCTGTCGCGGAGCTGCTGGAGGCTGTCCTTTCGGCGCTCTTTCGACTGGACCGTTCTGAGTTCGTCTAATTTCATTCTCTGGAGGTCATTCTCTGGCTTTCTCCGCCGCCCCGCGCGTCATCAGAAACACGCCGACGCTCTCTTCTACTGCATTCTCTCCCGCTGATAGCTTAGTCGTTTCCCCGCCCAGTTCGACGGCCGCCGGTTCGTCCAGTTCGACTGTGATGTCGCGTCCGGTGAAGCGTTCGGGAACCGCATCCCGGAGCGGTTCGAAGTCGTCGACATCGTCGCGTTCGAGGCGCGTCACGACCAGCGACGACCCGCCGTGAATGCTTCCCGGCAGACGGATGAGACGGCGAACGTCCGTCGTCACCGGTTCGTCGATTGGGGCCGTTTGCTCGGCGACGACTCCCTGCGCGACGGTGTCGACGAGCAGTCGCAGACCCGGACCACCGGCCTCGACGTTCCCCTGTCGAATCGCGTCGGGGTTCCGCTGGAGTGCGCCCAGAATCGTCTTCGCGCGGCCCTCGCCGATGCCGTCGAACTCCTGTAGTCGTTCTTGGGCGTCCTCGTCGTCCATCGCTTCGAGTTCCTCGACGAACGAGAGCAACGCTTCGTGGGTTCGCTTGCCCCACCCGCCTTCTGTCCGAAGGACGCGCCGGGTCGTCCCGCGTTCGCTGCGCGTCGTGACGAGGCCGTCGGCGTCGAGGTCGATGGCGCGGACGTAGTCGACGATTTCGCGGCGCGCCTCGCTGTCGAGTTCTCGCACCGACTCGTCGCGGACGTGGACGTGGTAGCCGCGCCCACCCGAGAAGACGATTTCCATCTCCGAAAAGGAGAAGTCGTCTTCGAGAAACGTCAGCAAGCGCAGAAGAGCGTCTTTACACTCCGCGAGCATCTCGGCGTAACTCGCGGCGTCGGGGTCGACGCCCGGGAGGTGGTCGGCGTCGAGGTCGAACACGAGGTCCGCACCCTGCCAGCCCTTGTCGTCCATCTCGTTGGCACCGGGGTCGGCGTAGCGCGCCGCCGAGAAGTAGACGTGGCGGGGGGACTCGCGGGCGAGAAAGCCGCCGAGGTCGCCGACGTCGAGCAGCGACTGGTGGCGGACCATCGTCGTCCCGCCGGCGGTCCAGGGGATGTGACCCCACTCGCGTCGGTCGGCCGCGGGCGGCAGCGTGAGGTCCGCGCTCCGGTAGTAGTCGCCGAAGCGGCCTCGCAGATACTCTCGTGTTCGACGGTTCATTGCGTCACCATCGTTGCGAGGGGGGCGATAAAGGCGTTGTCGTTGTGGCCGAGACGAGTGTCGTCGTCACATGAGTAAACGCCACACACGCCGTGTCTGCGGGCCGATTCAGCGCCGTTCGCCCGGATTGGGAACCGGCCGGCTAACCCACGTAGTTTTTAATACCCCGGTGTGTAGGCCTCACTACCAACAGCCCGCGGGTAAGTGTGGACGCGGCGCGCGGCGGTGCCGTGCGCGACTCGACCGACGAGGCGTCCACACGCGGGGACCAGCGACCGACGCGCTGCAAGACGCCGGGGCCGGTGGCCCCCTGACGCCCTCGGATTTGCGTGAGCAACCGCAGCCACACGACGTGGCATTTCAATGCTCTGATAAACCATGGAAATCGAAATCGCAACCATCGGCGGCTACGAAGAAGTCGGTCGGCAGATGACTGCCGTCCGCGCCGGTAGCGACGTCGTCGTCTTCGACATGGGTCTGAACCTCTCGCAGGTTCTCATCCACGACAACGTCGAGACCGAGAAGATGCACAGCCTGGACCTCATCGACATGGGGGCCATCCCGGACGACCGCGTCATGAGCGACCTCGAAGGTGACGTGCAGGCCATCGTGCCGACGCACGGCCACCTCGACCACATCGGCGCAATCTCGAAACTGGCACACCGCTACGACGCGCCCATCGTCGCCAGTCCGTTCACCATCGAACTGGTGAAACAGCAGGTCCAAGGCGAGAACAAGTTCAACGTCAACAACGACCTCGTGAAGATGAGCGCCGGTGAGACGATGTCCATCGGCGACTCGGGGCAGGTCGAACTGGAGTTCGTCAACGTTACTCACTCCATCATCGACGCCATCAACCCGGTCATCCACACGCCCGAGGGCGCAATCGTCTACGGCCTCGACAAGCGGATGGACCACACGCCGGTCATCGGCGACCCCATCGACATGAAGCGCTTCCGCGAAATCGGCCGCGAGGGCAACGGCGTCCTCGCCTACATCGAGGACTGTACGAACGCCGGCCGGAAGGGTCGAACCCCGTCCGAGTCCGTCGCTCGCCGCCACCTCAAAGACGTGATGACCTCCGTCGAGGACTACGACGGCGGCATCGTCGCCACGACGTTCTCCAGCCACATCGCTCGTGTCACGAGTCTCGTCGAGTTCGCCAAGGACATCGGCCGTCAGCCGGTTCTTCTGGGCCGCTCGATGGAAAAGTACTCCGGGACTGCGGAACGCCTGAACTTCGTCGACTTCCCGGACGACCTCGGTATGTACGGTCATCGCAAGTCGGTCGACCGCACGTTCAAGCGCATCATGAAGGAGGGCAAGGAGAACTTCCTGCCAATCGTCACGGGCCACCAAGGCGAACCCCGCGCGATGCTCACTCGAATGGGCCGCGGCGAGACGCCGTACGAAATCGACAACGGTGACAAGGTCATCTTCTCGGCGCGCGTCATCCCGGAACCGACCAACGAAGGTCAGCGCTACCAGTCCGAGAAACTCCTGAAGATGCAGGGTGCGCGCATCTACGACGACATCCACGTCTCCGGCCACCTCCGTGAGGAAGGCCACTACGCGATGCTCGACGCGCTCCAACCCCAGCACGTCATCCCGGCCCACCAGAACCTCAAAGGGCTCGCACCGTACGTCAGCCTCTGTGACTCGGAAGGGTACACACTCGGCCGAGACGTGCACGTGACGAGCAACGGGAACATGATTCAGCTGGTCCAGTGATGTCATCGAACGCGACAGAAGAGCGGGTACTGGCCGCCGTCGGCGAGCGACGCGAACTCGTCAACGAGGCCATCGACGAGGAGGTGCCCATGGCCGAACCACAGCGCCTCTACGAAGCCACTCGCTACCTGTTGGAAGCAGGTGGCAAGCGCCTTCGGCCCGCCGTCGCGCTGCTCGCCGCCGAAGCCCTCGCGGACGTAGAACCACTATCGACGGAGTACCGCGCGTTCCCGGCACTCGACGAAGGTAGTGTCGACCTGATGTCCGCCGCCGTCGGTCTCGAAGTCATCCAGTCGTTCACGCTTATCCACGACGACATTATGGACGACGACGACCTTCGGCGCGGCGTACCCGCCGTCCACGAGGCGTACGACACCGAGACGGCTATCCTGGCCGGGGATACGCTCTACTCGAAAGCGTTCGAACTCATGACGAACACGGGCGCAAAGCCCGAACGAGGCCTCGAAGCGACCAGACTGCTCGCAACGACCTGTACCCGAATCTGTGAGGGACAGGCCCTCGACGTCTCCTTCGAGCACCGTAGCGACATCCTCCCGGAGGAGTATCTGGAGATGATAGAGTTCAAGACGGCCGTGCTGTACGGTGCCGCCGCGGCGACGCCCGCGGTGCTGATGGGTGCGGACGACGACGTCGTCGACGCGCTCTACCAGTACGGCATCGACGCCGGCTGTGCGTTCCAGATACAGGACGACGTGTTGGACCTCACGGTCCCCTCCGAGGAACTGGGCAAACAGCGAGGGTCGGACCTCGTCGAGGAGAAAGAGACGCTCATCACGCTCCACGCACGCCAACACGACGTAGACATCGCGGGTCTCGTCGATACGGCGTCGCTCGACGACGTGACCGAGTCCGACATCGACGCGGCCGTTTCGGAACTCGAACACGTCGGCAGCATCAAGTACGCCCGCGAGATGGCCGAAGAACTCGTCAGAGAGAGCAAAGAACGGCTCGAAGTGCTGCCGGACAACGAGGCACGCGGCCTCCTCGAAGATATCGCCGACTACCTCATCACGCGCGGTTACTGAGACGCCACTTTTCTTCTTTCTTTTGACTACCCGAACAGCGACAGCAACCAGATGTTGTACCCCGTCAGTCCCACGCCGACGAGTGACAACAGACCGGGGAGTACGTACGGAAACAGTGGCTCACCCAGTCGTGCTGCGTACTGACTGATAGCGAGACAGAGACCGAACACGGCGAGTTTGAGCCCGACCAACCCGGCAAGGCCGAACGTCTCCACCGCCGACGCCATCACGGGATTGCCTTCGACGACGCCGGAGGCGAAGGCGACGATGGCGACAGTAGTGACGACGTCGCCGACGCCGTACCCGGTCGCTGCAGCGAACCAGACCCAGTAGAAGCGTCGCTCGGTGACCGGCGTCCCGTCGAGAGTGAGCCACGCCCGAGCGTTCACAGCGGAGCATCTCCACGGGGAGCTTATAGGTTTGTTGCTGGAGATGACTGTCTCGTCATCTATCCAATGTCTGTCGACTGTGGTGCGCGCAATCCACGGCTGTTTTTACCGGGCGGACGAAACCCGCGGGTAATGGACGAGGACCTTCGAACTCGCGTGCAGACGGAAGCCGAAAAGCACGCGCTGTTCAACGCGGTGAAGTACGAGAGCGACGCCGACGTGGGCGCGGTGATGGGGCCGCTCATGGGCGAGAACCCTGAGTTCCGCCCGCACGGTGGCGAGATTCCGGGTGTCGTCGGCGGCGTCGTCGCCGACGTGAACGCGATGGACCACGGCGAGCGACGCGAGCGACTCGGCGAACTCGCCCCCGACCTGCTCGACGAACTCGACAGCGAAGACGAAGAGGACGAGCAGGTACTCTCGGACCTCCCAAATGTGGACAACTACGACGAAGTTCGGATGCGCGCCGCGCCGAACCCCAACGGGCCGTGGCACATCGGCCACGCGCGGATGCCCGCGGTCATCGGGACGTACAAGGAGATGTACGACGGGTCGTTCATCGTCCGCTTCGACGACACCGACCCCGAGACCAAGCGCCCCGATTTGGACGCCTACGACGCCATCTTAGACGACATCGACTATCTCGGCTTCGAACCGGACGACGTACTTCGAGCGTCGGACCGTCTCGACATCTACTACGACCACGCCCGCGAACTCATCGAGAACGGTGGCGCGTACACCTGTTCGTGTACGGGTGAGGCGTTCTCGGAACTGAAGAACTCGGGCGAGCCGTGTCCACACCGAGACAAAGACCCCGAGACGACGATGACGGAGTTCGAGGCGCTCGTCGACGGCGAGTACTCGTCGGGTGAGATGGTGCTCCGCGTCAAAACCGACATCGAACACAAGAACCCGGCGCTCCGCGATTTCGTCGCGTTCCGCGTTATCGACACGCCACACCCGCGCGAGGAGGCCGAGAAGTACCGCCTCTGGCCGATGCTCGACTTCCAGTCGGGCATCGACGACCACCTCACAGGCGTCACGCACATCATCCGCGGCATCGACCTGCAGGACTCGGCGAAACGCCAGCAGTTCGTCTACGACTACTTCGACTGGGAGTACCCCGAAGTCGTCCACTGGGGCCACGTCCAGATAGACGAGTACGGCGTGAAGATGTCCACGTCGACTATCAAGCAACTCATCGCCGAGGGCGAACTCGACGGCTGGGACGACCCGCGCGCGCCGACTATCAAGAGCCTCCGTCGGCGCGGTATCCGCGGCGAGGCCATCGTCGAGTCGATGGTCGGTCTCGGCACCTCCACCAGCAACGTCGACTTGGCGATGAGCACCGTCTACGCGAACAACCGAGAGTTAATCGACGACGATGCCCCGCGCTACTTCCTCGTCCGCGACGGCGTTGAACTCCCGCTCTCGGGTGGACCCGACGCGGGCCACCCGCCGATTCACCCCGACCACGAAGAGCGCGGAAACCGAACCATCCCTGCTGGTGACGCAGTGCTCGTCGAACCTTCGGACGTTCCCCAGAGCGGCGAGCGAGTCTGGCTGAAAGGCTACGGCTGTGTCCGTTACGAGGACGACGCCCTGGAGTACGTCGGCGACGACATCGACGTCGTCCGCAACGAAGGCGTCGACGTGATTCACTGGGCACCGGCCGAGGAGAACGTCTCTGTGACCATGCGAACGACCGAGGGCGACGTGGCGGGTCGTGCCGAACCCGACTTCGGCGACGCCACCGTCGACGACGCGGTGCAGTTCGAACGCGTCGGCTTCGTCCGCGTGGACTCACAGGACGACGACGAAGCGGTGACGTACTTCAGCCACGACTGAGGGGAAAGAGAGCGAACAGGCGACACGACCGGCTTCTCTTTCGACAACACCGGGACGCTGTGTCGCACACCCGCGAGACGACCCGGAGCGAGGGTTAGCTCACACGGGCCGTTGGTTTCGTCTTCGTATTTGAACGTTCGTCCTGTCGAGACGACGGTCTGGGCGATGACGGCTTACAGAAACACCACGAGAACGAACGCGACGAGCATCAGCGACGTCAATACGACCTGTACGGCCGCAGACGCCAGTACGCCGATAGTCGCAAACAGCGCCGTCTTGAAACTCGCGTTCGCGTCCTGATTGCGGTAGAACTCCAGTGCGAACACCGTCCCGGCGACGCCGAGGATGATGCCCGGCGGCCCGGCGACGAAAAACGCCAGAAACCCGACAGCGGCCGCGACGAGCGTCGTCCGCGTCGACGCGCCGCCGTACTTGGCGGCGATGGGTCCGGCGAAGTAGTCGAGGACGACTGCCGTGAGTCCGACGGCCGTGAGTCCAAGAACTGCGAGAAGTCCGGGTTCGCCGAAGTCCGTCGACCACCAGTAGAGGTAGACGCCGGCGAGCGACGTGAGCGCGCCCGGCAGCAACGGTGCGACGCTGCCGACGACGCCGAGGACCAACAGCGCGAGCGCCAGCCATCCGAGAGGTTCGACCATACGGTCCGTACGCCGGCGGCCCTCTTCGGCGTACCGCTCAGAACTCGTCGGAGAACCGCGCTCGCTCCTCGACGACGGTGTCGTTGTCGCCGCCGTAGTGGTCGACGAGGGGCCGAAACGCCGTTCCGAGCGCCCGCATACACTGCCCCGTCGAAACGTAGTCGAGTTCCGCTGCAACGTTCTCCCACAACTGGGCCTGTAGCACCTTCCGGACGAGGAGTCGCTCCTCGCGAACGGAGAGTTGCGTCTCGCTCCCGTCGGTGCTGTCGTCGCTTTGGGCGCTGTCGCCGTCATCACCGTCGCCGCCGACGAAGTAGGCCAGTGCAAGCCGCCGAAACGCTCCGGGGGCCGCGACGTAGAGACCGGGTCCGTACGAGGCTCCGACGACGACGCGCCACTCGTGGTCCGAGAGCGACGGGTTGACCGGAGCGTCGGTCGCTGCGAGTGTCGCCCGAACCACGTCCGGGTCTGCATCCCGAAGCGGGTCCGAGAGCACCCCAATCGCTCTCTCTCGGAACCATCGGGAGTGTCGTTCGGCGAGTTCTCGTCCCGAATCCGAGAGCGGGTTCAGCATGACCGCCGAGTACTCGCCGCTCGTGTCGTTGCGCGTCGTCGAGAGGTGGACCGTCCGGTAGCCGTTCTCGCGCCAAAACGAGAGCAGTTCCGGCGTCGCCCCGTAGCCGACCCCGAGCCAATCTACTTCGCCGCGGAACTCCTCTTTCGTCGCCGAAAGCAGTCGAGAACCGAGACCCCGCGACCGAACCGCGTGGTGCGTTGCGATGCGGAGCACTCGATAGCCGACCGGTTCTGCTGCCTCTTCGTCTCTGAGCTGACTCGTCAGCACGTCGGGAATCATGTTACCCGCGACGCGCTGGCCGTCGTACATCTTCCGGCGCGTCGACTCCGGAAGGCCACCCTCGCGGGCCAGAAGCGCGACGGAGACGACGCGGCCGTCGTGGAGCAACACTCGAACGGAGAGGTTCGGCGCGTCGAGCAACCGCGCGAGGTCGTTCGGCTCAGTTCGGTAGTGTGCGAGCACGAGCAGGCCGAACACTTCTCGAAGCAGATGTTCGTCGGCCAGCAGGTCTTCCGGGGTGAACGCACGGTACTCGACAGAGTCGAGGGTCGCGTCCGCGACGAGTTGGTCGACCGGCGGGCGGGCATCGAGCAACAGCGCCCGAAACGCCCAGATTTCGAGCGGGTCACCCGGTGCATACCGAATCGGCTCCGAAAGCGTCACGTCCGTCACCTCGAACTCGCTCTCGCCGAGTCGGTCGCGGAACCGAACCGAGAAACCGCGGCCTGCGCCCTCGTAGCCGCGAACGGTCGTGAAGAAGCCGACGGCGGGCGCGGAGAGAAACTCCGAGAGCAGACGAACCGGGAGCGCTGCTGCTTCGTCGACGAGTACCACGTCGGGGCTGTCGCGGTCGCGGTCGCCGTCGTCTCCGTCGTCGCCGCCGTGGTCGTCTACCTCTCCTCCCGCTCCGAGTTCGTCGACGGCGGCGACGGGTGAAGCGAACTGTACTCGTCCTCCGGCCGTCGTCTCGATTCGGCGCTCGTCTTCCCCGTTGTCGGCCCGATAGCCCATCGAATCGACCACGGCGGCAGCGCGGACGAACACTTCACGGGCGCTCCGAAACGCCGGTGCGGTGACGAGTACGTGCTTTCCCTCAGCGGCGAGCGCACCGGCGGCGATGCCCGCGGCGCTGGATTTCCCTCTCCCCCTGTCGGCTTCGACGACGACGGCGTGACCGGGGTTGCGGAGCGCTTCCAGTGCGCCGACGGCGTCGGCTTGGTCGGCGGTGAGACAGGCGTCGTAGACGACCTCGGAGAACGCGGCGTTTTCGGGAGCCTTCGGCGGGTCGTGCGGCCGCGCAGGCCACGGGTCGGTGAGACCGTCGCGGTCGATTGTCTCCGAATCGACATCGACGATTGCAACGCCCGGATGCTCGCGGAGCGTCTCGACGAGTCGTCCTCGGAATCGCGTCCCCACGTCGTCGAGGTCGAACGGCGGCACGGCGAGGTGGTCGTCGAACCACTCACGGCGCTCTGGCCACGCCGACAGCGGCGGGGTGAGAAGAACCAAGAGACCACCGCCGTCGACGGCACCGACGACTTGGCCCAGTGCGTTCGGTGAGAACTTCTCGTGGGCGTCGAAGACCACTGCCCCCCGAGTTCGACCGAGGAGATTTCCCGCGTGGTTCGGCGCGTGGCGCTCGAATCTGAATCCCTCGCGGGAGCTGACGATGGTCACGTCGTCGTCGGCGACTTCGGCCGCGTCGAGAGCGGTGTAAGCGGCGTCGATGCCGGCGTCTCGGTCGCCGGCGAGTACGAGCAGTCGACGTTCGTTCGCACGCTCGGCCTCGGTGCGGAGGCGGTCGGCGAGGGCGGCCACGTCCATCGTCCGTACTGGTCGCTTGCGGGTAATGGTGATTTCGTCTGGGCGGTGGGCGGTGAGTCAGAATGTGGCGAACAACATGACGCCGAGTAGTCCAAGCACTGCGAGGCCGAACGAAGCGGCGATGGCTCCGAACCATATCCGGTCGTGCCCTCGATGCGAACCGGTCAAGAGTGCAACGCCGAGAACGAGCGGAATACACGCCATCCCGACGGGGTACGCCGTCGCAACTATCGTTTTGACTCCGACATCGCTGGGAGGACTGTTGGGTATCAACCACCAGACACCGTGACCGGCGAGCCACAGACCGACCAGAATCTCACGCTTTCGTTTCGAGAGAAACCAGCAGACGACGAGCAACACACCGGTGAGAAAGAACCCCTCGAACGACCCGACGCCGACATCGGTGTAATCGGTCGGTAGATGTTCGAGTAGTGGGTCGAAAAGATTGACGAGCGCATACAGTCCACAGGTCGCTATCCAGTATTTGAGCGCCTTCCGTTCGAGGAGGCCGCTGAGAACTCCTCCCTCGCGCTGCTCGGACTGACTCATCGTGTTTTGGTTCGTATTACTGAGTATTCAGTTCTCGGGGCAGTTCCTCGGTGGCTCTACTGCGGAATCACCGAGTCGACGAATCCGGACTCCTAAACGAACCGAACCCCCACCTCCGAACTCGTGTCAACTGCTTTGCTCTCTCGATGCTGAAAATCGCCATGCGCAGGCGTACCACGCCCTGTACGCTTTGAAAGCGCTTTTATGGGGTGCTACGTTACAGATGTGTACAACCTGTTCGAGGTTGATGAAGCTCCACGCCATCAGGGACCGACCATCTGGTGTGGGGCGCGAGCCTACGAACAGGGAGGTGAACAACCAATGCCAGTTTACGTCGATTATGAAGTCCCGGCCGACCTCGCAGAGCGCGCTCTCGAAGCGCTCGAGGTTGCCCGAGACACCGGAACGGTCAAGAAAGGTACCAACGAGACAACCAAAGCCATCGAGCGCGGCAACGCCGACCTCGTCTACGTCGCCGAAGACGTCTCCCCCGAGGAGATCGTCATGCACCTGCCCGAACTCGCAGATGAGAAGGGCATCGCGTACATCTTCGTCGAGACGCAGGACGACATCGGCCACGCGGCCGGTCTCGAAGTCGGCAGCGCCGCTGCCGCCATCGTCGACGCCGGCGAGGCCGAAGACGATGTCGAAGACATCGCCTCGAAGGTCGAGGACCTGCAGTAAGCCACCATGAGCGCAGAAGAGAGTACCAACGACTCGACCTCCGCCGAGGTTATCGAGATCGTTGGCAAGACCGGGATGCACGGCGAGGCCATGCAGGTCAAATGCCGCATCCGCGAAGGCTCGAACCAGGGCCGCATCATCACGCGTAACGTGTTGGGTCCCGTCCGAGAGGGCGACGTGCTCCAACTCCGCGAGACCCAGCGCGACGCGGACTCCATCGGAGGTCAGTAAGCCAATGCCACAGAACCGAGACTGCGACTACTGCGGCGCCGACATCGAACCCGGCACGGGCACGATGTTCGTCCGCACCGACGGCACCGTCATCCACTACTGCTCTTCGAAGTGCGAGAAGAACGCCGACCTCGGCCGTGAATCGCGCGACCTAGAGTGGACCGAAGCCGGCGGCGCACCCACGCGAGGCTCCGACGAATGAGCCACCACGACGAGCGCACGTTCGTGATGGTCAAGCCCGACGGCGTCCAGCGCGGCCTCATCGGGGACATCGTCTCCCGATTCGAGGAACGCGGCCTCAAACTCGTCGGTGGGAAGTTCATGCAGATCGACGAGGACCTCGCCCACGAACACTACGGCGAGCACGAGGGCAAGCCGTTCTTCGACGGTCTCGTCGACTTCATCACCTCCGGACCCGTCTTTGCGATGGTCTGGGAGGGCGCGGACGCGACCCGACAGGTCCGCCGCATGATGGGCGAGACCGACCCCGCCGACTCCGCACCGGGCACCATCCGCGGTGACTTCGGCCTCGACCTCGGCCGCAACGTCATCCACGGCTCGGACCACGAGGACGAAGGCGCAAACGAGCGCGAAATCAGCCTGTTCTTCGACGACGACGAACTGCTCGACTACGAGCGCGTCGACGAACAGTGGCTCTACGAAGACGAAGACCACTAATCTCCGCGTTTTCTCTCGTTTTCTCTCCCGTCGAGCGACTGCTGTTCTCCGAGTCGACTCGCCTCTCGTCGGACTCTCTGAGTCTCCCGACGCCGAGAGAGTTCAATCGCCGCGCGCAAAGCGATATGCGCACGGCCATCTTCTCTCAGCCTGAACAGCGGCAGCACCACGCTACCGCCGGAAGGTTATCCATGGTCGACATCTCCCAACTGTTCGTCCTCTTCGTGATACTGCTCACCGTCGTCCTCGTCGGCTACGCGTTCGTCATGCTGACAGGCGCACTGCTGTTGGCGCGGGTTGCAAGTGCGCTCACCGCGAGAACGGCGACGGTCGTCCCCGACGACCGGAGTCTCGGCGACGTGGAGCGTCACCTCGAATCGCTCGCGCTCGAACGCCACGTCGACAGCGGCGTCGTTCGGGCCGTCGAACCGGAGCGCCGCCGACCCGGACGCAGTCCCGCGGCGTACGCCAGACCCCCCACCGACGGCGTCCGGGTCGACGTCGCCATCCCGACGCCCGAGCGCCCGCTCGTCAGCGAGTGGTTCCCACTCCCGGAACGACTCGACGGACGCTCGCAACTCGAAACCGTCCTTCGACGCTACGACGTTCCGGCGGACGACCTCTCGGAACTGCTCGGAACCGAAGTGCCAGTCCATCGAGCGACCGACGGTCGGTGGGTCGTCGACTGGCATCCGGCGTCGCCGACGTTCGACGCTCGGGCCGTCGTCCGCGAAGGCGTCCGGTGGGTCGTCGCTCGGCAGAGACAACAGCAACGACAGCAGCAACAGCAGCGACAACGAGAGTGAATCGGTAGCTTCGCCGACGAGGGACCGACACGCTCTTCGGACGACCGGCCGCCGACTCCGCATGGACGATTCGCTCACCGCCAACCGCGACTACTGGGACGAGTTGGCAGCACATCATCCAACCACCGATTTTTACGACGTACAGGGGTTCCTCGACGGCCAATCGACGCTTTTCGACCTCGAACGCGGGGAACTCGGCGGCGTTGTCGGCGAGCGTCTGCTTCACCTCCAGTGTCACTTCGGTCTCGACACGCTCTCGTGGGCGCGCGAAGGCGCGGAAGTGACCGGCGTCGACTTCTCGGAGACGGCAATCGAAACCGCCCGCGAACTCCGCGACGAGGTCGGTATCGACGAACTCGACGCCCAATTCGTCGAGAGCGACGTGTACGACCTCGATTTGGGTGAGCGATTCGACACCGTCTTTACTTCCTACGGGGTCCTCGCGTGGCTGCCGGACCTCGACGGCTGGGCCGACGTTATCGACCGGCATCTGAAACCGGGCGGTCGCTTCTACATCGCCGAGATACACCCGTTCGGTGCGATGTTCGGCACCGTCGTTCGGACCGAGGCCGGCGAACCGACTGATATCGACGGCGACCCAGCCGACTACGTCGGGACGCTCGCGTGGCCGTATCACAGCGACGGCGCGCTGTCGGTCCCCGTCGACGACGGGTCGTACGCCGACGGTGACATCGAGACGGCAGTCGAATCCGTCGAGGAGTGGACACACGGACTCGGCGAGGTCGTCACCGCACTCTCTGACGTTGGGCTCCGGATTGAGTTCCTCCACGAGTTCGAGAAAGCCTGTTACCAGCAGTGTCCGTCGATGGTCGAAGGTGACGACGGCTGGTGGCGATTCGAGAGCGGCGACGACGCCCCCGACGTGCCATTGACGTTCTCGCTGCTGGCGACGAAACCCGAGTGAGGGCCGACCTCGACCGACGCTGACGAACGTTTTTGCCATTGCTCGTGGCACCCTCTTTGCATGACACTCAGCGCACGCAACCGACTCTCGGGCACGGTCGAGTCTCTCGAAATCGGCGAGAACACAGCGGAAGTCCAAGTGGAACTGCGCGACGGAGAGACGGTGACGGCGGTTATCACCGCGAACTCCGCAGAACGGTTGGACCTTTCAGAGGGCGACTCCGTCGACGCTATCGTGAAAGCGACCGACGTGATGGTTGACGCCTGAATCGTCTCGTTCGCTCAGTCGATTTTTCAGTCAACCGCTCAGTCGGCCGTCGGAACCGGCGCGTCGAGGTCGATTTCGCCCGCGTCGAGTTCTTTCTCGACTTCGCGGGCGGCCGTCACCATGTTCTCCATCTTTCCGTACGCGATTTCTCGTGGGAGGAGTTTCAGTCCACAATCGGGCGAGATGGTGAGTTTCTCCGGCGGGACGACTTTCAGCCCCTGTTTGATGTTCTCTTTTATCTCCTCGACTGGTTCTACTTCGGCGGTGTGGGCGTCGACGACGCCGAGTGCGAGGTCCGGTTCGAAGTCGGGTTCGGTGAACACGTCTATCTGCTCGTAGCCGCCGTTGCAGAGTTCGACGTCGAACTCGTCGATGGGGAACTCGTTGAGTTCGGGGTAGATACGCGAGTAGTCGCCGTAGCAGACGTGCAGGCCGATGCGGACCTCCTCGGGGATGCCGTCGGCGATGCGTTCGAGACACTCGCCGACGATGGCGTGGTCGTCGGGCGTCGTCGCCAGCGCGGGTTCGTCGATTTGGACGTAGCGAGCGCCTGCTTCGACGAGTTTCTCGATTTCGAGATTCACGAGGTCTGCGAGGTCGTAGGCGAGTTCTTCCTCGCTGTCGTACGCCTCGTTGAACGACCAGTTCGCCAGCGTGTACGGCCCCGTGATGGGTACCTTGACGGGGCGAGACGCGACGTCGCGGGTGAACTCGAACTCGTCGACCAGCCACGGTTCGTCGTACTCGACTTCGTCGGCGACACTCGGTTTGTCGAAGTAGTTGTGACCCCACACCTTCACGGGACCGTTGAACTCGTAGCCGTCGATACGGTGCGCGAAGAACTCGACCATCTCGTTTCGGCGCATCTCGCCGTCGACGACGGTGTCGAGGCCGGTGCGTTCGTGTTCGTGGGTGATGACCTCCGAGGCGTCGTCGTACGCCTCTTCGAGGTTGTCGGCGTCGAAGCGCGCGTCTTCATCCTCTGACAGGTCTTTCGCGCGGTTGAGCCACTTCGGTTTCGGATAGCTTCCCACGACCGTCGTCAGGAGGAAGTGGTCGTTCTCGTGATTCTCGGGGACGAACTGCGCTCTGTTGTCGGCGTTTCGGCTCATGCTTGCACCTCCGTCTCCTCGCCGCGAGCGAGGGCGACACCCTCGGCCAAGGCAGCGAGCTTCTCCTGATACTTGTTCACCGGCAGGTAGAACAACTCGGTGTTGCTCGTCGCGTAGACCGTGTCGAACTCCTGTGCGGGAATCTGCTCTTGGACCCACTCGATGCGGTCCCGAATCGTCTCGGGCGATTCGACGAGCGTGTTCTGCCCGTCGACGAGGCCGAGCGCCACGCTGTCTTTCGTCCCATATTCATTGATGTTGTACAGCGTCTGCGAGCGGTCGCCCGCCACCACGTCGAAGCCGATGGCGTCCACGTCGGCGTCCATCAGGTGGGCGTACACTTTCTCCTCCAGCGCACCCCAGTAGCTGTGGACGACCACGTTTGCGTCGGTGGCGTCGGCGACGGCGTCGATAGCCTCGCTCGCTCGCGCGTCGAGGTCGTCGTCCGGCGCGTTCTCGACGAGCGACGGTTCGAGCAGGAACAGCGTCTCGTGTTCGGGGAACGCCTCGACTTCACCGGCGAGGAACTCACCCACTGCATCGAGGAACTCCGCTTCGTCGCTGTAGTGCTCGTCCGATGCGAGGTCGGCCAACGAGTACGGTCCCGGCAGGACGGCTTGCAGCGAGTCGCCGGCGGCGAGCAGGTCACTCGCCGTCTCCAACTCCGCAGCGACGTCGCCGGAGAAATCGAGTTCGCCGACGACTTCGGGGTCGCGGTAGAAGTTGTTGTTGTCGTAGTAGCGGACGATTCCTCCCGTCTCGACGTTGTCGTGGACGGTCAGCGGGTGCGCGAGGTTGTCGTCCCAGCGGAGCTGTCCTTCGACGATTCGGTCGAGGCCCGCGCCCTGCTGGTCGGCGACGACTTCTTCGCGCGCTTGGTCGTACGCGTCGACGATTTCGGGTCCCTCGTCGCCGCTGACGAGGTCGCCTTTCTGGTGGCCTTTCAACTCCGAGAGCCGCTGTTTCGCCCAGTCGGGCAGCGGATACAGCCCCGGCGTCGTGGCTACGAGTTCGGTCATCACCCGTGGCTAAGAAATGCCGAGGCTTAATATTTGCTAATGGAGAAAATGTTTGTGAGTTATCTCAGAGGCGAAGTCGTAGAATCGACAGCGTCTCGAACGGGTACGACTCCTCGGCGACGACGTCGACGTCAAATCCTTGGTCTTCGGCCCGTTCGACCACCTCGTCGTAGCCCGAAAGACTGCTCACGAGGAGTAACGCTTGCCCGCCGTCGGCGAGCACTCGTCCCACGTCGTCGACGAACGGGTCGATGAGTTCCCGGCCCGACTCACCGCCGGAGAGCGCGACTTCCATCCAGTCGCTCCACTCGTTGTCGGGGTCCGTCGGGAGGTAGGGCGGATTGAAAAGTACCGTATCGAACGCGCCGTCGACGAAAGGTGAAAAGAGGTCCGCGCGGACCACGTCGAAGCCGTCTTTTCTTTCTGCCTGCAACTCGTCCGCTCGCGCTTTCGCTTGCTCACAGGCGTGCGGATTCAGGTCGGAGGCGACCACGTCCGCGTCGGTTTCGGCGGCGACTTTCGCGGCGACCCACCCCGACCCGGTGCCGACTTCGAGCGTCCGTCCGTGGGCATGCTCGACCGCTGCCTTCGCCAAGAGGCCCGAATCCTCCGCCGGTTGGTAGACGTGCGTTTCGACCCCGCGGCGCTCGGCCAGCGAGTCACGGGTCGTCGTCTCTTTTCGGTTTTTTTCGTCGCTCATTCGCTCCCACCTCGACCGCTCCCGTTTCGGCCACTCTCGCCGCCGTCGGTGCTGGCGTTCGCCTGCACCGACCGCGACTCGCCCGCGAGTTCGAAGCCGCCGGACGACCCCCGACTCATGAGTTCGCGCACCGGGAACGGGATGTTGATATCCTCCGCTTCGTAGGCGGATTTCACCGTCGAGATGACCGCCGTCCGAGCGCGCCACTTCCGGCGTGCGCTGGGGTTGTCTATCCAGACGCGGACGCCGAGGATGATTCCGGAGTCGCCGAACTCCTTGAGGACGACCTGTGGAGAGGGTACCGACAGTATCTCGTCGAGTTCGTCGAGCGCGTCCAACGCGACGTCGGCGGCGTATTCGGCATCGACGTCGTAGTCGACACCCACGTCGACTTCGACGCGGAGGCGACCCTTCCGGGTCCGGTTGACGATAGGTTTCGCGCTCACGTCGTCGTTCGGTATCATCACGTACTCGCCGTCGAACGTCTGGAGGCGAGTCGTGACGATGGAGATGTCGGTGACGATGCCCTCGCTCTCGCCGATTTCGACCCAGTCACCGATTTCGAAGGGCCGCGAGAACATCAACACGAACCCGGCGAGGACGGACCCGAGCGTCTGCCGCGCCGCCATACCGACGACGATACCGAGAAAGCCAGCACCGACGAGCAGGTTGCCGATATCGTTGGTGAGGAGGCCGATGACGACCAGACCGACGAGCGAGTAGATACCGACCTGCGTCAGCCGAAACAGTATCTCACGCTGGTGTTCGGTGATGTCGCTGGTTCCGGCAAGTCGCTGGATGAGTCGGCCAACGAATCCCGTGAGCGCGTACGCCGCGCCGATGAGGATGAACGCGAGCGCGAGTTTCGGCAGTTGGGTACTGAGATTGAGATTTTTGTACGCCCCGGTCAACTGATTCGTCAGCCCCCACGTCCCGATGAGGACGACGACACCGATAGTCGAGACGAGTGCGACGACGCCGGAGACGACTAGTTCGGAGACGTTCCACCCCTGACTGTCCGCCCACTCGTGTGCTCGGCGTCTGAACGCCAACAGCGCAACGGTGATGACGAGGGTGATGAGTATCTGCGCTTCCGGGTACGGTTCGGCGTTCGCCAGCCACGGAATCAACCCCTGCCACCCGTCCGTCTGCAGGAGCGTGGCGCTATCCATCGCCACCCCCTCTGTAGTCGGCGGCGAGTGCCGCGAGTTCGGCGAACTCCTTCGGCGTCACCTTCCCGGCGCGCTTTCGCAGCAGTTCTTCGGGAGCGGCGTCGACGACGGCGTCGGGGTCGGCCAGCCCCGAGATGTGCGCCGTGTTCCGGATACCGTTTCTGACGGTCTTGCGACGCTGGGTGAAGATGGCCTTCACGAAGTCGAGAAAGAACGCCTCGTCGTCGACATCGTAATCGGGGTCACGCGGCGTCAGTCGGACGATAGCGCTGTCGACGGCCGGTGCGGGTGAAAACGCTGTCGGCGGCACGGGTTCGACCAACTCCGCGTCGGCGTAGTGTTGGGTGCTCACCGAGAGACGACCGTACTCGGCGGTCTCGGGGTCGGCGACCATCCGGTCGGCGAACTCCTTTTGGAACATCAGCACCATCGGCCGTTTTTTCGGCAACAGCCGAAACGTAATCTCGCTCGACACGCCGTAGGGAAGGTTCGCCACGCAGGCAGTGAACTCCGGCAACTCGACGTCGAGCGCATCGCCTTCGACCACGGTCAACTTGCCCGCTTCGACTTCCTCGTGGAATTCGCGTTCGAGAAACGCCGCGAACGTCGGGTCGCGTTCGACGACGGTGACGCGGTCGGCGACGGCCAACAGTCGGTCGGTCAGCGCGCCGGGTCCGCCGCCAACCTCGAGAATGTGGCCCGTGTCGGTCCCCTCGGGAAGATAGTCGGGAATACGGTCGAGCACGCGGTCGTCGACCAGAAAGTGTTGGTCGTGGTCGGGGTCGCCGCGGACGCCCGCTCGTCGAATCAGGGCGTCCGGGTTGCGTCGCTGTGAACTGTGAGACTCTCCGTCCGACCCAGTCATAGCGCGGATTTCACGCCGGACGTGGGTAAACTTCCCGTTCCCGGTTCAGTTCGATGTCGGCATCCGAAACCAGTCGCATCGTCGAAATCGCGCGCGAACCCGCCCCTCAGTCACGGCGGACGAACGCTTTGTACTTCAGGTCGTCGTCGCGGAGTTCCTCGATGATACGCTCGGCGAGCACCTCTTTCGGTCGGTGAAGTCCCGAGACGCGGTCGTGGAGGTCCTCGAAGCTCTCGAACGGCTGTCGTTTGCGCTGTTCGAGGATGTTGTTTCGAAGCGTCTTGCCGATGCCGGGCAGGAGGTCCAACTGGTGGAGCCGAATCGTGATGGGTTGGGCGTCGCTGTAAAACGAGACGAAGCGCTCCTCGTCGGCGTCGATGATGTCGGCGACGACGTACTCCAGTTCGTTGACCGCACTGTTCGAGAGGTCGTCGTACTCGACGTCGCGGATACGTTGGATGTGTTCGCGCGCCGAGTTGGGTTCGATGGCGACTCGGTCGCCGATGCCGACGTCGGCCTCGTCGTCGAAGGTGAGTTCGACGAGTCGGAACCGTTCCTCGCCGAGGGCGTACGCTATCGGTTGTTTCTGGTACCGCGGGCGGTCGTCGTCCGACCGCCCGTACGGGAGGTAGTCGAGGACGACGGCGTACTGCGGTTGACTCTCGGCCTCGTCGTCACCGCGTTCGGAACCAGACATAACGAACGTGTACGGCGACGGGCTATTTAAAAATAGGCCGGGTTACGCGTACTTGGCGACGACGTCGAGAATCGCGTCGAGTTCGTCACCGGAGAGCGCGTACCGTTGCTGCGCGTAGAGAGCGCGGAGTTCGTTGCGGTCCTGCGGGAGAAGGTCGGCGATTTTGAACGCGGTCTGTTCGTCGACTTTCTCCAGTTCGAGTAGCTCGTCGACGAGTTCACGCGACTCCTCGGGGTCGAGGACCGCAAAACGATTGACGTGCTCGATGGAGCGCGCCAACTCGTAGCGGAGCTCACGCTCCTCGTCGGCCGCCCGTTCCGCTTCGACATCCTGGAGCAGCGGCTTTACCTCGGAGATGGTGAGGTACTCCTCGTCGAGCTTCTCTTTGAATATCGTCATCTACTTCTGCGCGCGGAGATGCGCCGGACGGGTGATGACCGTCTTCGCCTTCCCGCCGTCGTTGATTTCGACCTTGAACGCGCGGCCCTGTTTACCGAGGACCTCGCCGGTGTGGCCGTTGAAGCGCGGGTGGAAGCGACCTTTACGGACGCTCGGGTCGATGTTGAGGTGGACTTTCTGTCCCTCCTCGAACTCCTGAATCGCGCGCTGTGGCGGGGAGGTACCGCGCTCTCGCGGGTGGTTGGTTAGTTTGCCTCTCGTGCTGCCCTTGAGTGGACCGTTCGAACTCGGCATGGTCGTGGAGTGGGTTACTCACGGTCGGATTATAAAAGACACGTTCCCGCGCCGCGGAAGAGTAAGAGTAACACGCCCCTACAGTCACAACACCGTATGGACGACAGTTCGGACCCACGAATCGAAACGCGCGCAATCCACGCCGGACAGGAACCCGAAGAGGAGACGGGAGCGTTGATGACGCCCATCTACGCGAACTCCACGTACGAACAGGACGCGCCGGGCGACCACCGCGGCTACGAGTACTCCCGCACGGGTAACCCGACGCGGACCGCGCTCGAAGAGAACCTCGCCAGCCTCGAAGGCGGGTCGTACGGCCGATGCTTCTCTTCTGGGATGGGTTCGATAAACACCGTCCTGAATCTGCTCGAATCCGGTGACCACGTCGTCACCGGCGACGACGTCTACGGCGGGACGCACCGCATCTTCACGCAGGTGTACGAGAAGTACGATATCGAGTTCGACTTCGTCGACACCACCGACCACGACGCCGTCGCCGACGCGATGCGCCCGGAAACTGCCTTGCTGTGGGTGGAGACGCCGACGAATCCGCTCATGCGCGTCAACGATATCGCGGCGCTCGCCGACATCGCGCACGACAACGACGCGCTCTGTGCGGTCGACAACACCTTCGCGACGCCGTACCTCCAGCGCCCGCTCGAACACGGCGCGGATATCGTCAGCCACTCGCTGACGAAGTATCTTGGCGGCCACTCCGACGTGGTCGGCGGTGCGCTCGTCACTGACGACGAGGACCTCGACGAACAGTTCGGGTTCTACCAGAACAGCGTCGGCGCGACGCCGAGTCCGTTCGACTGCTTCCTCGTCCTCCGCGGGACGAAGACGCTTCCCGTCCGGATGGACCGCCACTGCGACAACGCCCGTGAACTCGCACAGTGGCTCGACGACCACGAGGCCGTCGACCGGGTGTACTACCCCGGACTCGACTCGCATCCGCAACACGACGTTGCCGCCGCGCAGATGGACGACTTCGGCGGAATGCTCAGCTTCGAGTTCGACGGGACGCTAGAAGAGGCGAGCGCCGTCGTCTCGAACACTGAGGTGTTCACACTCGCCGAGAGTCTCGGTGGCGTCGAGAGCCTCATCGAACAGCCAGCGCCGATGACACACGCCGCGATTCCACGCGAGGAACGCGTCGCTGCCGGTCTCACCGACAGCCTCATCCGCGTCAGCGTCGGCATCGAACACGTCGACGACCAGAAGGCTGACCTCCAGCAGGCGTTCGACGCAGCTCTGGAGTAATCTCGTCGAACCGGCACGCGGACGTCGACGACGACGTTCGCAGTATTCAGTATCTCTCGAGCGTTTGCGTGTGCCGTGATATCTTATACCACTGGTGACGTACCGACTCACATGGTACAAGAAGCCACATCACTCACGGACTCGCTGACCTCGGACGCCGAGTTACCGTCGGAATCGGCACAGGTGGAACTGGAGAACCGCCACGCCACGTGGGATTCGAGCGTCAAAGCCGAGATGTTCGGCTTCGGTTTCGTCGTTGGACTGCTGCTCGGGTCGCTGTTGGGACTCGCGCTGGCAGCGTTGTTCCCGGCGTTCTCGGGACAAGCGCTGATTTTCGGCATCGGTCTCGGAGCGGGTGCGGGAGTTCTCGCCGGAGTCGCGTTGAAGGAGTACGGCGAACGCAACACGGTCCGAACGGCGTAATCGCTCAGCGGTCGCTTCGGTCGCGTATCGATGCCGAACGACCTCGGCTTACGACCACCTTTCGGCTCGACGAGAGACGAACATCAGTTGGCGAACAGACGGCACAACGGTTCTCACGACTCGCGAAGCGGCGCACCGTACACCCGCCTGGACCGGCTCCGCGACGATTCGTCAACGCATGGGCCGTCTGGTCTCGTCTTCGCTGATAAACGTTCGTCGCGGTGCGGTCGCTGGTTGTGGTAGCGGTCGACAGACAAGCGGTCGTGCCGCGATCGAGGCCGTCAGGTCGAGCGAGCGGCCTTTTTGATGCACCGTCAGAGTTCAGCTCTGACGAGCCACTGACAAACGCTTCGCGTTTGTCGCGTCACGGAAGTCGGAGACTTCCGCAGACTTCACTCACTTCGTTCGTGAAGACAGATTTTTTGCGGGGGTCGAGTGCTGCGAAGCGGCGCGAGGACCCCGTTGAGAAGGTGCGTTAGATGCGACCGACGTTCTCGACGGCGACGCTCTCGACGCCGTCGACGTTGGTGAACGCTTCCTCGATGGCTTCCGTGCCACCGGCGTCGTCGGGGACGATGACCGTCGGCAGAAGGGCGACGAGACCGAAAGCGACTTCGTCGCGCTCGAAGCCGTTGATTTTACCGCCCTCGGGGAGCGACTCTTCGAGACGTTCCTGCAGTTCGTCGAGGTCGATTTCGGGGCTCTGCGGCATGACCTTCATCTTGGCTGCGACTTTCCCCATTGTTTACGGCCCCATGAATCCGCAGTCCGGACACTCGTAGAGGTTGCTCTGTTTGCGGCACTTCGCGCATCGGTAGATGGTCAGTCCGCAGTCCGGGCACTTGAACGACGCCGCGCTCATCCCAGCGATGTTGATGCCACAGGAGACACACTGGCGCTCCTGTCGCTGTTCCGATTGGCTCATACTCAGACAAACCCGGCGACGACTTTTAATCGTTGTCTTTCACTCCCGTCTCGCCGCGGACGAGACGCCGCAAGCGGCCGTGTGTATGCGACTCAGACTCCCAGAATCAACGGGCCGACGAGTACGCCCATCAGATGAACGCGCCGCGTCCGCAACCGAACCGGAACGAGGCCGACGACCGACGCGACGAGAAACACCCCGACACCGACGACGCCGGCGAACAGCCACGAGAGCACGACCAGAAGAACGAGTATCGCCGTGGAGACGACGGCGTAGTTCGCTCGCCCGACGACCCGCAGATAGCTGTCGCCGACGACAACGACGAGGACGAACCCGGCGAGCGCGGCGACGACTGTCGTCGTCAACAACGCGGGCAACGCGCCGGAACCAGCACCGCCACCACCGTTTTCGAGCGCCACCATCACGCCGGTCCGCGGCGTCCCGAGTGTGACGAGTGCGAACAGAGCGAAGACGGTGTTCGACGTGTTGGCGCCGCTCGATGCGACGAGGAACTCGCGTGCGCCTTCGCCGTCGATATCCGGAACCAGCGGGAGCGAGAGCACCGACGCCACGGCTGCGGAGACGCCCGGTAAGTAGCCGACGAACGCGCCAGCGACAGAGCCGGCCCCGGCAGTCCACCCGATTTCCCGACCGGAGAGCGCGAGCGTCGCGTCGTCCTGCGGCGGGACACCCGCCCCGTCGAACGCGTCCAACAGCACCGGCGCGCCGAACAACCCCGAGAACAGCGGTGCGAGCATCCCACCGAGTGCCAGCGGTGCGTCGGGGTCCAAATCGAGCGTCGATACGCCGAGCAGCGTCGCCAGCGCGAAACAGAACGCCCCTGCCAACGCAGCACGCCGCGTCCCCTCGGTGGCAAGCAACAGGAGTACGACAGCTACGAGGACGAGTGGGAGATACTGTCGTAGAAGCGGATACGCGTCGGTCATCAGCCACGTCACCGGCAGCGCGAGCGGCACCGCGAGCGCGACGGCCAACAGACTCCCGAGCGCCGACAGCCTGAGTGCTTCCCGACCCCGCCCGGCGACGACGAGTCGATGGCCCGGAAGCGCCGTCGCCGCCATCGCCGCGTCGGGAACACCCAGTGCGAGCGCCGGCACTACGTCGAGAAAGGTGTGGACGACGCCCGCGGCGAGTATCGCCGCTCCGACGGCGGTCTGCGACCCGGGCAACGTCGGGCCGACTGCGGCGAGCAAGAGTGCGAAGTTGTTCGCGTGGACGCCCGGCACGAGTCCACTGATGGTTCCGAGAGAGACGCCGCAGGCGACGAAAAGCAGCAACTCCGTCGTCGGCGCGAGCGCGAACGTCGGGCGAACCGAAAGCGGGAGTTCGAACGCGAGCGAGTCCATCTCGACGAGTTGGGTGCGTCTTCGCGTTTAAACGGTCGCGTCGACCAATCGGTGTGCCCGCAGCGTCGGGACTGACACCAGACAGCGCCACCGCTCGCCGGGCGAGTTCGCAAAAAAACGCGGGATGTAGTCGTCGAAACGAGGCGGCGGAGTCGGCTGACGTGCCCGGATTAGCCGAACAGGTTGCCGAGACCTTCGCCGGAGTCGCCGTCGTCTTCCTCGTCGTCGTCTTCGGCTTCGGCCTCTGCTTCGTCGGCCTCGTCCTCGTCGACGGTGTCGAGTTCTTCGCTGTCGGCGGAGCCACCGGCGGGCGCTGCGGCGGGTGCCGCGGCGGCCGTCTCGATGGCCTCTTCGATGTCGACGTCCTCCAGCGCGGCGACGAGCGCCTTGACGCGGGATTCCTCGACGTCGACGCCAGCGGCTTCGAGCACCGCGGTGACGTTGTCCTCGTTGATTTCTTCGCCCGTTTCGTTCAGGATGAGAGCTGCGTAAACGTATTCCATTGTTGTGTTCTCCGTTAGTGTTGATTATCCGAACATCGCGCCGAGCGCGTCGCCGCTGTCTTCGTCGTCATCGTCGTCGTCAGCGTCAGCGTCTTCCTCGGCCGCCTGTTCGGCGTCTGCGTCTTCTTCGTCAGTCGATTCCTCGGACTCCTCGGCGGGTGCTGCGGGCGCTTGCACGCCACGAAGCTCCTCCGGGAGCGCCTCTTCGTCGTCGATTTGCGCCGCGAGCGCGCGGAGCTGTGCGTCCGCTTTCGCAACGAGGTCCGGCATGAACTCCGGGTCCTCGATGGCGGCGGCGAGACCGAGCGCCTTCGCCTCGCCCGTCGCCTTGGCGATGAGCGTCGGCGCGGTCTGCGTCGTCGGGAAGACGGCGTTGACCGAGAGGTTCGTCGCCGCCGAGACGGCGGACTGAATGTCCGCGCGGTACTCGTCGACGTCGATGTCGAGGTCCTCGGGGTCGAACAGCGTGCCCTCGGAGTAGACGGCACGCAGGTCCAGACCCACTTCCTTCGGCTCGATGCCGAGTTCGCTCAGGACGTTTGCGAGGTCGACGCTGACCTCTTCACCGGCTTCGAGGACGGTGGAGTCCTCGGTCACCTTGATGGAGCCGTCCATGATGCGCGCTTGCGCGCCCACCTGCTGGAGTTCGCCGACGAACGGACCCGGGTCGACACCGGTGTCACCCTCGGGGATGACGATGTCGTTGGGCGCGATTTCGCCCGCGTTGATGGGTGCGGGCGTCTTCGACGCTTCGAGCTGTTTGTACAGCCCGAACGGGTTGTCGTTCGTGCCGACGAGCGCGACCTGTCCGTCGATGTGGTCGACGAGGTCCTCGTAGCCGCTGTCGACTTCTTCGAGCGCGCGGACGAGCAGCGTGTTGCGGCTCATCCGCACGGTGGCGCTACCGTGCAGTTCCCGCCGCATGTTCTGTAGCTGGCGGCTGGGAATGCCGGTGACGCCGACGACACCGACGGACGCGAAGTTCTCGACGAAGTCGACGAGTTCGTCGACTTCGTCTTGCTTCCACTGTGGGATGGTCTCCGTTTTGCGGACGGATTCGCTCTCGCTCATCCGGCCACCTCCACGGATGGGCCCATAGTGGTCTTCACGTAGATGCTGTCGATGTTCAGCGGGCCTTTTTCGAGGTCGGCTTCGAGACGACGCACGATAACGTCGATGTTGTCCGCGATTTCGTCGGCGGACATGGAGTCTGCGCCGACGCGCGTGTGGAACGTGCGTCGGTCACGGCTTCGAAGCTGGACCGTGTTCTTCATTCGGTTGACGACCTCGACAACGTCGTCGTCGGGCTGCAGCGGCGTCGGCATCTTCCCTCGGGGACCGAGTACGGTACCGAGGTAGCGACCGATGTCCTGCATCATGTTGGCTTCGGCGACGAAGAAGTCCGTCTCGTCCGCCAAGTCCTTGGCGGCGTCGGAGTCGTCACCGAGCTCTTCGAGGTCGTTTCCGTCGAGGACGTCGTCTGCGACGTCCTCGGCGCGGAGTGCCGTCTCTCCCGTGGCGAACACCACAATCTGGGTATCCTGGCCGGTTCCGGACGGAAGGACGATACTCTCGTCGACACGATTCGATGGGTCGTTGAGGTCTAAGTCGCGCAGGTTCACGGCAAGGTCGACCGTCTCGCTGAAGTTGCGAGCCGGTGCCTCGTCGAGCGCGCGAGAGACCGCTTGTACGATAGAGTCGTCTGCCATTATTCACCTCCGTAGTACGCAGGAATTGCTCCTACGGGTCAGTGAAACAGGCGTCTGCCTGTCTCATCGGAAGGTGGGTCATGGCGGACTTAAAAGCGTCGAAGCGAAAGCCGACGCATGTGAGGCGTTCGCAGTCGATAGCGGCGGTTTAGAGCCGTCTGTGCGGCCCGAACGGGGCCACGACGAGTCGACGTTCCGTCGATGTTTTCCACGTTACTATCAGTCAGAACACACTGTACTACGGAAAGTAACGAATGCCGGTGTTTCGGAGACTCTGCGGCCAGAACTTATGTTCGTGTTTTCCGTGCAATTCAGTACGATGACGAGTGACGACACGTCGACGAACGAGCACCCCCACAGAGCCGCTGACGCCGACCACGCCGGACAGACCGCCGACTCTGGAACCGACCGTCGAAACTACCTTCGACTGCTCGGTGGGGGCGCAGCGATAGCCGGCCTCGCGGCGACCGGAACGACGACCAGTGCGCAGACGGTCAACGGCGGTAGCGGAGAGGCGTCGTCGACGAGTCGGTACGTCGCCGCCCTCGTCGCCGGGCCGCCGCCGCAGTCGGAAGGCGCGTCCGGAACGATTGGCATCCAGCGCCGAGTCGTCAAGTACGTCGTCGGGACGACGAACCGTCCGGTTCTCGCCGACGGCGACGGCCCGTCGCTCGACTCGCGGGTCGCCGACTGCGTCGACAGCGACCCAATCCGCATCGAGTCCGACGGCACGGTGTCGGTGACGTTCTCGGTTGGCGACGACTGCGTCCAAACGCTGTCGCTCGTCGTCTACGAACTCTCAGACGCCGGATTCGCGCTCTCGCTGTCGGACGGCGTTCTCCTCGATTCCGACACCGGGACGTTCGAGAGTGGCGACCACAGCCTCACCGCCGTCCTCCGAGGTGAACGCGTCGTCCCCGGCCTCGAAACCGTCGAGAGCGACGACGAGTTCGAGGCGACCGTCGAACGGCTGACGGCCGCCATCGACGAGGGGCCGTTCACGCTCGTGACAACCGTCGACCACGCCCAGAGCGCCGCCGACGAAGGGCTCGACCTCCGGCCGACGACGCTTCTCGTCTTCGGGAACCCGGCGGTCGGAACGGGACTCATGCAGGAGGCCCAAACCGTCGGTATCGACCTCCCGCAGAAACTGCTCGTCTGGGAGGACGCCGTCGGCGCGGTCCACGTCGGCTACAACCGGCCGAACTACCTCGCAACCCGTCACGGCATCACCGGACAGGCGGAGACGCTCGACCAGATTGCGCAGGCGCTCGCCGGACTGGCGACGGGTGGGTCCGCGTAGCGCCATCCTGCGCGTCACTTCGAAAAACAAGCATCGCGCCTTTTCGGCTCGAACCCCTCTCTTTGGCTCGATGTTCTCGTCGCCGTGGACGCTCGTACTCGCCGTCGCGCTCGCCGCAGTCCACCTCGAAGCCGAGCGACTCAGAGCGACGCTGGTCGTTCCGCGGCGCGTCTGGATTTCGCTCGCTGGCGGCGCGTCGCTCGCGTACGTCTTCATCCACATTCTTCCCGAACTGAGCGCCGAACAGGAGACGCTCAGTGGGTCGCGTCTCGCGCTGCTCCCGTTTCTCGAACATCACGCCTATCTGGTCGCACTCGGCGGGTTCGCCACGTTCTACGGTCTCGAACGCCTCGGAGAGCGCCGACAACAGGACTCCAGCGACACCGACGGCGAAACAACAGACGAGGAGGTCGACGAAGGCGAGGAAGACGACAAAAGCGACGACGGTGACTGGGTGTTCAAGGTACATCTGGCCTCGTTCACCCTCTACAACGTCGTCATCGGCTACCTGCTGGTTCACCGAATCGACACCGGTCTGTGGAATCTGCTGTTTTATTTTCTGGCGATGGGGTTTCACTTCCTCGTCACCGACGCCGGCTTTCGTCGCCTCCACGAACGGCCGTACCACCGCTACGGTCGGTGGGTCCTCGCGGCCGCGGTGGTCGGCGGGTGGACGCTCGGCGAACTACTCGCCATCTCCGAGGTGGACCTCGCGCTGCTGTTTGCGTTTCTCGCGGGGGCCGTCGTGCTCAACGTCGTCAAAGAGGAACTTCCCGACCAGCAGCAAAGCGACTTCGCCGCGTTCGCCGTCGGTGCGGCGGGCTACGCGACGCTGTTGCTGTTTCTTTAGCTCCGTGAAAAGGGCGTGAAGTGGAACTACGCCGTCTACGCGGTCTGTTCTTCAGCGAGCACGTCGTCGTACTCGCCGGAGTCGACGCGCTGCTTGAACGTGCGGGCGTTCTCGCCTTCGATGGTGACACCGAGGGTGACGCAGGTGCCGCCGACTTCCTTGGCGGCGTTCTTCACGTCGTAGGCCAGAAGGTCCGTGCTCTTCTGCTCGGCAATCTTCTTGACCTGCTCGACGGAGAGGTCGGCGACGAACTCGGACTGCGGCGTACCGCTGCCGGAGTCGAAGCCTGCCTCGTCTTTGATGAGCGCCGTCGTCGGCGGCACACCGACGGAGATTTCGAACGAGCCGTCGTCCTCGTACTCGACGGTGACGGGGACTTCCATGCCGTCGAACGCGTCGGTCTGTTCGTTGATTTCCTGTACGACGGCCTGCACGTCCACCGGCGTCGGGCCGAGTTCCGGGCCGAGCGGCGGTCCGGGGTTGGCCTGCCCGCCGGGGACGAGCACTTCGATAGTTCCAGCCATGTTCGGAGTATTTCTGCGACGACTTTTAACGATTGTCTTTGATGCTCAGCACTGAGATTCTGTAACACCCTTCAGAGAAGGGTAACAATCGGCACGGCGAGCGTGATAATCCCAAAGAAAACCGCGTATGTGATTGGTAGGATTTTTGAAATCCCAGACTCATTCCTTATCTGAACTAAAAAGGCAATGGTGAAACTTAGTGTTAGCACGAACAGTTGCCATTCAATATCACTTAGCATGAATATTCCAACAAGATAAAGGATAACTCCTGTAACAAACCCTCTTGCCTGTTCCTCGGAATTGACTGGTATTATACCTACTACAAGTGGCGTGAGGAGGATACGATAAATCTGTGTTCCAAGTATCACCAACCCAAGCCAGATTGTTCCCTCTAACGATAGTGTTCCGATGGCTTCAACCAGTGATTGACCGCCCCTATCCGTGAAGAAAGTCCGATATAGCATGAGGAGGGCAGTGGGTAGCCCAAGAGTATATATAAGTGCCCAAGCCTCACCCCACTCATCTGTGTCCTTCGTCTCGGTCATTCTCTCGGGAGTAGACTGGCGAGAATACAAATATTAAACGAGTTTACATTAGTGGATTCTGTAAAATCATTTCCTCTGAGGAGACGCCCGACTCACCGAACCGTCCCCGAAGAAGGTGCCGACGTGTGGAGGGCCGACTGTCAGCACCGAGGTGCGTAACGTCTGCCAATTATCGATTTGTGTAATAAGTTTTCTGTGAGAAACGAACCATCCGCTTCAGATGTCGACGCTGAACGACTCCACGTCGCCCACGCGTTCGGCCATCGCGCCGAACAGCGCCGCGATATCCTCCAAGTCGTCGGTGTCGACGACTTCGACCGGCGTGTGCATGTAGCGGTTCGGGACGCTGACGTTCAGCGACGGCACCCCGCCGCGTTGGGTGAAGAACGCGTCGGCGTCGGTGCCGGTCGCACTCCCCGTTGCCTCCAACTGCACTTCGATGTCGGCCTCCTCGGCCGTCCGTCGTGCGAAGTCGACGAGAACCGGGTGGTTCGTACTGCCGCGGGAGACGACCGGGCCGCCGCCGAGCGAAACGCCGTTTCTGTGCTCGCTCTTCACGTCCGGCGAGTCGGTGGCGTGGCCCACGTCGACGGCGACGACGGCGTCCGGCGCGAGGTCGAAACCAACCATCCGCGCACCACGTAGACCGACCTCCTCTTGGACGGTGCTGACGGCGTAGACAGTGGCATCGACGTCTGCCTCGACTGCGAGTCGAAGCCCTTCGGCGGCACACCACGTGCCGACGCGGTTGTCCATCCCGCGGGCGGCGACGCGCGTACCGTAGAGGTCTTCGAGTGTGGAGGAGACGGTGACCGGGTCGCCGACTTCGACGAGCGACTCCGCCTCGTCTCTGCTCGCCGCGCCGACGTCGACGTGTTGCTCTTCGATATTCTCGAACTCGTCGTCGTCCTCGCGCAGGTGAATCGCCGTCTGGCCGACGACGCCCGCAACGGGTTCGTCGGCGTGAATCGTCACGTGCTGGCCCTTCGAGACGGTCCGGTCCGCGCCGCCGATACTGCCGATGCGGACGAAGCCGTCGTCGTCGATGCGGCGGACGATGTAGCCGATTTCGTCGGCGTGGCCCGCGAAGGCGAGTTCGGGGCCGTCGCCGGAGCCGTCGTGGACTGCCACGGCGTTGCCGTAGGCGTCGGTCCGAACGTCGTCGGCGAACTCGCGCACGTAGTCGACCCAGACGCGCTGGCCGCGCGTCTCGTAGCCGGAGGGGCTCGGGGTCGTCAGCAGGTCGTCGAGAAACTCTCGCTGGGAGGCGTCCATGGTCGTCGATCACACACGTCGAGCATGAATGCGACGATGTCTGCGCTCGCTTCGCTGACGACGTTCCGGACGTACAGGTCGCATAGCGTGCACACGCCGCCACAACGTCTAAGTTCGTCCTCGTCGGACTATCCACAGTCATGGCAGACTTCACACTGTTCGAGGTTCACCTGCACGACGGCTTCAGTTTCAGCCCGACGAACACCGCCCCGATGTTCGCCGGCGAGAAAGAAGACGCCGACGGCGACACCGACGACCAACCCAAGGCAGTCGAGACGAAGGGGAAAGTCTCGAAACTGCTCGGCAAACGCGGTTCGAAACGCGCGACGAGCGACGGCGGGACCACTGCCAGTGAGAGCGAAAGCGACGCCAGCAGCGAGGACGACAGCGACGACACCGGCGTCGACCAGATAGAGACGTCCGCCGACGTGGAGAACCGCGAGCGCAAAGCCCGAGACGAGGACGTCGAGAGCATCGACGACGAGTACGACGCCGAGACAGACGAGGAGGAAAGCGACAGCGACGGCGGCAACGGCGGCAACGGCGGCAAACTCCTGCTCGCGCTCGTGTTGGTCGTCGTCATCGCAGCCGTCGCAAAGAGCCTGATGGGCGGCGACGCCGGGTTCGACGAACTCGAAGAACTGGACGAACTCAGCGACGAGGCGTAACGCGGGAGTCACCGCCGCGAGGGTCCCAATCGCGGCAGCACCACCCACCCGCCTCACACGAAGCGTTTTCTGCCGTGCCCACAGAGTAGCTGTATGAATCTCTACCGTAGCGTCCGTGCGGTCGCGGGCGCGTCCGGAACCGGCGTCATCGACTGGGACGCCGTCGGCGACGCGGCCAAGGCCGCCACCGACCCCGGTAGCCTCGACCTTTCACCCGAAGAACGGGCGGGGTACGCCGCCGACGTGCGCGACGCTCGCACCCGTCTCCGAACCGTCGGCGACGTCGAGTTCGAACTTCCCGACGCCATCGAAGTCCAGAACCGCCACCACTGGATAGACGCCAACATCCGCACCTTCGAGCGCGTGATGCGGCCGCTCGAAGACCGCGCCGACGGCATCTTTCCCGGCGTCGCCCGCACCGTCAACACCGGGACGATGGCGTTCATGCTCTCGTTTCTCGGCAGCAACGTCCTCGGGCAGTACGACCCGCTGCTCTTGGCCGAGGGCGACGACGACCACGGCCTCTACTTCGTCCACCCCAACATCCGGCGAGTCGCCGACCAGTTGAACGTCGACTACCCGCGCTTCCGCCGCTGGATTGCGTTTCACGAAGTCTCGCACGCCGCCGAGTTCGGCGCGGCTCCGTGGCTCTCGGGTCACCTCGAATCACGGATGGAACGCGGCGTCGACGCGCTCACCGAGGGCAGCATCGACCGCGACGCGTTCCGCGAACTCGACACGGCGATGACGGCCGTCGAAGGCTACGCGGAACTGCTGATGGACCGCGCGTTCGACGACGACTACGAGGACCTCCGCCGAAAACTCGACGCGCGTCGTCGCGGCGGCGGACCGCTCGCGCAACTCGCTCGCCGTCTTCTCGGACTGGGCCTCAAACGCCGCCAGTACGAACGTGGCGCGCGCTTCTTCGAGTCCGTCGCCGAGGTCCGCGGCGTCGCCGCCGCGAGCAAAGTCTGGGAGCAACCGGACAACCTCCCGACGGAAGATGAACTCGACGACCCCGGTCTGTGGCTGGCACGCGTCGACGCGTAGCGACCGTTCGCCATCTCAGGGGTCGGTCTCGAATCACCGTCGCCTGAACGTTCTTCACACTCTCTCCAGTACTGTCATCCATGAGTGACGACGAGACGCCGCCGTATCGCCGACCGGACCTCGCTACCGCCGAACGTGTCTCGGACCTCCTCGACCGGATGACCGTCGAGGAGAAAACCGGCCAACTCGTGGGGACGTGGGGCGGTCACCTCCGCGCCGAACAGACGTTCGAGAACGTCGCCGACGCGGTCCGCGACCACTACTTGGGGAGTGCGACGCCGTTCGGCTGGGCTGCGCCGCTGGCGACGAAGCCCGAAGACGTCGCCACCATCGCCAACGACCTCCAGCGCGTCGCCCGCGAGGAGACACGACTCGGAATTCCGCTGCTGTTGAACGCCGACGCCGTCCACGGCCACGCCTACGTCGCGGAGACGACCGTCTTCCCGAACGGCCTCGGCGCGGCGGCGACGTGGGACTCCCAGCTAATCGAAGACGGCGCGGAAATCACGGCGAGAGAGATGCGGCGGACCGGCGCACAGCAGAACTACTCGCCGACCTGCGACGTGGCGCGCGAACCCCGATGGGGTCGCACCTTCGAGACGTTCGGCGAGAGTCCGCTGCTCTGTGCGGCGATGGCCGCGGCGAAAATCCGCGGCTATCAGAAGGGGGACGACCCCGTTCTCGCCACGGCGAAACATTTCCCCGCCTACAGCGAACCCGAACGCGGCGAGGACGCCTCGCCCGTCGACGTCTCCGAGTACAAACTCCGAAACACGTTCGTCCGGCCGTTCGAGGATGCGCTCGCGGCGGACGTCGACTCCGTGATGCCGAGTTACAACTCGGTCAACGGCGAGCCATCTCATAGCTCTCGACGCGTTCTCGTCGACCTGCTCCGCGAGGAGTTGGGTTTCGACGGCCACGTCGTCTCCGACTGGAACGGCGTCCGGCAACTCGCAGACGACCACAAAACAGCAAGAGACCAGCGCGACGCCGTCCGACAGGCGCACGTCGCCGGCCTCGACGTGGCCTCCGTCGGCAGCGTCGAACACGCCGAGCATCTCGTTGACGTGGTCGAAAGCGGCGAACTCGACGAGGAGACGCTCGACGTGAGCGTCCGCCGCGTGCTCGAACGAAAGTTCGAACTCGGTCTCTTCGAAGACCCCTACGTCGATGCCGACGCGGCGAGCGAGTCGGTCGGCACCGACGACCACCGCGAGGTTGCTCGTGAGGCCGCTCGTGCCAGCATGACCTTGCTCAAAAACGACGGTGTCCTCCCGCTGTCGGGCGACGAGAATATCTTTGTGGGCGGGCCGAACGCCGACGACATTGTCCACCAACTCGGCGGGTGGAGTGTCCTCGACGCCGACGATGCCGCCGGTGAGACGATTCTGGAGGCGCTTCGGACTCACGCCGACGGCGACGACACCGACGCGACCATCAGCTACGAACAGGGTGCGACGCTCAACGAGACGCTCGACGTGAACGCCGCCGTCGAGAAAGCCGCAGAAGCTGACGTAGCCGTACTGGCACTCGGCGAAGGCTGGTATCTCCACGAGTTCGGCCCGGCCGAACAGGCGGGCGTCGAGACCGGTGAGTGGCCCACGCGCTCGGAACTCAGGTTGTCAGAGGCCCAGCGCGAACTCGCCCGCCGCATCCACGAAACGGGGACACCCATCGTCGGCGTCCTCGTCACCGGCCGGCCACTCGCCGTCAATTGGCTGGACCGCAACGCGTCGGCTCTCTTGATGGCGTACTACCCCGGCACCGAAGGTGGCCGCGCCGTCGCCGAAACGCTGTTCGGCGAGAACGACCCGCGGGGACGACTCCCCATCTCGGTTCCGCGGTCGGCGGGCGACCTCCCCCAGCACCACGACCACCTCGCCCATCCGCGACCAATCGGCGACGACGAACACCCGTCGTCGTACGCGCCGCTGTACGAGTTCGGCCACGGACTGAGTTACACGACGTTCGAGTACGACGACCTCACCGTCGACGGCGACGAGGTCAGTGTGAACGAAAACGAGCGGGTCGACGTGACGGTAACCGTCTCGAACACCGGCGATAGGCCGGGTACCGAGACCGTGCAGGTGTACGGTCACCAAGCGGTGAGTTCGCGGGTCCGCCCCGAGCGCTGGCTGGTCGGCTTCGAACAGGTGTCGGTCGCCCCCGGCGAATCCGAATCAGTGACGGTGTCGATTCCGACCGAGGAGTTCGGCTTCTACAAACCCGGTGAGGGTCACGTCGTCGAAACAGGAGAGTACCGGGTGTTCGTCGGCGACGACGGCGCGTCGTTCGAGGTCACAGGGTAATCGTCACTAAAACGCCAGACTGCACGTCACAGTTGGACGACTCCAACTGGAGGTGCTAACTCTTCCAAAGAAAGTGTTGCAGTACAAGTGGCATTCAGAACTTCCCGTCGTCTATCCAAGACACCACAGCAACCGCGCTGAAAAGCAAAGCCAGAACCAGCACCAAACGGATGTTGGGAACTGCGAGTTGTGGAATAACAGGGAGGGCACACGCTTGCATATCGAAATCAGTCTCTCCAAGCCTCACAACACAAGGAAAGAGCATGAGGCCAGCCGTGAGTAATCCAATACCTCCGGCAAGTGCTTTAGCTCTTTCAACCGGGTCCATATAGAGATAAAATTCACACGAATATTGATAACTGACGGTGGAATTGCGTTGGTACCACCGATTTCGTGTCATCACAGATTGTCTGTCTAAATCTTCGGTAGCTGTTCATCTGACTGGTCCGCATGTCGTTCAGATTTTGACGATGCATTGAGAGATTATCTCCGCGGGTCTTCTCTGAACGACCGGACGAGAAACACGAGCAACACCCACCCGAGGAGCAGTCCACCCAGAACCGAGAGCGCGAGTTCGACGGGCGTCGGGTCGACCTGTAAGGAGATGAGACCGCCGGACGCGCCGACGAGGACGACGAAAAACAGCTTCAGACGGAGCGAGGCGGCATCTCGCTCGTCGTCGGAGAGACTGGGACCGACCATCAGTCGCGTTCGCCCCCGAAACCGCCGGTTGTGGATGCCGCGTCGCAGACGTTCATGTCCGGGAGAGTGCACGGCGTCGCCTTAACGCTGTTTACCGCCCCCGGTCACCGCTCACTGGAAGCCGCGACCGACTTCGTCTTCGTCGACGAGGTCGTCGAGTTCGGCGTCGAGCAGGCGTTCGGCTTCCTCGAACTCGTCGGCGAGACCGTCGAGGGAGTCGGGTCGCTGTTCGGGGTCGAACTCCATGGGGCCGAAGGCAGGACTGTCGAGCGCCTCCATCAGGTCGGTGAAGAAGTCGTCCGGAGTCGTCGGCGTCTCGCCGTGGACTCGAACCGCCTCTTGGACGCGCTTTGCCATCGTCTTCGCCTGTTTCTCGTCTCCGGGTGGGTTCTGGACCGCGAAGCGGCCGGTGTGTTCACGATTGGGCAACAACGGTTCGAGACCGTCGTCGACGCGGCGAGCGACCTGTGTGCCGACGCCGCGGAGTTCGTAGGGGTTCTTCGCGTACGTCTTCAGAAAGTAGACGCCGCGGGTCGGGTGGCCGAGCACGAGGTCCTCGCCGACGCCCTCGCGGCGATGGCCGGCGACCGCTCGCCAGTCGTCGGCGTCGGTGCTGTCGCCGGTCACCTCGTCGAGGATGTCTTGCCACGCTCTGACACGCATGGGCCGCGTTGGCGTGCAGTCCGAATGAGTCTGTCGGTCGGACAGTTCGGTGCGCTCAGGTGTCGGTGAACGTCAGTTCCCGCGTCAGAAGGAACGCCCCGAAGCCGAGAAGCGCGTAGGTGACGAGACTGGTGTCGCCGTTGGCCAGTCGGACTCCGCCCCACGCGACGGCTCCGGCGTACAGTGCGATGCGGAACCGACGGGTGTCCATCGAGTCGGTGACGACGCCGTACCCGACGACGGTGACGACGTAGAGGCTCACGAAGATTTCGGGGAGCGCGCTCACCCCTTCGACCTGAAACTGCAACACCGTCGTCGCAAAGACGAATCCGAGCATCGCCAGCAGGAGCAGTCGCCACGTGCGACCGAACGTCGAATCGCTGTTGTTCTCGTCCGTTGCTTCGGCGGCCGTCGATTCGGTCTTCTCGGTCGTCTCCGGCGTTTCTGCCGACGCCGCTTCCTCGTCGGTGCGCGGTACATCACTCATAGCCGTCACTCATACACGTACTCGGGACGCCGTCTCCTTCGCTACTCCGGTTTGCGTCGGCCCGCCGACGTGCCGCCATCTTCGTCGTTCTCTCTGACCGACAGTGTTTTTCAGACTCGGGGCACAGAGCCTCGTAGTGAACGTACGCGGTCAAATCGTCGCCGTCGACGGTCCCCGAACGGTCGAGACGAAGTACGGCGAACGCAACGTCGCCGATATCTCGGTTCGACCGACCGGCGAGAACGCCGAGCAGTTGCTGGAGGGCGACGAGTCGGTGACGGTGACGCTGTGGGGCAAGTGGACCCACACCGCCGACCACGCCGACGAGGGGATGGAACTCCTGCTGACGGAGGCCGAACCCAACGAGTTTCAGGGCGAAGTGAGCTACACGACCGGGTCGGACTCCTACGTCGTCCTCGAACCCGGTTTCCTCGTCAACGTGACCGACATCCGCTCGTGGGTGCAGTGCCCGCGAATGTACTACCTGAACAAACTCTCGGGGATTCCGCTCAACTACCCCGTCGTCAAGGGGACTATCGTCCACGAGGTGTTCGGCGACCTGCTTCGCGGCTGTGACCTCGACGAGGCTATCTCGGACCGAGTCGGTGAAGCGGGCCTCCAACTCGGGTTGCTCGGTCGCGAGCGCACGGAAGTCGAAGACGAAGTCCGACGAAACGCCGCCGCCATCGAAGGCTGGTTGGCACAGGGAACGCTCACCGACGAAGACGAGTGGCGCTCCGAATACACGCTCATCAGCCCCACCTTCGGCGTGAAAGGTCGCGCCGACGCGCTTCGTCGCGGGTCGCCCGTCGAACTCAAAACGGGCAAGAACCTCCGGCGGGACCCCCGATTCCAAGACAAGATTCAGGCGGCGTGTTATGCGCTCCTGCTCGAAGAACGCGGCGTCCCCGTCGATACCGGGACGCTCCTCTACACGAAGAACACGGCACTCGACCGCTCGGAGGAGACGGGCGACCTCTCGCCCGCCAAGGACTTCTCCATCGGCAAGGGCCTCCTCGATTTCGTCGTCCGCACCCGCAACGAAATCGCGGCGATGGAGTACCACGGCGACGTGCCGACGGGGTTCGAAGCCGACGCGAAATGTCAGTACTGTTTTGAACAGGACACTTGCATGGTCGTCTCCGGCCGCCTGAATCAGCGCTCGAAAGCCGGCCAAATCGGCAACGCGCTCCCCGACGACGAACTAGCGTACTTCGAGCGTTTTTACGCTGCAATCGAAGCAGAACGCCGCGAAACGCACACCGAGTACCGAAAACTGTGGGAACAAACGGCCGAAGAGCGGGCCGACGACGACAGAGCGGTTATCGGCCTCGAACCGCTGAGTCGAGACGAACTCCCGGGCGGGCGCTGGGAACTCCGCGCGAAGAAAACCGACGACGCCGTCTCGAAACTCCGCGAGGGCGACGTTGCGCTCGCATCGGATGGCAACCCGGTGTCGGGCCACGCCGAACTCTGTCGCATCCAGACGTTGGGCGAGGAAGTCGTCGTCACCACCGACGAACCGGTCGACCTCTGCCGACTCGACGTCTACCCCTCGGACCTCTCCGTCGACCGGATGCTCACCGCGTTGCACGACGCGCTACTGAAGGGCGACGAAGAGCGAAAAGACGTGCTGTTCGGCCGCCGAGAGCCAGAGTTCCGAGACGAGAACACGACCTATATCGACAACAACGAGGCACAGAACGCGGCGGTCAATCTGGCAGTCAACGCCGAAGACTGTGCGCTCGTTCACGGACCACCCGGCACTGGAAAAACGTACACCATCGCGCGGACGATTCGTGCGCTGGTCGAACAAGGCGACACGGTCCTCCTCACGGCGTTTACGAACCGCGCCGTCGACAACGCGCTCGAAGCGCTGCGCGACCAAGGGTTCGAAGATATTGCGAGAGTAGGAACCGAAAACGGCGTCCGCGACGACATGCAGGACCTCCGTCTCGTCCGCGACGGCGACCCGAACGACCGCGCGGCGGAACTCACTGGTGCGAGTGTCGTCGCCGCGACGACGGCCTCCTGTGGCTCGCGTATCCTCCGCGAACAGGCGTTCGACGTCGCCCTCGTCGACGAGGCGTCGCAACTGACCGAACCCGGAACGCTGGCGGCACTGAACCTCGCCGAGCGGTTCGTTCTCGTCGGCGACCACGAGCAGCTACCTCCCGTCGTTCGGGCCGAAAACGACCTCCAGAAATCCCTGTTCGAGCGCCTCATCGACGCTTACCCCGAAGCGTCGGTGATGCTGGACCGCCAGTACCGGATGGCCCAGCGGATTCAAGCGTTCTCCTCTACTGAGTTCTACGACGGCCAACTCCGCCCGGCGACGGGCGAGGTGGCCGCCCAGCGACTCTCCCACCTGTCGGGCGTCGACGAGTCGAAGTTACCGAAAGAACTCCGCGGCGGCGTCTCTTTCGTCGACCCCGGTGGCCGACGGGAGGGCAACGCCAACCCCATCGAAGCCGACCGAGTCGCGGAGGTAGTCGCCTCCTTCGAGGCGGCGGGCGTCGCTTCCGAGGACATCGGCGTCATCGCGCCGTTTCGCGCACAGGTCGCCGAACTCACGAGACGCCTCGACGTGACCGTCGACACTGTCGACCGGTTTCAGGGGTCGAGCAAGGAGGTCATCGTCGTCTCCTTCGTCGCTACCGGCGAGTTGGACGGCCCGCTGTTCGAGGATTATCGGCGTGTGAACGTCGCGCTGACACGGGCGAAAAAATCGCTCGTTCTCGTCGGCGACGCGACGGCACTGGAGTCGGATGCGTTCTACACCCGGATGCTCGACTGGGCGCGGTGAGCCGACGGCTATCGCCGAAACTGACACTCAGTTTCGTTTGAAACCGCGAGAACGCTTTTGCTTCGCGCATCCTACTACCGACCTATGTCGAACGGTCCGAACAATCCGACGATGTCAGACACCGGCGTAACCCAGGAGACGTCCGACCAAGAGGCTGGGCTGAGCCTCGACATGGTCACCGTCGCCGCCGGGGCCGGGTTAGGCGGGATGATAGCGATGACGCCGATACTGGTCGTCGGGATTCTACTCGGCGTGCTCAGTCCGTCGGCGTTCGCGGGGTTGGCGGAAATCGTCATGCTCGGCGATAGCTTCGCCATCGGGTCGTTCATCTTCATCGCCGGTGGGATGACGTCGCTGCCGCTGCTTTTCGTCTCGCTGGCGGTGTTCCTGCCGGGGTCGACGCTCGCCCGCCGCGGCGTCACGTACGCCACCATCGTCTGGACGGGTTTCATCATCGCCTTCTACACCCAACAGACCGGGACGGCGCTGGCGGGGTATCTCGTCATCACGCTCGTCGCCCACTGGGCGTACGGCTACGTGCTCGGCCTGCTGTACGACCGCTACGCGGCGATTCCGCAGTACGACGTCTAACGACGGCGCGTCGGTGCGTCGTCTCTGATACTTTACTTTTCTTTCCGGCGAACCGGTCTCAGTCGTCCGTACTCGTCACGTCAGACCAGAGCGCGTCGGCCGCGTCGTCCTCACCGAGTTCGTCGAGAACGCGGGCGTGGAACTCCTTGAGCACCGCCGACTCGTCGTCGGCCAGCACCACGTCGCTCGCCATCAGCGTCGCCAGACCGAACGCCCGCGGCGACGGCGAGTACAGTTCGCGGTGGGTGACCGTCACGTCGCCTTCCTGCACCCCACCTAGCACCTCGACTATCCCTGCGACGTTGAGTTTGTCCTCGATTATCTCCCGATACGTCTCCTCCATCACCGCGAACTCGTCGAGGTCGCGGGCGAACGACAAGAGCATCTCCGAGGACACCTGCTGTTGGGCGGCGGTCTTCTCGTAGCCCTTGTATCGCTTCAGAATCATCAACGACCGCGTCGCGTTGATGCGGAAGTATCGCTTGAGGAGGTCGGTTCCGGTGAGCGCACGGCGAAGTTCCTCGCGGACGTTTCCGGGTTCTAACGACCGAAGCACGTCCGCGACGTCGACCTTCCTGTTCAGCGGCATCGAGATAGTGAACCCGTTGTCGGCGACGGCGACTTTGACGTTCGTGTTCGAGCGCCGAGCGCAGCGAGCGGCGACCAACCGCGAGAGGCCGTCGTTGAACTTGCGACCATAGTTGGAGTGGACGTAGAAGTTGCGGCGGTACTCGTCTCGGTCCAACACTTCCTCGACGGCCAGTTGTGACTCCGTGCTGACCGTCTCCGACCCGGCGTAGCGGACCTGTTCGTCGAACATCCGCGCGACGGCGCGAACGCTGTTTTCGTCCATCGGGAACTCGCGGAGCCACGTCCGAACGCCGGGTCGACCGCCGCTCGCCAGTCGGTCGAGCAGTTCGCCCTGAAAGTCGAGAATCTCGCGGCCGAGGTCGTACGACAGCGGGAGGCGTTCGGAGAACCACGAGGGGACCGTCGGCCGCGACGACGTGGGGTCGACGTACACTTTCGACCCGCGACGGTAGCTGAACTCGAAGTTCGACCCGCCGAGAACGAACACGTCACCCTTTTCGAGCGTGTCGAGGTAGTTCTCGTCGAGATTGCCGACCCATTCGTTGCTTCCGCGGACGTACACGTCGCAGGTAAAGGAGTCGGGGATGGTGCCGATGTTGGTCATGTAGATGACGCGCGCCAACCGCCCGCGCTTGCCGACGAGCGGTTCGCCCACGTCGAACTCGTCGTAGTGGTACTCGCCGTCGGGAGCGTCGTTGGTGTCGCGCCAAATCTTCGCGTAGACGTTCTTCTCCTCTAAGCCCTCGTAGTCGGCGGTGAGATACGCCAGCAGCCGTTCCCACTCCTCGTCGGAGAAGTCCCGATAGGGGTAGGCTCGGCGGAGCGTCGCTTTCACGTCCGTTTCGCGTTTGACGCCGTTTATCGCCATCCCGTACACCTGCTGACTCGCCACGTCGTAGGCGTTCTCGGGAACGAACACACGGTCGACGAATCCCTCCTCTGCTTTTTTGAGCATCACCGCACATTCGACGAGTTCGTCGCGGTCCAAGGCGACCACACGGCCCTGTACTGTCTCGCCGAGTCTGTGTCCCGCGCGGCCGATTCGCTGCAGAAGCGAGGCGACGGATTTCGGCGACCCGACCTGCACGACGAGGTCGATGTGCGGCATGTCGATGCCGAGTTCGAGGCTGGTCGACGTCGTCACCACGTCCAACTCGCCGGCTTTCAACTGCCGCTCTATCTCGTGGCGGCGCTCCTTCGAGAGCGACCCGTGGTGACACCCGGAGTTCGACTCGTCGAACGTCTCGGGGAAGGTTTCCCGGAGGTTCTGTAACACCCGCTCGGCACCCGACCGGGTGTTCGTGAAGACGAGCGTGTTCGTGTGCGAGGCGACGAGTTCGTGCAGGCGGTCGTAGAAACGCTCTTGGACCACCTGTCGCGGCGTGTCGATGAGGTCGTCGGTCGGACACTCCAGTCGGATGTCGAACTCGCGGACGAACCGCGTGTCGACGAGTTCGTACTCGCGGGTCTCGCCGTCTTCCTCGCCGACGAGATACTCCGCCATCGTCGACAGCGGTTCGACGGTGGCCGAACAGCCGATTCGCGTCGGCGACGACTCGGTCATCGTCTCCAAGCGTTCGAGGGAGACGGACAGATGGGTTCCCCGTTTGTTCTCGGCGAGACTGTGAATCTCGTCGACGACGACGTACTCCACAGTCTCTAATTTCTGCTTGAACTTCGGCGAGTTCAGAAGAATCGCCAGCGTCTCCGGCGTGGTGTTGAGGATGTGTGGCGTCTCCTCCAACATCTTCTGTCGCTCGGACGACTCGGTGTCGCCGTGGCGGATGGCGTGGCGAATCTCGGTGTCGACGCCCCGGTCGGCCATTCGCTCGGAGATGCCGTCGAGCGGGAGTGCCAGATTCCGGTGGATGTCGTTGGCGAGCGACTTCAGCGGCGAGACGTACAGACAGTACACCGAGTTCTCCAACCCGTCGGTCAGTTCCCTGTCGCGGCGGAACAGTTCGTTGATGATGGCGGTGAAAGAGGCGAGCGTCTTGCCCGACCCCGTCGGCGCGCAGATGAGCGCGTTCTTTCGCTCGTGGATGAACGGCACCGCCTCGCGCTGTGGCGGGGTGAAGAAGCCGCCGTTGCCGGGGACGTACGCGCCGAACTCGTCGACCCACCACTCTCGAACCGACGGTTCCAGCAAGTCGAGAACGGACTCGTCTTCGATGGTCGCCGTCTCCGGGTCGAAATCGACGTCCGACGCCGCCAGCAACTCCCGGCCACTCATTGATTTCTCTGCGTACCGAGCGGGTAAGTCGGTTGTGCTGGACGATACTGCCGTCGGTCGGATTTTGGGTCGACCCACCGTTCGGTGGTGACCAACAACTACCGACGCGCCGAACGACTACCGACGACGACCCGACTACAGTCACCAAAACTACCAACCCGTCGCCCGCCGATTCTCCCTGTATGCACGTCACGTTTCTCGGAACCGGCAGCGCGATGCCGCTGCCCGACCGCGTCCAGACCGGCCTCCTACTCGAACCGAGCAGCGGGGGCGACGGACACGACCAAGACAGTGAAACCGACGAAAACGACGACAGACGCCCACTACTTGTCGACTGCGGTTCGGGTGTCCTCCACCGCCTCAGCCAGACCGACGTGGGCTACGAGGGCGTCGCCAGCGTCCTTCTCACCCACCACCACCTCGACCACGTCTCGGACCTCCTCGCGCTGCTGAAGGCGCGCTGGCTGGCCGGAGAGGACCACCTCGAAGTCGTCGGTCCCACCGGGACGAAATCGCTTCTCGACGACCTGCTGTCGATTCACGACTATCTACAGGACAGAGTCGAACTGAGTGTCCGTGAGGTGACCGCGAACGAACCGTTCGAGGTCGCCGGCTACGCCGTCGAAGCCTACGAGACGCGTCACTCCATGCCGTGTCTCGCCTACCGCTTCGGCGACGCGTTCACCTTCTCCGGCGACTCGGAGGCGTTCGAGGGCCTCGCCAACTTCGCCGACGGCTCCGCCGTTCTCGCACACGACTGCTCGTTTCCCGACGAAATCGACGTGTCGAACCACCCGACGCCGACGCAACTCGGTGAGGCGCTCTCGGGATGCGACGTCGACCGACTCTACCTGACGCACCTCTACCCGCACACCGAAGGCAAACACCGCGAGATGCTCGACAGCGTCGAAGCCCACTTCGACGGCGAGGTGCGACTCGCCCGCGACGGACTTCGATTCGAAACCCCTGAGTAGCGGCCCACGATAGCTCAGGCAGTGAGTCGAAGCGACGCCGCGTTGTTCGTCGGAATCGCGGCCGTCTGGGGGACGGCGTTCGTCGCCACGAAGGCGGCGCTCGACTCGTTCCCGCCGGTGACGCTCGCCGCACTCCGCTTCTCGTTGGCGGCGCTCGCGCTGTTCGCCGTCGTCTTCGCCGCCCGGAAACGCTGGATACCGAGCGGCCGTGGCGACTGGCTGCCAATTCTCGCCGGTGGCGCGTTCAACATCGGCCTGCACCACGCGCTGCTGTTCGCCGGCCAGCAGTACGTCTCCGCGGCTCTCGCGGCGACGCTGCTCGGACTGGTTCCGGTCGCAACCCCCATCTTCACCCGCCTCTCGAACCACGACGACAGCCTCTCGGTGACGGGTGCGGTCGGCATCCTCGTCGGCTTTCTGAGCGTCGTCCTCATGGCGCAGTTAGACCCCACCGACCTGTCGGCGAGCGTCGGCGCGGGACTGGTGCTCGCCTCCGCGCTCGCGTGGGTGCTCGGAGCCGTCCTCACCCGCGAGGACGACGCGACGCTCTCGCCTGTCTCGTTGCAGGCGTGGACGCTTCTCGTCGGCGCACTACTGCTCGCGCTTGCGACGCTGGCGCTCCCGGGCGAGTCGCTGACTCCGGCCGCGCTCTCCTCGGCGTCGACCGACGCGCTCGGATGGCTCGTCTACCTCGCGCTGATTCCCGGTGCGGCGGGTTTCTTCGCGTACTTCCGCCTGCTCGACCGCATCGGCCCGATTCAAGCCGGGTTGCTGGAGTACGCGATTCCACCGTTCGCGGCGCTGTTCGGCTTCTTCGTCCTCCAAGAGTCGCTCGCCGAGACGACGGTCGTGGGCTTTTTCGGTGTTTTCGTCGCGTTCCTGCTGGTGAAATCCGACAGCATCGTGGCGGCGCTTGCCCGACACCGAGAGCGTGGCGAACCGGTCGATTCGCGCTCGGACTGATTTTCGACGACGAGTGTCACGCCGCCCGATGCACGAAACCCACTTACCCGTCAGCGACCAATCCCCTCGTGCTATGTGCCACCACTACACAACCATCGACGAACTCACAGAGAGCGAGCGCCGCGAGTTGCTCGACGAACACGACGAAGACGAACTCCGCGAGGAACACACCGACGAGGAGTTGGTGAAACTCGGACTCGAAGCCTGAACGAAGACGTGTAGGGACGTTCGCTCGAAACCCTGCTTTTTCCACCTGTACCCGCCTGTAGCGCCGCAGCCAGTGTCGTGGCTGGTTGGTTCCTTGCTCACCGACCGTCGATTTTCGTCCCCGGCGACGCTCCTGCTAAGAATGGTCCGATACCGTCGGGGCCGAACACGTGCGCCGGGGCGTCCATCGCCAACAGCGCTCGGACTTTGGCGGCCATGCCTCCAGTGACGTCCGTCGATTCGCTCTCGCCGAGCGCCGATTCGACGTCCGCGAACGAGCGAATCTCGTCGACGACGGTCTCGTTTTCGTCGTAGACGCCCGGCACTGTCGAACAGAGGCCGACCCGGTCGGCGTCAAGGTCGGCGGCGAGTCTGACGACGAGTTCGTCGCCGGAGACGACGGTGACGCCGCGGCCCGCGTGCGCGACGACGTCGCCGTGGAGAACCGGAACGAACCCCTCGCCGAGCAGCGTCTTCGTCGACTCCAGCGGGAGCGAGAGCGACGCGCCTGCCCCGTCAGTTTCGCCGACCTCGTCGCCTTCGGCGTCTCGCCGCGCCGCGACCGACAACGGATGGACCGGCAGCGCCGGCACGTCGCGTGACTGAAGTCTGGAGACGACGGCGTCGTTCAGTCGCTTCATCGCCGCGTGGATGGCGAGTGCACCCGCCGCGTCGTCGGTTCCTTCGGTCGTGCTGACCCCGTAGTTGGCGGCGTGGTGGTGGCCGAAACTTCCCCCGCCGTGGACGACGACGAGATTCTCGACACCCGATTCGGAAATGGCGTCGACGGCGGCGTCGATCGCGTCGTCGTCGACGGTCTCGGGCGTGTCTTTGTCGGTGACGACGCTCCCACCGAGTTTCAGAACGACCGTCATTCGGCCGTCTCCCCGGTGGATGCATCGTCGTGTTCGGCTTCGGCGCGGACGCCTTCGGTGGCCAACTCCGCGCGGAACACGTCCTCACAACCGGGCGTGAAACGGAGGCCCGTCTGTGTTTCGGGTGTGGGGTCGAGCGCGACGATACAACCGCCACCGCCCGCGCCGGTCAGTTTCGCGCCGTGTGCGCCGGCGGTTCGGGCCGCCCACACCATGTTGTCGAGCGACCGCGAGGAGACCCCGAGCGCCTCCAACAGCCCGTGGTTGAAGTTCATCAGGTTGCCGAGTTCGACGAGCAACGACTCGTCGGGGTCGCTCTCTGGGTCGGCCTCCGAGAGGAGTTCTTCCCCTTCGCGGACGATGTCGCCGATGGTGTCGACGGTGTCGGCTGCGAACCCGTAGCGCTCACGAAGGTCGCGGACGCCGGCGACGAGTGCGCCGGTGTCGCCTGCGCCGCCGTCGAAGCCGACGACGAACGGGAGGTTCGGCGTATCGAGCGTCCGGCAGTCGTCGCCTTCGACGCGGACCGCCCCGCCCATCGTCGAACAGAACGTGTCCGCACGCGAGGCTTGGCCGTCCTGTACGGCGTACTCCGCACGATAGGCTCGGTCGGCTATCTCCTCGGCGTCGAGTTCGACGCCGAGCGCCCGCGTCGCCGCGTCGATGCCGGCGACGACGACGGCCGCGGAGGAGCCGAGTCCGGCCCCGAGGGGGATGTCGCTCTCGACGGTGATGTCGAACCCGACGTCGCTTTCGCCGGCGGCGTCCAGTGCCTGCTCGACGGCGGCGTCGATGTACCCTATCGCGGCTTCGACGAGCGGCGTCGGAACGTTCACGTCCGGATGGTCACCGGTCGACCCGGCGTACTCGACGGTGAAGCCGTCGAGGCTCAAATCCCGCGCCTCGACCCGGATGTGGTCGTCCTCGCGCGGTTCGACGCTGACGGTCGCCCGGCGCTCGACGGCGCAGGGCACGGCGGGTTCGCCGTAGACGACGGCGTGCTCCCCGAAGAGATACACCTTGCCCGGGGCGCTCGAAACAGTCATGCGCGAACAGAGAGAGAGGGTCCGCTTAAGGATATGCGAATCGGGTCAGGCGTCGTCACCGTCGCCACCGTCACCGTCGCCGTCGCTTCCGTCGGCATCACCACTCGCAGCGTCAGCGCCGCTGTCCCCGGCAGGCGTTGGAAGCAGTTCGACGGAAACGCTGCCGCCGTTCGCGCGGATGGAGACGTTTCCGTCCGGGGCCACTATCGGTTTGGCGACGTCTTCGGGCGGCGCGTCGAGCGTCGCCTGCATCGTCGGTTCGCCGTCTTCGCTTCCGACCCAGAGATACAGTGTCTCGTCGGGGTCGAACGACTCAGTCAACGACGTGGCGTAGAACCCCGACCCGAACGCGGTCACCGTCGTGCCGGCGGGCAGTGAGTCGCCGCCGGCGTGGTCGATAGCGACGTACTGGCCGTCGTCGTCGACGGTGGCGTGTACGTCCGGCACCTCGTCGAGCCACGTCGGAGCCGTCGTCGACGGGGCGTCATCGCCGACCTGCGCTTCGTACCGGATACGCGCTTCGGACTGTGTTTCACCGACGGTTCGCGTGACGGTGACGCGCATCTCGTGGACGACGCCTCGGTCGTCGACGACGAGTCGGCCGTCGTACGAGTCGACGCTCGCGTTCAGCGCCGAGGCGTTCGCAGCGGCCGCTGCTCCCGTCTCACTCAGTTCGGTCGCCTCGTAGACGACGTACGTCCGGTCGCCTTCACGGTACGCTTCAGTCGCTTCGTACGTCCCAGCGTCGAGATACGTGTCGAGGCGGACGTCACTCACGAGCGTCGTCGTGAGTTTCACCAGATTCGTCTCGAACGTCTCGCCCTGCGTCACGCCGAACGACTGTTCGCCGTCGGCGCTCGTTCGGTAGGCGAACGTCCGGCCGCGCTCCCACGTCTCGATGCTCTGATTCCCGCTTGTGACGAACGTGCTGTCTACGTCCGTTTCGCTGGCCCCGTCGTCGACCTGCACGTCCATCGTGGTGTGCGTGGCGCTATCGTTCGAGATTGTCGTACTCTCGACGCTCATCGACGTGTTTTCGCTGTCTGTCGACGAGACGAACGTCTCGCGGGACGTGTCGGCTTGCACTGCCGCACGGTGGGTCTCGAACGCGAGCGTCGCGTTCGTCACTCCATCGGCGGCGAAGCCAGCGGGGTAGTCGACTTCGTCGAGTGCGAGAGCGTTTTCGGTCGTCGCCGGGTCGGCGGTTGCGTCTGTCGTCGTTGGGTCGTCTCCGAGTGTCGGCGACTGACCGGTACAGCCAGCCAGCACCAAGAGGAGAGCAAGTCCACAAGCGAGGAGTTGCCGTCGCATGTCGTTCGTTCAATACGAACTGCGGAGTATGAGTATACGGCCGCTACCGCGCCGGTAACCACCGCGTACTCGCCGTTCTCTCCCGAGCAACCGTTGGCAGGCGACCGTAAGTGACATCGCTCACACCGTCGACCTGCTCACGCGGGAACGTATTTGCGAGTCCGCCGCGCAGACGGTGGTATGTCACTGACGCTCGACCACGTCCCGTTCGCCGGCACCGACCTCGACTCGCTCGTCGAGACGTTCGATTCGGTCGGTCTCACACCGGAGTACGGCGGCGTCCACGGCACCGGCACGACCCACATGTCGGTGCTCGGTTTCGACGACGACTCGTATCTCGAACTCATCTCGACGACGCCCGGAACCAGTGCTGAAAAAGCGGGTTTCTGGCCCGAGTATATCGCCGCCGACGCCGGGCCGACGGCGTGGTGTATCGAGGTGGAGAACCCGAAAACGGAAGCCAAACGGCTCGTCGACGCTGGCGCGTCGGTCGACGGTCCGAAAACCGCGAGCCGTGAGCGCGACGACGGGAAACTCGTCGAGTGGGACATGCTGTTCACCGGTGACGAGCAGACGCGACAACTGCTGCCCTTCGCTATCGCCGACCGAACACCGAAGTCCAGACGAGTGGCGCCGACGCCGAGCGTCGCCGACGGGCCGCTGACCGGCGTCGCGGCCGTCGTCTTGGCCGTCCACGACACCGACGAGGCGAGCGAGTCGTTCCGGCGTCTCTACCGATTTCCGTCCGCGGAGTCGGTCGACGGTGGCCCCGATGGGTGGAGTCTCGCACGCGTCCCCGGTCAGCCCGTCTACTTCGCGGAACCGAGTAGCGAAACGTCGTCGCTTTCGAGCCGACTGGCCGAACTCGGTCCGGGACCCTGTGCGTATCTGCTCGGTGCCGAAGATATCGAGGAGACGATGGCGACGTACGCGCTGGCCGACCTCGAGAACTGGGGCGACTCGCAGGTGGCGTGGTTCGACGCGCCGCGTCTCGACGGAACCGTCGGCGTCGTCGACTGAGTTTCCATCAGTCGGCGAGTCGATTGCGAGTTCGCCGCGTGGACGTGTGGGTCCGGACGCTCTCGCTGTCAGAGTGCCGCCGCTTTCGGTGTAACGCGTCGGAAAATGAAGTGAAGTCGTTTCGGCGAAAGCGGGCCGTTAGATGCCTTCCTCGAAGTCTTCGAGGGCGTAGACGGTGTCGGTGCCACGGCGGTCGAGCGTCTCGTTGGCGAGCAGCCAGTAGACGACCGACAGCGCGCGGCGACCTTTGTTGTTCGTCGGGATGACGAGGTCGACGTTCGACAGCTGGTTGTTCGAGTCACACATCGCAATGACCGGGATGCCGACCGTGATGGCCTCCTTGACGGCCTGCGCGTCACCGATAGGGTCGGTGACGACGACGACGTCCGGTTCGATGTAGCCGCGGTAGTCCGGGTTGGTGAGCGTGCCGGGGATGAAGCGACCCGTGCGGGCGCGTGCACCGATGGCGTCGGCGAACTTCTCGGCTGGGAACCGACCGTACTGACGCGAGGAGGTGACGAGCACCTGCTCGGGGTCGTAGTTGCCGAGGAAGTCCGCGGCCGTGCGAATACGTTTGTCCGTCTGGCTCACGTCGAGGACGTACAGACCGTCGTCACGGACGCGGTGGATGAACCGCTCCATGTCTTTGGTCTTCTGCTGGGTCCCGATGTGGACACCAGCCTGGAGGTAGTCCTCCACGGGGATGAGGAGGTCTGCCTCGTCGTCGGGCATGACGTCCTCGTCGAACATCGGACTGTCGTCGGTTTCTTCGGCCTCGGTCGCCTCGTCGGCGTCCTCGGCGGGCAGGTCGTCGTCCGCCTCGATTTCGGGGTCGACTTCTGGCTCCGCACCGGCTTCGCCGGTCGGTTCCGAGTCGATCTCCTCCTCGGCGGTTTCGAGTGCTTCGTTGTCGTTTTCGGTCATACTGCGTCGTCCGCGATGCGGATGAGTTCGTTGAGTTTGGCAGTTCGCTCGCCGCCGACCGCACCCGTCTTGATGAACGGGGCGGCCGTCGCCACGGCGAGGTGTGCGATGGTGGTGTCCTCCGTCTCACCCGAGCGATGGGAGATAACGGAGTCGTAACCGTGCTGGGTCGCCAGTTCGATGGCGTCGAAGGCGTCCGACAGCGTCCCAATCTGGTTGGGTTTGATGAGGATGCTGTTGGCCGCGCCTTCGTCGATACCCGTCTGTAGCCGCTCGACGTTGGTGACGAACAGGTCGTCACCGCAGATGAGCGTCCGGTCGCCGACTCGGTCGGTGAGCTCGGCGAACCCGTCGTAGTCGTTCTCGTCGAGGGGGTCCTCGACGTAAACGAGGTCGTACTCGTCGACGAGGTCGGCGATGTAGTCTATCTGCTCGTCGGTCGAGCGTTCCTTGTCGCCGTAGCGGTAGACGTCGTCGTCCTCGTCGTACAGCTCCGCGGCGGCCACGTCGAGGCCGGCGCGAATCTCGAAGCCGAGGTCGTCTTCGACGTCGGAGACGGCTTCGTCGACGATTTCGAACGCCTCGCTGTCGTCGACGGCAGGTGCCCACGCACCTTCGTCGCCTTTTGCGGCGGCGATGTCACGGTCGTCGAGAATCTCGGCGACACGCGCGTGAACCGCAGCGTTGGCGAAGACAGCCTCGTCGATGCTCGGTGCGCCGACAGGCGCGGAGAGGAACTCCTGAATGTGCGTCGCCTTCGCGGCGTGTTCGCCGCCGCCGACGACGTTCCCGAGCGGCGTGGGGAAATCCCCACCGCGGAACGCGCCGCCGAGATGCTGGTACAGCGGGGCGCCGAGCACGTCGGCACCGGCTTTCGCGGCCGCCATCGAGATGGCGACGGCGCTGTTGGCGCCGATTTCCGAGAAGTTCTCGGTACCGTCGGCGGCGCGAAGTGCGTTGTCGACTTCGCGTTGGTTGCCTGCGTGGACTTCGCCGATGAGTCGCGGGAGCGCGCGTTCGCGCGTCGCCGCGATGGACTCGCTCGGCGGCAGTTCGATGGCCTCGAACTCACCGGTCGACGCGCCGCTCGGAGCGGCCGCGCGGCCGAAGCCGCCGGACTCCGTGAGTACGTCGGCTTCGACGGTCGGGTTGCCCCGCGAGTCGAGAATGCGGCGGAGTCGGACGTCGGTGACGAGCGTCATCTACGTCTCCCCCCGGCGGACGGTGAACGGGAGCACACCGGCGTCGTACTCCTCTGCGGCGATGAGTATCGGTTCGGTCTGCTTCGATTCGACGAGTACCGGCGCACCGTAGCTTATCTGCAGCGCTCGTGCGCCGAGGATGCGCGCCTTCTCGTACCGATTGTACTGTTGTATCATTGGTACGGAGCCACCACGTCGACGAGGTCTTTGTGCGAAACCATCATCCGTCGGCAGCACGCCCGCTCGACGCCGAGTTCGTCGAGAACTTCGGCGGGGTCTTCGTCACCCTCGCGGGCGCGTGCTTTGAACTCTTCCCAGTGTTCGGCGACGACGTTGCCGCACGTGAAACACCGGACGGGTATCATCATGGTTGGGTCACCTCAGCGGTAGGACTTCTGGTAGCGAGCGCGAGCGCCGGGCCCGCCCCACTTCTTGGACTCGGACTGGCGAACGTCGTTGACCAGCAGCGACCGGTCGAACTCCATGTACGCGTCGCGGAGTTCGGCGTCGTTGAAGTACTGCACCAGCCCACGGGCGATGGCGGTGCGGGTGGCGTCTGCCTGCCCGCTGAAACCGCCGCCGCTGACGCGCACGTCGATGTCGACGTCGTCGCGGAGTTCGTCGCCGGCGATGCGGAACGGCTCCATCATCTTCAGGCGTGCAATCTCCGGGTCGACCAGTTCGACGGGTCGGGAGTTGATACGTACGCGACCCTCGCCCTCACGCACGGTGGCGCGGGCGACGGCCGTCTTCTTCTTACCGCTCGTGTTAGTTACCATGTGACGTTAGCACCCAGTTTTTCGGAGATTTCTCCGAGGGAGATGAACTTGATGTTCGAGAGTCGGTCCAGCGACGTGCCGTCGAGCACTTCGCCGTCTTCGTCGTACGGGTTGTCGACGTAGACGCGGACGTTCTCGAACGCCTCGCGGCCGTGCGGGGTCTTGTACGGGACCATGCCGCGGATGGCGCGCTTGAAGATGCGGTCGGGGCGCTTCGGGTAGTACGGACCGCGGTCGGAGCCGACCTCCGTGCGCTTCCGGTAGACGCCCATCACGTCCTCGTCGCGGCCGGTGATGACCGCGCGTTCGGCGTTGATGACCGCGACGCGCTCGCCGTCGAGCGCGCGTTGGGCCACTTCGCTGGCGACGCGACCCATGATGCAGTCGCGTGCGTCCACGATAACGTCGGCTTCGAATTCAGCGTAGCTCATCGAATCACCCGGACGTTGGACCCTTCGGGGTTCTGTTCTGCGACCTGTTCGAGCGTCAGCACGTCACCAACCTGTTCGATTTTCTTGCGGGCAGTGCCCGAGAAATCGACGGCTGCGACAGTGACGTTTTTCTGCAGCACACCACTCCCCAGCACCTTGCCGGGGACGACTACGGTTTCGTCTTCCTGCGCGTACCGCTCGATGCGGCCGAGGTTGACCTCCGCGTGGGTGCGCCGTGGCTTTTCGAGGCGGTCTGCGACGTCACGCCATACTGCGGCGTCTGCGTCTCGTGAAACCGCCTTTAGCTCGGCGATGAGACTCGTGAGTCTCGGATTCGTCTTGCTACTCATGATGAAGTAACCTCCTGAGAAGGGGAGTGCAGGGAGCAGGATTTGAACCTGCGGACTCCTATGAGACAGCGCCCTGAACGCTGCGCCGTTGGCCAAACTTGGCTATCCCTGCACGCGATTTGCTGTTCTCTCCGCCCCTTCAAACCACTTTCGGTCCGGCACGCCGACGACGCTCGCGTCGTCGCCGCGTCGGCCGACAGCACCGTCGCTCGTCGGGCCTCCGGGACGCCACCGGAGCAGTGGCGTCGTCGAAGCGGCCGAAGCGAACGTCGGTGCATGGTTGAGGGGGTCATCTGTACTAATTGCTTAAACTGCGACTGCGTCTTCGAGTTCCGCCGCGCGTGCGTCGATGGAGTCGATGGCGCGCAGCAGCAGTTCGTCGGCGGTGAACGAGCCGTCCGTCTCCACGTGGAAGACGAACGCGCCGGGGACGTCCGTTACCTCGACTTCCTTGCCGGGGTAGCGGTTCGTGAGGTCGTTGCCGAACTCGTCGGTGGCGACGAGTTCGCCCTCCTCCGTCTCGACGACGCCCCGGAGGATGTTCGGTTCTTCCTCGTCGAACTCACCGGCGTCGCCGACGACCTCGACCTTCTGCAGGTGTCGGTAGCCGACTGCCACGCCGCCTTGATGTTTGGCGTGGGATTTGCCGGTTTCGAGAACCGCGTCTGCCTCGAACTCGAGGCGCTGGCCCTCTTTCAGTTCGATGATGGGGATGTTCTCGTCGGCGGGCTGGACCAGTTCGTCGCTGGTCTCGATGTCGCCGGAGTACGCCGTCGCCGGTCCTTCGACGTCGAGCGCAAGCGTCACGTCGTCGCCGACCTCGAAGTCGTCGAGGGGCGTCGTCAGCGGCACGAGGCCCAGTCGTAGGCCGATCATCTCGTCGAACATCACCGACGAGTTCTCGACGAACCGGACGGTGTCGATAGACAGCGTCGGCACGTCGGTGATCATCGCACGGCGGATGCCGTTGGCTATCGCGGGCGTCAGCCCACGGACGACGAACCGCGCCGACCGTTCTTCGCGTTCGATGAACTCGACCTCGAACTCGTCTGACATTGTTTTCAGAACCTACGGTTTTTGGGCGCGCGAGTGCCGTCGTGCGGAATCGGCGTCACGTCTTCGATACGGCCGATTTCGAGGCCGGCACGTGCGAGCGCTCGGATGGTCGCCTGTGCGCCGGGGCCGGGGGATTTGTTGAGGTTCCCGCCGGGGCCGCGAACACGGACGTGGACGCCGTCGATGCCTGCCGCCTTGACTTCCTCGGCGACGACTTCGGCCATCTGCATGGCTGCGTACGGCGACGCTTCGTCACGGTTCTGCTTCACCACGGTCCCACCACTGGATTTAGCGATGGTCTCGGCACCGGTCTGGTCGGTGATGGTGATGAGCGTGTTGTTGAACGATGCGTACACGTGGGCGATGCCCCACGTCTCTTCACTGGTTTCGCTCATTCTTGACCCTCTGCGCGCTCAGGATGCAGTTCGTCCGCGAGCGGCGAGTTCTCCTCGAAGCTCACGGTGGACTCTTCGTCGACTTCGACTTTCTTCGAGGGGACGGTGGTCCGTGCGCCCTCGACGGTCACGTGACCGTGGGTGATGAACTGTCGCGCCTGCTTCGGCGTGTTGCCGAGGCCTTTGCGGTAGGCGACCGTCTGGAGACGACGTTCGAGCAGGTCCGTGACGTCCAGCGAGAGAATCTCGCTGATGTCGTCGGAGTCGTTCAGGATGCCGAGTCGGCGGAGGCGGTTCAGGAAGTCCGCGCCTGCCTCGCCTGCCTCGTCGATGTCACCCTGTGCGTCGCCGAGGAGGCGTCGGGCCTCACGGCGGAACGAGCGCAGTTCGGACTGCGCGCGCCACAGTTCTTCTTTCGTCTTCAGTCCGTAGCGGCCGAGCAGGTCGCCCTCGCGGGCGATGCGTTCACCCTGATACGGGTGGTTCGGCGTCTCGTAGGACTTGGTGTTCTTGCCGGTACTCATTCGTCGTCACCGCCTTCTTCTGCTTCCGCTTCCTCGCGGATGGCTTCGACGTTGACGCCGATGGTACCCTCGGTGCGGCCGGTGGACTTCGTCCGCTGGCCGCGGACCTTCTGACCGCGCTGGTGCCGGATACCCTTGTAGGAGTTTATCATCTGCATCCGGTTGATGTCGTGGCGGCGTTTCTGCTGTAGGTCGTTGCCGATTTGATGCGTCGTCTCACCGGTGTAGAAATCGTTCTGCCGGTTGGTGAGCCACGGGGGAACCTCGTCTGCGAGGTTCTCGACGGCCGAAACGACGGCGTCGATGTCCTCCTCTTCGAGGCGACCGAACGTCGCGGTTCGGTCGACCCCCGCGTTCTCGGCGACGATGCGCGCGGTGCGCTTGCCGATACCGTTCATGTCTGTCAGGCTCCGCTCGACCGTCTTCGTCCCGTCGAGGTCCGTCTGCCCGATGCGGACGAAGTATCGGAGGTTGTCCTCCTCCTCTTCGGTCGAGCCGTCCTGTGGTTCTTCTGCACTCATGGTGGAAAGTGGGTGAGCGTTGCGGCGGGGATTCGAACCCCGGAGGCATGACGCCACTGAGTTAGCAACCCAGCGCCTTGGGCCGCTTGGCTACCGCAACATGTCGTATCTTCGCCCGTTTCGGACTCGGGACGTCGCGCCCCTACAGTGACTGCAATTGGAGTAATCCGTGGACAGTACTTAAACGTCACGAAAGCCGGATATCGTGTGAGACGCTCTGACAGTCCGTCTCGTGCTGAAGTTCGGGTGCCGGGCTATCGCGCCTCGTTTCGAGGAGAAAACAGTGAGCGACGCCTCGGAATCTGTCGGCGTGAGTTAGTGGGGACTCCCCAACCGCTCGACAGTCACTTCAGAGTCCTCAAAGTCCCAAAATCTCGCGCGCCTGCGCGGGCGTCGCGACTGGTCTATTGAGTTCGTCGGCGATGCGGACCGCTCGCTCGACGAACTGCGCGTTGCTCTCGGCCAACTCACCCTTGCGGTAGTAGATGTTGTCCTCCAAGCCGACGCGGACGTGTCCACCGAGTACGATGCTCATCGTCGTCAGCGGCAACTGGTGGCGGCCAAAGCCGAGTACGTTGAACTCAGCACCCTCAGGAAGGTGCGATACCATCGTCTGGAGGCTTCGCGGATGCGGCACGGATAGTGTTCCTGACCCGAAGATGAGGTTGAAGTACGGCGGCGAGTCGAGTTCGTCGACGATAGCCAGCGACTCGTTGAGGTGGCCGTCGTTGAACACCTCCAACTCGGGTTTGATTCCCCGCTCGCGCATCTCCTCGTGGAGCATCCGCACCGTTGCGCGCGTGTTCTCGCTCGTGAGGCGGTCGTAGCGGTTCAGCGGCCCCATGTCGAGCGACGCCATCTCCGGGGCAGGGTCAGTCCTCAGAGGCTCTGCACGCAACGCGTCCGGTGCGCCCGTCCCGCCGGTCGAGTGCTGTATCACGACGTTCTCTGTGGCCTCCCGAACTTTCTCAGTGACTTCCTGAAATCGTTCGGTCGAGAAGGCGCGTTCGCCGCTGTCGCGGCGGGCGTGGAGGTGGAGGATACTTGCGCCCGCGTTCTCGCAGGCGGCCGCCGCCGCGGCGATTTCGTCGGGCGTCTCCGGCAGGTCCGGGTGTGCTTCTTTCCCTTGGACGCCGCCAGTGAGCGCCGCGGTGACGATGACGGGTTTGGCGTCGAGGTAGTCGTCGTAGCTCATGCGTTCTCGCTCACTCCGCTCCGGTCTCGCCCTCGCGGTCGTCCGCGTGCGCGAGATAGATTTCACAGTCCGTCGCGTGGTCGAGTCCGTACCGGCCGGCGCAGATGTCTGCGCGCATCGGTTGGACGAACTCGTCGGCAGCGGTACAGTACGGTCGCGCCGTATCGAACGTCTGCTCGCCCGCCTCCCGGCGGTAGTCGAGGTACGGACAGCGGTCTGCCATGCCAACACTTCGCGTGCGACGAGCATCAACCCCCGGTAACCCCCGTGTCACGTGCCGTTAGCGAGTGTTTGTATCCGTATCCGAATCCGAGTCCGAATCCGTATTCGCACCTACATCCGTCTCCGCGCCCAAACCCGTGCCCGGCGCGGACTCCGGCGACGATGCCGACGAGACCGAGGAGTCCCACACCTCGCGGTAGTCGTCGACGAACTCGGCCAACGAGGTGGGCGACCGGCCCAACACCCGTTCGACGTCGTCGGTCACACGGCCCGAGAACCCGAGTCGGGCGACGGTGTAGATACCGAGCATCACGACGACGAACCCGAGCGGTTCGTCCCGGCCGTACGTCCGCCGTGCGAACCGAAACGGCGACGGGTTCGGATAGGTGATTCTGCGGCCGAGTGTTTCCGAAAACACCTGCGCCGCCTCGTCGTAGGTCAGCGCCTCCCTCCCCGTGAGGTCGTATCTCTGATTTTCGTGACCGGGTTCGGTGAGGGCGGCGGCAGCGACGGCGGCGACGTCGCGGGCGTCGACGAAACTCGTTCGACCTTCGCCCGCCGGAACGAACAGTTCGTCGTGTTCGCGTACGTCGACGGCGTGAACCTCCGCGAGGTTCTGCATGAAGAAACTCGCGCGGAGGAAGGTGTACGATGCGTCGCTCTGTTCGAGGTGGCGTTCGATGCGACGGTGTGGCAACAACGGGTTCCGGTTCGCGCCGAGCACCGACAGAAACACGACGTGGTCGACGCCGACACGAATCGCCGCGTCCACGGCGTCTCTCGCGCGTGCGACGTCGCCGCCGGGTGGCAGCAGCAAGAACAGCCTGTCGACGCCCTCGAACGCTCGTCCCCACGTCTCGGGTTTCTCGAAGTCGAACCGAACTGATTCGGGTTCGTCCGCCGCCGCCGACGCCGGTGTCCGCGTGGCGATACGGACCGAGCGGCCGTACTCTGCGAGCAACTCCGTAAGTGTTGTCCCAACCGTTCCGGTCGCACCGGTGACGAGAACGGTGTTATTCGGGTCGTTTCGGTCACCCATAGCGATGGAACTGGACGGAGACACATCGTTCTACGGGGCCGGCTCACGAGGCGGTTGTCGAAGAACAACCGCGTTCACCGTTCGGTCACTCGAAGCGTGGTGTGTTGTTCTGCGCGTGATATCTCTCTGCGATTCACTCCTTCGATAGCTGATGACTGTTCGTCGAGGGCCAGTGTTCGCCTCGATTCCCGGTGTTTCGGTGCTGTTTGGGGCGTGCCTACTTACGGCGGTACCGCCTCAGTGTTCGTATGCGAGACATAGAGGGTAGCGAGAGCAGTGTAGGTCCTCCCGACGAGCGACGCTCCGAGACGCTCGTCGTCTACGCCGATTACGTCTGTCCGTTCAGTTATCTCGGCACCGAAGTTCTTTCTAACTACCAATCTTCCCGTGAGAGTCGTGGACTGCCGCAAGTGGACGTCGAGTGGCGACCGTTCGACCTCCGTGAACCGTATCGCGACGCCGACGGCATCTTGAACCAGAAGATAGAAGTCGAAGAGTCGCTCGGGGCGCCGTGGTCCGCCGTCGAGGAGTTGGCCGGGCGCTACGGCGTGGAGATGAACCTCTCCTCGCCGACGTACCGCAGCGTCGACTCACGAAACGCACAGAAACTCTCCCTCTACGTGCAAACGGAGCATCCGGACCGATTCGAGACCATCCACGGCTGGCTCTTTTCGGCGCTGTGGCGCGACGGCGAGGATATCGGCGACGACGAGACGCTCGTCGATATCGCAGGCGCCGCCGGCCTCGACCCGGCGTCGGTTCGGTCGGTGCTCTCCGACGGTGAGTACGACCACGAACTCACCGACGCGCTCTCGGAGTCCGAACGCGAAGACGTGACCGGGATTCCTTCGTTCGTGTATCAGGAGCGAACCGCTCAGGGTGCAGTCCCCGAAGAATCGTTGCAGACGCTCATCGAAACGTAACCTACCCACTCACCATCGGCATCTCGCCGACCCATTCGTCGTTCTCAACGCATCGAAGCATGAACGCGGCTACGTCGGCACGCGACACCGAGTTCCGCGGCCCGAGTTTCAGATATCCAACGTCGTACTCGCCAGTGTAGGCGCCCTCGGTGAGACGTGGCGGGCGAACAACGGTCCAGCGTCGGTCGCTGTCGCGGACGTCGAGAACGTGTTGACGTGCATCCGAGAGCAGGCCGCCGGCGACGAGACCCATCACCGACCCCATCGCTCGCGCGCCGAGCGACGGGGGGTCCGACTTCGTTCTGACAGCTGCACCCGCGAGCGTCACGAAGCGGTCCACGCCGTGTTCGTCCATCGCCGCGAGGATGTTCCGTCCACCGACAGTCAGCACGTCGTCGCCGGACGAACTCGTGTGTCCGAGAGCGCTGAAAACGGCGTCAGCACCGTCGACACCTTCCGAGACGGCTTCGGCGTCGGTCACGTCGCCTTCGACGACCTGCAGATTCTCGTGTTCGAGGTCGAATGTCTCCACGTCGCGGACGAACGCGGTCACGTGGTGTCCCGAGTCGAGCGCTCGTTCGACCAGCGGGCGACCGGTTCTGCCGGTCGCACCGAAGACTGTGAGATTCACGGGAGACGTACGGCCGCAGAGAGAATAAGCAGTGTCCGTGGTCGTCGGGGCGAGTTGGTTCCAGTCGTAGAGAGGGTGTCGATTCCGAGAACGGCGCGTGAGGGCTATCCGCGAAGCGCCTCGACCGGCCGCTGTCTCGACGCCTTCCACGCCGGGTACAGTCCACCGAGTGCGCTCGCAGCGACGCCGAAAACGAAGCCCAAGAGGGCGTATCGAAGTCCTTCCGTCGTGAACGCGAGCGGGTCACCCAGCAGCGCGTTGTTGATAACCAGACCCAACCCGAGGCTGACGAGTACGCCGACGAACGCCCCGACGACGCCGAGCAGCGTCGCCTCGGTGAGCATGATGCGGAGCACGTCGCTTCGTTCGTAGCCGACGGCGCGAAGCACGCCTATCTCCTCGCGGCGCTCGATAGCGCTCATCAGCATCACGTTGGCGATGCTCACGCCGGCGACGACGAGCGAAATCGCGCCCAAGCCGACCAGAAACAGGTTGACCTGCGCGAACGCTTGGTCGATTTGCTCGGAGACCTCGCCGCGCTCGAACACCGATATCTGCTGTTCGCGGCCGTTGAACGCGTCTCGAATCGCCATCGCCGACTCGTTGGCTTGGTCGACGTTGTCCGACCGGACGACGACCTGTGCGTAGCCCTCCGACTCGAACGCCGTCGCCGGGAGGACGACCGCCTCGTTCGGACTCGCGACTGCGGCTTGGCCCTCGTCTTCGAGGACGGCCGCAACCCGATAGGTCTCGCCGTCGAGTTCGAGTTTGTTCCCCGGTTCGAGGCCGTAACGGTCCGCCAGCGTCGCGCCGACGAGTGCGCCGCGTCGCCAGTTACCCGGAATCGAGCCGTCGCGGACGGTGTACAACTCCCTCGGATTTTCGACGCCGTAGACGGTTACACCCCCGTCGGACCGGCCGACAGCGAGGTCGGCGTTTCGCTGTTTCAACGGGACGAGGTCCGCACCGCTGGTCGCCCGTTCGATTTCGCGGATGTCGGCGTCGGTGAGGTAGCCCTCGTCGTTGTCTTCGCCCGCAAACACCTGCAGGTCGCTGCCGATAGAGCCGAGCGTCTCGAACTGGGCGTCTTTGAACGCGACGCCCGCGATGCCCAAGGTGGCGATGGCGACGACGCCGATGACGATAGCGGCGATAGCGAGCGCCGAGCGGGTCCGCGCCCGCGTCAGGTTCCGCCGTGCCATGAGGACGATAGGGAACCGTCGCCACAGCGCGTCAAACATCGGAGAGTCTCCCGTCGACCAGTTCGACAGTCCGGTCGGCGAACTCGCTGACGTAGTCGTCGTGGGTGACGGTGACGACGGCGACGCCCTCGTCGGTGATGCGGTCGAACTCGTCGAGAATCTGGTCGCCGGTCTCTCTGTCGAGGTTGCCAGTGGGTTCGTCGGCGAGCACGATTTGTGGGTCGTTGATGAGCGACCGGGCGATGGCGACGCGCTGTTTCTGCCCGCCCGATAGTTCGTTCGGATAGTGGTCGAGTCGGTCGCCGAGGCCCACCCGTTCGAGGAGGTCCGTCGCGCGCGCCGTCGTCTCCTTTGGTTTGCGGTCCAAGAGGCGTGGAACTTCGACGTTCTCCCGTGCGGTGAGCGTCGGGATGAGGTAGAAGCTCTGGAAGACGAAGCCGATAACTCGCTTTCTGAGTCGGGTCGCGGCCGTCTCCGAGAGCGCCGACACGTCGTTGCCGTCGACCAACACGGTGCCCGACGTTGGGATGTCGAGCAGACCGAGAATGTTCAGGAGTGTGGATTTCCCGCTCCCGCTGGGGCCGACGATGGAGACGAACTCCCCGCGGTCGATGTGGAAGTCGAGACCCTTCAGCGCGCGAACCGTCTCCGCGCCCGTCTGGTACTCTTTGACCACGTTCGTGCCGTCGATGACGCGGGCGTCCGCACCAGCCGCTTTGCTCGACGCGCTCGCGGTTTTCACGGCATCCGTCGTATCTGTCGCGTCCGTCGGTGAATTCGAACTCACGGAGAACTACCCCCGTCGCCAGAGAACGAGACCACCGACGACGACGAACACGACGACGAGGCCGCCGACGAGTGGGAGCGACGACCCGCTCTGGTTCGGACGGTTGGCGTCGTTCGTCGTCTCCGGTTCGTAGTTCACCGTCGTCACCGTCTCTTGGGTCACGCCGTCGACGGTGTAGCGAACCCGTATCGGAATCTCGGTCCGGTTGTTCGTCAGGCGGGCGTCGAGGTCGAAGGAGACGAAGTCGCTCGACTCGACGGTTCCGACGAAGTATTCGGGTTGTGGCTGTGCGGGCGCGACGTTCTCCTCGCCGACGACGCTGACGACGACGCTGTCGACGCGTTCGCCACCGAGGTTGGCCGCGCTGCCCGAGATGGAGACGCGGTCGTTCGACCCATCGGATTCGACGCTCACACCGGTGAGGTCGATGGTACCGGGGTTCTCCGGCGGGCGGAAGTCCGCCTCGAACGTCTCGATGCTGCGGCGGCGTTCGCCGTCGGGGTCGGTGTAGGTGAGCACCGCGCGCATCGGAAGCTTCTCGCCGGCCTCTGCGGTGGCGGCGAAGGAGAACGTTCGCGTCTCGCCTGCGCCGAGCGTCGCGGCGACGCGGTCGGCTTCACGGAACTCGACGTTCTCGCTCGCAAGCGAGAGTCTGACCTGCCGGACGCTGTCGTTGAGACCGTTGGCGACGGTGACGTTCATCCCTCGTTCGGCCCCGACGACGGCCTCCTCGACGCTCACTTCCAACTGCGGATGTGGCTGCTGGACGGTGACGTCGAGCGGGTGGACGATTCGGCGGGTGTCGCCGTCGAACCCGCGGAGTTCCGCGTGGACGTAGACGGTCTGTGCGCCCGTCTCGTTCAGGGTGATGTTCAGGTTCGGGCGCAGCGTGTCACCGGGGTCGAGACGACCCAGCGAGGTGCGCTCGGCGTACTTCTTGCTCGTGCGGTCGGTGGTCTTTCGCACCTCGACGCTGTCGACGACGTACGCTTCGTCGCTGTCGTTGGCATTTCGAAGCGTCGGCGTGACGCTGAACTCGCTTTCGGGGACGGGGCTGTTCGTCGAGGTGTCGACGGTGATGGAGACGAACGTCCCGTCGGCGGCGACGGGCGCGGCCGCGAGCGGTCCCGCGACGGCGCTTATCAGGAGGGCTACGGCGACGGCTGTCGCCTTCGATGCAGTGGGGAGGTTCACGATGTTGTACTATCCTACACACAGAACTTAGCCGTTTCTGTCGAAGTGACTGTTCGATAAGAGTGAAATTACGCGACAGACTGGGAAATTAACGGCTGGCTGTCGCTGACACAGCGAGAGGGAGTAAAAACCAGCGACTCTCTCAGGCTGGCAGGTACTTCTCGTTGAGCACCCACTCGTCTTGGTCGTCGCGGACGAGATACTCGCCGTAGTACGGAACGCGATTTTCGACGACTTCACGGAACGTCTCTCGAATCTCGTCTTTGGACATGTCGCCCATCGGACGTAGGTCGTCGTTGCGGTTCAGACAGCCCTTCAGGTAGCCTTCGTGGGTGACGCGCACGCGGTGGCAGTTCGCACAGAAGTTCTCGTTGCCGACGGGGTCGACGATTTCGACCATCCCCCCGCCGACCCAGTACCGTTTCCGGTCGTGCATCTCGCGGTGTTCGACGCGGTCGGAGATGTCGGCGAGCCAGTCGTGGACGCGCTGGATATCGATGCTCCACTCGGGTTTGCCCGTCAGTTCGGGCATGTACTCGATGAGTTGCAACTGGAGACCGTCGTTCTCGGCGACGTGGTCGACCATCCCTTCGACGTAGCCGGCGGTGTGCTCGAAGACGACCATGTTCAGTTTCACCGGGTCGAGACCGGCGTCCAACGCCGCCTGCACGCCTTCCATCACGCGGTCGTACGCGCCGGATTTCGTAATCTCGGCGAACGCCTGTGGTTCGAGCGCGTCCTGTGAGACGTTCACGCGTTCGAGTCCCGCCGCTTTCAGGTCCTCCGCGCGCCCGGGGAGGAACGTTCCGTTCGTCGTCAGCGACATCTCCATCGAGTCGGGCGTGCGTTCGAGAATCTCTTCGAGGTCCCCTCGGAGCATCGGTTCGCCGCCGGTGAACTTCACCTTCCGGACGCCGAACTCCTCGACGACTTCGAGGAAGCGAACGACGTCGTCGGCGCTCATCTCGTCGTCCTGCGGGTCCATCGGCCCCCGCGTATCGCCGAGTCCTTCGTTGTGACAGTAGACGCAGTCGAAGTTGCACCGGTCCGTAAGCGAGATTCGGACCCCGGTGACGTCCCTGCCGAAGTCGTCCGTCAACATATATCGTGAGAGTTCGTGTGGACGTGCTTAAATGAGTGGGACTGACCCCGCCGTTCGTAACTCTATTCGGTTACGCTCGTCTCAACCGGTAGCTCCGGTTGGTTGCCGATGGTCGGTTCGTCGGCAGTCAGCGCATCGAGGGACGACGGAGGTGATGACCGGCGGCGAGAACGTGGTCGACGGTGAGAGTGTGGTCGACACCCGGAGAGAGGCTATCTCCTCTCCGCGCGTACCCTCCTCGGATGTGAGTCCAGATGAAAGCATTCGTCACCGGGTCCACCGGGTTACTGGGTAGCGCACTCGTTCGAGAACTCGAACGCGACGGCCACGACGTGACCGCACTCGTGCGCTCGCACGAGAAAGCCGAGCGAGTTTTGGGAGAGACCGACGCCCGAATCGTCGTCGGGGACATGCTCGACGTCGACGGCTTCGCCGACGAACTCCGCGGACAGGACGCGGTGTTCCACACGGCGGCGTACTTCCGGGAGTATTTCGGCGTCGGCGAGCGGAACCACACCGAACAGCTCCGCGCGGTCAACGTCGATGCGACAGTCGACCTCCTGACCGCCGCCGACGACGCGGGCGTCGACAGAGTCGTCTACATCAGTTCCAGCGGCACTATCGGACCGAAAGCGGACGGGTCGCCGAGCGACGAGTCCGCCCGCCGCGAGACGACCGACACCGAGAGCTACTACTTCCGCAGCAAGATACTCGCGGAGCGAGCCATCGAACGGTTCCTCGTCACACACGACCTCCCGGTCGTGATGGTGCTTCCGGGCGTGATGATGGGACCCGGCGACGCCGCGCCGACGGCGATGGGACAGGTCGTCGTCGATTTCGTCGAAGGAAACCTTCCGACGCTCCCCGAAGGCGGGTTCTCGTTCGTCGACGTACGCGACGTCGCGTCGGCGACGGTTCGGTCCGCAGAGCGTGGTGAGTCCGGCGAGCGCTACATCGTCGGCGGGCGGTACTACGACCTCAGCGAGTTCGCCGAGGTGTTAGAGCGGGTGACGGGCGTTCGCGCCCCGAAACGCGTGCTGCCGTACCGCGTGGGTCTCGCGGTCGGCTACGCCAGCGAACTCGCTGCAAGAGTCACCGGACGCGACCCGCTCATCACCTGTGCAGCGGTCCGGACCGTTCACGAGCAGGTCGAACTCAGCTCTCAGAAGGCGATTCGTGAGTTGGACGTGACGTTCCGCCCGTTCGACGAGACACTGCGCGACGAGGTGGCGTGGTTCCGCGACAACGGTTACCTCGACTCGCCTGCAGAGCGTGACTCGACGGCGACGACGACGCCGACTGCGACGCGGTGAGTCGACAGAACCGTTCCGGAGTAACAACCCTTATTCGACCGACGACCCCATGATGAGCGCATGAACGAAGCCGACGTACGAGACCTCCTTCGGGAGGTCGAAGACCCCGACCTCGGCGAGGATATCGTCTCGCTCAGTCTGGTCAACGCCGTCGACGTCGACGACGGCGTCGCCCGCGTCTCGCTCGCACTCGGTGCGCCGTACGCGCCGAACGAGACGGAGATTGCGACCCGCGTCCGCGAAGTGCTCTCGGAGGCCGGTCTCGAAGTCGACCTCACCGCCAAACTGCCCTCGTCGCTCTCACAGAGCGAGCAGGTTCTTCCGGGCGTCAAGAACGTCATCGCCGTCGCCTCCGGGAAAGGCGGCGTCGGCAAATCGACCGTCGCGGTCAACCTTGCGGCCGGACTGTCGCAACTGGGCGCGCGCGTCGGCCTGTTCGACGCCGACGTGTACGGCCCCAACGTCCCGCGGATGGTCGCCGCCGACGACCACCCGCAGGCAACTGCCGAAGAGACCATCGTCCCGCCCGAGAAGTACGGCATGAAGCTGATGTCGATGGCGTTTCTCGTCGGCGAGGACGACCCCGTCATCTGGCGCGGCCCGATGGTCCACAAGATTCTGACACAGTTGGTCGAAGACGTGGAATGGGGCGAACTCGATTATCTCGTGCTCGACCTGCCGCCGGGAACGGGCGACACGCAACTGACCATTCTCCAGACGCTGCCACTCACCGGCGCGGTCATCGTCACGACTCCGCAGGAAGTCGCACTCGACGACGCCCGGAAGGGACTGCGGATGTTCGGCACCCACGACACGAACGTCCTCGGCGTCGTCGAGAACATGTCGAGTTTCGTCTGCCCCGACTGCGGTAACAGCCACGACATTTTCGGTTCCGGCGGCGGGAAAGCGTTAGCAGACGAAACCGACCTCCCGTATCTCGGCGGCGTTCCGCTCGACCCGGCCGTCAGAACCGGCGGCGACGGCGGCGAACCCATCGTGTTGGAGGAGGACAACGGGACGGCCGACGCCTTCCGTGTGCTGACCGAGAACGTCGCCAACAACGTCGGCGTCGTCAACCGGATGAAACTCCGCTCGCAGAAATGACCGAGGAAGCAGTCGACCCCGACGCACAGAGCGAAACAGGCGACGAGGAGACGGACGAGGAGGAACCGGATTGGCAGATGGCTCCGAACTCCGAAGCCGAGTTCTCGGGCGACGAAGAACGCGTCAGGGTGCTTCGAGAGATTGCCGAGGACGTCTACGGCGACAGTTCCGAGAGTCGGCAGTTGTCGGCGATTCTCTACCGCGTGAGCGACCTCTACGACGACGCGGGCGACACCTCGCCCGAGGAAATCTATCTGAACGTCCGCCACATCATGAACATCAAAGAACAGGGCGGGTTGCGGCGGTAGTCGTCACGACTTCTCCGTACTCCCGCACCGTTTTATCTCGTCCTCACCAACCCCCCGCCGTGGACGCCCATCAGCATACGCTGGAGAACCCCTTCAGCATGGACGAAAACTGCACGAACTGTCCGGCGCTCTGCGACACGCGCGAGAGCGTCGTCCACGGCTACGGCGACGTGGGCGCGGAGTTCCTCTTCGTCGGCGAGATGCCCAGCGCCGGGGCCGACGAGGCCGGGATTCCGTTCGTCGGCGACGCGGCGGGCGAGCGACTCCAGTATATTCTCGGCGAACTCGGCTTCTCGCGGTCGTCGCCCGAAGAGACCGAACCCGACCTCCAGAACGTCTTCGTGACGAACCTCACGCGCTGTCGCCACCCCGAACGCGACCCGACTGACGAGGAAATCGAAACCTGCGAACCGTATCTCAACGCCGAGATACGGATGATAAACCCCCAAATCATCGTCCCAATCGGCCAACGAGCGCTCGAAGCGCTGGCGTTCGACTACACCACCCGTCGTGTCGAGAGTTTCGACGTCGAAGCCGAACACGCGACGACGATTCGGGGCCGGGGCTTCGAACTCGTGCCGATGGTCAAACTCGACAGACAGACCGACGAGCAGACCGAGGCGTTCGTCGAACACATTACTGAGAGCGTCTTCGGCCGCGACTACCGTCAGACCAAGGGTCGACGCAGTCGCTGACTGTCGCCACGGTCAGTGGATCCCGCCACGGTCAGCAGGTCCCGACGCGGTGGGTGTGTATCACGCGGAAGCTACCAGTAGGGCGTCTCCGTTCTCCTCGCACGGCGGATTGCGAATCGAGCCATCACCGTGACCAAAACCGCGACGAGACCCACCGTGACGACAGTCGCTGCCGAGAGGCCCGTTGCGAGAAGCGTGAGCGCCGCACCGAGGCCCAAAACCACGACGGCCGGGACAACGACTCGTGCGAACTGTTTGAGGATATCCATACGAAACGCATCGGGAGTCTAAACAAAGAGTATTTCCAGTCATTCATCTATTTTGATACTATTTAGTCAGTATCAACGAACGTACCCTGTCAGTTCAGCAAAAGACGTTCACTAGTAAAATTGTTACCTAAGCTGTCGGGAAATAATCCATAAACTCTTTAACTCGGTATGCCGGTCCAACTGACGGACATGGATAGACCGGGCAACTCCAAGGGAGACTCTCCAAACGAGCCGAGTCGGACGTCTAACACCGAACGCACTGCAGATTCCGAATTCGCGGAGTCAGATGCGTCGGTGAACGAGTTCGTCACCGCACGCCGGACCGAAGTTGCGAACGCGACGTACGACCCGGACGACCCCGACACGCTGACGTTCGCCGTTGCGAAGGCGCTCGCACGGGCGAAAGACACCGAGCCACTCCAACTCCAGCCCCCGATTGGAAACGTCATCGACCTCGGCTTCGCCGAAGCGGTGCTGTCGAGTAACGCGACACCCGAGGCGACGCCGATGCGTTACGTCGGATTCACCTACGACGAGTACGAAGTCGTCGTCTTCAGTACCGGCGAAGTCAACGTGTACGAGCTTCCGCAACAGCGATAACGGTCCGCGCTGCGACGGGCGCGCGCAGCCACGGACCCCTTCTCTCGGTTCGATTTCGGTGAGCGACGGCAACGCAGCGTCGAGTGAACACCAGCGGGTTCAAGACGACGCCGCGACGAGAACCGACTATGACCGTCGTCGCCGTTCTGGCCGACCCGCCACGACCCGGCCTCGTGCTTCCGGAACTCGCCGAGACCAGCCCGCTCTCCGAGGCCGAGGCCGCGGAGTTCTACGCCGCGATGCTGAAAGACGCCTTCCTCGCCGCCACTCGCTCCGGTGGCGACCTACTCGTCAACTACCGCCCGGACGACCTACTCCCCGACGAGTTCGTCACCGACGAACCGTCGGCCGCGGCGGTTCGCGCACTCGCCGCCGACACGCTCGGTGACCTCTCGGACGTCCGCGTCGAGAAACAGGTCGGGTCGACGTTCGACGCCCGCGCGGGCAACACCGTCTCGCATCTACTGGACACAGAAGACGTGCGCTCGGTCGCCGTCGTGCGGGGGAACGCACCGCTGTTGACGCGAACGCTCGTCGACTCGGCGGCGATGAAACTCCGTACGACGCCCGTCGTGCTCGGCCCGTCGACCGGTGGGCGCAGTTACTACACGGCGTTCACCGACACGATTGATTTCTCCGAGGCGTTCACGCACCCCGAAATCGAGACGCTCGCAGCACACGGTCACGACGCCGGACTCGACGTCGACTTTCTCCCGATGCAACCGACCGTCGAGACGGGCGAGGACCTTCTCACCGTGTTGCCGATACTACACGCTCGCCGCGAAGCGGGCCGCATCGTCCCGAAACACACTGCCGAGTTCGTCGCGGAGATGGGTCTCCGCGTCGTCGTCGAGGACGGCGAACCGCGCGTCGTGCGCGGTTGAGGACCGACAGGACTTAGAGGCGGCCACGGGTAGTACGGACGCTGGTGGGATGGCAGAGTGGACTATTGCGCCTGCCTTGAAAGCAGGTGGCCTTCGGCCTCCTGGGTTCGAATCCCAGTCCCACCGCATTCTGATGCGAGCAAACGACGAGCGGTGTCTTCGCTCGCCACTGCGTTCGCTCTCTCGGGCGAACACTCACGAACACCATAACTAACTTACAACTCTCTCGGCGACGACGAGACCGTATGTCACACGTACCCGAACGACCACACGAGTTCGTCTGCGAGAACTGTCACATCATCTACGCCGGGACCGTCATGGGAAGCGAGAGCGGCGAACACCAGTACGAGTCGCCGACGGAGTGTGCCGCCTGCGGGTCGACGGCGTTCGTCGAACTCGACGCGTATCCGCATACGGGGTGACGGTGGGCTGAGAAGGGTAACGGTTTTGCGACCACCGACCAACTGCCGGGTATGGACTGGCCACACGACCCCGACGGCGAACAGGGCAGCGAAGGACGTCGCAAGTACGGCCACGCCGTCATCGCCAAGAAAATCGACGAAGAGGAGGATTTCCCGCTGAACCGCGACGAGTTCGTCTCCGAGTACGGCGACGACCCGATTCGTCTCGACTACGAACGCGTCGTTGCGCTCCGAGACATCTTCGAACACGTCGACCAAGAGGAGTTCTCCGACTTCGTCGACTTCCACAAAGCGGTCGGTCGCGCGATGCGCGCCAACGACCTCTGGTTCTACGAGGGCGCAGAGAACTTCACCCGCAGTCGTTCCTGACCCCGAAACTCAGGGTTCGGACTCGCTCAGCGTCACCGCATCCGACACCTCGCGGTCGAACGTCTCTCGCTCCCAATCGCGTGCGACGTCGCCGGTGACTTCCGCGCGTACTTTCTCCTCTAACAGGTTGACAGCGACGCTGTTGGCACCTTCGGGGATGATGAGGTCGGCGTGTTTCTTCGAGGGTTCGATGAACTGCTCGTGCATCGGCTTGACCGTCGAGAGATACTGGTCCATGACGCCCTCCAAATTCCGGCCGCGTTCGACGACGTCGCGGTCGATACGGCGGAGAATCCGCACGTCGGCGTCCGTCTCGACGTACAGACGGAGGTCCATCATCTCGTTTACCGCCTCGTCGTACAGCGACAGAATCCCTTCGAGGATGATGACGTCCGTCGGTTCGACGGTCATGCGTTCGTCCTTTCGGTTGTGTTCTTCGAAGTCGTACTGCGGCATCTCGACGGACTGGCCCTCGGTGAGCAGTCGCAGTTGCTCGCGGAGCAGTTCCCACTCGAACGCCGAGGGATGGTCGTAGTTGACCTCGGTTCGTTCCTCGAAGTCGAGGTGGCTGAGGTCTTCGTAGTAGTTGTCGAGCGGGATACGCGTCACCGACTCGCCGACGCTCTCGGTTATGAGTCGAGAGACGGTGGTTTTTCCCGCCCCCGTACCGCCCGCGATGCCGATGACGAACGAGGGGATAGTCATTACTCGGTAGGCATGCGCCGAGCGATTTGAACCTACTGTTTCGGCCGTTCGATGCGAAGGCGGGCCGTGCCACCCGAATCCACGAAGCAGAGAGATAGCACGTCTAGCGGATTAACTCTACTGGAGGTAGCTTTTAGCCCGATTCCGGCTTACGCTCTAGTATGAATACGGATGTCACGGTACGCGATGCCATGGAACGAGAGTTCGTCGGCGTGAGCGAATCCGACACGGTCCGCGCCGCCGCGGAGTTGATGTTCGAGGAGGACGCCGACTGCATCGTCGTCCTCAGGGGGAACGAACCCGTCGGCGTCGTCTCCTCGCGGACGGCGCTTGGTGTCGTGTTGGACGACGACGACGAGACGCTCGTCTCGGCGGTGATGACCGACCCCGAACCCATCGTCGAGTCCGAAATGGCACTCGTCGTCGCCGAAGACCACATGCGCTCTGAAGCGACGCCGTGGGCACTCGTCGTCGACGACGGCGAACTCGTGGGCCTACTCACCGAACGCGACGTCCTGATGGCGGCGACGCTGACCCAAGACGAGATGCGCGCGGACGGCCAAGAGCGCACGCCCGCCGACAGCACCGAGTTCGGTGACCCCGGCGGCGGCCCCCCGAACGCGGAGACCAACGGCGGTATCGACCCCGAGACGTACTCCTCACAGAGCATCTGCGAAATCTGTGGGTCGCTCGCCCGGACGCTCTCGAACGTCAACGGGCAACTGGTCTGTTCGGACTGCCGAGAAGTGTGAATCGCGCGGATAGTACGCTCGTCCCCGCGAAGAACCACCAGACTGCGGTGTGATACTGCCCGTCACATGTCAGCACAGAAGGCGTAACTTTATAAACTACCCCTTCCCATGCGGTAACATGACACGTGGTATCCAACGGCGTAACTTTCTGAAAGCGGTCGGTGTGACCGGTGCGGTCGGTCTGGCCGGCTGTGTACAGGGCCCCGGCGACGACGGCGGAAACGGTGGCAATGGCGGCGGCAACGGAAGCGGCAACGGCAGCACCGGCGGCGGTGGCGGTGGTGGCGGCGACGGGCCGGATTCGCTCGTCGTCATCGGCTACCCCGAGAGTGGGATTCAACTGTTCCGCGACTACTACAGCGCGAGCGACGGAAGCGAGTCGATTCTCGTTCCCGACGGGTTGCGCGATGGGACGATGCCCGGTCAGGTCGGCAACGACATGGCGAACGTCACGGGCACCGCGCCGGCGGCGGGCGGTCCGAATCAGGACGCGTTCACCCAGTTGTTCCAAGACGAGTACAACGCCGCACCGAGCGTGTTCACCTCGCAGTCGTACGACTCGGTGGCGCTTCTCATCCTCGCCAACGCTGCTGCCGGCGAGAACAGTGGCCCGGCGATTCGTGACCAGCTCCGTCGCATCGCCAACCCCGGCGGCGAGGAGTTCGGCCCACAGGACTTCATCGCCGCCGTCGAAGCGGCGGCCAACGGCGACGACATCAACTACCAGGGTGCGTCGAGTTCGACGAACTTCAACGAACAGGGCGACCCCGCCTCCGCGGCGTACGCCATCTGGGAGTTCGAAGGACAGGGTTCGCAGAACACCCCTGCTATCGAGACACAGTCGTTCGAGGGTGACAACCCCGATGGGGCCGGACCCTCGGCCGACAGTGCCTCCGGCGGCCTCGGCCGCGAAATCTCGGTCGGTATCCTCCTACCGGAGACGGGTGACCTCGCGTCGGTCGGTCAGCCGATGATTCAGGCGGCGCAGATTCCGGCGATGCAGGTCAACGATTCGGACTTGGACCTCACGGTCAACGCCCAAATCGAAGACACACAGACCTCGCCGGACGCGGGTGTCTCGGCGGCGAACTCGCTCGTCAGCGCGGGTGTTCCCGCGGTGTGCGGGTCGGCGTCGTCGGGCGTCAACGTCCCCGTCTCCCAGCAGGCGTTCATTCCGAACGAAGTCGTCGGCTGTTCGCCCTCGAGTACGGCACTGTCGGTGTCGAACCTCGAAGACGACGACTTCATCTTCCGGACCGCGCCGTCGGACTTCCTGCAGGGCCGCGTAATGGCACAGGTCGCTTCCGAGCGTCTCGACGCCGGGTCGGTCGCAACGCTGTACGTCAACAACGACTACGGCCAGCAACTGTCGAACCGTTTCACCGAGGTGTTCGAAAGCGAGTTCGACGGCACGGTGACGAATCAGGTGTCGTTCAACATCGGCGAGGCGTCGTACTCCTCGGTCATCGAGACGGCGCTGTCGGGCGGCAACTGAGCCGGTATCCGGCTAGACGACCACCCACCAACTCGGCTTTTATTCGGACGACGCGCTGCCAGTGTCGACGATACGTTGCTGATACTTTTCGAGCGACTCGCGTAGCGCGTCGCCGGCGTCGATGTCGAGCGACTCGGCGACGGTCAGAAGCGAAAACAGCGCGTCTCCGAGTTCGTCGCTCTCGACGTCGAGGTCCTCGGGTGACGCACCCCACTGCGAGGACTTCGTCGCGTCGGCGGCGAGTTCGCCGACTTCGGATGTGAGGTCCAGCAGTTGGTAGGCGGGGTCGGCGTGCATATCGTACTGGTCGAGAAACGCGGCGACTTGCTGTTGCTCGGGCATCGAACGGTGATTCTCTCGCATCGGGTAGTGAGGCTCACGCCTCGAAGGAAGTCGTTTCGGAGTGTCGTCGCCGTGCCCGCACGCGCGACGAGAGACAAGGGAGTCGAGAAAGCCAAGACAGCTAAAACAGCCGAGAGAGGCGACTACCCGCCGAGGAAGTCCTGTCTGACCTCTTGGTCGTCGAGCAACGCGCGTCCGGTGTCCATGTAGCGGTTCTGGCCGTTGACGAGGACGTACCCGCGGTCACAGCGCCGCAGCGCTTCTTTCGCATTCTGTTCGACCATCAGGATGGCCGTCCCCGCCTCGTTTATCTCGTCGATTTTGTCGAACATCTCGTCGACCAAGTCGGGCGCGAGGCCGGCGCTCGGTTCGTCTAAGAGCAACAGGTCAGGGTCGAGCATCAGCGCGCGACCCATCGCCAGCATCTGTTGTTGACCGCCGCTCATCGTCCCCGCCTTCTGGTCGCGGCGCTCTTCGAGAATGGGAAACCGCTCGTAGACGGCGTCGAGCGAATCTTTCGGTACTTCGTCGAGGATGTACGCCCCCATTTCGAGGTTCTCCTGCACACTGAGCGTCCCGAACACGTTGTCGTTCTGCGGCACGTAGCCGAGGCCGAGGCGGATGATGTCCTCCGGATTGGCTCCCGTGATGTCGGTGTCGTCGAAGCTAACGGTGCCGCCCATGTGCGTCGTGAGTCCGAAGACGGACTTCATCACCGTCGACTTTCCTGCACCATTTGGCCCCACGATGGTGACGTACTCCTCGTCTTCGACGTTCAAGTCGACGTCGGTGAGAATCTGTAAGTCGCCGTATCCGGCGTCGAGGTCGCGCACTCGAAGCAGCGTCATACGTTGCCTCCGAGGTACGCTTCGACGACCTGTTCGTTCTGTTTGATGTCGCTCGGCGTTCCTTCGGTGAGCACCTTGCCTTGGTGCATGACGATAACGTGTTCGCAGTTCTGCATGATGAGGTCCATGTCGTGTTCGACCAACAGGAACGTGTAGCCCTGTTCGCGCAGTTCGTGGACGTGTTCGAGTAGTCGGTGTTCCAGCGACGGGTTGACGCCCGCGAACGGTTCGTCCAACAGCAGCATGTCCGGGTCGGTCAGGAGCGCGCGCGCCATCTCCAGCAGTTTGCGCTGGCCGCCCGAGAGATTGCCGGCGTACTCCTCGGCGAGGTGGTCTATCTCGAAGAAATCGAGCATCTCCCACGCCCGTTCGAGCAGTTCCTCTTCCTGCCGAACGACGTCGTCTCGGACGCCTGGCGTCACCGAGCGCCACAGCGCCTCACCACGCTGGTGTTTCGGCGCGAGCATCATGTTCTCCAAGACGGTCATCTCCGAGAGCTCTCGGGCGATTTGGAACGTCCTGACGAGTCCCTTGTCGGCGACACGGTGTGGGGGTAGGCCCGTGATGTCCTCGCCGTTGAACAGCACACGGCCCTCGTCGGGCGTGTGCATCCCCGTGATGAGGTTGAACGTCGTCGACTTACCTGCTCCATTGGGACCGATGAGTCCCGTGAGCGTGCCTCGTTCGACCTCGAAACTCGCGTCGTCGACGGCGACGATGCCGCCGAACGTCTTGCGAAGGTTCTCGACGCGAAGCGGGTACTCACCCGTCTCGCTCCCCGTCGCGTCGGTGTCGAGCGTCGACGGCGACTGCGCGTCGGTTGTCGTCGGCTCCGCGCCGGTTTCGTCCCTCTCGTCGACCCCGTCGGTTTCTCCTCTCGTTTCCGTTCGGCCTCCGTCGACCGACTGCGATGCGTCGTCGACTCCGGTCGTCTCTTCGGATTCACTCATCTCTCTGACCTCCGCTGTTCGCCGAACTGTCGTTCGTTTCGCTCACTCCGTTCACGAACCCCCCGTCGGCCGCTGCAGTCGACGACTGTCGCGTCGGCCGCGAGAGGTCGATGCTGGCCGCAATCTCCTTGCGGTGACCCAACAGGCCTTCGGGGCGGTTGTGCATCAGCCAGATGAGTACGAGACCCATGATGACCAACTGAAGCTGCCGAATACTGTCGAGGGTGTACCAGACGAACGGCAGCGGGTCGAGCGACTGGAAGATGGGTGCGACCGCCGGCCCGAACCCGTTCGGCGCGTTCGTCTGCGGCAGCACCGCCTCCAAGACGTTTTTCAGGTAGAGCGGCCCCTGATACAGCACGCCCGCGAAGATTGCGCCGCCGAGAACGCTACCGGTGTTCGACCCCGCACCGCCGATGATGAGCGCAATCCAGACGAAGAACGTGATGCGCGGGCGGAAGAAGTTCGGCGTCACCGCACCCTGAACGGCCAACCAGAGGATGCCCGCCAGACCCATGAGCGCACAGCCGAGCATGAACGACTTGATTTTGAACCGGTTGGTGTTCTTGCCGAGAGCGTTCGCCACGTCTTCGTCCTCCCGAATCGCTTTCAGCACGCGGCCGAACGGCGACTCGCCGGTCCGCTTCAGCAGCCAGTAGTACGCGCCGATGAACAGCAGCAACACGCCGCCGTAGATGAGGCTGTCGACGATGGGTTTCGGATTGTTGAGGTTCAGCGGCCCGAACGACCCGAACGCGGTGACGAAGCCCAGATAGGCGTCCCAGAGGCCGAACGTCCGGAAGAACGCTTCGAGCGGTTGCGTGTAGTCGAGGATGAGCCCCGACCCGCCGCCGAAGCCGACCTGATTGCCGAACAGCGTGAACTGCTGGAACTCGCTGGAGAGAAACGAGAAGCGGACGATTTCGGACATCGCAATGGTGACGATGGCGAGATAGTCCGCCCGCAATCGTAACGCCGGTAACGCGACGATGAAGCCAAACAGCGCCGCCGCGAGCATCCCGGCGAGCACACCGACCCACAACGGGAGTCCGAGGCCGCCGACCTGTGCCGCTCCACCCGGCGTGTAGACGGGTTTCGAGACGAGCGCCATCACGTAGACGCCGACGGCCATGAAGCCGACGACGCCGATATTGAACAGTCCCGTGTACCCCCAGTGGAGGTTCAATGCCAGCGCCAACAGCGCGAAGACGCCGATATAGAACGTCAGCGCGGCTATCGAGTTGAGTTGGCCGCGGAGTTGGTAGCCGAGGATGACGCCGCTGATGATGTACGCGAGGTAGATGCCGCCGAGGACGAGCAGAATCAATCCCGCGTCGCCCTCGCGGAGTCGGGTTATTACGTCGTTGACGCGGCCGCTATTCGCCGGACCGGCGTCACCTCCGTTGTTGGCGCTCATGCTGTGGCCCTCCCGGCGAAGATACCCTGCGGACGCACCAAGAGGATGAGAATCATCACGGCGAACGCGGCGGCGCGGGCGAACGCCGACGGAATCCAGATGACCGCCATCGACGCGGTGAGGCCGATGACGATGCCGCCGGCGATTGCGCCGTAGACGGAGCCGATGCCGCCGAGGATGACCGCTGCGAAGATAAGCAACAGGAGCAGCCAGCCGTCGTCGAACGCGAGCGTCCCTTTCCAGAGTACGAAGATGTACCCCGAGATACCGGTGAGCGCGCCGCCGATAATCCACGTCCAGCGAACGACGCCTTCGGTCGGGATGCCGGTGATTCGAGCGAGGTCGCCGTTGTCCGACATCGCCCGCATCGCTTTGCCGAGTTTGCTCCGCTGCAACAGCAGGTGAACGCCGACCATCAGGCCGATGGCGACGACGAACAGCGTCATGTCGTGATAGTTGACGCGAACCCAGCCGTCGACGACGTAGAAGGAGTACGCCGGCGGTTGCGACGTGGTTCCCCGGACGTCGGACCCGAAGACGAACTGCATCAAGTACCGAAGCGCGAACGCGACGCCGATGCTGGCGATGAGCAGCGTGATGCCGTCCTCGCCGCGAAGCGGTTTGAACACGGTTCTGTCGACGAACAGCGACAGTGCCACCGCACCGATGCCGGCGACGACGACGCCGAGAACCACCGCCAGCGGCGTCGTCGAGATACCGATGCCGAGTGCGCCGCCGAACACCGACCCGCCGGCACCGACGAGCAACAGCGACCCGATGTCGGCCCGGCCGAGACCCGCGATGAGGTACGTCGTCGCCCACCCGGAGAACGCGCCGGCGGAGATGTAGTCGCCGTGCGAGAAGTTGGCGAAGTTCAGAATACTGTACGTCATCGACAGACCGACGCCCGCCAGCCCGATGACGAGGCCGCGCATCAGTCCGTCCCACATCAGTTCGCCGAGTTCGTGAATCTGTAGCTGTCCGGTCACCAACTGCGAGACGAGTACCCACAGAAGATACAGCACGAGACCGACGCCAGCCGCAGCGGCGAGTGAGTGCGTCAGCGGCCGTCTGTCGACGAACTGACGACTCCGGGAGTAGGTTTCAGCGATACCCATTGTTAACTATCACCATGATGTGTGCGGACGTGAAACACTTATAAGTGTTTCTTCATTCCGACGCGGGACCGCCCTCACTGATGCCGATTGCAGAAAACTCTATGGTACTCGAAGGTGAAAATTACAGCATCGAATCGAACAGCGTCACGTCAGCGTGTCGACTCAGAGACGAACCCACGTGAACATCCAGATAGAACCGCCGGAGATGGCCGAGGCAGGGCGTATCGCGGAGTTGTGGGTGGCGCTCGCCGACGGCCAGCGCGAGTTCGGCTCACACCTCCACGCCGAGGAGAACCGCAGCCAAATTTACGACGCTATCACGCGCCACATCGTCACCGGCGGGCTGTTAGTCGCTCGTGACCCCGATATCGTCGGCTTCGTCATGTTCGAACCGGAGGCCGACGGCTACGAGCAGGACGTTCCCCGCGGCACGATTCAGAACGTCTACGTCGAACCGGAGTATCGCAACACTGGCGTCGGAACGGCGTTGCTCGACGCCGCAGAGGGTGCGCTCGCCGACGCCGGCGCGGGCGTGGTCCGACTCGAAGCGATGGCCGACAACGACGCCGCTCGCAGACTGTACGAGCGCAGAGGCTACCGCCTCCACCGCGTCGAGTTAGAGAAGCGTGTCGAAAACGATAATACCGACCCGACGGACCGATAACTGTCGGCGCGCCAGGAGAGCATGGGCGGTGCATGCACTCGACTTGTAATCGAGACTTCGTGGGTTCAAATCCCACTCCTGGCTCTTCTCGTCCGAGCACAGCGAGGACGTGTGCGCGAGACGGTGGAATTTGAATCAGTGAGTGAAGCGAGCGCAGTGAGCGGAACGACCGTGGTTCAAATCCCGCTTCTGGCTTGTTAATTTGTGTCCGGGTTCCAGTTTGACGTTACTTCCTTAGCCTACCTGCGTACCAGCGGGTCCAATACCTCAGCCTCCGCAGCGCCGAACCACAAATGTCGGTCTAATTAGGTACTTATGTGAACCCGTGTTAGCTTTCAGAATGAAACGAATCTTTGTTCTCCTAATAGGACTACTCATTCTAACCGCAGGCTGTACTACACTACCAATCGACCGGCCCACCCACCAAGAGCGGCCGGTGACGCTGATACTCAACAATTCGATGGACGACACGAAGGTGATGGAGGTCTCTGTCGTCGAACTCCCAGCAGAGTATTCTATTCGTCGAGATAATGATTCACGCGTTACCACCTCTATCGGTCAAGGTCTCAGTATCCACGACCCGGGAGATGGGCGTGTGTATGAGACTGTTGAATTACCAGAGTCGGCCCGTCTTCATGGAAGAGATTCGTTGAAGCCGGGTGACTCAAACGAAACCTCAATTTCTTCACTCCCGCGAAACTTTGCAATTGTAGTTGTTATCTATCAGAACGAAGAAGAAATTGCCTCCTATGTCACGGCCAATTGTGATGACTTAGCGTTGGCTCAGCTCAGGGTGGAGTACGATCCAGAAGGTGCTAGTGGAACGTATGCTTGTGTATAACCTCTAGTACAACCCTGTTGCTCGGCGATTCGCGCTGATGTTCGCCGCCCCGAAGCGACTGCACATTATGCTGTTTGAGCGCTCTGATGCGAGAATCGACGTATTCGGGCACCTGGAGTGGTCGCCGTACAACCCGTTCGCCGCACTATGGCACACTTCCGCGGTCGGGGAATGGAGGTCGACGAGGGTGTTCGTCGAGCACATAAGAAACTCGGCCTCCGAGGAATTGACAATCTGATTCAGCTAGATATCTTCAAGTAACTTGTCTGTCTGTTATCACCATGAGGAAAGTTGGGGTGGTCGTCGTCGTCTTGTTGGTTCTCAGTGCAGGATGTCTCGACTCGGTCATCGACGCACCAGCAGACCAAGAGGTGCCAGTAGAGTTTGTCGCGGAGAATCTTGTGGATGATAAGACCTTCTTCAAAGTGTATGTGGTGGATCTACCTGCCAATATTACACTTCGTCTTAGCGACGGTAGACAAGGAACCTACCCCATTGGAGAAGGTGTAGGTCCTTCCAGTCCAGGTGACAATCGAACTTTCACGAAGGTGGAAGTGCCCGAGTCTGCCCGATTACATGGCAACTTCACTCTCGGTGCCAACGAAACCGTCAACAGTTCTATCGAAGACCCGCCACGCGGTTTCGCTATCGTCGTGACCGTTCACAGGGACAAAAAAGAGATTATCTCGTACGTCACCGCGAACTGTGACGACCTTCCGCTCATCGGTCTCAAAGTCACCAGACACTCGGAAGGCGTCAGCGTCGTACACTCGTGCACCTGAGATATCTCTACTCACACTTAACACAATTCCAAAGAGTTACTCGTCTGATGACCGACCCCTCGGACCGTCCGTTGAGCGATTTCGTGAAACGGTGGGCCGTTCTCATCGCCGTCGTCGTAGGTGTGGCCCTCATCGTTCGGATTCTCACTGGGTTCCCACCCGTCCCGTGGCCCTTGATAATCGCATACGGGAGCGTCCCGCTACTCACCATCTCCACTGGTGGCATCGTAGGAATCGCATTCAAGCGGCACGTATTCGGCGACCTTTCAGACCCAACTCACCGACTCGTCACCGTGGTCGTCTCGATTTCGAGTATGCTACTCATGTTCGTCGTCTCTCTCCAGCTATTCGACTGGTTGTTCCACGCTCTCGGCGTTCTCAGTGGATAACAGAGCCGAAGCCAGTTCTTTCGGTGTTCGACCCGCCACAGTGTCTCCGACCACCCCGAAACACTGAGCCGTGCTCGCCAATCGCTCAAAAGGGTTATGAGTGGGTAGCGAGTTATCTCAGATGCAATGGCGAAAGGTACGGTTGACTTTTTCAACGACACCGGCGGCTACGGCTTTATCGAGACTGAAGACGCGGACGAAGACGTGTTCTTCCACATGGAAGACGTCGGCGGTCCGGACCTCGAAGAGGGACAGGAAGTGGAGTTCGACATCGAGCAGGCCCCGAAGGGCCCGCGCGCGACGAACGTCACTCGACTGTAAACGCCGAAGTCACACTGCAGCGACTTTCGACCGACTCCACATTTTTCGCACTCACTCCGATAGTGTCTCGCTTCTCTCCATGCGACGGCCGTCGAACCGGACGCTTAACCCCACGGCCGCTCTTCGTCCGGTATGACCCCCGACGAACTCCGTCAGCGGTGGGCCGAGCGGTCCGGCGAGTTCTCGCCGGACTACTACGCGCACTACGGGCCCGACGAGACCAGCGAGGCGATTCGTCGGTGTATCGAGCGAACCACCGAAGCAGAGTCGGACCTCTCGATTCTGGAACTCGGCTGTAGTTCGGGTCGCCACCTCGTACATCTGCACGACCACGGCTACGAGGACCTCCACGGCATCGACGTCAACGAGGAGGCGATGACCGTGATGCGGCAGGCGTACCCTGAACTCGCCGCGGCGGGCACGTTCTACATCGACACCATCGAGAACGCCGTCCAAGAGTTCGACGACGACGCCTTCGACGTCGTCTACTCGATGGAGACGCTCCAGCACATCCACCCGGACAACGAGTGGGTGTTCGACGAACTCGCCCGCATCACGGCCGACCGCCTGCTGACCGTCGAAATCGAAGGCCCCAGCGAAGAGTCCGCGAACTCACAACGAGGTGAGACGGAGACGCCCGAAGTGAACTACGTCGACGACGCGGTTCCGCTGTACTACCGCGCGTGGAATCGGACGTTCGCCGCTCGCGGACTCACCGAAGTGACGTCGGAACGACTGGGCAACGACACGCTTCGACTGTTCCGATGGTCGGAGAACGCGTAGGTAGCGCTGGCGTCTCGAACCGTCGCTCGCTGGACGAGAGCGGTGAGAAGGTGTGTCAGGTGTCGCGGTGTGCCCACGACATATTGGTGTGCAGCACTGTACTGCGCAATGACAACTGTGGGGTGTGGGGATATATAACTATGTCAGACGTACGCACGACACACGCAAAATTGTCGTCCGTTTGAAACACGATATCGACCGAAGGAGAGGAGTTCCCGCCGTTAGATTGAAATACCGGGAGCGGAGACCCACCACCGTGTCCGTCGAGGATCCGATTGCCGACGCGCTCTTGGGCGAGTCCGCCTACGAGCGACTGCAAGCGGAGCGACACAGCCTCTTTCAGCAGTCTCTGACGCAGAAACTCACGTGGCAGAGCTACCTGCTGTTCTCGCTGGCGGCGCTGTATCCGGCGCTCGCAGTCCTCCCGGGAGCGCTTCGGCGGGCGTATCTCCCCGGCAGTGTCGGCTTCTCGACGCCGAAAGTCGCCTTCGTCGGTCTCGTTGCCGTCTCACTCGTCGCGCTGACTGGTCTCGGCCACGCCGGTGTCGGCCTGTGGCGACTCCGTCTCGGCCGGACGATGAACGAGACACAAGCACGGGAGTTGCTCAACGCCGAAGCAGTCTGTTCGCTGCTCGGATTCTTCACCGGTGGGTTCGCAACGACGATGACGCACGCGTTCGTGCTTCTCGGGTTCGGCGGCGTCTCGGCCGTCGAACGCTACGTCGCTGTCGGCGGCGAGAACCCCTTCGCACAGGCGGGTCTCGGTGTCTCCGTCGTCGACGTCTCCGTGCTCGCACTGGTGTCCGCCGTCTGTCTGTTGATACTGGCGGCTCTACTCTCGGTGGAAGCGTCGGTCCGCGGGTTCGGCCGGGACCTGTAAACGTTCATCGGGCAGCGAACGTTTATGTTCAATCCGTGTCAACTCGTGTACAATGGACGGTGTAGACCGGTTCTTCCTCGGCGTCGTAATACTCCTGTTCGCACTCATTTTCCTGGGCGTCGTACTGGCGTTGCTCTAAATCCGGTAAATTTTATATATGACTACTCTCGAAACGTATCGATATGCCTGAATGTACGAACTGTGGGGCGTTCGTCACCCGAGCGTACGCCCGCGTTTTCACCCCCGACGAGGTGGAGAACCCGCGAGTCTGTCCCCGGTGTGACGATATGGTGAGAGATGGAGCGACTGTGAGAAAAGCCCGCGCTCCGAGAAACCGCTGAGTGGTAAGTCGCTACGCGAGCGCGTATCGGTCGGAACTGGCGTCGCGGCCGACGAGGCCCTCCCCCTGCAACGTCCGAAGGATGCTGTAGAGCGTGAGCTTCGTCATGGCGAGGCTCTCCTGCAATTCGGCGACGCTGGCGTCTCCGTGCGTCGAGAGGTACAGGTAGACGAGTTTCGCGCGCGGTGAGCGGAGTGTATCGGGAACGGTCGTTCGTTGACTCGACTGCGACATCATCTTGGTCAACTCCATGACTTCGACAATAATAAAATCCCTCTACGACAGTCGTCGAAACACACTCGAAAACGGTGAAAATCGGGGTTTCGGACCGTCTAGAAGGATTAATCTGGATTCGAGTAACCGTTCGTGGCGTCGGTAGGCGTTCCTTTCAGGTGGTATGGTTTCGACTGTCGTCGTGACTTGCCGCAAACGTGCATCATCGTTCGTCGTCGATAACCGAGTCCGAGAGTGAAACGCGGACCGTCGAGAACGAATCCGGAGAGTGGAAGGGGCGGGAGTCGAACCACGCGAAGCCTTAAGTAATCCACCGTGGATGCGTGCGCACCCGAACGGCGGTCGCTCTACCACTGAGCCACCCTTCCGGTCACATCTACTGCCGGAGAGAACTAATAGCCGTTGGTCGGTTCGGGGTCAAAAACGGAACTGCAGCGTTCAGTAACTCCGAATCTTCGGTTCGTACGTCTTGTTTTCGCCTTCGAGGATGACCGGCTTGTACCACAGTTCCGGCGACCCCTCGTTCCACGACAGCATCGTGTGCTTCAGCCAGTTCTCGTCGTCGCGCTCTTGGTGCTCTTTGCGCCAGTGTGCGCCACGGAACTCGTCGCGCGCGAGTGCGCCGAGCGTGATGGCCTCCGCGAGGTCGAGGATGTTCCGCGTCTCGATGGTCTGGATGAGGTCGGTGTTGTACGTCCGCGAGGGGTCGTTGACGTACACGTCGGTGTAGCGCTCGCGGGCCTCTCTGAGGTCGACCAGCGCCTGCTTCAGGCCTTCCTTCTCGCGGAAGACGTTGACGTGCCGCGTCATCGACTTCTGGACCTCGGAACGAATCTCGGCGTGCTGGACGCCGTCTTCTTTGGTCATCAGGTGGTCGATGCGGCGGTTCTCGGCGTCGACGGCGCGGGTGACGACTTCGTCGCCCGTCGCGGCCATCGTTCCGCCGTCGGCAGCGCGCTCGCCGCCGTCGGCGACGGCGCTGTCGTCCGGGGAGCGAACCGCGCCGGGGGCGACGGGGGTGTCGACTTCGCCCGCTTCCCACTCGCCGCGCTTGCCGGTCGTGATTTCGGCCGTGCCGAGGTCTTTGCCCGCGGCGTGCGCGCCGGCGCGCCGCCCGAAGACGATGAGTTCCGGCAGCGCGTTGCCGCCGAGACGGTTCGAGCCGTGGACGGAGGCGCAGGCACACTCGCCGGCGGCGTAGAGGCCCGTGATGCACGTCTCGCCGTTCTCGTCGGTTTCGACGCCGCCCATCGCGTAGTGCTGGCCGGGTTTGACCGGCATCGGCTCTTCGAGCGGGTCGACGCCCTCGAAGTCCTCCGAGAGGTGGACGATGTTTTCGAGGCGGTCGATGATGCGCTCCTCGCCGAGGTGGCGCATGTCGAGGTGGACGTACTCGTCTTCGATACCGCGACCGGCGTTGATTTCGGTCAACTCCGCGCGCGACACCACGTCACGGGAGGCGAGTTCGCCGGCGTTGTTCGCGTAGCCGTACTCGAACATGAGGCGCTCGCCGTTCTCGTTGTAGAGGATGCCGCCTTCGCCACGGACACCCTCGGTGATGAGCACACCCGTCGACGGCAGCGTCGTCGGGTGGAACTGGATGAACTCCATGTCCTCCATCGGGACGCCCGCGCGGTAGGCCATCGCCACGCCGTCGCCGGTGTTGGCGACGGCGTTGGTGGTGTGGTCGAACACCTGTCCGGGGCCACCCGTTGCGAGGATGACGCCGTTGCGGGCGCGGAAGCCCGACACCTCGCCCGACTGGATGTCGTAGGCGACGATGCCGTGACAGCTACGTTCCTCTGGGACTTCTTCGTCGGAGACGGCGAGGTTGAGTACGTACCACTCGTCGTACACCTTGATGCCACGCTTGACGAGTTGCTCGTACATCGTGTGGAGCAACTGGTGACCCGTCTCCGCACCCGCGTACGTCGTCCGCGGGAACGAGAGGCCGCCGAACGGTCGCTGACTGACGCGGCCGTCGTCGTCGCGGGAGAAGGCCATCCCCCAGTGTTCGAGTTGGATGGTCTCTTTCGGACTGTCCTGACAGAGCGTTTCGATGGCCGGGGCGTCGCCGAGGTAGTCCGACCCTTTCATCGTGTCGTACGCGTGGTCTTCCCACGAGTCGCCCTCGCGGAGCGCGGCGTTGATGCCGCCTTCTGCCGCGCCGGTGTGACTGCGTACGGGGTGGAGTTTCGAGACGATAGCCACGTCCGCCCCCTCTTCCTGCGCCGCGATAGCGGCGCGCAGGCCGGCGCCGCCGGCGCCGACCACGATTACGTCGTGTTCGTACATATCTGGTTTCTGAGCGTTGTTAGGACTGGGTGAACTTGAGGTTCACTACCAGAACTTTAGGTTGTTCTTGACGGCTTCTCGCTTGAGTTCCTGGATATGGGCCGTCAACGGGATGTCTTTCGGGCACACTTCGGTACAGGAGAACTGCGTCTGACAGCGCCAGACACCGTGTTCCTGTTCGAGAATGCGCAGTCGGTGCTCCTTCATGTCCGAGCCTTCGCGTTCGTCCATCGCAAAGCGGTACGCTTTGTTGATGGCCGCCGGGCCGAGATACTCGTTGTCGCCCGCCGCGATGTTACACGACGACATACACGCGCCACACCAGATGCAGCGCGTCGACATCTTCACTTTCTCGCGGTTCTCACGCGTCTGTCGCTGCTCGTCGAGTTCGCCGTCGGGCAGGTCGTTCGTCTGGAAGAACGGTTCGACCGCTTCCATCTGGTCGTAGAAATGTTCCATGTCGACGACCAGGTCTTTGACGACTTCCTGATGCGGCAGGGGTTCGACGCGTACGGGTTCTTCGAGGTCCGATAGCTGCGTCTTACAGCAGAGTCGCTGCCGGCCGTTGACGAACATCGCGTCGGAGCCACAGATGGCCTGTCGACACGAGTGTCGGAACGTCAGCGAGGAGTCGAAGTGGTCCCGCGCGTACATGAGCGCGTCGAGGACGGTCATCCCCTTGTGATACGGGACGTGGAACTCGTCGAACCGCGGTTCCTGTTTCCCCTCGACTTCGGGGTCGTAACGGAACACCTTGAGGTGGTAGCGGTTCTCGTCGCTCGCGGCTTCCTCCTCGGTTCGCTCGCGTTCGCGTTCTTCGACGCGTTCGCGGCGGTCGGCTTTGCGCTGTTGGCGTCGCTGTTGTGCGACAGGGACCGACTCCGTCTCGGTCTCCGCCTCCGATTCTTCGGTCTCTTGGGTTTCGGGTACTTGCGTGCTCATGTTAGAGTGGGATACCTCCGGACCACGCGAGAGCGGTCCGAACGCCTTGGATGATGAGAACCGCGCTGGCGACGACGAGCGTCCACTTGACGACGCTCAGTTTCGTGCCTTCCAGCCCCTGGTTGACCAGCGCGTTGTAGACCCCGTTGACGCCGTGGAACGTCGCGGTGACGAGGAACAGAATCATCAACGAGAAGTACGTCAGCGTCTCCATCCGTGCCTGACTCGCCGCGAACGTCACTTCGTCGGCGTGGTTGACGAAGTGCAGCAGGAAGAAGTGGAACGCGAGCACGACGACGAGGAACGCCGCCGTGATGCGCTGCCACAGCCACCGCCGGCCGCCACGCTCGAACGAGGAGTAGCGTTCCGCCATCTCAGAACGCCCCCGCGACGAACGTCGGGATGCTTGCGACGACGATTGCGCCCGTCAGCACCAGCGACGCGTAGAAACTCTTGTCCTGTGCCTCCAGTCCGACGCCGAGGTCCACGAGCAGTAGCCGAAGCCCGTTGAGAATGTGGAACACCGCCACCGCGAGCAGTCCCACTTCGAGAATGCGCACGATAGGCTGCATCTCCAGCATCTGGATGGTATCGGTGTACGCCTGTGGAGTGGTCAGCGCCGTCGAGAGGACGGCGATGTGGGTGAACAGGTAGCCCACCAGCACCCATCCGGTGAACTTGTGGAAAATCCAGGCCCACATGCCAGCCGAGAACTCCCGCCAACGGCCGAAGTCCTCCACGAGGCCTCGATTGTACGATTGACTCATACTCCCGTGAGTCTGGGAACCGGGGTGCTATAGAAGTTACGTGTGTCCGCGCGTGGAACCGGGAGCGCTCGCCTGTTTTGCCGCTTTCGTTCCCGAACACAAGAACGTCTCCGGCCGACGCCGGAGACGGCGATGAAACGGGAGTGAGACGCCGACTTCGCGGTGTCGACTCGCTCTCTCACCGACGGATTACGTCTCGGCGTCCGCTACCGGCGACTGCTCGCGTTCGAGCACCCGCCGCGTTGACGTACTCAGTTCGACGAGGTGACAGATGGGGTTGCCCGGGTAGACGACGGGGTTCTCCAAGATGCCGACGAGAAGGCCAGTGAAGGGCGCTTCGACGGCGATGTTGTCGTCGAGGAACGGGTTCGTGATGGTACAGATTCGGTCGCCCTCGTGGACGAGCGCTCCCCGAGAGTAGTGCATATCGACGATGCCGCCGGCGTCGGCGCGAATCCACGTTTTCTCACGGTCACCGGTGATGACGGTCCGCCAGCCCGGCCACCGGACAGCGCTCGTCTCGCGGACGCCGTACTCCGCGAAGACGCTCTCGACGCCCGCGAGCGCTTCGTCGATGAGGTCACGCTGGAACCGGTGGGCTTCGCCCATCTCCAACGTGATAGTCGGCACGCCCGCGCGCGTCGCCTCGCCGCGAAGCGACCCGTCCGGCCCTTCGCCGTCGAGGATGACGTTCGACCCGAACGCGTACGCGACGCGTCGAACGCCGTCGTCTTCGAGATTCCCGCGGACGTGGAGCATGTTCGTCCGTCCGCGCGTCGACGTGTGGAAGTCGAGACCGATGTCGCACGGTTCGATGAAGTTTCTGAAGATTTGGTCGGCCATCCGCTTGGCGCTCGTCGAACTCTCGGAGCCCGGAAACGAACGGTTCAGGTCGCGGTCGAGAATCGGGAGATAGCGCTGCTGGGCGAGAAAGCCCGGCACGTTCAACACGGGCATGCAGACGAGCGTCCCGCAGAGGTCGGTGTGGTCCCACCCGTGGGCGACGGTCCGAACGACTTCGATGCCGTTCAGTTCGTCGCCGTGTGCCGCCGCCGAGAGAAAGACGGTGGGTCCGTCGCGTTCGCCGTTGATGATGGTTACGGGAATCCGAACCGGGTCGCCCAGATACGTCTCGCTCACACTATACCGCAGATTCTGCGTCTCGCCCGGGTCGACCCTCCCCCCGTTGTAGGTGAAGGCCGAGTCGTCGCTCATGAACACCCCTCGGAGGTGGGCGACTATAAACACCGACGACAGAATCGCATCTAATCCGACGCCGAGTCGTATATAACGTACTGTAGCGCAGACGTGACGCCACCGCATCGGAATTGTTACGCTGACGACGCCAACGGCGTCTAGACCGGCATATCTTTGAAACTGCGTTCGGTACGTCTGTCCACATGGCTCTTTCAGACGACGAGACGGTGCGTGTCGGGGTTCTCTCGCTGCACAACAGCAAAGAGACCAAGGCAATCTTGAACGCCGTCGAGGAACTCGGTCACGAACCGGTGTGGCTCCGCCGCGAGAACACCGCGATGAACATCGAAGACAGCGAAGTGTCCATCGAACCGGGCGTCGACGTCATCGCGAACAGACTTTTGCTGTCGAACACCGAGGAACCCGCCGAGGGTCTCGGCTTGGCGACGACGTTCAACCGCGTCCGGCCGATGCTGAACGAACCCGGTGCGGTGCTGACGGCCATCCACAAGTTCGCCACGGCGGCGACGCTGGCCGACTGGAACATCCAGGTTCCCGACGCACTGCTCGCGCTCTCGAACGACCGCCTGAATCAGGGCCGACAGAAGTTCGGCGACGTCGGCGTCTACAAAACCGCTATCGGCACTCACGGCGGCGGGACGTGGAAAGTCGACCTCACCGAACCGGTCAACCCGAAAGTCGGCAACCGTCAGGCGTTCCTGCAGGAACTCATCGAACGCGACAGCGACCGACACCGCGACCTGCGCGTCTACGTCGTCGGCGAGGAAATCGTCGGCGCGATGCACCGCTACGCGCCGGAAGGCGACTGGCGAACGAACGTCGCCCTCGGCGGCGACGTCCAGAACGCCACCGAGACGATGCCCGAGGAGGCCGCCGAAACCGCCCTCTACGCGGCGGAAGTCATCGGCCTCGACTACGCGGGCGTCGACCTCGTCGAGGGTAACGACGGCTGGTACGTTCTCGAAGTGAACCCGACGGCCGGGTTCAAAGGACTGTACAAAGCGACCGGCAAGAGTCCCGCACCGCACATCGCGCAACTGGCTATCGAACGCGCCGGCGGCGACGTCGAGGACGACCGCGTGAACGAACTGTCGGCGACGCTCGACGACTCCCGACCCTCGTGCATGCCGCGCATCGAACCGCCGGAGAACGAGGAGGTACCGATGATTGGCTACATCGAAGACGTCGTCGTCAGCGGCACCAGCGGGTCGACGCAGACGCTCGCCAAATCCGACACGGGCGCGACTCGAACGAGCATCGACACCTCGCTGGCCGCCGAAATCGGGGCCGGCCCCATCAAGAGCATGACGCGCGTCAAATCCGGCAGCATGAAGCGCGGGAAGGCCCGCCCGGTCGTCGACCTCGTCATCGGTATCGGCGGTAACCAGCACACGGTGACCGCGAGCGTCGAGGACCGCAGCCACATGGACTACCCACTGCTTCTGGGCCGCGACATCCTCGAACACTACCGTGTCGACGTTCGCCGCCGCGCCGACGTCGACGCGAAAGACGACGACGAACGCGAAGAGGAGTATCTGGAGTAAGTTGGAGTAATCCGGCGGACTCAGCAACCCGCCGTCGGACGGTCTCTCACTCGTCGTTTTTCGCTTTTCTCACCTCTCATCTCCGCTCGCGTATCCTGATACTCTGTTTTCTCGCCGCCTCACCGACCGAAGCGCCGCGGACTCAGGCGACGATATCGTCGACGTTCGAGTTTCCGTCGACGTAGTGCTGCCAGACGTACAGCGTCGCAATCGACCGGTAGGGACTCCACGCCTCCGCGAGCGTGCGCATCTCCGCGCGCGTCAACTCGCCGAAGAGGTCTTCCATCCCTCGCCGGACGGCCAAGTCTTCGACCGGGAACACGTCCTCGCGCCCGAGGCCGAACATCAGGACCATCTTCGCGGTCCAATCGCCGACGCCGCGAATGTCAGTAAGTTCGCGCGTTACTGCGGCGTCGCTCATCTCCGTGAATCGCTCGCGCGTCACGTCGTTCTCCTCGAACCACGCGGCGACGTTCTTGACGTACTCGACTTTCTGCGGCGAGAGTCCGACCTCCCGCAGCGCGTCGGCCTCCGCGGTGAGCATCGCGTCGGGCGTCACCTCGAACTGTTCGAACAGGCGCGCCCGAATCGTCCGGGCGGCCTCCGTCGAGATGAGTTGATTGACGATGGAGACGACGAACCGCTCGAAGAGGTCGTCTGCGGGCGTCAGTTCCAGTTCGCCGTACTCGTCGACCAGCGGTGCGAGGTCCGTCTCGCGCAGGTGGTCGTGTTCCTCCGCCATGACCGATTGTCGGCCGTCACGCGCATAGACCCTCCGCTCCCGGCGGAGACGGCCGTCACGAGCGCCGTGAGTCCATCACGAACCATCCGAATAAACCGAAAGTGAGTTGTTCACGCGCACGAGGGAAACGTTGAAACTGACGGCAACCGAGGATTCGGCCATGGAACTGGATGACGTCAACAGTATCACGGTTCTCGGTGCGGGGAACATGGGCCACGGCATCGCGGAGGTCGCGGCGCTCGCCGGCTACGACGTAGTACTGCGCGACATCAACGAGGAGTTCGTCCAGAACGGCTACGACCAAATCGAATGGAGTCTCGGCAAACTGGCCGAGAAAGACCAGATGACCGAGGAGGAAGCCGACGCGGCGCTCGAACGCGTCACGCCTATCGTCGACCTCGGCGAAGCGGTCGCCGACGCCGACGTGGTCGTCGAGGCCGTTCCCGAGAAGATGGAGATAAAGAAAGAGGTGTACGGGGAATTAGAGGAGAAAGCCCCCGACCACACCGTCTTTGCGACGAACACGTCGAGTCTCTCCATCACGGACCTCTCGGAAGTGACCGAGCGACCCGAGCAGTTCTGCGGGATGCACTTCTTCAATCCCCCAGTCAGAATGCCGCTGGTCGAGGTCATCTCCGGCGCACACACCGCCGACGAGACGATGGACCTCGTCGAGGGCCTCGCCGAGTCGATGGGCAAGACGCCCGTCCGCGTCCGCAAGGACAGTCCGGGCTTCATCGTCAACCGCATTCTCGTTCCCCTGATGAACGAGGCGGCGTGGATTGTCCACGACGACGCCGCAACCGTCGAGGAAGTCGACAGCACGACGAAGTTCGACATCGGCCTGCCGATGGGGAGCTTCGAACTCGCAGACCAGGTCGGTATCGACGTCGGATTCCACGTGCTCGAATACATGCACGAGGTGCTCGGCGACGCCTACGAACCGTGTCCACTGCTCGCCGAGAAAGTCGAAAACGAGAACCTCGGCAAGAAAACGGGCAAAGGCTTCTACGACTACGACAACGGCGGCGTCGACATCCCGACGGACGCGGCCCGAGACGACGTGAAGCACCGCCTGCTCGCCGTGATGGCCAACGAAGTCGCCGCACTCGTCGAAAACGACGTCGCCGACGCCGACGCCATCGACCGCGCGGTGATGCTCGGCGGCGGCTTCCCGGACGGCCCCGCGAAGATGGCCGACGACGCCGGCCTTTCGACGCTCGTCGAGGCACTCGACGAACTGCGTGAGGAGACGGGCGCAGAACGCTACGAAGTCGTCGACACGCTCCGCGAACTCGCCGAATCGGACGACGGCTTCCACGGCAGCGACGAAGGCGAGGAGGGTTCCTTGGAGTTCGACAACGTCCGCGTCGAGATGGAGGGCGCCGTCGCCCACGTCGTTCTCGACCGACCGCACCGTCTCAACACCATCAGCGCCGACCTGATGGACGACCTCTCCGACGCCATCGACGCGCTGAGCGACGACGACGAGGTCCGAGCGCTGCTTCTCACCGGCGCTGGTGACCGCGCGTTCTCCGCCGGTGCGGACGTGACGAGCATGGCCGCGGGCGGTGCGGACCCGATTCCGGCGGTCGAACTCTCGCGCAAAGGCCAGAAGACGTTCGGCAAACTCGAAGACTGCGACAAGCCGGTCGTCGTCGGTATCGATGGCTTCTGTCTCGGCGGCGGGATGGAACTCGCCGCGTGTGCGGACCTCCGCGTCGCCACCGAGCGCTCCGAACTCGGTCAACCAGAACACAACCTCGGCCTCCTGCCGGGATGGGGCGGCACCGTCCGTCTCCAGCGCATCGTCGGCACCGGCCGCGCAAAGGAGATAATCTTCACCGCCGAGCGCTACGACGCCGAAACGATGGCCGACTACGGCTTCATCAACGACGTCGTCGACAACGGTGACCTCGAAGCCGAGGCGATGGAACTCGCACAGTCGCTCGCTGGCGGGCCGCCAGTCGCACAGCGCTACACGAAGCGCGCGATGCACCGTGGCTGGGAGGACACCGAGGCCGGTCTGGAGGTCGAAGCACAGGCGTTCGGCATCCTGTTCACCACCGACGACCTGATGGAGGGTGTGATGGCGTTCTCCAGCGACCGCGAACCGGAGTTCGAGGGGAAATAACACACACACCCGCGGCGTAACGGAATCTTTAAACTCCTCTGGGCGACAGTTGAGTATGTCGCTCGGTTGGTGTAGTCCGGCCAATCATCTTGGCCTTTCGAGCCGAGGACAGGGGTTCAAATCCCCTACCGAGCACTTCTCACGAACACTTCACGGCGAGCAACGGCGCTGATTCTCTCCGGAACCGTCTGTTTTGTACTAATGTTCAAAATACAAGAAATTCAACCAAACAAATAATACACCGAACCCGAATACAGTTTCCGTTGGGGGAGTACGATGGCTAACACAGAGCTACACATGGGGCACGCATCCGGGCAGAACACCGAGGAGAGACTGTCGCGAGACGTCTCGTTTTCGATACTCTCGAACCACCGCCGGCGGTACGTGTTACATCATCTCAAACGAGTCGGTGAACCGACCACCATCCGCGAGTTGGCCGAACAGGTCGCCGCGTGGGAGAACGACTGCGAAATCGAGGAACTGACGTACAAACAGCGAAAGCGCGTCTACACCTCGCTGCACCAGACGCACCTGCCGAAACTCGACACCTACGACATCATCGACTACGAGCAGGGTCGAGGCGTCGCAACCCTGACCGACCGAGCGACGGACCTCGACATCTATCTGGAAGTCGTCGAACGCGACGACGTGCCGTGGAGTCAGTACTACCTCGGATTGGCGAGCGTCTCACTGGCCGTGCTCGCAGCGTCGGGTCTCGGTCTCCCGTTTTTCGTGCAGATACCGGGCCTCACGTACGCGGCGGGCATCGCCGTTGCGCTCCTCCTCTCGGCGAGCGTCCACGCCTACCAGACGCGGCAGGCGCGACTGGGTGCGACCGAGTTACCCGCCGGAGTCGAACCCTCCACTCCGACTTCCGAGCGAAACGGTATCCTGAGCCGACTCCTCGGGACGCGCTGAACGGCACTCGCGTTCGCCTACTCACCGCAGTTTCTCGTACGACGCTTCCAACTCCACCATCGGTTGCGGATAGTCGACACCGAGTTCGACGCCGAACTCCCGCTGTTCGTCCGCCGAGAGCGTCCACGGTTCGTGCGCCTTCGCCGGTGGCAACGACTCCAGTTCCGGCAGCCATCGTTTGATGTACTCGGCGTCGCCGTCGTACTGTTTCGCTTGCTTGACGATGTTGAAGTAGCGGTCCCGCGAGTCGTTGCCGACGCCCGCGATGTACGCCCAGTTGCCGTAGTTCGAACAGGGGTCGTAGTCGACCAGTTGCGTCTCGAAGTACGCCGCCCCGCGACGCCAGTCCAGTCGGAGATTGTTCACGAGGAAACTCGCGGCGTTCTGTCGCCCGCGGTTCGACATGTACCCCGACCGATTCAGTTCCCGCATGTTCGCGTCGACGAACGGAATCCCCGTCTCGCCTTCGGCCCACCGTTCGAACTGCGTCTCGTCGTCTCGCCACTCGATGTCGTCGCGTTCGCGGATACCCTCCCGTGTGAAGAACTGCCCGCCGTGTTTCGCCAGTTGGAACTGGAAGAAGTCGCGCCACAGCAGTTCGAACAGTAGCCAGTACGTCGAGTCGTTCGAGATGCGTTCGTCCTCGTAGCGCTTTACCTCCTCGTGGACCCGTCGCGGGGAGAGACAGCCCTCGTTAAGCCACGCCGAAAACTTCGAGGAGTAGTCCGCGCCGACCATCCCGTTTCGCGTCTCTTTGTACTCGCGCAGGCAGTCGCGCTCCCAGACGTACTCGTCGAGTCGCTGCAGTCCCGCCGTCTCGCCGCCCTCGAAGTCGAGAACGGCCCGTTCGTCGTCCGGCGGGCCGTCGACACCGAGTTCCGACGGCGTCGGGAGCGTTCCGGCCTCAGATTCACTGACGGCGTCCGGCAACGGCGGCAGCGACGACGGCGTCTCGAACGTCGGCCGCACCGACGCGTCGGACTCGACGGATTTGCGAAACGGCGTGTACGTGTCGGGTATCTCGCGGTAACTCGTCGGTAGGTCGTTGACGTGGTACAGCGAGTGACCCCAGAACCGCCGCAGGTCGACGTCTGCCGCCCGAAGCGCCGACTTGACCGCCGCCTCGACGGTCATCTCCTCGGGCGTCGGCCACGTGTGAAAGTAGACGGTGTCGACGCCGAGCGTCTCGGCGAGGTCCGGAAGCACTGTCTCGGGTCGACCACGGCGGACGAGCAAGTCGCTGCCGCGTTCTCGAAGTGACTCACGAAGGTCCGAGAGCGAGTCGAGTCGAAACCGCGTGCGATGTGGACCCGTCTTCTCGAAGCGAAACGAGTCCGCGCCGCCGTACTCGCGGGGACCGTACTCCCGTGGGTCGACACAGTACACCGACAGCAACGAGTCGGCGGTGGCGGCTTTCGACAGCGCCTCGTTGTCGTGCACTCGAAGGTCCCGGCGGAACCAGACGAGCGCTCGCGCGTCTGTCATGTGGGTCGTTAGGACGCCAGCGACTTCAACGCTCACTCGCCGGCGGGTCGGTTCTACGGGCTGAACAGTGGGTGTTCGCCGGGAGCGGAGCGAGAACCCGACAGCGACGACGGAGACGTGTCGCGGACGCAGTTCAGTCGTCCGAGGACATGTACGCCCACACCTCGTACGCCGTCAGTACCGCGAAGAGCAGCGCACACACCACGGCGGCGACCGCTTCGGCGACGCCGGGGACGAGCATCCAGACGAGGGCCACCAGAAAACCGAGGACACCGATAGCCAGCGCGTACGACGGCGTCTGGGCGTCGTTGGTACCGGAAAACCGCATGTAGGCGAGTACCTGATCGGCATTTCCTTCCAGTGAGACGGTTTTGCCGCTGTCGTCGTAGTCGACGATATCGAGGTCGTCGAGTTTCGGCAGATGCGTCTGGTGCAACGAGATGTAGACGCTCTGTCTGACGTTGCGCGGTGGCGGGTCTTCGCCGGACTCTCTCGCGCCGATGTGTTCGGAGAGCGAGCGAACGGTCTCCTCGCCGGTTTCGGCGAGTCGTTCGAGCGTCATGCGCCGCCGGTCGTTCCGAAGGACGTCGTGGATGTCGGCTTCGGTGAGGTCGTCGGCCGGCGAGTTCTCGGTCTCCGTTCGTGTCATCGGCGAGTTATCGTGTGGTAGGGGAGTCGACCCCGGATACTGCGGAGCGGCGCTTCGTCAGTTGTCGTTCGTCGGGCGCGAGAGGTGATGAAACTGTGCGTTCGGCGTCGCTGGACCACACTGAGAGACGGGCCTGCTTCACCGCCGAAGTGTCGAGAGGCTACCCAGTGTACCGAACGCGCCGAGACGGCCGCGGGCGACGAAAAAGCCGGCCGCGAGCGTCGTCAACGCCAGAAACGTCAGTCCGACGATGGCGGGCGCTGTCGAGAGTATGGGCGCACCGAGTACGCCGGCGGCGACGAGCAGCGAGCCGACGACGCCCAACCCGAGATAGTACTCGTCGTGGCGGGCGCGGTCGGTCGGCGTGTCCGTTAGATACGCGGCGACCGTCGCGGTGTGGCGGCCGGGAGCGACGTCTTTCGCGTCGGCGTCGTAGTCGACGATGTCGAGGTCGTCGAGTTTCGGGATGTGCGTCTGACAGAGCGAGACGTAGACGCTGTGACGGACGTTACGTGGGGGAGTCTCGGTGTCCGTCTCGATGGCCGCGATGTGTTCGGAGAGCGCTCTGACCGACTGCGTCTCCGCGCAGTCGGCGAGACGTTCGACGACGCGCTGTCTGCGTTCGTTTTTCAGCACGTCGTAGATATCTGTCTCCGCGAGCGACGCCGCTTGGTCGCCCTCCCCCTGTCGCTGTCGGAGCGCTGCTCCCATGGTAGCAATTCGTCTCCCCTGAAATAACAAGAAGCTATCGGATTTCTTTGTGTACTTGTTCGGTGGGAAATATACCGTAGCGCAGAACACGACCAGCCGCGTCGGCCCGTGAGACCACCGAGACACCGACTACGAGAGCCACTCGTCGGGCTTCGTGTCGTAGTCGATGTCGCCGGCGGCGATTCTGTCTTCGAGTTCGGGTTCGAGGTCGTGATGCTCGAACGTCTCGCCGTCGTATCGGACGCGGATGCCGTTCTCGACGGGCGTCGGTTCGCGGTTGCGCCGCCGTGCCACCTCCACGTCGTGGTCGTCGTACTCCTTGACGATGGTCATTAGGTTGACCGGGTGGCCCCACAGGTCGTACGCGCGCTCTAAAACCTGTTTGGCCTGCCCGAGGTCGAGCATGATGCCGTTGTACTGGTGGCCCAACAGCAGTTCGTTGCGGTTGCCGTAGTTGCCGTCGTACACCGCGACGGTGGGCTTGCCGAAGTTCGTGAACTGCAGCAGCAGTTTCTTCTTGACGTCCTGGTAGTCGGTGCTCGTCACCCGGAAGTCGCCGCTGGCGCGGGTGAACTCGTAGGTGAAGTAGTGGTTGTTCGTCACGAACTCCTGGGTGAGGAACGCGTCGAGGAACGTCACGTCGTTGTGACTCTCTCGAATCTCGCGCATCCGGTCCCACCCGGTCGTGTAGTCGACGTCCACGATAGCTTCCGCTACACTCGCGTACTGCTCGTCGTCGAACATGTACCGCGAGAGCTGTTCGAGCTCCGAGCGCCGAATCCGCCCGAGGAACCCTCTGTTCTGTGGCTTGACGAGCGAGAAGTGTCGCTCGGCGAGGCCTTCGTAGGTCAACACCTTCCACGGGTACTTGTCGACGTCGACAGTTCGTTCGTCGGCATCGAGTTCCTCGTCGCCGTACTCCGACACCGCCCGGTCGAGGGCGTCGGCGTCGACGCGCGGGTCGTCGCCGAGTGCGACGAGTTCGTCCAGCGTATCCGGGCGAATCCCATCGAGCGCCGGGTGCGGTTGCAGGAGTTCTTGGACCTCGTCGAAGTCGACGACTTCGTGGAAGTTGCGCCACGAGACGCCCTCGACGCGCAGGAGTCTGTCGGCCACTTCCCGGCGGTTCGTCGTGTTCTCGATGTACTCCCAGAGTTCCTTGCCGAGTTTGTACGGGTTCAACCCCGGCGACCCGAGCACCTTCGCTTGGTGGTCGGCGTACAGCAGGAACTCGTTCTCGCCGGCGAAGCGCTCCTCGCCCATCATCAACGACTCCCAGTAGGCGGCCCAGCCCTCGTTCATCACCTTCGTCATCTTCTGGGGGGCGAAGTAGTACGCCTCCGTCCGCAGCATGTCGAGAACGTCGCGCTGCCACGGTTCCAACTCGCTGGCTTTCCCTTCTTCTTCGTCGTACTGCATCCCGTGCTGCTGGAGGTAGCCGAGGACGTCTTTCTGGGGGTCGGTGAGGTCGGCGGCGGCCTCTTCGGCCTCTGCCAGTCGGTCCAACCACTCCTCGTCGAACACCTGTCTGCGAACCTCGTCGGAGATGTTCATCCCCTCCAGTCGCTCGCGGAGGTCCTCGGGTGCGGTCCGCTCGCGGGGGTCCGTCGCCTCCGCGAACGGTCGGTGCTGGTCGATACAGTCTTCCAAGCAGAGCACCGCGTCGATGAACTTCTCGATGTCCGCGCGGTCGATTTCGGGGTCCTCCATGTAGCCCGCGATGGCCTCGGAGTGCCGTTCGAGCATCGCCGCCGCGTCGAGGTCGCCGCCGAACAGTCCGAACCAACTGTTGTTGGCGAAGAAGTCGGCGTGGGCTTCGACGTGGGTGATGACCGCCTTCTGGTCGGCCAGCGTGTTCGACTCCTGCAGGAACGCGTGGCTCGGGTTGTCGTTGTTGACGATTTCGAACGCCTTGCCCATCCCGAACTGGTCTTGTTTCTGCTGGCGGTCGTACGTCATCCCCCAGCGCCAGTGCGGATAGCGGGTTTGGAACCCGCCGTAAGCGATGAGCGCGTTCATCTCGTCGTAGCTGACGACCCAGTAGTTCACCGGGTACGGTTCGAGGCCGAGCTTTCGCGCGAGTTTCGCCGCTTCGCGCGTCGGCTCTTCGAGTTTGCTCGCGGCCTTTCTCGCTGTCAGTCTGTTCGGTCTCATTGGTCGTCGTCCTCCGTACTCAGAATGTCGTAGATGGCGTCTACCACGTCCTCGGGGCGCGAGACGCGCGCGACGACGACGTTGCCGGTGTCGCCGAGCGCCCGTTCGACCTCCTCGGCGTGGGTCGCGTTGATGGCGTTGCCGCCGGGTTGTGTCTCGACGTACGCGTGCAGGTTCGCCGGAATCTCTTCCATCAGCGGCACGACGTTCTCGGTCGTGTCGTTCGAGGAGTTCTCGCTGTCGCCCGCGGCGAACACGTAGCGGTTCCACTCGCGCCACGGGTACTCCTCTTCGAGAATCGCCGCCGCGAGTTCATATGCAGAAGAAATCTTGGTGCCACCGCCCGAGCGGATGCCGAAGAACTCCTCGCGTTCGACCTGCCACGCTTCGGCATCGTGGGCGATGTAGACGAACTCGGCGTTGTCGTACTTGCCCGTCAGATACCAGTCTAAGGGGGTAAACGTCCGCTCGACGAGTTCGCGCTTCTTCTCGCGCATCGACCCCGACACGTCGCGGATGTTGACCACGACGACGTTCTTCTCTTTCTTCTCGATTATCTCGGGGTGGCGGTAGCGCTCGTCCTCGCGGCGGAACGGCACTTCCCGAAGACCGTCGCGGCGGATGCGCTGGAGCGTGGTCGTCTGCTCGACGTTCTCGTCCATCTCCTCGAAACTCGACCACTTGTCGCGTTCGGACTCGGGGACGTCTTCGTAGGCGTCTGCGACCCACGCCCACGAGACGAGGATGTTTTTCTCTCTGGCCCACTCGAACACGTCTCGGGCGTCTTTGCCCTCGACTCGCAGCGCCTCTCTGACGTACTCCTCGTCGAAATCCATCGAGAGCTTGCGCTTCAGGCCCTCTTTGAACAGGCGCTCGAAGTCGAGCGTGCTGTTCGGGCCCGAGCGAGTGACGTCGGTGAAGTCGCCCTCTATCTCTTCGATGACTTCCTTGCCCTTGGGTTCGAGGTCCAGTCCGAGTTGTTCGTCGAGTTCTTGGGCGAACTCCTCGGGGTCCATCTGGTAGTACTCGTGGTCGGCCCCTTCTTCGCCGGGGTCGCCCTCCTCGTCTCCGTCGCCGGGTTGCGGCGGGCCGACGGGTTGGCCCACGTCGGGGGTGCCGCCTTGACCCTGACCGACGCCGCCTCTGTCGCGGGGGTCGTAGGCGAACTCCGGGAGGTCCACGACTTTGATGGGGATGTTGATGTTGTTCGCGCCCGACCCGCCGAGGTCACCGTAGCTGATGAACTCTTCGAGGTCCTCTCTTCGTTCTTCGCCCACTTCGCGGAACCGTTCGAGGTCGTCTCTCAGTCCCATTTGTAGCTCACCTCTCGCATCACTTTCCGGCTGGTCAACTCGGCGCTAGCCGGCGAGTAACCCGCCTTCGTCAGTCGCTCGATGGTCTTTTCCTTCAGCCGTGCCGTCTCGGTGTTCGCCGGTGGGTCCTCCCACTGGCGGGGGTCGAAGTCCTCGAACAGCCGTTTCACGTCGCTCCACTCGTGGTGTTCCAGCACCGCGCGGATAACCGGAATCTCGGTGAAGTCGACTTTGTGGACCGCGAAGCCCTCGTCGCGGTTCTCCCACGCGTAGCGGTTCAACGCGGAGATGACCTTCTCGCGGCGGAACCGTGCCACCTGCGGCGAGGGTTCGTTCCCCGCGTACGCGGCGTCGTCGAAGCGGCCGAGATGTTCGGTCTCGAACAGCTTCATCAGCAGCGCGTCGGCTTCGACGGGGCCGCGTTCGGTCTCTATCTCCTCGTCGCCCGCCCACGCGTAGACGTGTTCGACGTACTCGGCGACCGTCTCCTGTTCGACGTGCTTTTCGGCCAAGATGGCGTCGAGCACGTCGCGTTCCTGCTGGTCGAAGATGTAGCTCTTGACGCCGGCGAGTCGCGACTCGTACTCGGCGGCCTCGCCGCGCGAAAACACTGGAGCAGAACGCAGGCCGTCGGCCATCGCGTCGAGTACGTCGTCGGGCATGACGACGCGTTCGACGGGCAGGTCGGCGTGTGCGCGCTCGCTTTCGGTCTGCAGCAGGTCGGCGACGGTGTCGCGGGTGTACGTCACGGGGATGCCGTGCGTGCCCTCCTCGCCGTTGCGGTCGAACTCGAAGTCGTCGATAGTCTCTCGTTCGTCGCCCTCCTGCAGGTAACCGCGGTCGAACAGCAACGCCTTGTCGACGAGCGTCAGTCCCGACGGCAGGTCTTCGCCGTCGAGACGCGTGACGACGCTGTACAGCGCCGCCGCCTCGACGGCGTGCGGTGCGAGTTCGCGTTCGACGACGACACCGCCTTCGTCGCGCACCGACACCGACACCGGTTGACGGATGCGCGCTTCGAGTTCGGCGTAGTCCGCGCCCTCCCACACCGCCGTCTCGTTCGTGAGTTCGCGGTGGACGAGTTGTGTCTCCAGACTCAAGTTGGTGAGATAGCGGAACTCGTGTTTGTCGAGGCGGCGTTTGAGCGCCTTCAACGGGTCGCGGCCGTTGCGGTCGGCGAACTTGTCGAGTTCGACGCCTAAGTCGGGATTGGAGATGATGAGCAACTGCGTGTCGAGGTCCATCCCGATTCCTTTGTCCAACTTCACGTGCCCCTCGTCGGGGACGTTCAGCAGTTTCTGCAGCAGGTCGGAGTGTTGGGTCGCGTCCTCGACGATGGTAAGAAGACCGTTACCCTGCGAGAGCACGCCGTCGTAGCTGAACGCCTGCGGGTTCTTTCGGCCCCGCGAGTCGAGTTCGCGGAGCATCCCCGGCATCCAACTGCCGACGAGTCGCTCCTTGGGGCTGCCGTCGTCTTCGGAGTGCAGTACACCAATCCCCTTGCCCACGTCGACGACGTAGTTTTTCACCCGGAGGTGTCGCGTGTCCGCGACCGCCGAGAACAACTCGGTTTTGCCGTTGCGGCGGTACTGTTCTTCGAGATACGAGTACGCCTCCCGCGAGAACGGGTCGAGTTCCTCGTCGACGACCGTCGGGATGTGGTCGCCCGACGACGCGTTGAGGTCCACGAGGAGCGCTTTGCGCACGTCCGGCGGGAACACCGTCAGCGGGTGGACCTGCACCGGACTCTCGTACCAGTTGTCCTCGTTTTCGGTCGACTCGTCGCCGCCGTAGCTCAGTCCTCGGGTGTCGGAGGCCGTCGAGATGTTCCACTCGACGGTGTAGCGGCGTCCGCCCGGAGTCTTCGAGTACTCCCGAAGGCCGTTGATGAGACACCGTTTGAGTTCCGACTTGCCGGTCGCCGTCGGCCCGTCGAACCAGAGAATCTTCTCGCTCTTGCCGCGGTCGGCGGCGATGGTTCGGAGGTCGGCGACAAACCCATTTAGCACCTCGGTATTACCGAGAATGGCGTGTTCGCCCTCGTTGTGCGGGTCGTCGAAGAAGCGGTAGCGCTGGCGCTCTTCGCCTTCTTCGACGACGGTCCGCGTTCCCATCGACTCGATGGCCTCCAACAGGTATTTCGAGGCGTGCGAGGCGATGGAGGGTGACTCGAACGCGGCGTCGACGTACGCGTCGAGGCTCATCGGTTCCTCGTAAGCGCCGCGCAACTCGGCGTCGGCGGCGCGGATGTAATCTTCGCGCATGGGCTTACGTCTCAAGTTCGGCTTTGGCCACCTCCGCGCCGGCGAATTCGAGCACTTCACGGGCACCTTCGCGGGAGTAGCCCTGTTCTTCGAGGGCGTCTATCCAGGCGTTGCGCTCGTCGTCGTCGAGTTCGTTCGCCGACACCAACGCGGAGAAGTTGATGTTGTGTTTCTTGTCCTCCCACAGTTTGCGCTCCAGCGCACGGCGGAGTCGGTCGTTGTCCTGCGGGTTGAACGAGGTTCCCTCGCGGGCACGCCGGGAGACCCAGTTCGACACTTCCTGACGGAAGTCGTCTTTGCGGTCGTTCGGAATCTCCAGTTTCTCTTCGACCGAACGGAGGAACTTCTCGTCAGGGTCCTGCTCGCGGCCGGTGAGTTCGTCGCGGACGGTGGCGTCGTCGATGTACGCCATCACGTGGTCCATGTACTTCTCGCCTTGCCGCTGGATTTCGTCGAGGTCGTAGGCGAGGGCGTGGCGCACGTCCTCGATGGCGCGCTCTTTGTACTCGTCGCGGACCATCTCCAAGTAGCGGAGGTAGCGTTCGACGTTCTCTTCGGGGATGGAGCCGTGATTCTCCAAGTTCTCCTCGAAGTGCGTGAAGATGGAGAGCGGACTGAGGTAGTCGCGGCCGCGGTGCGTCGAGTCCATGATGGCCTCGGCGATTTCGTCGCCGATGAACCGTGCGGAGACGCCTTCCATCCCTTCGGCGATGTCGGCTTTCGACTCGCCCTCCTCGCGGAGTTTCTTCACGTCGACGTCGTCGCCGTCGTCTATCTCGCCGTTGTACGCTTTCGCTTTCTGCGTCAGCGAGATGCGCTCGCCGTCGGGTTCGGTGATGCGCGTCAACACGCCGAACAGGCCCGCCATCTCCATCGCGTGCGGTTCGATGTGCATGTGCGGCACGTCGGCGTTCCGCAGCATCTTCCGGTAGATTTCGGCCTCTTGGGTGTACTCGAGGACGTACGGGAAGTCGATGCGTTTCGTCCGGTCGTTGAACGCCTCCATCTTCTCGTCGCCCTTCTTGTCGCGGTACTCGGGCATGTTCGTTCGGCCGACGATGACCTGGTCGATGTCGATTCGAGGGTTGTTCTTCGGCTTGATGGTCTGTTCCTGACTGGCGTGCAGGAAGTCGTAGAGGAACTCCCGCTGGAGTTTGAGCAACTCTTCGCCGGAGAACAGGCCACGGTTGGCGTTACAGAACGCCCCCGAGTAGTCGAACGCGCGGGGGTCGGACTCGCCGTAGACGGCGAGTTTCGAGTAGTTGACGTCGCCCGTCAGTTCCGTCTCGTCCTGATTCTTCTTGTCTTTCGGCTCGAACGTCTCGATGCACTGGCGTTTGTTCTCGCTGGCGACGAGACGGATAATCTCGACGTGGTTCTCCAACACCGACTGCAGGTCGTCGTCGTACTCCGCCAGCAGTTTGTCCATGTAGAACTCGCTGGCGGGGTCTAACGACTGCTCGTTGCGGATGGTGTACGGCGCGTCGAGGTTCTCGTTCAGTTGTTCGATGACTCTGTCGCGTTGCTCCTGTGGAAGCAACACGACCGGGTCTTGGTGCATCGGCGACTGGACGGTGTCGTCTGCGGGGTCTTGGTCGCGGATGACGTCGCAGAGGTTCGTCCACCGGAAGGTGTACATTCGACCCTCGTCGCGCATCGTGTAGTCCTCGAAGTAGCGCCGGACCATCAGGTCGAAGTGCGACTTCCCGGAGCCAACCGGCCCCAGTAAGAGTTTGATACGCTTCTCCGGGCCGAGTCCGCGGGCCCCGCTTTTCACCTTGTTGACGAACTCGTGGATGGATTCGTGGACCTCACGGCCGTAGAAGATGTTCTCGCCCTCGTGGAGGGGGTCTTCGGAGGCCATGAGGTACTCGACGACACCGGCGTCTTCGTCGTACTCGGTGCCGTAGTAGTCGAACATGTCGGCAACGCGTTGGTGGGCGTTGCGGGCGATGCGCGGGTCGTCGTGCAGTTCGCGCAGATACCAGTCGAACGTGTTCGCCTCACGGAGGTCCGCTGGCACGGAGTCCTGGTAGTGCTGGCTCAGGTCTTCGAGGGTTTCGATTTCACCGTTCATTGTATCACTGACGGAGTCTGGTGTAGTCTGCGGACGGGCGTCTGCCCCGGACGACGGCCCCGTCGGGCGACCCTCGTCGACGACTCGCCGATGCCTCGACGCGTTGCTGGCGTCGTGGGATGAGCAGTCGTTGCCGATGGTCGTTCGTCCGTGACATTGGTTGACACACCACCTTCGCACACGGCGACGTTATCGGCGACTGCAAGCGACAGAACGGCTCTCGTTCGGCGAGCGGTGCGGGGAGGGTGGTTGGCTGCGTTGTCCTCGGAGTTGTCCGAGACTATTTAGAGTGTGAGTCAGTAGCATACATAAGTCTTTTCCCAAATTCGAGTTCGTTCACAGAATTGGAACGGTAAAATAGACAGACGTAGCGGCGATGGGGGTCGTTCTCGAAACCTATCACGAGAGATATTTATGTACTCGCTCACACTTTCGAGGAGTGATTTCGGGCGACGAGAGTGCAGTCAGAGCTGTCGGTGACAACACACGAACTGCCCCGTGACGCTAGGTGAGTCCGTCGGCGCTGTCGGCGCTGTCGGCGCTGTCGGTGCTGTCGGTGCTGTCGACACCGTCGCATTCGAACATCGGAGGCGACGGCCACCGGCGAGAACGGGACGGCTTAACCGGCCGGCGGTCCAAATCCGGGTATGAGCTTCGACGCACTGCCCGAGGGATGGACCGTCTGGAACGACGAACCCGAAGGCCGGGCGATTCTCGCGTACCGACCGGACGTCTTCGACAGCCAGCAGTTTCCCGCGCCCTGTATGCCCACAGTGTTCGTCAGCAACGGGTCCAGAAAACGCCGCCCCGGCGCGTCCCAAATCGAGACCGACACCTGGCACGTGACCCTGTTGTTGGAGCCCGAAATCGAAGGCGAGACCAACACGTACGACTCCCGTGAGGCCGCCGTCGACGGCGCTGTCGACGCCGCGAGACGGTTCGACGACGGCGAGGTCGACTACCGTTCGCTGTATCAAGTGCCCCGCGAGGAGTACTTCGAGAAACTCGACGAACTCACCGGGCGCGACGACGGCAGCGAGACCACTACCGACGACGGTAACTGACGCCGCCTGCAACGACACTGACTGCCACCGCCTGCGACAACACTGACTGACGCCGCCCGAAACGTGTGTCAGCGAGCGTGTGCGCGAGGCTTAACACCGAGGCCGTCAAACGGCCGCTCATGTCGACCGTCACGCTCATCGGCACCCGCCTAGCGGAACCGGGCAGGGAGTTCGTCTACGGCGGCGAGTCAACCGCCTGCGAGGGGTGTCCGTACCGAAAACAGTGTCTGAACCTCTCGGAGGGGAGACGCTACCGCGTCGTCGACGTCCGCGAGAACACTCAAACCTTGGAGTGTGCCGTCCACGATGCGGGCGTCCGCGCCGTCGAAGTCGAACCGGCGGCCGTCCCGGCGAACGTCCCCTCGAAGGGTGCGTACGCCGGGAGCAAAGCCCGTCTACAGGGCCCGTGCCCGCACACCGAGTGTCCGAGCCACCAGTTCTGTGAACCCGACGGGGCAGCCTTCGACGAGGAGTACCGCATCCAGTCTATCGTCGGCGACCCGCCGCACGACTACTGTCACCTCAACCGGTCGCTGACGCTCGTGGAGTTGGAGCCGAAAGAGTAGCACGCGCCTACGAAGCCGCTGTGTACGTCGACGTGGCACTCACCCTCCGGACACCTCATCACCGACCGCTTCGCCCCCCGTCTCACATCGGCTCTCCGTGAGTTGAAACGCCGACGCGTCCCCGACGAACCCGACCGAAAGCGCCGACGAGACGGTCGGTTCTCCGGTGTCGGATGGAACGTCGCAGGACTCGGGGTCGACCGTCTGGTCGTCGTCTCTCGTCTCCGTTCCGTCGCCGTCCGATTCCTCGCCGTTCGTCGAACTTTCTGAACCCTCCCGACTCTCCTCGTGGATGTCTACGGCGACGTCAGTGGCGACGAACGAGAACTGCACGTCCTCGGTTCCGAATCTCTCTGCGGTGACGTTCTCCGACCCGTCTCTCGCGTACAGCGACCAGTTCTCATTCCCCGAGACGACGACCTCTCGAAGCGTCGTCTCGTTCGACCCGACGAGCCAAATCGCCGCGGGGTCGTCTAACAGTGCGAGCGTCGCCGTCGTGTTCCGAATCGTCGTGTCGGTGACGACCACCGAATCCGAGTGGACGACGCCGACGCCTGCGAACGCGCTCCGGTCGACGTAGCTCTCTGTGACGAGCGTCCCCGGTGAGTCGAACAGCAGGACGCCGACGGCGTTGTCGACGGCGGCCAAATCTCGAACGACGACACCCGTCGCGTCGCGGACGAACACGCCGTCGCCGCCGTTCGAGTGAACCGTCGTCTCCGAGACGGTGACGTCGGTGCTATCGGCGACGACGACACCGGCGAACGCGTTCTCGTTCGCAGTCGTCTCCGCGACCGAGACGTTCGAGGACGCCCGGACGACGATACCGTCGGTTTCGCTCCCGGTGACGCTCGACTGCCGGACCGCGACATCGTGGGCGGCGACGACGACGATACCGCGGGCGTTGCCGACGGCGTTCACGTCACTGATAGTCGCGCCATCGACGTTCTGCAGACGTGTGCCGACGTCGAGGCCCGTGAGGCGAATGTTTGTGACCGTGACGTTTGTGAGTTGTTCGGACGAACCGACGGCGACACCGACGCCGAACTGTGCCGGCGTGGGCATCGCAAGGTGTTTGCCGTACGCGAGCGAGTGCGCGCTCGGACCGACGGTGTGACCGCCGCCGTCGAGAACGATATCACTCGACCGGAGTTCCAGACACGTGTACTGTGTCGTCTCGATATCGTTCCCGAGAACGTACACACCCGGTTCGGTGAGAACGGCACAGTCGTCGAGAACTGTCGGTCCGCCCGGTGACCGCACTCCGAACGAAGCGGCGACCGAAACCGTAGGCTCACCGACGGCTCCGAACGTGGCGAGGACGACGAGGACGACGAACGCGACGACGAGTGGTGTGGACGTGATGGCCATGATGGGCTCCCGAAGCGACAGCCTCGGCGTCGTTCGTGTTCGGTGGGTCGTAGGCGGCAAGTCGTAAGCAGCAGACCGTTAGGCGGTGCTGTCGCTCTCTGTAACCGGCTTCCGAACCGCCGAATCGACCCGACCACCCGGACGACTCCGGACTGTCGCTTCTCGCGTTTCCCTTCGGTTCGTAGCCGAATAACAGTTAGCTGAACGACATTTCTATAATCGACCGAGCAGAAGATTCGTTCAACTCTCTCCCCGGACCGTTCGCCCGGCGAGTCAGTCGAGCGTTCCGACTCTCTCGGCGGTGTAGCCGAACAGGTCGGGGTAGCCGTACGGTGAGAGCAACACCGGGTAGAAGTCGACTTCCGCGACGAGGTCCTCGCCGTCGTAGGCGGCGAAGCGGTCACCCGCCGAGACGGACTCGAAGTTCGTTGCGAACACCTCGTACTCGTCGGCAGGTGGTTTCGGTATCTTGTCCGCGAGACGGAACACGGACACTTCGTCGCTCAGTCCCGCGTCGAGGCGGTCGGTACTCTCCGGCGCAGGCAGCACGCCCGTCGCCGCGAGGAACCCGCGAATCAGGTCGTAGGCGTTCTCGGCGGCCTCGTCGCTGCCTTGGAGACCGCACTCGACTTCGATGGTGTGGGCGTGGTCGATGAGTCGGCCCTCGGCGAATCCGGCGGTTTCGACGAGCAGTTCGACGGGAAGATGCGGACAGACCGCGCGTGCGACGGCGTCGACCGAATCGGCGACGGCGAACGGCCGTGGCGTCGACTGCGTGGAGTGTAGCGCCAGCACGGTACAGTCGCGGAGTTCGTTGACGAGGTCGTACGCGAGGCGTCGTTCGTGGCTCTCGGCGTCGGCCGACCCCGGAAACGCCCGATTCAGGTCGTCGTCGAGGTAGCGAACGCCGCGTTCGAGCGCTTCCTCGTTGGCGACGACGAGTTTGACGGGTCGTTCGACGGTCGGTTCCGTAGCGAGGAGTCGTTCGACTGCCCGGGGGCCGCACGGTTCGTCGCCGTGAATTCCGGCGACGACGGCGACCTCTGGGGTACCCTCGCCTAACTGGTACACCTGCATTTACACGGTCAAAGCGACGGACAGTCATATCCCTTTAGAAATCGCCGAAGAGCTGTCACCGAGATAACGACAGCGAGCCGAATCCGCTCGGTCGAGGCGTCGAACCGAGCGACTCAGTCCAGTCGCTCGGCGTATTCGTAGTCGGCTTCGTAGGCGGTCGGTCGGTGGTCGTCGAGGCTGATTCGGAACCCCTCCAAGGTCGTGGGGTCGTCCAGCGCGGTTTGCATCGTCTCGCGGATTTCGGGGAGGTCGACGCCGTAGAAGTCGTCGGGGACGCCGCGGAGATACTGTAACGCCGTCCGAAACAGCGAGCGCATCCCGGCGTCGTCCTCGAAGTCGAAGTGTTTGTAGGTGCCTGCGGCGACCTGCACCATTCCGTGCAGGAAGGCGCTCTCGGTTGTACCGCTCCCGTAGTTGTACCACTCGTCTTCGAAGCAGTCGTGGCTCTCGTGGAACTCGCCGGCGTTGAACAGACGGACGCCGTGTTCGACGGCGCGGCGGAGCGTGGCGTGTTCCCACTGTCGGTCCTCGCGCCACCCGGTCGGGTCGCCGAGCGGCGGGGCCACGCTCGGGTCGCGGGTGTGCTCGTCCATAGTCGGGCAATCCGCGCCGAGACGGGTAACTGCATCGGTGGCCGTGTTCGGCCGTCGACCGATACCGACCGCAGTCGCTACGGCTCAGTCGCGGCCGCCAGCATCTCGTCGACGAACTCGTCCAACGCCGCCTTCTCGGGACCGGGCCGCGTGTGCGCCTCGTAGTCGATTGTCTCCGGAAGCGTCGCCCGCTCGTAGCCGATGCGGTCCCCGACGACGCTATCGTCTCCTCGACGCTTTCGCTCGACCAACTCCTCGGCCAGCGTGAGCCATTCGCCGTCGAACACTGCCGGTGCTTGCTCGGCGAGGAACGTCGGAAAATCGACGTACGGGAGTTCGTGGTCTCCCTTCTCTCCTGTTGCGAGGAGATACCGCGCGCTCATCACCGCGATGAGCACCGCGAGATTTCGTTTCACCGTCTGTCGGGTCTTCGTCGACCGGACGGTGCGCTCGACGAATTCGCGTGACGGTTGCGTTTCTTTGCTCGTCGACACTGATTCGGCGTGTTCGACGTGGTCTGTGTGTTCGGTTGGTATCCGCGCCGGGTCGTCGCTGTCGACGAAGTGACGCGGAATCGAGAACACGCCGTCGCTCTTGCGACTGCCGACGACGTACGCCTCGTCGGTTCGCTCGACGATTGGATACAGCTGTTTTTCGTTGTCGACGAGGTGCGACGAGAGATACTTCCGGTAGTTCGACTTGGCGATACCTCGATAGCAGTAGTAGAGGCTCACCGGGTCGAACGTCGATTCGACGTACTCGCGGAGCGCGTCGGCGTCGAACCGCTCGCGGTAGCGAATCGGACTCCGGAGCGTGTCGATAGCGCCGTCGTTCGACTGCGAGAGGAGTGCGGCGAACTTCGTGACGTTCCATCCCGAAATCTCGATTTCGGACCCGACCGACCGTTCGATGGTGTCGCGCGGCGCGGTGAGGTGAAACCCCGTTCGGAGGTCACGCGGTGCGTAGACGACGCCCACGTCGTAGTCACTCTCGGGCGAGTCGAGGCCCCACGCGTGGCTCCCGCGGGCGATGGCGAGCACGATTGAGATGTCGTGGTCGGCTTCGAGTTCGCGGAGTGCGTCCTCGATTCGCTCGCGTACGTCCCGTGGGACCGTCGTCATATCGTGTGGTTGCTCTACGCAGCCGAGTAGCTGTTTCGGCTACGGTCGGCCCCTCGGTCGGTTCGTGGAAAATCAGGATGGAGTCCGCGACGAGCGCAGTTCAGCGTCGACCGTCAGTGGCTACGCTTCGCCGCGGTCACAGAGATGCGAGGTAGACAGCGGAATCTCCTCGCAGCGAAGCGTCTGCGCTCGCGGTCCGGCGACCCAAACCGTGTCGTCGGCCTCGTCGCGTGCGAGCCACCCACGTCGTTCCAGTTCTTGGAGGGTTCGGACCACGTCGTCGCGCGGAGGGCAGGGACTCGATACGGAGAGAATCTCCTCGGTGGTGAACGCGTCCGTTATGAGGGCGTACCGAATCGCCTCGCCCGCCACGGTCGCGTCGCGGTGGATTGCTTCACCCATGTGTTGTATGTTATCACGCGTAGCTATGAAACTGTCGTCAGTGTAGGTAGTTACAACGAACAGACCGATTCCGGAGATTGATTCCGGTTCTCATTCCACGTGGTTGACGAGGCACCACCATCTTCCACAGCGGAGCGCCCGAAAGCGCACGGCAGAAACGCTAACCTCGCCCGGCCGTCCACGCGACCACATCTCGGCGTTCCGGAACGCTTTAGCATTCCGAGGTTCCACCGAAAACTGCGTGCGAGGGTAGCCAAGCCCGGAAACGGCGGCGGACTCAAGATCCGCTCCTGTAGAGGTCCGTGGGTTCAAATCCCTCCCCTCGCACTACCGTCCCACCGGACGTAGTGCGGGAAGACCGCTCTCGGAGCGTTCTTCCCTCGCAAAACTTCTCATCGAACCAGTTTCCGAGCGACTGCACCGCCGCGTTGTCGTCGAGTCCTGACCGACGGCGAGGCCACTACGCGGAACATCGAGAGCCGAAAAAGCGGGAACGCTACTGCCTCGTCGTCGCCAACAATCCCTTCGAGTTACTTCTTTCCGCCGTCGGTCAGCGGCCGTCCACCCTCGGTCATGACGCTGTCTGCGAACACCTGTGCGTCCTCGGAGGTCGGCCGGTAGCCGTCGCGGAGTTCGTCGCCGAGTCGGGCGACTAGGTCCGTCATGTGCTGTCGCTCGCCGTTCTCGTAGACGTACTCGAACACGTCGGCGTACGCGTACTCTTCCCAGTGGCTGGCACTGTCTTCGTCGTAGCGGGTGTCGGCGATGTACGTGAGTTGTCGAGCGGCAGTTTCTGGGCGCATGGGAACGCGTTCTACCTCGAAGGCTATAAAAGTACTCTATTTCATAACTGAGTTAATTACTCTACACCGGCGATTCGAGGTGTCTCACGCCTCGAAGCTAGCGTCGAGGTACGCGTCGAGGAGGTTCGGGAAGTCGCGCCCGCGGAGATATCGCAGGCCGAAATCCTCCGCCCAGTCGACGATGCCCGTATCTTCGGTGACGACGCCGGCGTCGAGTTCGCGGGCGAGCACCAGTAGGTCGAAATCCTCCTGCGAATCGACGACACCGCGACGGAGCGTTTTCCGATAGTCCTGTCGGAGGTTCGAGATAGCGTCGTCGGCGACGCCTGCCTCGGCGGCGTCTCGGACGGCGTCCTCGGCGACGCGCAGTCCGGCGTCGACGCGCGAACTCATCTCGTGCATGAACCGCGAGACGACTTCGGCGGGAATCATCACCTCGAACCGCGAGGGATGTTTGCGGATGACCCACGTGTTCAGTTGTGCCGTCGTCTCGTCGTCGACGCCGCGGTTTCGCAGGACGACCATCAACTCGTCGTGTACCGACGGCGGCATGTAACAGGAGATGTTGAGTCGAAGTTTCGCCAGCGCCAGCGTGTCCAACAGTCGTGTGAGCGCGTCCTCCATCGTCTCGTCGCCCTCCCGAATCTCGTCGGAGAGAAACAGCGAGGTGTCGAGAACGAACCGCTGTTTCAGCGGATAATCGGCCATCGAGCGTCGATAGGCGGGGTCGGTACATGAACGTCCGTACCCGGTCAGTGCGGTTTCGTCGGCGTGTCGACGACGTATCTACGGTCGTGAGAAAAGATTCATGTGGTTCGGTAGCATACAACAGTATGCGAGGGTCGCAAGGACACACCGGACGACTACATCCGAACGCCGGACGTGGTTAGACGTAAACACCAAGAAATCCGTAAGAGGAAATCGAGGTCAACGCGTCGCAGGAGAACCGACCCCGCCCGCATTTGGCCGTACGAGGCCAGAAGAAGGTCAAGTAACGGACGACGTGAAAACGGCGTTCGAGAAACCGATGCAAGTCGGATGGGCCGTTAGGGCGGCTGAAAACGTCTCCCGTCCGAGTCCAATTTGTGATTCTCGCTTTCTTATACACCGAGACGCGAAGCGCTGTGCGTTCTGCCGCCCAATCACCCCGACTGTTCGTCGAGCAACCGCTGCATCGACTGGAGATACTCCGTCGCCACCGCGGGGTCGTGTTCGACCAGCGACGGCAACTCCGCCCACCCGTGGAGCAGACGCGCTTTCAACTCCCCTGCCGGCACCTTGTTCTTCGTCACCGTCTCACCCGTCTCGACGAGTTCGTAGGCCGTCTCCGAATCCCCTGCTCGGACGTGTTCGCGTGCCTCGTCGAGCAACTGCGTCAACACCGCGTGTACGTCCGGTGAGAGGTCGGTCATCGTCGTTCTTTCGCAGGCCACGCCGAAAAAATGGGCGAAAGGAGAGTACAGTAGCGAACGAGCGCCGAAGCGTGACGAAACAGTATCGACTCCGACGGAACACCGCGGACCCCGACGAGACGCGACCGAAACCGACGCCTATTCGGTGTGGTCGGCCGCCGACCTACCAATGGCAGACGAGGCACTCCGCGCGGCCGTCGCTCGACGCGCCGCCGAAGCGGGCGCGGCAGTCGCGTTCGACCGCTTCCGACGCGGTATCGACGTAGAGACGAAAGACGGCAAAACCGACGTGGTCACACAGGCCGACAAAGACGCCCAGGCCCGCGTCGCCGACGTCATCGCCGATGCCTTCCCCGAAGACGAACTCGTCGGCGAGGAAGAGGACGCGCTCAAAGTCGTCCCAGACGACGGCGACGCGTGGGTCGTCGACCCCATCGACGGGACGAACAACTACGTCCGAAACATCCGCATCTGGGCGACGGCCGTCGCCGCCGTCCGCGACGGCGAACCCGTCGCCGCCGCGAGCGCGCTTCCCGCACTCGGCGACACCTACGTTGCCGACGCCGACGCCGTCTATCGCAGCGGCCACCAAGTCACCGTCAGCGCCGAATCCGACCCCGAGAAAAGTACGGTCGTCCCCACCGTCTGGTGGGACTTCGACCACCGCGACGAGTACGCGGCGGCGACCCGCGAAATCGTCGAGCGCTTCGGCGACATGCGCCGATTCGGCTGTGCGCAGGCTGTGTTGGCGATGGTCGCCGACGGCTCCTTAGAGGGCACCATCACCAACATCGTGACGAACCCGTGGGACACCGTCGCCGGCGTCTACATGGTTCGGCGCGCCGGCGGCACCGTCACCGATTTAGAAGGCAACCGCTGGCGACACGACTCGAAGGGTCTCGTCGCCTCCAACGGCGCGGTCCACGACGACGTGCTGGCGGCGGCACGCGGCATCGAAAAACTGGACGGCTGACCGAAAGGTCCAGTTGTCGAAGGTCGATTCCTGTCGGCTTGCGGCATTCGGTAGGCAAAAGTCTCCGGACGGCAAGATGCGCGCATGGAACTCGACGAGACGGACCGTGCGATTCTCCGCATTCTTCAGGAGGACGCCCGCACCCCGTTCAGCGAAATCGCACGTCGAATCGATATGTCGAGTGCGACGGTCCACGACCGAGTGGGCCGAATGGAGAACGCCGGCGTCATCGAGGGCTACCACGCCAAAGTCGACCCCAAGGCGGCGGGCTACGGCACGTCGGCGCTGGTCGGCCTCCGGGTCGAACAGGGCCACGAGGCCGAAGCACTGGAACGTCTCGAATCGATAGATGCGGTCAAGGAAATCTATCTCACGACCGGCGAGTGGGACGTGATGCTGCGGGTGTTTGCGCCCGACACCGACGGCCTGCGCGAACTGATGTTCGACCACATCGCGGCGATGGATGGCTTCTCGCGGTCGCAGACGATGGTCATCCTCGGGACGGAGTACGAACGGGCGGGACTACCGCTTTGAGCGTCTGAGAGGTCGGTGCGTACGGCCACGTCCGCACGTCGGCATCGGCCCCGACCGACAGCGAACTGCGCTTTCGACGCCGGAGACCGGAACCCTCAACATCTGCCCCTGCAGGTGTTGTGATATGGCAACGGTCGCAGAACGCGTGGAGGCGGACCCCGAACGGACGTGGCTCGGAACGATGGCCGTGGTCCTCACCGCGCTCGTTGGTGGGTCGCTCCTCTTTCCCCGCATCGTCTACGACGGCTTCCTCTGGCACTACTTCTGGGGCCCGGTCGTCGCCGACGGCGAAGGCGCGGTCTGTGCGGTTCGCTCCGGCGGCACGACGCAACTGCTCGACAGCGCTGCCGCCTGCGACGCCGCGACGGGCTTCGTCGCCTACCCCGGCTACACGCTCGTCTCGGAGGCTGGCTACGTCGTTACCCTCCTGCTCATGCTCGGCGGTGTCGTCCTCCTCCTTCGCCGTCTGAACATCGGCACGAGTCGCAAGTTCTTCTACGCGCTGTTCCCGTTCATGCTGTTCGGCGGGGCGCTCCGCGTCGTCGAAGACGCGGGCATCGCAGCGATGCGCGCGGGCGTCGACCCCGCGATTCCGTTCCCGTGGAGCGCGCTCATCATCAGCCCGTTCATCTACTTCACCGTCTTCTTCATCACGCTCGCCGCCGTCGTCGTCACGGTTACGCTCTCGCGCAACGGCGTGTTCGACGAGTTCTACCGGCCGCTGGCCGTCGTCGGCAGCGTCGTCCTCGCGGTGACGCTCGCGTATCTCGGCTATCTCGCGGCGACGACGGAGTACGTCACGTTCTACCCGCAGGTCATCACGGTGATGCTCGTACTGACCTGCGTTGCCACGGCAATCACGTGGTGGCTCGTCGAGACGTACAAACCCGAACTCAACGCCGGCACCGTCTACATCGGCCTGCTTCTCATCTGGGGCCACGCCCTCGACGGCGTCGCCAACGTCGTCGGTCTCGACTGGATGCCGGCGCTCAACGCGGGGCCGAACCTCGTCCCGAAACACCCGGTGAATCAGGGCATCGTCGACATCACCGGCGCGGTGCTGCCCGCGTCCGTACTCGCGGTGACCGGCGACGCGTGGCCGTTCCTGCTGGTGAAACTCGCCGCTGCGGTGTTCATCATCTGGATTTTCGAACCGGAGATATTCGAGGAGAGTCCGCAGTACGCCATGCTGCTTCTCATCGCGGCGCTGGCGGTCGGTCTCGGCCCCGGTACCCGCGACATGCTGCGAGCGACGTTCGGTATCTGAATCGTTGGATACCGAACTCGCCGGCGCGCCGGGACCGTTCTCTTCGACTTCAGCCGTTTATCGTACTCGTCTCGCCGTCGGCGCGGACGGTGATGACCGTACATTCGAGTTTCTCGCGGAGGTACGCCTCGATGTCCGGGTCGTCCAAAAATTTGCGGAGCATCCGCCGCCAGCGCCCCGCCTGTTTCGAACCGATGACGACGATGTCGGCGTCCTCGGCGGCGACCTCTTCGAGAATGGTCTCCTCGACCAGGAAGCCGCGACGGATAACGTAGCGCGCACGCGGGAGGCGGCCGAACTCGGCCTGTGCGGCCCGTTTGAGTTCGGCGCGGGTGACGCTGTCGCCGTTCTGGTAGAGGTTCACGTGGAGGACGGTCAACTCGGCGTCTCGTTCGTCGGCGATGCGAACCGCTTCGCGCAACGTCGCCTTGGAGTGGCTGGTCAGGGGGTACCGAACCGGGACGACAACCAACGTCATTGTAGGATGGTCAGCGTTCGCGGGTGTGAATATTTCTATCCGGAACCGGATAGATTGTCTGTCCTGAATTTCTCGGCAACTGAGCGAAAGCCGTCGGCCAACGCCTCTCGACGGCCGACCGCTCAGTCGTCCGCCGGCCGCCGAATCCGTCCCTCGACGCTCGCGGCGACGCCGAACTCGCGGGCGTACTCGGCCAGAATCTCGTGTTGGATGCCGAACTCGCCGGCGCGGTGACGTTCGGAGACGACCGGGAACTCGTGGTCGCTGTGGAGCAGATACTCTGCCGTCGCCACGCGATACAGTCGGTCGGTGTCGACCGGTTCGCCGCCGACCCGTGCGGCGAGCAGTTCCCGTCTCTCGTCGTCCCAGCGGACCGTCGCGCCGCTGACGTGGCCGTGCCACCAGTGCGGTTCGCCGAAGTCGACGACGCCGCCGGCGGCCTGCCGGAACGCCGTCAACAGTTCTTCGCCGGTGAGTTCCGCGACGACGACGGGTTCGGCGAAGGGGACGACGCTCACCAGGTCGGCGACGGTCACCTCGCCCGACAGCGCCGGGCCGTTCCGGATACCGCCGCTGTTCTGGAGGCCCACGTCGGCGTCGGCGGCCCAGCGGTACGCGTCGGCGACGAAGTTGCCCACGGCGCACTCGCCGCCGAAGACGACGTCTTCGGTTCGCTGCATCGGGGTCTGGGCCTCGCCGACGACGCTGTCGAGGCCGGACTCGGCGAGACGACTGCGGAGCGCCGCCACCAGCGACTCGTCGACCACCGTGTCGCTTCCGTCGTGTGTGCCGCTCTCGTCACTCCCGTTGGGTGCGTCGCCCTCGTCACTCCCGTCACCTCCATCGCCTCCGTCGTTCCCGTCGAGTTCGTGACGCTCGGCCCGCGCACCCTCGTCGTCGAGCGTCAGTTCGAGTACGGTCCACCCGTTGACGCCGGGTCGAAGCAGGAGCGTGTCGTGGACGTACTCGACTCGCTTGGAGTGGACGTGGCCGCCGAGAATCGCGTCGACGTCGACCCGTTTGGCGAGTTCGTCGTCGCCCGCGCCGAGATGCGAGACGGCGACAACGTAGTCGACACCCTCGGCGCGGAGGTCGGAGACGGCACGCTCGGCCGCCTCGTAGGGGTCGTCGAAGCCGAGTTCGGCGGCCATCGGGTTCAGCGAGTCCGTCGTCGGGTCGGTGACGCCGAAGAAGCCGATATCGTCGCCGGCGACCGATTCGACGGTCCACGGGGTGACTCCCTCGTTGCGACCGAACCTCTCGCCGCTCTCGTCGCGGACGTTCGCGCTTACCCACGTCTGGGGAGCGTCGGCGACCAACTGGCGAGTCGCGTCGGGACCGTAGTCGAAGTCGTGGTTGCCGAACGTCTCCACGTCGCTGTCGACGGCGTGAAAGAAATCCAGCGCCTGCCTGCCCTTCGAGACGAGTGCGAGGACGCCGGGGGAGGTGTTGTCGCCGCTGCCGACGACCAGCGAGTCCGGTCCGCCGAGCGAGGAGACCAGCCCTGCGAGACGGCCCGCCCGCTCGGGGTCGTCGTAGACGTTTTCGATATCGGAGTAGTGAAGCAACCGCGGCATTCACTCCGCGTCGGGGTGGCCGCGGTAAGAAGCCTCCGGGTTTACTCGGCTATTCGAGTTTGAACGCGACGGTCGCCTCCGCCTGGTACGTTCGGCCGTCCTCGCCGAGTTCGACCATCAGTTCGTCGACTTCGACCCAGTAGACGTTCTCCAGCGTCTCCTCTGCGCGGTCGACGGCATCGTCGACGGCCGCCTCGAATCCCTCGTCACTCTGTCCGATGAGCGTGATTTTTTTGAATACCATCGCAGGAAGGGGTACGGTTCGTGGCAGTAAAAATGCACACGGCGGTCACACGTTACGAGAATCGACGGCCAAATCCTCGCTTCGTCCGCGTGGACCGCTCAGTCGGACTCCACCTGTCCCCGCCCGAACCGTTCTGCAACCGCGCCGACGACGTCCGAGAGATGGGCGGTCCCCCAGACGGCGACGACGACGCCGCCGAGCGTGTTGAACATGATATCGACGAGCGTGTCGCTGAGACCGAACTGGGTCAGCACCGGTTCGCCGCCGCTCATCGCCGCGACTTCGCCGATGGCGAACTCCAGTACCTCCCAGAAGACGCCGAAGGCGACGGTGAACATGAGGATGAACACGAACATGAATCGCGGCGGGAGTTGGACTGCGTCGGTGTGTACGTCGAACGCGCGGGCGGCCGTGTAGCCGACGGCCGCGACGATGGACGCCGACAGCGTGTGCGTCATGTGGTCCCACCACCAGAACTGCCGGTAGAGACCGGTCTCAACGCCCGGAAGCCCGCCGCTGCCGATGGCGTGGAGAAAGACCGCCGTCGTCACCCACAGCGTCAGCCCCGCGTCCATCGGAATGTGGTAGTCCCGCTCCAGAAGCGCCGGCAGATACGTCACGCCGAGCGCGACGCCGGCGTTGACGACCACGCCCCAGTCGCCGCGTTCGACGCCGATGGCGACCATCCCGATGAGAAACACCTGCATCGCGCGGGCGATTTGCGCCTGCCGGCGTTCTCCGATACCGAGTTGTTCGCGGACTCTCATCGGCTCTCACCGCCGCTGACGGCCGCCGGGAGTCGTTCGCGGGCGTGTGCGCGCCGGCGGAAGTAGAACTCGAACAGCAGTCCGGCCCCGACGCCCGCGAGCGTCGCCGCGACGAAGTCCCACATCAACGCCGTGTGGGCGATTTCGTCCGGCCGACCGAGGAGGAACTCGGTGCCGAGATAGAGGTCCGAGAGCCACTGGACGACGGCCCAGACGCCGGCGGCGGCCATCGTCGTGACGGCGACGAACAACACGGCGAAGGAGTAGTTCATCCGGACGGGTGTGAACACGTCGAGTTCGACAGCGACGACGAGTGCCACGGCGGCGACGGCGAAGTAGCGGACGACGCGCCCGCTGAGCGTCACACCGTCGATAGTCTGTCCGCCGACGAACGCTTGGCCGAGCACCGGAAGCACCGCCAGCGCGAGCACCTCCCACGGAAGCATCGCACGCGGGTTTCGATACGCGACGGCCGGAACGACGGCCAACCCGGCGGTAGCGAGGACGAACCCCGCTTGCACGAGTTCGCCTGTCAGCAATTCGCCGACGCCGGCGGCGACGAAGACGGCGACGAAGAACCACCCGATGGCGGCGTTCGTCCGCTCGTTTTCGACGACATCGCTCAGTCCCGACCGGTCCATACCCTCCCTATCGTTCTGTTCCGAGCAAAAGGTTTCCCACTGTGAACGTCGGCGGGTTACGAGCGAGCGTCGCTGACTGGCCGAAAGCGAGCGCTCACGCGACCAGATACGCTACCGTGTACGCGAACCCGGCGACGCTGACGGCGGCGAGACCGGTACAGAGCGCAGCAACTCTATCGGGCAACTCGACGCGGCGGCGGCGAATTTCGACACGAGGGGCCACCCCGACCATCCCGACAGCGAGAATGCTGAACACGAACGGGTACGACAGTTCGAGCGTTGGTGCGGGGATGAGAAGCACGCTCACCGCGTACGCCGCTCCGAGCGCCGCCCGGCCGTCGATAGCGTCACGGAATGAGTACCCCGAGAGGTACAGCGCGACGAGCAGGCCCACCCAGATGGTGAGTAGTTCGAGGCCGAACGCGCCGAGCAGGTTCAGCGTCGATTCGCCGCTGAGCGCGAGGCGGTCGGGAAACACTGTGAACTCGAACGGGTAGAACATCACCGGCGGCGACCCCGTAAACAGGTCGCCAAAGGGGTGCGAGACGAGGCCGACGAGCGCCGTCGAGAACGTGGCCGTGGGACCGAGGTCGGTCCACCGCTCGGTGGCCTCCGCGACGGCGACGACCACGATTGCAAAGAGGAGCATGATAGTCGCTCCGAGACCGCTGGAGACGACACCGGAGACGGCGACGACGCTCGCGAGCAGTCCGGCCGCCGCGACCATTTCTCGCCATCGGCCGAGGCGACGGCCACGAACCCACAGTCCTGCCGCGACGGCGACGACAGGCGCGACGACCACCGAGTGCGTCATCGCTCGGTGGACGAGGTTGCCGGTCTGCCAGAACTGCGAGGCGACGGCCAGCGCGTCGGTGGTCTGCGCACCGACGACGCCGACGAGCGCGTACGCCATGTCGACGTCGGGGGCGGCGGCGAACGCCGCGGCGACCGCTCCCAGCGCGAACGCGCGCGTCGAGTCGGTGCCGCGGGCGGCGGCCGCTCCGGCGACGAGAGCGAACGCCAAGAGGGCGTGCCCGACGAACATACCGGTGGTTGCGCGTCGGGACAAATAAGCTGTGCGGGCGTGAGAGTCGCTAACGCGCCCATCGCAGCCGAGTTCGAGAACCGACGAGAGACTCCACGTTGCAGGCGTCGTCGCCGACTCTCGTCTACAGTTTCTTCATCTCGCCGCTGAAGTCGACGGCGAACCGGTCGCCGAGACTGAACTCGGAGTCGCGTAGCAGGAGACACCGACGACTCCGTCCGCAATCATCCGTCTGTGAGACGAGTCGCTGAGTAACCCGAAAGTAACTGCGAAACTGGAAAAAGTCCGTGCGTCCCGACGGTCCGACGCCCGTCAGGCGACGGCCTGAGCGTCTTCTCGAATCACGCGATAGTCGTTCGTCTCGCCATCTGCGACGCTGATAATCGCCCACTCGTAGGTTCGGGCGGTACGTTCGAGTCGCTGGCAGAGCGAGTCGGCGTGTTCGTCCCAGGTTACGAAACAACGAAGCGGCGTGCCGTTGTCGCGTCCACCGTCGGCGAGTACACGACGCATCGTGTCGTCGTCCGCGACGGCTGTCACGTGCACAGTACGCCACTTATGTTCGGCCCGTAGCTCCGTCCCCTCTCCGGATACGGTGTAGCCGAGGCGGGTGAAAATCCGTTTGGCTGCCTCGACTGGTGGCATGGTAACAGGGGCCATGTAAGCGAAGCTACTCTCCCTTGTTTGATAAACCTTGTCACAGTCAGTGAAAACAATCTTGATTACTGACAGAACGGTCTACGGTGACGACTCGCATTGTCGGTTCGGCGACTTCACTCGTGGGCGGCGTCCCACTCGTCGGGTTTCTTGATGTTGCCGCAGGCGTTGCACTCGATGCGACCCATCGTATCCATCGCGTTGTCGAACGTCTCGCAGTTGCCACAGAGATAGCCCCAACGAACGTCGCGAGACTCGGAGACGTAGGTGGTGAAAAACGGCGCTTTCGACCCGCGAGCGCCCTCGCTGCGGTCGACGTAGACGGTGTCGTCCGTGGGCGTGGTAGCGACTTCGAGTTCCATGCGTTCGACTACAGGCGACGGGAGTTAACTACGTTGCTCCGCGTTACGTCCGGAAGCTTTCGCCACACCCGCACTCGGAGACGACGTTGGGGTTCTCGACGTGGAACCCGGCCGCCTGCAGACCGCTCTCGTAGTCGAGGACGCTGCCGCCGATGTAGCGACGACTCGCCGGGTCGACGAAGATACGCAGGCCGTGGTGTTCGGTCACCGCGTCGTCGGACTCGGGTTCGTCGTCGAATCGCATTCCGTACGACAGGCCCGCACAGCCGCCTTGCTGGACGAACAGTCGCAGGCCCGCCACGTCGGTGTCCAGACCCTCTCCTTCGAGGAGCGACAGCGCCTCCGACGCCGCGCTCTCGGTCACCGTCACCGGTGTCTCTGCGTCGCCGTCGACGGATTCGGTACTCATGGCTGAGCGTATCGTCCCGAGGGTGTTAACTGTGACGCTGCTTCACAGGGGCGATTCTACGTTCGAATCTCCTCCGGCGTCAGCGGGTCGCCGACGAGTTCGATTTCGTAGCGGTCGAGTTGCTCGAACACGCGTTCCATCTGTTCGTCCACCTCGGAGTCGTCCGAAATCTCCCACGACTCCGCCGGACGACCGACCGAGGCCCACAGTCGTTCGAGACCGGGTTCGTGGACGAACATCAGCCAGTGAATCTCCTCGTGGGTGAAGTAGGTGTGTGCCACCCCGTGCGGAGCGTACACCGTCGACCCGGCGGTCGCGGTGAACTGCTCGTCTCCGACCTCGAAGGTGACGGCACCGTCGAGAACGTGAAACATCTCGTCGTCGTGGCGGTGGAGATGTCGCGGCGGCGACGACCCTGCGGGAATCCACTCCTCTATCATCGAAAAGGACCCGCCGGTGTTCTCGTCGGTCGCTCTGAGGACCGTGAGCCCTCCGAGCGACCAGTACGGTTCGCCGTCACGCGGACCTTTCATCCACGGTTGGGGGTGAGACGCTTTCGTGTCCATGTTCTCCTGTAGGCGTTCTGAGGAGATAATCGCCTATCGGAGAGAACCGTGTAGTTCCGACCTCGAAGTAGCACAGGCGCAACGTACTGTCGCAAAATCCGACCCTGTCACGTACCGAAAACTGCTCCGTGTCGTCGTCTCGGTGGCTATCAGACGATGGGGCCGATGACCAAACCGCCCGGAGCATCTGGAACTCGCCGACTGTCCATAGTTTTCACGCGTTCTACAATTTCTACAATTTCTACAAACCTTACAATTCTCGCGCTGCGGGGAGTGTGTCGCTTCACTCGTCGTTTTCGTCAGCGAGTCGGGCGCAGACGCTCTCGGCGTGCGCCTCCAACCCCTCGGCTTCCGCGAGCGTCGTAATCGTCTCCGAGAGGCCGTCCAGTCCCTCTCTGTCGAGTCGCTGGACGGTCGTCGACCGGAGGAACGTGTCGACCGAGAGGCCACCATAGAGTTTCGCACCGCCGTTCGTCGGCAGCACGTGATTCGTCCCCGAGGCGTAGTCACCGGCGGCGACGGGCGTGTACGGCCCGAGGAAGACGCTTCCGGCGTTGCTGATGCGGTCAAGGAGTTCCTCGTCGTCGCGCGCCTGAATCGAGAGGTGTTCGGCGGCGTACTCCTCGGCGAACAGCACCGCTTCGGGCATCGACCGCGCGAGCAGAACACCGCTCGCGTCGTTGTCGAGCGCTTCCCGAATCACGTCGCTGCGTTCTCGGTCGTCGATACCGGATTCGACCGCGTCGACGATTGCCTCCGCCGTCGCTTCGTCGTCGGTGACGGCGACGACGGACGCTTCCGCGTCGTGTTCGGCCTGTGCGAGGAGGTCGGCGGCGACGAATTGTGGACTTGCTGTCTCGTCGGCGACGACGAGCACCTCGCTGGGGCCGGCGAGAAAGTCGATTTCGACGTCGCCGCGGACTTCGGCTTTCGCGGCAGTCACCCACTTGTTACCGGGGCCGACGACTTTCTGAACCGAGTTGACCGTCTCGGTACCGTAGGCGAGCGCCGAAATCGCTTGCGCGCCGCCGCCGGCGTACACTACGTCCGCACCGGCGGCGTGTATCGCCGCGAGCGTCACCGGGTTGATTTCGTCGGCCGGGGGCGTGGCGACGGCGACGTGTTCGACGCCCGCGACTTTCGCCGGGATGATGCCCATCAGCGCGCTCGACGGGTAGGCGGCCGCGCCGCCGGGAACGTAGACGCCGACGCGTTCGAGCGGGCGGAACCGGCGGCCGAGTTCTCTCCCCGAGAAATCGTCGCGCCAGTCCTCGGGAACCTGTCGCTCGTGGAACTCGCGGACGTTCTTAGCCGCCGTCTCGATGGCCTCGCGCATCTCGTCGTCGATGTCGTCGTACGCTCGTTCGGCGAGGTCCGTCACGTCGATGTTGCCGACTTCGACGCCGTCGAACTCGCGGGAGAACTCCCGGAGCGCCACGTCGCCTTCCTCGCGTACGCGGGCGACGATGTCACGGACGTCGCTGCGGACGGCGTCGACGCCGGCGTCACGCTCGAACAGCGCGTCGCGTTCGTCGGGGCCGAGGTCCGCGATTCGCTTGACTTCCATGGCCGCGCTTTGACCGCGGCGGGAAAAGACGTTCCGATAGTGAGGGTAGTCCTCTCACGAACGTTTATCGGCGAGAACGCGACCAGCCTCTCCCGTGAACTGACGACTGCCGCGCGGGGAACGAGGCGGGTGTGCGGCGACCCCCCGCGTGCGAGGAACCACGCCGCCTGTACGCCAAACTCCGCTTTCCGCTCGGAGACTCACTACTCCTCGATAGGGACAACACCGAAAAACGAGAGCGTCGCTCGGAGGAACAGGTAGACGACGAGCGCGAACGCGGTGAAGAACGTGGGGGCTGCGAGCATTCGAGCGACGGAGTACGGCAGAAAGATTCTGGTCGTCCCCATCACGACAAAGCTGACGAGGATGAGTCCGAACGCTAGAAGCGAGAGTCGGACGAAGCGTTCGCGGTTCACACCTCCACGAGTGTGAGGCGTCGATATGGCTGTTGCGTCATCGTCGTCGTCGGCGGCTACCGTCGCAGACAGTCACGGCGTCGTCCTCCAGTGTCGGTAGCGGCTGTTTACTCCGCGCTGAGGTCCTGCATCGTTCCTTCGGACGCGAACACCGCGTCGACTGCTCGCTGGACCCGATAGGCCTCCTCGAACGAGACAAGGTCGCCGTCGCCGCCGTCGAGCGCGGTGACGAACTCGTCGACGAGCGTCAGCGTCGTCTGTTCGCGCATCTCGTTGAGCGTCGTCCCGTCCTCGTCGCCGGGTTCACCGCGGTTCTCGACGAGTTTGTACCACTCGGTCAGCGTGAGCGACGACTCTGAGCCGACGACCGTAATCGAGTTCTCCTCAGACTGCTGGTGATTGCAGAGCAAATCGAGCGTCCCATGGACGCCGTCGGCCTCGAAGTAGCCGACGATAGAGTCCTCGTACGTTTCGGGGCCGGTGTACGTCACGTCGGCGCTGAGTCGGTCGATGGAGCCGAATATTTCCTGCACGCCGAACAGGAAGTGGGTCCCGACTTCGCGGAGTGGGCCGCCCTGTTCTCTGCTTTCGAGCCACGAAACGTCCTGCCACTCGCGGGGCCACTGCGGGAACCTGAAGTCGAGTGAGATGCGCTTCGGTGTCCCGATATCGCCGTTCTGGACGCGTTCTCGCATCTCGACGAATCCCGGTGTGTAGCGGAACGGGAGGTTGATAGCTGTGGTTCGATTCGTCGACGTGGCGAGTTCGACCATCTTTTCGCCTTCGGCGGCGTTTTCGGCGATGGGTTTCTCACAGACGACGTGAGTGTCGGCTTCGAGTGCCGACCGCGTGATTTCGAGGTGGTTCACGGGCGGCACGCCGACGTAGACGACGTCGACGGCGTCGCTCTCGACCAGTGCTCGATGGTCGGTGAACGACGCGCAGTCGTACTCGTCTGCGAACGTCTCGACTTTCGACTCGACGAGGTCACACGCGCCCCAGACGTTCGTCCGCTCGTGGGCGGCAAACGACTCGGCGAGGCGGGTGCCGATGACCCCACAGCCGACGATTCCTACCTCGTAGACGGGTTCCGCTGACATACCGTCGAAGAGAATCGGTGCGGCAATGACTCTGGTCATGCCGGAACGTTTCGTCACGACGCGGCGCCGAGGGTGACGCCGAGGTGTGCCGCCGACAAGCTATCGTTGCTCGCGCCCGTGGGCACCGATAGATGGACGACGACGCTATCCGAGTCACAGTCGAGACGGACGACGGAGAGGAGACGGTTCGAATCTACGACACCGAAGGGTCAGTCGAAGTCGACGACGCGACGTTCAGATTCAGCGTCGACGACGACCGGTTGGCGAGCGACGCCGACGACGCCACCAGCACTCCCGAGAGCGACAACTCGACTGCTACAGATGACCCGGACGACGAACCCGACACCGACGACGCGCGCCTGTTGGCCGCCGTCGACGACGTTCCCGAGCGAGGGACGCTTCGATTCGAGGCGATACACGGCCAGCGTGGCGCCGAGGGGATACTCGAACGCAGCGGCGACGACGTGTACGCGTGGCGGAACTCCTGTCCGCACAAACCACACGTCCGCCTCGACCCCGGGTTCGGCGCGCGAACAACCGACGACCACATCGTCTGTCACGAACACGGCGCGCGGTTCGTCCGCGGTGACGGGTTCTGTACGCGCGGGCCATGCCGCGGCCAGTCGCTCGACCCCATCGAAGTCGAATGCCGAGACGGCGACGTGTATCTCGTCGACGAGCGATTCGAGTCGGGCCGTCGGCTGTGAGGTAGGAGGGCGTTGGTCCGGAACGCAGCGACCGCTCGTCGTTTGGTGGTTGCTGTCGTGTTGCTACGCGATGCCGCGTCGCTACTGACGGATTAAAAATAACAGAATGTGGGGTCGTTTTGCCGCGAGAAGCGGCGTACTAAACAGTTTTACAGACGGGTGAGGTTCGTCGCGCGCGGGCCTTTCGGGGCCTGCTCGATGTCGAATTCGACTTCCTGACCCTCTTCGAGGTCCGGGCCGCCAACGTCTTCCATGTGGAAGAACACGTCGTCGTCCGCGTCGTCAGTCGAGATGAAACCGTAGCCGCCAGTGTCGTTGAAGAAATCAACTTCGCCTTTCGCCATTGCTTCTGAACCCAATCGCCGTCCACGAATAAGGCTTGCGAATTTGTAGCGACGGGCGGCGGGATAAATTGACCATCAGTGAATCCATTGGGAAAACTGTGGACAAACGTTTCGTCTCCGCCGCGTTTGTACGCTGTGACCGACCGGTTCGGTGTGTATTAGACGAGCTTCTGTAGTATCGTCGGTTCCTAACTGAAGCGTAGTGACGCTGTCCGCCGGATGCGGATTTCGACGGAGTGGTCCCTCACACTGACGCTCCGGGCCGTATCTCTCTCGCAGAGTTGTCTCTCGTGAATGTAGAATGTTGCCCGGGACACTAACGGCCGGCCTCATCCCGTGGCGGCATGCCGCGTCGGCCGGGAAACCCTCGTGCCAGGCAGTCGTCTCTTTGGGCCGGACGACGGTTGCACTGATGTCACGTGCCCGGGTTCGCCGCGCGGTCATCGCTCCCGAAGTGGGAACACTCGGGCGGGGACTAAAGGCACGCAGTCGAACTACCCGACCCGGCCTCATACCGGTTTCGACCCGCTTCGGCGAGAGACCCACGGCCGACGCGGGCCACTGCCGACGGTTTGTGGGCAAACGGCCAAAACAGCCGTCAAACCGCTCAATGTTCACGAATTTCCGCAAGATTGCGCCCGAATCCGAACCCACTTATGGGAGTGTCACCCACCCACACGCTAATGACAGTACGCGTTGGCATTCTCGGCGCCACCGGCGCAGTCGGACAGCGATTCATCCAACTTCTCGACGACCACCCGACGTTCGAACTCGCGGCGGTCACCGCGAGCGACGAGAGCGCAGGCAAGAGCTACCGAGAGGCCGCGAAATGGCGCGTCGACACGCCCATCCCGGACGATGTCGCCGAAATGGAAGTCCGACGAACCGCCGTCGACGACGTGCCCGAGGACTTGGACCTCGTCTTCTCCTCGCTTCCCTCCTCTGCGGCCGCCGACGTCGAACCGGCGTTCGCCGAAGCCGGCTTCGTCGTCTCCTCTAACTCCTCGAACGACCGAATGGCTCCCGACGTACCGCTCACCATCCCGGAGGTCAACGCCGACCACCTCGGCCTCATCGAGGTTCAACGCGACGAACGCGGCTGGGACGGCGCGCTCATCAAGAACCCCAACTGCTCGACTATCACCATGACGCCGACGCTCGCCGCTCTCGACGCGTTCGGCCTCGAACGCGTCCACGTCTCTACTCTACAGGCCGTTTCTGGCGCGGGCTACTCCGGCGTCACCTCGATGGAGATTATCGACAACGCCATCCCGCACATCGGCGGCGAAGAGGAGAAGATGGAGAGCGAGTCCCGCAAACTGCTCGGCTCGTTCGACGGTGCGGAGCTCTCGCTGCACGACGCCGACGTTTCGGCCTCGTGTAACCGTATTCCGACGCTCGACGGCCACCTCGAAAACGTCTTCGCAGAGTTAGCGGAGGACCCTTCCGTCGACGACGTCGCGGACGCGATGCGCGAGTTCCCCGGTATCGACCTCCCGAGCGCCCCGGACCCGCTCATCCACGTCTTCGAGGAACCGACGCGGCCGCAACCGCGTCTCGACCGGATGCACGGCGATGGGATGGCTATCTCCGCCGGCGGCATTCAGGAGACGAGCACGGGTATCAAATACAACTGCCTCGCACACAACACGATTCGCGGCGCGGCGGGCGCGAGCGTACTCAACGGCGAGTTGTTGGTCGAGGAAGGCTGGGTCTAAACCACGACCTTTTACGCTGCGCTCGGGCGGCTACGCCGCCCTCGCTCGGTAAAAACTCGACCAAAAGCACTCCTCTCTCACTACCGAGCGGACGTCCGTTTCGCAGGAGTCCCATGGTGGCTTCAGCGACCTCTCCTGAGTGTACTCGCAAAGATTGCGACGCTGCTCGGGCGCAATCCGGTCAAGTAGCCGGCTTCACAGTCGCGCCTTCTCGATGCTGACGCGTTCTCTCGCTGTGTGTCAAGTATGGTGACAGTTGCATCTGATTCGCCTCCGGAGCGTCGGCAGTCTGACCGGTGGAGAGGGGCGTACTCGACACAGCTATCTTCTCTGCCGATAATGTCACTGTGGCGAGGAATATGGCAGCAACGACGGGCCAACCAGTGGAGGGTATCGAACGGTCGCCCACGGCGGGGCGATGGAACTATCTGCGGATCGGCGGCATCGCCGCACTGACCGAGGCGGCCATCTACATGGCCGGTATCGCGTACTTCCTCGTGATTCTCGATTTCGCGAGCGTCACCGGACCGCTCCAACAGATCGAACTGTTCGTCGCGAACGAGACCAGCCTGTACGCGATGTATCTGCTCATCTACGTGGTCTTCGGTGCCGTCTTGGTGGCGCTCGTGTTGGCGCTCCATGAGCGTCTCAAGACCGACGCACCGATGCTGATGCGCGCGACGACCGCATTCGGGCTCATCTGGGCCGGTCTTGTCATCGCCAGCGGGATGATTGCCAACCTCGCGACGGGCGTCGTCGTTGACCTCTACAGTACCGACCCGGCGCAGGCGACCACAGTCTGGCTGGCAGTCAGCCCGGTCATCGACGGACTGGGCGGCGGTAACGAAATCGTCGGCGGTCTCTGGACGTTGCTCGTGAGCGTCGCCGCGTTACGAACGCGAGCACTCCACCGACTGGTGAACTACTTCGGTCTCCTAGTCGGGACCGCAGGCATCCTGTCGGCTATCCCCGCGCTCGGTGAGATCGGCGGTGGCATCTTCGGCCTCACTCAGATCGTCTGGTTCGTCGCTCTCGGCGTCCTCCTGTTACGGGCAGGTCACCGTGAGGCGTCCACACACCTTCGTGACGAGTGACCCCACCAACGGCGATGTGAGACGAACACGGACGATTTGCTGAGTCCGTTCTCTGTGTGCAACACACAACTCCTGTCGCAATCTAAGGATACCAACAGACACCACACGTTGTTGGGTGGACCAGAGTCGGAGATTGCAGGACCCACCGGACGATACGGACGCGTCTGCAACACCCCGAAACGCAGTCTCCGCCGTTTCCGGTACGCCTTTCGAGACGTAACCAGACGAACAACCATGCGAATCGCCCGCATCCAGACCCCGGACGGCCCGCGCGAGGGCGAGTACCGAGACGGAACTGTCCTAACTGACGACGGCGAGTACGTCGTCAGCGAAGACGGCCCATTGCTCGCGCCGTGCGAACCCTCGGCGCTGTACTGCGTCGGCCGAAACTACGCCGCGACGCTCGACCAGATGGAGTACGAGCGACCCGAGGAACCGGACTTCTTCATCAAACCGTCGACCTCCGTAATCGCACACGAGCAACCGATTCCGTACCCCGAGTTCACCGAGGAACTCACGTACGCGGGCGAACTCGTCGCCGTCGTCGACGAGGAGTGCCACGACATCTCGCCCGAGGAAGTCCCCGAGTACGTCCGCGGCTACACCATCATGAACGACGTGGACGCCCTCGACCAGCAGGGTCGAACCGCGAGAAAGGCGTTCGACGGCTCCGGGCCGCTCGGCCCGTGGATAGAGACGGAGTTGGACCCGCGGAACCTCGATATGCACACCGACGTGAGCGGCGAAAGACGACAAGAGGCGAACACCGAACTGATGCTGTTCGGCCCCTACGAAATCGTCTCCTACCTCTCGAAGCGATTCACCTTCCAACCGGGCGACGCCATCGCGTTCGGCAGTCCCGCGAACCCCGGAACCATCGAACCGGGCGACGTGGTCGAAATCACCTACGAGGGTATCGGGACGCTGCGGAACGCAGTCGAATAGCAGGCGGCACGGTTTCTGTTTCTGTTTTGGGTCGCAGGCGGCCGGTCGAATCCGCTAGGCTTGGTTCTCCAGATTCTCGAACTCGCCGGTCTCCTCGGCGCGTTCGAGGTTTCGCGCCACGATGTCCGCACGGCGTTCCCAGTACTTCGGCGTGTGGCCCGCGTTGTGCGGCGTGATGAGCACGTTGTCGAACGACCAGAGCGGATGCTCCTGCGGGAGCGGTTCGGGGTCGGTCACGTCCAGTGCCGCCCCGCGAAGCCCGTTCGTCTGGAGCGTCGAGACGAGGGCGTCGGTGTCGACGATGGGTCCGCGGCCGACGTTGACGAGTACGGCGTGCGGCGGCAGCGTCCGGAACGCCTCGGCGTCGACGAGTTTCTCCGTGGTGTCAGTCAGCGGCGCGGCGACGACGACGTAGTCGCTGTCGGCGAGCGCCTCGTGAATCTCGTCGAAGCCGTACACCTCGTCGGTCGGACCGCCTTTCTCCGGCGAGTAGCGTACTCCTGCCGTCTCGACGCCGAACGGCTCCAAACGGTCGACGACGGCCTCGCCGATGGCTCCGAGGCCGACGACTGTCACCGTGCTTCCCTGCAGTTCGGTGGCTTGGTACGAGCGCCATTCGGTGCGCTCCTTGCGTCGCCACGCGGTGTCGAACCCGCGGGCGAACGAGAGAATCGCACCGAGGGTGTACTCGGCGATGTTCGGACCGTGAACTCCCGACGCGTTCGTCACGGCGACGCCGTGTTCTTCGAAGGCGTCGAGGTCCAAATGCCCGGTCCCGGCGTAGACGCAGGCGAACAGTTCGAGATTCGGCGCGGCGTCCAGTTCGTCGGGACTGAGCGAAAAGCCGGTGGCGACGCGCGCGGTTCGGAGGTACTCTCGTTCCTCGGCGGGCGTTTTCGCCAGTGCGACCTCGTACTCGGGGAGGTGCTCTCGGAGCGTCTCGGCGTACGCTTCCGCAGAGAGGCCGTGAATCTTCTGTCGCAACACGACGATGTCCGGGTCGGTCATAGCTACCGATTACCGAGGAGCGCCATGAGTACACCTCCATCGGCAGGTACGGCCTCCTTCGGGTGCGACAACGACGGGACGAACCCGCGGGTGGCGGCCGCAAGTGGTTTTCATCATTCGCTCGGAATGTATTTATCCGATGACTGTTTCGGTGGTTCGTATGCCACGGTCGCAGACGACGCGGCGACGGATTCTGGGTGCGTGTGGGGTCGGTGTCGCTGGTCTCGTCAGCGGGTGCGTCGGGGCCGGCGTTCTCGGCGAGTCCGAGGCGTCGACGCAACTGAGCGAACTCCACCTCGGCAACTCACACGTCGAGGCACACAGTATCGACCTCATCGTCCGACGCGACGGCGAACTCGTCCACTGGACCTCCCACGAACTCGACGGTGTCGAGAACAACGTCTCAGACGGCGAGACGCTGGACTTGTCGTGGAGCGAGACACCCGGGTCGTACGTTATCTCCGCACGTCTCGACGGCGCCGAGAACTGGGAGACGTTCGCGCTTTCGGACCTCGGCGACGCGCCGTGTTATCGGCTTCTGGTGAAAATCGACCACGAGGGACGACTCGGTATCTGGTCGATGGCGACTCCCGATGCCTGCGGTGACGAGTCGACGACGCCCACGGCGTAACGTCTCCAGCCACGACAACGTCCATCCCCACGGCACAACACTACCATACCGCGCGAAATCGCCGTAAAGACCCGTTGCGAGCGGTGCGTCTCACCGAGGGCGACTAGTCGGCGTGCGGGACGTTCCGGACCTTTAATGGCGGAGTACCGCCGGATACGTGGTATGCAGCGCGTAGACGTAGCCATCGTCGGCGGCGGTCCGGGCGGCACGGCAGCGGCGCACGCCGCCGCCTCCGCCGGAGCGACGGCCGTCGTGATGGAGAAAGGCGTCCCCCGGGCCGACCGAGAGGGACTCGGTCCCGACTCGACGGACGCCGCGGGCATTCTCGACTACTGGGTGGATATCATGGGTATCCACCCCGACGAGATGCCCGATGGAATCGTCCTCCAGACGCTCGACCGCGCGGAGTTCGTCGGACCGAACGAGTCGCTGACCCTCCGAGAGACGGGCATCGACTCCTCGTACGACGAGTTCGGTTACACGTTCCACCGCGCGCGCTTCGACGACTGGATGCGCCAGCGTGCCGAAGACGCGGGCGCGGAGTACCGCGTGAAAGCGTCGGTAAAGAACGTCGAGACGAACCTCGCGGCGACGGGCGACGACCCCCGACACGTGGTCGAACTGAAGAACGGCGAGAACGTCGGTGCGGACTTCCTCGTTCTCGCCGACGGCCCGCAGCGAACCGTGACGACCCGCGTCCTCGACCGGTATCTTCCCGCGGGCGAGAACGCGTCCGAACGCCTCTCCTCGCGACGCTCGAACCACATCGCCTACCAAGAGTACCGCCGCTTCCCCGAGGAACTGTTCGAGGAACTCAAATCGGCTATCACGTTCTGGTGGGGATACATGCCCGGCCACACCGCCTACCCGTGGGTGTTCCCGAACGACGACAACGTCTGTCGCGTCGGTCTAACGATGCCCATCGGGATGGACATCGAGGAAGTGAAACATCGCGAGAAGTACGCGCTCCTCCGCCCGGAAGACGAGCGCATTCCACAGGGCAAAGAGTACGTCCGTCGCCTGCTCGACCACGTCTACGGCGACGAGTACGACCTCTCGGAGTTCCCGCTGGTCGAAGACCGCGGCAAGCGCGGCGGCACGGAGACGTACTCCATCTCCTCGACGCGACCAATCGATTCGCCGGTCGGCGCGGGTATCGCCGTCGTCGGCGGCGCGATGGGTGCGACCTCGGCGTTCCACGAAGGCGGCGACCACGTCGCCGTCCGTACCGGCGCTATCGCGGGCGAACTCGCCGCCGCCGGCGACCTCTCGGCGTACAACGACCGCTGGAAAGAGGCGATAGACGACGAGATTCTCCGCAACGTTTCGATGGCCGACATGGTCCACGACTACGGCCCCGACGACTGGGACTGGGCGTTCGAGACGGCGCGGAAACTGATGGGTAGTAACGGTGCCATGCAGATTCTCGAACAGGGCAGACGCACCGGTATCAACGCCGCTCGCCTCGCGGGCGGGTACAAGAAACGCAAGTTCAAGTTCCGCAACGGCCGCTACGTGCAGTTGAAAGAGTCCGAGTACACCATCTGATTCGGAGTCGGCGACTCACACCGATGCGACGCGCACGAACTCGCTGATACGCCGCAAGTTTGCTGACTCACCGCAGGCTTGCCGATTCACTGCCATCTGCGGTTCTCGTATCGTTCGGTGTCGAACCGTTCTCACACCAATAACCGAGTAGACCCAGCGACTGATTTGTCCATAGACGCACCGAAGACAGCTATCGCTCAGCGTCTCGCGCGGAATCTAAACTCAAAAGACGGGCGCTTACGCGGCGGCCGCTTGCGACTGCTTCTTGCGGGTGACGTAGCCGGCGATGCGGTTGCGGACGCCTTTCGACTCGACGTTGGTCAGTTTCTCGACGTTCTCCTTGTTCGTCTCGAAGTCGGTGTTGAACGCCTGCGGGTACTTCTCCAGCAGCAGCGTTCCCATCTGCTTGACGTACTTGGGTTTGATAGCCATACGGAAATCTTCCGTCGTAGCCCACTAAAACGATTCGTTCCGCGTCTCCGGCGTGTGTGTGCGTCCCACGCCCGGAGGTGCCGGTTACCCGTCGCGTCGCTCGCGCCACCCGGTTTCGGCGCTCAACCGCTCGAACGCCTCCCGTTCGGCCGCACCGCCGCACTTTTCGACAGTTTCTGCGAAGTAGTCGAGGCGAGCCAAGAGCGTCTCGGTGTCGTAGGCGGGCACGTCCAACCGCGACGCGGCAACCGTCGCGTCGACGACAGCGTAGAACCCGCGGTTGATGGTTCGGACGCCCGTCTCGATGACTTCCGCCTCGACGGGGTGCAGTTCCCAGTGTTCGACCGTCGTTCCGTTTCGCGGTTCGCTGTCGAGGCACGTCGCCCCCACTCGAACCCACGCGTCGGCGCTGTCGAGAACCGGCTCTTTCTCCTCGCGTATCGTCACCGCGGCGTCAACGAACGTCCGCGGGTCGGTGACGAACTGGACGACGCCCTCGCTCTGTCGATGAAAATTTCGTCGCGTCCGGGTGTTTCCCCACGTCGTTGCCGTGGCAGGTGAATCCGAATCAGCGGGCGCGTGGACCCCGAGCGCCGCGACGTTCCACAGGTCGTTCGGGCCGAGCGTCGTCACCACTGTCTCTGAGACACCGCGGAGTTCGACCGGCCACTCGGTGTCGGTCCCGCTGTCGCTCCCGTCGCCACGCTCACCGTCACTCACACGCGCAACCCTCGTTCGAGCGCGACGAACAGCGCCGCGGCCGTGATGTCGGCGGTCGTCCCCGGATTGACGCCCTCGGCGACGAGCGCCTCCGCGAGTCGCTCTGCGGCCGCTTCGTCGCCGCGGGCGTCGTCGGCCCACTCCGACACCGCGGCGGCGACTTCGTCGCCGTGCTGGGTGGCGACGAGTGTGTCCGGTTCCTCGGCGAGCAGGTCGAGAAACGCCCGCGCCGCGCGGTCCGGAACCGGTCCGTCGTCGTCACATATCGCATCGGCGGCGGCGAACGTCCGTCCGAACCCGCTGGTCCACTCGCGGGCGTTGCCGTCGCGGTCGGCGCTCAGTTCCATCACGTCGTACAGCGTCAGTTCACGGGATTCGAGCGCTGGAATCGCGTCGGCACCCCGGCGAACGTCCAGTTCCGACGCGTCCGTCGGTGGTTCGCCGACCGCGACGTCGACGTGTTCGAACGACCGGTAGAAGTCGGCAGCGTCGGCGACGGTCGTCGATTCGACGACTCGCGTCACCGCATCGGGCGTCAGGCCCTCGTCGCTCTCATCGGGCGTCAGGTCGCCGTCGCTCTCGGCGGCTGCCTTCACTAACGGAACGAGCAGCAGTAGACAGCCGAACTGGGTGTTCCCACCCTCCTGCTGGCTCATCCCTTCGACGGCGCGCTCGAACGCCGCGCCCACCGAGACCCCGTCGGCGGCCATTCGAAGGCCCTCGCCGGAGCCAACGGCCCCGGCGAGAAAATGCTCGAACCGGAGGTCGTCCAAGTCGCGCCTCCGGTCGACGTTGCCCGGTTTCGGCGTGCCGGCAACTTCCAACAGCAGCGCGAGTTGGGCGTTTTCGGCGGGCGTCATACCATCACCTCCGACTCCTCTCCCGCTTCGACTTCGAGGCAGTCGTCGACGGCAGTCCGGACTCGTTCCAACACTCGCGGGTCGTCGCTGGGTCGGCCGACGCTCACCGCGTCCGCGCCGTAGTCGAGATACTCGCGGACGCTGTCGGCGTCGCGGACGCCGTTGTTGGCGACGAGATACAGGTCGTCACCGACCGCCGCGGCGACGTCGCCGACGACGGCCTCGGAGTCCATCGCGTCAATGTGGAGCATCGTCGCGCCCGCGTCGACGACGGCCCGCGCCGTCTCTACGAGGTCGACATCAGCGACTTCCGTTCGAACTTTTACGCTGACCGTTGCACCCGTCGCAGCGGCGGCGGCGACGTACCGGCGGAGACGGTCAGTATCCGCCAAGAGCGTCTCACCGCAACCCACCGAACGGAGTTCGTCCTGCCGGCAGTGCGCGTTGAGTTCGAGTATCGCGTCGTGGTCGGCGCAGACGGTCGCCGCCGCTCGAACTGGCGAGACGGTCGTACTGCGGACGTTGACACCAGCACGGAGCGGCGTGTCGGCAAGTCGCCCGAGTTCGGCGTCTACGAAGGCTATCGGGTCGTCGGGCAGAAACTCCGAGCGCCCCCGGGCGACGAGTTCGCGCGCCGCCTTCCGTGAACCGTCGTCGAGCGCGATACCGCCGAGAATCGCGGCGTCGACGTAGGGTGCGGCCGCCTTCGCCCACTCGGAGTCGGATTCGCCGCTCAGACTCGCCGCGACGAGACGCGGTGGGGGTCGCTCGGCGCTCGGACTCTGTTCGGAGTCGCTCACGAGACGACCTCCAGCGCCTCTTCGACGGCACTCATCACGCGTGCGGCGTCGTCGGAGCCATCAAGACTCGTGTCGGTTCGGACGACCGGTCGGTCGAGGTCGGTGCCGTCCTCCTCGTCCAGAACGAACGCGTCGGCGAAGGGATACGCGTCGGCGACGCCGGCGGTGCTGGCCTCGTAGCCGACGCCGCGCATCAGTTCCGCTGCCGGCCCGGAGAACACCCGGTCTTCGACGAACGGCGAGACAGCGACGACCGGCGTCGAATCCAGTGCCTCCTGAATCTCTGGAACCGCGAGCATCGGTCCGATGCTCGTCACCGGGTTGGAGGGTCCGACGACTACTGGGGAGTCGAGCGCCGTGAGCACTTCGTCGGTCGGGGTGGCCTCGTCGGCCCCGCGGAACTCCACGTCGCGGACTTCGAGAGCGGCGCGGCGCGCGACCCAGTACTCCTGAAAGTGCATCGACCCCTCCTCGGTGTGGACGATGGAGGCGACGGGGTCGTCCGACATCGGCAGCAGCGTCACGTCGAGGTCGAACGCGTCGGCCAGAATCCGGGTGACCTCGGTGAGACTGTAGCCTTCGTCCAGCAGACTCGTCCGCGTCACGTGGACCGCGCGGTCCTTGTCGCCGAGTTCCATGAACTCCGCGACGCCTGAGAAACGCCGCCAGCGGGCGATTTCACGTCCCGAGACCTGTGCTTCGTCGGAGAGATAGCGCGGGCCGCCGTCGAGTCCGGCAGCGTCGGCGAGACGGTGCAGTTCCTCGTGGGTCTCGGCGGTGTCGCCGTCGATACCCCACCAGCGCTTTCGGTCGAGGACGCCGCCCCCGTCGAACAGAACGGTGTCGAGGTCCGGGCAGACGAGCACGCCGCCGAGTTCCACGTCGTCGCCGGTGTTGCCGACGACAGTCGCGTCCGCAGGGTCGAAAGTCGACCCTCCGAGTCCGTCGAGCAGTTTGGGGGTGCCCGTTCCCCCGGCGAGAAAGGTGACCATTTGTGCGACCTTGACAGAGCAGCGATTTGTATCTGACTTTCACGGCGACCACCCCCCGACACCGAGTGAGTCGTTTCGGCAACCGGGAGAGTCGCTTCGGCAGCCGAGTGAGACGGCTATTTGTGTCCCGCTTCCGAACTCTGGGGTCATGAACGCCATCAAAGACAGCGTCCACGACTACATCCCGGTGGACCCTGTCGCCCGCGCCCTCCTCGACACGCCCGAACTCCAACGACTCCGACACATCAAACAGCTCTCCACCGTCCGACTGGTTTACCCCTCCGCGAACCACACGCGCTTCGAGCACAGCCTCGGCGTCTACCATCTGGCCTCCCGCGCGCTCGACCACCTCGGCGTCGACGACGACCGGGCCGCCCACGTCCGCGCCGCGGCGCTTCTCCACGACATCGGCCACGGCCCTTACGGCCACCAGACCGAGGAGGTCATCATGCGACGGACGGGCGACCATCACGACGAAATCGGCGACCTTCTTTCCTCCTCGGTCGCCGGCGACGTACTCGAACAACGGGGTCTCGACCTCGAACGCGTCGCCGGACTGGTCCGCGGCGAAGGCGAGTTGGGCCAACTCGTCTCCGGCGAACTCGACGTCGACCGGATGGATTACCTCGTCCGCGACGCCCACCACACCGGCGTCCCCTACGGCACCATCGACCACGGCCGCCTCGTTCGCGTGCTCCGCCTCCGCGAGGGACGGCTCGTTCTCGCCCCTGGAAACGTCCAGACGGCCGAAAGCATGCTTCTCGCCCGAAGTCTGATGAACGGGGTTCTCTATCGCCATCACGTCTCGCGCATCGCGGGTGCGATGTTGGACCGCGCCTCCGAGCGTCTGCTCGACGAGACGGCACTCGAAATCGAGGAGTTCCGGCGAATGGCCGACCACGACCTGCTGGTCGCGCTCTGCGAGTCGGTGCCCGAGTTGGGCAGACGAATCGAGCGCCGCGACCTGTACAAACGCGCCGCTTGGGCCAGTCTCTGGGAGGTTCCCGCGTGGGTTCCGGACCTCGACTACGAGGACGTCCGCGCCGCCGAACGCGACATCGCTGACGCGGCGGGCGTCGACGCCGGCGAAGTCATCGTCGACGTTCCCAGCCGACCGACACTCAAGGAGTCGGAGACGCGCGTCGTCGTCGACGGGACGATTCGACGACTCGAAGAAGCCTCCGAGCTCGTCGGCGCGCTCAGAAACACCGAACGCGCGCAGTGGCGACTCGGCGTGTACGCCCCCGGTGCGTCGACGGCCGACGTGAGAGACGCCGCCGCCGACGTGCTCGAACTCAGCGACTGACGTCGCCGCGAAACCTCCGACGGTTTTTAAGTAGTGACGCCGAAGCGCGCACCAATGATTACTATCAAAGACAGCGTCCACGACCACATCGAGGTCGACGGCGTCGCCGCGGCGCTGTTGGACACGCCGGAGGTCCAACGACTCCGGCACATCAAGCAACTCGGGACGGTGCAGTACGTCTACCCCTCCGCGAACCACACGCGCTTCGAGCACAGTCTCGGCGTCTACCACCTCGCCTCCCGCGCGCTCGACCACCTCGGCGTCGAAGGTATCAACGCCGAACGCGTCCGCGCCGCCGCCCTCCTCCACGACGTGGGTCACGGCCCGTTCAGCCACAACGTCGAAGCGTTGACGCACCGTCACACCGGGAAATATCACGACGACGTTGACGAACTGCTCGCCGAGGGAACCGTCGGCGACGTACTCCGCGAGTACGACCTCGATCCCGCCCGCGTCGCCGAACTCGTCCGCGGCGAGGGCAAGTACGGACAGGTCGTCTCGGGAGAACTGGACGTCGACCGGATGGACTACCTCGTCCGCGACGCCCACCACACCGGCGTCCCCTACGGCACCATCGACCACGAGCGACTCGTCCGCGAACTGACGTTCGTCGACGGCGAGTTAGTGCTCGCGGAGGGCAACGTCCAGACGGCCGAGAGCCTGCTCGTCGCACGTGCGCTGATGAACCCAACCGTCTACCAGCACCCGGTCGCGCGCATCTCGAAGGCGATGCTACGCCGGGCGGCCGAACACCTGCTGGCCGACACCGACTGCACCGCCGGCCGACTCCGACGGATGGACGACCACGACCTGCTGGTCGCACTCCGAAACATCGGCGACACCGCGGAGTTCGCCCGCCGCCTCGACGCCCGCGACCTGTACAAACGGGGCGTCTGGGCGGAACTCTCCGACGTACCCGACTCGGTGCTGGATGCGCCCCACGACGAGATTCGAGACGTCGAAGAGCGTGTCGCCGCGAGCGTCGGCGTCGAACCCGAACACGTCGTCGTCGACGTGCCCGCGAAACCGTCGATGCGGGAGTCGACGAGTCGCGTCGTCGTCAACGGCGAGATTCGACAGTTGGGTCGGCAGTCGCCGCTGGTCAACGCGCTTCGAACCGCACAGATGAACCAGTGGCGTCTCGGCGTCTACGCGCCTGCAGACGTGGCGGATTCGGTCGGCCGCGCCGCCGCCGACGAACTCGGTCTCGACATCGACGGCGCACTCGTCAACGACGTCCGCGCCGGACAGGCGACGACGCTCGACCAGTTCGACTGAGTACGGCGTTCGTCGGCGTACCGGACGAGCAATCGAGTCGTCCGCCGACGCCCCCGGGTCGGAACGAGGGTTTCAAGCGGTGGCACCGTCTCGCCTCAGATAATGGAACTGGAGGGAACCGTCCTCGTCGGCCGGGAGTTCGACCCCGTACAGGGTCGAGTCGTCGTCGAAGACGGCACGATACAGGCGGTCGAAGAGACGTCGACGGAGTCGTCGTCGATAATCGTCCCCGCGTTCGTCAACGCGCACACGCACATCGGCGACTCGATAGCCAAGGAAGCAGGCGGCGGCTTGAGTCTCGACGAACTCGTCGCGCCGCCGGACGGCCTCAAACACCGTCTCCTTCGACAGACAAGTCAGTCCGAAAAAATCGCGGCGATGCGTCGCTCGCTGCAGTACATGCAGTCGGGCGGGACCGCCGCCTGCATCGAGTTCCGCGAAGGCGGCCGCGAGGGCGTCGACGCGATTCGCGCCGCGGCGGCGAGCGTCGACCTGCACCCGGTCATTCTCGGCCGCGAGACGGCCGATGCGATGGAGATTGCCGACGGCTTCGGCGCCAGCGGTGCCCGCGACGGCGAGTTCGGGAGCGTCCGCAACGCGACCCGCGAGGCCGGAAAACTGTTCGGCATCCACGCGGGCGAACGCGACCCCGACGACATCAACCCCGCACTGGACCTCGAACCGGACTTTCTCGTCCACATGGTCCACCCCGAACCGCTGCACCTCGAACGCGTCGCCGACCGGGACGTTCCCATCGTGGTCTGCCCGCGCTCGAACCTCGTCACCAAGGTTGGTATCCCACCCATCCGCGAACTCGCCAACCGGACGACGGTGGCACTCGGCACCGACAACGTGATGCTCAACAGTCCGTCGATGTTCCGCGAGATGGAGTTCACCGCCAAACTCGCCGACGTCTCCGCCGCCGAAGTGCTCCGCATGGCGACGGTCAACGGGGCCGACATCGCCGGCCTGAACTGCGGACTCGTCGAGGAGGGCCGCGACGCGAAACTGCTCGTTCTCGACGGCGACTCGGACAACCTCACCGGCGTGCGCGACCCGGTCCGTGCCGTCGTCCGGCGCGCAGGCGTCTCCGACGTCGAACGCGTCGTTCTCTGAGAAGGCGACTCTCTCTACTCGTTCGCCGTCGACGCTCGTCGCGCGAACAGTTATTAACCCTCCGACAGTAGCTTGGTACGATATCGCATGGGGATGTACGACCGAATTCTCGTTCCGACCGACGGCTCGGAGGGCGTCGAACGCGCTATCTGTCACGCCCTCGACCTCGCGGAGGCACACGGCGCGACGATTCACGCCATCTACGTCGTCAACACGGCGAGCTACGCGGGCCTGCCCATGGAGTCCTCGTGGGACGGCATCGACGAGATGCTCCGCAGCGACGCCGAAGCGGCCCTCGAGGACGTTCGCCGACTTGCCGACGAGCGAGGCGTCTCCGTCGAGGCCGCCGTCGTCGACGGTTCGCCGAGCCGTGAAATCGTCAGCTACGCCGAACGCGAAGGCTGTGACCTCATCGTGATGGGCACCCACGGCCGCGGCGGTATCGACCGCCTGCTCCTCGGCAGCGTCGCCGAGAAAGTCGTCCGCGGGTCGAACGTGCCGGTGTTGACCGTCCACGTCGCCGACGAAGCCCCCGGCCAACCCGCCTGAGCGACGCTATCGGTCTCGACCGATTCGACTCGGCTATCGGTCGATTCGAGTTCGCTATCCGTCGAACTCCGCCGAGCGGAGATGCTCACAGTCGCCGGCGTGGACCGTCACCTCGCCCTCGTCGGTGTCGACGACGAGCGCTCCCGGATGAACGACGTCGACGGCTTCACCCTCGACGACGCCGCCGGGCGTCTCGACGCGGACGCGTCGGCCGAGTGTCGCGCTGTACTCGCGCCATGCCGGAAGCACGGCCTCGGAGTCGTCGCGGAGCGCGTAGAACTCCTCGACGAGTCGCTGAACGAACAGTCGACGTTCGACGTCGCCGGCCTCCTCGCGGATGCTCGTCGCCCCTGCCGGTAACGTCTCGGCGTCGATGTTGGCGTTGACGCCGATGCCGACGACCAGCCACGAGACACGGTCGGCTTCACCTTCCATCTCGGTGAGGATGCCGGCGAGCTTTCGACCACCGCGGCCGAGGGTGTCGTCGTTGGATTCGTCACCGTCTACCGGAACCAGCACGTCGTTCGGCCACTTGATTTCGGCTGGCACACCTGCCTCCCGCGCCGCCTTGGTCGTCGCAACCGCGGCCGCGAGCGTGAACAGCGGGACGTGGGCGGGCGGTCGCTCGGGCCGAAGAACGAGACTGAGCCAGACGCCCCCGCTCGGGGCTGTCCACTCGCGGTTCAGTCGACCGCGACTCCCGACCTGCTCGTCGGCCAGCACCGCTACGTCCGCCGCGCCTTCGGCGGCGAGTTCGCGGCCGCGGTCGTTCGTACTCCCGAGTTCGTCGTGGTACTCGACGGTCACGGGGGCGTCGAGTCCGAGCGAGACCGCTGCGCCGCCGAACTCCGGGACGTCGACCAGTTCGTACCCCGCATCCGTACTCTCGACGACGAACCCGTCCGCTCGCAGCGCTTCTATCTGCTTCCACACCGCCGCGCGGGAGATGTCGAGTTCCTCGGCGAGCACCGGCCCGGAGACGATACCCTCCGAGAGGGCGGCGAGCACCGCCCGCTGCGTGTCACTCATGCCGGCGACTCCGTGGGCAGTCGCCATGAACGCGGCGGTCGACCGTCAGTCGTCGACGCCAGTTCTCGTTTTCCCCAAGATGGAGGTTTCTCCGACCGCCACCTTTCGGACTGCGACGTGTTCGACCGCGACCCTCGCGTCAGCTGTGGCTGTCTCGCATTGCTGACAATGGTGTGTGATTTTCAAACTCAAATATAGTCAGTTCCAGCGACTGTATCCGGCCAACAACCTTATTTATACGTCAACTATCGCTCATGCTGGCTTTTTCACCTTGCACGACGTTCTGTTTCACATGCCAAATCGGCACCCCCCCGAGTCACAACCGACCGCACCGGAGAGAGAGGCCGACCCCCCGCGGGTGCTGGTGTTGGACGGTGACGGGCCGGCGGCGCTGCGCGTCGTTCGTTCCTTGGGGCGGAAAGGTGTCCCCGTGACCGTGGGTGGCACGAGTCGGACGGGCCTCGGCATGTTCTCGCGGTACGCCGACGACAGATACGTGTATCCGGACCCATCGACGGACTACCGACGGTTCGTCGACGACCTTCGGGAGTATCTCGCGGCCAACGACATCTTCGCCGTGATGCCGGTGTCGGACATGAGTTCGCTCGTCTGTTCGCACCACAAAGCCGAACTGGAGGCAACCGGCACGAAAGTCGCCGTCGAGGACCCCGAGACGTTCGACAAGGTGTACGACAAGGGGGCGTTCTTCGAACTCGCCGCCGACCTCGACGTTCCGACGCCCGAAACTCGCCAGCAGAAAGAGTACACCGACGTCGTAGACCTCGCCAGCGGGATGTCGCTGCCGGCGGTCGTAAAGTATCGCAGCAAAACCGTTCTCGACGGTGGAAAAGCGCACACGGACCTCATCGACGACGTGAACTACGTCGAGACGGAGGCGGCGCTCATCTCGACGTACCAGGTGCTCGTCGGCCGCAACAGTCACCTGAAAGGCCACGAACCCATCGTCCAAGAGTACATCCCCGGCGAGACGACGGCGACGGTCGTTCTCGCCGACGAAGGAGAGGTGCTCGCGCAGTTCCAAGAGCGCCGCGTTCGAACGTACCCCTCGTCAGGTGGCAACTCCGCCGTCTTAGAGTCGATGCGCGACGAGAAGATGCAACGGTACGCCGAGGAGGTCATCGAGGCACTGGAGTGGACCGGCCCGGCGATGGTCGAGTTCATGGAAACCGACGACGGCGAGTACTACCTCATCGAGGTCAACGGCCGGTACTGGGGGTCGGTGCCGTTTGCCGTCGCCTGCGGCGTCGACTTCCCGTGGCTTCACTACCAGCAACTGCGCGGCGAGACGCCCCAGCACGACGGCGAGTATCCGGTCGGCGAGCGGATGCAGCGGTTGTTCTACGAGGACCTCAAATGGCTCGGCGAGAACCTCTCGGAGCGCCCCATCAGTTCGCTGGGGTCGTTCGGAAACGCGCTCACTCGCCACAGACACAGCATCCCGGCGTGGGACGACCCCGCACCGGCGGCCGGTGCGCTGCTTCAGTCGGTGATACTGAGTTCGCGGCGACTGCTGCGCAACCGGAAGGAATCTCGCCTCGACGCCGACGACCCGACGTCGACGCCGAAAACGACGTGAGTCTGAGACGTAGTTCGTCTCCCTGAGTCGGACCCCGTCTGCGACGCTCCGATTTTTCGAGCGCCTCCCCGAGCAGTCGACCAGTCAACCGAAAATACGAGAGAGAAGAGAGTTCGCTGACCGATTCTGACGCTATTCGAGGACGATGAGCACGTCGCCCATGTCGACGCTCTCGCCTTCGGAGACGAGCACCTGCGTGACCGTCCCGCCGCGCTGGGTCGTCACGTCGTTTTCCATCTTCATCGCTTCGAGCACGCAGACCACGTCACCCGAGGCGACTTCGTCGCCCTCCTCCACGTCGACGGAGAGAATCGTCCCCTGCATCTCGGCGGCGACGGTCTCGCCGTCGCCTTCGATGACGACTTCGTCGTCGCCGCCGTCGTCTTTCGGCTTCGGCGGGCGACGGGCGCTGTTGCCACTGCCACTGGAGTTGCCCGAGACGGGGATGGCGGGTGCACCGCGTTCTTCGAGGTTCACCTCGAAGCGCTTGCCGTTGACTTCGACGGTGAACTCGCGTTCGGTGACGTCCTCGTCGTCGTCGCCGTCGCCGGCGTCGGTCGGCCCCCACTTCTCGACGGCCTGTTCGATGCGCTCGCGGTCGAGTTCCTCGTCGAGGTACTTCGTCGTGTGCTCGCCGTCGATGAACGCCTCGTCGGTGAGCATCAGGCGGTGGAACGGGATGATGGTCTCCAGTCCCTCGATGTCGTACTCGGCGAGCGCGCGCTCGGAGCGGACGAGACACTCCTCTCTGTCCGATGCGGCGACGATGAGTTTCGCAATCATCGAGTCGTAGTCGCCGCCGATTTCGTCGCCCTGTCGCATCGCGTCGTCGATGCGGACGCCGATGCCGCCGGCGGGGTCGTACGTCTTCAGTTTGCCCGTCGCGGGGGCGAACTCTTGGGCGGATTTCTCGGCGTTGATGCGGAACTCGATGGCGTGGCCCTCGATTTCGACGTCGTCCTGTTCGAAGTCGAGTTCCTCGCCGGCGGCGACGCGCAGTTGCCACTTGACGATGTCGAGGCCCGTCACTTCCTCGGAAACGGTGTGTTCGACCTGAATCCGGGTGTTGACCTCCATGAAGAAGAACTCGCCGTCCTCGACGAGGAACTCCACGGTGCCGGCGTTGGTGTAGTTGGCCTCGGCGACGCCGCGGCGGGCGGCCTCACCGATGCGCTCTCGCAGGTCGTCGGTCAGCGCCGGCGAGGGAGCCTCCTCGATAACCTTCTGGTGGCGGCGCTGCAGCGAGCAGTCGCGCTCGCCGAGGTGGCGGACGTTGTCGTGGTGGTCGGCGAGAATCTGGACTTCGATGTGTCGCGGCGCTTCGAGATACTTCTCGACGTAGACGGAGGCGTTGTCGAAGTACGCCTCGCCCTCGCGCTGGGCAGTTTCGAGCTGTTCTTCGACTTCTTCTTCGCTCTGGACGACTTTCAGGCCGCGGCCACCGCCGCCACCTTCGGCTTTGATGGCCACCGGGTAGCCGTACTCGTCGGCGATTTCCTTCACTTCGTCCGGCGACTCGACGGGTTCGGTCGTGCCGGGGACGACGGGGACGTCGGCTTCCTGCATCAGCGCGCGGGCTTTCGTCTTCTCGCCGAGACGCTCCATCGCGTCCGCGGACGGGCCGACCCACGTGAACTCGCTCTCTTCGACGTTGCGGGCGAACTCCGCGTTCTCCGCGAGGAAGCCGTAGCCGGGGTGAATCGCGTCCGCGCCGGCTTTCTCGGCCGCTTCGAGGATAGCCTCTTGGTCGAGATAGGAGTCGGCGGCGCGCGCGGGGCCGACGTTGTACGCTTCGTCGGCGTAGCGGACGTGTCCGCCGTGTTTGTCGGCATCGCTGTAGATGGCGACGGTCCGGACGCCGAGTTCTTTGCAGGCGCGCATCACGCGCACCGCGATTTCTCCACGGTTGGCGACGAGAACCTTACTGAACATTTCTTGCTTTTCCCTATTCGTATGTGGAACCTCATTCTATCGGTCCGGGTTCGATATCGTCAACGTTCGAACAGGGATGGGTTGACGACACTACCCGCCGAGTTGAGGTATCTTCGGTCCAACGGGAAGCTATGCAGCTCATCGGCCACCGCGGGTGTCCCGCTCACGCGCCCGAAAACACCGTTGCGGCGGTTCGACGCGCCGCACCGCACGTCGATGCCGTCGAAATCGACGTCCAACGGTGTGCGAGCGGCGAACTCGTCGTCTTCCACGACGAGACGCTCGGCCGCCTCACAGACGGGTCAGGTCGCGTCCGCGAGACGCCGTGGGACGACCTGCGTGACCTCGTCGTCCGCGGCGTCGACCCCGTGGACACCGTCGACACCGCCGCCGCTCCCGAGCGACAGCGCAGCGCCGAGTCTCACACGAGCGTCGACGTGACGGTTCCGCTCCTCTCGGACCTCCTGACTGCGGTTCCCGACGACACTGCGGTGAACGTCGAACTCAAACATCGAGGGATGGCCGGGGAGATTGTCGACCACTGCGAGCGCGTTCCGAACGAGGTGTTCGTCTCCTCGTTTCTGCCCGAGGCGCTCTCGGAACTCGACGCAGTGGGTGACCTCGACACCGCACTCCTGTTCGCCGAATCGTGGGACCGAAACGTCGAGACGGCGATGGAACTCGGCTGTTCGTTTCTTCACCCCGAGTACCGACTCTGTCTCGACGAACCCGGTCACATCGAGGCGGCACACGACGCCGGATTCGCCGTCAACGCGTGGACCGTTCCGACCGCGACAGCTGCCGAACAGTTGATTTCCAACGGCGTCGACGGCCTCATCCTTGACGACTGGACCGTCGTCTGAACGGGCGTCCGCTCTTCGTTTCCGAGGCGTTTTAGGGGGCGAGCGACAGCTACTTTCGGTCGTCGGCCGAGTTCGTGGTATGGTCTCCCGCGAGAACGCGATTATCCTCGCCTGCGTCGTCCCGACGACGGTGGCGTATTTCGCGCTCACGTCGCTGACCGACTGGCCGGGGTGGACGTACACCGCCGTACTACTCGGATTTGGCGTCGTACTCCCGAGTCTCCTCGTCGGCTACGATTCTACGAGAGGCGAAGCGAGCGGGTAGACAAGGGCAGAGAGGCAACCGGCGGCGAGACAGTTATCGTTCGAGGGCGTCGGAGACGGCGACGTTCAGTGCGTACATGCCGGCGAGGATGACTGCCCCGTAGCGAAGCGACTCGGCGAACGCCCACGCGATACCGACGGGCCATCCCGACCCGACCGACAGCATCAGTTCCGGGAGAACGACGAAGCCGATGAGGAGAATCGCCCCGATGTACAGTCCGTGACGGAACAGCCATGCCGAAGACGGACCAGTTCGGTCCTGTTCGGTCGTTCCGACCAAATCGCCGAGAGTCAACGCAGTCGGCTGTGAGGACTCCGACTCCGCCGAAGCCGTTGGCCGACCACCGTCGCTCCGGGAGGGTTTCTCTTCGGTCGGAACGTCTGTGTCTGCCATACTGTGTGAACCTCGGAGGCGACGACCAAAAGCGCTCGGTGAACTGTCGCTTCCGTAGAGTGGTCAGTATACCTACCTGACGGCTGTACGACACCGAACAGGAATAATCAGACGAGTATATATCAGAAATTTGTCTACCGTTGTATGACGTCGAGAGGGAGCCGAACCCGATGGTCAGAACCGGTCGGTCCGACCGGCCGCAGTCCACGCGTCCGTGGGTGCGCCCTCAGGGACGCGAACCGACCGGCCCTGCAACGCGGCGACGCGCCCGGCGAACCGCCAGCGCTCGCCGTTCCACGTCTCCTCTGACTCCGAGGCGGCCGCGGCCGCGGCCACCTGTTGGTCGCGGAGGTGTGCGCCGACGACGGCCGCGATGGCCGCCGCCTCGTCAGCGTCGGCGTCGGCGGGAATCACGAGGTCGGTCGAATCATCGAGACGCGCCCGCGTCGTCTTGCCATCCGCGCCAGCGTCAGTGCCGTCGACATCGTCGGCCGACGCCTCGTCGGCGTCCTCGTCCGTCGCGTCGGCGTCGAGGCTCATATCGGAAGGTTCCCGTGTTTCTTGTCCGGCGTCTGTTCGCGTTTCGACTTCAGCATGTGCAAGTCGTCCACGAGGCGCGCGCGCGTCTCCGTCGGTTCGATGACGTCGTCGAGGAACCCGCGGTCCGCCGCCGTGTAGGGGTTGGCGAACTCCTCGCGGTACTCCTCGATGAGTTCGTCGCGGCGGGCGTCGGGGTCGTCGGCCTCGGCGAGTTCCTCGCGGTAGAGGATATTTACTGCACCCTGCGGCCCCATGACGGCGATTTCGGCCGTCGGCCACGCGTAGTTGACGTCCGCGCCCAGATGTTTCGAGGCCATCACGTCGTACGCGCCGCCGTAGGCTTTGCGCGTGATGACGGTGAGCAGCGGAACCGTCGCCTCGGAGTACGCGTACAGCAGTTTCGCGCCGTGGCGGATGATGCCGTTGTGTTCTTGGTCGGTGCCGGGAAGGAAGCCCGGCACGTCGACGAACGTCAGAATCGGGATGTTGAACGCGTCGCAGAAGCGGACGAAACGCGCGCCTTTCTCGGAGGCTTGGATGTCCAGCGTCCCGGCGTTCACTCGGGGTTGGTTGGCGACGACGCCGACCGAGTGGCCGTCGAGGCGTGCGAAGCCGACGAGGATGTTCTTCGCAAAGTCCTCGTGGACCTCGAAGAACGACTGTTCGTCGCAGACGCGGTCGACGACGTCGTGCATGTCGTACGGCTTTCGAGGCTGGTCGGGAACGATGTTCGTCAGTTCCTCGTCGGCGCGTTCGGGGTCGTCCCACGGGTCGACGCGCGGCGGGTCCTCGACGTTGTTCTGCGGGAGATACGAGAGCAGGCGGGCAATTTCGTCGAGCGCCTCCTCCTCGGAGTCCACGGCGAAATGCGAGACGCCGGACGTCGACGAGTGGGTTACGGCCCCGCCGAGTTCCTCGAACGTCACTTCCTCACCGGTGACCGTCTTGATGACGTCGGGGCCGGTGATAAACATGTGACTCGTGTCCTTCACCATGAAGATGAAGTCGGTGATGGCGGGCGAGTACACCGCGCCGCCCGCACAGGGGCCCATAATGGACGAAATCTGCGGGACGACGCCGCTGGCTTTCTGGTTGCGCGTGAAGATGTCGGCGAACCCGCCGAGCGAGGTGACACCCTCCTGAATCCGCGCGCCCGCGGAGTCGTTGAGACCGATGATGGGCGCGCCGACTTCCATCGCTTGGTCCATCAGTTTGCAGACTTTCTCGGCGAACACTTCGCCGAGCGAGCCGCCGAAGACGGTGAAGTCGTGTGCGAAGACGAAGACGGTACGGCCGTCGACTTCGCCGTAGCCCGTGACGACGCCGTCGCCGTACAGCTGTTTCTCCTCCATCCCGAACTTGTGGGTCCGGTGGGTGCGGAACTGGTCGAACTCGTGGAACGTCCCGTCGTCGAGGAAGTAGTCGATGCGCTCGCGCGCCGTCATCTTCCCCTTGTCGTGTTGGGACTCGATTCGATGTTCACCGCCGCCCTTGCGCGCTTCGTCGCGTTTCTGGCGGAGTTCGTCGATACGGTCGTCCATCGTCATACCGGACCACCAACGTGCATTGTCACGAACGTCCGTTCGATGTGCAAAAGGGTTTCCGCAATACGGCAAAACATGGTTCGACAGCTGTCGATATTTTGACCTACTTTGCGGCCGGTTCGGCGCTGAACACCGCCTCGATGTCGTACTTGTCGTCGACGCGACGTATCAGCCCGTATGTACCAAGTGCTATGGTACCATTTGACGTTCACTCTCCCGCAATGACACTCCTGAACGGGAAGACGGCAGTAGTTACCGTGCATCGAGCGGCAACGGGCGTGCAATCGCCGAACAGTTCGCCGAACACGGCGCGTCGGTCGTCGTCGCCGACATCCGCGAAGACCCACGCGAGGGCGGGACACCGACGCACGAACTCGTCGCAGAGTACGGCGGCGAGGCGACGTTCGTCGAGTGCGACGTCTCAGAGTACGACGACTGTGTCGCCGCCGTCGAGGCCGCGGACGAGTTCGGCGGCGTCGACGTGATGGTGAACAACGCGGGTATCGTCGGTCCGCAAGCGCCACTCGTCGACCTCGATTTGGACGAGTATCGAAACCTCATGCGAATCAACATGGACGGCGTCGTCAACGGGTCGAAAGCGGCGGCGCTTCGGATGGTCGAACGCGGCGAAGGCGGCAGCATCGTCAACATGTCGAGCGTCGCCGGTATCGTCGGCTACGGTGGTATCACACCGTACTCGGCGGCAAAAGGCGGTGTTCGACTGTTCACTTACGCACTCGCGGCGGAACTCGGACCCGACGATATTCGCGTGAACGTCATCCATCCGGGCGTCATCGAGACGGCGATGACGACGAAGGACTCGCCGATGGTCGGCACCGAAGAGGGCGAGCAACTGAAACAGACGATTCCGCTCCGCCGGTTCGGGCAACCCAAAGAAGTCGCCGGCATCACGACGTTCCTCGCCAGCGACCTCGCATCGTACGTCACCGCCGAATCCATCGTCGTCGACGGCGGATTCATCAACAGCGCCTGAGCACTCCAGTGCTGGAGCGCCCGAGCGTCCGAGCGCCCGAGTGTCCGAACGACTGACCCGACTAGTTCGCCTTCGGCAGTCGCCGCGAGGCGCGCGCGCCGAGAATGACGGCGGCGGCGACGACGGCCGCGATGGCGACGGTGGGCCAAAAGCCGACCTGCGCGTCGACGCCGAACGTCGTCAGGAGCGTGAACACGAGGAACAGCGGAATGACGACGCCGGCGGCGACCCGCCACGGGTCCGCCAGCGCGCGGGCGACCGGCCCGCTACCGGCGCGGAACTCTTCGAGGGCATCTCGGCCCATCACCCAGCCGACGAAGACGAGGAACACCGCCAGTCCGGCGGTGAGCAGGATGTCGACGAGCGTCCCGGCGACGAAGCCGAAGATACCGGGTCGGAGCGCGCAGACGGTGCCGGTCACTGTGACGAGCACCATCAGGAGGCCGACGGCGCTACGGCGCTCCATCCCGTGTTCGTCGACGAGATACGAGACGGGGATTTCGAGCATGCTGATGGAACTCGACAGCGCCGCCAGCGTGACGACGCCGAAGAACGCCGTGGCGATGACGATGCCGCCGGGCAGTTGCGAGAACGCACCCGCGAGGCCGACGAACAGCGCACCCTCACCCGTTCCCGTCGAACTGGGGTCGATGCCGAGCGAGAACAGAAGCGGGAACACGACGAGGCCCGCGAGGACACCGACGGTCGTGTTGAGAACGGCGATAGTCGTCGCGTCCGTGGGGAGCGAGCGGTCTTCGCCGAGGTACGAGGCGTACGTGACCATCGTCCCTGCACCGAGAGAGAGGGTGAAAAGCGCCTGTCCAGCGGCGGGACCGAGTACTTGGAAGAAGTTCTCGCGGACGGTCGCCACGTCGAAGCGGAGGAAGAACTCGTAGCCGCCGGCGGCACCGGTGCGCGTCGACGCCCACACCGCCAGCGCGACGAGCAGCACGAACACTGCCGGCATCATCACTGTCGTCCCGACTTCGATACCGCGGCGGACGCCCGCGAGGACGATACCGGCGGTGAGCGCGAGAAACAGCACGTGGAAGAACACGGCGTCGAGACCGAACGCGGCCGCGCCGAAGTACTCGCCGGGATTCGAGAAGTACGGCGCGCCGCCGCCGAGCAGAGCAGCGCCGCTCTCGACGAAGTAGCGGAGAATCCACCCGCCGACGACGCTGTAGAACGACAGCAGTGCGACGGACGCGATAACGCTGAAGAAACCGATTCGACCCCAGTTTTTCGACCCTGACAGCGAGCGAAGCGCGCCGACGGGGTTTCGGTTCGAGCGCCGGCCGATGACGAACTCGCCGAGCAGGCCGGGGACGCCGATGGCGAGAACGATGAGAAGATAGACGGCGAGGAAGGCGCTCCCACCCTGTTCGGCGGCGACCCACGGGAACCGCCAGATGTTGCCCAGACCGACCGCGCTTCCGACCGCGGCGAGGATGAACCCGACTCGTGTGCCCCAAGTCTCTCGTGTCATGTGTGTACCGCCCGCCCGTCTCGTGTCATTGCTTCGCATTGCCCCGACACGGTTAAAGTGCGTTTCGAGTCGAAGAACTCTCAACTACGTACAATAACGGTTAATGGCCGCTACTGCGGCCGATTCCGAGAAAATTTATCGCCGAATCGCCATATTCGGTGACGATTCGTAACCTGTTTGTTGGTTGTTTTTTTTAGAGCGGCGGGACGATTGCGCCGCCGACGAACAGCGTCTGGATACCGAGCAGGAGCGTGAGCACGACGCCGATGGGGACGACGAGGCGAACCGCCCACAGCCACGCCGAACTGGCTCCCTTCCCGATAGCCGCACCGCGGCGGATCTCGTCGAGTGCGCTGCGTGCGAACACCCAACCGACGAACAGCAGGATGCTGAGTACCGACAACGGCAGCAGCAGTTGGTACGCGAGGTTGTCGAACCACGTCAGCCACGCGGTGTTCATCGCCGAAGGGATACCCAACAGGAAGATAGGGGTGCCGAGGGCGACGGCCGCCTGCGGGCGACTCAGCGCGTAGTTGTCGATGACGTAGGAGACGACGACTTCGAGCAGGCTGATAGCCGACGATAGCGCCGCGATGAGTACGACGATGAAGAACACCGCGCCGAGAATCTGCCCGGCGGGCAGGTCGCCGAAGGCGCTGGCGATGCTGACGAACACCGCGCCCGCACCGCTCGTCGCCGGGTCGACGTTCTGTGCGAAAAGCAGTGGGAACACGACGAGGCCAGCGAGCACGCCGACGAACGTGTTGAGCGTGACGATGGTGACGCCGTCACCGAGGAGGCTCTCGTCACCGTCGATGTAGGAAGCGTACGTAATCATCGCGCCCATCCCGAGCGAGAGCGAGAAGAACGCCTGACCGACCGCGAACGGAATGATTTCGGCGAGCGGACCGCCGAACGACGGCAGCGGCGTGAACTCGACGGTAAGCTGGAACTGGCTCCAGTCCGGCGAGAGGAAGTACGCGTAGCCCGCGCCCGCGTTCGGGAGCGTGAACGCCCACGCCGCGAGTCCGATGAGGATGACGACGATACTCGGAACCATGAGTTTGGTCGCCTTCTCGATACCGTCTTCGATGCCGGCGGCGACGATGCCGACGACGAGCGTCATGAACACCGCGTGCAGTGCGAGCGCACCCAGTCCCATCGACACTTCACCGAAGTACGCCGCGGAGTCGGCGAAGTACGCACCGGTCAGACTCCCGTAGATGTACCGCAGCACCCACCCGCCGACGACGCTGTAGTACGATAGAATCCAAAACCCAGTAAAGAGGCCTAACACGCCGACGAACCGCCATCCCGGATACCCCAACTTCTTGAAGGCGCTGATGGCGTTGAGGTTCGAGCGCCGACCGATGACGAACTCCGCGAGAATCGCCGGCAGTCCGATTGCTACAGCAGCAATGAGGTAGACGATGAGGAACGACGCCCCACCGAACTCCGCTGTTTTGAACGGGAACTGCCAGATGTTTCCTAATCCCACTGCGCTACCGACGGCCGCGAGGATGAATCCTGCCCTCGTGGCCCATGTTTCACGTTCACTCATGTGTCCCCTATTTGGGAACGGAATTGAAGTGGTTTACGAGATAGCCGGGCGAGATGCGAGTACGAGATGGACAAATGTCGGCCAAAGCTGAACATCGAAGTCGGGACTGGGTTAGTTTCGTACAATACTGGAGAAAATAACGTATCCGTCCAGTTTTCGACTCAGGCCTCGCCGTACACAGGAACGGCCGCACCGCTCGTCACCTCGGCCCCATCAGAGCAGAGGAACATGACGACTCGTGCGATTTCGGCGGGCTTGACCCATTTGTCGAAGTCGGCGTCTTCCATCATCTCGCGGTTCATCGGTGTGTCGATGACGCTCGGCATGACGGCGTTGGCTCGCACCGTCCCTTTGTTCTCCTCGGCGATGGTCTCGGTCAGGAGTCGGACGCCCGCCTTCGACGCTCGGTAGATGCCGTCGCCTTCGCCGCCTTCGAGCGACGACCGAGCGGAGACGGAGACGATTGACCCCTCTTGGTTCTTCAGGTGGGGAATTGCGTGTTTGGAGGCGAGAAACATCGTCTTCAGATTCACGTCGAAGAGGAAGTCGAACGTGTCGAGTTCTGTCTCGTCGATTGGCGACCCGCCGCGCCACGTTCCGGCGATGTTGGCGAGGTAGTCGATTCGGCCGTGGTCGTCGGCGATTTGGTCCATCGTCTCGGAGACGGCCGCCTCGTCGGTGAAGTCGGCTTTGTAGAACTCGATGCCGTCGTCGGCGTCGAGTTGGGCGTCGTCGCTGCTCGGTTCCACCACGTCGCAGGCGGCGACGGTCGCACCCGCATCTCGAAACGCCTCCGCGATGGCACTGCCGAGCGCACCCGACGCGCCGGTGACGACGGCGACTCTGTCGCTGAAGTCGAAGCTCACTGTCATACACGATACGGTCGGCCGCGAGGGGCATAAAATCGCGGCGCAGCGTTCACGCAGTGCGGACCGAGTCAGGGGTCGACGGTGGTGCAACCGCCCCAACTGTACTCGCCACGTTCGCTGCTGGTGTCCCACAGTTGCGACTCAGAGCAGTACGGCAGAAGAACAGCGACGTACGTCGACTCCCGGTAGCGGAGGTAGACCCCGGAGAGATACGACGAGTCGTACTCGGAGCGACTGTACCACGGCAGCGACGAGAGCGCCTCGGCGACGGCGTCGTAGTCGTCGGCTGCCACGTCCATGTCGACGACGCTGTCGGTACTGTCTGCTTCGTCCAAACCTCGGCGTATCGGCTGGTTCTCGACGCTCGATGCCTCCGTCACCGTCGCGTTCGGCGGCGTTCGGGTCGGATACACCTGTAGAACGCCACCGTCTCTCCCCGGGTCGGCGAGACACCCCGAGAGCGAAGCGACTGCGGCGGCACCGCCGAACCCTAGAAACTGACGACGGTTCATGCGGAGACGACCGGATTCGAACGCGTGGTCGGCTCGAAACTACTCTGCACTGTCTTTCGGCCGCTTGAGGATGAGCGACTTCGTTTCTGTGCCGCTGGAACCGGTGGCGATGATGGTGTCGACGAGTTCCCAGCCGTCGTCGCCGAGTTCGTTCAGTTCGACTTCGGGGTTCGTATCGGACGAGAATATCGGGAAACCGCTGTCGATGCGGAGGGTCTTGTACTCCCAGCGTTGCATGGGGGTCGGTTCTGTCGGTTCGTTATCTGTTTTGTGGGTTTCGCTGCCACCGAGCGACGTCGTCGTTCAGTCCTGACGTTGATACCAACTGTACCAGTTCGGTGCCTCACGCTCTAACGCGGCTTTGTATCCGTAGTAAAGTGCGACGAACATGAAAACCGGCACGAGAAGCACCATTGGCTCGAACTCCGCGACGAAACTGTGAACCAGAGCCACCAGCAACGCCGCCCCGGCGAAAAAGTGGGTCCGCCGTTGGTTCGCAGTTTTGGCGAACACGGAGCCGACGAGAAAGATGACCATCATGAAAACGAGCCAGTAACCCGTGAACTCCATGCGGCGTTTTCGGTTGGTTGTTCTATAAGTGTTTTTGGCTGACTTTTCTACGGGGGTCTCAAGGACCGGAAGTTCGCTTCGGACCTACGGCGTGATGACCAGTTTTCCGAGGAAGCTGTCCTCCAACACGGCGCGCTGGGCCTCGCCCGCCTCGTCCAGACTGTACGTCCGTTCGACTTCCGGGACGACCTCACCGCGTGCGAGCAAATCACCGAGACGCGCCAACACCGCCGCCTTGTCGGGCGTGTTGTACATCGTCATGAACTGGAAGCGCACGTCTTTGCTCTTGGCCGCGCCGACGGCCGACAGTCCCGCCTGCTCCGTCGAGTTGCCGAGACAGACGACGCGCGCGCCCTGCGCGGCGACGTCGGCGTCGAACTGCATGTACTCGTCCATCCGCGTGTCGACGATGACCTCTGGCGCGCCCACCTGCTGGACGGCGTCGGTGAGGTCGCTTCGACCGTAGTCGAACACCGTCTCCGCGCCGAGCGATTCCAGCCTGTCGCGGTACTCCGGATTCGCCGTCGTCAGCACCCGCGCACCCATCGTCTCCGCGAGTTGGATGGCGACGTGGCCGACGCCGCCGTTGCCACCGTGGACGAGAGCGAGTTCGGCGGGTTCCAGATTCGCGTGCGCGACGAGTGCCTGCCACGCGGTCATACCGACGAGCGACAGCGCCGCGCCGTCTTCGAAGGAGGCCCCTTCCGGCAGGGTTGCGAGAAACTCCGCGGGTGCGGCGACTTCCTCGGCGTAGGTGCCGTGCATTCCGTTGCCGAGTCCCGTTCCGAACACGCGGTCGCCGGGTACGAATCGGTCGACGCCCTCTCCGACGGCGTCGACGACGCCCGCGAGGTCAGACCCCGGCGTGAACGGCAGCGAGGGAACGGGGTACGCACCCTCGCGGAAGTAGGTGTCTACGGGGTTGACGCCGATGGCGCGAACGTCGACGACGACTTCACCATAGCCGGGTTCCGGCGAATCGACGTCGTCGACGGTCAGTACTTCGGGGCCACCGTGTTCGTGGAATCTGGCTGCGCGCATAGTTCGTTCGTGGTCCGCAAAAGCGATAAAAGGAGGCGACGTGCGCAGAGCCATGGCTCCCCGCTGTCCCGACTGCGACGTACAGTTGAAGAACGTCGACCACAACACCAGCTACAGTGGTGACGGCATCCGCATCGACTCTGGTGGCGGCATCCTCGGTGCGCTCGATTTGAAAGGCAAATACGTCGACGCGATGCTCTGTCCGGAGTGCGGCTTGGTTCGATTTTACGCCGACGTGTAGCCGAGAGTCTCGATGCCGACGCCTCCGAGACGATACGTGCGACGCCAACGCCTTTCGCCCGCGCACTCCTACGGTCGGTATGTCCTCGGATACGCACCGCTGTCCCGACTGCGGCGTGACGATGGAGCGAGCGGACCCCGTGACGACGATGCAACAGGAGCGCCTGAAACTGTGGACCGAACACGCACGCGAGGGGCTGTTGGGCAAACTCGGCCTCAAACGGACGCCGTCGGTTCACGGCTACGTCTGCCCGGAGTGCCGTCTGGTACGGCTGTACGCCGAAGAGAACGAAAAGAAGTAGCGTCCGGCTACCTGAGCGTATCTAACCTATCTGACCGTGTAGCCGCCGTCGACGACGAGCGACGCGCCCGTCACGTACGACGAGGCGTCGCTGGCGAGATACAGCGCCGCGGGTGCGACCGCTTCGGGACCGGGAATCTCGTCCATCAGCATCTCCGAGCGCCACACCTCGTCGATGTTCGGGTCCACGTCGTCGGCTTGGTCGGTGTTGTCCGTCCGAATGTAGCCCGGTGCGAGGCAGTTGACTCGGATGTCGTGTTCGGCCCACTCGGATGCCAGTTGCCGACTGAACGATTCGACTGCGCCCTTCGAGGCGTTGTAGGCGACCTGTCGCTGCGGGTAGTTGGCGATTCGCGCCGACATCGACGAGACGTTGAGAATCGTCCCACCTGACTCCATCATCTCGATTCCGGCGTACTTCGAGCAGAGGAAGACGCCGCGGACGTTGACCTGCATCACCGCGTCCCACTCGTCGACGGTCATCTCCTCGGCGGCCTCGTGGACGACGATGCCCGCGTTGTTGACGAGCACGTCGACGCCGCCGAAGCGGTCGACCGTCGCGTCGACCATCGCCTCTACTTCTGCTTCGTCCGCCACGTCGACGGGGACGGCGAGCGTCTCGACATCCCAGTCGTCGGCGAGTTCCTCGGCGGCAGTCTCTCCGGAGTCTTCACTTCGATTGGCGACGACGACGTTCGCGCCCGCTTCCGCGAGTGCGTCGGCGATTTCGCGGCCGATACCGCGGTTGCCGCCGGTGACGATAGCGGTCCGTCCCGAGAGGTCGAAACGGTCGAGTACTGACATGGGTGTGGCTCTCACCGAGAACGAATAAAGACTCAGTCCGACGCGGTGGTCCCACACCGCCGGACCACCGCGTCTCGCCGAACCGAGACGCCCCGTAGCGTGGATGTATCGTGGGCGCGAGTGACCGGACACTACGAGACGACATACCATACGCGTTCATCCGTATTGAGTCTTCTTTCGGAAGGTTGACCCAACACACTCGATAAGGGGAACGAGAGCGTTCGACGCCCGACCCGTGGAGGAACGTTCACCCGAGGAAAGCGCGCGACACTGACAACAACCACGCGTCGCTGTGTCACGAATGAACGGGATTTAAGCGCCAGTCGAACCCTCACACGTACGCATGAAGCTTCACGAGTATCAGGCGAAGGACATCTTCGCCGATGCCGGAATTCCGATTCCGGATTCTCAACTCGCGGCGAGCGTCGACGAGGCAGTGTCGGCGGCCGAGGAGATCGGCTATCCGGTCGCAATCAAGGCGCAGGTGCACGTCGGTGGCCGCGGCAAGGCCGGCGGCATCAAACTCGCCTCAGACGCCGACGAGGCCCGAGAGTACGCCGACGACATCCTCGGGATGGACCTGAAAGGCTACACGGTCGACCAGGTGCTCGTCGAGGCCGGCGTCGACTTCACGAACGAACTGTACGTCGGTGTCACGATGGACCGCGGCGAGGGCAAGCCCGTGGCCATGGTCTCCACCGAGGGCGGCGTCAACATCGAGGAAGTCGCCGAGGAGAACCCCGACGCCATCGCTCGTGAACACATCGACCCGGCGTTCGGTCTGCACCCGTATCAGGCCCGGAAAGCCGTCTACAATGCGGGCGTCGACCGGTCGGTCGCTCGCGGCGTCTCCTCGATTCTGACGACGCTGTACGACCTCTACGAGGAACGCGACGCCTCCGACATCGAAATCAACCCGGTGATGATTACGAGCGACGGCGACGTCGTCGCCGCCGACGCCGTGATGAACATCGACGACGACGCGCTGTTCCGACAACCGGAACTCGCCGAGATGGAAGACGAGACGTACGAGGACGACCTCGAACAGAAAGCCGGTGAGTACGGCTTCGACTACGTCCGCCTCGACGGTAACGTCGGTATCATCGGCAACGGCGCGGGTCTCGTCATGACGACGCTCGACCTCGTCGACTACTACGGCGGCAAACCCGCTAACTTCCTCGACATCGGCGGCGGCGCGAAAGCCGAACGCGTGACGAACGCGCTCGACATGGTGTTCTCCGACGAGAACGTCGACGCCGTCGTCTTCAACATCTTCGGCGGCATCACCCGCGGCGACGAGGTGGCCAAAGGCATCAACGAGGCGCTCGAATCCTTCGACGAGATTCCGAAGAAGGTCGTCGTCCGCCTCGCCGGCACGAACGCCGAGGAAGGCATGGAGATTCTGAACACCGACCTCGTGGAGGTCGAAGAGACGCTGGAGGATGCGGTTCAGCGTGCGGTCGAAAACGCCCAGGAGGCGAGCCAATGAGCATCTTAGTCGACGACGACACTCGCGTAGTGGTACAGGGCATCACCGGTGGCGAGGGCAAGTTCCACACCGGCCAGATGGAAGCCTACGGCACGAACGTCGTCGCGGGCGCGGTGCCCGGTAAGGGCGGTCAGGAAGTCGACGGCATCCCCGTCTACGACACCGTCGACGAGGCCGTCCGCGAGGAGAACGCCGACGCGTCGGTCATCTTCGTCCCGCCGGCGTTCGCCGCCGACGCCATCTTCGAGGCGCTCGACACGGACCTCGACCTCGCCGTCGCCATCACGGAGGGTATTCCGACTCAGGACATGGCGAAGGTGAACAAGCGTCTCTCCGAGACCGACACCCGTCTGCTCGGTCCGAACTGCCCGGGCATCATCACCCCCGGCGAAGCGAAACTCGGCATCCTCCCCGGAAACATCTTCTCCGACGGTAACGTCGGTCTCGTCTCCCGTTCGGGGACGCTGACGTACCAGGTCGTCGACAACCTCACCGCCCGCGGTATCGGCCAGACCACCGCCATCGGCATCGGCGGCGACCCCATCATCGGCACGGACTTCGTCGACGCCCTCTCGCTGTTCGAGGAGGACGACGAAACCGACGCCGTCGTCATGTGCGGTGAAATCGGTGGCGAGGACGAGGAGGAAGCGGCCGCGTTCATCGACGAGAACATGGACACGCCCGTCGCTGGCTTCATCGCCGGCCGGACCGCGCCGCCGGGCAAGCGCATGGGCCACGCGGGTGCCATCGTCTCCGGCAGCGGCACCGGCACCGCAGAGAGCAAAATCAGCGCCCTCAACGACGCGGGCGTCCCCGTCGGCGACACTCCCGAGGAAGTCGCCGACAACATCGAGTCGTTCCTCTAATCGGGCGACTCGGCCGAGTCTTTCTTCGTTCGTTACGGTTCGACGCCGATAGTGTTGCGGACGAGCGCCGTCGTTCCGCGACGCAAGCGTTCTGACGCCGCCTGTCCGGAGATTCCCAACTCCTCGGCGAGTTCGTCGAGACTCGCGCGCCGCGGCACGTCGAAGTAGCCGATTCGTACCGCCGACCGGAGGGCGGTACGCTGCTTTTCGGACAGGCCGTACTGTTCGGTCGTGTCGGGACTGTCGGGTGTGTACAGTCGTTTCAGCGTGAACGACACGTCGTGGTCGCGGAGACGGTGACGGAACGTTGCGAGAGCGTCTCGGTCGGGAAACCGCATCCGGACGTCGAGGCCCTCGTGAGTCGCAGTCACCTCGAGTCGGGACGCGCCGACGAGTGCCGACAAGGGGTACAGCGTCACCTCCGGGTCGACCTGTACGCGGTAGAGTTTCTGTGTCTCGTACGTGTCGAGAACGTCGACCGAGAGTACGGTTTCGTCGGCGTTGAGTTCGGACTCGAACGCCTCGAAGTCGCCACCCGACGCCCAAAACAGCAGGTACAGCGGCGCGGAGTCGTCCGCCGAAAACACCTCCTCGACACGGATTTGCATCGACGGCACCGAAGCCAGTACAGACATCAGTGCGAGGTCCGGACTCGAGAGTTCGAACTCGGCGATGTGGCTCATAGGTCACGTACGTTACACTCCGATAAATGTCAATCGGCGAAGGTTCTGTCCGTTGGTGAGAGATATCTGTCGAACGGTGATATCGCGTTATCGGTCCGTGTTATCGGTCCGATGTATCGTCGTCGGCGACGCCCGGGAGGACGCCGCCGACACGAAGAAGGGTCATCTACTGAGCGTCAGCGAGTGTAGTCTTCGAACGATGCTTACGCGGCAATCGTCGCGGCCGCGATGAACGACCAGCGAGTGCCGGCGTCGGTTTCTTTCTTCTTTCGCTCTGCGGTCGGAACGTTTCGGCGGTGTTTCCAGTGCACAGTTGCACTGAGTATTTACTCACTTATGAGTTTTTCGAGAATCTGATATGTTCGTCACTAACGACCACGACAGATAAACGCCGTGTCTCACCACGCCATGGTCTGGTGTATCGTGGGCCGTGAGAGGATGGGACGTTCGGTTTCCCAAGACAATTTACCACAGGTTGTGAACGTGTAGTCCGAGTTCCAGGTGTACACCGGACGCAAACGAACCGTGACAACCGGAGCACGCCGGAACCAGAGACAACAATGACGAACTCTACAATCCGACGCACTGCGCTGACCGCCGTCGTGGCGTTCACCGTACTCGCTGCGACGATGGCCCTCCTCGCACCGGCAACGGTGGGGACGGTCGCTGCACAGTCTGACGGCGCCGCCAACGACTCCGCGAACGGAACCGCGAGCCTCGACTACAACGACCAGACGCTCGAGAACCAAAGCGTCGTCGTCGAGGAAGCGAACCTCTCGAACGGCGGCTACGTCGCCATCTTCGACGAGGGCGGCAACCTCATTGGCCACACCGACTACCTCGAATCGGGCGAACAGACGAACCTCACGGTGTCGCTCAACGAGTCGTTCACCGGCGACCAGGTGACCATCGCAACCGCCTACACCGACGACGGTAACGAGATGTTCAACGAATCCGCCGACGCCGCCTATCAGGAGGGCGGCGCACCCATCAGCAGTACGGCGTACGTGACCGGAAACGGCATGAGCGAGCAGACCACGACGTCGACGTCCGAGGAGACGACCACCGAGAGCGGTGAGTCCGCCGAAGAGACGACCACCGAAGGCGAGGAAGCCGCTGAAACGACTGAATCCAGCGAGACGACCGAAGGCGGCGAGACCAGCACCACCGGTCCCGGGTTCGGCATCGTCGTCGCCCTCGTCGGCCTCTTCGGTGCGGTTGCGGTCGTTCTCCGTCGCGCCTGAACCCGACTCGACGAATCGACGGTCGTTCACACACCGTCGACGAATCTCTCTTTTATCTCTCTACGCGCTATCGAGTTTCGACAGACAGTCGTGGCAGAACCTGACGTTGCGTGGATTCGGCGTTCCGCACGCACGGCAGGCGATTGCACTGGACCGTCTGCTCCGCTGTGCTGTCGGTGTCAACATGAACCTGCTCCGGTGACCGAACTCGTCGTCGGTCTCGTCGAGCATTCGTTCGATGAGTCGGTCGTCTCGGAGTTTGTGGAGGCCGTGCCAGAGACCGAGAAACAGCGCCGACGGTGCGACGATGACGAACCCGGCGACGAGCAGTCGAAACAGCAGTTCCATCCGAAACGACGATAGCGAACGCCGGATATTGATGGTTTCGCAGGCTGAGAAGACCGTTCCGTCGGGATGACCATCCATCGGCCGAGAACGCGGAGGCGTCGACTGGGACCGAGTAGTCGACGTCCGGGTGGTCGAAGTCGGGATAATCGAGGCCCGGCTAGTCGGAGTTCGGACAGTCGAACGAAAGGAGAGTCGATGTCGCGTCTCAGTCGTCGGTCGGTTCCGCGTCGACGTTACCGAAACTGCGGTCCGACGAGAGGTCTTTGTCGCGCCACGTCCCCCGGCGATACCACAGGAACGCGACGATTCCACCGATGACGTTCGAGACGGCGAAGCCCAGCCAGATACCCGACGACCCGAGGCCGAACCCGAACTCCGTCGCCCCGAAGAACGCCACTGGGAGACGGATGAGGCCGAGCATCGACACCGAGATGACCGCGGCGACGAGCGTCTTGCCCGCCCCGCGGAAGCTTCCGATAAACGACTGGACGATGCCGATGAAGCCGAACGTCGGCGCGACGTAGCGGAGGAACTCCGCGCCGATGGTGATGACTTCCTGGTTGTCGGTGAAGATGCCGACGATGGGCCGGGCGGTGAACCACGTGAGGACTCCCAAAATCGAGAGCACGACGAACATCGTCAACGCCGCGCTGTTGGCGGCCTTCTCGGCCCGGTCGGGTTTGTCCGCGCCGATGTTCTGTCCGGTCATCGTCTCCACGCCGCGGGAGACGGCCAGCGCCGGCAGGAAGATAACCGACAGCACGCGCGTCCCGACACCGTAGGCGGCGACGACGTTCGTCGAGAACAACCCGACGACGATGAGCAGCAGGTTGATGGAGATAGCGCGACCCGAGCCTTCCACAGAGGCCGGAAGACCGATGGCGAGGAGTTTCCGCGCGTAGCCGAAGTTCGGGACCATATCACGGAGGTGAATCTGCACGCCCCGCGTGCCGTTGAACATGATAGCCAACCCGACGACGAGCGCCAGCGCACGCGAGAAGATGGTGGCGACGGCCGCACCGGTGATGCCCGACCCGGTGTAGCCGGTCATCGCAAACAGCGTCGTCTGCAGACCCTCCAGTCCAAGCATCGTGAAGAGGGGATTGTTGTCGAACCCGAAGATGAGAAACGGGTCGAGGAAGATGTTGAGCACGACCGAGCCGAACATGACGAGCATCGGCGTCACGGTGTCGCCGTAGCCGCGCATCAGTGCGACGAAAACGAAGAAGCCGAACATGAACATCAGGCCGAGCGAGATGACCTGCATGTAACTCGTCGCCAACGGCAACACGTCGGGAGACGCGCCGAAGACGCTCAGCAGTTGCTCGACGAACACGAAGCCGACGAGGCCGAGAACGAGTGCGGCGAGAAGCGAGAACGTCACCGTCTGGGAGGCGGCGTACTCTGCTTTTTCCTCGTCGTTCGCGCCGGTGTGTTGGGCGACGAGAACGCTGCCTGCGACGGAGAAGCCCGTCCCGATAGAGATGAGTAAGAACACCATCGGGAACGCGAAACTGATTGCTGCGAGCGCGTTCGTGTCGAACTGACCCAACCAGAAGGTGTCGGCGAGGTTGTACGCCGTCTGCATCAGGTTCGTCAGCACGATGGGCAGCGAGAGGTAGAACAGCGGCCTCACGATGCCGCCGGAGGTGAGGTCGACGTCCTCGGGGCCTTTGAACACGCTATCGATACGGTCGAGCAGGCTCACTCGGCGTGCACCTCGGTTCGTCTGGGCGATTCGTCCGAAACCACAGTCGTCTCTACGTAGTCGTATATCATCTGTCTCATCTCTGCCGCGTCGTGACCGACCGCCGCCCGTCGCGTCTGCGTTCCGTTGATAGTCGTCAAGAGGAACTCGGCGGTTCGCTCCGGGTCGACGCCGTCGTCGAACACACCGGCGTCGATACCCGTGCGGAGCACGGACTCGAACTCCCCGGTCAGGTACGTCTCGAACTCGCGTAGTCTGTCGCGGTAGCCCGTCTCGTACGGGGCTTGTGCCGTCAGTTCGAGCATCGCCGTCTGGAACATGTCGGAGTCGTCGGCTTCGTCGTCCGGACAGGCGACGTCGAGTAGCGCGAACAATCGTGTCGTCGGGTCGTCGGCGTCGATGGCCGCTATCTTACGAGTGAACCGCTCGTTGAGAAACTCCAGAAACGAAACCAGCAGGTCACGCTTCCCGTCGAAGTGGTAGTGAAGGGTCGCTTTGCACTTCGAGGACTCGTCGGCGATGTCGCGCATCGTCAACGACGCGTAGCCGTGTTTGCAGAGCGCGCGGTAAGTGGCGTGCATCAGTTCGTCGGTGGTTTCCTCGGGCATCTGTGGCTGTCGACTGACTGGTCGGTCAGGTCTAAACGGTACTAACCGGCCGGTCAGTTAAACTGTTTCGCAATGGGACGAGAGTGCTGGTATGGTAGCGTGTCGCTTGGATTACGGCGGTACGAAGCAGAATGGCATCGACAAGAGCGCCGAGTTGCTCGGCGGATTCCGACTGTTTAGGGTTGTGAGAAGAACCGCTGGTGTGAGGCCAACGTCCGCTTGCGTCTGGTCACCTGATGGCGGTGATATCACTGCGTGACCGAACTTCGCTCTCGATTGTGAGAAGTCAGAAAATGGGTTGGGGCAGATTTGAACTGCCGACTTCCTCCGTGTGAAGGAGGTATCATAACCAGACTAGATCACCAACCCAGCACTCTGTCGTATCCGCGGGTAGGACTTAAGGATTTTCTTGTCCGACCGCGGCCCGAGCGAATCCACCGCCTCCAGTCAGTTCGACCGGTGTTCAGTTCCGCCAACTGCTTTAGGCTAACCTAAACCGTAACGCTTTTTGCTAATCTTAGGCTACCCTAAAACACGGTGTTGTGACCGTACCTGTCCCGGTCCCGTCAGACACCGCATCTGTCCCAACCCCGGCGTCCGTGGGCATCAACTCGGACTCGCCGGGTTCTCTCAGTCCGACATCGAGAAGCGACGGGTGTGTCGATGTTATCGGTCGTCGAAACCTAGTACGTCGGAGACTCTTCTTTCTCGCCGTCGCGGGCGTTGACCGCCCGGCCGAAGACGAACAACGCGTCCGACAAACGATTCAGATACGTCACCGCGTGTTCGTTCACCGGTTCGTCGGTTGCGAGGCCGACGGCGCGACGCTCGGCGCGACGAACGACCGCTCGGGCGTGGTGCAGCGCCGCTCCCGACTCGCTGCCGCCGGGAAGGATGAACGACTGTAACGGTTCGAGTTCCTCGTCCATCTCGTCAATCCACTGTTCCAACTTATCGACGTGTTCCTCGCGCAGCTGCGGGTCGTCCTCGTCGGGGTCGGGGTTGGCGAAGTCGGCCTGAACGATGTGCAGATGGTTCTGAATGCGTTCGAGTATCTCGTCGACGTCGTCGTAGCCGGTGGGTCGAAGCGTGCCGATGAGCGCGTTGGCTTCGTCGACGGTGCCGTAGGCTTCGATTCGGCGGCTCGTCTTCGAGACCCGCGACATGTTCCGGAGGTCGGTCATTCCCTCGTCGCCGCGACCAGTGTATATCTTCATTGCGCCAGCGTCTTCTCGATGTATTGGAGAATGTTCTCGCTCTCGCTCATCGTCACTCCGTGGTCGGTGTCGACGAGAACCGGAACGCCGCGCTGACCGCTCACGCGTTTGACTTCGTTGCGGTCGGAGTGCATCGCCTCCGTCCAGTGGGTTTCGTACTCGATATCGTTGTCCTGCAGTGCATCGTGGACTTTCACACAGAACGGACAGCCATCCAGCGCGTAGAGTTCGATGGACATACGCCGTGGTTAGTCCGCACACGTCAAAGAGGTTCGCCTGTGGAGCTCCGGAAACGATGTCGAAGAGCGAACCCACTCAATCCAGCACGTCGGCGAACACGGCGCGGTCGGCCTGCCGTGTCGCCACCATCTCGTCGTTCAGCCCCGCTTCTTGGAGCAACGTTTCGAACTCCAACTGATAGCGATGACCGTTCTTTTGGGCGTTTCGGCGCGCAGTGAGAATCCGCGTCGCTCTCCGAACCGCCCGTTCGCTCACACCGAGGGCGGCCGTACACTCGCCGACCGACGCTCCACCGTCGACCAGTCTCGCCAGCGCGCGGTAGTCGACCGGTCCCGCGAAGTCGCTCTCGCGGAGGAGTTGGAGGTGAATGCGTGCGCGTCTGACGACTCCGCGGGAGACGCCGAGCGTAGCGGCGAGTTCGGCGTCGGACTGTCCGGCGTAGAACCCGCGGACGAGCGACGCGAGTCCGGCGTCGTCGAGTGACGTGACGAAGCCGTACTCGGCTCTCATCTCGCCGACGGTACGCCGAAGTGCCTCGTGGAGAGTACGCTCTGTCGGTGTCGGGTGGTGGCTGGACTGTTGACGTTCGGTGAACGTGGTCTGTGAACTGAGTCGTGCGAACAGCTCTCGCAGTTCGTCTACTTTCGTGGGCATCTGATTTCACCTCCGTCGTCACGCGTCGTCTCTTCGCGCCTGCGGCGCTCGAACACCACGTACGAACCTCTCACTGGAGATGGCGTGGACGTCTCGAAACGAAGGAGTATACCTCTCTATAGGCGAGCAGAGTATTTCTGTCGTTCGCAGAAGGGCCGACTTCGTGGCTCTCAGCCGTAGAATACTCGAAACCCGCTGCTATTCGGGTCTCATCACCGGACGACGGTGAACGCGTGGTCGTACGTTCCCAACTGCTGGCCGACACGAACCCACAGCGGGACGAGTGCCTCCAGATACCGTGCGCTCGTGATATCACCGGCGTCCGTCGTTCCGGGCCACCCGAGTTCGACGAGCAGTGCGTCGGTCTCTTTCTTGGCCGCGGCGTCGTTCCCACAGACGAACATCGGTGGGGTTTCCGCCTCGAACGTCGGGTCGACCATCTGAGCGTTCGAGACGGTGTTGAAGCATTTCACGACGTGCGTGTCGGGTAGTCTCGTCTGAACCCGCTCGCCGAGCGACTCCGTGCCCCCGAACAGCAACTGTGGTTCGCCGTCGGAGAACTCCAGCGGGTTCGTTGCGTCGAGCAGCAGTTTTCCTCGAAAAGCGTCGTCGTCGACGAGGTCGAGTACGTCGTCGACTGCCCCACCGCGAACCGCGAGAACGACGAGTTCACCGCGGGTCGCCGCGTCACCGAACGACCCGACCGACACCGACTCGTCTGTCTCGTCGAGCCACGCGTCCAGTTTCTCCGGACTCCGCGTTCCGACCTGCACGTCCCATCCGTGGCGAGCGAAGCCACGAGCGAGCGCTTTTCCCACGTCGCCGCTACCGAGGATACCGATTCGCTTCTCAGTCATGCGAGCAGTAGGCGCTCAGAGCCGATAAATCGGAACTCGGTATCGTCACATGTAGTGTACGCGCTGTGCGACAGTGCGTCGTCGCGCCCTCACCCCGGTTACAGCCCGGTGACGTGCATCACCTCGCTCGCTTCCGGTATCGACCGAGGGAGTGGCGGCCACTGCCGAACCAACATCTTCAACACATCGCACGCGCGAGTAGTCGCCATGAGCCTCGAAATGGAACACGACTGCCCGAGTTGCGGCGGGAGCCAAGAGTTCTACCGCTCGGCGAGCACGAACGTCCACCTCGGCGAGAAAACGAAGTGGCGCTGCACCGAGTGCGACTACGGACTGGTCCTCATCGACGGTATCGACAGCACGCAGTAACACCGCCGAGTTTCTCCCGTTCGCTCGAACGGATAGCCGAAGGTCGCCAGCGACGCTTTCGACCGGTTCGGACCACCTCTACGTTCTCCCGGCGGGGCCGTCGTCCGAACCCGTCCCACGACGCATACACCATCAGCTGCGATACTGAACCGCTATCGCCAGCAGTTGAGACTCCAGTTCCCAATGCACGAACTCGATACATGATAATCGACCGAGCTTACACTCGGAGGCTCAGAGAACTCGTCGAATCGTCGCTCGACGCCCCCGTTGAGCAGCTCAGTTCGAGTAGCATCGAACTGGGCAAGGAAGTCAGCGCTCTCTGCTTCTTCTGACGCGCATGGTTCCCAGACAGCCACGCGCCAGAGTCACAACTGAGGATGTGACTGTGCGATTGGGTACACGCGCTTTCTGGTAGAGACTCCTCCCCGGAACGAGTCCACAGCGGTACGTAGGACTATTTCGACGCGGACCAATTGTTCGACCATGGCTACCGAGGCGACGTTTACAGTTCCACCCAACGAGTTCCCCTTGGGGTCAATCTTCGCGTCTGTGCCGGGCGTGACGGTCGAATTGGAGCGCATCGTCCCACGCAAGGGCGTGATCATCCCGTACTTTTGGGTCCGGGGCGTCGATATCGACAACGTGGAGGCAGCCTTTTCAACCCATCCCGGCGTGAAGGCTATTCAATCGATAGACTCCGTCGATGACGAATACCTCCTGCGCGTCGAGTGGGACCCGGAGTACGAGGGAATACTCAGCACGCTCGGCGAGACGGAGGTTCCGCTCATCACGGCGATCGGCACGAACGACCAGTGGACTTTCGAGGTCCGCGCAGACCAGCGAAGCGATATCGCCGCGTTTCAGCAGCGGTGCCGAGAACGCGACATTCCGGTGACGCTAGCGGCCCTGCACGCGCTGACGCCGGTCGAGACCACCACCGAGGCCGCACTCACCGATTCCCAACTGGAGGCGCTGGTGCTAGCCTACGAACGTGGCTACTTCAACTCGCCGCGCGACGTGACGATGGCCGAACTGGGAGATGAACTCGGAATCTCACAACAGGCGGTCGCTTCCCGCCTCCGGCGTGGTATTCGCCAGATTCTCGGGCAGACACTCACCACCTTGGACGGTGACGTCTCACGAGGTAAATAAGGGTTGTATACCCAAAAATCAGGGTAATGTTGGTCGGTCATCTCTGGTTTAGTGGAACCCAAAGAGTGACGCACTCCGCGGCAAGGTAACTATCAAATGACCGAAAAAAATTCGCCGGTGGACGAATCCGACCAATGCCTGCTGACCACCAACGAGCGAGAAACGCTACGTCTTGCGTTGGAGCGGAGAGACTTCGCGGTACCGCGAGAGACAACCCTCGTTGACCTCTCCACCGAATTGAATCGACCAGACGTTCAACCGTCTGAAGAGATTCGGCAAGGAATCGCAACGGTGCTACGGAGGCCCAACGCGCTGGAACCCCCTCCGGCAGACATCAGGACGGACGGCGGCGGGTCCTCACGACAGGACCACTACTCACGACTGGACCAGATGTTCGACGCACTCAAACATCCGTATCGGCGTCGCATCCTGATGCTTGTCAGCGAGGACAACCCACGGGACGAAAACGAGTTCAATGTCGAGGACCTCGCCACTGAGAACGACGACCTCGAACTCCTGACGACCGAACTGTACCACGTCCATCTCCCGAAGCTCGCCGATGCGGGGTACATCGAGTGGGATGAAGATACCCACACCATTCGCCGGGGGCCGAACTTCGAGGAGATCGCGCCGTTGCTTCGCCTGATGGACAATCACCAAGACGAACTCCCCGACGGATGGCCGTGAGACGGGAGACCGACAACGAGGCCGGACATCGTCAGCCGTAACGGCATCTACTCTACAATCTCGACGAGATGTGTTTCGACGAATCGCTCGGCGGCGAACGTTTGAGTGGCCCGCGTACGACTCTACTCCGTTTTACGACCGCGAGTCGCTGGGTGGACTCCAACAGGATGTCCGGACCGTCGCGGGAGTTTGGTTCGAGCACGACGCCCACAGGTCTGTCGACGGGTCCGTCTGTCACTTGCCTCTGGCCTCCGTCGGGTTCACGCCACACGACCGGTATACTGGGCCGATACGCTACGGAATGAGCCAACTGCTGCGTGCGTGAGTGGCTACGCTGCTGAAAGTCTCGAAAACGTGTCCATATAGTTGGGTGTGTGACAACGATAGCCGCTTGGAGAGCCATCTGGGGCGATAGCCGCTGACCGAATCGGTCAGATTCACGCATCACAGCCCTGCTAAACCCTCTGTAGCCTCAACTTCCAGCTATCGCGTACCGAAACGTCGATACGCCGTCGCACCGCCGCGTGCCCGAAATCCAGATTACAGATAGCGTTTCCGACGAATCGATTTGGTGTTCCGGAACGAACTGTCCGACGTGTACTCACGAATCAATCTCGCTGACGTCGATGCAGTCGATTCCGAGCGAAGCGATGCCCGAGTGAAACCCGTCGGCTACCATCTCCGTCCGTCGGAGATGCGACCGAACGTCTGGACGTTCGACGCCGGAGAGTCGACGCCGTATCACTATCAGGAAGAACAAGAGGAACTGTACGTCGTTCTCGATGGCCGTTTCGAACTCGACATCGAAGACGAGACGCTCGAACTCGAAGCCGACGACTACGTGGTCGTCAGTCCGGAAGCGAAACGGCAGTTGACCGCCGTCGAGGCCGGAACCGCCCTCGTCGTCGGTGCGCCGAACGTCAAAGACGATGGCGTCGTTCTCGACGAGGAGTAAGGGAGTTACTCGTCGTCGCCGAGCGCCCGCCACGAGAGTCGCGGGTTGCGCGCGGCGCTCACTTGGTCGATGCGCCGGGCGGTCGTTCGCGTCGGCGCGTCGGCCAACGTCTCCTCGTCGTCCGCGGCAGCGTTGTTGAACGCCGCCGCAAGGTCGTCGAGCGATTTTTTGCTCTCGATTTCGGTCGGTTCGGTCAGCATCGCCTCCGGTACCATCTCGGGCCACTTCGTCGTCGGCGGGTGGACGCCGTAGTCGAGCATCCGTTTCGCCACGTCGGCGGCGTCTTTTTCACCCGAGGTGGCCGCGAACTCGTGGTGATACGGTCCGTACGGGATGTCGAACTCGACCTGTGAACCGAGGTAGTTCGCGTTCAGCACGGCTTTCGCGCTAGCGTCGAGCAGACCCTCGTCGCCGAGGCGGGCGATGTAGGCGTAGGCTTTGACCAGCACCAGCCAGTTACCTTGGAAGCCGTGGACCTTTCCGACCGACTGCTCGGGGTCGAACAGTTCGTAGCCGGAACCCGACGAGCGTTCGCGGACGCGCGGCGACGGCAGATACTCGGCGAGTTCGTCGACGACGCCGACCGGCCCAGCACCCGGCCCACCGCCGCCGTGAGGCGTAGCGAACGTCTTGTGGACGTTGTAGTGCATGATGTCGAAGCCCATGTCGCCGGGGCGCGCGCGGCCCAACAGGGCGTTGAGGTTCGCGCCGTCGTAGTACAGCAGGCCACCCGCGTCGTGAACCGTCTCGGCGATGTGTTCGATATCACGCTCGAACAGGCCCACAGTGTTGGGGTTCGTCAGCATCAAGGCGGCCGTGTCGTCGCCGACGGCGGCTTCGAGCGCCTCGACGTCGACGCGGCCGTCTTCGGCCGACGGGAGTTCGACCACGTCGTAACCCGCCATCGCCGCGCTGGCGAAGTTGGTTCCGTGGGCGCTGGCGGGGATGATGACCTCGTTTCGGTCTTCGCCGTTGGCCTCGTGATACGCTTTGGCGACGAGGATGCCCGCGAACTCGCCGGCAGCACCGGCCGGCGGCTGGAGCGTGACGGCGTCCATGCCGCCGATTTCGGCGAGATACTCCTGCAAGCCGTAGAGGAGTTCGAGATTTCCTTGGATACTCTCGTCGGAGCGGTCCGGGTGGACCGAGCCGTTGGGGTCGGCGGCGACGGCCTCGGTGAACTTGGGGTTGTACTTCATCGTACAGGAGCCGAGTGGGTACGGCCCGCTGTCGATGCTCCAGTTCATCTGCGAGAGCCGCGTGTAGTGCCGCGCGAGTTCGGGTTCCGAGAGGTCCGGCAGTTCGACGGAGTCGCGCGTCAGGTCGTCGGGCAGCGGCGAGTCGTCGCCGCCGACGTCGACTTCGGTCGTCTCCTTCTCCGACAGCAGCGGTTCGTACTGGCCGTTCTCGACGTATCTCGCTTGGTCGTAAATCATCAGAGTACCTCCTCGAACGCCGCGACGAGTGCGTCCGCCTCGTGGGCGTTCGCGTCGGTGATACACACCTGCAGCAGGTGTTCGCCGACGACGTGGACCGCGTAGCCTTCGGTTTCGAGGTCGCCGGCGATAGCCGCCGCGGGTTGGTCGGTGTGGACGACGAACTCGCGGAAGTGGTGGCGGTCGTGGACCGGGGCCTGTAGCCCCACCAGTTCGTCGAGACGTTCTGCAAGGTCGGTCGCGTCGCGGACGCAGTCTTCGGCGAGGTCGACGAGTCCCGACGGGCCGAGCCACGCGAGGTGGATAGCCGCACGAAGCGCGACCCACGCCTGATTCGTGCAGATGTTACTCGTCGCGCGTTCGCGGCGGATGTGTTGCTCGCGCGTCTGCAGCGTCAACGTGTAGGCGCGCTTGTCGTCGGCGTCCTCGCTGATACCGACGAGGCGGCCGGGAACCTGTCGGAGATACTCCTCGCGCGTCGCAAAGAGACCGAGTCCCATGCCGTACGCCGTCGGGAGGCCGAGCACGCCGGCTTCGCCGACGACGACGTCCGCGCCGACGCTGGCCGGTTCTTCGAGGAGGGCGAGCGCGACGAGGTCGGTGCCGAGACAGAACAGCGTATCGTTTTCAGACGCGAGTGTCCCGATGTCGCCGAGGTGTTCCTCGATGGTGCCGCGAACCGTCGGGTTCTCGGCGTACACCATCGCCGTCTCGTCGTCGACGCGGTCGGAGAGTGCCTCGAAATCGACGTTGCCGTCGTCCATCGGGTACGTCTCGACGGTCATCTCGGTGCCGGCGAGGTAGTTGTCGAGAACGCCGCGTTTACCCGAGCGCAGGAACTCGGGGACGAGCACCACGCTGCCGCTGGCCTGTCGCACTCGGTCGGCGAGGCGGGCGGCTTCCGCCAGCGCCGTCGCCGAGTCGTACATCGAGCAGTTCGCCACCGGAAGTCCGGTGAGGTCGACCAGCATCGACTGGTACTCGAACAGCGCCTGCAGGAACCCTTGCGTGATTTCGGGTTGGTACTGGGTGTAGCTCGTCAGAAACTCCGCGCGCTGGGAGAGGTTGTCGACGAGAGAGGGGACGTAGTGGTCGTAGTGGCCGCGTCCCATGAACTCCGTGAGGTCGTCGTTTTTCGCTAAGAGCGCCGAGAGTTCCCGGCGGAGCGCCTGTTCGCTCCGCGAGTCGATGCCGAACTGCCCGTCGAAACGAACGCCCTCCGGGATGTCGAACAGCGCCTCCTCGTCGTCGACGCCGATAGCGTCGAGCATCGCGGCGGCCTCCGCGTCTGCGTGCGGCGCGTACGGACTGCCTCGTTCTCGCGTCATTCGGTCTGCTCTCGGTACTCCTCTGCGGTCAGCAGTTCGTCGAACTCTCCTTCGTCCGCTGGTTCGACTTCGAGCATCCACCCCTCCGCGTAGGGGTCGTCGTTGACGAGTTCGGGTTGGTCGAACAGCGCCTCGTTGACGCCGACGACGGTGCCCGAGATGGGTGCGTAGAGGTCCGACACCGCTTTGATGCTCTCGACGACGCCGAACTCCTCGTTTTTCGTGATGTCGTCGCCCTCCTCGGGGAGTTCGACGAACACCACGTCGCCGAGTTCGTCTTGGGCGAAGTCGGTGATGCCAACTCGCGCCACGTCGTCGGTGCTCGTCCACTCGTGCGATTCCATGTACCGCAGGTCGTCAGGTATCTCGAACATCTATTTGTCCTCCAGAAACGGTGTTTTCACGATTCGTGCGCGCTTTTCGTCGCCGCGGACGACGACCCGGACGCGCGTCTCCGGTTCCGCGTAGTCGGTTTCTACGTAGCCCAACGCGATAGCTTCGCCCAACGTGGGGCTCATCGTCCCGCTGGTCACGTGGCCGATACTGTCGCCGTCGTCGCTGCGGAGTTCGTAGCCGTGGCGGGCGATGCCGCGTTCGGCGAGTTTCACGCCGACGAACCGCTCGTCGACGCCTTCGTCTTTTGCTCGCTCCAGCGCGTCGCGGCCGACGAACTCGGTGTCGAGTTTGACGGTGAACGAAATACCCGCCTCGTAGGGGTTTCGTGGCTCGTTCTCGGGGTCGAAATCCTCGCCCGAGAGGAGAAAGCCCATCTCGATACGGAGCGTGTCGCGCGCGCCGAGGCCGCAGGGCTGGCAGTCGAATTCGCCCCAGACGGATTCGGCGTCGTCCCACGGGCAGAGCACCTCGAAGCCGTCTTCGCCGGTGTAGCCCGTGCGGGCGACGAGACACTCCGACTCAGCAATCTCGGTGTTCGTCGCCTCGAAGCGCGAGAGGTCGAGTATCTCCTCGTTCGCCGCGTCGGCGACGAGACCCGGTGCCTCGGGGCCTTGGACGGCGAACATCGCCCACTCCTCGGTTTGGTCGTCGACGGTGGCGTCGAGTCCCCATTCGTCGCGGTGAGTCGTCCACCGTTCGTACATCTGCTCGTCGTGGCCCGCGTTCGGGATGAACAGGTACGTCGGGGTCGCCGCGTCGGCGTCGTCTAACCCCTCGGGTAGCGCGTAGACGACGGTGTCGTCGAGGATGACGCCGGACTCGTCGGTGATACAGGAGTACTGTGAGTCGCCCGGGTCGAGCGCCGTCACGTCGTTGGTCGTCAGTCGCTGCATCAACTCGGTCGCGTCCGCCCCGGACACCGTTATCTCGCTCATATGCGAGACGTCGAAAATGCCCGCCGAGTCGCGGACCGCGCTGTGTTCGGTGCGGATGGAGTCGAACTCCACCGGCATCTCCCATCCGCCGAACCCGGTGAACTTCGCCCCGCGGTCGGCGTGGACCTCCCGCAGTGGCGGCTTCCGATGGGCCATATGAGTGGCTTGGGTTGGGGTAAGTAATGCTTTGGTATCTCGTCGCGCGCCGATAGCGGCAATATGCGCGTTCGTGCAGTAATACTGTGAGAGGATGCCCGTACCTGCGCTCTGGCAAGGTGTGCGAAAATAAGTGTACACGAACGTGAGTAATCATTCGGTTCACATCGCTCCGTGGCCCTCAACGCTGGGAAAGCTTTATATTGACTGGTGCAGAAGTATTTACTATGATTGTAGCAAAGATTTCTGAGCAGACTCAGACCGACGTCGCAACCACCCGCACCGAACGCCGCACCGCAACGTTCGCCGACATGAGTCGTGCGATGCGCGGGTTCTAAGCAGTACTCCCTGCTGACTTTCGGTAGCTCGTCTTTCGTCTCTCCTTCTCTTTCCCAATCCTCTTCGCTTTCACCACTCTCTCGACTCGTCGTTCCCGTCGTCGTCGCTCCCGTCGTCGTTGGGCCAGATTCCCGGGTCAGAAACGGAGGCACCTTACAGAAACGCCGGCGACGTCGTCGGCAACGAGATGAGCCAGAGACTCGCCACCGTGTAGCCCACCATCACGAGAACGAACGCGAACTGGCTGTAAATCGCCTGCAAGCGACTCGGGAACAACTCGTAGGCGATGGTGTGTGCCACCCAGACCGCGAGTACGTGGCCGACGAGCACGAACGCGATGTTCGACCCACCGAACCACGCCGGGAGCGCGAGGACGATAGGGTTGGCCGTCGGCGACAGCGGCGAGAACAACACGCCGGCGAGCGACGGCGACAACGAGACGAAGAACGCAAAGTAATGCGCGAGATGGTAGCCGGCCGCGATGGCGACCAGCGGCGGCGCGAATCGGACCGCCAACTCCCGGGCGCCTCTCGACGTGGTGAGTCTGTCGGCGGTGACGCGAGCAGCGAGGAGATACGCACCGACGAAGGCGGCGAACCCGCCGAGGTAGAGCGCGGCGTACAGCGGGATTGGCGGGACTCCGACGGCCGCAATCGCTCGCACGACGCTCGCACCGGCTTCGGTGGTCACGAACCCGCTGAAGGTGAGTTCCCAGACCAACGCGATGGCGAAGGCGATATCGTCGACCCCGGTGACGAAGCGGTTCTCGATGGGCCGCATCCCCGGTAGTCGCAGTCGGAGTCGCCCGTCTTCGACGGTCAACGGCGCAATCGACCCGTAGAACTCGAACACGACGGAGACCGGGTCGACGTTCCGGTACCACTGGTCGGGCCCGAACGCCACCGCTCCGAGCGTCGTGAGCGCCGTGTAGACGAGCACCGCGGTTGCGAGAGCGGTCGGCTCTTCGGTGACGCCCGTCGTCGTCTCGGCCCACACCAGCGTCAGTAGCCCCACGACCGCAGGCCAACGACCGAGTCGCCGCGGATAGTCGAGATAGCCGTTCGGGAGGCGCGTCGCAACGGTCCGCGTCGGGTCGAGCGCGGGCCACACGTTGCCGAAGAGATACGTCGTCATCGTGAGCCCTGCCCGGAGGCCGACGAAGACGAAGAGAACGGCGAAGTTCACCGTCGGTAGCTGTGGCCCGACGAACCCTCGGTACAGCGTGAGACCGAGCAGTACCGCTCCGAGCACGGCCGCGAGCGGTGCGAAGACGTGCCGTAGTCGCTCGGCGTCGACGAGGTTGCGGCCCCATCGATGAGTCTCTCGGATGTACTGTCGGTCCGTGACGAGGCTGGCGAGAACCGCCGACGCGCCAATCGCTGCGCCACCGGTCGACATGTAGAGCCACTGTGGGACGCTCAACGCCTCTTTCGACGCGCTCTGGAGGCCGACGGCGGCGTTACTGGCTCCGACGTGTCCGACGAACAGCGCGAGCACGACGACACCCAGTGGGACCGCACGCCCGAACGCGGCGAGCCGTCGACAGAGCCGTAGCGTCCAGCGCTTTACGACTCGTGGAGTCAGCTCAACTCGCATAGATGGCGTACATGAAGAGAAACCCGAAGTACAGAACCACGAGCGTACCGAGTGCCCGGATTCGGAACGACCGTATCTGTCTTTCCTCCCGTTCGTACTCCGCTCTGAACTCGGCGCTCTCGCGCTCGGTCAACTCGCTCGGGTGACGGACTCCACCGTGGAGCACCAACAGGTGTGCGGCCGGAAACGACCGACCACAGACTCGACAGCGATAGCCGTTCGGTCCGGACCCGCCCGTCTCGGAACCGTCCGCGAGCGCCGGTTCGGTGGCGCTGGTGTCGTCGATGGGCCGGAACTCGCCGGCGTCGGCGGCATCGTCGGCGTCGGCGGCGGTGTTGCTGGCCTCGCGGGTCTCACTGGCGTCGCTGGCCTCGTTGGTGTGGTTGGTTTCGCTCACCGTCACCACCCGACCTCGACAGTATCCACGTCGAAGAAGGCGGTTTCGTATCCGTCGTGTCGACTCACCTGTGGCGGTACCTCGACGGTGAGACGAAGGTCACCGGTCTCGACTGCGCCCTCGACGCCGGTTCCGTAGTGATAGCCGATAGTCGGTTCGATACTCCGCGTGAGCGGCCCATCGAGGGACGTGTCTCCGTCGCTGGTGAGCGTCGCGCGTAGTCCCATCATCGGGAGGACGAACCCGTTGTACGGCGTCGCGGCCACGACGTAGAGATACGCCCCGTCGACGCCGAACCGTGACCCGTCGTCGACGAGATACGCGCGAAAGACGGCGTCGGCTTCGGCGGTACCGAGCAGCGTACCCGGGAGCGATTCGGTGTCTCGGACCCGTCCGAGCGGATGCATCATCTCCATCGGTGCGACAGCGTCCCGGCTTCCCTGTCGGTCGGGAAACTCGCGGATGTCGATGTCGTACAGGTCGTCGGTGTCGAACTCGAACTCGAAGGTGGCCGTCTGTGGCGTCTCGAACCGTTCCTCGAACGCTCCGGTACGCCGGACCGACAGGCCGCCAATCGTGACCGTCGCGGAGTACGTGCCCGCGCCGTCGAGCGCGTAGTTGGCCCCGTAGTGCAGTCCCATCTGCTGGGAGAGCATCGGATACGCGACTTCTTCGGAGACGAGCGACCCGTCGCGGGTGAGTTCGATGCCGACGCCGGAGTCCAGCGGTATCGTCCGCTCGGTCGCCTCGTCCCAGATGGAGACCATCAGATGAATCGAGTCGTCCGCGGTCACGGGTGTCTTGTTGCGCTTGGTTCCCGAGACGGTCCAGAACCGGTGTGGATACGAGTAACTGAGCGCGACGCCGTACGGTCCGGCGGTCGTCGTCCCGTACATCTTCATTCCCTCTTCGACTGCGGGGACGTACACCGCCGCAGGCCGATTTTCTACGAGCGGCGGGTCGCGCCAAGCGGACTGTCGCTCGAACCCGCCGAGACAACCGGCGAGCACGCCGGCGGTCCCCGCGCCCAGTGCGCCCAGCACGCGCCGTCTGGTGGTGGAAGGCGTTTCGGTCGTGAGCCGTGGAGGAGTCGGGGTGATGTACGCGCTCGGTGCAGTGCCGACAAGTTGGTTGCGGAACTCACCTCACTGCCGACGGTCGTACTAGTTCGACTCTGAAACCCGACGTGCGAGCGGGACTGGCTAGCGGACCGTAGACGAAACCGGTGTGAGTGCGAGTAGTACCGAACGCACTCAGTCGCTCACGACGACACCGGGAGCGTCGTCTAGCGCTCCGACCACCCGGTCGAGGTGGTCGGAACCACTCCCTTCGACGGTGACGGCGAGTTCGGTTTTCCCCGGGTCGACGCCCGAACGCGGTGGCAATCGTGATAGCTCGTCGACTGTCGCCCCGGCGTTTTCGACGGTTTCAGCAACCGTTCCCGCCGATTTCGGCCAATCGTCGACGACGACGCGAACGCTCCGATAGCGACCGAGTTCCGCGAGTCCCGCCTTGACGTAGTCGGTGAACTGCGTGAGGTCGATGTTCGCCCCACAAACCGGCACCGCCACCGTCTCGTCTGTCACGTCGAGATAGTCGCCGAGAAGCGCCGCGAGCGCGACGGCCCCGGCGGATTCGGTGACGAGTTTCGAGCGTTCGGCGAGAAGCGCCATCGCCGCCGTCACCTCGGCGTCGGTGACGTTCACCACGTCGTCGACCCGCTCGCTGACGTGTCTGAACGTGTACTCTTCCGTCTTACTGGCGGCGATTCCCTCGGTGATGGTGTCGATGGAGTGGCGTTCGTACACCTCGTCGCGTTCGAGCGACTCGCTCATGTGCGCACAGCCTTCCGTCTGGACGCCGACGACGCGGGCGTCGGTCTGTGCTTTCACCGCGGTTGCGATACCCGAGACGAGTCCCCCGCCGCCGATGGCGACGACGACAGTGTCGACGTCGGGGACGGCTTCGACCATCTCCAGACCTACGGTTCCCTGTCCGGCGATGACCGCGCGGTCGTTGAACGGGTGGACGAACGTCGCCCCCTTCTCCTCGGCGATGTCCATCGCCCGCCCGTAGGACTGCTGGTACACCTCGCCGTGGACGACGACCTCCGCACCGTAGCCTCGCGTCGCCTCTATCTTCGCCATCGGCGTCACCTCGGGCATGACGATGGTCGCGTCCGCGCCGTGGGCGGTGGCCGCCGAGGCAACGCCTTGGGCGTGGTTACCGCCGCTGGCGGCGACGATGCCGTTGTCGAGTTCTTCCTCGCTCAACTGCGCGATGCGGTTCGACGCGCCGCGAATCTTGAACGAACCGGTTCGTTGGAGCGATTCGAGTTTGAGGTGGACGCTGTCGGCACCGCAGCGCTCGGCGAACGTGCGCGAACTGTCGACTGGCGTCCGTTTGACCACGCCGTCGAGACGGCCGGCGGCCGCTTCGATATCGGCCAGTGTGACGAGGGGTTCTGTCATCGGGTGAGCCTCGTCGGCGGGTCGCTTAACGCCGTCGTCGGCGGAAACAGACACCGCAAGCGTTTCCACCACCGAGATTTTTCGACCACGGGGATTTCCGGCGACGACGCGACTATACGCCCACCCGTGGTTCGATGGTCGATGAAGGTCACCGAATCCGCAGTCGTCGAGTTGACCCGGACGCTCGTCCAGTGCCCCAGTCCGAACCCGCCGGGCGGCGAGGCACCCGTCGTCGACGCGTTGGTCGACCGACTCCGCGAGGGTCCCGTCGAGTGGACGCTCGAACGCGAGGAACTCGAACCGGGGCGACCGAACCTCGTCGCACGCGCTGGCAACCCCGAACACGGCCGACTGCTCCTGACCGGCCACACCGACGTGGTGCCTGCCAACGCCGACGACTGGACGGGCGACCCGTACGAACTCCGGCGCGAAGACGGTGGACCCGACGGCGACCGCCTCGTCGGCCGCGGCGTCGCGGACATGAAGGGCGCACTCGCGGCGAAAGTCGTCGCCGCGGAGGCGTTCTTGACGAATCACGGCGACTCCAGCGACGCAAACACCACCGGCGAGGTCGTTCTCGGTTTCGCCATCGACGAGGAACGCGGCGGACCGGGCACCGAACGAATCGCCGAGACAGTCGGCGACATCGACGCCGCGGTCATCGGCGAACCGACCGACCTGCACGTCGCCATCGCGCAGTACGGAGCGCTCGACTGGACGCTGACCGTCTCCGGCCGCGAGAGCCACTCCGGCCGACCGGACCGCGGCATCAACGCCATCGACGGGATTCGCTGCGCGCTCAACGGCGTCGCCGAACTCGCCGATGAAGTCGCCGCCGAGAATCATCCGATTCTCGAACCCGGGCCGACCATCTCGGTCACCGAAATCGAAGGCGGGTCCGCTCCGCACGTCGTCCCCGGGGAGGCCCGAGCGACCATCTCGTGGCGGACGCTCCCGGAGGGGCCGGAACCGGACGATTACGACGAGCGGATGCGAGCGGCCGTCGAATCCGGTCTCGCAGACGCGCCACCGGTCGAGTTCGACCTCCAGCGAACGATGACCGTCGACGGCGTCGCCCTCGACGCCGAGCATCCGCTGGTTCGACGAACGGTCGACGCTGCTCACGACGTCGGCATCGACAGCCATATCGTCGGGTTCAACGCCGGCAGCGACACCCGATTTCTCGTCCCGCGCGGCATCCCGGCGGTGCTGTTCGGACCGGGCACCATCGAAGACGACGCCCACACCGTCGACGAGTCCGTTGCCGTCTCCGACCTGCTCGTGACCGCCCGCGTCTACGAGCGTCTTTTGGAGCGGTATCTGTCGTCGTCGAACTGAGCGGAACTGCTTCTAACTCGTGGTGTCGGCAGTCGAACCGGTGTTGGTCACCTGCTGGTGTCGACCACGAGAGCGACCGTCACCTCACAGACCCGAATCGAAAATCGGATGTGCTTCTGAGAATTTGGACAAAATCCTGCCGATAGCACGGTTCTGGATTCTATTTTTTGAACCCTACTATTTATAATCGCTATTTTGCAAAAGTTTATACATCTATTCGTTCAAGAGAGAAACATGAACCGACGCCGCTACCTTCGCGTCGCCGGTGGAACCGCCCTCTCACTCGGACTCGCCGGGTGCAGCGCCCTCCAGAGTGGGACAGAACCCGGAAACAGCGTCGTCGAAGGGTCGTCCTCGACGGACGCGCCGACGGAGACACCGCCAGCGGAGACCTCCACGCCCGCATCGACGGCCGACCTACCGCCGGGTGTCTCCGAAGACGGCGTCGAGGACGCGTGGGAGTTGGCTGTCGCGCACCACGACGCGCTCGAAGCGGCGTCGTTCACCAGCGAACAGACCAACCTCCGCCGAGTGTACGACGACGAGAATCGAGTCGTGGAGCGAGGCGAATCGGTGTGGACCGGCCGCGTCAGCGCCGGCGGTGAGCGGTTGCACGCCGTCTACCGGCCGGGTCCGGAGACGACGTTCTGGTCACAGCGGCCCACGGGAAACCGTATCGAGTGGTGGGCAGACGACGAAACCGCACTCCAGCGCGAAGAGACCGAAAACGGTCCCGAGTACCGGCGTATCGATATGTCTGCGGAGACCGGCGGGCAAGGATTCGTCCAAGTAGCCGCACACAGCGGTAAATCACGCATCGAGAGCGAACTTGCCAGCGCGGGCCTTCGGGGAACCGAACCGTACGACGACACGACACTGTCGTGGCTCACGTGGACGGCACCGCCGGAGATTCGCACGCAGTTCGACCGCGGACTCACGCAGACGCGAAGTGTCGGCGTCGTCCGCGCCGGCGGACGCTTCGAGGAGATACGAACGTCGTATCAGGCGTCCCACGACGCCGGCCGGCAGTTCACCACGACGACACACGAGTTCCGCGGTGTCGGTGAAACGACCGTCGAACGACCCGACTGGTACGAGGAGGCCATCGAAGCGACCAAGTGAACGGACGGTCTACGTCGAGAGTCGGTACGCAGTCCCACCGCGGACGCTATCGGCCAATTTGACACCGTCTACACTGTGTGAACTGTCCAAAAATTGTGTCGCTCGGCGTCGGCCTTCCACCGCTTCGGCCCTCCGAATCTGCCCCGTTTCGGCCCTCCACACGAGTCCCGTTTCGACCACTGAACGGGCACGCATCGACGCCCGCGCAAATACAGGCCATACGATTACCACGTTCACGGTTGGGCTAGCCCACGCTATGCCAGTTGGAGACCTCGCAAACGAAGACGTCGTCACAGTCGACCCGGACACGAACATCAGAGAGATAGCCCAGACGTTCTCCTCGGAAGGTGTCGGGTCCGTCGTCGTCGTCGAGAGCGACGAACCGCGCGGCATCGTCACCGACAGAGAAATCGCGCTCGCTATCGGAGAACACGACGACATCTCGGAGATGACTGCTCAAGATATCATGTCCGAGAACCCCGAAACCATCCATCACGACGAAGACGGCTTCGCCGTGGCGAAGAAACTCGGCGAGGCCAAAGTACGCCGACTCCCCGTCGTCGACGACGACGGCACACTCGTTGGCATCGTCACCCTCGACGACGTCGTCGCCACCGTCGGTGAGGAGATGACGAGCATCGCCGACGTCATCGAGTCGCAGTCGCCGGGCTACTCGGCGTAGACGACGCGCCCGAGACATCGGCACGCCCGTTTCGTCACAACCCGGCAGCAGACGCACCGACGCACCCGAAATCGGTCTTTTTCGACGACTCTCCGTCACCGCCGAGAATCGCTCACACCAGATAATATCAAAGATAAGTGAGTTCAACTAACGTACCGGAGACAATCGTTTTGCTCTCGTACAGCATAAACCCTCTGACAGGCGCACGACGCCTGACGGTACCATGGCACAAGACAAACCACACCAGAACTTAGCAATTATCGGCCACGTCGACCACGGCAAGAGTACGCTCGTCGGGCGTCTCTTGTTCGAGACGGGCTCCGTACCCGAACACGTCATCGAACAGCACCGAGAGGAGGCCGCCGAGAAAGGTAAAGGCGGTTTCGAGTTCGCCTACGTGATGGACAACCTCGCCGAGGAGCGAGAGCGCGGCGTCACCATCGACATCGCCCACCAGCGCTTCGACACGGACAAGTACTACTTCACCATCGTGGACACCCCCGGTCACCGCGACTTCGTGAAGAACATGATTACCGGGGCGTCGCAGGCCGACCACGCCGTGTTGGTCGTCGCCGCCGACGACGGTGTCGCGCCGCAGACGCGCGAACACGTGTTCCTCTCACGGACGCTCGGTATCGAGACGCTCATCGTCGCCGTCAACAAGATGGACACGGTCAACTACGAGGAGGACCGCTACCGCGAAGTCGTCGACGCCGTGAAGAAACTGCTCACGCAGGTCCGCTTCGACACCGACGACGCGCGCTTCATCCCCATCTCGGCGTTCGAAGGCGACAACATCGCCGAACACTCCGAGAACATGTCGTGGTTCGACGGTCCCACCATCTTGGAGGCGCTGAACAACCTCCCGGAGATGTCGCCACCGACGGACGCACCGCTGCGACTCCCGATTCAGGACGTCTACACGATTTCGGGTATCGGCACCGTCCCTGTCGGCCGCGTCGAGACCGGTATCCTCGAAAAGGGTGCGAGCGTCTCGTTCCAGCCCTCGGACGTCTCGGGTGAGGTCAAAACCATCGAGATGCACCACGAGGAGGTCGACCGCGCCGAACCCGGCGACAACGTCGGCTTCAACGTCCGCGGCGTCGGCAAGGACGACATCCGCCGCGGCGACGTCTGTGGCCCCGCCGACGACCCGCCGAAAGTCGCCGAGACGTTCCAAGCGCAAATCGTCGTGATGCAGCACCCCTCGGTCGTCACCGCGGGCTACACGCCGGTCATTCACGCACACACCGCACAGGTCGCCTGCACCGTCGAATCCATCGACCAGAAACTCGACCCGGCGTCGGGCGAAGTCGCCGAAGAGAACCCCGACTTCATCAAAGCCGGCGACGCGGCCATCGTGACGCTGCGCCCGCAGAAACCGCTCAGCATCGAGCCGTCGAGCGAGATTCCCGAACTCGGGAGCTTCGCCATCCGCGACATGGGTCAGACGATCGCCGCGGGCAAGGTGCTCGAAGTCAACGAGCGGTAAGCCGACCCGTCTTTTTTCGCCACCATGCCGAATCTCTTCGACACCGTCGCCGTCGTCACCGGCGCGAGCAGAGGCGTCGGCCGCGGCATCGCGCTCTCGCTCGGCGACGCGGGCGCGACAGTGTACGTGACGGGCCGCAGCGTCGCCGGCGACACGACCGACAACCTGCCGGGAACCGTCACGGAGACGGCCAAGATGGTCACAGAGCGCGGCGGCCAAGGAGTCGCGGTCCGCTGCGACCACACCGTCGACGCCGACGTGGGGGCGCTTTTTGCGAGAATCGACGACGAGCAGACTCATCTCGACCTGCTCGTCAACAACGTCTGGGGTGGCTACGAGGGCTACGACGAGACGTTCGACGACCCGTTTTGGACGCAACCGATGGACCGCTGGTCGGGGATGTTCGACGCCGGCGTTCGCGCGCACTACACGGCGAGTCGACTCGCCGCTCGGCGGATGGTCGACAAAGAAGATGGACTGGTCGTCAACGTCTCCTCGGGAGACGGCGACAGATACCGAGGAAGCGTGATGTACGACGTCGCCAAGACGGCCGTCGACCGGATGGCGAAGGCGATGGCGCACGAACTCCGCGACCACGACGTCGCGGCCGTCTCGTTGTATCCGGGGTTCGTCAGAACCGAACGCGTCGTTCGAGCGTTCGAGGACGCGGGCGAGGGCGTACCAGAAGAGACGCACTCGCCGGAGTACGTCGGCCGCGCGGTCGCAGCGCTCGCAGCGGACCCCGACGTGATGGAGAAGTCGGGACAGGTGCTCCTCACGGGTGCGCTCGCGCGCGAGTACGACTTCACCGACACGGACGGAACGCAACCGCCGCCGTTCGAGTTGGAGACGACATCGTTGTGAGCGCGTCGACCGGTACCGACTCGGCGGCGGTTCAGTCGGCTTCCTGCCGACGAACGGTTGCTCGCTCCGCGGTCGCTTCCTCGACGACGTATCCCAGCGCGGCGAGTGCATCGGTTCCGACATCGTAGCTGCCGAGAAGCGGTCGCACCGCGTCGACCGTTTGCCGGTCGAGCGCGTCGATTTCGGTTCTGAGTTCCGAGGCGAGTCGCTCGGGGAGGTACGTTCCGTTCGACAACACCCCGTAGCCGGTGTCGAGCGCGTGACGCCGAACTGCCTCCGGTTCGACCTGCCGGTCGTAGGCGAAGGCGTCGACCTCCAGTGCGTCGGATTGTGCATCGAGGTCGACTGGGAACAGATACTCGCGGTCCGCTCGAACGAACTCTTGTTCGAACTCGTCGAGTTCGGCGGCCACAGCTTCCACTGGAAAGGCGTTCGGAAACCAGACGACAGCGTCGGCGGCCGTCGCCCGCTCTGCGACGAGTTTCGAGGCGAGGCCGTCTCGCAACGCTTCCTTGTCGATGCCCGAAGCACAACAGCGTCGCTCGTTGACGGCGGCGACGACGGGCCTATCGCCCGCCGCCGACCGGAGCGCAGTCAAACGATTTTCGAGAAACTCGGGCGTCCAGCAGTCGAAGACGGCGAGATAACACTCGCGCCCGCTGTATGGGCGCTCGAAAATGAAGTCGACGACGGCCGTCGTAGCATCGCTCTCTCCAGTGTCGCCTCTCGCTTCGCCGACTCCGCGAACCACGGTCGGCCCCGGGCGGAGTCGCCACCGCGGAAGGCGCGACTCGATTCGGTCGGTAAAGCGCGCCCGCCGGTCGTCGTCGGGCGTACACGACCACGGCGAGAGCGGGAACAGGTCGCTTCTCGTCGAATCGACCGCGAACTCGTACAGTCGCGTTTCGCCGCGCACCTCGACTTCGACACGTGCGCGGAGCGTCCACTCCGAAGCGGCGACGACGTGGCCGACCCACTCGGCGACTCGCTTTCGATAGGTTCGGTACTTTCTGTCGACGGCCGCTGGGCCGACGACGTGGAGCGCGTTCATCCCGTCCCGGTACTCGACCATCACACCGAGTTCGCTCGCACTGATAGCGAGTCGGTCGAGGTCGGTCCGACTTTGGACGGTCAGCGAGACGGCGTCACAGAGAAACGTCCCCGTGAGTGCGAGGTTGTACTGTCGAAGGAGGTCCGCGGGGGCGACGGCGGGCGCGTCGCGGAGGCGCTGTTCGCGCTCGCTGTCGGCCCACAGCGAGTCGGAGACTTCCGTGCCGGAGATACCGAACAGGTCGCCGACAGCGTCCATCACCGCGCGTCGTTCGCGGGCCTCGGTGACGAACCCGCGCTCGAACGCCGCTTCGCGGAGTTCTTCGGGGTCGACGGGCGGGTCGCAGTCGAAGGTGAGCCTTCGGTCGAGTAGTTTTCTGAGACCGCGGACGAGCGTGTACGTCTCGTGGGTTTCGGCGTCACGCAGCGTCTCGTCGAGTTGGGCTTTCGTCACGCCGGGCCGGTAGGCGTCGAGAACCGCGGCCGCGGTGTTTCGGTACTCCTCGGGCGGTCGGTAGACGGGCCATATCTTGGGGTTGCGCTGTCGGGTTTCGAGCAGTTTCTTCGTGAGCATCGGTGGGAAATCAGGCGCGGCGGCGGTCGGCGGTGCGGGTCTCGCCGGTGTCGGCGGAGACGAGTTCGTACAGTCGGGCGGGTTTCTCGGAGGGACGGAGAATGCGGCCGAGTCGCTGGCGGTACTCGCGTTCGCTGCCGGTGCCGCTGAGGATGATGCCGACGTTGGCGTCAGGGACGTCGACGCCCTCGTCGAGCACCTGCGAACTGACGATGGCGTCGTAGCGACCGGCTTTGAACCCAGAGAGGGTCGAACGGCGCTCGTCGGTCGGCGTCTTGTACGTTATCGAAGGAATCAGGAAACGGTCGGCGACGACGTGAACGAGGTCGTTGTAGCGAGTGAAGACGATGATTCGGTCGTCGTTCTCGCGGCACTCCCGAAGAAGCGAGGCGAGTTCGTCGAGTTTCGACTCGGCGTTGAACGCGATTTTCCGCGAGGTCTCCTTGGCGCGAATCGCGCGCCACGCCCGCGGGTCGTTGCCGCTTCTGACGACCAAGTTCCGATAGCCGTCGGGACCGTCGAGCGAGACGTTGCTGAACGCGACGTAGTTTCTGAACACCGCCGCGTGTTCGTCGTACGCCTCCCGTTCTTCGGAGGTGAGTTCGACCGTGATTCGCTCGACGGTGTACGTCGAGAGGTACTCGCCGGTCAGGTCGTCGGTGCCGATTTCGTACACCTTCCCGCCCAGTAGATGTACGAGTCGCTCGTGTGCCCCGTCGTCGCGTTCGTACGTCGCGGTCAGTCCCATCCGTGCGGGCGCGGCCATCCGCTCGGCGATGCGTCGATAGCTCTCGGCGGCGAGATGGTGAACCTCGTCGAACAGCACGAACTCGAAGCGATTGCCGAGCGTCGTCGCGTGCGTGTACGCCGAGTCGTACGTCGCCACCGTGATGGACGAGAGGTCCTTTGTGCGTCCGGAAAACTCGCCGACAGGCACCTCGAACCGCGCGAGTTCGTCGCGCCACTGGTCGACGAGGTCCAGCGTGGGCACGACGACGAGCGTCGGCCCGCCCACGGTGTCGATGGCGGCCATGCCGACGTACGTCTTGCCCGCGCCCGTGGGGAGGACGACGACGCCGCGTTCGTCGCTGCGCCAGCGACGGAGCGCCTCTGACTGGTAGGGCCGAAGCGAGAGCGAACAGGAGAGTCGCGGACCAGAAACCGGGTCGAGAACCTCGTCATCGAACTCGACGCCCGCCGCTCGAAGCGAGTCGCGGAGCGCCCCGTACTGAAGCGCGCCGACACTCTCGCCGTCGAGGACGAACGGAAAGGCCACCTCGTCGAGTGTCTCCTGTGACCCCTCGATTCGGACGGTCCCGTGGTCGTACCGAAGGCGCATAACACGTACACGGGAGCGAGGCGTATGAACTCACGCATTGTACAAATTGTAGAAATTGTGAACGGCGAGAGCGTCTCGGAAAGCGGTGTTCGAGCGGTGTCAAAGGGTTGTTTGGTTGCCTCTCGAAGCGGTGAAATTCGGTGATGAAACCAATCTCGACCCGACAGAAGAGAAGGGACCGGACGCGTGTGATGGCTGACGAGTCGGTGAAGCCGAGTTACTGGTACTCGGTGATGGTGAGCGTGTAACCGCCGCTGCCGCTGTAGGAGTCGACGAGAACCGTCAGGTCCGTCGAATCGTCGGGGTTGTCGACGACGATGGTCTCTTGGCTGTCGGTCGTCCACGAGCGGTAGTCGTAGTTGCTCGTCGACGGGCACGACCCGGTGCCGTCGCTGGCGTAGAGGTCGAAGTCGGCGTTCGACGGGCCGGAGAGTTCGACGACGACTTTCGAGGGACTGCTGTAGGAGAAGCCGTAGTTCCAGCATTTCGAGTCCCAGTAGCCGCTGAGCGACCCGTCGACGGAGGCCGACGTGGAGTCGCCGCTGCCACCGTCGCCACCGTCGTCGCCGCCGTCGCCGCCGTCGCCACCGCCGCTGCCGGGTTGGGTCGTGACGGCGTTGCCGGCGTCGACACGGCCGCTACCCTGCTCGCTGCTGGCGAGGCCGATGTCGACGGCCGTGTTCTTGAGGTGCGTGCGGAGTTCCTCGTTCGTCAGGTCGTGAGCGGCGAGTGCGAGACCCGCGACGCCGGAGACGACCGGCGTCGCCATCGACGTACCGGAGATGCTCTCGTACTCCGTACTCGTCGTCCACGTCGAGAGCACGTTCGTACCGGGTGCGGCGAGTTCGATTTCGTTGCCGACGTTCGAGTAGTTCGCAAGCGACGCGTCGGAGTCGAGCGCGGAGACGGCGAGACACTCGCTGTACGCCGCCGGGTAGGAGACTGGCTGACCGTAGTCGTTACCCGCCGCGGCGACGATGAGCGACCCCGCGTTGTAGGCGTACGAGACGGCGTTCTGCATCGTGCTCGTCGCACCGCCGCCACCGAGCGAGAGGTTGATGACGTCCGCGCCTTGGTCTGCGGCCCACTGGACCGCGTCGGCGATGTCGGCGGTCGAACCGGTGCCTTCCTCGGAAAGTGCGCGGCCCGACAGCAACGAGGAATTGCTGATGCCGGAGACACCCTCGTTGTTGTCAGTCGTCCCGGCGGCGATGCCGGCGACGTGGGTGCCGTGGTACTCGTCGGCGAGTACGTCCGGGTACGGGTCAGAGTCGTTGTCGACGAAGTCGTAGCCTTTGTTGCTGCCGAACTGGTCTGCGAGGTCCGGGTGGTCGTACTTGACACCGGCGTCGATGACGGCGATGGTGACATCGGAACTGCCGAGCGTCGTGTCCCACGCCTCGTCGGCGTTGACCATCTGCGCCGCGTACTGGTCGGAGTACCGTGGGTCCGACGGTAGATACTGCGCTTCGAGCGTCTCGTTCTTCTCGGCGTATTTGACGTTGTCCTTCTTCGTAATCGCCTCGATGAAGTTGTTTCGGGCGACCTCCGGCGCTTGTGACGGGAACTTCACCGCAACGTAGCCGAGTTGCTTGTTTTCGTGGACGACACGGGCGTTGCCCGGCACAGCCTTCTCGACTTCCATCTTCGGGTCGTCCGCTGTCTTCGAGACACCGACGAGAATCTCGTCCTCTTTCGCACCCGGACTCCGACCCGGGGTCGCCGACGTTACACCACTCAAGCCGATGAGACCGAGCGCACCGGTCGTCTTCAGGAATCCACGACGCTTCCACGAGGGAGTGTCTTTGTCTGACATAGCTGCGCCTGACTTTCACACACGCCATATATAATTATTTTCATAGTATTCGGACTATATCTTAGAAACCATCCCCAAAACATTCGGAGTTCATGTTGTAGAACTAACGTCTTTTGGCGAATCAGCACGCCTATAGTTTCCGGGAAAAATTCGGGAGTATGGAGTTGCTCGGACGCCTCACGGACGACACGGGACGCGATAGAGGCGTCGCGCTGTTCGTCGACGGGCCAAACATTCTGCGCGACGAGTTCGACGTCGACTTAGACGACATACGGGACGCAGCGGAAGCGGCGGGACGACTCGTCACGACGCGACTGTATCTCGACGAACACGCGACGCCGGGGTTGATTCAGGCCGCCGAAGCCCGCGGATTCGAGGTAGTCGTCACCAGCGGCGACGTCGACGTCAAACTCGCCGTCGACGCGACGCGCTTCGTCGTCGAAGACAGCGCCGGGACGCTCGCCGTCGCCTCGCGCGACACGGATTTCAAACCCGTCTTGGAGATGGCGAACGCCCGCGGGATGCGAACGCTCGCCATCGCGCCGGGGAGCCACGGCCGTTCGGACGCGCTCCGGAACTCCGCAACCGAGAGCATCACCCTCGACGAGTAATCACGACTGGAGACCGCTTCTGCGCGCGACTCGGCCAGCTTTTTCTCTCTCTCGCTCCGACGACGACCATGGACGAACTCGGGATTCCGGTGTTGGACAACCACCTCCACCTCGACCCGCGACACGCCCGCGGCGTCGACGCAGTCGAAGATTTCGCGCGCCTCGGCGGCACGCACCTGCTCGTCGTCAACAAACCGTCGTGGCATCTCGGCGTCGAAGCCGAGACGGGCGAAGACTTTCGTGCCGTTTTCGAGGAGACGCTCGGAGCAGTGGCAGAAGCGAACGAGGTGCTCAGAGGCCGCGCGTGGCCGGTACTCGGCGTCCACCCCGGCCTCGTCACTCGTCTCACTGACGAGCGTGGATTCTCGCCCGAGGACGCCCGTGACCTCATGTGCGCCGGACTCGACACCGCCGCCGAGTTCGTCGACGAGGGACGCGCGCTGGCGCTGAAATCCGGTCGGCCCCACTACGAGGTGTCCGAGGCCGTTTGGGACGCCTCGAACGACGTGCTGAAACACGCGCTCTCGCTCGGTGCGGAACACGACTGCGCGGTGCAACTGCACACCGAGGCCAGCGAGGAGTTGACCGACATCGCCGACTGGGCCGAAGCGCGCGGCCTCCCCGCCGAAAACGTGGTCAAACACTACGCGGCCGGGACGCTCCGCGGACCGACGCCGAGCGTGATGAGCGAGAAAGACCGCCTGCGTGTCGCCGTCGAGGCCGGTGAACCCTTTTTGATGGAGACGGATTTCGTCGACGACCCCGACCGGCCGGGAGCCGTGTTGGGTCCGAAGACGGTGCCGCGTCGCGTGCGCTGGTTGCTCGACGAAGGCTACGAAGATGCGATGCGGAACGCGCACGTGGAGACGCCGAAGCGTGTCTACGGTATCGACACCGAGGCGACGCTCGGCGACTGAGTGCTGTCGGAGGAGTCGACGACGAAGGACTCCGACGGCCACGCTGACTGTGTTCGCCGAGAACTGTCACTGTATTTAATTTTCTTCACCGAGAGCGTTGCGTCAGACACCATTCAGTCGGCGAGATTCGGTCGCCAGTCGCCACCGAGTGAGGCGTTCACACGTTGTGTCCGGTGAGAAGAAAGGCATTTGAGTACTGCAGCGTTCGGGTGAGATATGGTTGACCCCGAGGAAACGTTCTACACGGAGGAACGGTGGCAAAACTGGCTGACCCGCGTCGAAGAAGAGGAACTGGACCCCGAAAACGAGGACTCCGCGCGTCTACTGTTGAACCTGCAGGACGACGCGGCCATCGCCGTCGCCAAAATCGTCTCCGCGTACGAGGACGACACGCTCGACGAGGAGCGTGCGCTCGACGAACTCGAACAGATTCGTGAAATCGTCCTCTCGGAACCCTCGCTCGAAGACGAGGAGAAACTCATGCTCATCGACGGCGTCCAGACGAGTCTCGTCTGCGTGTTCTACGCCGCCGAAGAGTACGTCAACAGCGGCACTGTCGGCGACGCGCCCGTCGACGAGTACGTCCTCGCTGCCGCCGACGCCGAAGCGGAGGACGACCTCGACGCCGCACTGGGCTATCTCGTCCAAGCGGGCACGCACATCATCGACGGTTCGGAACTCGACATGTCGGTCGCCGAGGAACTGGAGTACGGTCTCGTTTCCGAGTGGGTCAACGGTCTCGACAGTCTCCAAAGCGCGATGAGCGACCCCGAAGTCGTCGAAGACGACGAATAACCTTCTGAAAAAGGAGACTGTCTCTGGAGCAGTAACTTTTACTGCCTCCACGACTTGTCCCGTCCATGAACTTTCGGGACGACCAACGTGCGGTCACCGTACAGGTGGGATTCATCCTCCTGTTCGGGGTGCTGATACTCTCACTGTCGATGTATCAGGTGCAGGTCGTTCCGGCGGACAACGAGCAGGTCGAGTTCGACCACAACCAGCGCGTCCAGCAGGATATGGTGGACACGCGAAACGCGATTCTGCGGAGCGCGAGCACCGCGACGATGCAGCCGGTTTCGGTCTCTCTCGGGGCACGCTATCCGAACCGGGTGTTCTTCGTCAATCCGCCGCCGGCGAGCGGACGCCTCTCGACGACCGAACCCGTCGCCGACGGCATCACAATCGAGAATGCGAGAGCCGTCGACGCCGAGTCAGCCGACTACTGGACGGGAACGGACGCGAGGGAGTTCGAGACTCGGTCGCTCGAATACACGCCCGACTACACGCAGTACCAGAGTCCGCCGACGACGGTGTACGAACAGTCTGTCGTGTACAACCGCTTCGACAACGAAGCGTCGCTTCCGCAGAGCGGGCAGACACTCGTCAACGGCAAGCGACTCTCGCTGGTCGCCCTCGACGGTGAGTTGTCCGCTGAGCGAATCGGGAGCGAATCGCTCGACGTCCATCCGGTGAGCGCGTCGACGCGGACGACGACGGTGACGAGCGAGGGCGAACCAATCGAACTCTCGCTGGCGACGGGACTCTCCGAAGACCAGTGGGAGGAACTGCTCGCAGACGAGGAGTACGTGACCGACGTGAGCGTCGAGGAAGGCGTCCTGACGATTACGCTCAAAGAGGACGAGAGCTACTCGCTTCGGATGTCGAAAGTCGGCGTCGGGTCGAACGTCGGCGAGACGGAAGCCGCGTACGTCACCGACGTGGAAGGCGACGACGCGACGGTTCAAACAGGGACGACGCAGACGCTCGTCGCCGAGGTACGCGACGAGTTCGGAAACCCGGTCGTCGGCGAGGACGTGACCGCCGAGGTGACCAGCGGTGAGGGTAGTGTGAGTTTCCCCGAGGGGACGACGACAGACAGCGAAGGGCAGGTCCGTGTCGTCTACGAGGCACCGAACCAGTCGTCACAGAACGAGGTGGAGGTCCAAGTCGGGTACGGCGACGAAGCCGCAGAGTACGCGACGTTCGACCTGACGCTGGCGAACGGCGACGGAACTGGTAGTGACACCGGCGGCAACGGCGGGTCGGGTCTGCCAGGTCAGAACACGAAGCTACGCGTCGACGACCTGACGGGACTGAACGGCAACGAACCGCGTTTGGTCGTCTCCTACGACGTCGGCGAGGTCAACGACTCGTTCGAGCGCGTCGAAATCGACATCGCCGCCGCTGACGGAAACCCGAGTACGACTGCGTTCAGAAAAGATAGTCCTCGGGGGAGCGTCCGGTACGAACCCGGCTACGGAACGGACGAAGAGTTCACCATCACTGTGCGGACGATTTACCGGACAGGCGGCGACGACGTCGTCGGTTCCGTGCGGACGTTCACCGATACGGCCGACGGTCGGTCACCGACGGAGAAGAACGCCGACCTGTCGCGGTCGGGGCAGGGCGGTGACCTCTCGATATCGGTCGAAGACCGGAGCAACACGCAGAACAACAGAGTCGACTACCGCGTCGACTACAACGCGCGCGGCAACGCCGACTTCAGTAAGGCCGAAGTCGCGTGGGTGAGCCAGTCGTCCAACGCGCCCACAGCGACGGAGACGCTGAACAACCCACGTGGAAACAACGTCCGATACTCCGCCGGGTTCGGGACCGGTGCGGAGTACCGAATCGGCGTTCTCGTTTACGGCGACGACGGTGCTGTCGTCGACACGGCCTTCGTCACCGACACCGCCGACGGCGAGGACCCGTAGCCCGAGCGTTTCGACACCTGACGAACTCCCCATCGACAAACCCATATACTGACGTTCATTATCCCTCATCCATGACCGCAGTCGGTATCGACGCCGTCGAAATCTGGACGGGAAAGCTCGTTCTCGACCTTCCCGGCACGTTCGCCCCGGTGAAAGGCGAAGAGCCCGAGAAGTACACGAAGGGAATCGGTCTCGAAGCCTCCTCGTTCCCCGACGTGTACGAGGACATCGTCACGATGGGCGCAAACGCGGCCAAGCGACTGATGGAACGCCGCGGCCTCACGCCCGACGACATCGGTCGCATCGACGTGGCGACGGAGAGTTCCTTCGACAACTCCAAGCCCGTTTCGACGTACATCGCCGGTTGCCTCGAACAGCTGTACGAGGAGGACTTCCACCACGCGAACAAAGGCGAGCGAAAGTTCGCCTGCATCGCGGGAACCCAGAGCCTCGACGACGCGTACAACTGGATTAAAGCGGGGCGCAACCGCGGCCGGTCGGCGCTCGTCATCGCCACCGACACCGCGCTGTACGAACGCGGCGACCCCGGTGAAGCGACGCAGGGTGCGGGCGCGGTGGCGATGCTCATCTCCGAGGACCCTGACCTCGTCGAACTCTCGACCGAACAGGGCTACGGGTCGGCCGACGAGACGGACTTCCTCAAGCCGAACCAGCAGTTCCCGAGCGTCGACGGCAAACGCTCGGTGCAAGTGTACCTCGCACGGATGCGCGAAGCGCTCGAAGATTACGAGAGCGTCGCGGGCGACACCCACCCCGACGACTTCGAGTACATCCCGTTCCACACGCCGTTCCCCGGGATGGTCCGAAAGGCGGCGCTTCTGGGGTATCGACACATGACCCGCGACACCGACGTCGAAGCCGCGATGGCCGACGAAATCGGCCGCCAACCGCGCGAAGCCGACTTCGGGTCGTGGGACGAGTTCGAGGCGGCCATCCGCGACTACATGGACGCGCTGAAGAAAACCGAGAGCTACCGTGACTGGTACGCTCGTGCCATCGAACCGACGCTCGCCATCTCCGAGCAGGTCGGCAACTGGTACACCGGGTCGGTCCACATCGCACGCATCAGCGCACTGAAAAACGCCGCCGAGGCGGGTCGCTCGCTGTCGGGCGACCGGATGCTCGTCGGCTCGTACGGCTCCGGCGCGCAGGCCGAGATTCACGCCGAGACGGTACAAGACGGCTGGCTCGACGAAATCGACGCACTCAACATCGACGCGCAACTGGACCGGCGCTACGACCTCAGCTACGACGAGTACGAGCAGGTCCACGACGCGCACAACCACGAGAAGGAGACGGAAGTCGAGGAGTTCACCGCACCGGAAGACGAGTTCGTCTTCACCGGCTGGGGTCGGATGAACGAGCGCAAATACGAGTACGTCGAGTAAGCCGGGTACCGTCTCCACCCCGGCTTCAACGGCTTTTGTATTCCTGCTCTGCGCCTATGTGAGTCGATAGCATTGTCTCACGTGGTGGGAGCAGATGCCAGTTCGCAACGTCGCAGACACGGAGACGGGGGAGACGGAGACAGACACCGACAGCGACTCCGAGGCGGGAACGGGGCTGTTGGAGGAGGAGTCCGGAGACGACAGCTTCGGACAGCAACTCCTCCGCCAGTGGCGCGTGTGGCTCATCGTCGTGCTCAGTTTCGGTATCTTCGTCTGGTCGTTGCTGCCGAACCCGACGCCGCCGGGGTACACTGAGGTGTTCTTCGGGGTGGTGGTTCTCGGAACGGCATACGCGATTCAGAACGCCCGGAACAAGTCGCTGTTCGGGTGAATGGACTCCATTCGTGCGACCCGTCGACCGAACCGCGCAACCGCTTTTAGTTCGGACCCAGTACCGAGAGTCGTGACCGCCGACGCCGCCGACACCGACACCGACGCGCAGCGACGTAAACCGATTCGCCTCTCCTCGGGTGAGGAACTCGACGACTTGGTCGCCACAGACGACCTCGTCCTCGTCGATTTCTACACGAAAGGCTGTACGCTCTGTCAGTCCATCAAACCCGTCGTCGGCAACGTCGCCCGCGCCACCGACGTGACGGTGGCGATGTTGAATCCCCGCGACGACTTGGACCTCGTCGAGCGATTCAATATCCGGAGCGTTCCGACGCTCCTACTGTTCGAGGACGGCGAACTCGTCGGGCGACTCGCCGAAGGGTTCCAAGGAACCGACGCGATACTCGGATTCGTCGAGGAACACACCGAGAAATCGATTTCCGCTGAGTAACTGGCCGGGTTTGGGCTGCGAACGCGGTTGCCGACACTACGCTTTTTGTCAGTCAGCGTGACATCGCTGTATGGTCCCGACCGCTTCGCTGTGGGAGATGTTCTCCGACCTGTTCGAGCGAGAGTACCAAGACGCCGTCGTCTACGGCGACTTCGAACAGGAGAAGATGCTGTACGAGGGTCGGATTCGCGTGCTCGCAAACGGCTGGGTCGAACTCCCGAGCGGTCGCTTGCTCTCACCGGAGGCTGTTCATCACATCGACACCAGTTCGGCGGAGACGACGCCTCGAAGGTAGGTATTCAGGGAAACCGCGAGCGGGAGACAGACCGGTTACGGCAACTCGCGGAGGTCGTCGAGCATCTCGTCCAACTCTCGATTCGAGACGGCCAGCGAGAAGCCGTCGATGCGCGCCAGTGCGGGGGCGTGTTCCCAGAGGTCCTCCTTTTCGACGCCGTGGAGGACGACGGCGTTCGGCGTCGGATTCACGACGCGCATCGCCACCAGCGGCGACTCCCCGCGCGTCACGCCGGTGAAGACGAGCGCCCGGTTCGTGCTCTGCCCGTAGAGTCGGTAGAACTCGTCCGACGAGAGGCGTGTGATGGCTTGGATGCTGTCGATGACGGTGTGACCGCTGACGGTGTCCTCGTCGCCGCGGACGAGTTCCGTCGCGTCCATCGCCTCGTAGAGGCGGTCCAGCGGAATCGTCGTCGAGTACTCGCGGAGGTCGTGGACGATGTCACTTTCGAACCCCGCCGAGAGCACGCGGGCGTACTGTCGAATCCGGCCGCCGCCGCGCTGTTCGTCGATGTCGAGAAGCGAGTCGACCATCCGCCGGATGACGCCGATACCCGGACTCTCGCGGCGGCCGCTCTCGTAGTCGGAGATGACCGACGAGGACACCTCAAGTTGCGCCGCCAGCTCAGTTTGGGAGACGTCGAAGTCGGTGCGCCACTTCCGGAGCGTCGCCCCCGGTTCGTCGCTGAGCGTCACCTCGCCGGCGATGCGTCGTGCGAGGTCCTCTCTAGGCGTCTCGGTCATCGGCGAAGCCCTCCGCGGACGGACTGCCACATACGCGGTGTGGGTCGGCCGCCGGGCAAAAGAGTATCGAAAGGAGGGTTCGACGAATGACGATGTCGAACGACGCGGCGAATCTCTCCGGCGCGTGAAGCGCCGACTGCGGCGGCGTAACGTACATACGCTCGCTCTGCTACCTCCGGACGTGCCATCGACTGTCGTCCACCTCGCCGTCGGTGCGCTCGTCGGCGTCGCCCTCCTCGGCGACGAGTTCGACCGTCGGGCGCTCGCAATCGTCCTCGTCGCTGCCGCGATACCCGACGTGGACACGTTCTTCGGGTTCGTTCTCACCGGGGCGCACCGCTCGCTGCTTCACACGCTCTTGCTTCCGACTGCTGTGGGTGCAGTACTGCTCTACGACACTCGCGTCGGTCGCTCTCGCCTCCGCGAGCGGTTCGGCGCTCGCGGCGTCCGTCTCGGGTGGGCCGCGCTGGCCTCGCTCACCTTCGGGGGTATCTTTCCGGACCTCTTTACGAACGGCGTCAACGCCTTCTACCCGCTGTACGACGGCTTCTACTCGGTAAACGGCTACCTCAACCTCTCGAACCAGCGTGGAATCGTCCAGACGTTCGTGGAGTTCGCGCCCGAAGAACCGCGGGCGACGACGGAGACGCGTCACTACCGGACCGGCGTCGACCCCTCGGCCGGGTCCGAACCCGAGAACGTCGAACGCGTGTTTCCGGTCGTCTCCTCGGGTACGCAGTTGATGTTGGTCCTCGTGAGCGTCATCGTGGTGGGTGCGCGCCTGCGTGAGAACACGCGGGAGCGCTAAAGGGACGAATCCGCCGCCTCCGAACCACTGATACCACCGCCGGTCGATTCGGCGGCATGGAGATACGACCCTACGCGACAGACGAGTACGACGACCTGTGGACGTTGAAACGCGCTTTCGAACTCGGTATCGGCGACGGAACGGGCGGCGACGACAAACGAGAGACGTACGAGGCGAAACTCACCGACACGTACCGTGAGCAGTACCGAGAGTGGGTCGGCCGCTGCGTCGACGAGGACGAGCGAACGGTTCAGGTCGCCGAGAACGACGAGGGAGAACTCGTCGGCTACGCGTTCGTCCTCCCGGCGTCGCTGTCGATGATTTGGGACGCCGCAGTGCTCAACGAGTTGTACCTCGCGCCCGACCACCGCGGCAGCGGTGTCGCCGACGACCTACTGGAGGCGGCACTCGACGCCGCGCGAGCGCAGGAGCTCCCGCTCGACCGGATGGTGCTCGACGTCGACCGGGAGAACGACCGCGCACAGGCGTTCTACGAACGATACGGCTTCACTCACTGGGGGGAGATGGTCGCCCGAGAACTCTGAACGAGACTGGCGGCGACCCCACCGAGCGTCCCGAAGACGGCCGGGTAGACGACACCGGCGACGAGAACGGCGGCGACGAAGTCCGGTTCGGCCGTCGCCGACTGTCCGACGGGAATCGAGAACATCGTGGTGCCAGCAACGGCGAGGAGGGAGTAGCCGAGAAGCACCGACGCGCCGGCCTTCGCGCCGTCCATCGCGTCCGTGACACCGGCCGACCGCGCGACGACGACACCGGACACGAGCAGAATCACCGGCGGCAGCACGTACAGCAGCGTGGGGAACGCCTCGACTTCCGCGACGAAGTTGATTGCGCGCGACGCGCCGAACAGACCGGGAATCTCGGTGTCGACGAAGTGGGCGTTGTAGAACACCCAGCCGACGGCTTTCCACGTCGCCGACTCACCGGTGAACAGTTCCAGAAGTTGCTGTGCGCCGGAGTTCTGAATCTCGGAACTCGTGAGCGCGTACGTCGTCGCGTAGCCGAAGACGTAGGCGACGGCTCCGAGGAACGCGCCCCCGGCGGCGGTCAGCGCACCGACCCGGCCGCTGTTCGTTTCTGTCATATCCTCCCGAAACTGGGCGTCCAAAAAATGTTTTCTGGCCACCTGATATCCCGCCAAAATATGTCGAATGCGGACACACACCGCAGAAAGACACGTTCAAGCCGTCGCCGACGCAACGGTGTGACGATGATTCTTCGAGACGTGCTGTTGTTCGACCGCGGAGAGACCCGTTCGGGGTCGATTCGCGTCGACGAGGAGACGGGCGAAATACTCGCTGTCGGCGACGTTGCGGACGACGTCGAGGACGCCGAGAGCGACGAACCGGTCGTCTCACTGCCGGGTCGCACGGTCCTTCCGGGCCTCGTCGACGCCCACGTCCACTTCTCGCTGTCGGGCGAACGGAGCGTCGAGGACGTCGTCGGGATGAGCGACGCGGAACTCGCGTTGGTGGAGGCGCGAAACGCCCGCGAAACGCTCGAATCGGGGGTGACCGCCGTTCGTGTGATGGGCGCGCGTGACGTCGACCCGGCGGTAAAGCGCGCCGTCGAACAGGGCGATATACCGGGTCCGCGGATGGTCGCCAACTGTCGCTCCATCACAATCACCGGCGGCCACGGCCACCATCTCGGCAGGGAAATCGACGGCCCCGACGACGCGCGAAAGGCGGTCCGCGAGCAGGTCAAGCAAGGTGCGGAGTTCATCAAGTTCATGACCACCGGCGGGGTGACGACGCCCGGCAGCGACCCCAACGCCGTGGCGATGACCGACGAGGAACTGCACGCTCTCGTCGACGAAGCACACCGCCGCGGCGTCCACACGGCGACGCACGCCCACGGCGGAGAAGGGGTAAAGGCCGCCGTCGAAGCGGGCGTCGACACCGTCGAACACGGGACGTTTCTGGACGACGAGGCCGTCGAGATGCTCGTCGAAGCGGACGTAACGCTCGTGCCGACGCTCTCCGCACCGTACCACATCATCCGCAACACCGAGATAGCGACCGAGGAGAGCGCGAGGAAGACGCGCGACGTGTACGAGCGTCACATCGAGTCGTTCCGCCGGGCCGCCGAAGCGGGAGTTCGAATCGCCGGCGGCACCGACGCCGGAACGCCGTTCAACGCCCACGGCGCAAACGCCGCGGAAATCTCGTTTATGGCCGAGTACGGCATGACCGAAGCCGAGGCGATTCGGGCGATGACCGAGACGGCCGCCGCCGCCGTCGGACTTGAGGGGTCGGGAACGCTCGAACCCGGAACCTACGCCGACCTGTTGGTCGTCGACGGCGACCCCACCGAAGACGTAACGTTGCTCAACAACCCCGAGGCAGTGCTGAAAGGCGGCAACGTCGTCGCCGGGTCGTTGCCGCGGGCGGAGTAATCGGGGCTATTCGGGGAACTCGGACTACTCGTCGGCCCACCGTATCCTCGCCGTTCGCTCCCCGTCGGTCGCCTCTCGCCACTGTTCTTGGGTTATCGTGTAGTGCGTCTGGTCGACGACGCTGCCGTCCATCCCGGCCGCTGCGTTGCGGAACGTGCCGTCGCACTGGCCGCCGAATCTCTCGACGTACTTTTCGATGGCGCGCTTCGACTTCCCGTTCTCCGGGTCGTGGGCGACGCGAACGAGTTCGAGGTCCAGATGCTCGAAGGCGAGTTCGAGCAACGCCGCCGCCCGCTCGCCGGAGTAGCCGCGACCCCAAAACCGAGGCCGGAGCCAGAAGCCGAGTCCGGCACTCCGTCTGTCCCACTGGAGGTTCAGGCCGCCGAACCCGGCGATGTCGCCCGCGCCGTCTTCGTTCTCGCGCGGGCGGACGACGTAGCCAGCGGTGTCGTGGTTCTCACGATGGGCCACGCCTCGGCGCAGGAAGTCGTACGTCTCCTTAGGCGTCTCGTGTGGCGACCACGGCAGATACCGAGTGACTTCGTCCATCTCCGGTGACGACGACGAGCAGATTCGGTACAGTTCGTGTACGTCGACGTACTCCGGTGTCCGGGGTTCGAGTCGGAGACGCTCCGTCTCGATTCGCGTCGGAAAGAGGTCACTACGCATCGCCGACGCGCACCTCCGGCGTCTCGACGCTCTCGTCGTCGACGGCCGCGCGCCACTCCTCCTGAGAGATGGTGTAGCGGTGGAGGTCCCACACCTCGCCTGTCGTCGTCATCTCCGCGGGTACCCAGTTTCTGAGAACACCTTCGTAGCGGCCGCCGAATCTCTCGACGTACTTCTCGATGGCGCGCTTGGACTGTTCGTTCTCCGGCGTGTGCGCCGGCGAGGCGAGTTCGAGGTCCAGTTGCTCGAACGCGACGTGCAGCAGTGCCGCCGCACGCTCGCCGGAGTACCCACGACCCCAGAACTGCGGACGGAGCCACAGACCCATGATGGCGGTCCGTCTGTCCCACTGAAACTGGAGGCCGGTGACGCCGGCGAACTCGCCTGCGCCGTCTTCGCCTTCACGGGGCCGGACGACGTACTGCGCGGCATCGCCATTTCGCCACTGTTCGGCTTTTTCGCTCAGATAGTCGGCGCTCTCTTTCGGCGTCTCGTGGCGCGTCTGTGTGTGGTGACGCGTCACCTCGTCCATCTCCACCGACGACATGACCTCGTAGAACTCGTGTACGCCGACGCTGTCGGGACCGAGTCGCTCCAGTCGGAGGCGCTCGGTTTCGACCGTCTCGGGAAACATGGTCGGTCGTCACACGGTATGCGAAAAAGGGTTGCCACAGTGCGTGAGCCAGTGACACGGCAGGTGGTTCGACCCGCAATCTCGCGACCGACCGACAGCGTTCTCAGACGACGCCGTCGTCGTCGAACCGGAGTATCTCCTCGTCGGAGTAGCCGAACTCGCGGAGAACCTCCACGGTGTGTTCGCCGAGCAACGGCGGGTGCTGACGGATGGACGCGGGCGTTTTCGAGAGGTGCATCGGACTGCCGGCCATATCCACCTCACCGGCGGTCGGATGCGTGACCGACTGTCGCATCCCCCGTGCGCGAACTTGCGGGTTCTCGAAGACGTCTTCGATGTTCTTTACGTCGCTGGCGGGGACGCCGAACTCGTCGAACAGCGCGAGCAGTTCCTCGGTACTGTACGCCTCGAACTCCGCTTCGAGTATCGCGTCGAGTTCGTCGCGGTGGTCGACCCGTGCGGCGTTGTCGGCGAAGCGCTCGTCGTCGACGAGGTCCTCGCGGTCGATAGCCGCACAGAACGTCGCCCAGAGATTGGGTGAGGGAACCGCGACGACGACGTAGCCGTCGTCGGTGGGAAACGCCTGGTACGGGGCGATGGTCGGGTGTTTGCTCCCCATCCGCCCCGGCGGGACGTCCGTCGCGAAGTAGTACGAGGCCATGTAGCTCATCCAGGCTACCTGACCGTCGAGCAGCGAGATGTCCACTTTCTGGCCGGTGCCGTCGCCGAGTTCGCGCTCGAACAACGCGGCGAGAATCGCCTGCGTCGCGTACATCCCCGCGCCGATGTCGGCGATGGCGACGCCGACGCGTACGGGCGCGCCGTCTTCCTCGCCGGTGATGCTCATGAGGCCACCCTCCGCCTGCATGATGAGGTCGTACGCTGGGCGGTCGCGGTCGGGACCCCACTCGCCGTAGCCCGAGAGCGCGCAGTAGACGAGGCCGGGGTTCTCTTCTCTCAGGGTTTGGTAGTCGAGACCCCAGTCGGCCATCTTCCCGACACGGAAGTTCGAGACGACGACGTCCGCTTCGCCGGCGAGGGTTCGGAACACGTCGCGACCCTCCTCGCTCCCGAGGTCGAGTGTCAGCGAGCGTTTGTTGCGGTTGACGCTCAGGTAGTAGGCGCTCTCCTCGGAGTCGCCGTACGTCGGCGGGTGCCACCCGCGCGTCTGGTCGCCGCTTCCGGGGCGCTCTATCTTGATGACGTCCGCGCCGAGGTCTCCCAACTGCATCGTGCAGAACGGCCCGACGAGCACCCGGGAGGCGTCGAGAACGGTCACACCGTCGAGCGGGCCGGTGTCGGTTTCGGCGTGGCGTGCTTCGCCGGTCATCGGCGGCAGACGTCCGGCCGCGGCGAGTCGAACGCGAGATTCGTCATTTTCGTAGCAGGCGATTTGAAAGGCGCTGGGTAAACGATTTGGGTGGCGGAAACGGCCGTACCCGTCGGTCGGTCGCGCGATTCGTGTCCGCGACGACGACGGGAGCGAGGCGCTACTGGGCCAAGCGGCACTGTTTTCGTTTGTGATACGGTATCATTTGGTATGTCTGACTTCGCCGAACCCGTCGGACCGGTCACCGGTTTCGAGCAGGTACGTCGGACGCCCTCCGCTGCGGCCTACCGACTCACATCCCGAGGGAAACGATGGTAGACGTCGTTCTCTCGCTCGGACGAGTTCTGCTGGCGCTGTTTCTGGTGGTGCTCAACGGCTTCTTCGTCGCCGCCGAGTTCGCCTTCGTGAAGATACGCTCGACGCAGGTCGACGCCCTCGTCGAACGGGGCGGCCGGTCGGCGACCATCGTCCAAGAGGCCACCGACAACCTCGACGACTACCTCGCGGTCAGCCAGCTCGGCATCACCATCGCCTCGCTGGGACTCGGGTGGATTGGCGAACCGGCGGTCGCGGCGCTTCTCGACCCGGTGTTGGAACCGATTCTCCCGGCGGGAACGCTTCATCTCGTCACGTTCGGTGTCGGGTTCGGTATCATCACGTTCCTGCACGTCGTCTTCGGCGAACTCGCCCCGAAGACGCTCGGGATTCAAGAAGCCGAACGAATCGCACTGCTCGTCGCCGCGCCGATGAAACTGTTCTACTACCTGTTCGTCCCCGGCATCATCGTCTTCAACGGGACGGCGAACTTCTTCACCCGACTCGCCGGCGTCTCGCCGGCGTCGGAGCACGACGAGACCCACAGCGAAGAGGAGATTCTGACCATCGTCACGCAGTCGGGCAGACACGGCGACGTGGAGATGGACGAAGTCGAGATGATAGAGGCGGTGTTCGACCTCGGCGACACCGTCGCACGCGAGATTATGACACCGCGTCCGGACGTGTTGACCCTGCGTGCGGGGACGCCGCTGAACGAACTCCGTTCGACGGTAGCCAACGAGCGTTACACCCGCTACCCCGTCGTCGAGGACGACGACCCCGGACAGGTCGTCGGCTTCGTCCACGTCAAAGACGTGTTCCGAGCGGTCGAAGGCGGCGCGGCGGAGGTCGACCGACTTCGCGCCCGCGACATCGCCCGTGACGTGGTCGTCGTCCCCGAAGACCGCGATATCGACGACATACTCGCGGAGTTCCGAACCCGAAAGGTCCAGATGGCCGTCGTCATCGACGAGTGGGGGAGTTTCGAGGGCATCGTCACCATCGAGGACGTCATCGAGGAACTCGTCGGCGACATCCGCGACGAGTTCGACCCGAAAGCGCCCGAGGCGGCCATCGAACCCAACGGCGACGGCGACGGCTACGCCCTCGACGGACGCGTCACTATCGACGAGGTCAACGAGACGCTCGGCACCCACTTCGAGAGCGACGAGTTCGACACCATCGGCGGACTGGTGTTGAGCGAACTCGGCCGCGCGCCGAAGCACGGTGACCAAGTGGTCGTCGACGGCTACACGCTGACCGTCGAATCGGTCGACGGGACCCGCATCACCGACATCGTGGCTCGGAAACGCGGCGAAGGCGACGACGGTGACGACAGCGACACGACGGCCAACGGAGAGACGATGACGAGAGGAGACGACGACAACGCCGCCAGCGACGACCCCGACAGCCGAGACGCGGGAGACGAGCGTGGGGGCCGATAACTCACCGGCGTCGGTCGTTCAGTCCTCCGTCTGTGCTTCTTTTCTGGCGCTCACCGAGTCCGTGACGAGGCGATAGAACTCGAACTCCAGTTCGCGCGGGTGTCGCTCGAACACGTCGACCAGCGGGATGTGGACGCGGCGAATCGCCTGCACGACATCGGAGTCGATAGCCGCCTCCGTCACTTTCTCCAGTCGACCGGAGGCGATGACGCTTTGCCACCCCTCGTCGGCGTGGCTGTGGACGACGAACGTGACGGGCGCACTCGACCCGACGACGTCGTGTTTCTCGCTCTCGGGAGCGAACGCCAGTCTGAAGAAAAACGTCGCGTCCGTCGCATCGTACCCGTACGAGACGGGTCTGGAGTATGGTGGGCCGTTCGCCTCGACGGCGTTGAACGACACGACTCCCGTTCCCCCGTTGCCGAGGAACTCGTCGCGCGCTTCGTCGCTCATCTCGACCGACCGGGAACTTGCCATATGTGTGCATACGGCAGGGAGATGCAAAAGCGGTCCGTCCGCTGCGGTCGGCGTCGGTACTGCTCGGGTTCGGTCACTCGCTGGGCGTCTCCCGGTCGGCGTCGGTATCGGCAGTCGCGTCCACGGCGTCTGCGTCCTCCGCGTCGCCGACACCGGAAGTCGGCGGGACGACGCCGAGTCGCCCCTCGGCGAACGCCGCAAAGTCGGCGGTGAACGCGTCGACTTCCGCCCAGTCGGTGAACTCCACGTCGTGTGAGGTGTCGACGCCCGGAAGTCTACGTTTGGCTATCTGCTTCATCAGTATCCGCTTGAGAAACCCGTACTTCGAGTACCGGAGCGCGCCGCCGAACAGGCCGATTCGGTCGGGATGCCAGTCGGTCTCGGAGATGAACGATTCGACGTACCCTGCGGCCTCTGATTCACCCGTTTCGTCGGCCGAGGCCAGCGACAGTTGAAAGAACCCTGTCGGTTTCGTCGCCAGCACGTCGCGGTTCGTCTCGACGAACTCGGAGATAGCTGGTTGGTGTTTGCCGACGTGTATCGACGCGCCGACCAGAACCGCGTCGAACGTCGCCACCGAGAGGTCACCGGGGCTCTTTCCGGCGTTCACCGCTCTCGCGTCGTGTCCTCGTTCGTCGAGACGTTCCACGATTCTGTCTGCGACCTTCGCGGTCTGTCCCTCACCGGTTCCGTAACACACCAGAAATCTCGCCACGCGAGTTCACCGTGAGAGTGGTGTTCGAAGCTCGGTATAAGCGCACGCATCGTCGTAATCTGGAGACGGTAGTGCGAGCGAGACCGTCGTGGGCGATGGTCGGAGCGTCGGCCGGTGAGGCGATATCGAGCGTCGACGCACCGACAACGGACCGGCGATGGACCGACGCTCCGGAACCACTAAACGCGGCACTCGCCTCTGTTCGCACAATGGATTGGACGGAGTAGTCAGTCTAATCGTGTGTACGTCGTGTGTTAACCTGCCCAGATTGAAATAGCTACAACCGACGGCTCCCAGAACGAACCAAATGAGGTACTTATACGTGGTGAGCGGAATCTTGGCTAGCTGGTTCAGTGATACTTGATGTTGCCTGAGAACTCCTCACTCTGGCCTGCGATAGCGACTCTCTTTGGTGCCGTGATTGGGGCGACGGCCAGTATCGCCAGTACGTACTGGCTCCACAACAAGCAGGTTGAGGGAGAGGAGCGCCGCCTTCGACAGGCGTTGATTGCCGAGGTGGATTCGATGGATGTGCGCGTGATAGAGAGGTTAGCTGAACAAATCCAAGACCTCGGCGGTCGCGACGAGCGTAAAGATGTCATCGGTGACGAGGTAGAACGGATGTTCCAACAGGCAGGGGATGAGGGGGCTCTGGAAGCAGTACCAGACGGGGTTATGGATGGCATCCTCGATTGGGGAGCCCACATGTTCGCACAAGGTCCAGCTAACACGTTGAATGAACTCTCCACGATTGACCTCTCTACGGACGTTTATGACGCAAACCTCGACAAGATTGGCCGACTAACTGTTGAGGACATCGAAGAGATAATCGAGTACTACAAACGCATCCACAAAATCCAGCAAACAGTCGAGAGCATCACCCAAGCCCTTGAATCTGCTGAGCAGGAGTCGGACGTTTCACAGTACGGAGGGCGGTTAAAATCACAGGCAAACGGCCTCGCCTCTCAGCAGGAACGAGCACTGGATGTTCTTCGCGAGGATGACGAGGACAGGTCAATCCGCGACCGTCTTTCTTCACACTCATCGAGTGCTCGTGACCTGATTGGAAGTAAACTTCCCAGTAAGGAGTAGAGAAACGCCGCGCGCCCGGTCAGAACTGACTTCAAGTGCGTGTGGAGGTTGCCACCGGGCGCGCGGCTATCTGCTACTTGCGCGAATCGTCCCATAGGGGTTCCGTCGATTCGACCGAGCACCTTTGCGGAGATAGTGACAACAAACTGTTATGAGTGCGTGTGGAACCACTCGACGGAGCAGAATAGACCGCGACCGAACCCGAGCCACGCCGACGGGCGAGCAAATCGCCCGGGCGAAGGCGCGGGCCGAGGTCGCCGCCGAACGCTATGCGAACGACGGTGACCTCGACCGGACGGACGACGAGTGGCGGGCACACGTCTTTCTGGGTGTGCGGGCCGAGGTCGCCGCCGAACAGTTCTTCCGTGCGCTCGGCTTCGATGCGCGAATCGTTGACGACGACGAGGAACAGGCGCACGACCTCGAAGTCGAAGGACTCGCCGTTGAGGTGAAGCTCCGACGCCTCTGGACGTTTCGTGAGCCCGATATGCTTCTCCGGTTTGACGACGTGGACGACCCCGACGCCGACCTGTTCCTGATGGTTGAGGCCGAGAAGACGCCTCACGGCCACGACCTCGTAGTCACGAAGTGGGCGAATCAGCAGACTGTTCGCGAACACGCAACGGGCTTCCGCGAGGATAGACCGCGAGTCCCGCGTGAGCATCTGAGTGACGTTGAGACGCTCCTGCCGCTTCTCAAACTCGTCCGAGAGGAAGGTGGCCACCGATGATGGGGCGATACTCCGAGTTCGCATGGGATAGGTGGCATAACCCGTGCTTCTGGTGTGGGGACGACCTCTGGACGGACTCGCAGGATGTCAAGGCGATTTGCCGGGCGTGCGACCGTCACCTCGAAAAACTTCGCGAGGAGCACCCGCCGAGGGACTTCACTCCTGATGATGACTCGCAGACGACATTCCACTACCACGGTGTCACCTGATGACCGGGGAGCAATCATTCGGGATGATGCCGACCAACGTCGCGGGGCGACCCCATCTTTGGTTCGGCATCATTGACGAGGATGATGAGCCGTCGAAGACGGAGTGGATTCAGTCTTCCATCTGGCGGGACGTTCTCGCGTCGCGCTGAACAGTGGGTCGAGGAAGCACCTTTGTACTGCTCTTACCAAATATATGATATGTCGTGTGGAGACAACTCGACGAAGATGAATTGGAAGACCAACTACGCCGACCACTGCAGGATTGCAGGCAACGGATTCATTCGGGCGTCTCGATGGCCGCCTGCACAGTTCGAGGACGCTCGTGAGAATCTCAATAGCGACTTCCGTATCTGGGCGCGCCGGGCATCCGAGGAAGCGGCTGATGCTGAGGAAGGCTTCCACATCTGCCCGATGTGTGCCTGCAAGTACTTCAAGTGCGAATTGGTCCGTGTTTCGGGTGACGAGTGGGTCTGCCCCGGGCCGTGCGAGGCTGACTACTGGGAGCGGGTTGTTGCCCGGTGGAACGATGAGTGAGTGCCCGTTTGAGGCGGCAGGCTGGACGCACGAGATGGCCGCGCGCATCCTCCGCATCAACCAGCGGGAGCGCGAGATGCTGTTCGGGGACGACGACTCGGTGTGTTTCCCAGCGCGGCCCAACGAGGACTGGGAGAGTAGCCGAGACGGCGATGACCCGTTCGAGTTTCCGGCGCGCCCGGGGGATTCGGAATGAGCGTCACGCAACTGAGCCCGTCGGCGTCGGCCCAGATTCGGACGAAGCGGGTCTGGACGCTCGCCGGGTCGCTTCCTCACGAGGATGAGGTCTGGACGTGGGCAGACGCCAAGGCGCTCGGGATGGAGTGGAGTGACTTCCAGTGGCTCTCCGGCAACAACCTAATCCGCACCGTCGAAGCTGGGTATCGGACTCCTCAGAATCTCGCGGATGCTGTCCGGCACTACGCCGACGCCTATGACAGCGTGAATTGCCCGGGTGGTGACCCGCTCCCCCGGCTCCCCGAGGAGTCGGAGTGAGAATCGGCGCGCAACCGCCTCTGTTTTCCATCCTCCTCTTCGAGGAGGGGACTCACACCTGTTGAGAGAAGGTCGGGCTGTCTGAGCGCACTGGAGGGCTTATTTTGGGTCCGAGCAACAGTATGGCTCCGAGGCTCTCGTAGAGGTGTCGGCAATCCACTCTCGACCGTATTAGACCGCCTCGCGACCCTCGGCGCGCGGAGACCGTCTCAGAATGGTCTGGCACGACACTCCTTTGCAACCGTGTCAGTTATATAAAATATGAATCGAATCGAACTGGAGAATCGGCTCGACCGAGACGCTCGCAGGTTCCTCGCGGCGGTGGACTACTACGGCGGCGAAGCGACCACCTCAGAAATCCGGTTGAGGACGGGGCTCTCCCCCTCGAAGACGCACACTCGATACGGTGTGCTCGAAGAGTGCGGCCTCATCGACATCACCCGGGCGGACGTGGGTCACGGGAACCGAGACCCGCCGAAGGTCGCCCACCTGACGGGCGATGCCCGGCGAGAAATCGAGCGTGGTCTCCTGCGCGACATCGACGTTGACCGGACACCGGAGGAAATCCGAGACCACGAAACTGAGTTGCGCGCCGCCCAGAAGGAGCGCGACGAACTCCGCGAGCGGGTGAACGTCCTCGAAGAACTTCTCCGGAGAGACGGAGGTCGCATCGACGACCTCGAAGACGACGTGGACGAGTTGTTCGCGTGGGGCGAGGGCGTGGACGAGTGGCGCGACGTGGCCGAGGACGCAATCCGGTCGCGATAAGTGGATTCGCAGAACACCTTTAGCACCATATTTATCAGATATATGATGTAATGGCACAATTCCGACCGAAGGACTACCTTCCCTTCATTACGGGAGCATATGTCCTCTCAGTGCTCGTATCGTTCGGCGTCTTCGCCGTAACTCTCCTCATCGGTGATATTAGTCTCGGTGGGACTATCAAGGAGGTTCCCGGCCTCCCCATCGCGATGCTCGGGACGTACTCTTCGTTCGGTGCGGGGTACATCTTCGTCCGGTCGCGCAAGCGTCTAGACAGGCTCGATAAGGTGGGTCTCGGACTCTTCTCGCTCGTTCCGTTTGGGACGTTTTTCGTCTCGCCGGTTCAGGAGTTTGTCCTCGGTGAACCGCTCGTCGGAGCGGTGTTCGCCGTCCCGATGTTCATCGCCTACGGTCTCGTCAACGAACGGTGATTCCGATGAAGGGAATTACCATAGAGAAACTCGCATCTATCAGCCTGATTCTGATGCTCATCGTCGGTACTGCCGGAGCATCGGGAGCTTTTGCGACTATTCTCTCTATCGACGACTTTGATAGAGCCGACGTTCTGACGCACGGGAACTCGTCAGTCACCGCTTCTGGAGACCTCTTACTGGGGGTCGATGCGGCCACTGAGATTACGAACGCTACGTTATCCCAAGAGCAGTCGCTGACGGCTGTTCGCGTTAACGTTAGTGGATTAGATTCAGACGAGACGCTGGCCATCGATGTATTTGATAGCGAATCTCTCGCTGAGACGCACAACATCACTCAGAGTGACATGGGTAACTCGTCAAGTGGGACTGTGACCGTGGAGCTGTCCTCTCCCGTCACATCGAATGGTAATGCCGTAGGACTCACCAGCTACGAGAGTCCATCCTCGTCCACGTCTATTACCGTCCACTCGGTTGACCTCCTCACCAGCAACACACCACCAGTCGCTGACGCTGGGTCGGACTCGACTGTCTCCGTGGGGACAGACCTCATGCGGTCTGCCAGTGGCTCCGACGACCCCGATGGCGACTCGCTCTCCTACGAGTGGGACCTCGACGGTGACGGGACCGTGGACTCCACGAGGAGCCAGCCCGAGCACACGTACGATACGGCAGGCACCTACACAGTCTCGCTCACGGTGACCGACGAGCACGGCGCGAGTGACACGGATACTGCGACCGTGACGGTCGAGGAACAGACGACTTCGACGCCGACCGACGGCTCGGACAACACGACGACCACGACCGAGGAACCGGCGGCGTTCGACGTGACGTTCAACGTCTCGAACAACAGCACGTCGGTCGCGGACGCCTCGGTCGTCGTCACAGACGAGAACGATACGGAGGTCGCGAACCTCTCGACCGACGCTAACGGGAGCGCGGTCGCGACGCTGGAGGACGGCAACTACTCGTTCACTGTCTCCGCTGACGGTCAGTCGGACAAGTCCGGCGAGTTCGTCGTTGATGGGAGCGACAAGACCGTCTCCGTTGACTTCGCGGACGAGGAGGGCGGCGTCGTCATCATCGACGACGGCGGCTCCAGCTTCCTCGACGACCTGTCCCTCGGACAGATTATCGGCGGCGCGCTCGCCATCCTCCTCGCCACCCTGCTCATGGCATTCGCGGCGATGGTATTCGAGTAGGGGCGACGGAACTCCTTTAGAACCTATTATTTATTTGATGATTGATGAGTAGCAACAGCAGACTCGTGGCAGTATCGATTATCGCGATGGTCCTCACGTCGGCCATCGCTCCTGCGCTGTTCGCCGGGACAGCGGCGGCAGAGGACGGAGATAACGTTCTCGTCGGGGATTGTGACCGTGGTGCGATTTTCGGGATTATCCCGTGGTGTGAGGTCCGATACGAATACATCGATACGACTGGCCGCACCGCTGAACAGGTCCATTACGATTACTACGTCCAAGGCGAGGCGATGGAGGATAACTGGCGTCGGCAGACTATCGAGGCCACCTCACACAGCAATCAGTCGTACGGTATCGGCCTCGCAGAAGCCAAGTACACCATCATCAAGGAACTCAACAACGGCTCCTCGAAGGCTGAGGCGAAGCGTGCGGCTCACGACCGGGTGAACGAGTTCTACGCAACCCAGCAAAAGGGACTCTGGTCGATGCAGGCCGCGAATGCCAAGCAAGCTGAGTCCATCATTCACGGCATCAACAACTCGTCCGGCCTCGGGCACGGTATCCTCGTGAACTATCCGCTGTCTTGCCACGACTGCCGTAGCGAGTACTCGTTTGAAACGACGAACGTCACTCTATGGGATGGCGAGCAAATCAACGTCACTCACATCGAGACGGCTTACTTCGACACGAGTGGTGGGTACGTTGGCGGCGAGCAGTACCATTCGTTCACCTATTACGACGGTCAATTTGCTCCAGCCAGCGAGAGCGTAGGACGGTACAAGACTCTCGAAATCAACACGCCGTACAACGACACCGATACCGCCATCATGCTGAGTGGGTCCGACTTCAAACAGTCCTATGAAGTCCTCGCGTCGAATCGCCAGTCTACGCTCAACCAGATTGGGCCGCTCGCGGACGACATCTACGCCAACTACGACCCCGGAGAGATTTCGCTGGCAGAAGTGAAGTCACCCGCCGAACTCGTCCGTACGTCGATTACGGATTACGACGAGACGGGCGATATGGCCTACCCGCTCCTCGTCGCGGCGGAACGAGGGTACGCTACGAACGCCCAGACGAATTTCGACATCCAGTATACGCCCGCCGGGACGAACACGAGTCAGTCGCTGACCGGAGCCCTCGCAACCGAGCGTGGAGTGTTCGCGAACGATACCATTGAGACCGGCACGTACAACACGTCTGACCTCAACGGAAACGTCTGGTTCTACGAGAGCACGGGGACGGGTGTTGAACGCTCCCGGCTAAACGGGACGTTCACCGTCACCGAGATGCGGGACGTAAGCGAGAACGAGACTGTCAACTCGACTAAGCTCCAGTCCTCGGACTTCGCGACCCGTGACGCCGACCATATGCAGGAGCAGGTCACGGAGACGTACGATAACCGGCAGAACATCTCGAAGACGGTGAACAACAACTACGCCGTCACTCTGCCCGACCTCGGCGGCGACTCCGGGGCCGTGCTGGTCATCGTGGGTCTCGTCGTCATCATCGGCGGCCTGCTCGTGGTGATTAACCTCATCGGCGCGCTCAAACCGCTCTGAATCGGCGTCCCGCCCCGTTTTCGCGATACTCCTTTAGGAGCATTCTTTCAGACATTTGGTATGAAGCGTGTATTGCTGATAGCCATCCTTCTCGTCCTCGTTGGTGTTACCTCTCCAGCGGTGGCGCAGGAGGACGCTACGGAGCTATCGGAGTGTAATCCAGAGTCTGATAGCTATCTGGAGTGTCTCACGGCTCATACGACCGCACAGGACGTTCTCGGATGGCTCAACCAGACGCCGGACGAACTAACGAAACAACAGGAGGATGCGCTGTACGAGTTCAACCTCTCATCGCTTTCTAGCGAGCAGGCAGACCGTGTTGTTGAGTGGCGAGAGTGGTCATCAGGGGCAGACAAACCTGACTGGTTCGGCGCGCCCGGGGGGACCACGACGGTCACGCCCACACCGAACGACCAGCGGCCCGACTCGCGAAGCGAGGACGCCGAGGACGTGGACAAGTGGCGGCAGATTCGCCCCGGGCAGTGGATTGTCGAGAAGCCCGAGTTCTATGACAACGGGACGGGCCGCGTCGTCGTGTTCTCATCGTTCGACGGGCGCATCGCGCTTGTCGATAACGGGGACTGCGACGGCGGTATGCGTGTCTGCCAACCCGACGTGACGAACTCGAAGGTCGCCGCCGAGGAGACAACCACCATTTGGTTCGATGCGTCCGTGATGACCGGCACGCTTTCGAACGGGAACCAAGCGGTGACGCTCAACTCGCTGACCGACCGTACCGAGACGTAC
>NZ_LOPU01000029.1 GCF_001469955.1 Haloprofundus marisrubri | reverse complement strand
TGATGCTCCTGAGCGACGAGGACGAGCCGTATTTCAATAGCCCGAACTACGACCTCGTTTGGATTGGCGTCGTCTCCGCGACGCTAACCCTGTCCATCCTCGCCCTCCTGACGTACGCCTATATCTGGTGGCGTCAGCGGCTCCTCGAAGAGAATCTGTTCGAATACCTGCTGGAGAACGTCTGATACTATGAGCGATAAGAGACCCGACATCCACGACGTGAATCGCCTGAACGACTACGAGGAGCGCGACGCTTGGGATATGTTTCTCGACATCTGGACATCCAAGCTCGGTATCTTCGTAATCGGTCTCATCACCACCGCGCTGATGGTTTTCGGCGTGTTCCTCGCCCTCGGATACTGGAACATCACCATCGTATGGGGTGAGACGGAAATCATCGCCGTACTCTCCATCTTCGGCGCACTCGGACTCGGTGGGTGGTTCATCGTCCTCCCGATGCTGAGCCTGTCGTCCACGCCGTTCGAGCTTCTCGTCAAGGTGAACAGCACCCACGACACCATTCTCGATGCGTGGGTAATGCACCCGGTGCGGATGGCGAAGGTTTCTGTGACCGAGGGCCGCGCGGCCACGGCGTCCATTCGTGGCGTCCCTGTGTTCTTCGTCCGCGAATATAACTCGAAGACTCGCGTGGCGAAGGGCACGTGGCGCGGCGAGATGAACGACATCGAGTTGGAGACGCACGTCGAGGCGATGAAGCAGAACCGAGGGAAGCTCCGGCGCTGGGCACAGATTGGACAGCAACTCTACGCCCGGTTCCCCGCTATCGCGACGGCGGTTGAGACCGCCTACTGGCGGGCGATGAGCGACGATAGCATCAAGCGGAAGGCTCGACACCCTGAGGTTATCGAGTCCGAGGTCTACGACAGCGTGGAGATGCTTATCGACTCCATCGAACTGCCCGGCGAGGGAGAGCCCGACGCCGAGGAGATGTTCGAGGAGGCCGCTGAGAACGAGGTTGGAGAGATTCCCGATGAATGGGGTGACTCGGCATGAGCGGGGATTACGATTGGCTCACGGTCATCCGACTCAAGGAACGCCTTCTGAGCGCCGACATCAACGCCCTCCAAGAGAGCGGCCTCGTAGACGACGAGACCATCGACGACCTCATCTCGTTCGAGCGAGCGTATGAACCGGGGTCGCGTGAGCACTGGAAGACAGGCGAGCCCGCCGTGTTTCCCGAGAATACCGAGGAGTGGCGAGACATCGTTCGCCCCGTCGTCTCGAAGGAAATCGGGAAGGCCCTGCGGCAAGGGAATATGCGTCTGCTGGAGTATGCCGCTGGAGCCGATAGCGATGACCGCGACGTGCCGTTCCAAGAGGCGCTCACGCTAGAGGAGCAAGTCCACGGCGACGACTTCAAGATATTCGTCTTCACAGGCGGTCAGGGGGGCGGAAAAAGCTACTTCGCCTACGTCCTCGCGAAGTACAAGGTGCGCCTCTGTGAGCGCGATGGCATCCCCGTACGGGCCGTCACGAACTCGCTCTCGGCGGTCGAGATGAACGAGGAACTGGAGTTCGTCGGGTCGCCCAAGCAACTTCTCGACTACCGGCTGGAGAACCCGGGGCAAATCGTGTTCGTCCTTGACGAGGCCTCATCGTTCTTCGATTCGAAGGGCGCGGGTCACGCCGCTGACCTCGCGAAGTTCGTCCCGTTCCTCCGGCGGCTCCGTAAGATGCGTATCCTCGTCATCGTCGTCTCCCACCGTGCTATGGACATCGGAACGGACATCCGCAAGCTGGAGAGCGTCGTGTTCATCCACAAGCCCGACCAAGACAAGGCGGTCTTCTACGAGGACGAGAAGGACGGGAAGCTCAAGGACAAGATAATGGAGATTTCGGGCTACACGACCGACGAGCGGTTCGATTACAAGAGCGAAGACCTGTTCATTAGCTGGAAGTGGGAGGGGCTAGACGACATCGTTGACCTGATGGAGAACCCGCAGGAGTTCCGGCAGTTGTGGGAGGAGAAAGGGGTCGTGAAGGACCTCCGCGAACTGGCCGAGCGCATCGAGCAGGCTGAGGACCTGAAGGACGACCGGGCCGACCGCATCCGGGCGTGTGCAGACCTCGGATACTCCCAAGCCGAGATTGCCGAATTCGCGGACGTGAGCAAGACTACGGTTAATTCTATCCTCGACGTTCAGGAGGTGAACGACTGATTCGACCGAATATCGACTTTCTTCAGAGCGAGGACCTCTTCTTCACAAGGTACAGGGCATATGTGGCGGTATTTAGTCGCTGAACGAAATCGACCGAGATAACTCCCACTCCCCCCGTAGGGGGGAGTGACCTACCGCCGTCGTCATCGACTCTACGTTTGGCCTCTGTGAGATGCGTTCGACCGTGTTCAGCCCGCATTCTATGAGGAGGTTTATTAGCGAGAGCGGGCCATTTCACGGTAATGATTGAGCCGGGAGAAGTGTCTGATTGGATGGAATCTAACTCTGCAAACGCTCTGGTGCACGGTGATAACCGCGATGTTTTGCAGGAGTTCCCCGACTCATCGGTCGATTGCATTATGACTTCCCCGCCGTACTGGGGTGTTCGAGAGTACGCGGGCGAGAGTACGCTCGGTAACGAAAAGACCGTGCAGGAGTTCGTCGATAACCTCCTCAGCATCTTCGGTGAACTCCAGCGAGTTTTGAAGCCCGGAGGCTCGTTCTGGCTGAACATCGGAGACACCTATCAAGACAAGGATTTGACTGGCGTTCCGTGGCGGACGGCACTCGCGATGAAAGACCGGCAAGACTGGATTCTGCGAAACGACGTAGTATGGAACAAGGTGAAGGGCAACCCGAGCGCGGCCAGTGACCGCCTCCGGGTGATGCACGAGTACGTGTTCCACTTCGTTCAGCAGAAGAGCTACTTTTACGACGACGATGCAATTCGGGAGCAAGAGGACTTCAAACTCACGTGGAAAGAGAACGGGGATGTCGTATCACCGACTGGTGTCTCTGGCGCGCGCTATCGTCGCCAGATTGAGGGCAACGACGCCCTGACAGAGAATGAGAAGCAGAACGCTCTTGATGCACTCGAAGACCATCTGGGGCGAATGGAGAACCGCGAAATTAAGGACTTTCGAATGGTCATCCGCGATGAACAGCGGACGACACACGGGGACTCTGAGGACCTCTCCGGGCGCGCCCGTGAGTTGGCCGAGAACGGCTTCTATTTCCTTCGATACAACGCCAACGGACCGATGCCGGAGAACATCTGGGACATCGTGCCTGAGGACGAGCATCGCGACGATACTCACTGTGCGGTGTATCCTGTGGACCTCTGCGAATTGCCCATCAAGGCCACGTGCCCAGAGGATGGCATCGTTCTCGACCCGTTTGCTGGAACAGGGACGACAGTCGTTGCGGCCAACAAACACCAGCGGCGCGGTATCGGAATTGACGCCAGTAAGGAATATCTGGAAACTGCTGAGTCGCGCCTCGATAGCGGCGTTCAGATGACGTTCGATACGATTTAGAACCGCTTCTCTATCGTATCACAGAACTCCTTTCGAGTGGGTGGTGCGTCGTCGTCTGGGGGAACCATCATATCAGTTACACCATCGATGTCCGCAGACAGTTTCTCGTCAATCGCCCATTCGTAGTTGTCAGTCTCGTGGTTGTAGTCCATACGGTACGAGTAGAAGTGAACGGGGTCGTCCTTCCGCGCGCTTCGAAGGCCGGAGGCGTCGTAGTTGTCGCGAATGTAATCGATAGACACGTCCTGAACGAGGAATATGAGATTCTCCCCCCACTCTCCGAACGTCTGCCCCTTCTTGTACGCCTGTTGCATCATCGTCTTCGTCAGTGACATCGCCCAATTAATACCGTAGTTTTTACTGACATCCTCCATATCGGCGTCATCGTCGAAGTAAGCCTCTCGATGGTTCCAAACCGAGCCGGTGGTATCGAGCGCCTGTATTTCGACGCCCGCGAAGTCAATGACTGTCCCATCGTCAGCCCGCTTACCTGCTACGTAGTCGATTGATGTACCCTGTAGAGGGACCTCGGGTGTTGCAAAGTACTCGCCTTCGTTCACGAACAGCGACTCGATTTCGTTGAGGACTTCGGGTGTCTCGAAACGATGGGGACAGATACAGTGGGGCTTGTACTCTGCCTGACCCTGCCCCCGGTATCCGACTGCACACGTCCCGATGCTTTCTCCCTCGCTTTTGCGTCGCTTCTTGCACGTACCGTCAACGAAGGGGCAGTGGTCGTCCTCCATTCCCTTCTTGGCCTCTTCACGATTAGCGTAGAACTCGCCGTAGAATTCGACAGGATATTTCTCGATGTCGGGTTGCATAACTCGGACCTGTTACCCACAGTGCATGAACCTTTCGTCTAAATGGGAATATCTATAATTCGAGTGCTTCTCGAAGTGTTTCGAGGGCCGCCTCTGCTTCGGATTGGTCGGTGACGCTCGTCACCACCACCTTGCCAGTACCGAATATCAGCATCACCACTCCTTTGTCTGGCGGTCGGTAAACCAACCCGGGGAACTGCTCGGGTTCGTATTCTGTGTGTTCGAGCCCTAACTGGAGGCAGACTGCGTTGAGGTCGAGAGGAGTGCCGAGGTCGCCAGTACATACCATGTTCTGGAGAGCGAAAGTGACGCATTCTGCGTCAGCAATGATTTTGCGACGCGCCAGTAGGTGAGCGAATTCTGATTTTGCATCGTAGAGGGCATCCAACGACGAGCCGCTTCGGACGATGTATTTCCCCGTCCGGTATGCAATTACCAGCGCATCCTGTTCTGGGAAGCGTAGAACAAGTTGCCAATGTCTGCCCGGGTCATACTCCGTCACTATCTCATCTACGTCAGCGTGTAGTTGTGAGAGGTCGATTTCCGCCCCAACCTCGCCCCCTCCCACCAAATTAACGACCTCAACCATTCAATTGCGGACTATCCTCCTTTGACCTTAGTTCGTAGGGTATCCGTCGAGTAGAGTAACCCTACAGGCAACAAGCAGAGTGAGTCCCGAGTGTGCACGGGAAAACTTATGCCAAACTATCGGGAACTCGGTTTGTGGACGTTGGACGGGTATGGGGTAGGGGTACTTCGTACCCATCCAACATTTCCTTATTCCCTCTGAGCTGAAAGCAAGTCAGTCATTTGGTCACTGGCTCTTGGGCCCGCTATATCTCGACCGGTAACTGTCAGTGAGAAGATAGTGCTCCAATCACCTCGGACGACATCCTATCAGATGATGTGGGAAATCATTCATTTGCTCGTCGTAGGCGTCGTAGGTTGCTTCTTCATCGGCTATATGACGCCGAAGGCCGCCATCTGGGGGTCGATTACGACTATCATCGCTTGGTTGTGCTTTCATCTCGTTCCGGGCGCGGACCCGGCGATGGTTCTCAATGCGCTCATCCCGCGCATCGCGGACCTGTTTTTTGTCTTTCCGAGAGCAGTCGGATTGGCCTCGGACTCGATGGGTGCGGAGGCAGGACTCATCGGCGTGCTGGCTGTCCTCGTTTGGGCCGTCATCCTGATTGTGCCCTACGTCGTCGGGATGATTCTCGGCGTGCTGACGTGGCCGGAGCTCATCTTCCTGCGACTCCTCCTCTGACTACGGCTGACGGGCAGTCGCTCGTGGCGACGGAACCCCTATAGGAGAATTGACAATAAATCGAGGTATGGCGTCTGTATCGACAGAACCGTGTCCCGATTGCTATTGCTTGATGCTCGAACACGCGGAGAAGCTCGACTGTCCCGAGTGCCCGTTCCGAGTGTACAAAAATGACCTGCGGCGTCCCGCTGGTGATGCGCGATGACTGCCTCGTCGAACGTCCGGCTTGACGGCGTGAGTCCGGAGTCCATCGTCCACATCTCAACGTGGGGGGTGGCCGACGACCGCGACACCGAGGGCGACGACGCCCGGTGGGACGATGACTGACCGAGGACGCTTCGGGCGGTGTTCCGAGTGTCGGAGAGACGTGATGCTCTATCCCGAGTGCGATTGGCAGTGCGCCTCGTGCTACGAATCCACGACTGACTGGAGTGCTGGTGACCTGAAGGATGTTCTCGATGATTCGGACGTGGACGCAGATGAAATCGTAGCTGAACTCGAACGACACGAGTTCTACTCGGAGATGAGGGAGAAGCTCCGACGAGAAGGGTCGAACGTTCTGCTCATCGACCACGCCGCGATGATGGGTGATGCCGCCCGTGGACACGATGACTGACCCCGGGCATCCCATCCTCGGCGCGGTCGTCTCCGGCGTCGCACTCGTGGTCGCGATTCTTCTCCGGCGGTTCGGGCCGTCGAACTGACGATACTCCTTTGCACGCCGTTCTCGTTATCTCGTGTATGCCGACATCCGACTCGAACGGGGGTGAGATTACAGTCTACGTCGCGATGCGCGGCGAGAACTACGAAGGCGGCCACATCCTCGGAGTGTATGCTTCGTACGAAGACGCCGAGAAGCGGGTTCTCGAAGAGCGTGCGAAGCGATATTTCGTCGGGTGCGACTGGGCCAAGGTGGTCGAGGAGACCGTCATCGAGGGCGACGTAGAACCTGACCCGATGACGGGGGTTGAGGAAATTCTGAACGGCGAGTTTGCCACGAAGGATGAGGTTCGGGAAGTGTTCCTGTCTGAGTAACTCGGTGTCGCATTTTGAGGTATTCTCCGACGCCCGGGTACTCACACAGCCCCGTTTCTCCCACTATGCCGCTCGAAGGGGTAGGGGAACCGTCTCTGTGAACGATTCAGTTTCGAGCTTTCTGTATATGTCGGGAAGTACGAAACACCTATAGAACGAGGCGTAGTGTCATTCAACATGAACATCACTGGTGGTATCTGATGCAGATTGAACCGATGCCCTCCGAGGACGGCTGGCGGTGCTGGCTCTCCGAACGCGAGCAGGAACTCCTTGTCGAGCACGCTGACCCGCGCCCGGACGAAGACGACCCGCGCCGCACGCTCGCGGTCGAACTGATGCTCGACGGCCTCCGTTCCGAGGAGACGACCCGAGTCAGCAAGAACGACGTTCGCCGCCTCGACGCCGAGGGAGAAGCCTACTGCCTGCGGGTCTGGGAGGGCAAGACGGGCTACCGCGAGTGTCCGGTCTCGACCCAGACGAAGGAACGCATCTTTATGCTCGCGAGTATGCCCGGTTTCGGTCAAGACGACCCGCTCATCGACGTGTCCCCGCGCACCGTCCAGCGATGGGTGGCCGAGGACGCCGCGCCCGCGCTGGCTGAGCAGACGGGCGACGATGATTGGCTCAAGGTCAGCGCGCATGACCTCCGTCGCACGTGGGGGACTCACGCCTACTACCGCTTGATTTCGAGTGGAGGAACGAACGACGTGCGGGAAATCGTGATGCGGTGGGGTGGATGGGACGACGAAGACACGTTCAGGAATAACTACCTCGGGCGTGTGCCGGACGGTCTCTCCGCCGAACTGATGGCGTCTGCGGGCCTCGCATAGCTCCTAAATCTCTATTATAATGTGCAGTTTCAGCCAAACACACAATATATTGTCCGTTTTGGAGGAAAATATATATACCTGACATACTAAGTAGGTGTATGGAGTCCGACAAGACTTCGGCTGACGACGCATCGACCACTAACGGAGGTGACAACTGGGAGACTCTGGGTCGCGAGTGCTCCGCCTATCGAGAGATGGCAGAGACGCTCTCGTTCATCGATAACCTCGAATCCATCAGTCTGGTCTTAGAATCGACTGCCGGGCGCGAACCTGCTAAGGCAATCGCGGCGGCAGACCGCTACAGCGAAGTGCTCGCCGAGCAGGCCGAGGAAGACGAAGACGACGAACCCGAGGTCGCGACCGACGGACGCGAGGACGCTGGTGAGGACAACTACGTGGGCACGTGGGAGAACCAAGAAGTCGGCTCGAACACCCCGCCGACCTACTAGTCAATATTCTCCGCGAGTGAGGCGCTCGAACGCCTCGATAGTCTCCCGAGCTTCCTCGACCTTCTGTTCTGCCCGATATTGGAGGTTCGAGGCGGTCTTGAGAGTGACCCCCATTTCGTCCCCGACCTCGCGCCACGAGAGGCCCGCCGACCGGAGGAGAACGGCTTCGACTTCCCGTTCGGTGAGCCGCCCGGAGAGGTCAGCAATCTGCTTCATCGACATTCCTACAGTATCTGTGGGAGGTCGTCCCGGCTCCCCCAGCGACTCCAGCAGTGTGCGCCCGACGTGCTTGGCCAACTTCGGCGGGACTGCGTTCCCGACCTGCCGAGAGGCGCTTCCCTTCGACCCAGCGAACTCGAACCACCGAGGGAACGACTGGAGCGAGGCTTCTTCACGAGGGGTTAGTGCACGCGGTTTCCCCGGGTGGAAGTGCTGATTCCCAGCCGTTATTGTCCACGACGGCTCGTCGGGATGAAGTCGAATCTGATATTGCTTCTCGACGTAAGGGTCGTTTTTGTAACCACCTTCACGCCAGTTTTCGACGATATGGGGTTGATGGGACGATTCCTCGGAGTTTGGCCATCCATCGCGAGGGAGAGCACCTCCCCACAAAACTGAGCGCGCGGTCGGCGGGTCATCCGCCGTTGTCGGCTCAGGCCATTCAAATTCGACACCTTCTGATTCGTGGATGCCGACGACGAATATCCGGTCACGGCCCTGTGGGACGCCGAAATCGGATGAAGTCAGCACCCGATAATCGACATCATAGCTGAGGCCGTCTGCGCGGTCGAGAACCGCATCGAGATACTCGCGATGACGGGTCGAGAGACCCTTGACGTTCTCCATCACAAATGCGCGCGGCTGAATTTCCTCAACGTAGTTGAGATATGTCTGCAACAACGACCGGAGGGCATCAGGGTCGTCCTCTGGAGCCAGCGGTGAGAACCTCTTGCAAGGGGGACCACCGATGATGACATCCACGTCGTCTGGCTCGATGTCGAGGAGGTCGAGGATGTCGGAGGCCTCGTATTCTCCGAGGTTGAGGCAATAAGCAGGGTCGTGGAGATTGCGTCGGAACGTCGCGAGGGCGTCTTCGTCGATGTCGATGCCTGCTACCGTGCGGAATCCAGCCCGTCTGAATCCGAGTGAGAAACCGCCCGCGCCGCAGAAGAGGTCCAGCACGTGGAGGGTCATAGGAGGCCATCACTCTGACGCGGTGATAAGTCTCCCGGGCGGTCACCGTTATCCACATCGTGACGTTTGGCGCGGTCGCTGGTAGCAAGATGCGAGCGCATATATCAGTGACATTTCGTTAGTCCGAACATGGCGAACACCAAGTCCGACATCTGGAGCATCGTTATCGCAGACATCCGCCGAGATGGGCACTCGACCGACGAGGAGGTCGCGAACGCACTCGGTGCAGGCATCACCAACGTGGCCGAGACGCTCCGGGAGATGGGCGAGATGGGGTGGGTTGAACATCGAGACGATGGGAGCATCCACCCGGGGGATGAGGCAGACGAGTTCCTCGGGTGACGACGTGGCCGCCGCTCAGAACTGTTGAACGAGAACGACGGGCGACGATTGCCGCCCTCCGATTCTCAATAAGACGAGGCCCAGAGTCGCCCAAAGTCCTACCTAAAGACGAGTTGCTCTGGACAAGTTTATATAAACTTCCCGACACTATAAGCGTTCCCACGGATGGGGCGAGAGGCGCTGTTCTCAGAGATACAAACCCTACCTACCCCTTTACTAAATACTAACTGACTTACTATTTACTAACAGGGTAGGGTATCTTCGTATTCTGAGGGAATCGGACAAGGGTACATAAAAACTTGTCAAATCGAGGGAACATATAAGCACTCCTTCCCTCAAGATACTGTTACGATGGTAGCCCAAAGTCCTACCCAGACAGTATCGTGGCTCCCGTCTCCTATCGCCTCTCTCGGAGGTGATGGTGATGGACTGTGAGCCGATTCACCAACCACTCGGTCGTCACTGACGAGTCTCTCGGTCGCCGGTTCTGCCGCGCACTGGACGAAAACGGTGACACGAAGTCGGAGGTTCTCAGGTCAAAAATCGTTGAGTACGCCGAAGACACGGAAGGCGACACAACCGACTCGCTTGAGCGTCGCATCGAAGAACTCCGTGAGGAGAAGCGTGAACACGCAGAGGAACGGAAGCGTGCGGCCCGGGAGGAGCGCTTGAAGGAAGAGCGCATCGGAGACCTCGAAGCGCGCCTCGATGACCTGCGGTCGGAGGGAGACTACGACGAGCTATTCGAGGCGGTCGTCGGCCTTGCCCGGAGTGGTGCGAACCTCCGCGTCGTGAACGACAAGACGGGTAAGCTCGACCGCCTCCGGGCGCTTGGCTCGCACGACTCGCTGGAAGAGGTGATTCGAGCCGTCAACGACACCGCGAAAGCAGGTGATGGCGATGAATAAGATGCAGAACATCGCTCGGAGCGAGAAGTTCGGGGCGCACGACGTTCCCGACCCCATCGATGCTCCATACGAATCGTCCGAGTTGAAGGATAAGGCAAAGCGAGTCGCCTCTCGACTGTCCGACACCGACCGCGACGAGCACGGCGGGGTCGCTACCGTGGACATCGACGCTGTGATGCACGTTGATGAGGACTTCGGTAAGAAGGTCGTGTACGGCGGTTGGAGTAGGGTAAAAGCCATGTTCTGGCTATATCATATCCTTACGACGAGCCCATACTCTTTCGCCGACGTGAACCTCGTGAACGCCCCGGTCTCGAAGCAGACAACTATTGGAGCAATCCGTGCGAACGAGGTCCGCTCGGGCGACCTCGTGACGGTCAAAGGCGAGGTCATCAGCGCCTCGGATAACAGCAAGGCCGACGTGGACGGCCACTTTCGGTGCAAGCAGTGCGGGTTCGAACGGGAGTCCGTCCATCAAGACATCCTGCGTGACAAGCTCACCGAGCCGGGGCGATGCGAAGGGTGTGAGAGCACCGACTGGTTCCACTACGGTCGTGGCGACACTATCGCCACGCAGACGCTCCTCGTCGAAGAGTCGGAGAACACCGATTCCGTCGAACTGAGCGACATCCTCGTGCGGGTTCACGGCGGCCTCGTAGGGATGGTTGAGTCCGGCGAACACGTGGAGATTACGGGCCTCGTTTACGACGAGTACGAGAACCACGACGACATCCACTCGAAGGCGCGATTCTACGCCCTCGGGTTCGAGCGTGTTGCTGGAGACCTCGACCTCGACGTGGACGACGAGGAAGCCGACGAGATTCGAAAGGAGGTGGAGCAGGACGGCTTCTACGAGAAGCTGGTCGCGAGTTTCGCTCCGAATCTCATCGACCTTGATGCCCAGAAACGTGGCCTCATCGCGACTACGCTGACCGGCGGGGACATCCCTGTTCGTGATGACTCGATTCGAGGCGATTCGCACACCCTGTTCGTCGGAGACCCGGGCAACGGAAAGTCTGCCGCGATTAAGTGGCTGAACAAGGTTATCCCGCGTGGAGACCTCGCCAGTGCGGACAACTCGTCTACGAAGGGCTTGACGGCGACTGCTGTGAAGGACGAGCGCATCCCGCAGGAATATACCCTCCGCGCGGGCCACATCGTCCGGTGCAACGGCGGCGTCGCCCTCATCGACGAACTCGATAAGAACGACAACGGCGACCTCAACGAACTTCACACGCCGATGGAAGATGGCGTCGTCCGGCGCGCGGTCGGTGGGCAGAAGCGTTCGATGGCCGCGAAGTGCCGTATCGTTGCCGCCGCCAATCCCGTGGACAACGAGTTCAACGACTGGGATACGATTGCCGACCAGTTCGACTTCCCGGGGAGCATCCTCTCCCGGTTCGACCTCATCTACGCATTCGAGTCCAAATCGATGGCGGATGTGGGTGAAGACCTCGCGGACAACTTGGCTGACGGCATCATAGACGCTCAGACGGAAGCCGATGGGTCGGGCGAGGACGTGGAACTCGACAGCGACCTCTTCGATAAGGAGTGGTTCACCAAGTTCATCCACCTTGCTTGGCAGATTACTCCGATTTTCTCCCGTGAGGCAACAGAGACTATCAAGCGAGGGTGGATGGAGACCATCGACGAGAACGGTGACGTGGCCGCTCGTGAGTATGAGGCTCTGTTCCGGCTCTCCCGAGGTATGGCTCGGATGCGTCTCAGCGAGACTGTCGAGGCCATCGACGCCGAGCGAGCAATCGAGGTGTGGAAGGAATCGCTCGACACCTATGCGTTCGCTGACGGTGAGTATGACCTTTCCATCAAGAACGACGGCTTGCCGGAGTCGGAGACCTCGCTGAAGATGGACCTGAAGCAGGCCATCGAAGAGCGCGAGGATGACGACCACCGGGGGCGCGGCGCATACGTTCACGATGTGGTGGACGCCCTCGAAGTCGAGTACGAGAACGAACGTATCTGGTCGCGACTCAATCGGATGCGAGAGTCGGGACTCGTGTACAGGCCCGACGATGACGACTACTACCGTGTTTCAGGTGGTAGCAGATGAGCGCCTTCGAGTCCCCGTTCGTTGCGTTCCACCACGAACGAGACGACCCGCACGGGTGCGGCATCGCCCGGGTTGCCCCGCGCCGTATCGTCGTCCGTCTCGAACCGCACGTCGAGGTTGACGGCGACCGTGTGGGCGTCGTCCAGTTCGGTCGCGATGCGAAGTGGATGCGCCGTTCGTTCGACGAGTTCGTCCTCCCGTCGGACTCACAAAGGGCGGCCCTCGTCCGCGTGGAGGACGTGTCCGGGCTAGTCAGCTACTGCGGCAAGTGCGACGTGGAGGTCATCATCGATAGGGAGTTCTGGGCGTTCGCGAGCCTGCTCCGCTGACCGACTACTCGTTTTCGACCGGTGTCACTCTCCGCTCGAAGTGGGCGAACATCTCGGCCTCCCGCACGTGCCGACACTTCTGCTCGTCTAACGTCTGCATCAGGACGTTCGTCTGGTTCCTCGCGAACTCCTCACACTCGCACTCGGCCTCGACAGGCACGCCTTCCTCGATGGTCAGCGTCACGGTCATCGCACCGACGACATAGCGTTCTTCGGTCATCGTTTGGTTCGACGCCCCGGCGTGCCATCAAGCGCGCATCTTCTTTCTCCCCGAAGACCTTTGCACGGAATCGGGACGGTTGGGCTCGGTCGGCGTCTCCCCGGTATGGATACTCGACTCGAACCAAAGGGGTACAGCGCGTGCGAGAACGACCCGGGATGGCACCGGTGCGACTACTGCGGCACGAAGGTGTTCATCGGGCGCGGTGAGAGACTCGTTGACCTTGCCCGGCACGAGGCGCGATGCGAGTTCCGTTAGACTCCGGGAGCGTATGTTCGTTCAGCCTCTTGGATGTCGTCTTCACGGAACTTTAGGTAATGCTCACGAGTGATTTCCATATCTGAGTGCCCCATAAGCTCGGTTAGATAGGCTATCGGCATCCCATTCTTTGTTCTGTGGACGCCGTACGACTTGCGGAACAGATGTCCCACGATACGATTTCGAGGTCTACCAGACTGGTCAACGTATAACTCAGTCTGGATGCCAGCTTCATCTGCGACTTTACGGACAATTTCGGTGACACGGTTGACGAACATAGTCGGTGCTTCCCGGGTGACGAGCAAGTGGCCTTCATCGTCCCCGTTGTTCGCACCAAGGTAGCGATTACGACCGCCCTCATCCAACCACCTCCGCAGAGTACGCCCGAATGAGCGTTTGTAGTAGACTGTTCGAGTCTTGGAACTCTCGAACTTGTTACCTTTGATAGTCTCAACCTCAATCGACCGATTTTCGCGGTCGATAGCGTCCTCAGTTATCGATACTGCTTCCTGCACTCGCACTCCTGTGTTCCAGAGTAATTGGATGACCAGAGTATCACGAAGGGTATCACAGGCATCAACCAACGTTTCATATTCCTCAATCGTGAGGTACTGCCTATCGGTGTGTTCATCTAGACGTGTCTGACTCAACTTTTCGATTTCGTCTATCTGTTCGATAGGGTTCTCTGGAACCTCATTCCAGTCTTCCAGTTCCCGATACATCGCAGACAGTGCGTATGTTTTCTGTCGGACTGAGCGCGGCGCATAGCCGTCGTTCAGTAGATACGTCATCCACCTCTTAACCGTCCGCTTATCGACTTCAAAGAGTGTCTTTCTCCCATCTAGCCATTCACAAAATTGCCGAGTGACAACCTTGCGATTGCGGAGAGTGTGGATTGACTGCCACGCCTCTACCTGACCCAAATACTCAACTAACACTTCTATTTCGTACGTTGATAGGTCGGTATCGATGTCCTCACTTACCCATTCTGTGAGGGTAAGGTCCTCAGAACTCATCTTTGAGTTCATCCGGCACCATCTCCTTTTTATCCCCCTCGTAGACCCTGACTACTCGTCCCTCGAACATCTCCTGCAACGAACTCCTGACGACCTGTTCAACGATTAACTCCATCTCGTCTTCTTCTACATTTCGCCGATGGAGTTTGTCGAGGCTTGTTTCAATAGTTCCGAGGTCACCCTCAATTTCATCGAGTGATTCCATCAACACGTCTACAACCTCATCGTTAAGTTCGGAGGACGACGAGTCATCGGTAGAAATGAACTCTTCGACGGCAGTCCGTATCAAATCGGACACGGAGTCTATACCGGGGGAGTCTGCAACGTGGTCCTCCCAGCGGTCCTTCTGGCCGTCTCTTACGACCAGTTGGATTCGAGGCATACAACATAGTCAAACCAACGTAGCATCAATCTTTACACACAGGATGTGTATGATATGAGCGACTGGACGGAGAAGTATCGCCCTCGGTCGCTGTCGGCGATACGCGGCAACAACAAAGCCCGCGACCAGTTCCGCGAGTGGGCCGAGTCGTGGGACGACCACGGTGATGCGATTATCGTCTACGGGAGTCCCGGCGTCGGCAAGACCTCGGCGGCGCACGCACTGGCCAACGATATGGGCTGGGAGACCGTCGAGTTGAACGCCTCCGACCAGCGAACCGCCTCGGTCATCGAACGCTTCGCCGGACGCGCGGCGATGAACGCGACGCTCGGCGGGTCGAGCAAGGGAGAGTCGGGCCGTCAACTCATCGTTCTCGACGAGGCGGACAACATCCACGGCAACTACGACCGCGGCGGCGCACGCGCCATCACGAAACTCGTCAAGGAGGCCGGACAGCCGATGGTGCTCATCGCAAACGAGTTCTACGAGATGAGTCGCGGCCTCCGAAACGCCTGCGAGTCCATCGAGTTCCGCGACGTGAGCGCTCGTTCCATCGTCCCCGTTCTCCGCGACATCTGCCGACAGGAGGGAATCGAGTACCAATCGGAGGCGCTACAGCGAATCGCCGACGCCAACAGCGGCGACCTCCGCGGCGCGGTCAACGACCTCCAAGCGGCAGCGGAGGGCCGCGACGAAATCACCGAGGAGTCGGTGGCGACGAGCGACCGTGACCGTTCTGTGGGGATTTTCGAGTTCTTAGACCAAGTCCTCAAAGAGGAATCGGCGCAGCAGGCGCTGTACACCTCCTACGACGTCGACGAGACGCCCGACGACCTGACGAAGTGGGTCGAGGACAACATGCTCGACGTGTACGAGGGCGAAGAGATCGCCCGCGCCTACGAGTTCCTCGCCAACGCCGACCGGTGGCTGGGTCGCGTGCGCGCGAGTCAGGATTACAGCTACTGGCGCTACGCCGGCGACAACCTCGCCGCGGGCGTCGCCGCCGCCCGCGACGGCACGAAAGGCGGGTGGACGCGCTACGGCCGCCCGCAGTTCTGGCGCTCGAAGGACAAGACAGGCGACGAGGTGGCGCGTCGCGTCGCCGAGTCCAGCGGCGTGAGCATGAGCATCGCCCGTCGCCGAATCGTCCCGTACCTCTCGGTGATGACCCACCACTGCAAGCCGAGAGACCTCACCGTGGCGATGGCGGCGTACTACGAGTTCGAGGAGAAACACGTCGCCCACGTCACCGGCAGCGGCGAGTCGACGAACAAAGTCCAGTCCATCGTCGAAGACGCGGGAGAACTCCGCGGTGAGGCGATGGAGGCGCACTCCGGCGGCGCGTTCGCCGGAACACCGAGCGGCGGAAGCGATGGCGACGCCGAGGCGGCGGGTGGAAGCGACTCGGCCGACGGGGTGGAGAGCACCGACGACCCTGACGGAACCGACTCGGCGGCCGAGGCGGCCGAAGTCGACGACAGCGCATCCGAATCGGCCGCCGACGGCGGTGACGCGGACGAAGCCGACAGCGACGACGGGCAGTCCGGCCTCACGGACTTCTTCTGAACCGGACTCGATTTCTTATCGCGTTGTCGGCCCGCCGGATTCCAGCGGCAGGTCGAAGTACGCGTTCGCGTTCATCGTGGCGAGGTCCGGGTCCGACGCCACCGCTTCGAGCGTCCGCCGGAACGCCGCCCGCGAGACGGCGACTTTTCGGGCGTAGTCGATGCTGTCGCGTTCGTCGGACTGGCCGGCGACTTCGTACAGCATCCCTGCGGCGTTCGTCTTCGGTGAGAGCGAGTCGAGATACGACCCCCAGAGCGGTTCGTAACCGTAGCGCGTCACGGGTCCGAACTCCCCCGAGGAAGCGAGTTGCCGCGCGACGAACGCGTTGAGACGGAGCGATCGCCGGCTCGTCTCGGCGTCGATAAACGGGTTGACGACGCTTTCGGGAGACTCCTCGGAGCCGTACGACGGCGCCTGACGGAGAAACGACGGGCCGAACGCGGCCATGACGCTCAAAAGCGACGGCGTCTCGCTGCCTCGCCCCCGTGTCCCGACGCTCTTGTGGTGGTGCGTTATCGCCACGTCGGGGCGCGCACGTCGATACGAGTCGGCGACTGCGGCGACTTCCGGCGTGAGTTCGAGGCCACATCCCGAGAGTGTGTAGCCGCGGTACGTCCGGTCGTGTCGCCACAGGGTCTCGCCGTCTTCCTCGTACTGCGTCCACTCCGTGGACCCACGAGCACGAGGCCGAGTCGACGCCGCTGCGCCCGATGGCTCCGCCGCGCCCGGCGAGTTCGCCGTCGGGTCGAAATCCCGGTTCAGGTCGTATCCGGGCGGACCCTCCCCGGTGTGGTAGTCCGGTTCGTGTCGGGAGTCACGGCGTCGCCACGGTTGGACGTTCTCGCGGCGCGTGACGCGCTCTCGGTTCCCGTCGCCGTCGTCGTCGCTGACGAACATCGCGCCGTCGGGGTTCGCGCGGGGAACGACGGTGAGCGTGAGACCACGCAGGATATCCCGGTTGGCTTCCGGATTTCGGACCAACTCGCGGACGACACGGAGAATGGCCTCGGTGCCGGCGGGTTCGTCGCCGTGTAACTGCGTTACGAGGTGGACGTTCGTTTCGCCGCTGCCGACACGGAGTTCCCAGATTGGGTCGTTTCGGCCGGCAGAGCGGCCGATTCGTCGGAGCGTGGCGTCCGGAGACCGCTCGGCGACCGTTCGGAGTTCCTTCGCCAAGCGCTCGTTGGTGAGCGACGCGCGGGGGTCAGAGAGGCCCGCGGGCCGCGATGAAGTCGTTCCGACAGCCGACCCGACGGCGTGTGATGCCGAAACCGCCGCCAGTCCGACTGTCGCCAGATACTGTCGTCGGGTCGTCTTCGGGGGACCGTCTTGTGGGCAGATGATTCACCAAGGAGAGTGACGGTGCTAAACGTTTTTCGCCCTGGGGTATAACGTATCTAGCGCCGGAGTGTCGGTCGTGGCGACTAATCGTCACAGGCGAAGGATGCCGGCACTCCGGAACGTGTACGCGCGGGTTTTTGTGATGGCTTCACATACCGTGGGCTGATGCGCGCCGCAGTTCTGCACGAGTACGGAGAACCGCTCGTCGTCGAAGACGTAGACGCCCCGGAGCCACAGCCACATGGGGTCGTCGTCGAACTGGAGGCGTGCGGTATCTGCCGCAGCGACTGGCACGCGTGGCAGGGCCACGGCGAGTGGGCCGGCGACAAGGTGCCGCGAGGCCAGATTCTCGGCCACGAACCGGCGGGCCACGTCGTCGCCGTCGGCGACGGCGTCGACCACCTCCGCGAGGGCGACCGAATCGCCGTTCCGTTCAACCTCGGCGACGGCACCTGTCCGTACTGTCGCAACGGCCACGGCAACGTCTGCGCCGACGGGCTTTCGCTCGGTTTTCAGGCCGAGGCACCGGGTGCGTTCGCCGAGCAGGTCCACGTTCCCTACGCCGACTACAACGCGATGCCGCTGCCCGAAAACGTCGACGCCCGCGACGTGGCCGCACTCGGCTGTCGATTCATGACCGCCTTTCACGGCCTCACCCACCGCGCCGACGTGCGGGCGGGCGACTGGGTCGCCGTCCACGGCTGTGGCGGCGTCGGTCTCTCGGCGGTGCAGGTCGCAAACGCCGTCGGCGCGCGAGTCGTCGCCGTCGACATCGACTCGGGGAAGTTAGACCTCGCGCGTGAGGTAGGTGCGGACGCCGTCGTCGATTCGAGTGACCTCGACGGCCGCGGCGTCACGGGCGCGATTCGCGCCGAAACCGACGGCGGCGCACACGTCTCCGTCGACGCGCTGGGACTCGAAGAGACCTGCCGCAACTCCATCTTCTCGCTCCGCAAACGCGGCACACACGTCCAACTCGGGTTGACGACGGAGAAAGAACGCGGCGAGGTGTCGATACCGACCGACAGGATGACGATGCAGGAGATTTCCTTCCTCGGCTCTCGGGGGATGCCGCCGACGCGCTACGAGGAACTTCTGGGACTGATGGCGACGGGGGATGTAAACCCCGGCGCGCTCGTGAGCCGAGAAGTGTCGCTGTCGGACGTGCCGGAGCGACTGGCGGCGATGACCGACTACGGAACCGAGGGTATCGAAGTCGTGACCGAGTTCTAAACGCTCTCTACCGCCCGCTGCCCGTCCCGAGACCCGGAATCGCTGTCCGGTCTTCGACGTAGTTCATCATCCGCGACGCCGTGATGACGAGCGCCAAGTACAGCACCGCGGTGATGGTGAACATCGCCGTGTAACGGAAGTTCGAGGAGGCGATGTCGTTGGCGCGCTTGAACAGCTCAGGAACGGTGATAAAGGCCGCCAGCGAGGAGTACTTGATGAGGTAGATGAGTTCGTTCGTCCACCCCGGGATGGCGAATCTGAGTCCCTGCGGCAGCACGACGTAGCGAATCGCGTCGACTTTCGAGAGGCCGATAGCGCGGCCCGCAGTGAGTTGGCCGGTGTCGACGCTCTGCAGCGCCGAGCGGATGTACTCCGACTGGTAGGCGGCGCTATTGAGGATGAATCCGACGAGCGCGGCCCACGCCGCGTTGTTGGCGAACACGCCGTCGAGAAAGCCGGGGACGTACCCCGAGATGTTCAGTCCGAAGTAGAGCACGAACAACTGCGCCAGAAGCGGCGTCCCTCGAAGGAGTTCGGTGTAGAGCAGCGAGACGTATTTCGAGAGGTTACCGTACACCCGGGCGACGCTCAGCGGCACGGCGATGAAGAAGCCGAAGAAGATGCCCAGAACCGTGAGCACGAGCGTGAGCCACAACCCTTCCGACAACGCGGGAAGGTACTCGACGGCGAACGCGAGCGCGTCGAACGCGCCAGCGAGACCCGGAATACTGGCTCCAAGGGACTCGATGGTCGCGGGCGCGACGAACGGCTGTCCGACCGGGACGAACAGGCCGCCGAGCCAGTCGTTGGCCCACCGAAGCAACAGCCAGCCCCAGAAAACCACACCGGCGGCGACGAGCAGCGTTCTGCCCAGACCGCCGGTCGAGAGGCGCGTCTCGCCTTCTTCGTGCGTGGTGTCGACGACGGGTTCGCTCATGAGTGCATCTCGGTGATACGCCGGAGGAACGACGCCGTGCGGTCCTCTTCGGGGCGGTCGAACAACTGCTCGGGCGGGCCGCGTTCGACGATTTTCCCGCCGTCGAGAAACAGCATCTCGGAGGCGACTTCCCGCGCGAAACTCATCTCGTGGGTGACGACGAGCATCGTCATCCCACGGTCTGCGAGGTCACGCATCACTTCGAGCACTTCGCCGATGAGTTCGGGGTCGAGTGCGCTCGTCGGTTCGTCGAACAGCATCAGTTTCGGTTCCATCGCCAGCGCGCGGGCGATGCCGACGCGCTGCTGCTGACCGCCGGAGAGTTCGCCGGGATAGGAGTCCGCCTGCGGCGTCAGCCCGACCATCTCCAGATGTTCGTCGGCGCGTTTGCCGGCCTCTTCTTTGTCCAGTCCGAGGACGCGACGCGGTCCGAGCATGATGTTCTGGCGGGCCGTGAGATGCGCAAAGAGGTTGAAGTCCTGAAACACCATGCCGACCTCCTTTCGGAGTTCGTTCACGTCGACGTCGGGGCCGGTGATGCGCTCGCCGTCGAGGTAGATGTTCCCGCTGTCTATCTCGGTGAGTCGGTTGACGCAACGGAGCATCGTCGACTTGCCCGACCCGCTCGGGCCGACGAGCACCGTCACGTCGCCGCGGTCCATCTCGAAACTGATGTCGCGCAGCACTTTCTCGGTCCCGTAGCTCTGGGAGACGCGGTCCACCTCGAGTAGATACGTGTGTTCGTTGTCGCTCATGTCCGTCGACCTCCTGCGAAACCGCTTCGACCGCTACTCACCGTCACGCCTGTTCACCGCCCGGTATCTCGTAGTACGACCCGATGAGGTCCAGTCCCCGATTGGTGATGAACGTGAGCACGAAGTAAATCGCGCTGACGAACAACACCACTTCCAGCACCGCCGTCGTCTGGCGGACGAACAGGTCGTAGCTCCGCGTCAGCAACTCGGCGAGGCCGATGGCGAAGACGACGCTCGTGTCCTTGAGAACGATAGTGACCTCGTTCTGGAAGCCGGGAATCGACCGCCGAAGCGCCTGCGGGACGACCACGTGGCGAATCGCTTCGAGTTTACTCATCCCGACTGAGCGCGCCGCTTCCAGTTGTCCTTCGTCGACGCTCTGGAGCGCCCCGCGGAAAATCTGGGACTGGTACGCCGCGCTTCGGAGTCCGAGACCCAGCACGCTGGCGATGAACGCGTCCGAGAGCGTCACCGTCACGTCGAACAGCCCGAGGGTGAGACTCGGCGTCGAGAACACGAAGTACATGAAGATGAGGATGACCACGATGGGTGTCCCTCTGAGCACGATACCGACCGTCTCGACGAGGAACGTGCTCACCCGGCCGCCGTACACCTCGACGATGCCCGCCGGGAAGCCGACGAGAAAGCCGAGCAGCATGCTGACGACGGTGAGAACGACCGTCAGCACCGCGCCGACGAGGAGATACGGGGCGTTGTCGAGGACGAACGCCCAGTCGCCCGTAGCCTGTGCGACCACTGTCGGGTCCATCCGTTACTCCCCGACTGCGGACGAGTTCGAACTGTTTCCGGAGGCGTTGCCGGTCGATTCGTTGCCCGACCCGCCGGACTCGCCGGAGCCGCCGAACCACTCGTTGCGAATCTCCTCGTACTGGCCGCTCTCGCGGACCGCCTGCAGGCCCTCGTTGAGCGCCGACTGCACGTCGCTTTCGCCCTGTCGGAGGCCGAAGCCGTAGCGTTCGCCCGTCTCGTAGACGAACGCGATTTCGACGTCACGCTGGTCTGCGAACGTCTGTGCGACCGGTTGGTCGATGACCAGCGCGTCGACGTTGCCGTTTTCGAGGTCCTGCACCGCGAGGACGTAGTTGCCGTAGGTGCGGAAGTTCGACTGCTGGACGTCGCCGGGTTCGACGAGTTCGCTCTCGATGACGCCCGCGCCGGTCGTCCCCTCCTGTGCGCCGACCGTCTGTCCCGCGAGGTCGTCGAGTGACGAGGGTTGGAACTCGCCGCCGGCGGGGACCAAGATGGCTTGGTCGGCGTTGTAGTACGGGTTCGAGAAGGCGATGGTCTCTTGGCGGTCCTCGGTGATGGTCATCGCCGCCGCGATGACGTCGATGCGGTCGTTCTGCAGCGCTGGGATGAGCGAGTCGAACTCGAACTCCTCCCAGTCGGCGAGCGTGTAGTCGGTCTCCTCGACGACCGCCGAAAGCAGGTCGATGTCGAAGCCGACCAGTTCGCCCGAATCGTCGTTGAACTCGAATGGCGGAAACCCGGGGGCAGTGCCCGGGACGATTTCCATGCTCTCCCCGCCGTCGCCGCCGTCGCTTCCGGTGTCGTTACCCGTGTCGTTGCCACCGCCGTCTCCGCCGTCCCCGCCATCTCCACCGTCTCCGCCGGTATCGACGGTACATCCCGCGGTAGCGGTGAGTCCTGCGACGCTTCCTGCTCCGGCCAACTTCAGATACGCCCGACGACTGACGCCGGACTGACGATTGGACTTCATATCGATAGACGAGGCTAAGCAGACGCTTCAACTTTTCTTCCCAACTGAAAATCACCACAGAACTTGACGTGTTTATTCGTCAATCAGTAGTCGAGCGTACGAAAAACGCGACAAATCCGAACGGACGGCTCAGTCGCCGCTGACGCCGTGGGTCGTCGCCTGCTCTGCGGTGTTGACGCGCCGGGCAAGCCACGTCGCTGCGGCGACGACGAGCGCGGTGAGACCGAACAACAGCGCGTTGATGTCGCGGACGAGCGGCGTGTACGCGACGAGGTCACGACCGAGCAAGGCGATGAGGACGAGCAGTCCGAGTGCGGTGACGAGAAGCGGGCGGAGCCGCGACAGCGACGCCTGTGTCGCCGACGCCTGTGTCGTCCACACCAGCGCCGCCACGAGTGTTGCGATGGTCACCAGCATCGACCCGACGAACAACGGCTGGACGGTCGACCCGTACGAGAAGACGCCCCAGACGCGACTCAACAGCGCTGCGACTCCGACGAGCGCCAGCGCGGCGGGGAGCGCGAGGTTCACCCGTTCGAGCGCTGAACGCCGGAAATGACCGTCGTACGCCCGGAGCGTTCCGTACGTCAGCGCCCCGAAGATGGTCAGCGCGACGACGAAATGTGCCGCTTGCGTCGGCACGGAGTAGCCGTTCGGGACGAGTCCCGACAGCGTCACCGTCACTGCGCCGATGCTCACTTGAAGGGGGAGGACGACGAGCGCAAGCGTCGTCGAGAGCTTCACACTTCGCTTCGAGTTGCGTTTCCACGCCCACGCGGCGGTTCCGAGGATTTGGAAGCCGATGACCATCGCGACGAGGCGGTGGAACCACTCGATGAAACTCGGGACGGTCTGCGGCAGCAGCCCGTTGTCACAGAGCGGCCACTGTGCCGAACAGGCGAGTCCGGACCCGGTCGCGGCGGTGTAGATGCCCAACATCATGAGCAGCGCCGTCGACGCGGTGGTGAAGGCCGCAAAGCGCCGAAACGAGAACCAGTCGGGGCGGGTGCGTGTTCTCAGCATGTTCCCTAGCGCAGCCTCGGGTGCGGGCGTACTTAGACCTGTCCGAACGCCCATCTGGTCCGGTTCTCGAACGCGAGCGTCGACTCCGTATCTCGTCACTCGACCGTTTTTGTCCTTGGTGCGTTGTCGGCCTTCGACCGGTTGAAGTGTCTGCCGCCAATCCCCCCAAACGTGACCGAGCACACCGACGACAACGGGGCCACCGACGGAGGAAGCGCAGACACGGCCGACTCGGACCGCCTCGCCGACCGCCGGCAACGACTCGGCGAGTATCTCGATACCGCCGGTCTCGACGCCGTCTGGTTCGCCCGCCCGAACTCCTTTGCGTGGCTGACCGGCGGCGACAACGTCGTCAGCGCGACAGCCGACCTCGGCGTCGCCGCGGCGGGGTACGTCGCTCCCGAAAACGAAGACGCAGAGGACGGCGAGTTCCGCGTCGTCACCGACAACATCGAAGCGCCGCGTCTCGTCGACGAGGAACTCCCCGGTGAGTTCACTGTCGAGACGGGCCAGTGGTACGAGTCGTCGCTCGCGGAGTCGGTCGCCGACAACTCACCGGCGAACGCGGCGGCGGATTTCGACGTACCGGGCTTCGAGTCGGTCGACGCCTCCGCGCTGCGACAACCGCTCTCCGAGGGCGACATCGAAGCGTACCGGAGCCTCGGCCGCGACACCGCCGCGGCCGTCGAGCAGGTCTGTCGGCAACTGGAGTCGGAAGATACCGAACACGAAGTCGCGTCGGCACTACGCGTGACGCTCTCCGCTCGGGGCATCAACGCGCCCGTCGTTCTCGTCGGCGGGTCCGAGCGCGCGCAGTCGTATCGCCACTACACGCCAAAACTCGAACCGCTCGGCGACTACGCGCTCGTCTCGGTGACGGCGGAGCGAGACGGTCTGCACGCGAGTATGACCCGAACCGTCGCGTTCGACCCACCGGAGTGGCTGGCGGAGCGCCACACCAAGGCGATGCAGGTGGAGGCGACGGCGCTGGGGGCGACGCGCGCGGTGTCTCGCCTCGGCGGGTCGGCGTCGAGCGTCTTCGACGGTATCCAGATGGCGTACGAACACGTCGACTACCCCGACGAGTGGAAACACCACCACCAAGGCGGCGCAGCAGGCTACGCGGGACGCGAGTGGTTCGCCACGCCGACGGCAGACGAGAAGGTTCATACGCCGATGGCGTACGCGTGGAATCCGACGATTCAGGGTGCGAAAAGCGAAGATACCGTTCTCGTCACCGAGGACGGCTTCGAGGTGCTCACCTCCACCGGCGAGTGGCCGACGCGAAACGTCGTCGCCATCGACTACGACGACGCGGTCGAACGTCACGACGTGCTGACCCTGTAGTTGAAAAATAAAACACGGCGACTGCAGCGTCGCCCGAAACGGTCCTTTTTAGGGCAACGTATTTGTCGTGTGAGTGAAATCATGCGACCGTGCCCTGGTATGCAATCGACGCAATCGACGATGCGATAGATTCGACTCGTCGGTTCCTGTTCCCGTTTAGCCTCGGTCGGTGGCTCCGACTCGCAGTAATCGTGTTCTTCCTCGGTGCGCTGAGCACCGGAGGCTCTCCGCCCACTTTCGGCGGCGGCGGCGACGTGCCGACGCAGCCACAGCCGACGCCGTCGCCGTCGCCAGCACCCGATATCGACCCCGGAACAGCCGGTCAACTCTTTCTGTTGATTGCTGGCTTAGTCGTGTTCATCATCGCACTGTCTCTCCTGTTCGGTCTCATCGGCGACGTGATGCGCTTCGTCTTCCTCGACGCCCTCCGCACCGACGACGTGCGCATCCGTACTCCGTTCCGCCGTCGCTTCGGCAAGGGCGCTCGGCTGTTCCTGTTCAAGTTCATCCTCACGCTCGCGGTGAATATCCCGATTTTCGCCGGCATTGCGCTGTTCATTCTCGCGTTCGCCGCTCCCGATGCGCTATCCGGATTCGGTATCGACCCCGGACTCGTAACCGGACTCGGCGCCATCGGTCTCTTCGCAGCAATCGCGGTTCTCGCAATCGTGAGCATCGTTCTCGGTCTCATCGTGGGTCTGACGAACACCTTCGTCACCGCGGTGATGCTCGTCGACGACACGGGTGTCGTCGAGGGCTGGCGACGCTTCTGGCCGACGCTGCGCGGCGAGTGGAAGCAGTATCTCGTCTACCTCATCATGCGAGCTATCCTCGGCATCGGTGTCGGTATCGTCACCGGCATCGTCGTCGCCATCCCCGCACTCGTCATCGGCCTAATCACCGTTGTCATCGTTATCGCTATCGGGAGCGTATTCGGCGCGATGCTCTCACCCGCTACCGTCATCTTGGGAGGATTGACGTTCTTGGTGGCGTTCTTGGCGTTCCTACTCGTCGCGCTTCCAGTCGGTATCGTCGCACAGACGTACTTCCGGATGTACGAACTGATGGTACTCGGTCGCTCGAACCCGCGGTTCGCGCTCATTTCGATTCCCGACGACGAAGACGACGACGATGAAAACGGTGACGCTGGTACCGACGGCGACGATGGTAACGACGGTCCGGACGGCGGATTCGGCACCAGCGACGAACTCGGCGACGACAACCGATTCGGCACCGACACCGACACCGACGAATTCGGCACTACTGACAGGGTCCGCGACGACGATGGAACTGACAGCGACGACCGGTTCGACAGTCGGTCCGACGCCGGGTCGTGGCAATCGACGACCGACGACACGTCGTCTACGGGCGACAGCCGCGTCGACGACGACGGAACCGGCCGCGACGACGACGAGTCGGGGTTCAGATTCGGTCCCGATAAACGCTGATATTCGTCGTTCGTCGAACCACGATATCGACGCTATGCATAGCTTTTTGCCACCGGAGGGAGTCGCCGGAGCCATGGGGCTGGATGACGACGCACGGGAGTACCACCGGCAATCACCTCCCGGCAAAATCGAAATTTCGACGACGAAACCGACGAACACCCAACGCGACCTCTCTTTGGCGTATTCGCCGGGCGTCGCCGCACCGTGTCTAGACATCGCCGACGACGCCGACGAGGCGTACAACTACACGGCGAAAGGCAACCTCGTCGGCGTGGTGTCGAACGGCTCTGCGGTGCTCGGTCTCGGCAACATCGGCGCGCAGGCGTCGAAACCCGTCATGGAAGGGAAGGGGGTGCTGTTCAAGCGCTTCGCCGACATCGACGTGTTCGACATCGAGTTGGACCGCGCCGACCCCGACGAGATAATCGAGTGCGTCTCCGCGATGGAACCGACGTTCGGGGGCGTCAACCTCGAAGACATCAAAGCGCCCGAGTGCTTCGAAATCGAGTCGCGTCTCCGCGAGGAGATGTCGATACCCGTCTTCCACGACGACCAGCACGGAACCGCAATCATCTCCGGGGCGGCGCTTCTCAACGCGTCCGAAATCGTCGACAAGGAACTCGAAGACCTCGAAATCGTCTTCTCCGGTGCGGGTGCGAGCGCCATCGCCACCGCCCGGTTCTACGTCTCTCTCGGCGCGAAACGCGAGAACATCACGATGTGTGACTCCTCGGGTATCATCTCCGTCGACCGCTCCGACGAGGTCAACGAGTTCAAACGCGAGTTCGCCGCCGACCGCGAGGGCGGCGACCTCGCCGACGCGATGGAGGGCGCGGACGTGTTCGTCGGCCTCTCGGTCGCCGACATCGTCTCCCAAGAGATGGTGCAGTCGATGGCCGACGACCCCATCATCTTCGCCATGGCGAACCCGGACCCCGAAATCACCTACGAAGCGGCCAAAGACGCCCGCGACGACACCGTCATCATGGCGACGGGCCGCTCGGACTACCCGAATCAGGTGAACAACGTGCTCGGGTTCCCGTTCATCTTCCGTGGTGCGCTCGACGTGCGTGCGACCGAAATCAACGAAGCGATGAAAGTCGCCGCTGCGGAGGCGCTCGCCGAACTCGCCCGCCAAGACGTGCCAGACGCCGTCGTGAAAGCGTACGGCGACCAACCGCTCCAGTTCGGGTCGGAGTACATCATCCCGAAGCCGCTCGACCCACGCGTGCTGTTCGAGGTTGCACCCGCCGTCGCGCAGGCCGCGATGACAAGCGGCGCAGCACGGAAAGACATCGACGTTCCCGACTACGAGGAACGCCTCGAAGCCCGCCTCGGCAAGTCGCGTGAGATGATGCGCGTCGTGCTCAACAAGGCGAAGTCGAACCCGAAACGCGTCGCACTCGCGGAGGGCACCGACGAGAAGATGATTCGCGCGGCCTACCAGATTCAAGAACAGGGTATCGCCGAACCCATCCTGTTGGGCGACGCCGAGACCATCCGAACCACCGCGGAGATGCTCGGATTGGAGTTCGACCCCGAAATCGTCGACCCGGCGGTCGATAACCACGAAGAATACGGCGACCGGCTACACGAACTCCGCCAGCGCAAGGGCATCACCCGGAGCGAAGCGGGCGAACTCATCAGCCGCGACAGCAACTACTTCGGCAGCGTGATGGTCGAACAGGGCGACGCCGACGCGCTCCTGACCGGTCTCACCCACCACTACCCGAGCGCACTGCGACCGCCGCTGCAGGTTATCGGCACCGCAGAGGACGCCGACTACGCCGCGGGTGTGTACATGCTGACGTTCAAGAACCGCGTCATCTTCGCCGCGGACACGACGGTGAATCTCGACCCGACGGCGGACGTGCTCGCGGAGGTCACGAAACACACCGCGAGCCTCGCACGCCGGTTCAACGTCGAACCACGCGCGGCGATGCTGTCGTACTCGAACTTCGGCAGTGTCGAGAACGAAGGGACCAGAAAACCGCGGCAGGCCGTCGACATCCTGCACGACGACCCCGAAGTCGACTTCCCCGTCGACGGTGAGATGCAGGCCGACACCGCCGTCGTCGAGGAGATTCTCGACGGCACGTACGACTTCACCGAGTTGGAGGAACCGGCGAACGTGCTCATCTTCCCGAACCTCGAAGCAGGCAACATCGGCTACAAACTGCTCCAGCGCCTCGGCGGTGCGGAGGCTATCGGCCCGATGCTCGTCGGCATGGACAAACCGGTTCACGTGCTTCAGCGCGGCGACGAAGTCAAAGACATCGTGAATCTGGCTGGTGTGGCGGTCGTGGACGCCCAAGAAGAGTAGACGAGCGGACCGATAACCGACCGCACCCGACTCCGGTGTTGTTTCTTTCTCGGCCGATACAGTGTCGGTGAGTTGGCATTCGAGCCGAGAGTCGGCCTTACTCACCCTCTGTTTCGTCTCTCTGACAGCCGTAGTTTTCGACGAAAACGTACGGTTCCGGTCGCTCGGAGTCCTCGAACACGTCGACTGCGAGAACGCTCGTTTCGATGTCCGCGTCTCGGCAGTCGGGATAGTAGTGGTAGTGTGTCTGCGAGCGCCGAGGGCGTCCACTGAGACTTGCTCGGAGGAGATACCTGCGGTCTTCGACCGTCGGCGACTCCGGAACGGAGTACGCCTCGCCTCGTCCCTCGCTCGCCGCCAACTCGAACGAGCGGTCCAACACGCGCGCCTCGTTACGCGTATCGGCGTCAGTTCGAAGCAGTTCGAGGTTCAGTAGTTGTGGTTCGGAACTGAAGTTCGTCATCGACAGTTCGAGTTGCGGCGGCTCAGACGACCCGAACGAAACGCTGCCACAGCCTGCAAGCGAGGCGAGTGAGGTCGCCCCACAGACCGCGAGCGCCTTCCGTCTGGACGTTCGACGAGTCACGCTTGCGGCGAAGAATTATCCGGTGTTAAGCCCGTTGGTGTCGCCTTCGACACGCTCTGCAGAACCGAGTGGCTACCCGAACGTCAACACGGCCAACCCGGCGAGGTATCCCGAAAGCAACACGCCGCCGTAGACGACGAACGTGACCGAGTCCGGCGGCGAGTACAGCGAGGCGTACGTGAGCACGCCGAGGAGGACGACGCCCCAGTCGCGGTGGAGCACGTTCGAGGAGACGATACCGTCGCTGACGAGTGCGACCATCAGCGCCGGCAACGAGACGGCGATGCCGACGGCGATGGGCAGAAACAGCGCCACCTCCGCCAGCCAGTAAGGGCGATACGCCGGGACGAAGCCGCTTCTGAGGATGCCGAACTTGAGCAGTTCCAAGAGTGCAGGGACGACGAGTACTGCGCCCAGAACGACGCCCAACAGACAGAGAACCGCCGAGAGGAGGTACAGCCGACCCGTCCGCGCGCGGTGCGAGCGGGTTTCCGCGTGTGCGCGCCACAGAACTGCGGCACCGGTGACGCCGACGGCCGCGAGCGCAGCCATCTGGAGTTCGACGCCCAGAGAGACGAGCGGGTCCGTCGGCAGGGCCGTCCCGGCGGGGGCATAAATGCCAAGCGCGGCCTGCTGCAGGTCGACACCGGTCGCTCGAAACGCGGCGAGCGTCAGCGCGACGACGACAGAAAACAGGAGGGCGAGTTCGCGTGCCTGCGTGCGAGCAATCCGTAGAAGGATGCCACTCCCTCTCGGTCCCAGTTCTCGCACGCTATCTGTTTCGAGGACCATGCGACGGGTATGCCCAACCGTCTTATCAACTTTCTCCCTCAGAAGTCGAGCGGACACCGACCCTGCGACTACCGACCGACCGCGCCGTCGGCGTCGCCAGCGTCGACCGACTCGTCCGTCTCTCCGGGGTCAGAAGCGTCGTCGTCGCTGGTGTCGGAACCATCACCGCTCTCGGCCTTTGAGGTCTCGCCCGGCGGTCGGGCAGGGTTGCCGACGACGACGGCGTCGGCGGGAACGTCGTCGACGACGACGGAGCCAGCGCCGACCCGGGCGTTCTCACCGACGGTGAGCGGACCGATGAGCGTCGCGTTCGCGCCGACGACTGCGCCGCCTTCGACGGTCGGATGTCGTTTGGTTCGCTGCATCGACTTGCCGCCGAGGGTGACACCGTGGTACAGGACGACGTCGTCGCCGATTTCGGCCGTCTCGCCGACGACGACGCCCATCCCGTGGTCGATGAAGACGCGTCGACCGACCGTCGCCGCGGGGTGAATCTCGACACCCGTGAGAAACCGGGCGAGGTGCGAGAGCAGGCGTGCCGGGAGGTGCATTCCCCCGTTCCACAGCGTGTGTGCGATACGGTGTATCCAGAGCGCGTGGACGCCCGGATACGTGAGTAGGACTTCGGTGCGACTCAACGCAGCGGGGTCGTTCTCCAGTGCGGCGCGTAGGTCTTCTCGGAGTCGCGTCCACGGTGACGGCATCGCTCGAAGCGTCGTCGGCGCGTACGGATAGCTGTGTGCGTTTCGTCTGGGTGGTCGGTGGGGACAGTGGGGACGGCGTGGTCGGCTCTTTCAGTCGCCTGCAGGCCGTTCGGTCCGCGAGGGCGGGAGAACGCCGTCGCCGCCAGCGGCGGAGTCGAGCGGTTCGGGGAGCACACACCGCGCCGGTTCGCGGTTGACGTGCGCGTACTCGCCGGGCGTATTCGCCAGCACGTGTGCGGGGTTCTCACGGCTGTCGATTCTCGCAGCACGGAGGTCGGCGAACCCCGAGATTCGCGCGAGGATGCCGCGCCAGTGGTTCTCGCTTCCACTGGGAATCGGCGGCGTCCCGGCGGGGTTCCACGAGGGGTCCGCCGCCGAGAGCGTCGCGGCGTTGACGTTCGCTGCGAGGTCGTCGTGGTCGATGAGAACGCCGACGCTCGCGGTTTTCGGCGCCCGCGTGGCTAACACGTCCAACCCGAGGTGGAGTGCGCGATACTCGGCGACGTTGTTGTCCGGTACGACGTCGGGAAGTGAGATGCGAGCGACCCGCACGCCGTCGCGCGTCTCGATGACGGCCCCCAGTCCACCGCCGTCGGGACGGTACGACCCGTCGGTCGCCACGTAGAACTGGCGGTGGTGGGTTCGTGGAGGATGTGCGATATGCGGGGTCGGCGACTGGTCGAACAGATTTCTGAGCGATGACCGACGGTGTGCGGCCATGTCGCACGCTTGGTAATTCTCGTACTTAACTGTATTGACGAAATGTCACGTCTATTGGAACTCGCTTCCGTGTTGCGATTGGTGATACCATAGCATATATATCGGGGTAACGCCCATGTGGTTCCATGACTGATGACAGGCAGTCACGTGTTAGCAGACGCCGTTACCTCCAGCTTGCAGGTGGAGCCGCTGCGACAGCAGCGCTCGCCGGCTGTTCGAACGACTCTGGAGAGTTGAACACCGAAACCCCCGCCGAAGGTGCAAACGACAGCGCCGGCGGTGGTGGCGGTGGCAACGACACGGACAGCAGCGACGACCAGAACAATCAGGAGAGCGGCGAGTTCGCCGTCACCATCACGCAGGGACAGATGGACTCCGGTCTCGACCCCCACGACCATCGTGAGACGACCACCGACATCATCGTCATGCAGATGTACGAGGGGGCGCTCGACCGCGACCGCGAGGGGCAGGTCATCGAAGGCCTCGCCGAAAACTACGAACAGGCGGAACCGAACCGCGTCCGTCTCACAATCCGCGAGGGCGTGACGTTCCACAACGGCGACGAACTCACCCCCCAGGACGTCGCCTTCAGTATCAACCGCATCGTCAACCCCGACGTCGGGAACCTCGCAAGCCCGCAGAGCGACCAGTTGGCGGGCATCACCGAAGCGCAGGTCGTCGACGGCGAACGCGCAGTCGACGTCATCTCCGACGGCGTCAACCCGATGGCTATCGGACTCCTCGCCAGCTACGGCGACGTGATGCAGCAGTCGTGGGTCGAATCCAACGACAACAGCTACATCAACAGCAACGCCAACGGTACCGGACCGTTCCAGCTCTCGAACTACGTTCAGGACGAGCGTGTCGAGTACACGAAGTACGAAGAGTACTGGCGTGAACCGGCGGCCGTCGACGCGCTGACCATCACCTCGGCGTCGGAGTCGAGCACCCGCGTCAACCAACTCGTCAGCGGCGAGACGGACATCATCGTCAACGTTCCGCCGCAGGAGGTCAGCCGTATCAACAGCAACGAGAGCACCCGCGTCGAAGCGGTGCCGAGTACGCGTATCATCTACAACGGGATGCGCTACGACGTCGAACCGTTCTCGAACCTGCAGTTCCGCCGGGCGATGAACTACGCAGTCGACATCAACACCATCGTCTCGGAAGTGCTGTCGGACTTCGCGGACGCGACCGGACAGCCGACGCTCGAAGGGTTCACCGGCTACAACCCGAACATCGACCCGTACCCGTACGACGTCGAGCAGGCAGAGCAACTGGTCGAAGAAAGCGGGTTCGCAGGCGCGACCATCGAACTGCACACGCCGGTGGGTCGCTACCTGAAAGACCTCGAAATCGCACAGGCAGTCGTCGGCTACATCAACGAACTGTCGAACGTCGAGGCGTCGGTGAACCAGCGTGACTTCGGTGCGCTCGCGGGCGAACTCACGACCGGTAACATCGAAGACATGCCGCACTGGTACCTCATCGGCTGGGGTAACGAGACGTTCGACGCGAGTCAGACGCTCATCCCGCTGCTGACGACCGACGGTGCGCTGTCGAGTTGGAGCAACGACCAGTTCGACCAACTCGTCTCGCAGGCCGGCCAGACCGCAAACGCCGACGAGCGCGAGAGCCTGTTCCAAGAAGCCAACCAACTCGCCCACGACCAGGCGCCGTGGATTTTCCTCAACCGGCAGTACAGCGTCTACGGTGCGAGTTCGCGTATCGAGTGGCAAGCACGCCGTGACGAGTCCATCAAGGCGTACGAAATCATGCAGCCGTAACGAACGGCTCCGAAGCTCTTTCGACCAATCATGTCATTTGCACGATTCATAATTAAGCGGAGCCTGCAGGGAATCTTCGTCGTCTGGGGTGTCGTGACGGTGGTGTTTCTCCTACGGTTCTCCACACCGGGCGACCCCATCACGTTTATCGCCCCCTTAGACGCCAGTCCGGAACTTCGGCAGCGCATCGCCGAGGAACTGGGCTTGAACCAACCGCTGTACGTCCAGTACTTCGACTATCTCACGGGACTGCTCACCGGCGACATGGGCTACTCGTACATCTCCGGGACGGAGGCGGCGACACGCATCTTCGCGCGTGTGCCCGCCACTGTCGAACTCGCCGTCGCCGCCACCGTCGTCGCTATCGTCATCTCGATACCGCTCGGCGTCATCAGCGCCACTCGGCGACACGAGCCGGCAGACTACGCCGCGACGACGTTCTCGCTCGCGGGCATCAGCACGCCGAACTTCTGGCTCGGCATCATGCTCGTGCTCGTCTTCGCCGTCCAGTTGAACTTCCTGCCCACGAGTCGGCGCCCAGTCGGCATCGTTCAAGCCGTCGAGGTGCTCGTGTTGTCGGGCAACTACGCCGGCATCGTTCTCTGGTTACAGCATATCACACTCCCGGCAATCACGCTCGGGACGTACTTCACCGCGCTCGTGACCCGGTTGACCAGAAGCGGGATGCTCGACGAACTCGGCAAAAGCTACGTCGACGCCGCTCGTGCGAAAGGTCTCCCGGAGACGCTCGTTCGCTACAAACACGCGCTTCGGAACACGCTGATACCAGTTATCACCGTTCTCGGCCTGCAGTTGGGGACGCTCATCGGCGGGGCGGTTATCACCGAGGCGGTGTTCGCGTGGCCCGGTTTAGGAACCTTGGTCATCAACAGCATCAACACCCGTGACTGGCCGCTCATCCAAGGCTGTCTCATCGTCATCGGCTCGAGTTTCGTCTTCGTGAACATCGCCGTCGACGCGCTGTACGCGTACGTCAACCCACAGGTGGTGTACGACTGATGGTCTCGCCACGTACCTGGCGGAACCTCCGTCGTGAACTCCGAGGCAGTGCGCTCGCCAAAATCGGCATCGTGCTGGTGCTGGCGATTATCCTCGTCGCGGTGTTCGCACCGTTCCTCGCGCCGTACGACCCGTATCAACAGGACCTCGGCAACTCACAAGTGCCACCGTTAGGGTTCAGCACGACAGAGAACGAGACGCGCTCGGAGATGGTCAACGGGAGCATCGAAGTCGTCGAAGAGGAAGTGACCGTCAACGCGACGCTCGCGCATCCGCTCGGAACGGACGCGCTGGGGCGTGATATGCTCTCGCGGACGATATACGGCGCGCGCACGTCGCTGCTCGTCGGCGTCTTCGGAACGATGTTGGCGGTGCTCATCGGCGTCACCGTCGGGTTGACCGCCGGCTACTACGGTGGCCGCGTCGACGACGGCCTGATGCGGATGTCCGACATCATGTTGGCGTTCCCGTCGCTGGTGTTGGCTATCGCGCTCATCGGGCTGTTCGGCGGGGTGACAATACGGATACCCGACCCGTTCGTCGTCCTCGGACTCGCACCCGAGATGCCGCCGAACATCGTCTTACCGGGAACCGTCGTTCTCGTCGTCGCGCTGGTGAACTGGGTGTGGTTCGCCCGCGTCGCCCGTGGGGAGGCGCTCAGCCTCCGCAACGAGGAGTACGTCAAGGCCGCCCGCGCTCTCGGTGCGAGCGACGGCTCCATCGTTGCGCGACACATCCTCCCGAACAGCATCACCCCCATCTTGGTGCTGGCGACGATTCAGGTCGCCGCCATCATCTTGCTGGAGAGTTCGCTGTCGTACCTCGGCTTCTCGGGGGCGAACCTCTCGTGGGGACTCGACATCGCACAGGGCCGTGACTACTTGGCGTCGGCGTGGTGGATTGCGTCGATTCCCGGCGTCGCTATCGTCTTCGCCGTCATCGGGGTCAACCTCGTCGGCGACTGGCTACGCGACGCGTTAGACCCCGGCATCGAAGGGGAAGGAGGCGTTTAGATGGACGAGATACTCAGAGTCAGAGATTTGAAGACGCGGTTCTTCACCGAAGAGGGACAGGTCAACGCCGTCGAAAGCGTCAGTTTCGACGTCCGCGACGGCGAGATATTCGGTATCGTCGGCGAATCGGGAAGTGGAAAGTCCGTGACGGCGCTGTCGGTCATCGACCTCATCGAGTCGCCCGGGAGGGTGACGGGTGGGGAAGTGTGGTACCGAAACGCCGACCTCGCAGACGAGTTCCGCGAGAAACGCTCGGAGGCCGTCGACGGCGACTTCGTCGACCTCAGACGGTTGCCGAAAGGCGTCCGCCGGTCGCTCCGCGGACCGTCGTTCAGCATGGTGTTTCAGGACCCGATGAGCAGTCTCAACCCCTCCATCACGGTGGGTGAACAGATTGCAGAAGCCGTCGAGGTCCAACGCCGCGCCCGGGCGAACCCGCGCAGCACCCGCTCACGGACCCAAGGCTACGGTCTCGGGAAGTATCTCGTCGACAGCATCGTCCCCGGCCGCGAGTACACCAGCACCGAGAGCAAAGAGCGAGCCATCGAACTGCTCGAACAGGTCGGCATCCCCGACCCGGAGGCGCGCGCCGAGGAGTACCCCCACCAGTTCTCCGGCGGGATGCTCCAGCGAGCGATGATTGCGCAGGCGTTGGCGGGCGAACCCGACATCCTCGTCGCCGACGAACCGACGACGGCGCTCGACGTGACGATTCAGGCGCAGATTCTGAATCTGCTCCGCGACCTCCAGCGCGAACAGGATATGAGCATCATCATGATTACCCACGACCTCGGCGTCATCGCACGGATGTGCGACCGCGTCGGCGTCATGTACGCCGGCCAAATCGTCGAACGCGGGACGCTCGGAGATATCTTCGAGAACCCGGTACATCCGTACACCGAAGGGCTGCTGGGTTCGATTCCGGACCTCGAAGACCCGTCACCGCGACTGTCGCCCATCGAGGGTAACGTCCCGAGTCTGCTCGACTCGGAGATGGGCGGCCGCTGTTACTTCGCGGACCGCTGTCCGAACGCGATGGAGGCGTGTCTCAACAGCATCCCCGAGTACGACACCGACAGCGGCGAGGTCGTCGGCGACGGCGCGAACGCGGAGGCGGTCCACACCGCCCGCTGTGTGCTCGCCACCCGCGAGTTCGACGCCGCGGAGGCACTCGGCGACGACTACTTCGGCGACCGAGCGGAGGCGTCGGACCCCGAAACGCCGGACGACGCCGCCGAACAGGAGGTGGTCAGCGATGCCTGAACGCCACCAGTCGACGACCGACGGCGAGCGAACTGTCACGACCGACGGCGGACGGCCCGCCACGACCGACGGCGAACCGCTACTTCGCGTCCGCGACCTGAAAAAGTACTACGGCGAGGGCAGTTCGCTGTTCGAGACACTGTTGGGCCGCGAGTCCGAGAGCGTCAAAGCCGTCGATGGGATTAGTTTCGACGTCCACAAGGGTGAGACCGTCGGACTGGTCGGCGAATCCGGGTGTGGGAAGTCGACCACCGGCGAGACGTTGCTGCGACTGCGAGATGCGACCGACGGCCGCGTCGAGTTCGACGGCGAAGACGTCTACGAGATGGATGGCGACGAGCGGACCGAGTTCCGCCGGCGCGCCCAAATCGTCTTTCAGGACCCGTTCTCCAGTCTCGACCCACGGATGACCATCGGCGAAATCATCTCAGAGCCGTACCGCATCCACGGGTTGCCCGAGGAGTCGCCCGACGACGGCCGCTCGAAGCGCGAGTGGCGTATCGACCAAGCCGCCGAACTGCTCGAACGGGTCGGTCTCTCGGCGAACCACGTCGAACGCTACCCGCACGAGTTCTCCGGCGGGCAACGCCAGCGTGTCGGCATCGCTCGTGCGCTCGCACTCGAACCGGAGTTCATCGTCCTCGACGAACCCGTGTCGGCGCTCGACGTGAGCGTGCAGGCGCAGGTCCTCAATCTGCTGGACGACTTGCAGGAGGAGTTCGGCCTCACCTACCTGTTCATCGCCCACGACCTCTCGGTGGTTCGCCACATCTGCGACCGGGTGGCGGTGATGTATCTCGGCAACATCGTCGAACTCGGCCCGACCGACGAACTGTTCGACGACCCACAGCATCCGTACACCCGAGCGCTGTTGGAGAGCGTGCCGCGGGCGGCGGTGTCCGAGAGCGGCCGACACGTCGAACCGCTGGCCGGCGACGTGCCGAGTCCGCGGAACCCGCCGAGTGGCTGTCGCTTCCGGACGCGCTGTCCGCAGGTCATTCCACCGGGCGACGTGACGCTCTCACAGGAGGCGTATCGGGAGGTGATGGACCTCAGAGACCGCCTCGAACGCGACGAGTTCGACGCCGAGGCGGCGTGGAGTCACGCGGACGAGGAGGCCGACAAACCGGGGTTCAAAAGCCACCTCCGCGAGGAGTTCTTCAGCCACGAACTGACCGGCGACGACGAAGCGGCCGTCGAGCAGGCGCTGGAGGCGCTGTCGAACGGCGACACGGAGGAGGCAATCGCTATTCTCCGCGAACGCTTCGAGAGCGTCTGCGAGACGACGCGGCCGCTACTGCAAGAACGCACGCATCCGGCGGCGTGTCACCTCTACGAGCAACCGGCCGACGCGCCCGTCGACCGCGAACCGGTCCGAGCGCATCCGGAGTCCGGCGTCGTCGGAAACGACGAGACGGGCGCAGAGGCGGACTGAACCGTAGCGTCCTGCGGCGGGGCCTGCACCGACGAGGCTAAAACCGGTTTGCCACGCCGCAAACGAAAGCTACAGGCCCCCTGCCCGACCAGATTCGGCGTGACTCAGACACGGAACGCACTCCTGTTTCTCTTCTTGGCGGCCGTCTGGGGGTCGGCGTTCATGGCAATCAACGCCGGGTTGGCGTCGTTTCCGCCGGTTCTCTTCGCGGCGCTGCGATACGACATCGCAGGCGTACTGATGCTCGGCTACGCGGCGTACGTCGTCGACGACCCCGTTCCGCGAACCCGCAAGCAGTGGACCGTCGTCGCCATCGCGGCGGTGTTTCTCATCGCGGCGTACCACGTCCTCCTGTTCGTCGGTCAGAACGGTCCGGTGACGAGCGCCACCGCGGCGGTTCTCGTAAGTCTCAGCCCCGTGCTGACGACGGTGTTCGCTCGGGCGTTGCTCCCGAGCGAACGTCTCACCGCCGTCGGCGTCGTCGGCTTGTTGCTGGGACTGGTGGGCGTCGCCGTGCTCTCGGAACTCGACCCGAACAACCTGCTCGGCGGCGCGACGGTGTCGAAACTGCTCGTCTTCGGGGCCGCGACGGCGTTCGCGTTCGGGAGCGTCCTGACCCAGCGCATCGACGACGGCCTCCCGATAGAGACGATGGAGGCGTGGGCGATGCTCGGCGGCGCGGCGCTGATGCACGTCGTCTCGCTCGGGATGGGCGAGTCGGTCGCCGAAATCACGTGGACGACGCGCGGCGTCGCGGCGCTTCTGTACCTCTCACTGGCGGCGAGCGCAATCGGCTTTCTCGTCTACTTCGACCTGTTGGACCGACTGGGCGCTATCGAAATCAACCTCGTCTCCTACGTCGCTCCGATTTTCGCGGCGATTTCGGGGTATCTCGTCCTGCAGGAGTCGCTGAATCCGGAGACGGCGTTCGGCTTTCTGCTCATCTTCGGCGGGTTCGTGCTGTTGAAACGCGATGCGATACGCGAACAGTTGGTCGGGCGACCGGCCGAGATGTCGTAAGCGTCGGCGTCCTTCGACTCTTTCGCGCTACTCCGCTCGCTCGGCTTCGACCACTTCGCCGACCATCGACCAGCCGTCGTCTTCCAGGCCTTTTCGACCGAGTAGCACCGATTCGTTGTCCTCGCTCGTGATGAGTCGGTACTCGGCGTCGTCGTCCTCACACGTTCCCTCGCCTTGGAACTCCTGCTGGAAGAACTGCGTTCCCGAGAACTGGTAGACGGCGGTGGAGTCGTCCGAGAGCGTGAGTCGAACGGGTTTCGGCGAAACGTTGTGGATGCGCTTTGCGATGGGGTTGAGGTCGGCCATATCGGCCGAACAGTCGGCGTCGCGGGTAAAGAATCGGTCGGAGGCGAGTAGAACTCAGTCGAACAGTGCGGCGAGGTCGTCGTCGTCGATACCCGCCGAGAGCGCCAAGAGGAGTTTGATTCGTGCCTTCGAGGTCGGCAGGTCACCCGAGAACAGCGCACCGTGTTCGCGGAGCGTTACGCCGCCGCCACCGGTGCCGTACACTTGGTCGGTCGGCCCAGCGTGACATCGCGAACTGACGACGACAGGGACCGTCTCGACGGCGCGTGCAACGGCGTCGCCGAGACTGCTGGCGACGTTACCGAGACCCGTTCCCTCGACGACGACACCGTCGGCACCGGCGTCGACCGCTCTATCGAGTTCGTCGCCGGTGACACCGATGCCCGAGTGGACGACTGGGACCGTGGCAGAGGCGTCGGCAGCGGCCGAGACCGGAAGCGACGCGGCCTCCGAGGACTCGCTCTCGGCGGCACGGTGGACGTGCGTCTCCGACCGTGTGAACGAGGCGACCGGGCCTTTCCCGGGGGATTTGAACGTCGAGAGCGCGTTCGTGTGTGTCTTCTCGACGTCGTGAGCGAGGTGGAGTTCGTCGTCGAAGGCGACGAACGCACCGGAAAACCGGTGCGAAGTGGCCGCTCTGACCGCCGTCAGGAGGTTTGCGGGCGCGTCGCTTCCGACCTCGTCGAACCGGCGCTGTGACCCGGTGACGACCACCGGAACGTCGGCGTTGAGAAGCAACGAGAGCGCGTACGCCGTATCCGCGAGCGTGTCGGTTCCCTGCGTGACGACGAACCCGTCGGCGTCGGTGGTTTCGACGGCTTCAGCGACGGCGGCGATGTCGGCGAATCGCATGTCGAACCCCGGATGTGAGGATATTTCCTCGGCGGTAACCGTCGCGTAGTCGTCGAGTTCCGGCACCGCTTCGAGCAGGTCTGCGCCGCGTTTCGCCGGGGCCGCCCCCGTCTCGCTCGGTTCGCTGGCAATCGTCCCGCCGCAACTGAGCACGCGTACGTCTGGCATAGCCGACTCTCACGCGCCCGCCGGTTGACTGTTGTGCAGGCGGAGGTTTTTGTGGTCGCCGTTGGGGGGTCGATGCCGTTCCGAGAGAGGAGTTCGCACGAGCCGTCACCGCGCCCACGAGTCCTCACGCACGATGATAGGTCAGATTCGACAGATTACGCGCTCCAATTCGTTCAATTCGAGAGAATACTCTACCCAGCAAGACAGTCTTTCGAGAGTGGAGAAAAAGGATGAGAGAGCTCGATAAACTTTTAACTCTTTTCTCAGGACTTCGTGAAAGGTCAGTTAGGAAACTGGTCAACGCTAAAACTGACCGAACTCGGCTCAACGCTCTCCCCCCTATATGACCCCTTGAGTTATACGAGAAAGTGAGAGGTCCCATGTCCAACTCCTCCCCACTCAAGAACGAACGCCCCCGCCAATCGAACAGCGCCGTCGACGAGTTCTCCAACAGTCTCGGTGCCCGCATCCTCACGCGGCCGGTGCAGTTTACGGCCTTCTGGGCCGCAATCGCGCTGCCGTTCTTCTACATCCCGCTCATCGCCGGCGAGACGGTGTTCGGCGCGGGTATGGAACTGCTGCCCGTGCTGTTCGTCGCAAACATCGTCGCCCTCGTGGTCGGTCACGGCCACAAGCAGTAACGCTCCCACCACGGCCACGGTTCCCCCTCCCCCGACTTCCGTGGGACCTGCCGCCCTGTGGTTCCCCCGCTGCTACGACGTCTCTCTGTCTCTCATCTCCTTTCGCTCTCTTCGCCACTCCACATCTGTGAGTTCCTCTCGTCCGGTTCTCTCCTCCTGTGCACGTCCTTTCTGTCCACTCTCACGTCGTCGAATGCGGGGTACTTTAGCGCCCACTCCACGCACGTTCGGGCATGTCTCTCGATACGGTTCCGCTCGGTCGCACCGGGACGAAGGTGAGCAAACTCGCGTTCGGGACGTGGCGTTTCGGGCGGCGAAACGACGACGGTGACCTCGAAGTCGGCCGCGAGCGAGCCCACGAGTTGCTCGACGCCTACGCCGACGCCGGCGGGACGTTCATCGACACCGCCGACATGTACGGCGAGGGACGAAGCGAGGAGTATATCGGCGACTGGTTAGCCGAGCGGGACCGCGAGGAGTTCGTCGTCGCCTCCAAAATCTACTGGCCGACGAGCGACCACGCGAACGGCCGCGGGCTGAACCGCAAACACCTCCGCAACAACGTCGACGAGATTCTCGAACGACTCGGAACCGACTACGTCGACGTGTTGTACGTCCACCGATGGGACGACGACACCCCCGCCCGCGAGTTCATGCGGACGCTCGACGAGTTCGTCCGCGACGGGAAAGTGAACTACCTCGGCGCGTCGACGCTCGAACCGAACGCTTGGAAAGTGGCGATGGCGAACGAACTCGCCGACAAGCGCGGCTACGAACCGTTCTCGCTGTCGCAACCGCGGTACAACGTGGCAAATCGCGAGATAGAAGGCAACTACCTCGACATGTGCGAACACTACGACGTCGGCGTCGTCCCGTGGTCGCCGCTGGCCGGCGGCTTCCTGACGGGCAAGTACAGCCGAAACGAGAGTCCACCGAAGGACTCGCGGGCGGCCAACGACCAGCAGTTCGCGGACTCGTATCTGACCTCCGAGAACTTCGACGCGCTCGAAGCCGTCGAAGCCGTCGCCGAGGAAGTCGGCGCGACGCCCGCACAGGTGAGTCTCGCGTGGTTGATGCACCACGACCAGGTGACCGCGCCCATCGTCGGCGCGCGAACCCCCGAGCAACTGGAAGAGAACCTCGTCGCAAGCGATATCTCGCTCACCGACGCGCAGTTCCACCGACTCGCGGACGCGAAATCGAACTGAGAAATCGGATACGTCGAGAGAGCGAACCACCCGGCCTCGCACCCGAGACACGCGCCGCGGTCCCAACCGATTTGTGTCGGCGTCGGCAACGGAATCTCATGAGCGACAGCGAATCGGAATCCGAAGTCGGTGTCGAGGAGTGGCGCACGCAGGTCGAAAAACAGCGAGAACAGAAGAACGACTTCTTCGCCGACCACCCGCAGTCACCGATTCCGCCGGAGAAACGAGAGGAGTTCGACGGCTTGGAGTACTTCGACCCGGACCCCGACTACCGCGTCGAGGCGACGGTGACGACGCACGACCAACCCGAGCCCGTCGAGATGGAGACGACGAACGGGCCGAACGTCCGCTATCTCCGCGTGGTGACGTTCGAGTTCGAAGCCAGCGGTGAGACGCAGACGCTCGCGGGGTACCGACAGGAGTCCGACGACTCACAGTCGCTTTTCGTCCCGTTCCGCGACAAGACGACCGGACAGCAGACGTACCACGGTGGCCGATACATGGAGTTCGAGCCGAGTCGGGAACTCGAAGACGGCGACGAGGTGGTACTGGATTTCAATCTCGCGTACAGCCCGTTCTGCGCCTACAGCGAGACGTTCGCCTGTCCGCTTCCGCCCGAAGAAAACTGGCTGGACGTGGTGATTCCGGCCGGCGAGCGCTTCGAGGGGTGATTCTCTCGGACGCCGCTACGGCGTCGTCTCCGCCCGCGTTCGGTCCGCTCGGGAAGCGGCCGCGTCCAGCGCCGCCGCGTATCCACGGCCGTAGATTCGCACGGTGACGACACCGACGTAGAAACTGACGAGCGGGGTCAAAAGCACCAACGCGAACTGAACGAGCGGAACCGCCGCGACGACGCCGAGGACGGCGTTGATACCCACCGAGAGAACGAACGCGTAGAGCCACTGTACCGCGTACTCACGGCTGAACGCGACACGTGCGATGCGGCCGAACTCGAACCCCGAGCGGACCGAACCTTCGTAGGCGACGTTGAGAGCGGCAGCGATGCCGAAGTAGCCGAAGACGAGCGAGAGAAGCATCGAAACGAGTAGTCCGGCGACGACCCCGAGCACGCTCACGCCGAACGCCACGTCCCCGTTCGTCAACACCGGGACGAGAACGAAAACGGCCGTGAGCGCGAACACCAGTATCGGGACGAGTTGGTAGGCTAAGAGAACGGCGGCGGCTTTCGCCCCGTCGACGAACAGCGTCCCCCAGTCGGTGAACGACGGGGGCGTCTCGTCACCCTCCATGGTCCGGCGAGCGACGCGGAGGTAGTAGCCCAAAATCAGAAACAACGGAAACAACAGCAGAAAACCGACGAACGTAACGAGCGCACCGACGAGTTGCGTCGTCACCCAGTCGTCGGCCGTCGTCGGGTACCGGAGGTCGGACTCGATGTCGATGCTCATCTTCTGTCGCAATCGTGGGCAAGCGACGACATAATCGTTCCCCCGATAGCGCCTTGGAGTCCGGAAATCGACGTCTGCTAGCGGTTCGCACCGCATCACACTCACGAGACGAAAACGAAATCCATTATGCCGGGGACGATATAGCCGGAGTATGGACGTTACACGGAACGGAACTCTCGGCCTCGGAATGATGGTCGTCGGAACGCTCGGCTTCGTGCCGACCGCACTGCCATCGTCGACGTTCGCCGGCGTCGTCGGTGGCATCATCCTCGTCGTCGCCGCAGCACTGCTCACCGCCGGCACGTACCTCGTCGGCACCGACGTCACCGGCCGCTCGGTCTGAGACCACGGGTTCGATTTTTCGCCGACAACCCTCCGAGAGCGGCTGGTTCGTCCGACTCGTCAGTCCAACCCAGCAGTCCAGCACGCCAGTCTACCCCGTCAGTACGACCGGCGAGCGACGACTCGTCCCGCCTCGTCACGGACGACGACTTCGTCGCCGCCGTTGTTCCAGACTGGCCCGCTGGCACCCCAGTAGACGGTTTCTCGGGTGTTCTCACCGTCACCGGTTCGTAGCGTCACCGTCGCGGCGGGGTCGAGGGTAAACCCATCGGGGAAGCGATACTGCTTGCCTGCCTCGTCGGTCACTGTCCACCCCGTCAGGTCGAGCGTCTCGTCGCCGGTGTTCTCGAAGACGACGTACTCGTCGCCGAGATTCTGCCGGTCGTCGCCCGCAGCGTCGGCGTGGACGGACGCGACGACGAGCGACGAGTCGCCGCCGTCGACGTCGGATTCCACAGTATCTGAGTCGTCGGCCCCGCCGGTCGCACCGGTCGAAGACGCTCCGGCATCGGTCGCACACTCCCAGAGTCCTCGCCTCTCCTGCTGTACGCTCGCTTCGGCGTCGTAGTAGCGCTCGCGGGCGGTAAACTGGCTGTCGTAGACCCGGGCGTAGCCGTCGGCGACGAGACCGTAGTTGAAGTCCTCGCCACCGACGACGACGTAGACGAGTAGACGGTCGTAGTATCCCCGTCGCGGTTCGTTCGCGTCGAACCGGAGCGTCACCTCTTCGTCGAGCAGCGTCTCCGTCGTGTACTCGCTGGCCCGTTCGCCGTAGTCGTTCAGACAGGCGCGACCCGCCTCGGTGTCGGGGACGCCCTCGAAGTCGGCCGGGTCGCTCTCGCCGTAGGTTTCGGGCGTGTCGACGCCGAGGAGACGAGCGGTGTCGCGGGTGCCGTTGGCGTAGACGATTCGAATCGTGTCGCCGTCGACGACGTCGACGACAGTCGCCGTTCGTTCCGGACCTTCTCCGGGTAGCGGGACGTCGCCGGCGGCGGGCGAGTCGTCACCTGCCGAGGGCGGTGACGGAACGCCGAGACACCCGGTGGTGAGAAAGAGAACACAGACAGCGAAGACGACTACTCGTCGGCGAATCGAGGCCACAGCGCGGATACGGAGGGATGGTATATCATTCTCGCGTCGACGATTTTGCGTTGACGACGCCACGTCGACGGTCTCCCGCCGACGGTCGGCCCTTCGAGAAGCGACGACGAACCCGAGTTGCGGCGAGTTCGTCGCGTCAGGAGAGTCGACTGTACCAGAAGCGGAGCCACTCCGAGAGCGGACCGCGTGTTCCTTCGATGTGGACGCGGACCGTCCCGTCGAATCGCCACCGAGCGATTTCGGCGTCCGACTCCATCCGCAGGGGGACGTCGACTTCCAACTCCTCGAATCGACACTGAATGGTCTCCTGTCGGTCGATTTCGGTGTCGATAACGTCCTCTATGACGTCGAACCACGTCTGCCCGGCCGCCGGCCGACCCACAGGTGTTCGTTCGGCGTCCGTCGCGGTGTTCGAACCCATCGGGTACAGATAGCCCGTACCGGGGCTTGTAACTTCGCCCGAAAACTCGTCCACCGAGAAATGGCGACCGGCCGTCGCTACGAGAAGCGCGACTCCCGCCGCACTCATTGTCGCAGCGGCCGCCGCACGAACGAGTCTCGTCTGGAGTATCCTGCTTAGGTGTCTCCTACTATCAAAATCTCGTTCGACTGAGTGTCTTACGAACTGGCTAATACTCTCACGTCGTGTCCGAAACTCATGCTCGCGAGAGGGTGCGCCACCCGTTATTTCAGACTCTCTTACAGTATCTTTGGGCGAACAGTTATATCTACGAAAACGTACGGTGAGATAGCACCGGAACGCCGTCTCAGAGGGACGGCGTCGTGCGGCAGACGATATGACGGGACCAAAGAGATGCTTCCTTGCAGAACGGCTCTTTCCGCCAGTCGGAGAACGCGCCGACACGGAGACGAAACTGCTCCTCACGGGCATCGTGCTCGTGGCTGGAGTGCTCGGCGGCAGCGCGTTCGTAACGGGGGGAACGCCGCTTCGAACGTCCGTCATCGGTACCGTCGTCTCGATGGGCGGCGCAGCGATGGCGCTGGCTATCGCCCGCGGCTGTCAGATTCGACAGATGGTGACCGAGGAGGCGTCGCTCACACGCTGGAACCTGTTGTGGGCGATGATGGGCGTCTTCCTCCTCGGGTACGTCTGCACGCTGGTCTTACTGTATCTGGGCATGCTACCGCTGTTTCAGGTCGTCGGCGGTGCGGTGTTCGGACTGGGCGCGGCGTTCGTGCTTCTCGTCGTCGACACGAGTCTGAACACGATACACGAACTGCAACAGCGACGTGTCGAACTCGTCGACCAAATCGAGGCAACACGCCACCGTCAGCGCGAACTCGACGCCGCGCGCCGTCGCTCGGACCAACTGAGTGAGCGACTCAACGTGCTCAACCGCGTGTTTCGTCACGACATCCGCAACGACGCCAACGTCATCTTGGGTTACACCGACCTCGTGGAGCCGTCGACGGCCGACGGAGAGGCGTATCTCGATATCGTCCAACGGCGGACCGACCGAATCGTCACGCTCGCGGGCTACGTCCAGAAGGCCGACACGCTCTGGCAAGATAACGACGAGGAAGGACTCGATGACATCGAAATCGACCCGCTTCTGAACCCGCTGTTCGAGACGCTCGAAAACCAGTATCCGGAACTCGAACTGACGACGACAGTTCCCGACGACGGCGTCGTCGTCTCCGCACACCCGCTCGTAGAGTCCGCGCTGTGGAACCTCTTAGAGAACGCCGTCGAACACAACGACGCCGCGACGCCGCAAGTCGACGTCCGCGTCGAAGCGAGCGAGCGAACCGTCACGCTGTTCGTTTGCGACAACGGGCCGGGACTCCCCGACTCCGAACGGGAGGTTCTCGAACGCGGCAGCGAGGACGGACTCAGACACAGCGACGGGATGGGACTGTGGCTCTCGAACTGGATTGTGACGTACTCGCGGGGCACGCTGGAGATTGCCGACGACGTCGACTCGGGGTCGGAGTTCGTCGTCCGCCTTCGGCGAATCGACGGACGGGCGGACGAGCGTTTCGACGGCAGGCGAGGGTCCGAAGAGGTTCGTAGACGTGACCGACGCGGCAACGAAAACGTTCATACGGTCCCCTGAGAGTTCGCCTACACAGAATGAGGAACGTCCTTGCGAGAATCGGAATTGGTTCTGCGACGGTCGATACAGTCCTCCCCTCCGCGACAGTGATTCCTGGACAGTCGGTGGACGCGGAAGTCCACATCCACGGTGGCGCGAGCGAACAGCGCGTCGGACAGATGGTGTTTGCGGTGAAGACACGCTATCGGACCGAGGACGGACACGAGACGACGACTATCGACCGGTTGACGCTGGCCGAGGAACTGACTATCGCCGCGAACCAAGACGAGGTTCGGCCGGTCACGCTCGACATCCCGTACGAGACGCCCGTCACCGTCGGCGGCATCGAGGTGTGGATCGAGACGGAACTCGACATCGACTGGGCGGTCGACCCCGGCGACAGAGACGGCCTCGACGTGCAACCGACGCCACAGATGGCCGCGCTCTTCGACGCGATGGAGCAACTCGGCTTCTCGCTGCACGCCGCCGACTGCGAGGCGGACCCGTACGGCCGGTACTCGGCGGGCCGACGGTTCGTCCAGGAGTTCGAGTACAGACCCCAGTCGGGACCGTTCGCCGAGTCGCTCGACGAAGTCGAACTCGTCTGTCTGCCCGACAGTGACGGCCTCACCGTCTACGCGGAAATCGACCGCCGCGGTGGTCTGCTGAGCGAACTCGCCGACACCGACGAGCGAAAGACACAGTTCACCGTGACTGACGACGACCCTGATGTGATTCTCGAACAGGTTCGGTCGGCCATCGAAGAACAGGCGTAAGTGACAGATTTCTACGTGGATTCTCGACCGTTCCCGGCCCGACGCCGGAGATAGCGCTGTCCCGTAAAACGTGATTTAGTAGCCGCCAAACCCGGTTTAACGGGTGGTTCGGCGTTTTCGGGGGTGCGGTATGGAGTTCAATACTATGGGGGTAGCGTCGGTATGAACTGTTAGAGTCGCTGCCCGGACGTGTATACCACGCCTACCGGGTGGCGCTCGATGGCGACCGTGACCGGTCGCCGTGGTGTGTCAGAGTCCGGGGGTGTGTCAGCGCCCGGCGTTTTGTGCTTTAGTGGGGAGACGGCGTCGGACGCCGTCTATCGCTTTTCGCTTCGGAATCGCTCTCGGGAGTATCAGCTATCGCTCGGAGCGAACTGCTTCGTATAGACCGAGCAGCGGCTCGGTGTGTGGTCGACAACAGAAATGCCCGGGGTGGGCTCCGAACCCACGATCTCCGCATATCCCAGGTCAGAGGCTCGGCAGGCCCCATGGGGCGGAGGCTTCCAAGGCGATACCGCACCGAATCTCAGAACCCTATGAGTGCGGCGCTATGTCCAGCTAAGCCACCCGGGCTCACTCCCATCTTGTCCGATGAGACTATTGAAGCTTCCCATATCAGTCCACCGTGTGGCGGTTTCACATCGCGATTCGCGTTCGTCGCTGCACCCCCTGAATTTATCACCCGGGACCGGGACACCCATCTCATGAGCCTGCCGGAACTCGTCCAGACCGAACTGGACGACGAACCAGTCGCCGCCCGGGTGAGCCTCGGCGGCGAGGACGGACTGTTCGTCACGCCGACGCGAACGCTCATCTATCGCTCCGAGGGCTTGCTCTCGGACGAATCCGTCGAACAGTATCCGCACGACGCCGAACGCATCTCCGTCTCCGAAGGCGGGCGCACTTCCCGGAAAGCGACGGTGACGCTCGACTACGGCCTCGACGGCGAGCAGTCCTTTTCGATTCCGTCGAAACGGCTGCAGGACGCCCTCCACCCCGTGCTCGCCGGCATCCTCAGCGCCACCGGTATCACTGACCCCGGCGAGACGGTCAAGCAGACGTTCCGATTCAGCGAACTCACGTTGGTCGTCACGAGCAACCGAGTCGTCAAACATATCGGCGCACCCGTCTGGGACGAAGACTTCGAGGAGTACCACTACGCGGACGTGACCGACCTCACGTTCGAGGACGGAAGCGTCGCAACCTCCGTCGTACTCACGCTCGGCAGCCGTCAAGAGCGGTTCAAAGCGCCGAACGACGAGGCCCGGGCGGTCCGCGAGACGCTGACCGACGCGCTCTGTACCTACCACGAGGTGCCGTCGCTCGACGCCTTCCGGAAGGCGAAAGCCAGAGAATCCGAAGCCGAACCGACACAGGACCGAAAGAACGTCTCCTTCGGCGACGGCCCCGCACCGCTGAAAGCCAACCCGACCGAGTTGAGCGAGAAACCGAAGAACGCGACGCGACCGGACGACCCGGTGGACCTCGGCGACGACTCCGCCGACACGCCGAAGGAAGTCACCGGCAGCGCCGGTACCGCCGCCGAGTCACAGTCGGCCGCCTCCGCGACGTCGACGACGCAGATGGGCGCTGCCGAGTCGTCGACGTTCGAGGGGTCGGGATTCGAGTCGGCCAGCGACGACTCGGCGGCCGCCGAGACATCCGCGCCGGCGTCGGCGTCACCGGAGACGGCGGTTCCTGAACCGGCGACCGAGTCAGCATCGACAGCTACCGCCGCGAACGACGATATCGCGGAGCTACGGGCGCAACTGACGACCCTGACCGAGACGGTCGAACAACAGAACGAGGAACTGCAGCGACAAGCCGAACTCATCGAGCGACTCATCGACGAACTCAGCCGCGGTCGGTAAACACGCGACCCGATTCACTCGCGCTCGGCCTCTGGCCCGAACGCTCACTCTCTACCGGTGACTTTCCTGATACACGACGAGCCGAACGGCCCCAACTCGCCCGCCTCGAAGCGGACGAAGTGACCTGTCGATATCGACGCGCCGCAGCGGCGGCAGTCGAACTCGCCCTCGCGCGTGACGACTTGACTCTCGAAGCGGACGAACGTCCCGCCGCGGCGCGTCCGAATCGTTGCGCCGTCGCGGTCGATGATACCGCGTTTCTCGGCTTCGTCGAGGATGTCACGGGTCGTCGTCGGGTCCGTCGTCACCGTCTCGATACGGTCGATGACCGCCGGAAGCTCCAACTCGTCGTGTTCGAGGTGGGCGAGTAGTTCGAGGGCGAGTTCGATGCGCTCGCTGCGGGTCGCCGCGAGGCCATCCGACTCGTTCGGTCCGTCGGGCACGCTCTGCGGATTCCGCGCCGTCGGAGTTAACGATTGCTCTGTACGCCGCGAGGAACGGCCGTTCACGGGAGGTTGCGGTTTCGATGCCCGACGATGTATGGCACAAGCGGTTTGACGACGGACGGTGAATCGGTCGTATGGACTACGACGCCAGACCAGTGGCCGAACACGTCACGGAGCGGTGTCTCTGAGTGTCGCGTCGAACGTTTCTCGCCTCGACGGCGCTCGTCGCACTCGTCGCCGCCGTCGCCGCGTGGCTCGTCTCCCCGGAGACGCTGTTCGAGCGCCTCCGGTGGGTCGCCGCCGACCCGGTTCGGTTCGTCGTCGTGCTGACCCTCGTTGCACTCGTCCGTCCGGTGTTGGCGTGGCCGACGACGCTTCTGGCGGTCGTCGTCGGCTACACGCAAGAGCTCGTCTGGATGCCCGTCGCGCTCGCGCTCGTCGTCGTGAGCAGTGTGCCGCCGTACTTTTTCGGACAGTACATCCGCGGCGACAGCGGTCGGTTCGCCGCCGCCAGTGAACGCTTCGTCGATACGACCGGTGACGTGCGGAGCGTCGCCGCCAGCCGCCTCTTTCCGGCACCGTCGGACATCGTCTCTATCGGCGCGGGCATCGCCGACGTTCGACTTCGCTCGTATCTCGTCGGCACGGCGGTCGGTGAGACGCCGTGGGTGGTCGGTGGGATGCTGGTCGGCGGGTCGCTGGGTGCGCTCACCACGGACTCGCTGACCGGCGTGTTCGACGTTCGACTCCTCGCGGCCGCCGCCGTCGTTGGCGTTCTGCTCCTCGCGGGGCCGCTGTACCGTTACGCGTCCGAGCGGAACGTCAGGCTCCGACTCAAACTCCGATAACGCGTACCGACCTCCGAGAACCCTCACCGACTACCCACTCCCGTTCGGCCGCAGTTTTATCCCTGAGAAGGCGACCAGTCGTTCGCGTGCGCTGAACGCAGTCGTGACCCGGTCGAGGCGGTTGTGCGACGGACCGGTCACGAACGAGTGTCACGAACTGTGGTGGTTCGTCGATTCCGCCGCCTGCCAGCCCTACTATCTACTCCAGAAGCGATTCGCCCGTCATCTCCGAGGGTTGCTCGACGCCGACGAGCGACAGCAGCGTCGGCGCGAGGTCACAAAGCGAGCCGCCCGCTCGAACCTGTTTCCCCCCGTCGTCGCCCGCCGGGGAGAGATAAACGAGCGGAACCGGGTTGTACGTGTGCGCCGTGTGCGGAGCCTCGGGGGTCCCCATGTCGTCTGCGTTGCCGTGGTCGGCGGTGACGAGCGCGTGCCCGCCGGCGGCCGTCACCCCGTCGAGTAGTCGGCCCAGTTGTTCGTCGACGGCTTCGACGGCCGCAACGGCAGCGTCGAAGTCACCGGTGTGACCGACCATGTCCGGATTCGCGTAGTTGAGCACGAGCACGTCCGGGTCGTCGGATTCGATGACCGACAGCGCCGTGTCGGTCACTTCCTCGGCGCTCATTGCGGGCGTCGCGTCGTACGTCGGCACGTCGGGACTCTCGACGATGCGCCGAGTCTCGCCTTCGAACTCGACTTCGCGGCCGCCGTTGAGGAAGTACGTCACGTGGGCGTACTTCTCGGATTCGGCGAGTCGGAGCTGCGTGAGGCCGGTGTCCGCGAGCACTTCCCCGAGCGTGTTCCGCGGTTGGTTCGGCGGGAACGCCACCGGAAAGTCGAACGTCTTGTCGTACTGGGTCATCGTCGCCAGATGAATCTCCGGGGGTGTGGTTTCGACCGACCACTCCGGTCGCACGTCGCCGAGCATCCGGACGAGTTGGCGCGCGCGGTCCGAGCGGAAGTTGAAGAAAAACACCGCGTCGCCGTCTGCGAGCGCCGGCCCGCCTTCGACGAGCGTCGGTTCGACGAACTCGTCGGTGTCGTCGCGTTCGTATGACTGTTCGACCGCCTCGACCGCCGAGAGCGCCTCGTGTTCGGCGTCTCGGTTCACGATGGCGTCGTAGGCGAGCTTCGTCCGTTCCCAGTTCTGGTCGCGGTCCATCGCGTAGTAGCGGCCCGAAACCGTCGCTACCTCGCCGGTGCCGTGGTCGGCGGTGACGCTTTCGAGCGACGCGAGGTAGTCGGCCCCGCCTTTCGGGTCGGTGTCGCGGCCGTCGGTGAACGCGTGCGTCACCGCTTCGACGCCGTAGTCCGCCGCCGCCTCGATGAGTGCGTAGAGGTGTTCTTGGTCGGAGTGGACACCGCCGTCGCTGACGAGACCCATGAAGTGAACGCGGCCGTCGTGTTCGTCGGCGTAGTCGAACGCGTCCACGAGAACGCTGTTCTCGTAGAACGACCCGTCGTCGACACTGTCGTTGATTCGGGTGTACGCCTGCTTGACCACCCGACCGCTGCCGATGTTGAGGTGGCCGACTTCGCTGTTGCCCATCTGCCCGTCCGGCAGACCGACGCGGCGGCCGCTCACGTCGAGCGTGCCGTACGCACCCTGTTCGCTGATTCGGTCGAAGTTCGGCGTCTTCGCGGCCTTGACAGCGTCTCTTCGGTCGTGGTCGCCGAGTCCCCAGCCGTCGAGAACGACGAGTGCAGCCTGCATACCCGTGGGTTCGCTTTCGACGGTAACTAGCCTTTGCATCCGAGCAGTCGCCGGCCAACGCTACTGTGACCAACAAAGTCATAACGAACGGTCTGAAACGCCGAGCAAATCGAGCTCCATGTCCGACGACGACCGACGAGATGACCGAGGTGAGAGAGCGACGAAGAACCGGAGTGAGCGGCCGTTATCGGGCGACGAGTCGAACCCTGTCGACGAAACGGCGACCCCGGGAGAACGACCGCCGGACGGCGGACGCGCAGTGGACCAGACGCAAGCCAGCGACGACAGAGATACTCAATCGGCCGAGAGCGGCGGCGTCGAACGACGCGACCTGTTGAAACTCGGCGCCCTCGCGCTCACGGTTAGCGGCGGGACGGCCGCCGGGGCGGTGCTTTCGTCGGACGAGAACGAGGAGGGACTCGGCCCTGTCGACCTTCCTGACACCTCGTCAGACCCGGCCGCGGCGTCCGAACAGCGGGCGCTCGTCGAGCAGTTCGCACCGGACGTCCACTTCGACCGGCGCGAACTGTGGTATCCGACCGACCCACGGCGTTACGAGAGCGACCGCGACGGCGACGTCGTCGTCGACGGCTTCGACGTGCTTGACGGCTACACCGCCGACCACCGGGAGACCGACACACCGCCGGCACCGACGGTGTTCTACAACGTCGTCGAGTACCGGGACTCGCCGCTTTCCGTCGTCCAGTACTGGCTCTACTCGGCGTTCGACCAGTTCACGACGAACTTCCACTGGCACGACTGGGAACTGTTTCAGGTGTTCGTCGACCGCGAGAGCGGCGAGCCGGTGTTGTACACGGGCAGCGCACACTCGGACGCAGTGCCGAACAACGAGTTCGTCGACCCGGAAGCCCCGCGACCGAACGTCCTCTCGGAGGTCGGCTCTCACGCCAGCGCGCTCGGAGTCAACGACCGCCCGCGGTCGTTTCAACGACTCGCCGGTGACGGCTTCATCGCCGATATCACGAACGAGGCGGTCGAAATCGGCGACCGGGCGGTGGGCATTCCGGCGGCGTACGGTCTTCCCCGAGACGAGGGCCTTCGCCTACCGTACGTCGTTCCGGAACTCGACGGTGCGCCGCTGTACGACCACGAGAAGCTCCCGAACGTCTCCGAAAACGACCTGCTGTCGGGGTCGCTGGTCGTCCACAGTTTCGCCGAACTGGCGACCCCGCCGGACGGCATCCCGCTTCGGGAGAACGGCCTCTCGTTCGGCTTCGACGCCGAGAATCGCCTCGGCCTCGACGTCGGCTACGACCTCGTCTCTATCGAGGAACTCCGCCACATCGACGGCTTCACCGGACCGCAGTTGAGCTACGAGTTCACCGTGCCGCAGTTCGTCGAAGACGAGTTCGCACACCATCTCACCGCGACGACGGCCCCGTGGACGCAACCGCGATTTTCGGACCCGACCGTCGACATCACCGACCCGCAGCACCGACAGACGCTCGCCGAGCGTTACGGTCCTGTCGAAGACGAAGCCACCACGGACCGCGTCGTCGGCGTCGTCCGCGAGTTGACGACGCGGCCGCCCGAGGAGCGAGACGAGACGACGGCGAACGGCGAAGACACGCAGACCGGCGACGCGACCGAGGACGAAGCGAGCGACGGCGACGCATCGAGTGCAGACGATTCGCCAGACGGTGAAACACGGCCAACGCCGCCGAAACTGCGAGAGTCCGGAGTGGAAAGCGTCGCGCTGCTCGAAAGCGAGGACCCGACGGCCGTGCCGACGTGGAACGGCGTCGTCTCGCTGTCGGGCGTCACCCACGAGTCGCATCGACTCACCGTCAACGGGGCTGGCCGGGCGCCGTACGCGGAGACGTTCGAGTTCGACGGCGGCACGTACACCGCCGGCGTCGACGGCGTCGTCACCGTCGTCCCGAACGAGGAGGCGGTGAAAGTCCGTGCAGACGCGTCCGAGGAGTCAGGCATCGCCAACGTGCGATTCGAAGAGGACGTCGCCGGACCGGTGTACGACGGGAAACCCGACGGCGAGGACCGATTCGGCCTCTACGTCAACCGCCACGGGACCTACACTGCCGAAATCACCGACGACGAGGGTGAGGTCGGCGTGTTCCGCGTCACGCCAGGCACCGACGACGCGTCCGGCGACGAGGCGCTCACCATCGACACGCCCGAGACCGGCAAGCGTTCGTTCGTCACGTTCCTACAGTCGCTTCTGGACGAGATTCTGGCAGGCGTTCGAGACCTCGTCGACGACATCGGCCCGCTTCGGGAACTGCTGTTGGCGCTGCTGCGACACGGTCGACGGCTCCTCGACCGGGTTCTCGCCCGAGTCGACGAAGGGAATACCGCGAAGGCGAGCGAAGAACTCGGCGTGCTCGCGGACCTGCTGGCGTTCTCCGCGGAGAGTTTCGACGCGCTCGCGTGGGCGCTCCCGGAGTCGACCGAAGCGCGTCTCGGCAGTCAGATAACGCAGGCACGACGGCGGACCGAACAGGCCATCGACGTTCCGGCCTGAGCGAAGCGGCTTATTCGGGCGGGTGCGGCCGACTCGTCCCCCGGTCGGGGTCGACCTGGAGGTATTTGGCGAACAAGTCCGCCACGCGCGTGTACGCGTCCACGACGTTCTCGCGTTGGCCGAACCCGTGCGGTTCGCCGTCGTAGCGCCGGAACTCGTAGCGTTTGCCGTGGGCTTCGAGTTCGTCGACCAGTTGCTCGGACTGGCTGATTGGAACGCGGGCGTCGTCTTCGCCGTGAAGCACGAGAAGCGGCGCGTCGATGTCGGCGACGTGGCGAATCGGACTCGCCGCGCGGTAGTTGTCGAGGTCCGTCGCAAGGTCGCCGAGTTCGCGCTTCATCAGTTGCCAGCCGACGTCGTCGGTGTCGTCGACGAACGACTCGTAGTCGTAGACGCCGTAAAAGGCCGCACCCGCCCGAAATCGGTCGGAGTTCCCGAGTGCGTTGGCCGTCATGAGGCCGCCGCCGCTGCCGCCGAAGATACCCGCTCTGTCGCCGTCGACGGCGTCGTAGGTGTCGGCGACGGCGTCCGCGGCGTTGATAACGTCGTCCAAGTCGCCGCCGCCCCAGTCGTGGTCGTTGGCGTTTCTGAACGCCCGGCCGTAGGCGTCGGAGCCGCGGTAGTTCGGTAGAATCACCGCGTAGCCGAGGGCGACGAAGTACTGCGCGCGGTAGTCGAACGCGAACTTGTCGTAGGAGGTCGGCCCGCCGTGAGCCTTCACGAGAAGCGGAACAGAATCGGATTCAGCGTCGTCGGCGGGCGGATAGACGACGGCTTGAATCTCGCGGCCCGACGATTCGTAGGAGAGTCGTTCGGGAGTCGAGAGCCGGTCTTCGAGGCCGACGAACGTAGTCGGTGAGCGCCGCTCGCCTGACGAAACGTCTCGAATCGCCGCCGGCGTCGTCGGCGAGTCAGCCGTCGAAAGCACGCTGTCGCCGTCCCACGCGGGCGCGGTGTGCGTCTCCTTGCCTTCGGTGAGTTGTTCTCTCTCGACGACTTCGGAGCCGTCGAGTTCGAGCGTCCAGACGTGTGCTTCGGCGTCTCTCGTCACCGTGACGGCGAGTCGGTCACCGTCCGGGTGCCACGACGGCGCGGCGACTTCCGCACCGTCTTCGGCGAAGAGGGGTTCGATGTGCCAGTCGCCGTTGCCGCCGTCGTCATCGCCGTCGCCGCCGGCGTTGCCATCGCTCGTCGCCAAATAGACGGCGTCGAATCCGCTCCCGTCGTGGACGAACGCGATTTCCTCCTCCGCTCCGGGCCGCGGACGTGGCGAGGCGGCGCGAACGTCCGATTCGGCGAATATCGCGTCGCCCTCGGGGTCACCGCCGACGTCGCCGCGGGCGACGCGGACGAGTGTCGCTTCGTCGTCGAACAGACTCCGGTGCGGCGCGCGAATCGCGTACACGTCGTCGCCGGCGAACTGCGGGTCCGCGTAGAGATACGCGTCGTCGCGGAGGCTGTCGAGGCGACTGCCGTCGGCAGCGACGACGCCGAGTGTCGCGCGCGAGCGGCGGTTGGCGACGACGGCGAGTTCGCTGCCGTCGTCGCTCCACGAGAGACCGAGGTCCGCGGCGTCGTCGCCGACGAGTGCCCGCTTCTCGCCGGTTTGGAGGTCGACCACGGAGAGCGACCCCGACGCGGAGAGGTAGGCGAGTTCGGTTCCGTCCGGACTGAAATCGAACCAGCGCGGGTCGCCGCGGCCGTACCGGACGGCGACGACGCCCTCGCTCGTGAGGCGTACGTCGCTCGTGGCCTCGTCGTCGAGCAACCAGAGGTCGGTCTGTCCTTCGCGGTTCTTCGCGTACGCGATGCGGTCGTCAGTCGGCGACGGGACGGCTTGAACGACCGAGTCGACCGACGCGAGGTCGGCCAACAGCGTGTCGTAGCGGGTGTCACGGATGTCACGTCGATACATACCAGAGGGTCTGTGGGTCGTCGGGTATAGTTCCGGATAGCGGAAAGTCGGGGGCAGCTGTGGAGATGGGACAGTGTGGTCCGGACGTAGCGGCGGGCAAGCGCTTCGGGTCACGTCGCCGTCCGTCGTCTCGACAGCTTTTACCCCGAACCGCCCGTCTCTCCGGCGAATGGCGGCTGCGCGTCTCATCCCGGACCGGTACGTCGAGTACTACCTCGGTAACGGTCCGAGTCTCGTCTGGTTGCTCGTCGTCAACGCGGCGGCGTTTCTCGTCGGCGTGCGCTACTACGTCGAGACGATGCCCGCGATATCGACGTTTCTGTGGCCGTTATACGGCGACTCGCCGACTGCACTGGCGCTCGGGACGCTCTCTTTGGCGACGCTGTTGCCGAATCTCGGCCGGGCGCTCGACGACGCGCCGCTGAACCGCCCGCTGGTGTATCTCCACACGCTGTCGGTCGTTTGGCTCGTAAAGTTCGGCCTCTGGACGGCCGTCGCGTTGAATCTACGGCCCGACCTCTACTTCGGGTTCGGTCTCTCGTCGCTGTGGAGCTACTGGGGCATCCTCATCACGCACTTCGGGTTCGTCGTCGAGGCGGTACTCATCGCTCGCATCGGCGCGACCACCCGCGGTGCGCTGGCGTTCGCACTCGTGTTGGCGTTTGCGAACGACGTGTTCGATTACCTGTTCGGCTACCATCCGCCGCTCCGATACACACCTGGGCTGACGCTTACGGTTGCGAGCGTGGCGATTTCGGTCGTCTCGGTCGGTGTGGCGGCGCTTCTGCTGGACCGGTACGGAGACCCGACCGTCCGGGAGTAAGAGGGAATTACGCTCCGGTTACACTGTTGCAGGCCGACTCAGACTCAGCCGTACTGGTTCGAAACACACTGAACAGAACGAACCCGACGGTGAACGAAACGAACAGAGCTTCCTGTTTATGCACACGCGTGGGGTCTGAGCAATCGATGAAGACCGTCTCCGCCCTCCTCGTCGCGGTGTTCGTCGTCGTTTCGACCATCCCTGCCGCCGCTGCGGCGGTTCCAGCGTCGACGCCCGACGCCGAATCGCAGGTCGACACCAGCGAGCGTCGACTCGGCGACGACGTGACGACGTTCGTCCAGTCGACTGCCGCCGAGACCCGCGGTGTCGTCGCTACCGAAAAGTGGGAAGCGAGTTTCGAGCGAAACGGCGACAAAGCGGCCGTCGAACGTCGAATCGACCGTCTCGAAGTCGAACTGGCCGACCTACGGCAACGCCGCGCCGCGCTGGCAGCGGCCGCCGAGAACGACAGCATCTCCGGCCCACAGTACTACGGTCGCCTCGGCCAACTCGACGGCGAACTGTCGGCGCTGGCGCTCTCTATCGACGCGACGGAGGCCGCCGCCCGACAGGTCGACGCGAACACCAGTCGCCTCGCCACGCTCCGAACCGAAACCCGGGAGACGCACGCGAACGTCGCCGGTCCTGCGGGAACGACGCCACCGCTCGGAACAGCGGCGAACCGCGCCAACAACACCGGTGGAAGCGACGGCACCACAGAACCCGACGACACCGCCAACAGTCTGGAGTTCGTCCACGTTAGCGTCGAGTCGGTGGGTGAAGATGCGGAGACGTTCGATGCCGACGGAACCGAGGAGACGAGTAGCGGCGTGAGCGATGCCGACTCGACGGACGGAGGGAGTGACCCGTCCAGCGAATCTCACCCCGAGAGAGGGCTCACGACAGAGACAACCCACTCCAGCGGTGAAGCGCCCGGAAAAGAGGACGTCCGAGGACTCCGCTCGTAACCCGGCGCGAAACGGCACTCACGATTCGACGAGTCGACAGACGACACGGGCGTCTCCGACGGGAGTCAGCCTTTTCAGTTCTGACGGCTTACCTGATGTCATGGACTCTGCGGTACTTCTGGACCTTCTCGGCAACGAGAACCGGCGGCGTATCCTCCGTCTGCTCTCGCACAAGCCCTGCTACGTGACCGAGATATCCGAGTACCTCAACGTCAGTCCGAAGGCCGTCATCGACCACCTTCGCAAACTGGAGGAGGCGGGCCTCGTCGAGAGCCGAACCGACGACCAGCGTCGCAAGTACTTCAACATCGCCCAGAACGTCAGACTGGAAGTGAACGTCTCGCCGTACGGGTTCGGCACGAAGAGCGCGTATCCGGCGAGTCCGACGCTCGAACTCACCGGTCGGTGCTCGCATCTGAGCATCGACGCCGAACCCAGACAGAACGGTGACGACCTCGAATCGCTGGCGCGGGAGTTCGGCCGCCTCGAAAGCATCGAAAACGAACTCTCGCTCGCCCAGCGGTGGGTTCACGGGCGGATGACCGACGTACTCGACCGGTTGAACGACCGCATCGGAACCGACGCCGACAGCCGGTTCTACGCGAAAGTGCTCGCGGCCGTCGCCGGCGGCGCGACGAACACGCTCGCCGTCGCAAAGGAAGTCGGTGCGCCGCCGGAAGTCGTCGAACAGGTGTTGGACGGTCTGTACGAGCGCGGACTGCTCACGCGGACCGACGACCAGTGGACCGTTCGGTGACTACTCGGTAACTGTTCGGCGAGCGTGCGGCCCGACTCGTCTCTGCTCTGCCGATATTTCAACTGGCCTCAGATTTCCCGCGTGACGCCGTCACGTAGGTCGCGGCCGAAGTAGTGGCCAACGAGTGTGACCGATGCACCAACGGCCGCACCCACGCCGCCGAGTTGGACGCCGTACTCCGAGACGACGTTCACCGCGACGGGCAGGAACGCGCCGAGCGTCGAGAGGAGAACGCTGAACACGCCGACGAGTGCGCCGGCCAGTGCGACTTCGACGTAGCGCGGTTCGTCGGCGACGAGGCCGACGACGAACGCCGCGGCGAACAGTCCGAGCGCCCGAAGAATGAGCGAGACGCCGGGTATCGCGCCGACGAACGGGACGAGACCGCCGAGGAACACGCCGACGAACGAGAGTGCGAGTGCGAGCAGGAACGCTTTCGGCGCAAACAGTCGGCCGAGTCGACCCGAGGAGTCGTCGCTATCGGAGGAGGACGGATTCGTGTGCGAGGACATACCAGACGATGGGTGCGCTTTCGGTATCACTCTTGTGCTCGTTCTGACGCGTTGCGAGCAGGGCGGAGCGGGGCGGAGCTGTGTTCGGCGATTACCGTGTCGCTGGCGGAGTCACCGTACGCTTCTGTTTTCGCTGCACGAGACGATACGAGTCGTAACAGACGAGTGAGAGTCCGAGCCCGAGCAGTCCCATGCAGGCGAGGAAAACCGAGGTACTCGCTTCGCCCCCGGCTAGGAGAAACAACGGCGCAACCGGTGCCAACAGCGCGAGTCCGTACGTACCGTACTTGCGACCGTCGAGCCACATGACGCCGGCAGCGACAGCCGCACCGGCGAAAAACAGCGCGCTCCACGCCGTTGCCCCGAGCGAATATCCGGCCGCGTCGACCGTATACTGAGCCGCTATCGGTGTGTTCAGCGCCACCACGACGGCGACGATACGTTCGTTGTCGTTCACACGCGCTACTCAGACTCTCGACACAAAACGGTTCGGTCGATAGTGCTTTGATGGTGCTACGCGCGCACAGATGCGTCCGGATGCGGCCGTCGACGAACCGCCGGCGAACGAGTGGATTCAAGTCCGCCGCGAGGGTATCCGCGACCATGAACGCAGGCGACCGCATCCGCGTCGAACGCGGAGGCGTCACGAACGAGGGCGTGTTGATGCCGTCGACGACGGCGGACCATCTCGTCGTCAAACTCGATGGCGGCTACAACGTCGGCATCGAACGCGAGGACGCCGAGATAGACGTCCTCGAAACCGACGTGTACGACGTCGGTGAGACGCAGTCAGACGAGGGCGAGAGCTCCGAAATCGAGTTCGACGACGACCTCCCGACGATTTCGCTCATCTCCACCGGCGGCACCATCGCCTCCACCGTCGACTACCGAACTGGCGCGGTCACCGCCCAGTTCGACGCCGAGGACGTGCTTCGCGCGGTGCCGGACCTCGCGGGGCGGGCGAACTACCGCGGCCGCGTCGTCGCCAACATCCTCTCGGAGAACATGACGCCCGACGTCTGGAGAGACCTCGCACAGGCAGTCTACGAAGAAATCGATGCGGGCGCGGACGGCGTCGTCGTCATGCACGGCACCGACACGATGCAGTTCTCGGCGTCGGCGCTGTCGTTCATGCTAGACACGCCGGTTCCAATCGTCTTCACCGGCAGTCAGCGCTCGGCGGACCGCCCCTCCTCGGACAACGTGATGAACGCCGTCTGCGCCGTCGAAGCGGCCAAATCCGACGCCGCCGAGGTCATGGTCTGCATGCACGGCACCGAGAGCGACGACGTCTGTGCGCTCCATCGCGGCACGCGCGTCCGCAAGAACCACACCTCGCGGCGCGACGCGTTCGAGACGGTCGGCGCGAAACCACTCGGCGAAGTCGACTACGACGCCGAGGAAGTCACGTTCCGCCGCGACCACGCCGAGCGTGGTGCGGTCGAACTCGACCTCGCAGCCGACATCGACGGCGAAGTCGAACTCGTGAAGTTCACGCCGGGCATGGACCCCGCGGCGCTGGACTATCTCGACGGGAAGTCCGGCGTCGTCATCGAGGGAACCGGTCTCGGCCACGTCCACACCGACCTCATTCCACGAGTCGAGGAGTTGGTCGACGACGGAACGACCGTCGTGATGACCAGTCAGTGCATCTCCGGGCGCGTCTGTGACCGCGTCTACGACACCGGCCGCGACCTGTTGGACGCGGGTGTCGTCGAAGCGGGCGACACGCTCCCCGGCACGGCGAAGGTGAAACTGATGTGGGCGCTCTCGAACCTCGGCGACCCCGCCGACGCGATGGGCCGGAACCTCGTCGGCGAACTGCAGGAGGAGTCCAAGCCGTGGACCTGACGGTCCGACAGGCACGCCCCGAAGACCACGACGCAGTCGTCGACTTTACGAGCGAGACGTGGGCAGACCGTGGCGGGTCGGACTACATCCCACATATCTACCACGAGTGGATTGCCGGCGACGGCGACGACCAGCGGACGTTCGTCCTCGACGCCGAAGGAGACGAGAAAAACCCGTCCGAGGAACTCGCCGGTATCTGCCAAGGCGTCCTGCTCTCGGAGTACGAGGCGTGGGCGCAGGGGATGCGCGTCAACCCCGACTACCGCGGAGAAGGGGCGTCGATGCACCTCTCGAAGGCGCTGTTCGCGTGGGCGAGAGAGCGCGGTGCGACCGTCGCCCGCAACATGGTGTTTTCGTGGAACGTGGCGGGTCTGGGGCAGTCGCGCGCGACCGGATTCGGCCCCTGTACGGAGTTTCGCTGGGGGATGCCGACGCCGGACGCCGACGCCGAACCCGACCTCTCCATCACCGCGGAGGCGGACGCCGCGTGGTCGTTTTGGACCGGAAGCGACGCCCGTGCGGACTTGAAGGGCCTCGCACTCGACGCCGAGGAGTCGTGGGCGGTGTCGGAACTGACTCGCGAACAACTCCGAACGGCGGCCGACGACGGCCGTCTGTTCGTCGCCAGCGAGAACGGCACTCGTGGCTTCACTTTCCGAAACCGGACGTACGACCGGGCGAACGACGAGGGAAAAGAGGAGAGATGGGCGGAGTACGCCGTCGGCGCGTGGGCCGACCACGAGGCGGCCGACTCGTTGTACCGAGCGATTGCCCGCGACGCCGCGGGCGTCGACGCCGACAAGGTTCGGGTGTTGATTCCGGAGGGCGTTCGCTGGGTGAGCGACACCGCCTATGCCCGTACGGGCGTCTCCGACGAACCGGACTTCGTGATGGAAGCGGATTTGACGGACCCGTCGGTCAGCGGGAACTGAGAACTGAGAACTGAGAACTGAGAACGAAAATCGATTTTTCGCCGTCCGGACGGCGCTCAGTTGCTACCGAACAACCGCTCGCGCAGCGTCCGCTTCCGCTTTTTCTCGGCGAGCAACACCGAGCAGTCGACGTCTTCGACGACGTTCAACACGAGGCTGTCGGTGAACAACCGCGAGAGCAGGCCGCGTTCGGTCGCACCGACGACGAGCATCGTCGCGTCTCTCGCGTGGCTTTCGATGGCCGCTTCGACGTCGCCGGATTCGACGACCAGTTCGGCGTCGCCGAGTCCGTGGTTGTCGGCCCAGCCTTCGAGGAACTCACGTCCCTCCGACTCGTCGTCGGCGACGTGTAGAAGCGTCACCGTCGACCCGTACTCCGCGCGGAGCAACTTGGCGATGGCCGCCGAGAGGTCCGAGTCCGGGCCACCCGCGGTGGGAACGAGAATGCGCGAGGCGTCGAACCCGCGGTCTCTGAGCACGAGGAAGTCACACGGGAGCGAACTGGCGAGTTCGTCGATTGCGCTCTCTGCGCGCCCCGGCGACCCGTGGGCGTCCGGCCCCCAGCCCATGACCGTCAGGTCGGCGTCGTACGTCCGCGCGGCGTCGAACACTTCCTCGAACGTTCGGTGCGAGAGAATCGTGTGCGTCTCCACGGGCACGTCGAACGTCTCGGCGTCGTCGCGGGCGCGTTCGAGCAGTCGGTGGGCCGCGTCGTAGTCGCCTTGCCGACGAGCGGCCTCCAAGGAGGTCTGGTCGGGCACCTGCTGGATGTTGACGGCGACGACGGTGCCGCTTTCCTGTTTGGCGATGGCGCTTGCGAGCGTGATGAGGTCCGTCTGGTTCTCGGGATTTGCGAGTGGTACCATCACGCGGTACTGACCGCCGTCGGGTTTGACCGTCGTGGCGGCGGAGACGGCCGGTTCGGGCATCCGGTCGGCACGACTGAGGATGTAGTCGCTGAGGACGCCCTGTTTCGTGGTCCGCGAGCGTGCGTAGAACAGGTACCAGAGGACTGCGAACGCGACGAACGCCGCGCTGAACGCGATAGTGACTCGCGGTTCGATAAAGGCGATGAGTGCGAACGAGAGAATCGAACCGACGATGGGCGTCACCGGGTAGAACGGCACGGTGTAGGACGGGTCGTACTCCTCGACGTCGGCTTCACGCATCACGATGAGCGCGATGTTCAACAGTCCGTAGATGACGAGGTGGAGCACGCTGCCCATCGTCGCCAACGTGTCGATTGGCGCGACGACGATGAAGACCAGAATGAACCCGCCCGTGACGGCGATAGAGCGGTACGGCGTGCCGAAGCGCTCGTGTATCTCGTTGAGGTCCGGTGTGACGATGGCGTCACGACCCATTGCGAAGTTGATGCGCGAGGAGGCGAGAATGCTCGCGTTCGCGCTGGACGCCGTTGCGAGTAGGCCGCCGATGAGCATCGCAATCGCCCCGGCGGGACCGAGGATGAGCTCTGCGACTTCGACGACGGCGATGTTGCCCGCGGCCTCCTGTTCGGCGATGAACCCCTGTTCGACGGCGGCGCTCATCACGATGAGCACCAGCGCGTAGATGAGCGTCACGATGACGACGCTACCGATGACCGCCCGCGGGAGGTTCCTGTCGGGGTCTTTGATTTCTTCTGCGACCGACGTAATCTGGACGAAGCCGAGATAGGAGACGAAGATGAGACCCGTCGTCGTTATCATCGGGCCGAAGCCGCGACTCTCGGGGAGGTTCGCCGGGTCCGCGCGAAGCGACCCGACGACGGTGAACACCGCGAGAATCGCCACGAGGATGACGACGATGATGTTCTGGAGTTTGCCGGTCTCCTTCGCGCCGACGTAGTTGATGAGGACGAACAGCGCCGCGCCTGCGAGCGCTATCAGTTTGACGGGGTCGATACCGAATCCGGCGACGCCGATGGTGTCGGAGAGACCGGCGATGTTCTGGACGTACTGGCCGAAGCCGACCATGTAGAACGCCGAGGCGAACGCCAGACCCATCCAGTTAGCCCATCCGGCGACGGAGCCGAAAAGCGGTCCCAGTGCGCGGTTGACGTAGAAGTACGCACCGCCGGAACGCGGCATCGCCGTCCCGAGTTCCGAGGCCGAAAGCGCCGTCAGCAGCGCGATAGCGCCGCCGACCAGAAACGAGACGACGGCGAACCAACCGGCCTGCTGGATGGCGGTTCCCGGGAGGACGAAGATACCTGCGCCAATCATCGTCCCGACGCCGATAGTCAACGCCGCGAGCGGACCGAGGTCTTTGGCGAGTTCTTCGTCAGCCATGAGAGGACCACAACGATGAGACGCTACGCAGTGCTGTTCGGGGGTACGACATAGCAGATAGATACCGCGCTATCCGTTTAAGTAATTTGGAATACGCAGTTCGGGAACGTGCGTTGGTTTTTGTAGGTCGGTGGCGGAACGGCAGCTTCCGTCGGCTCTCAGTGCCGTTCGACGACTCTCAACGGCGCTCGACGACCTGTCGACTCGCTCTCCGATTAGTTCGAGGTGGGGAGAACGACGACGGGCCGGTCGGCATCTTCGACCAGGGAGTCAGAAACGTCACCGGTCAGCAGTTTCGCCCACTTGCTACCGCCGCGGGGTGAGAACACGATAGCCGAGGCGTCTTCCTCGCGGGCGACGTCGAGGATGGTGGCGGCGACGTTCGTGCCGTAGGCGACGCGAGTTCGTACGTCGACACCCGCTTCTGCGGCCAGTTCTTCGATGACGGCGAACGCTTCCGAAGCGTGTTCTTCGCGTTGCTCGACGGAGGCTTTGTCCGGCGCGCCGCCGGCTTTCTCGACGACGTGGAGTGCGAGCATCTCGCCGCCGACGGCGGCGATTCGAGGCAGTGCGACCCGCGCCGTCTTCTCGGCGTCGTCGTCGCCGGCGACAGGGACGACCGGACGAGCAAACAACGACGTATCGGCGGCCGAGTTAGAATCGGGCATGCCACCACCTACGAGAGCGAACGGTATAGCGTTCAGTGTCGGAGCGAGACGCGAGAGAGATGAGAGAAGAGCGAAGCGAGAAAGAAGAGAGAAAGGAAAGCGACGCTCAGACGGCGACGACCCACACGCGGTACTCCTCGCCGTAGCCGTACACGTCCTGAAACGTCCGCTCGAAGAAGTCCGCCAGCCGATTCGGGTCGGCGCGGGCGGTGATTCGGACGTTGGTTCCCTCGGCGTCTTCGGGCGTCTCCAGTTCGTCGATGCGGAACTCGGGGTAGTCACCGACCAACTGCTTCAGTCGGTCGAGTTCGGCGTCCGTACAGTCGACGTTGACCGTCTGCTGGAAGAACTGTAGCCACGGCGGTGTCGGGTCGTCGACTTCGGTCTCTTCGAGTTCGGGTTCCTCGGCGGCGTCGACCTGAATCGTGAGGAAGTCGCTCGCGCGCGTCCGGTGTGCGGAGACGGCGTCGGCGAACAGTTTTCGGCGTTCGGACGGGGTTTCGGCGTCGAATCGAGTCATACGGGAAGCGACGACGGCGGGCGGGAAAACCCGACCGATTCGGGCTTTTCGTTGGGGTGGTATCGGCGGCTATCTTCAGGTCTTTATCCCCGGAGGGTGATGGGCAGGTATGAGCGACAAGAAGGTGCTGTTACTCGGTGCGCCCGGCGCAGGCAAAGGAACCCAGAGCAAACGACTCGCCGAGGAGTTTTCGCTCGAACACGTCACGACCGGTGACGCGCTCAGAGCGAACAAGGATATGGAGACCGAGTACGGCACTCCGCGCGAGTACATGGACGCGGGTGAACTCGTCCCCGACGGCCTCGTCAACGAAATCGTCGAGGAGGCGCTCTCGAACGCCTCCGGATTCGTCCTCGACGGCTACCCGCGAAACCTCTCGCAGGCGGAGTATCTCGACGACATCACCGACCTCGACTCGGTTATCTACCTCGACGTGAGCGACGACGAACTCGTTCGCCGTCTCACCGGCCGCCGTCTCGACCCAGAGACGGGCGACATCTACCACACGGAGTTCGACATGCCCGACGACGACGAAATCGCCGACCGGCTCGTCCAGCGTGACGACGACACCGAAGACGTCGTGCGCGAGCGTCTCCGCGTCTACGAGGAGAACACCGCCGAGGTCATCCAGTACTACCGCGACAGCGACGAACTCGTCGAAGTCGACGGCGAACAGACGCCCGACCAGGTGTTCGAGGACGTCAAATCCGTCGTCACAGACGCCTGAAGCGGGCGGAAAGCACGGACGCTCACCGCTGAGTCGATAGTAAAAGCTTCTTAACCGGTGGTAGCCAATCTCCGGCAATGGCAAGAGTCGAATCGAGAGTGCGTTCGCTCGTCTCCAACAATTCGGAGATGGAGCGAGCGATAGAGGTCGTCTTAGACCGCTCCGAGAACGGTGAGGTTCGGTGGGTCGACGTACGCGACGACCTTTCGAGCGGCCAGTGGGGCCGTCTCATCGAACAAGGAATCCTCGTCGACGGCGAGGAGGGCTTCCGTATTCAGGACCCCGACGCCGTCCGTGCGGGTCTCAACGGAAGCGCCGACTCGTCGTCTTCGTCTTCATCCTCGTCGAGCGGCGACGACATCGAGACGACGACGTGGTCGAAGTGGGACAAAGGAGCGGCCGTCGTCACCGTCGGCCTGTTCCTCGGCTACTCGGTTGCAGCGGTACGCAACGTCGTCGGCGGCGCGTTCGACGTGTTCCTCGGCCCGCTGGCGGAGATGCTTCCGTTCTACGCCGTCGTGATGATTCTCGCGATGGGCACGGGTCTGTACTCGACGATTCTGCAGGCGAACCTGATGGACATGGACAAGATGGGCCAGTATCAGGCGCGGATGAAAGACCTGCAGGACCGCCGCAAGGAGGCCCAAGAGAACGACGACGACGCCGCACTCGAAGCGATACAGGAAGAGCAGATGGAGGCGATGGGCGAGCAGATGGGGATGTTCAAAGAGCAGTTCCGCCCCATGGTGTGGATTATGTTCCTCACCATCCCGGTGTTCCTCTGGATGTACTGGGCAATCGGCATCGGCGGCGGCACCCAGCACGTGACGCTGCAGAACATCGTCATCCCGCTGGCCGGCGAAGTGTCGTGGAAGGAGGGCATCGTCGGGCCCATCCAGACGTGGATTGTCTGGTACTTCCTCTGCTCGATGGCGTTCTCCCAGATCATCCGCAAGGGACTGAACATCAGCACGACGCCGTCGACGTCGTAATCTCGGTTCTTCTTTCCGTCCGGACCGCTCCAGCGACGGCGACGTGTGTCGTTTCTGCTGACGTCCACCGTGTGACCCGCTCGCGCCCCCGCCGGCAACGACAACACCTTTCAGTTGCTCCTGCCGAGAGGGAGTATGTTGCTAACCGTCTCCGGCCCGCCGGGCAGTGGTAAGAGTACCACGGCGGCCGGACTCGCCGAGGCGTTCGGCTACGACCACATCTCCGGCGGCGATATCTTTCGGACGCTCGCCGAGGAGCGCGGCATGTCGCCCGTCGAGTTCAACGAACTCGCCGAGGAGGACGACCAGATAGACCGCGATTTGGACCGTCGCCTCTCGGACATCGCCGCCGAACGCGACGACGTCGTGCTCGAATCCCGACTCGCCGGTTGGTTGGCGGCCGACCACGCCGACTTCCGTATCTGGCTCGACGCGCCGCTGTCGGTCCGCGCCGACCGCATCGCCGACCGCGAGGAGAAACCCGTCGACACCGCGAGAGAGGAGACCGAGCGCCGCGAAGCCAGCGAGGCCAAACGCTACATGGCGTACTACGACATCCCAATCGACGACCTCTCTATCTACGACGTGGCGCTCAACACCGCCCGTTGGGGTCCGGACCCCGTTCTCGACACGCTCGTCTCGGCCGTCGAAGCCTACGACGCCGCCGACGACGAAGGAAAGTACCCGGTGACCGGCGTCCGCTACGACTTCTGAGATGACGATGCGCGGCCCACCCCAAGAACGGTCACTCGACGAACTGCTCGCCTTCGGCGTCGTCAACCTCGACAAGCCGCCCGGCCCCTCGGCCCACCAAGTCTCGGGGTGGGTCCGCGACCTGGTGGGCGTCGAACGCGCCGCTCACGCGGGTACGCTCGACCCGAAGGTCACCGGCTGTCTACCCGTCCTCACCGGCGACGCGACGCGTCTCGCCCAAGTGTTTCTCGAAGGGACCAAAGAGTACGTCTCGGTACTCGAACTTCACAAACACGCGCCGAGTGACCTCGAAGCCGTCGTCGCCGAGTTCGAGGGCGACCTGTACCAGAAACCCCCACGCAAGAGCGCCGTCTCGCGCCGCCTGCGCACGCGTGAGATTTACGAGTTGGAAGTGCTCGAACTCCAAGAGCGACAGGCGCTCCTCAGAATCCGCTGTGAGAGCGGAACCTACATCAGAAAACTCTGCCACGACATCGGTCTCGCGCTGGGAACCGGTGCGCACATGGGACATCTCCGCCGAACGGCGACGGACCCCTTCGACGACACCGACCTCGTGGGGATGTACGACCTCGCCGACGCGTTGGCGTTCGCCGACGAGGGCGACGAGTCGTTTCTCAGAGAAGCCGTCGCACCCGCAGAACAGGCGCTCACGCATCTTTCCTCGCTCACTATCGCCGAGAGCGCGGCCGAACAGGTCGCCACTGGCGCACCCGTCTACGCACCGGGCGTTTTGGACGCGGACGACGACATCGAACGCGACGAACTGCTCGCCTGCTACACGCCCGACGGCGCGGCGGTCTGTCTGGGTCGTCTCGTCGGCGACCCCGAGGCCGAGCGTGGAATCGTCGTCTCGCTCGAACGCGTGCTCGTTTGAGCGCGCAGTTGTGTCGTTCTCTCGGCTTCTCGCACTACACCAGTCCTTCGTACCGCGAGAGAAGTAGCGGCAGCAACGTCCAGTCGGTCACCGGTTGGTGTCGCGCTTCTTCGAGTGCGTCGTCGACCGAGAGCCGACGGACGGAAGTGAACTCGTCGTCGTCGGTCTGCTTCTCGCCGGGCGTGAGTCCCGTGGCGAAGACGACACCGCGTCGTTTTCGGAGCCACGCGACCGGATAGCTCGTCTCCAGTAAGCGGAGCGAGTCGGCGCGGTAGCCCGTCTCCTCGCGGAGTTCGCGGGCGGCGGCTTCGACGAGCGACTCGTCTTCTTCGACCGCACCGACGGGACAGGAGAGCACCGTCTCGCCGAGTCGCGGGCGGTACTCCTCGACGAGGACGATTTTTCCATCCTGTTCGGCGACGACGCAGACCGAATCGCGGGTGTCGGCCCACATTCGACCTTCGGTTTCGTCGTCGGGGCGGCGGAGGTAGTCGTAGCCGACGCGGGCGTCGTCGCTACCGACCGAGACGGTGCGGAGAACGGACCAGTCGTCCGAGGTCATCGGATGACCGTCGACGGCTCAGGATATAGTTAGCCACTGCTTGAACCGTTCTGGTTCCGTGTTTCGACTCGGCGAGTGGAATCGACGAGAACGCTGCCGGTGACTCCGGGCCCCAACCGAGGGATTCCCGCCGGCAGCGTCCCGAAAGAGACTGGGTAACGTACTAGTATTTTTGGTTTCGGCGATTCGTTACGGCGATTCATCCGACGATAACTACTCACCACAGTACATATCGTGTTAATTTCTAGAAGTTGTTCAGTAATCGAGCCAATACCCCAGATAAGTCTCTGATATGGAATGTGAAACAAATTGGGCCGTCGAACTGGATTCTGGTTCGACGATAGTCGACGAGAGAACGACCCGACTTCGACTCGTCTGCCGGCGGACGCAGTCTTTTGACGGTGCCGGGAGACCGACGCTTGTGAACGTCGGAACTGCGGAAGCACGACGCGGAGAACTGACCCGTGGATGGCTGAAAGCGACCGGTCTCCCGACGGGTGGCGACGAACAACTCCCCGTTCTCGTCGCCCGTGGCGAGCGTGATGGCCCGACGCTGTGGCTCACCGGTGGCGTCCACGGCGACGAAGCGACGGGTGTCGCCGTCGCCCAAGACGCGATGCGCGAGGAACTCCCGGCGCTGCTCTCCGGAACCGTCGTCTGTGTGCCACTCGTCAATCCGGCGGGCCTCCGTCGGAACGCCCGAACGTCGTACTACGCCGACGACGACCCGAACCGGTACTTCCCGGACCCCGAGGGCGAGTCGACCCGCCCGCCGAAGACCCAAGAGCGAATCGACGAACGACTGTACGAAGCTCTCGTCGACTCCGCGGACGCACTCGTCGACTTGCACACCGCCCAAGTCGGGTCGGTTCCGTTCTCTATCCGCGACCGCGTACTGTACGGCGAGCGACGAACGAAAGAGGAAGCCGAGTCGCTGGCGGACGAACTCGCAAGCTTGGTCGAGGCGTTCGGCCTGCCGATACTCACCGAGTACCCCGCCGAGGAGTATCTGGACCAAGGACTGCACCGCTCGACGGCGGGCGCGGCGCTGAACGCCGCCGGGATTCCGTCGTTCACGGCGGAACTAGGCGGACACAGCGTCGTCGAAGAAGACGTTCGGGCCGCGGGCGTCGCGGGCGTGTACGGCGTCCTCCGCGAACTCGGGATGATAGACGAAATTCCAGATGGTGTCGCCGAACCCGGAACCGGCGTCCCGCCTGCGCCGGTGGAGTTCCCGGTTCGACGGGCGGTCCACCCGCGGACGGAGACGGCCGGACTGGTTCGTCACCGCGTCGAGGCCGGCGAGGCCGTCTCCGCGGGGGACGTGGTCGCCGACATCGTCACGCCGCACGGTGAACCGGTCGACACCGTCGAATCCGAACACGACGGCTATCTCATCGGTCGATACGAGGGGTTGGCCGTCTACGAAGGCGACGCGGTGGCGAGCATGGCCGTCCGCGACGATGACGAGTTAGTCGTGCCGCGCGAGCAAGACGACTGAGACGGGAACGCGAGCGACTCGCGTGCGAGACGCTACCGCGTCGCTGTCGGGCGATTTTCGTTGCCGTCGAAACGAAGGTGTTAAACGAGGGTCGCCCGTTAGCCAAGTTGCGGGACCGTAGGGTAGTGGTATCCTCTGCCGATGGGGTCGGTAGGACCTGAGTTCGAATCTCGGCGGTCCCACTTTTACGAAGTAAAATGGGTGCTCGGAGGCGAGCGCAGCGAGTCTCCGTTGGTCCCACTGTTTCTGTTCGCCGAGCGACAGCGAGGCGTACAAACGTCTCGAACGACGATACTCGAGTAGACGACGCCATCGTCAACTAACAACGAGAGTTCGACAGACGGTAGCGGCAAGTCGAGAGCGAATCGAGCAGAAACGGTCGTTAGAGTCACCCACGTACGACGAACCAGACGTCGATGGCCAAACAGAGTATCCCAACACCGAGGAGTCCGGCCCCCACCGAACGCTCCAGTGCGGCGAGCACGTAGAGACCACCGAGTGCGACGAACACGTACAGGCCGCGAAGGAGCCACCGCCACCCGACGTTGAGCGCCCCGACGATTGCGGCGGCGATGCCGACCAACAACTCCTCGAACAGCCCTGCGACGGCGTCGAACAGTTCGTCGAAAATCACAGTCGATTCCACTGTGTTCCATTCTGTCAGATGAACGTTCCGGTATGGGTGCAGCAATATTTGCCGGTTTTGTCGTGGTGTCCGTCGCTCTCCCGGTTCCGTGTGATATCGACTATCCCCAGAATCTGGACTCACAGGCCGTCTATCGGCGTTATTACTCGGCTAAACCGAGTGACGGCCTGACCACTCACCGTGTCGTCCACCACCGACTGGTAGGATTTTGAGAATGTTGCTTTTAGCGACTGTATAATATGAAGAACAGTCACTATTTCCTATCTATATTTCCGTACCGAACAAAATACCTATGAGAGTGGACATCGGAAACTCCTTCGAGTCGGATAACTCGCGCCGTCTAACCATCCCGCACGAGGAGAATATCTACACATGCGATACGTCACAACTGCCCACCACACCCGCTGTCGACCATGAATAGGGACGGAGTGCTCGCCATCGCCGTCGCGGCGTGCTGTCTCTTCTCGCTCGGGACGGCCGCCGGCACGCTCGATTCGTCGGTCCAGACGGACCCCGACGACGTCATCGACATCGACTCGTCGATGCTGCCCGTCGGTGCCGACCAACTCGACGAACTGAAACAGACGCTGACCGACCCCTCCGCAGGCGGCGGTGAGGGGGAGACGAAACAGCAGCAACAGAAGAAAGTCCAGACACAGAAACAACAGCAGCGAGAGCAGTCAGTCGACCAGCGCGAAGAACAACTGGTCAACAGCGACTTCAGTCCGGACGAATCCGGCGACCAAGTACCACCCGAAGAGTCGCTGTGGGAGAAACTGCTCGCCTTCCTCGAATCGCTCCTACCGTTCGCTGCCATCGCTGGCTTGCTGCTGGTGGCGTGGACCTACCGTGACCGCCTGAGTGCCGCCCTGCGCCGGTGGCTCCCCGGCGACGACGACGGAACGGCGACGGCCGCCGAACCGGTCGGCGACCCGAACCCACAGGACGAGATATCGGCGGCGTGGTGCGAGATGCTCGCCGCCGTCGGCCTCGAACGCGAGACGAAACTCACCCCACGCGAACGCGGTGAGAAAGTCGTCGAACAAGGAGAGAAAGGCGACAGCGACGCCGTCTGGGGACTCACCTCGCTGTACGAGAGCGTCCGCTACGGCGGCGACGAGGTAACGGAAGAACGCCGCGAATGCGCTCGCAACTACCTTCGTCGCTTCCGCGGCAACTCCGGAGGGGACCGATGAAAGCTCGTCGTCTCCTGTTGGCGGGTACCGGTGTCGTCGTCTTGCTGCTCGGCTTCCTCGGCGGCGACTTCCTCCCGACCGAAGGCCTCGTCGACCTGCTCGGCAACGACTACCTCTTGATGGCGCTCTTCGCCGGCGTCGGACTGCTCGTCGCCTTCTCGGTGCTCGCGTCCGGTCGCAGCGCACGCCTCGAACAGGCGGAGATGCCCGACGCCGAGCGTCCAGTGTCGGCACCGTCGCCCGGTGAAGGATTCGACGAGGCGCTGTCGGACTGGCGGCTGTCGATTCCGATTCTCGGGCGTCGTCGCCGCGCGTCGCTCCGAAACCGCCTCCGCCGTGCCGCCATCGAAACGCTTCGGACGGCAGAAGGCTACGACCGAGCGGAGGCCGAACGCCGTGTCGACGAAGGAACGTGGACCGACGACGAGACGGCCGCCGCGTTCCTCCGAACCGAGTCATCGCTGCGCGCCGACGGTGGTGAGCCGAGCGGACCGAGGCGAGCCTCGTCGCAAGCAGAGCGCAGCGACGGTGGAACACCCGCGAAGTCCTCACCGGGCGCACGTGGCACCCGCGACGCCGCCCGCCAAACGGCCGAAGAAATCGCGCGACTCGCCAGCGAGGTTCGACGGTGAGTCAGCACCAGACCCACCGCTGGCGCGGTGTCGTTGCGCTCTCGTTCGTCGCAGGCGCAATCGGACTACTCGCAGACCGGCCGAACCTCATCGTCCTCGCGGGCGTCGGCATCGTCTTTGCGACGTACCCGCGACTCACCTCGTCGCCGGCACCGGTGCTCGAACTCGACCGACGCGTGAGCGACCGCTCTCCGAACCCCGGCGACGTGGTCGACGTAACCGTGACGCTGCGCAACGCCGGCGAGAACACGCTCGCGGACCTCCGTATCGTCGACGGTGTCCCGGCGGCGCTGTCGGTCGTCGACGGAACACCCCGTCGCGGGGCCGCACTCCGACCCGGCGCGTCGGTGACGTTCGAGTACAGCGTCGAAGCGCAGTCCGGCCAGCACAGTTTCATCCCGGCGACCGTCGTCACCCGCGACATCACCGGCGAACACGAACGCGAGACGACCGTGAGCGACGAGACCGAACTCACCGTCACCGGTCGCTCGGACGCACCCGCGGGCCGCGACGTGACCCTCGATACGGTCGGCCGCGTGCTCTCCTCGAACGAGGGGTCGGGACTGGAGTTCACCCGAACTCGCGAGTACCGCCGCGGCGACTCGATGAGTCGCGTCGACTGGAAGCGCTTCGCCCGCTCGGGCGAGTTGACGACCGTCGAATACCGCGAAGAACGCTCGATGTCGGTCGTGTTGGTCATGGACGCCCGACCGGAGGCGTACCGCGCGCTCGCGGACGAACCGAACGCAGTCGTTCGCAGCGTCGCCGCGGCCAAACAGTTGCTCGAACCGCTCTTTGCCGGTCGCAATCAGGTCGGTGTCGCCGCCTTCGGCCGCGAGTTCTGCTGGCACTCGCCGGGCGGCGGGACGAACCAACGCGTCGAACTCCACCGACTGTTCGACACACATCCGGCGTTCGCACCGACGCCGCCGCGGGACGCACCGCCGCTCGACGAACAGGTCGAACTGCTCCGCCAGCGACTCGACTCGAACACGCAGATATTCCTGTTCTCGCCTTTGTGTGACGACGAAATCGTCACGGCCGCCCGGCGACTCGACGCCTACGGCCACGCGGTGACGACGGTGAGTCCGGACGTGACGGACGAAACGACCGTCGGCGAACGACTCGCGGCGACAGAGCGCGCCGCGCGAGTGTCGACGCTCCGGCGAACCGGTATCCCGACTGTCGACTGGGGGCCGGACGCGCCGCTGGAGTCCGCACTGGCGAACAACCGGAGGGCGATGGCGTGAGCGGCACGTTCGTTCGCAAGCCCGCACTGTTGAGTTCGACGCTGGCGCTGCTCGTCGCCGCGGCGGCGACGGTGCACGTCACCGACGTAACGGTCGCTGCAGTCGCACTCGTCGCCGGTGGTGTTCTCGTGACCGGCGTCGGAGCGACGCTCCAGAGCCGTCGCGAGACGGTGCTTCGGTGGGTCGTCGTCGCCGCCGGCGTCGGCGTCTCGCTCGTCGGCGTCGCCATCGGTGCCAGCGAGGCCTCCGGTCCCGGGGCGCTCGTCCGGACGCTCCCGAGTCTACTCGGCGTGCTCGTCGTCGGACTGGCGCTCGCACCCGTACGAAACAGCGGCTCTCGCGGCCTGTTGAAGGCCGGTGCAGCACTGTTGTTCCTGACCGTGCTCGTCAGCGGCCTTCTCGACCCGGAGACACTCGAACCGCTGCTCGTCGGGACGGTGGCGACGGTGCTCGTCTACGACCTCGGCGAGCAGGCTATCAACGTCGGCGAGCAACTCGGCCGAAGCGCCGAGACGAAGAGCCTCGAAGCGACGCACGCCGCCGGCAGCGTCGGCGTCGGCGTCCTCACGGTGTTTCTCGGCGGCGAGATAGCGACGCTCGGCTCCGGAGGGCTGTCGCTGTCGGCGCTGGTGCTCGTCGTCGTCGCCGTCCTGCTGCTGGCGGCGGCGCTCCACGAGTGACCGGCGCCACTTCGCGAGTGACACCAGCGGGTGGTCCGTTGTCAACTCCCTATACTCTTCATAATCGCTGAGTTACCGTTTACCGGGTCGACGCTGTACGTCCAGCCGACTGGCTCTCCCGGCGTCGGTGGCGCCGGCGACGAATCCGATACTCCCTACCTATCTATCGATGAGAAAACTACCACGACGAGAACTGTTAGCGCTGCTTGCGGCCGGTGGGACCTCTACCGGCGGCTTCGCTGCCGTCGCCGACGGGGGACGGTCTCACCTCCATCCGGGTGAACGACTCCGTATCACCGGCGGCGGCATTGACGGCGACGGCCGCCCGCCGGCGTCGGCGTCGGAGTGGGACGTCTATCTCGGGACGACCCAGACCGGCGACCTGCTGCCGTTCGTCTCGACGCGCGACGGCTGGCGACGACACGGGTTGGCGACCCCGTCGATGAACACCGGCCACATCCGCGGCGTCGCCGACTACGTCGTCCGCAGCGAGGGCGAACTCGAACGCGCGTTCGAGAACCTCTCGGCCGGTGAGACCATCCGTATCGACCCCACGAACGCACCGTATCGGACGACCGACTGGCTGGATATCGACGTCGACGGCGTCACGGTCGTTGGGCCGGGCGTGCCGAGACTCCTCAAGCCCGCAGACGGTGCGAACGTCGGTGGCATCCGTATCGGGCACAACGCCCCCTGCCAAGACGTGACGATTCGAGACGTCGGCTACCACGGCAACGCAAAAAACCAAGACGATACCGCGAAGAAACTCCACGGGATAATCGTCCGCGACGCGTCGAACGTCGTTCTCGCGGGCAATTCGGTGACGCGGACTCACCCGTTCCGCGAACACGGCGACGGCGGCAGCGCAATCAGCGTCGAACGCGGCAGCGCGAACGTCAGAATCGTCGACAACCGCATTCGCGAGTACGGTGACCGGGGCATCCAACTCGGCGGCGAGAACATCTTCGTCTCGGGCAACATCGTCACCGAGGGGACCGACCGCCCCATCGCCTGTGACCTCTGGTCGCCCGAGGGGAAAAACGAGGTCGCAAACACCGTCATCATCACCGGCAACATCGTCGGTAACAGCCACCAAGGAAGTCTGACCGGTATCGCCAGCGGCCCACCGGGTGCGACGGCCGACGGTGCGCACGTCACGGTGTCGAACAACATCGGCTTCGGCTACCACAAATCGTTCTGTCACGTCCGCGGTCCCGGCACGGTCCACAACGTGACGATTCGGGGCAACGTGAGCGTCCAGTCGACAGAGGGCCTTCGAACAAAAAACACGACGAAGTTCGCGGGCGTCGCTATCGACCCAGAACAGGGTGGCCGCAACATCACCGTCGCGGGAAACAAACTCGTCGGCTACAGTCGCCACGGCGTCAACGTCCAGAGTCCGGCCACCGACTTCGAGGTGGTGAACAACATTCTCACCGAGGCCGCGGAGACGGGCGTCCGCATCAAAGACGCTCGAAACGGGCGCGTCGACGGCAACACGGTCACGAATCCGGGCGCGGACGGCATCCTCCTCGACGACGCGGAGGCGGTGTCGGTTCGGAACAACCGCATCCGCGGGGCGACGCTCCCCGGCATCACCGCCGAAGGCGGCGCGGGTGGACACGAACTCGCGGGCAACCACATCCACCAGCGTGACGACGCCGAACCCGGCCTTCCCGGCGTGTTGGTCGGCAGTTCCGAAACCGTCGTCGCCGGCAACACGATTCGACAGACTGGCGACGTGGCGTTGCTCGAACTCGAAGCGGCGTCGGCGAACCTCTACGCGAACAATCGCTCTATCGGCGGTGAGGCCGACGTCGACCCCGTCGGGAACCCGTGGCGAATCCGCAGTTCGGACGCGCGGGTCAGAGACCACACGCCCGCGTTCGACGCACACTACGGGGTCACGCCGACCGACGGCGAGGTCCGAGTGCAGTTCCAGAAGCCGTACGTTCGCCACCCGAAACTCTCGTTCGGTCGTCGCGGCGGCGGTATCGAGTCGATTCGGTACCGGACGAACGACGACGGCGCGTTCGTCGGCGCGACGCTCACCGTCGGCGGCGACAGTCCCCTCGACCTGTTCGTCGAGAGTCCCTAATCGAGGAGAGACTCTCTCCGGGGCGTACGTTTAGGTGTCTCGCTGGCGTACTCGAACGTATGGACCTCACACAGTACACCGACGACATCGGCCCCGGACTGCTCATCGTCGCCGGCCTGATTCTGTTTCTCATCCCCGAACCCGCGACGTCGACGCTCGGCATCGGTCTAATGCTGTTCGGCCTCGCGTACTGGTTCTACGAGTGGGGTCGGCCCTGACCGACGCGGGTACGACCGTCTGACCCCCGAGTACGTCCCCGAAGGCATTTATCCAACCCTCACGAGCCGACTGGTTGTGCAACAGCGCGTAGCGTCGAACGGACCGGCCAACGACCGTCGGGCACTTCCTATCGTCGTGTTCGGGGTTTTGGTCGCGCTAGCCCCACTTATGCTTGCTCCGTTTCCCGGTGGTGGTGGTCCGATTACGTTTATCGTTCGTCTGGTGCAGGGCCTTGCAGTCGTAGTCGGTATTGGCGTGGTCGGTGCCGGGTATCGTTCGTATCGGACAGGCAAGTTCCGGTTCTCTCTGGCAGTCGTCCTGTCGATACTGAGTCTGATTCTGGTTGCTGGAATCGGTGGATTGGTCGAAACGTCGGCCAACTTGTTCATCCCAATCGGCGTGTGGCTTCTAGCGATTTCCGTGGTCGTTGGCCTGTCTGTGGTGCTCGCGTTCCGCCTCACGCACGTCGACCCATCTTGAGCGGTGGGCGATTGCGCAGTCCACGCTCGTTCACACTATCCATGAGTCCGAGCCATCTTCTCTGCAGTACGCCACCGAAATGCGCTCACTGAGGATGTGTCCGAACTCTCTACTCAGTCGTCGCGCTTCACCGCCGGGTTCGCACACCCACCTTTTTCCGTCGTCAGGAGCGCAGAGCGCTTTCTCCTCCGCAAAAATCTGGACCAAAAAGACCGCTCAGCCGCCCCGCTATTCGTCTCGCTTCACCGCCGGATTCGTCACCGCGCCGTTGGCCGCCGACCCGAACGACTGGCCGTACTTCGCCAGCACGCCCGCGGTGTAGTTCGGCGGGTTCGGCTCCCAGTTCTCGCGGCGTTCGTCGAGTTCCTCGTCGCTCAATTCGACCGCGAGCGTCCGGTTCGGGATGTCGACGGTCACCTCGTCGCCGTCTTCGAGCAGCGCGATTGCGCCGCCCGCGGCGGCTTCGGGGGCGACGTGGCCGACCATCGGCCCGCGCGTCGCACCCGAGAAGCGGCCGTCGGTCAGAAGCGCCACGTCGTCCTCGTGGCCCTGTCCGACGACGGCGGCGGTGACGCCGAGCATCTCGCGCATGCCGGGACCGCCCTGCGGCCCTTCGTTGCGGATGGCGATGACGTCGCCCGACTCGATTTTGCCCGTCTGGACGTACTCCATCGCGTCCTCCTCGTTCTCGAAGATGCGGGCGGGGCCAGTGTGATGGAACGCGTCGTCGCCCGTCGCTTTGATGACTGCGCCGTCGGGTGCGAGGTTGCCTTTCAGAATCTTGATTGCGCCCTCGTCGTAGAACGGGTCTGACACCGGCTTGAGGAAATCCACGTCGATAGTGTCGTCGTCGGGCAGGTCGAGGTGGTCGAGTTCCTCGGCCATCGTCCGACCGGTGACCGTCATCGCGTCGCCGTGCAGCAGGTCGGCGTCGAGCAGTCGCCGGAGGACGACCGGCACGCCGCCGATGTCGTGGAGGTCCTTCATCACGCGCGTGCCGCCGGGCTGGAGGTTCGCAATCTTGGGCGTGCGCCGGGAGATATCGTCGAAGTCGTCGATGTCGAGGTCGACACCCGCCTCGGCGGCCAGCGCGAGCAGGTGCAGGACGGCGTTCGTGGAGCCACCCATCGCCACCTGCAGGGCGATGGCGTTCTCGAACGATTCCCGCGAGAGGATGTCGGAGGGGCGGCGCTCGTTTGCGACGGCGTCGAGTGCGAGTTCGCCCGCGCGTTCGGCGATGTCGTAGCGCTCGTCGGACTCGGCGGGCGCGCTGGCGCTGCCCAAGGGTGCGAGGCCGAGCGCCTCCGAAATCGACGCCATCGTGTTCGCGGTGAACATCCCGCCGCAGGAGCCCGCACCGGGACAGGCGTGGCGTTCGAGGTCGTCCAACTCGTCGGCGCTCATCTCTCCCTGCGCATATGTCCCGACGCCCTCGAAGACGTTTTGGACGGTTACGTCGCGTCCCTCGTGTTGGCCCGGGAGAATGGAGCCACCGTAGAGAAAGACGGTCGGGAGGTCGGTGCGGATGGCGGCCATCATCATCCCCGGGAGGTTCTTGTCACAACCGGCGACGGTAACCAGCGCGTCCATTCGCTCGCCGAAGGCGACGAGTTCGACCGAGTCGGCGATGATTTCCCGAGAAATGAGCGAGGCCTTCATCCCCTCGGTCCCCATCGAGATGGCGTCGGAGATGGTGATGGTGCCGAACTCGATAGGCATTCCCTCCGCCTTCTCGACGCCCGAAATGGCGGCGTCGGCGACGTCGTCTAAGTGGACGTTACAGGGTGTGATATCGGCGGCGGGATTGGCGACGCCGACCATCGGTGCGGAGAGGTCCTCGTCGTCGAAGCCCATCGCGCGGAACATCGCACGGTGCGGGGCGCGCTCTGCGCCCGAGGTGACCTCCGAACTCGGGAGGTCGGGGTCCTTCTCGCCGGCGAACCGGTCGGCGTCGGCCCCTTCTTGGCCCTCGTCCGGGTGTGGTTGCTGTTGGCTCATGTACCGCCCTTGCCGCGGAGCGGCTTAAATCGCCGCGACGAAACAATGCTTGCTGTCGAATCGAGGGACTGACCCGGCGACCCGTTCCGCGACCAGAACCGACATGTGGTCCGGTTGAGAGGTGGAGGCATGGCAGACCCGCTCGAACTCGACGATTTCTACGACCTCCGACGAATCCGCGGCGTCGCCGTCTCGCCGACCGGCGAGCGCGTCGCGTTCGTCGTCGCCGAGAGCGACCCCGACGCCGACGAGACCCGAACCTCGATTTTCGTCGCGCCGACCGACGGGAGTCGCAAACCGCACCGACTCACCCGTGCCTCCGACGCCGGGTCGGCGAAGTGGGGGCCGAACGGAGAGACACTCGCGTTTCTGGCGAGTCGTAAGCGAGACGTGGCGCTCGACGTCGGTCGGAACGACGACGAGGATGACGAGAGCAGCGAGAACGACGATGGGTCGCAAAACGACGGCAGCGACGACGAACCGAAGTCGCAAGTCTGGCTGTTCGACCTCTCGCTCGGCGGCGACGCCCGTCAGGTGACCGAGTTCGACGAAGGCGTTCGAGAGTTCGACTTCTCGCCCGACGGCGAGCGGATGGTCGTCGCCGCGCGCGACCCCACAGAGGAACAGCAGGAGTACCTCGACAGTCGTCGCGACGGTGGACCGGTCGAAATCACGCGCCTCCAACACAAGCGCGACGGCATGGGATTTTTGGACGACATCCGCAGCTACCTGTTCGTCGTCGACATCGAGAGCAGAGAATCCGAACGACTCGACGACGCCTACACGCGCGGTGCGATGAGCACCGGCGGGCTGCATCCCTCGTGGGGTGCAGGCGACCGAATCGCCTTCCGGTCGTACCGCGGCGAGAACCCCGACCACACGTTCGAGCAGGACCTCTACACCGTCTCGACAGATGGTGGGGACCTCCGACAACTCACCGACAGCGACCTCGGCGTCTCGAACCTCTGTTGGGATTCGACGGGCGAGCGAGTCGCCTTCGACGGCGCGAACCCGACGAACACCTACCATCCGACCGAGGTGTACGTCGTCGACGACGTGGCGGGCGCTGAGCCACGGTCGGTCTCCGCGTCGCTGGACCGCACCCGTTCGCGGGGCGGCGCGCCCGCATGGGTGAGCAACGACCAACTGCTCGCGCCCATCGGCGACGATGCGCTGACACGACTGGTCCGTCTCAGCGCGGAGCAAGACGACCCCGAGCGCGTGTTCGAAAATCAGGGGACCGACCGGACGATTACGCAGTTCGCCGTCGGTGGGGACTGTGCCGTCGTCTGCCTGAGCCACCCGAGCGACGGGGCTGACTTGTACACGCTCGACACCGCGAATCCGGACGAGAGCGACCCCGTTCGTCTGACCCGGCTGAACGACGACCTGCTGTCGGACGCCGCACTGCCGACCTGTGAACGCGTTCACTACGAGAACGGCGACGGAACCGAGGTCGAGGGACTGGCGTACCTTCCCGAGGAGTTCGACCCCGATGCGGAGTCGTATCCGGTCATCGCGCACATCCACGGCGGTCCCACCGCCTACGACGCGCCCGGATTCAGCTTCGATTACAGCTACTGGACCGGGAAGGGATACGTCGTTTTCAACGTCAACTACCGGGGGTCGACCTCCTACGGCCGCGCGTTCAGCGAATCCATCCGCGGCGAGTGGGGGCCGCGCGAGGCCGACGACATCGTCTCGGGCGTGCAAGAACTCGTCGAACGCGGGTGGGCCGACGCCGACCGTCTGTTCATCTCCGGATTCTCGCAGGGTGGCATCAACACCGCCTACGTCGTTACTCGCACCGACATGTTCGCGGCGGCCGCGCCCGAACACGGCATCTACGACTTCTACTCGCTGTTCGGCACCGCCGACTTACACCAGTGGTACGTCCACGACATCGGCCTGCCGTGGGAGAAACCCGAGGAGTATCGGGCGATTTCGAGCATCGACGACGTGGACCGAATCGACACGCCGCTTCTCGTCACCGCCGGTGGCGAGGACTGGCGCTGTCCGCCCTCACAGGCCGAACAGTTGTACGTGAGCGTCCGTCACCGCGGCGTCGACGCGAAACTCGTCGTCTACCCCGACGAGCACCACAACATCGGTGACCCCGAGCGCGCGACCCATCGCCTTCACGAACTCACCGAGTGGTTCGAAACGCACGACCCGGCGCGTGAGGACGAGTCGACCGAACCGTCGTCGAACACCGAGTAACGGCGCTCACTCCTCGTCGTCTTCGCCGTTTCCGTTCTTGTCGTCGCGCCGCGACAACCCGGCGAGGTGGCCCGCTTCGGGGACGATGATATCCTCCGCGCCGAGACGCGCGGCGTTCTCGCTGCCGGGCAGGCAGAACACGGGAACGCCGTCCGTAACACCCGCGGTAGTGCGGGTGCCGACGACGCGGGTCCCGATTTCGTCGTACGAGAGCGTCCGAAACAGTTCGCCGAAGCCGGGTAGTTCCTTCTCCAGAATCGGTTCGACGGCCTCTACGGTCACGTCGTCGGGCGTCACCCCCGTGCCGCCCGTGGTGACGACGACGTCGGTGTCGTCGCGGGAGACCAGACGGTTGACCGCCCCCTGCACGCCGTCGTACTCGTCGGCGACGAGTTCGCGCGTGGCGAGTTCGTGCCCCTCCGCCTCGAACGCCGCCGAGATGGCGTCGCCCGCGGGGTCGTCGTCGAGCGACCGAGACGAGGAGACGGTGACGACGGCGTATCCGAGCGTCTCGACGTCGTGATGGTGGTGGTCGTGATGGTCGTCGTCGTCGTGATGGTGGTGGTCGTGATGGTCGTCGTCGTCGTGATGGTGGTGGTCGTGATGGTCGCCGGCATTGGACCTGAAGCCAAGTCGGTCCTCGTCGGCGTCGTCCGAGTCGTGGGAGTCGTCGTGACCGTGTGCGTCTTCGCTCATGTCCCGTGATTCGTCCGGGGGCACCAAAACTCCGGGCGACGCGCAGGCGACGCGAAGGCCGGGGAAGGAGCTGTCGATGGGTTCGACAGATGACGAACTATAGGCAAGTTGTTTGACGAAACACACAGTTTTGACCTGCCGGGTTCTGCATCGCAGTATGAAGGCCGTCCAGTTCTCGGAGCACGGCGACCGCGACGTAATCGAGTACGGCGAGTTCTCGGACCCCGACCCGGAACCCGACGAGGTGCTTGTCGACGTCAAGGCGGGCGCGTTGAACCACCTCGACATCTGGACGCGGAAAGGGATGCCCGGCATCGACTTGGAGATGCCGCACATTCCGGGGAGTGACGCGGCGGGTGTCGTCGAAGCCGTCGGCGAGAAAGTCACTCGGTTCGAGGAGGGTGACCACGTCGCCGTCAGCGCGGGCGTCTCCTGCGGTCAGTGTGAGTTCTGCCGTGACGGTGACAGAGCGCGCTGCGTTCGCTTCCACATCATCGGCGAACACGTCCGTGGCGTCCACGCCGAGCAAGCCGTCGTCCCCGAGGAGAATCTCGTTTTGGTTCCCGACCACGTCGACTGGGAGGTCGCCGGGTCGGCGTCGCTCGTCTTCCAGACGGCGTGGCGGATGCTCATCGACCGTGGCGAGTTGGAGGCCGGCGAGAAGGTGCTCGTCCTCGGCGCGTCGGGCGGTGTCGGCCACGCGGCGGTTCAAATCGCCGACTACGCGGGCGCGGAAGTGTACGCCACCGCCTCAACCGAGGAGAAACTCGACTATGCGAAAGAGTGCGGCGCAGACCACGTCATCAACTACGAGGAGGACGATTTTGCCGCCGAAATCCGCGAGTTGACCGGCAAGCGCGGTGTCGATATGGTCGTCGACCACATCGGTGAGGCGACGTACTCCGACTCGCTGAAGAGTCTCGCCAAAGGCGGCCGCGTCGTCACCTGCGGAGCGACCACCGGCGGCAACCCCGGCGCAGGGCTGAACCGCATCTTCTGGAACCAGTTGTCGGTTATCGGGTCGACGATGGCGACGCCCGGGCAGGTCGACGACGTGCTCGAACTCGTCTGGGACGGCACCTTCGAACCGCGTATCCGCGAGACGCTGCCCATGAGCGAGGCCGAACGCGCCCACGAGATGATAGAAAACCGTGAGGGCTTTGGCAAGGTAGTCGTAATACCCGACAGTGAGTACGAGTAGCGAGGATTCGTCCGCGGAGAAAGAAACCGAGGGAAGTCGTGGCTCGGAGGAGTCACGAGCAGGTCGGACTGCGTCCGACGGTGGGTACGTTCATCGCCCCGACGGCGAACCCCGCACGGAACCCGAACCCTCGGGATTCGGCGACCGCGGGTGGGCGCTCGTCGCCGCCGTCGTTCTCTCGTTTCTCGTCGTTCCCGGGGTCATCTACCTCGTCCCCGGCGCACCCGGCGAACTCGGCCTCTCGTTTTTCGCCGCGATGCTCGCGCTGCCGTTGGTTCCGGCGCTCATCCTCGGCTTGACCGCGGTGTGGTCGATGACGGCCGCGACGCGCGGTGAGAAGTAGTCTCGCGGCAAGCAGCTATTTGGAGACGTACGCCGTACGTAGTTCATGAACGAGCAGTATCGACGCCACGGGCTTCCGCGACCGACCCCGGAGCGTTCGCCTGCGGAGGTCGTTGAACTCCAACTGGAGAGCCTCGAACGCAACGACAACCCGTATCTCGGCAGCGGTATCGAGACGACGTACGCGTTCGCGTCCGCGAAGCGCCGACGTGCCTCCGGGTCGCTCGAACGCTTCACCCGAGCGGCCCGAAGCGACGTGTACCGACCGCTTTTGGACTACGACCGGGCGGCGACGACGCCTGTCGAAGTCAGCGGCGACACCGCCAGACAGGAAGTCGTCGTCGTCACACCCGACGGCGAAGAAGTCCGCTACGAGTTCCGACTGTCGCGTCAACGCGGCGGCGAGCACGACGGCTGCTGGCTGACCGACGACATCGTCCCGATGGAGTGACGATGGCCAGCGACACCGACACAGAGACCGCACCGGTCACCGACGTTCCCGGCGAGTCGACGTACGTCGAGACGAACGGGATTCGATTGCACACGGTTCAGGCCGGCCCCGAAGACGGCCCACTCGTCGTGTTGCTCCACGGCTTTCCGGAGTTCTGGTACGGCTGGCACGACCAGATTCGGCCGCTCGCAAACGCGGGGTTCCGAGTGGTCGTCCCCGACCAGCGCGGCTACAACCTCAGCGACAAACCCGACGACCTCTCGGCGTACGACATCGACGAACTCGCCGCCGACGTGGTCGGTCTCCTCGACGCACTCGGACGCGACACTGCCGCCGTCGTCGGCCACGACTGGGGCGCGGCCGTCGCGTGGTGGGTCGCACTTCACTACCCCGACAGAGTCGACCACCTCGGCATCATCAACGTCCCGCATCCAACGGTGTTCCGTCGGACGCTCAAGCGCAGCGTCAGCCAGAAGCTTCGCAGTTGGTATATGGGTTTCTTCCAAGTACCGCAGGTGCCCGAACGGTTGTCGAAGGCCGGCGACTTCCGACTGCTCGTTCGGACGATGCGCCAGTCGAGCGAACCGGGGACGTTCTCGCGGTCCGACTTCGAACGCTACCGGCAGGCGTGGGGGCAACCCGGCGCGTTCACGGGCATGGTGAACTGGTATCGAGCCGTCGCCCGCTCGCGTCCAAACCCCGAAAACGGCCACGTCAAACCGCCGACGCTCGTCATCTGGGGGGCGAAAGACCAGTTCCTCAAAAAGTCGATGGCTCGCGAGAGCGTCGATATGTGCGAACACGGCCGACTGGTGATGCTCGACGACGCGACCCACTGGGTCCAACACGAGCACCCCGTCCGCGTGAGTCAGTTGCTGAAAGAGTTCCTCGCCGAGTAACTGGAATCGCCGGTCCCGTTTTCGATACCGCCCGTTACCAGTCGATGACCTGCTTGTCGCGCCAGAACTTCCCGGCGGGACTTTCGGGTCGGAACCGACAGAGCCACACGGGCGTCTCGGCTCCCTTTTCGACCGGCCTGCTCGCGTCCTCACCACCCATCTCCGTCCGGACCCACCCGGGACAGACCGAGTTGGCAAGCAACCCATCGTTTCCGTACTCGCCGTGGAGATACGCGGTCAACCCGTTGAGGCCCGTTTTCGAGATTCGGTAGGCCGCCGACCCGCCGGACTGCGCTTCACCGAGTGCACCCATCCCCGACGAGAGATTGACGACACGGCCACCCGGTTCGGCCGTGAGCGCCGGCAGCGCGTACTTCGTGACGAGCATCGGCCCGCGGAGATTCGTCGCCAGCGTCCGGTCGAGTTCGGGTGTCCGCGACGCCGAGAGCGACTCGCTCGGGCCGATGACGCCCGCGTTGTTGACGAGGATATCCAGTTGGCCTTCGTCGTCGTCGATGGTCGCCATCGCCTCGTGGACGTCGCCCTCTTGGGTCACGTCGAGGAGGACGCGGCGCTGGTCGTCTGGAATCTCGTGGCTGGCGCTCCGCACACCGGCGTACACCGTCGCGCCGAGGTTCGTCAGTTCGGCGGCGATTTCCCGGCCGATACCGCGGTTCGCGCCGGTAACGAGCGCTACCTGTCCGTCCAGCGAGTCGTACAACTCGGGGTCGGGAGTCATCTACTGGCGGTTGGTCGTGCGGGTGGTTAGGGGTTTTTGAATTCTTGCCGGGTCTGGTCGGACTTCTTCGGCGTGACAGTGGTGTATGTCGCCGCTGAGTCAGAAGGCGACATCGTTCGTGCGGACAAATCGAGGATTCGGGCGGGATTCGTCAGTCGGCAACTGCGTCATTCAGTGGTCAGATTGCGCTTTGCACCCGGGGAAGCAAGCGGAACGTAGCTACGTACGCACCGGCGAGCACCAACGCACAGGACAGGGCGATGAGTGAGTGCTGGACGAGTACCACCACAACGAACGACAGTAGGGTCTTTGAGGTACCCCAGAGTGGGTCGGCGAGCAGCGGCGACGAGAGAATTTGGAGTACGAGGACGCGGACGAAAATCATCAGACAGAACACGACTACCGAGAAGAGCGTGAACTTGCGCAACGAGATGTCCTTGTAGAGCATCAGTAGAGGCGTAGCCAGTACACTTGCTGGATACGCAACAGCCAGTACTGCTAAGCCAATCGAAGACACCATCAGTACACTCGCAAATGCACCGATAATCATCCAACACGGGAGGATTGCTGCCACCGCTTTCGCCAACTCTCTGGAGGTGAAGCGCATCTCGAACGGACCGGTCGTGACTCTCGGGACGCTGTTTATTATATTTTTGAAACTAATATGGTCGATTTATCGACCATCACTCAGTCTCTACGCCGAGCGTCTCGAAGCGCTCGCCGCTCCAACGCCACGCCCGTATCTCGTCGTTTCGAGGCGAGACGATGAGGTAGACGTACCCCTTCCACGTCGCTTCTTTTCTATCAGTTTCGCTCGGCCGCGCCGGACTCTCGGGATGGGAGTGGTAGAAGCCGACCACGTCGCGCCCCGCGTTTTCGGCCGACTCGATAGCTTCGAGCGTCGTTTCTGGGTCGAGTTCGTAGCGTGTTCGTGGGTCCGCAGCGACGTTCGGCACTCGGCGGACGCCGGTCACGGTGTCGGGTGTGTTCTCGTCGCCTCGGTCGCCGACCAACACGCCGCAGACCTCTCTCGGAGTGTCGCCACTCGCGCCGTCACGGGCGTGCGAGAAAATCGAGTCGGCAGCCGCCGTCGACAGAGAGAGGTGTGACGACGGCATCGAGGTTCAGTCCAAATCGCGGCGCATCGCAATCTCGAACCACGGGCAGAGACGCAGTTGGCGGTACCAGTCGGGGTGTTGGTGGAGATGTTCGTAGTCGACCCAGAGCAGGCCGGCGATTTCGTCCTCGTCGGGGTCGAGGCTCACGTCGTCGAGCGTCAGTTTCAGCACCGAGCAGACCTCCCACTCGACGCCGTCGGCACCGGAGACAGACGGGTAGTAGCGCTTGTACTCGAACTTGTCCGTCACGCGGAGGTCCGAGTACTGGTCGGGCGTGACGCCGAGTTCGTCTTCGAGGCGCTGACGGGTCGCTTCCTCCTGACTCTGACCGTCCTCGGGGTGGGAGGCGACGGTGCCGTCCCAGTGGGTGTCCCAGAGGCGCTTGGTGGGCGAACGCTGGCCGAGGAGGATTCGGCCTTGGTGGTCGAAGACGAGTGCGGTGAACGCCCGGTGGCGGATGCCGTCGCCGGTGTGGGCGGTGAGGCGGTTGACGACCTCTTGCTTCTCGTCGTTCTCGTCGACGGCGACGACGTTCTGACGGGCGTTCTTGTGAACCTCGTCTTCGGCGGTGGTCGCTTCCGACCCCGTACCGCTCGAATTCGTACTCATACGTGTTTCATCTGCGACGGGGGTCAAGGACTCTTCGATGCGGCCGCCGGGCAAACTGGGGAACGACGCCTGTCGTGGCGGGGGTGAGTTCGTTCTCGTCGACTCCTCGACCCATCGACTTGTCGAACCGTCGAACCGTCGACTCGGCGACACCTACATTCGGCCACACACGCCCGCGGGCACCGGAGACTGGCGTGTGCGGGGGGAAGAACAAAGAGTGTGTAGCGACGTTATACAGTGTGTTCTCCGTCGACCTGCACTCACACAGTCGGTTTTTCCACGGGTGGCGCGGACGCCCGACCCGATACGACCCAATCGGTCTCAAACTCAACGGCGTCTTCGCCAAACTCCGAGGACTCGACGGGTTCGCCGTGACGAACCACGACTACGCGTACTCCGCGGAGGGCGACTTTCCGACGATTCCCGGCAACGAAGTGACGACGACAGAAGGGCACGTCCTCGTCGTGGGGCCGAACCCTCCGAGACGGACCGAACCAAACGCGCTTACGCCGGGCGAACTGGTCGACCTCGCCCACGAGCGTGGCTGTGCGACGATTCTCGCCCATCCGTTCCGAAACAGTTCCGCGCGTAACTCGGGGGCGGCGTTCGACGCCGTCGAACTCAACGGGAAGAACACCGAACACATCGCACGGACGCGACGACTCGCCGAAGAACTCGGCCTTCCGCTGGTCGGCGGTAGCGACGCACACTACCCGTTCGAAATCGGACGGGCGTACACCGAAATCGACGCTCCAGACCTCTCGGCTGAGTCGGTCGCCGCCGCAATCCGCGAGGGTCGCGTCGAACCCGTCGTCAAACTGAGTCCGCTCGACGAGTTGCTCGACGAGGCGTACACGCGTATCCACGCCCGAAAACAGTGGCTCGACCCCGAACCGACTGCACAGGGTCAGAAAAGCGACGACTGAGCGCTCAGTCGTCGGTCGTTTCTCGGACCCGTCGTCCGTTTTCTTCGTTGTCGACTGTTCGCCTCACGCTTCGACCGTCTGCTTCAGTCGTCGTCGGGGTCGGGTTCGTACGCATCGCCGACGGGCAGTTCGACGACGCCTTCGAGTGTTTCGACCGTCAGCGACGCCGTCTCTATCATCTCGCCGTCGAGACTGAAGCGAAGCGTCTCGCCCGAGAGCACATCCAACTGGAGCGCCGGGGTTTTCAATCGGTTGATGTGTTCGGTGTCGCGGCCGAACAGCCGGGAGGCGGCCGCCTGTCCGACCAAGTCGATAGTCGGCCGCTCTTCGACGATGGTCACGTCCAAGCGCCCATCCTCCATGTCGGCCTGCGTCCGACCTTCGACGGGGAAGCGACGGCCGTTGCCGATGAGCACCGAGACCGCGTCGCCGGACCACTGTTGTTCTCGGCCGTGCGTGTCTATGTGCATCCGTATCCCGTCGAAATCAGTCATCACGCGGAGCGTGCTGAGTACGTAGGCGGCGACGCCGAGTCGCTCTTTGAGGTCCGAGGACGTCTCGTCGCTGGCCTCGGCGGTGAACCCGCCTACACAGGAGTTGAGAAAGGCTCGCGTACCGCCGGCACTGGGGTCTTCCTCGCTCGGGTCGCGTGCCCACGATGGTTCGTCAGTCCCCCAGTGGACGACGCCGAGGTCGATGCGGCGTCTGCCGCCCGACTCGAACACCTCGAACGCGTGTTCGATGCTCTCGATGCCGACGTTCTCGGCGAAGTTGTTGCCCGTCCCGCAGGGGACGACGCCGAACGTGACCTGCTCGAAACCGTCGGCGCGGCGGATTCCTTCGATGACTTCGTTGAGCGTGCCGTCACCACCGGCGGCCGCGACGAACTCCGCCCCGTCGTCAACGGCGTCGGCGGCGAAGCGAATCGCGTCGCCCGCGTCGTCGGTCTCGCGGATGGAGAAGCCGTGTTCGGTGGCGAGTCGGCGGACCTCGTGGTCGTGGTCGCCGTTGCCGCTCTCGGGATGGAGGATGAGCATCCGGTCGCTGTGGGTCGGGTGACCTCCATCCGCACGGACGCGTCGGCCGTCAGTTCGGTTCCTAGTCGTCGACGTATCCGAGCGAAGGTTCTCTGGGGACGGCATACTGTTCGCGCTGAAATACGTCAGCGAGTGCGAAAACGTTGGGGGGTGTTCACCCCTGTCCGAGACGTTCGTCGAGGATGAGGCGCGTCTTCGTGCTCTTTATGTCCTCCATCTCCCGGGCGCGCGTGATGAGTTCGTTCACCGCGCGCGTGTCGGCGGCGTCGACGATGAGGACGATGTCCTCCTCGCCGGAGACCTGCCAGACGAAGTCTACCGTCTCCCAGTCGGCGAGTTGTTCGGATACCTCGCTCGTGTTGACGTTCATCTCAACCGAGATTTCGACCATCGCCTTGATGTTCCCAGTCCGGGTGGAGACGGTGAACCGTTCGATGACTCCTTCGGTGGTCATCCGCTCGACGCGGTTCCGAATCGTCCCCTCGGAGGTGCCGACGCGTTCGGCAATTTCCGTGTACGGCGTCCGTGCGTCCCGTCTGAGGACGTTCAGGATGCGGCGGTCCAAGTCGTCCATACACCGACGTGTGTTGGTGGACTTATACCGATTACGAAATTCGTAGTCTCGCTTCGAAAGAAGCACTTATTACCCCGCAATCCATGTGTTTCTCGTAATGTCGGACGCCTACATCGCGCTGGCTGACGGACGCGTCGTGAAAGGACGTGGACGTGCACCAGGACGCGCCCGCGGAGAACTGGTGTTCACGACCGCCTACACAGGATACGAAGAGAGCCTCACCGACCCCTCCTACGAGGAACAGGTGCTCACCTTCTCGTACCCCCTCATCGGAAACTACGGCGTCCGGCGAGAGCGATTCGAGAGCTCTCGCGTTCACCCGCGCGCGGCGCTCGCCCGGGAGTTCACCGACGACGTCGCAAAGTGGCTGTCCGCCGAGGGAGTACCCGCCATCGACCACCTCGACACGCGTGACCTCGTCACGACGGTCCGCGAGGAAGGGGCGATGAAATGCGGTATCGCCGTTGGCGACGACGTGACGCCCGAAGACGCCCGCGAGGAACTGGAGAAATGCGAGGGAATGAGCGACCACACCGACATCGGGTCGCAGGTCACCGTCCCCGAAGCGCGCCACTACGAGGGTGACGGCCCGACCGTCGCGCTCATCGACTGCGGAGCAAAAGGCTCCATCGTCTCCTCGCTGCGCGAACGCGGCGCGGACGTCCACGTGCTGCCGTACGACGCTTCCGAGGAGACTGTCGCCGACATCGACCCGGACGTGCTGTTCATCTCGAACGGCCCGGGCGACCCGGCGAACTTCGGAAACGCCCAGTCGCTCGTCGAAGCGTTCGTCGAGGACGACAACGTCGCTGTCGCGGGCATCTGTCTCGGCCAGCAAATCGTCGCTCGTGCGGTCGGCGGCGACACCGAGAAGATGGCGTTCGGTCACCGCGGCGTCAACCAACCCGTCCGTGACCTCGAAAGCGGCCAAGTCGTGATGACGACGCAGAACCACGGCTACACCGTCGCCGACCCCGGAAATCTCGACGTGACGCAGGTCAACGTCAACGACGACACCGCAGAAGGACTGGCGAGCGAGGAACTGAACGTCATCACGCGTCAGTACCACCCCGAGGCGAACCCCGGTCCGAACGACTCGCTCGGCTTCTTCGACGACGTGCTCGAACTCGGCGAGACGGCCGGCAAGCGTCGAATCATCGCCGACTGAGCGCCGAACGCGCTCGTCGACGTTTTTGTGTTTTTCACCGCCGAACTCTGAGCGACTGGTGCAGCGTGTCAGTACGCCGCAGGTACCACCTCAGCACCACATCGGCACCGCGTCGATTCAGGGCGTCGCTTTAGACGATACCCGTGGTACCGACGACGATGCCCGACGTACCCGACATCCAGACCGTCGAGAGCGGAGACGACTACTACCACGTCCGCTTTCGCGACCCCGACGGGTTCGACGATATTCGGACGCCAGACTGGGCCGCAGACGTCGCGCAGTCGGTGTCGGGGAACAGCGAGGTGCGAACCGGAAAGCGAGAGGGAAGCGACGAGTGGGAAGTCGAAAGCGTGCTCATCAAGAAACAGGCCGGCGAGGAGCATGCGCGCGACGAAGCGAGACGAATCGTCGAGAAGATAGAGTCGTAGGGGCGCCGACGGCCGGACGGCAACGGTTCCGTCGCTCTCTGCAGTCCGTTCGTGACTTCGATATTCGAACGACGGACGAGAATCCGACGCGAGAACGTTTACGGCGAACGAGAGTGTGGCGAGAGGTTCGACAGCAGGCGTGCGGTGCGGACCGCACCGACCGCCGCGTACCGACTGCCGAGGACCGCACTGGTCTTCGCCGCGCGTCCGCTGACGAGCGCGCCGGTTTTGGCCGCCTTCGCGCTGAGCATCGCACCCGCTTTCGCCGCCTTTCCGCTCCGGAGCGCGCCGATTTTCGCGTAGTAACCGCTCTTTCTGGCCGCGCCGATGGCGTAGTGACGCGCGGAAATCGGTATCGGCGTTCGCCGACCCTGTACCGTCGTCGACCCGTCGCGGATGGCCTCGAGAATCAGCGACGCGTCGAGGTCCGCACGCGTCGCGTCCGGAATCGTGAGCGCGGTGTACGCCCGGCCGACGAGCGACAGTGAGTGCGCGTCGCTGGCGGCGACACCGGGATAGTCGTGCGCGTCGGCGAACCGGCGCGCGCGCCGGTTCTTGTAGCCCGTAAACAGCCACGAGTTGTACACTTCGACGGCGTCCGGCGTCCGGGCCGCCCTCCGGACATCGGCGTCCGCGTTTTTCCCGTCGTCTTCGTCGATTCCGCCGTCGGTGTCGGCGGACGCACCAGCGGTGACCGCGGTGGCAGCGGCGGGCTTGGGTGTGTCGACGGCTGCGGCCGGTTCCTCGCTCTCGTCGACGACGAGCGCGTCGAGCACCCGTTTTCTGACGCCGTGGCGACTGCGCTGGAACGGATGCGGGACGATGGCGACGCCGCCGTGGTCGTGAACCCACTCGATGGTCTCGCCGTACGGCCGTCGCTTCGGCGGCATCTCTTCGACACCGATTGCCAAGAGGTGGCCCTCGGCAGTCGAAACTTCGACGCCGGGAATGCCGACGAGGCCGTACAGCGGTGCGAGTTCGGCCGCGCGAAGCGACTCCTCGATGGTGTCGTGGTCGGTGATGACCACCGCGTCGAGACCGATTTCGGCCGCCTGCTCCAAGATGAGCTCGACCGGGTCGGCCGCGTCGTACGACGCTTCGGAGTGGACGTGGGGGTCGATGTGGAGGGTGAGCGACACGGTTATAGGAACTACGTGTGCTGCTATATAAATCATCGCGTCGCCGAACTGTCTCCGTCACCGAACCGGTTTGCGACACGCTACACCGTCTCTCGGTCCGATTCGACACGTCGCAGATTGTGACAAATTAGTTGCAAAAATTGGCTCCAGCGAACGGTTTTGTGCCTGCTACTCGTCAGCGTCTCTCATGAGCACCGAGACCCCGGACGCCGGGTCCGAACCCGTCGAAGTCGCAAGCGAGCGCGAACTGGCGGAGGCGGGACGAAAGCTCGTCAACGTACAGGGCCGAGCAATCGCACTGTTCCACCACGAGGGCGAGGTACGCGCCGTCGACAACCGCTGCCCGCACATGGGCTTTCCGCTGACCGAAGGCAGCGTCGAGGACGGCATCCTCACCTGTCACTGGCATCACGCGCGGTTCGAACTCTCCTGCGGCGATACGTTCGACCCGTGGGCCGACGACGTGGAGAGCTACCCCGTCGAACTGCGCGACGGGGCCGTCTACGTCGACCCGCACCCGACGCGCGACGAATCGCCCGCCGACCACTGGGCGAACAGACTCGAAGACGGCCTCGAACAGAACCTTCGCCTCGTGCTCGCCAAATCCGCAATCGGCCTCGTCGACGCGGGTGTCGACGCGAGCGAACAGGTCGAGACGGGGGTGCTGTTCGGCACGCGCTACCGCGAGGGCGGGTGGAGTTCCGGTCTCACGATTCTGACGGCGATGGCGAACGTCCTCCCAACGCTGCGCGACGAGGACGAGAAGCGCGCGCTGTATCAGGGACTCGTCCACGTGGCGTCCGACTGCGCGAACCAACCACCGAAGTTCGACCAAGAATCGTTCGAGGCGCGCGACCTCTCGCACGAGCGATTGAAATCGTGGTTCCGCGACTGCATCGAGGTACGCGACGCCGACGGCGCGGAACGCTGTCTCCGGACGGCTATCGCCTCGGGTGCGTCGCAGGCGGAACTCACGGACATGCTCGTCTCGGCGGCGACGGACCACCGCTATCTCGACACCGGACACACGATGGACTTCGTGAACAAAGCCTGTGAGTCGCTGGACCTCGTCGGCTGGGACCACGCCGAACACGTCCTCCCGAGTCTCGTCGACGGTCTCGCTACCGCCGCCCGCAGCGAAGAACGCTCCTCGTGGCGACAGCCGATAGACCTCGCCGGGATGCTCGACGACTCGTTCGGTCGTTTGGACGAGTTGCGCGCGGCGGGCGAAGGAGAGGAGTGGACCGAACCCGACGACTTCACCGAGACGCTCCGCGACGACGACCCCGACCGCGTCGTCACTGCGCTCGAAGACGCGATTCGAGCGGGCGCGACCGTCGAGCAACTCGCCCGAGCGGTCGCGTACGCCGCCGCGACGCGCGTCGCACAGTTTTCGACGGCCAACGAGTTCTCCGACTGGAACACCGTCCACCACACGTTCACCTACGCGAACGCGGTCCATCAGGCGAGCCAACGGACCGACGCGCCCGAACTCTATCGAGGTGTGTTCGACGCGGCGGTCAACGTCTACCTCGACCGGTTTCTCAACACGCCGGCCGCGCCGGTTCCCGAACCGGGAGACGAGAGCGCCGACCCCGAGGAACTGCTCGGCGACCTCCGGATGACGTTCGAGATGGAAGGCGAAGTCAACGACGCGGGCCGCGCCGCAGCGCACTACCTCGACGCGGGCGGCGACCTGTCGACGCTCCGGGAGCGGTTGGGTGAGGCGCTGCTCCGCGAGGACGCCGGGTTCCACACGTATCAGGCGCTCGAAGCCGGATTCGCGCAGATGGACGAACGCGACGCAGCAGAAGAAGTTCGGACGCTCGCCGTCGCCGTCGCGCGCTACCTAGCGGCGCACTTCCCGACGCGGCGCGAACGCGAGCAGACGTTCACCATCGCCTCGCGGCTACAGCGGGGCGAGAAGATTCATCAGGCGGTCGGAGACGAGTAGTCGAGTCACCGCCGAAACGTTGGTGAAGCAAAAATCAGAGATGAGAGGGAACCGTCGACCGAGGGCACGTCCGAGGTGTTTAGGCGGTCGGACTACTCGTCGTCTTCGTCCTCTTCGTCGTCTTCGTTGTCACCGCGGCCCCGACCGCGACCCTTCGCCTTTCCGTTTCCGGGGTTGTCGTCGTCGTGGCCGTCGTCGTTGCCGTGGCCTCGGTCGTCGTCTTCGTCGCCCTCGCCCTCGCCGGGCGTCCAGCCCTCCGGCGTGTACACGTACAGACAGTCGTTGGGGTACGAGCGTCTGAACTGGTCGGCGTCCTCACAACAGAGGACGCGGCCGTCGTTGAGCACGAACACGTTGTCGATGTTGAGCAGTGCGTCGTCGGCGACATCGGCGGTGTCGGTGGCGTCGGCACCGACGATGACCGGTTCGAGCGTCGAGATGTTGTAGTCGTCCTCGATTTCGGCGCGGTAGACGAGTCCGCCGTCAACGCGGTCGAGTTGGAGTGCGCCCTCGTCGTCGGTCATCCCGTCGTTGACCTCCGAGATACCGACGTAGATGTAGTCGCCGGGTTGGGCGTCGTCCTTGCTGTCGATACCCTCGCTCTTTCTGAACTCGACGGTCGCACCGACTTCTTTCGCGGCGGCGCGGGTTTCGAGGAACGGCACCCGGCGGAGGTCCTCGTCGACCCCTTCGGGGCCGTTTTCGGCGTACTGCTCCGCCCAACTGACGATGTCCTCGTCGGAGATGTAGTCGGCGTTACCGTTCTCGGCGACTTCCCGGTCGGCTTCCGCAATCGCGGTCTCGAAGTCTTCCTCCCAGTCGGTGTCGGCGTGAGATTCGAGGTAGTCGACCTGACTCACGTCGTCGTACTCCGCAACCCAGGACTCGACTTCCGCGTTCGTCGCGTGGCCGAGCGGAATCCAGTCGAGTTCGAGGTCGACGTTGCCCGGCGGATTTTTCTTGGCTGCTTCCTCGTTCGTCACTTCGACGGCGTACAGCGTCCCCTGCACGTCCATCGGGTCGTCGTAGCTCGGAATCGGGTCGTCGGCGACGAACTTGTAGAAGCCCTTGTTGTCGCCGTCGGAACTGAGGTACATCGTCTTCTCGTCGGCCTGAACGTCCGGACACTCCCACGCCGCGCGGCCGCCGACGTAGTATTTCATCGGCATCGGCTCTTCGCCGTCGGAGTCACGGAAGTCGACGATGTAGCCGTAACGGTACGGGTTCGGGTACGGGCTATCGATGGGCGTCTGGCCGAGTTCGATATCGACGTCGCTGCTGAGGTCGTCGTTCTGGTCGACCGCGTCCGCACCGAGATAGTACGCCTGCAGTTCGAGACCCGAGAGCGCGAACGACCCCTGCAGATACGCGCCGTCGTTGTACTCTTCGGCCCACTCGGTGCTGCCGACTTCGGTCGGATTCGGTCGGTTGTAGAACTGCGCCGCCCCGCGGAGGCCGACGCCGCTACCGGCCTCGACGATGTCGCTCGTCGTCGCAGTCAGGGAGAGTCGTGGATGCGAGTACTCCTCTTCGGCCGAGAGATAGGTGTTCCACGGGCTGATGTCGCCGTAGCAGTTGATTCGGGTGCCGCCGATGTCCCGGAACGCCTCGGTGCTTGCGAGGTTCGCCGCACCGTCGAGGTCGGCCTCCCACTCGCCGTCGTCGTCCTGACTAATCGGAATCCGGCTGATTTCGCCCGGACTCTGCTCGAAGTTCGTGAAGAGATAGCCCTCGGTCTCCTCCTCGTTCAGAGGGATAAAGCGGTTGCAGTCGGGGTTGTAACCGAGGTTGCCGTAGCGGGGGCCGGGGTACTCGTCGAGTCCGATGCCGTCGGGCGTGGTCGGGACGCCGAGGTCGGCGTTCTCGCCGATGTTGTCGCCTTCGCGGGCGAGCAGTACGTATTCGCCGTTTGCGACTCTGACCCGACTCTGCTGTTCGTCGGTCGAAGGAACGCCGAGTTCGTCGAACGCCGAATCCTCGACGATGTTGTAGCCGCTCACGTAGCCGATACCGCCGCTGTTGAACGGTTCGGGGTTCTTTCTGCTCGGGTGCTGGAGGCTGAAAAACAGCGTTCCGCTCTTCGTGACTTCCGGCCCGGTGACCTCCGCACCGAGTGCTGTCGTCGCAAAACGCTCTATCTTCCCGTCTACCGAGGGAGCTTTTGGGGTGTCGGCGTCCTCGTCCGCACTAACGACGCCTGCGACGCTTGCGCCCAGCGACGCCGCCAGCGACGTTGCCATCAGTTTCCGTCTGGTGAATTCGACCATCCGAGTGCATCGTTGTCCGATTCTGTAATGTAATTTTATAATAGAGAACTGGTATCAAATATATTCTTTGTTCGGATACTGTGTGGTATATACGTATTTCACACCAAATTGGTTTAGAAAATTGAGTGTTTGGATTATTATAGTATCGGTATAAGATTCTTTCGTCACCCGTGGCAGCTGTCGTCCGGTCGATTCAGCCCTGTGTGAATCGAGACATGCTCTCTCACGCCGTTACGACAACGGGAGCGGAAGCGAACTCGGCGAACACGTCGACGGTTCGGCGTCTAACAGTTGTTTCACCGGAACGACGGGGCTCGCCCCGACGACGAACAGCGTTTCCTCGTCCGGTTCCGTCACCCGCCGGAGGTTCTCCACAATTCGTCCGTTTCGCTCGTACCAGTAGCCGACCTGTCGACTACCGACGTAGTCGTCGCCGTCGCTCGAAGAGAGCGAGGCGGCGACGTTTCCGCTGTGCAGCAGTCGAAGCCGCGAAGGCTGGTTCAGGTTGCGAAGGACCTCCACGAGCGTCGAGTTCCGGATGGTCAGCTCTTCGGACGCGACCAGTTTCTCGTAGTCGGGAACCGCGTACGGAACGCTGTCGGCGTCGACGTCGATGGACCAGTCGGCGTCGATATCGGGAAATTCGGGCCGACTATCGACGGCGTGGACGCGTTCGTGGCCGAGTGGCGTATCCAGCGTCGCGTCAGGTTACTCGACGCCTCGTTCGGCCGCGCCTTCACGAATCTTCTCGGCGCGTTCGCGGACCCACGAGACGTAGCGTTCGATTTTGCTCGTCTTGACGCCGTAAAAGGAGGCGACCCAGTTGACATCCGTTCCTGGTTGCGTGAGGAAGTACGCCGCGAGGGTGTCTCTGCCCGCTTGGATGATTTCGGGCGGCACACCGCGTTCGCCGGTGCCGGCCTCCTGAAATCCGTTGACGTCGAAGTAGACGGCCGCGTACAGCGTCGCCATCTCCGGGTCCTCGAAGTCGACGCCCTCGTGGTGTGGGGCCTCGAATCGATAGACGGTGTCGCCGTCGTCGGTCGTCCGTTCGACGATGCGAACGCCCAGGATGTACGCTTCGTACGTCGACTCCGCCTCGTCGGTCCGCGCCGGTCGGTCAGTTTGAGACATTGGTAGGGGTGGCGAGCGGTCCTGTCGGTCGGGTGGTGTCTTCTCGCGCGACTCGGACAGGACGCGTCACGACTGTTGGGTGTCCGTCGAGTTTGTTAAGTCCACTGTAAGTGAGGAATATACGCCTCAGTACGGCTATTGAGTGGCCGTTTCGAGAGTCTCATCCGGCTGTTTCCGGTTGCTTTCGAGCACAGACGACCCACGTCTCTGCTAAACGGTCTGGAGTATGGCCCGTGCGGAGACTGCGAACTCGGTAGTCGCACGCTCACCGTCGGCGGTAAGGATGACAGTCACCGTCCGCGGACAGTGTTCGACGGCTTTCCGGTACAGACTGGAAGGAAACGCAACGTCGGCGTGCTCGCGCTCGACGGTCGTCGTGGTCGTCACGAGAACGGAGTTCGCCGCGTCGTCGGCCCAAACATCGAGGCCCGTCTCCGAGGAACCGGTCTGCTCCAGCAGTTTGCGGCGCACCTCCTCGGCCGCGATATCGCTGCTCTCGTCGGTAGCCCACTCGTCGAACGCTACTGGCGTCGCGTCGTTGCCGGCGTCGACGCTTCCGTTCTCATGCAGCCTCGCGCCTAGCGAAGAGACGCTGCGCGTGATTCTCAGTGGTTCACCCTCAGTACGAACCGGGTCGGTCTCCCGAGGTACTGCAGTGTAGGTTTCGTCGCCGTTTCCCGAGAGACACCCCGCGAGCGCGACGAGTGCCGTCGTTCCTGTCTGTAGGAGGGCGCGCCGTGGGACCGGGTAGGACATACGTCTCGCTCTCAGGTGCAGCGCAAATAACTTTCCGACAGGTCGGGAGAATCGAACGTAGAGATTCCAGCTTCAGAACGTCTCGGGAATCCGTTCACCGACTTCGACGCCGTTCCACAGCGCCAAGTGGACCCGGCCCTCGCCGGCGACCCAGTCGCCCGCGAAAAACAGCCCGTCCGACTCCCCGCGACGGAGAATTTCCTCGCTCGCTCCGGAGTTCGGTTGCGCGTAGCGCCAGCCTTGGTCGTCGGTCCAGTCGAACTCCGTGAGTCGGTCGTCGCCGACGAGCGTGGCGACTTTCTCGGCCACCGTCTCGGCGGTCTCCTCTATCGGGTCGTCGTAGTGTTCCTCCGACCAGTGCGGAGCCATCTGGACGACGAGCAGGCTCTCGCCGTCGGGGACGTGGCCCCGCTTGCACTCCTCTCGGGAGAGCCAGCCGATGTCGTGTTCCCTGTCGGTGTTGACGAGTCCGTAGTACGGCACGTCCACCTCGAAGGGGTAGTGCAGCATCACCGACCGAATCGTCCGATAGTGTACCGCGCCGACGACTTCGCGCAGTGCCGGAAGATGCTCGCTGTGCCACTTCGTCTCCGCCAAGAGCGCAGCGGTTTGAGGGGCCGGTGGTGTCAACACGAGCGCGTCGAACGGCCCGTGTTTGCTGCCGTCGGTGTCGGTCAGATACCACTGGTCACCGCAGGCCTTCTCGTCGACGTGTTCGCGTCCGTCGCCGTGTTGGAGACGTTCGACACGTACCTGATTGTGAACCGTCGCGTCGGTTCGTGCGAGCAGTCGCTTGGCGAGTTGGGTGATTCCTTCTTCCCACGTGTACTTCGTCTCCGGGTCGCGGTCGGATTCGCGTATCTCGCCGTCGCCGTCGAACGTCCACACCGGGTCGTCGAAGGCGACGAGGCCGTCGTCGCCGAGGTCGTCGACGAGTTCGACGGTGCGCTCGTCGGCGTCCTTCAGGTAGTTCGCGCCGTGGTCGTACCGGCAGTCGTGCTTGCGGCGCGTCGCCGCGCGGCCGCAGACGCCACGACTCTTCTCGAAAATCGTCACGTCGAAATCGGTGTCGTCGAGCGCGTACGCCGCGCCGACGCCCGCCGCGCCCGCGCCGACGATGCCGACGGTTCGGGTCATCGTCCCTCCCAGTCGGTGCCGACCGTTGTGGACTTCGCCATCGGGAAAACGGTAGTCCGCGAGGCGCTAAAAGATTCGTTTGTCGGTGAGTTCGGCGGCGGTCGATACCAGCGGAGGGGCGGATGCTTTTTGCCGACTCGCTCGTCAGTTCACGACAGTGTACGACGCAATCATCTTCGACAACGACGGGGTGTTGGTGAGTCTCGTCGAGTTCGCCGTCCTCGAACGTGCGGCCCGCGAGGCGTTCGTCGACTGCGGCGTCTCCGATCCGCACGACGACCACGTGGACGCGATGTCTCTCGGCGTCACTCCCGAGAGTCTCACCGCCGTCGCCGAGACGTACGGCTTCGACGCCGAGACGTTCTTCGCCGCCCGCGACCGTATCGCCTCCCGCGCCCAACAGGACGAGATTCGCGCCGGTCGGAAGGCGCTGTACGACGACTTCGACACGGTTCGCTCGCTCGACCATCCACTCGGCATCGTCTCGTCGAACCAGCAGGCGACGGTCGATTTCGTTCTCTCGCACTTCGGGGTCGAACATCTCTTCGAGACGGCGTACGGCCGCGAACCCATCCCCGAGAGCGTGACGCGAAAGAAGCCGAACACCCACTACGTCGACAGAGCGCTCACCGACCTCGACGCCGAACACGCGCTGTTCGTCGGCGACAGCGACACCGACGTTCTCGCCGCGCACAACGCCGGCCTCGACTCGGTGTTCATCCGCCGCGAGCACCGCGCCGACTACCCCCTCGACGTCGACCCGACGTACGAAATCGAGTCGCTCTCCGGACTGCTCGACATCGACGGCGTGGCGGTCAGCGACGCTGCGGCCACGGCCGGTTTCGACGAGGAGTTGGGCGCGTGAGCGACCACGAGACGAACACGACGCTGCCGCCGGTCGGTCTCGGCACGATGGGACTCGACGGCGACGCGGGTGTCGAAAGCGTTCGGACCGCAGTCGAGATGGGCTATCGCCACCTCGACACGGCCCAGATTTACGACAACGAGGCTACCGTGGGTGAGGGACTCGCCGAGAGCACCGTCCCCCGCAACGACGTCCTTGTCGCCACGAAGGTGTGGGCCGACAAACTCGGCTATCACGACGTGCTGTCGAGTACGACCGAGAGCCTCGAACGACTTCAGGTCGACTGCGCCGATTTGGTGTACGTCCACCGGCCAATCGACACCTACGACCCCGAGCAAACGCTCGCGGCGTTCGACGAACTCGTCGACGCGGGTCGGACCCGACACGTCGGCGTGAGCAACTTCACGCTCGCCGAACTCGACGAGGCAATCGACCTGCTCGACGCGCCGCTGTTCGCCCACCAGACCGAGATGCATCCGCTGTTTTACTCACCTGCCCTCGTCTCCCACGCCCGCGAACACGACTACTCTCTCGTCGCGTACTCGCCGCTCGCCGCCGGCAAGGTGTTCGAGATTCCGGAACTCACCGAGATTGCGGAGAAACACGACACCGACGAGGCGGCGGTCAGCGTCGCGTGGTTGGCAGGCAAAGAGAACGTCGTCACCATCCCGAAAGCGAGCAGCGAAGCCCACATGCGCGCGAACCTCGCGGCGGCCGACCTCGAACTCGACGAGGAGGACGTTCGGAAGATTGAGTCGATAGAGCGCGAGGAGGAACTGTTTCCGGAGTGAGTCGATGAGCGAGGAAGACGCAGGCCACGAGTACGACAAACTCGTCCGCGACGGCATCCCCGCGATAATCCGCGAGAGCGGGGAACGACCCGTCACACACGTCGCCGAGGGCGACGAGCATCGACGACGGCTCGCCGAGAAGTTGGTCGAAGAAGCAAAAGAATTCGAAGAGAGTCGACAGCCCGAGGAACTGGCCGACGTGCTCGAAGTCGTCGCCGCGATTCGAAAGCAGATGGGCATCGACGCGGACGAACTCGACCGTCTGCGCTGGGTGAAGCGTGAGGCACGCGGTGGGTTCGAAGGTGGCGTCGTGTTGGAGCGGGTCGTCGCCGACGCCCGCGAGCAGAACCCCTAACCGGCGTCGCCCCCTACGCCGACTCATGAGCGAGCAACAGTCAGACCTCCCGAACTCCGACGCCGAGTGGCGCGAGCGACTGACCGACGAGGAGTACAAGATTCTCCGAGAGAGCGGCACTGAGCCGAGATTCAGTGGCGAGCACGTCGACCGCGACGACGAGGGCATCTACAAATGTGCTGGTTGTGGAGAGGTGCTGTTCGACTCGGAGACCAAATACGACTCCGCGTGTGGGTGGCCGAGTTTCTACGCCGCCGACGAGGAGAAAATCACGAAGTTGGAGGACAACAGCCACGGGATGCGTCGCATCGAAGTTCGGTGTGCGAACTGCGACGGCCACCTCGGCCACGTCTTCTCCGACGGCCCCGAACCAACTGGAAAGCGCTTCTGTATCAACTCCGTCGCGCTCGATTTCGAGGAAAGCGAGCAGAGCTAAGAAAAACGAAAAGCGCGACTAAGGTTCGGTCAGTTACCGCCCGCGTCGAACTCCTTCGGCGGCTTCTGCCGCTCGGTCCAGTCGACGGAGTCTGCGGCGGTGTCCCCGCGTGACTCCGTCTGCGGCAGTTTGGCGAGTGCGTTCGCGTCCGAGGCCGAGAACACTGCGCCGTCGGCGTGGAACAGGCCGTTGATGCGGCCCTTCTTGCGCTGTTTCCGCATGTACGCCGGCTTGAGCATCAACTGCCAGAAGAAGTCGCCGTCGAGTGCGCTCTCGCGGATTATCGGCGCGAGCGAGGCGTAGTTCGGACGAAGCTTCGAGCGCGGACTCCGTCGCAGGCGCTGCCACTCGGTGAGCCACACCGGTTTGCCGTGGGTCCGGGCGAACGTCACCGCGTCCCGAATCTGCCGACGTGCCTGTTTCTCGGTCGGTGGCAGGTTCATGTGGAACTGGAACACGTCGAGTCCGGGGTCCGAAAACTGCGTGTTCAACCGAATGTCCTTACAGCCGACAGTGAGGGGGACGTTCGGCGTCGTCTCGCGGGCGACGCTGAGCATCTCTTGGACGAACTGCACCCGTGGCTCGTACTCGCCGGGTTCGTTCATGATTTCCAGCGCGAGGACGACCTGCGGGTCGGTACAGCGGTTCGCCACCCAGCGGGTGAACTTCCGCGGCCCGTCCCACCGCCACGGCCGTCGAATCGTCGCCCCTGCAGGTGATTTCAGCGGCGGCGCGTCGCCAGTGGGTCGCCGCCGCGGTTTCGTGGGTTGTTCGCCGATGCTCTCGAACAGCACCGGAAGCACGCGAATACCGCGGTTCTCGGCTTTGAGCAGGAAGTCGTCGAACGCGTCGGCGAACGCTCGGCGGTTCTCGCGCCACCAGTGGTAGCTGAGAAGCACGCGAACGGCGTTGAGGTTCAGTCGCTTCGCGTAGTCGAGGTCGTTCGCCGCGACGGCCGGGTCGTAGGCGGCCCACGACTGGTAGTGATTGTGCGAGTGTGTCGGGAAGTAAATAGCGCCACGGATGCCCGTCAACGATGCCATCTCTGGGGGGCCGTTGGGGACGCACCGATAAAATCTCACCCCCCATCGGTTTCACGCTCGGCGTCGTAGTCGGGGTATGTTCGCCGATATCGACACGTCTCTCTCACGGACGACAGTTGGGTGGTGGCTACTCACGCTCGCACTCGGTGCGACGCTGGCGTTCGTCGCGTACTCGTTCGTCGGGACGCTCGTGCTCGGCCTGTTCGCGTACTACGGGACCCGGCCGCTGTACCGGCGCGTACGAACGGTCGCGCCGTCGGACGGCCTCGCAGCCATCTCGACGCTCCTGTTGACGATTCTGCCGCTGTTTCTCGTCGTCGCCGCCATCGCTGTCGTCGGACTGAACGAACTCAGTTCGGTCACCGGCGGTCAGATGGAGGCGTTGCTACAGGCGATACCGGGCACACAGAACCTCTCGCAGTTACAGTCGGTGCTCAATCAACCGGGACAAGTCGTCAGCGCGGTCCGCAACGGACAGATACAGGGAATGCTCACCGCCGGCGTCGGCGTGCTCGGCGCGATTGCGAACGGACTCCTCCATCTCTCGTTGGCGTTCACCATCGGCTACTTCCTGCTGCGCGACGGCAACCAAGTCGCCGACTGGTTTCGTTCGGACGTCGCCGACCCCGGCACCGCGGCGTACGGCTACGTCACTGCCGTCGACAAGGATTTAGAGACGCTGTACTTCGGCAACATCCTGCTCATCTTCGTCGTCGCGGTGCTGGCGACGGCCGTCTATCACGGGTACAACCTCGTCGCGCCGGACCCGGTGACGGTTCCGCTCGCGGCGCTATTGGCGCTGCTGACCGGGCTTGCGACGCTCGTTCCTATCGTCGTCGGGAAACTCGTTTACGTCCCACTCGTACTCGCGCTTCTCGTCCGGGCGTTTCAGGCCTCGGGGAGTCTCATCGTCTACCCGCTGGGCCTGCTCGTGGTCTGTTTTCTCCTGCTCGATATCCTGCCGCAGACGGTGCTCCGGCCGTACATCTCCGGGCGCAAGATTCACACCGGCCTCGTGATGTTCTCGTACATCATGGGGACGATGCTGTTCGGGTGGTACGGTCTGTTCCTCGGTCCGCTCGTGTTGGTGTTGTCGCTGCAGTTGATTCGCATCGTCTTCGCCGAACTGCTTCACGGTGAGTCGGTAACGCCGGAGACGACGATGAGCGCGCTCGGGTCGAGTCCGGAGACGGAGTCGAAACCCGACGCGAGCGGCGAGTAGTTCCGGGCAACCGCACAGGCCGAACTCGGCCGACTCCGCGAGGTGGGACGCGGACTGTAGCGAGCGGTCGAGAGTCGCTGCGCCACCGAAGAGAACGCGGCGTAAGAGCGCGTGACCGGCGCGAGGAGTCGTCCACTCTCGACATTTCCGCCCCGTCACTTACGTGGCTGGGCGTCGTATCCCGTCGTATGGCTACCGACAATCCGACCGGCGGGAAGAAAGGTGGAAGTACGCTCGACCGACTCAACCTGCTGTCGCTGCTCGCACAGGCGGGGCTGGCGTGGAAGCAAGGCAAGAAGATGCGCGCGGCACTGCTTCTGGGTGCTGCCACCATCGCACGAAAGAGCCGAAAGCTGTCGTACGCGATACAGGGGCTGCTGACGCTCGACAGCCTCCGAAAGCGAATGAAGTAACCGAACTGACCGAACACCGTCCCGCGACAGTAGCGTAGTTCTCCTACTCTGCGGACCGCCCGGCGCTGGCAAGACACCTATTGTGACGACGGCCGCCGAACGACTTGAGCGACGGGCACGTCGTTCGCGGTGCTGTTCTCTCCAAGCGAGTCAGTCGTCGTCCTGACCACTCGGTTTAGTCTTTCGAAGTGAGTGTCAGATTTCAGAGAGAACAGACAGCAGTATGTACTCGTGGGTACACCCCACGTGTATGAGTGTCAACGTCACGTTCACCGTTCCGACGCAGGCCTGTGCGTTGGGTCGTTCAATCGGCGACGACCCGGAGACACGTATCGAAATCGACAGAATCGTGCCGACCGACGACACGGTGATGCCCTTCTTTTGGGTGCTCAATGGAGAGTCCGACGCCTTCGCCTCGTCGGCAGAACGCGAACCAGCCATCGACCACATTACCATCGTCGACCGAGTGGAGAACGGGGCGCTACTCAGCGCACGGTGGAACCACGAGGCCGCCGGAACCTTCCGTGGTATCGTCCAGAACGACGGGACACTCCTCGATGCGCGGGCGAACACCGTCGAGTGGGAGTTCTCGGTTCGATTCGCCGACGGCGACAGGGCGGCGTCGTTCACGCAGTTCTGCCGCGAAAACGAGATACCCATCTCACTCACGCGCGTCTCGGGTTCTGCGAACCGGCGGGGCGACTCGCTGGGTGACATGACACCCGAGCAGCGTGAGGCGATGGCTGTGGCCTACCGCACCGGCTACTTCGACGAACCCCGTCGAATCACGCTCGACGAACTCGCAGCGAGATTCGACATCTCTCCGCGCGCCGTCGCCGGACGGCTTCGACGTGGTCAGGCCAGACTCATCGAAGCGACAGGGCTCGCCGACAGCACCCAGACAGACCCGGCGAAATAGCGGAGTAGAAGGCTTCTGCTGGGGCGTGTATAAACGTCTTCACGGGTGAATGGCCAAACCCAACCGAACTCGTCACCAACTATCGGGTAACGATGACGCCAACCGACGACGACGACTCCAATGTCTCCCAGTCGTCCGGCGGCCACGACGGCCCCCTCGGTGAGTCCGACCCCGTTCCGCTTGCGAACGCCGAGGAACCGCTTACGACCGAGGTTCGGTACGAGGTACACGACGACCAACCGACGAGCGAAGCAGTCGTCCTCGCCATCGCCGAGGCTGAAGGCTGCGACGCGCTCGACCTCGACGAACCGTTGTACAACTGGGTAGACCCCGACGCGCTCGACAGCGTGTTCCGACTGCCAAGAGAAGAACTACCTGCCGACCGCGTGTTTTCGTTCCGCGCGTACGGCCGCGAGGTGACCGTCATCGACACGCGGGCCGTGCACGTCTCTTCTCCGCTCGACACCTGAACTGCGACGTCGCCGGCAGCTACGACGCTCACCGTTTCTGCGTCATCTACGGCTACAGCGACGCGCAAGGCGAGAGCAGTAACCGCAGAAGCGGACGCTCAGCGGAACGCGGAACACGGGACACAGGATACCGAACACGGGATGTGAGACACGGAACACCAGTGTCTTGTGCCGCACCCTCGGATGGAGATGCATGTCGTGGTTACTCCTCCTCGTCGCTGCCGTGTTCGAGATGGTGTGGGCGCTCGGATTGAAGCACACCGACGGGTTCACCGACTTCTGGCCCAGTGTCGGCACCCTCGCGGCGATGGCGGTGAGCGTCTACTTGCTGTCGATGGCCGTCGAAGACCTCCCCATCGGCACGGCGTACGCCGTCTGGACCGGTATCGGCGCGGCGGGCACGGCAATCGCGGGTATCTATCTGTTCGACGAACCGTTCACGGCCGCCCGTATCGGCTTCGTCGGTCTCATCGTTCTCGGCGTCGTCGGCCTGCAGGCGACCGGTGCGGGTCACTGACCGGAGCGTCTCGGAACGGACTCCGGACGGGCGAACGCTCTTTTCGCTTCTCGTGGACCCCACCGTATGACCGGAGGCCGCCATTGAGATGCCCGACGTTCGACTCGTCCTCGTCGTCGCCGTCGTCTGCCTCTCACAGGCGTGTCTCGGCGTCGGCCCGACGCAGGTAGAGCAAGCAGGCGAGACGACACCCGTCGACGACTGCACGAACCTCACCGAACCCGGTCGCTACGAACTGACGCGAAATCTCACGGCCGACACGGGGCGGTGTCTCGTCGTCCGCGCCGACGACGTCGTCGTCGACGGCAACGGTTACGCCGTCCGCGGCGACGGCCGCTTCGGCACCGCGGGGGTCGTCGTCGGGTCGTGGGAGCGACGGACGAGAAACGTCACGCTCCGAAGCCTCTCGGTGTCGAACTGGGACGACGCCGTTCGGGCGACACGGGTCCGAACCCTCACAGTCGAGGGGGTCACTGCAGGAGGGAGTCGCATCGGCGTCGCGCTCAGAGCCGTCTCCGAGAGCGTCGTCGAGAACACGACAGCGACGAAAAACAGCGTCTACGGCGTCTCGCTGACGGACCGAACTAACTCGACTCGCCTCCGCAATGTCACCGTCACCGACAACGCGCTGTTCGGCGTCCACCTCGTCGGTGACACGACGAACACGACGCTCGTGGGCCTGCTGGCGGCGCGAAACGACCACGGCGTGGCACTCGTCGGCAGCCAAAACACCACGGTTCGGGACAGTCGTCTCGTCTCGAACCGCGTCGCCGGCGTCTGGAGTTCGGGCGCACGTGGAACACTCGTGCGGAACACGACGCTCTCGAACCGACTGTACGGTGTCGCGTTGGCCGACGGCACGGCCGAGACGAGGGTGGAAGGAAATCGCCTTCTCGACAACGCTGTCGGCGTTCGCCTCCGCGACAGCGACGACAACCGACTACTGGACAACGAAGTAGATGGAAACCGCGACGGGGTCCTCCTCATCGAGAGCGACGGCGTGGTCGTCACGCGGAACCTCCTGCGAAACAACAGTCGGGCGGTCACCCTTCTCGCGTCCGACGACGGCCGAATCGTCGACAACACGCTCGTCGGCAACGACCGAGGAATCGTGCTTCGGCGCGGGAGCGAGAACGTCACCGTCGCGGGCAACTGAGGCACCCGGCGGACTGTTTTCTCGGTGGCGCACCTACCATCGGTATGAGCGAGACGGTCACACCGGAAGTCGAAGAACGAATCACTGCAAAGCCGATGATGGCGCATTTCGGGACCTGTGTCGGCGGCCGTCCGCACGTCGCCCCCGTCTGGTATCACTACGACGGCGGCACGCTGGAGGTGCTGACGACCGGCAAGAAGCTCGAAAACGTTCGTGAGAATCCACGCGTCGCCGTCTCGATACAGGAGGACGACGAGGGAAAAGCCAAGTGGCGCGTCACGCTGCTCGGGACGGCGACGATAGTCGACGACGACGAGGAGACGGCCGCCGCGGCACGGCGAATCAATCCGAAGTACGGCGCGGAACCGGACGCGTGGCCCGAGAACACGCTCGTCCGCGTGGATATCGGGACCGCGACGTACGAATCGTACGAGTGATTTTGGGAAGTTTCAGCCGGTTGCGAGCGTCTCGTCCAGCCAGTCGTATATCTCGCCGTGCGCCAGCGAGAGGTTGCCAACTTGGCAGTGTTCGCCTGCACCCTCGTCGGTCGTGAACACGCGCGTCGTCGTCGGGCCGGCGACGGCGTCGGCGAACTCGTAGACGAGAGAGAGCGGAATCAGATGGTCGTCCTCGCCGGCGAGCGCCAGCGTCGGACAAGTGATTCGGTCGGCGACGTCACGGAGCGAGTACTCTCGCAGCGTCCGTCTGAGGTTCGCGGCATCGGTGCCGAACACCCACCGTGAGTTCTCCATCCGCCAACGCGACCCGGCGTCGAAACGCGTGCCGAGCGAGGCCAGTGCGTTGACCAGAAACCCGGGTGCATGGTCGATGAGCGCGGCGACTCGTTCTTGCCCCTCCGCCGCCGCGTCCCAGAGGTCGAAACAGTGGTCGAACGCGACCACCGCGGCGATACGGTCGTCGAACGCCGCCGCCCGCGGCGCGTAGTAGCCGCCCATGCTCGCGCCGACGACGCCGATTCGGCCGGCGTCGACGCGGGGGTCGTCGACCAGCACGTCGAGTACCGGTCCGAGGACGTTCTCCCAGTCGGTTCGTGCTTTCATCCCCTCCAATCGGAGCGGTGCGCCCTGTCCGGGTCCGTCGAAGATGAAACACGTGTAGCCCCGTTCGAGTGCCGCTGGGACGCCACAGAGAAAGTACAGTTCCTCGGCGAGCGAGTCGAACCCGCCGAGACAGACGACCGTCGGCCGTTCGGTGTCGCCGGCCGCGCTGTCGCCGTTGCTGTCGCCGTCGCCGTCGCCGTCACCGTCGCCGTCGCCGTCGTCACCGCCGGATTCGACCGCGGGCGTGAACAGATACCCCGGCAGCGTCGTCTCCTCGTACGGAATCTCGACCTGTTCGACCGAGGCGTCGAGGTAGTCGAGCGCCCGTCGGAACGCCTTCCGACTGCGCTCGTACGTCGGCACGCGGCGGGAGTCGTCGCCGTCCAGAAAGAACTCCGCGGTCCGGTAGTAGTTGTGAGCGCGAAAGAACGCGTCCCGGGCCGTCTCGTCGTGGTCGCCAGCGACGGCGTACTCGCCGGCGACTGCGACTCGGTCGGCAGTTCGTCGCCACTCGGTGTACCACGCCTCGAAGTCGACGCCGTCGATTCGGTCGACGGTCGCCAGACACTCGCCCGGTTCCGCCCCGCGATACGTCGTGTACGCCATCGCGCGGAGGGTCTGATAGTCGAACGTCGGGTCCGAGAAGTGAACGCGCATGCGACTGATAGCTCACTCGGGGCGATAACGGTTCGTGTGACGTGACAGTCGGTGACTCACTGTGACCTCCGGCCGAATCCGTGAGGCCCGCTCTGGGGTCCGCACACGAGACGGAACGAAGAACGTATCTTCCGCCGAGACGCTCCGAGCAGCCTGAAAAAAGGCTTTGCTCGTAGCTGTCGGTTATCGTAGGTGTAGGTGTGACGATGGACTCGGAGACGAATCAGGGGTGGGGAAGAAAGCTGTTGACCGTACTGTTCGGCGGGTTTCTGTGGTACTACGGTGCGTTCCTGTTCGTCCCACTCGTCTTCGCGTACGGCTACATCGCCCGAGTCGTTCGCGCGGAACTCGAAAGCGACACCGCCGATACGCCGGCGTTCGACGACTGGCGGACGCTGCTCGTCGACGGGGCTCGAATCTACGCGATTTGGGTCATCTTCGCAGCCGTACTGTTTCTCAACTGGCAGTGGACGTCCGAGAGTGGGGCGAACGGAACCGTCGTCGTCTCGCTCGTCGGGACCGTACTCGGCGGCGGCGTGCTGTTCGCGCTGGTTCCGATGCTGGTCGGCAAAACCGTCGACTTCACCGCGATGGTAGGTGGGCCGCTCGCACAGTCGCTCGATACGTATCTGCTCATGGTAGCGATTCTCTACGTCGCGCCCGCGATGGTCGCGCACGCGACCCAACGACGGCGCTTCTTGGCGGCCTTCTCGTTCTCGACGTTCCGGTCGCGTTTCCTGCACCCGGGGTACGCCCGGGCGTGGGTCGGCTTCTTCGTTCGCTGGGTAGCGAGTACGACGCTCCTGTACGTTCCGCTTCTGTACGCACAGGAGGTCGACGTGGTTCGTGGACTCGTCGGCATCGTGTTGATTCCGGCCGTCGCCCTCGACCTCGCGGAGTACGTTGTCTTCGCTGCGTACGCGGTGAGTTTCTATTTCCTCGTCTCCGCGTACGCCGTCGTCGGCCGCGCGTGGCGTGACCTTTCAGCGATGACGGAAGTCGAGGAGGCCGAAGAACCCGAGAAAGCCGAGCAGTCCGTCGGCGACGAGCGACCGACCGTTACCGACGCAACCGGCGCGGCACGGGGAAGTGTCTCAGAATGAACTGGGAACGATTCGCCGACGTCGTCGACGAGGAGAACCCGACGGTGACGGTGCTGTTCGGGGTGTTGCTCGCCGCGATGCAGACGACACTTTCGACCGTACTGCTGCTCGGCTACGTGTCCCCGTTGTTCCGCGACGAGTCGCCGGGTTTCACCGACTGGCGGCGACTGCTCGGCGACGGCGTTCGTGGATTCGTCGTCTGGTTCGGGTGGAGCGCGGTTCCGCTTGCGATACTCGTCGTCTGGTATCAAGCGCATCTGTTCACCACGTGGGTCGGAGGGAGATACGCCGACACGTCGACGTATCTCGCGTCCGTACTGGGCACTGGCGCGACCGGGTACGAGGCGAGAATCGTCTTCGAGGCGTTCGAGCAACTGTTCGGCGGCGTCGCCTTCCAGTGGATACTCGGCGAACCGGGGCAGTTGCCTTCGATAGAGGCGATTGCGGCGCTCGAAACGAGGTTGTTGGTGGCGTTTCTGGCCGCGAGTCTCCTCTCGTTGTACCTGTTTCCGGCGTCGTTTGCTCGCGTGGCGGCGACGCAGTCGATACGCGCTGCGCTCGGTTGGCAGGTCGCCCGAACCGTTTTTCGGGTCCGGTACGTGTTGCTGTGGCCGGTGTTGCTGCTGGCGTGGGTCGTCGGTGTCGCCCCCGAAGCAATCTGGTTAGTGTGGAAACGCTCACCCGCGCTCGCTGGGAGCGTAACGTACGAAATCGCCTCCGTACAGGTTCCGTTCGATTTCCAGTTGTTCGTGCTCGACGTGCTTCCGGTCGGCGTGGTACCGACGCCGTCGGGAATTCTCGAAGTGACGGCACTGCTCGTCGTCTCGGCGCTCCGTTTCGGTAGTTTGGTCGCCGGCTACGCGATTCTCCGTCGTGCAGTGCGGATACCGGAGAAAGACCCGGCGCGCAACGTCACGAGTCGGACGGACTCGACGGCCCCGCCAGACCCAGCAGACCCGACAAACTGACGGACCCGACAGTCGGTCGCTGACCTACTGCCCGTCGAACAGTTCCGTCGTGTACTCGTACGCCAGTTGGACGAGACGGTTGAGCGAGTCGGTGGTCGTCGAAGCGCTGCTGCGAGCAGCGTCAGACGTTGAGAGCGCTTTCGAGGCACCCAGAGACGCGGCGCGTTCGGTTGCACCGGTCCGCGTATCCGCCTCGGAGGCACTATTCGCCGCACTCCACGCGCTCCCGAACGCGGCAGCCATCGTCTCGGCGGCGGTCGTTTTCACTCCCTGCACGGTCCGCTGCTGTGTCGCTTCGACGGCACCGTGTGCGGCCCCGCTGGCACTCGACACCACGTCGTCGAACGTCTGCGTCGGCGACGAACTGCCGGCGTTCCCGGAGCCGACAGCCGACGGTTCCGGCGTGAGCGCTCTGATTTCGGTGTACAGAGCGGACACGTTCTGCAGAACGATGCTCTCGTTGTACTGCTGTCCGACACCGAGCATCGCCCCCGAAGCACCGCCGTACGCCGCGTACGTCATCGTTCGGGACGTCGCAGTCCCTCCGGACTCCCGCCCGGCCGTGAGCGCACCGGTCACACCGCCTTCCGCGGCCGCTTCGGCGAACGACGCGGAGTAGTCGTCTACGTCGATTGCCCGTAGTGCGCCGAACGCGCCACCGAAGGCGACGTCGTAGAGCAGTTCCGGAGAGCTTCCTTGTGCGTTCGACAGCGCCGCCCGTGCAGCCCCGCGCGAGGCGTTCTGGACGTCCGCCAGCGTGTATCGCTCGGTGTTGTTCTCGACGTTCATCGCTTCGATAGCCCCATCACGTGCGCCGAGAAACACCCGTTGATACTGTTGTGCGGTGTATCTGGCCCCGGCGGCTCTCGCGTCACACACGCCTGCGTTCGTCCCTGCCCGTGCTGCTTCGAGCACCGCTCTGTCATCTGATGGGTCTCCGACGACTGCGTCCATCGCACACCGTTGGCGCTCCTCGAAACTCGTCTGCACGCTACGCTGCGTGCTTTCGGCGGTCACCGGCACCGTCGGAGCGACGACCAGCAACAACGCAACGACGATAGCGACCGCCCGAACGTACTGTGTGTTCATCTTCACATCCTCGAATGCACGATGGTACGCTGGACGTAGAGTTCAACGTGTTGTCACGTGTGCGGGACAATACTGGTGGGGAGGACATCTGTGCTTCACTCGCACAGTCAGCCGAGCGAGACGTCACGGATAGCTAGTGTGTCGAGAGTCAGAACCGGGATTTGAGAACCCAGAACTGCTGTGACCCGGAGCGAACTGCGTGCGGGTCGAGCGCCCGTGTTCGCAAATAAATCAACATGTGCGATATGAAATCTGGATTGTGACGGGAGTCGGTAGCGACTGTCGGTCGGACAGGTTGCGGGCGAGGAGACATCGAGAACCGGTCCAGCAAGTGGAGAACATTGATACCGGGTGCGACCCCCTTGGAGACGTGAACGGTCCGACAAGCGTCGTCGTCGACGTCGTCAGTACTCGACTGCGGTACGCCCGCGGAACCAAACGTGGATTCGTGAACGTGCGTAGCGAGCGGACCCGTGCCGACGCGCTGGCCGAACAAGTCGTCGACGCCGTCGCAACCGTCCGCGACGAGTCTTCGGAGCCAATCGAAGTCGTCTCCGTTGCGACAACCGGGCTGGTCGACGCCGAACGCGGTGTCGTCGCCGAGTTCGACGCCGCCGACGGGACGAAACGATACGACGTTCCGCTCGCCGCCGCCATAGACGAGGCGTTCGGCTTGCCGACCCTCGTCCAGAACGACTGTACCGCCGCCGCGTTAGGTGAGTACCAGTTCGGGGCGGGCGAGAATCACAACAGTCTCGCACACGTCACCTTCGGGACCGGCATCGGCGCAGGCGTCGTCGAAGACGGGCGGCCGCTCCGCGGCGAACGTGGGTATGCTGCCGAGGTCGGTCTGTTCTCTATCGACGCCGACGGCGACCTGTGGAGCACGGGTGTCCGCGGCGCGTGGGAGGCGTACTGTTCGGGCCGTGGGATTCCGAACTTCGCTCGGTCGATAGTGGCCGAAGATGACCGACCCTCCTCGCTGCGCGAACACGACGAGATACGCGCACCGGACGTGTTCGCAGCGGCCGACGACGGTGACGCCGTCGCTTGCGACCTTCTCGACCGAATCGCGCGCTACAACGCCGCGGGAATCGGCACGCTCGTCAACGCGTACGACCCGGGCGTGGTGACGGTCGGCGGGTCCGTCGCCCGCAACAACGCCGAGTGGTTTCTCTCGGGCGTTCGGGCGTCGCTCGACGACTACGTGCTCGCCGCCGACCCGCCGGCGGTGACGCTCACGTCGCTCGGCGAAGATATCGAACTGTACGGCGCACTCGCAGCGACTCTGAGCGTGGACGTGAACGCTCGAAAATCCGGAGACTGACTCGCTACTCTTCGGGGTCCGTCTCAACGTCAGTCTCCGACGGTGACTCGGAGTCGTCGAGTGCGTGCTCGTACTCCTCGAACAGGTCGTCGTCGAGCAGTTCTCGAAGCGTGTCGTCGCCCTCCTCTGCACCTTCGGTCGCCAGCCCGTAGAGGAGACCGAACCCGCCGCCGAGAAGCGCCCCCGTTCGGGGAGTCGAGACGCCGAGTTCCTCGTCGGTGACTGCGCGGCCCGCACCCAGTTCGGCCCCGCGGGCGACGAGGTCGGCGTCGACGCCGGTCAGCCAGTGAGCGTACTCTTCGGGCGTCATCGTCTCGGCGAGATACGTCGACACGCCGAGGAGACTCCCGAGAGCGGCCCCGTTCACGTTCGTTCGATGGGCGTTCGCCGCCGACATACCACGCGAGCGGCGAGCCATCTCGAGAGGGTCGACGCCGTCGAAGACGGTGTTCTCGTGACTGCTCGCGTACGCGCCGACGACGCTGCCGCCGAGCACTGCACCCGAGAGCAGCACCGCCGTCGAGTACCCCGCGGCGATTGCGGGGTTAGCGAGTGTGACACCCGTCGCTACTCCCCACAGCGCCGCCTGCTTCGGGTCGGCGTTGCGAGCGGTGTGTTTGAGTTCGGTTATCCCCGACCGTGCGTGACCACGGACTCGTGCGAGCGAACGCGACGAGGCGGTGACTGGTGTCGGGCGGGGTGTGTTCGCTTCGGGCGACTCGGTCGTGGCGGGGACGTCTGGGACTTCGTCAGTCGAGTCGTCGGAGTGGGAGTCGGAGTGGGAGTCGATGTCGGTGACATTCCGCGTTTTCGACCCCATGGTCTCGATGCCGTCGGCGACGCGGGAGCGGAGGCCGCCGACCGTCGACCGGACGCGGTCGACCGCGCCGTCGTCGGTGGCTTCGGTCGTGACGGGCACCGCGGCGACTTCGTCGTCGCCGAGTTCGGGGGTCGGTGCCTCGGTGAGGGCTGCGAGTCGCTCGCGGAGGTCCGCAGCGTCTTCCGCCACAGCGACCGCCTCGTCGACGAGCGGGCCGCTGTCGGGGGGCAACTCGGCGAACAGTGCCGCGAGTCGCTCGGCGGTGTCGGGGTTCTCGGTCATCGGGAGATGTACAGTCCCACGGTAGGTAAGCGCGGGGGTCAGCAGTGTCGCTCCGGCCAGTCGGTGTGTCGGACCGAGCTGTGTCGAATAACCACCGTTTCGGGCCGGCGTGCGTCGAACAGTTATTGTGCCGGGCCCCTTTCGCTGTGTCATGAGCACGTCTCGCTCGTTCGACGCCCTCCGACTGACGAAACCGGAACTGGCGGTGTTCGTCTCCGGCGTCGCCAGTATGGGGTTGGAGATTCTCGCCGGGCGCATGATAGCCCCGCAGTTCGGCAGCAGCATCTACACGTGGGGCGGCATCATCGGCGTCTTCCTCGCCGCACTCAGCTACGGCTACCACCGCGGCGGTAAACTCGCGTCCCAGCAGGCGACGAACGACCGGATGGCACGGGTGTTCCTCCTGACGGCGGCGTACGTCGCGGGCCTCATCTTCCTCGGTGATTTACTGCTTCGGGCGACCTCGGGCTTCCCGCTGCCGAGTCGGTTCGCTTCGCTACCGGCTATCACGCTCCTATTCGGTCCGCCGACGTACCTGCTCGGCTACATCAGCCCCTATGCGGCCGAACTCTCTGCAAAGGAGGGACTCGGTGAGGCGTCGGGGCACGTCTACGCCCTCGGAACTATCGGGAGTATCGTCGGCGCGTTCGCGACGACGTACTTTCTCATCCCGACGCTCGGTGTCGAACAGATTGCGCTCGTCTTCGGCGTGCTCTCGGTGGTGACGGCGCTCGTACTCACCCGTCCCGGTATCGGCCGTGACCAGGCGGTGGCGAGCGGATTCGTCCTCGTACTGCTCGTCGCGGCGGTCGGAAGCGGCGTCGCCGGTATCTCGGTCGAAGGCCGCGTCGTCTACGAGACGCAGACGCCGTATCAAGAGCTTCAAGTCGTCGACCTCGGCGACACGCGGACGCTGTACCTCGACGGCCAGCGACACAGCGCGATGGACAAGAGCGACCCCAACCGGCACGTCTTCGACTACACGCGCTACTTCCATCTGCCCTTACTGATGACCGACGACGTCGACCGGGTCTTGTTCATTGGCGGCGGCGGGTTCACCGGGCCGAAACGCTTCGCCGAGGACTACAACGTCACCGTCGACGTCGCCGAAATCGACCCGGAAGTCATCGACGTCTCGAAGGAGTACTTCCGGGTCGAGGAGTCCGAGAATCTGAACATCTACAACACCGACGGCCGGCAGTTCCTCCAAGAGACGAACCGGACGTACGACCTCATCGTTCTCGACGCCTACCAGAAGGACAAGGTGCCGTTCGAGTTGACCACTGAGGAGTTCATGCAACTCGCGGACAGTCGTCTCTCCGAAGACGGCATCCTCTTCGCCAACGTCATCTCCGCGCCGACCGGCCCGGCGTCGAAGTTCTACCGCGCCGAGTACAAGACGATGTCACAGGTGTTCCCGCAAGTGTACAGCTTCCCGACCGCCGGCGGTGGGGTGGTGCAGAACATCGAAGTCATCGCCACGAAGAACGAGTCGGTCGTCACCGAACAGCAGTTGCTCGCGCGCAACGAGCGTCAGAACATCGGTATCGACCTCGACTCGGAGATACGCAACTACCAGCGGACGACCGAGACGGGTGACGTGCCGGTGCTGCGCGACGACCGCGCACCCGTCGACAGCCTCTTGGACCCGATGGTCGGCCAGCGGTACGTGATTCAGCAGTCGAACGAGTCGGGGTCGTCGAACGAGACGGCGGACTCGCTCGTCGGCCCAGTCGGGACTGGGCCGAGCATAATCGGAATGCAATCGGGCCAGTCGCCCCCGCTCGCCGCTCCGGCGCGGGCGAGTTAAGCACTCGAATCCGAGCGAGGGTTTCCTTCGCCGTTCACCGCACGTTCATCTGTTTGGCCGTCTCGGCGGCGTGTTCTGCGACCTGTTCGATGCTCGCGTCTGACTGCTCGGCGAGCACGCGGGTCAGCATCCCGAGTTGTTGACTGGCCATCTCCTGCAGTCGCTCCTCGTCGACGTCGTTGGCGAAGTAGAACTCGTTGTCGCCGTCGGCAGCGACGAGGCCGACGTAGAGCGAAACGGCGTCCGTATCGCCGAGGGCGTCGGCTGCTCGCTGTTTCACACGGTCGAACTCCGAACTGTCGGTGTCGTCGGTCACGGGTTCAGATAGCGTCGCCGATAGCAAAAACGGTCCGTGCCGACTCGGGGACTCACAGAGGGTGGCGGCGTTATTTGTACGGGGACACGAAACGGCCGAGCGAATGACGAGACGGGACGACCTCGACGAACTCTATCGGTTGTTCGACGACCTCGAAGCGCGCGTCGGCGGGCGACAGACACTGGCCGACTGCACGGGATACATGGACTGGCCGGACCGCGGCGTCTACTTCTTCTTCGCACCCGAGGAGACGCGCGAGACGACCGACCAGCCGCGGGCGACGCGAGTCGGCACACACGCCGTCTCCGAAGGGAGCAGCACCTCGCTGTGGGACCGGCTCCGCACTCACCGAGGCGCGCAGCGGGGCACGTACGAAGGCGGTGGCAACCATCGAGGCTCGGTGTTCCGTAAACGAGTCGGTGAGGCACTCGTCGACCGAGACGGACTTCGAGAGACGTATCCGCAGTGGGGTGTCGGCTCGACGGCGAAGCGAGAGCTCCGACTCGACGAACTCGACATGGAACGACGGGTGAGCAATTACCTCCGCGACCTGCCGTTTCTCTGGGTCGCTGTCGACGACGAGCCGAGCGCCGAGAGCCAACGAGCGTACATCGAACGGAACGTCATCGCACTTCTGAGCAACTACCAGCACGACCCTGTCGACCCGCGGTCGGGCGAGTGGCTCGGCACAGCGAGTCGAAGCAAGAAGATTCGAGAGTCCGGTCTCTGGAACGTCAACCACGTCGACGAGGAGTACGACCCAGCCGTGTTGAACGCATTGGGTGACGCAGTCGAGAAGACACAGCCGTTGTAACCCGAAGTCGTCGACGGCCGGGGTCGTCTGGAACTCGACGCTGTAGAACAGACCGGCGGAGACGAAGAACACGACCAGTACCGTCAACAGCAGTTCATCGCCCGAATCCGACCGGCCGAGACGGTCCTGGAAGAAGAAGAACTCCTCGTCCTGTGTGAACCGGTAGAACCGGAGCACACGAACGACGAGCGATAACGAACCGTATCGACGCGTACCGACGAGTGGGCTGTCTTGCGAGAACGTGCGGTCGAAAGCGCAGTCGCTCTCGGCGGTGTAGAGTAGTAAAAAGCAATTACGCGGTGTCGCCGTGTGGCGACTGCGTGAAAACTTAGTTAGTGCGAACGACGTTCTTCGCGCGCGGGCCTTTCGGGGCCTGTTCGATGTCGAATTCGATTTCGGTACCTTCCGTCAGGTCCTCGCCGCCAACGTCTTCCATGTGGAAGAACACGTCGTCGTCAGAGTCGTCCGTCGAGATGAAACCGTAGCCGCCAGTGTCGTTGAAGAAATCAACCTTACCGTTTGCCATTGCAAATATATCCAATCACAGCCCACGGATAAGACTTGGCATCTGTGTTCATAACGCTCTGATTAATGTTCGAACCTTTGTTTAGGATGCATTTGTCAAGACACTTGACCACGTACACGTTTCTGTACTCGTACGGTGTCGCTTCGACACATCGAGCCGAACGTTTCGAGGAATCCTCGGTTCTCACTCCCTTCATCTCCGGTACGGACGATTAGCTGCGTCCGAGAACGTGTTCACCGACGGTACGACTCCCCAATCACGGTGAGGGCGAGCGATACTCGTCGGTCACGTCCTCTAACTGCACCTCGCCTTCGCGGACGCGGTACGCGGTGACGACGTCGTGGTCGGCGGTCTCCTCGTTCGTCCGCTTGTCGACGGCGTGTCCGACGTACGTGCAGTTTTCGGGTGTAAACTCCACGACCGAGTAGCCCCAGTTGTGACTGTCGAAGAACTCGATGTGTGGATTCATCGCCGTGATAAGCTTCGTGAGCAGTGGCTCGGTGATGCGGCCTCGCCACCCACGGGTGAGGTGAAGCGCCTCGGCGACGTTCAGTGAGGTTATCGCCGGCGTCATGAACTCGACGCCGATACGGTCGCCTTGCGCGACGCCTTCGCCCCCCGAGACCCGACCCGGATACGAGGTCTGCTGGTACGCGGCGATGTAACAGTGCATGTCGCCGGTGAGCGTGACGAAGTTGTCGACGTCGGCCGCGCCGATGGCTTCCGTGATTCGCTGTCGTTCGCGCGTGTAGCCGTCCCACCCGCCCTGAACCGGGTAGAGAGACAGCGGCCCCGACCCGAGACGGAACGGCACCGTGAGCACCTCGTCGGCCCAGACGGTCCACGTCGACTCCGACCCGGTGATGGTGTCGACGAGCCAATCACGCTGCTGTTCGCCGAGCATCGTCCGCCCCGGCGGTTCGTACTGCGGGCCGACGTTGTCCGGGGTGGGTATCGCCTCCCGGGGCGGGTCGCGGAACAGTCGCTCGTCGGTCAGCACTAACGTGAGCAGGTCACCGAACTCGAACGACCGCCACAGTCGGAAGCGTTCCTGCAGCGACTCACCCTCCGGGTCGTAGGTCACGCGGGCGGGCATGTACTCCCACCACGCGTGCATCGCGTCGGCGACCAGTTCGGTCATGAACTCGGGGTCGTCGCTTCGCGGGTGGTCGCCCGACGGCGCGTCCGTCCGGCGGTCCCAGTAGACGTCGTTGACGAGTTCGTGGTCGTCCCAACCGGCGATGAGCGTGTGCGACTCCAACGCCTCCTGCATGAATCTGTCCGAGCGGTACGTTCGGTACAGATACCGGTAGTCGTCGAGCGTGTGGACGCGGCCGTTCCCGCTCGGAAACGACAGTTCTCTGTCCGAATAGTCGTAGGAGCCGAGCCCTTTGAAGTGGCCGTCGCTGGACTCGTAGATGAAGTCGCCGACGTGGACGAGAAAGTCGACGTCCTCCTCGGCGACGTAGTGCAACGCCGGATAGTAGCCGTTGAGATAGTTCTGACACGCCAAGACGGCGAACCGAACGGATTCGGGTGTCGTCTCCGGGTCCGGAAGCGTCCGGCAGCGGCCGACACGGGAGGCGACGCCGTCGTAGACAAACTGGTAGTAGTAGGTGGTGTCGGCGTCGAGTCGGCCGTCGAAGTCGATTTTCACCGTGTAGTCGTGTGCCCGAATCGACGCGTCGTCGGTTACGACGCCGTCGAAAACGGCGTGTTCGAGGGTTTCGTCGGTGGCGACCCGAACTGCCAACTGCGAGTCCGTGTCGAACACCTCTGGAGCGATGCGCGTCCAAAGGATGACACCGCTCGGCGTCGGACCGCCGCTTGCGACCGACTGCGGAAACGTCTCGTTCGGGTCGGCGTCCGGGTCGAACTCGAAGGGGTCCTCACTCGTCGCCTCGCCGACTGTCGTCGTGAACGCGAGGTCGTGAGAGTCGAGTTCCGAGAGGAGTCCGGAGTGGTTGTCTGAAGAAGCACGCCCCGACGTCGGGGCGAAGTCACCGGCCATACTGATCGTCTCTCACTGTTGGGCAATCGAGGTTTCGATTGTGGCAGTGGCGTTCGGCGTCTCACGCGGGAAGTGGGCCGAGAATGTCGAGTTGGTACTTCCGGCCGATTTCGGCGAGCGCTTCGGGGTCCGGTTCGGCCGGCGGTGGGGTCTCTCGCCGCTCTGCGGGGACACCAGCCTCCTCGAAGAACCCCTCGAAGCCGGCGGGGGTGAGTTGAATCAGCATCCGGCACTGCTCGTCGCTCACGACTCGGAACCCGTGCGGGATATCTCTCGGAAGAAACACCGTGTCGTTCGCTTCGGCGTGCAGCATCTCTGCACCGTCCTCGCCGTAGTAACAGTCGATAGCGCCCTCCAGAACGTAGAACAGTTCGTCCTCACCGTGGTGGACGTGGTAAGGTGTCTCCCACCCTGCCGGAGCGGTGTGTTCGATGAGCGAGAACGCGCCCTCGGTCTGTGTCGCGTCGACTTTCGGCACGACGAGAACGCCGATGGACCAGAGTGCTTGGCCATCGTTGTCGGTCGCTACGGTCGGGCCTCTGTCGAACATCGTGTCGTGTGACATGGCACATCATATACTACTCGCGCGGAGATATACTCGTTAGACAGAGACTGGGACTATCGGGTCGCCGGGAGGAATCGAACACGCGTCGCTGGCGACGTGTGGAGTCGGCCTCGGCACTCATAGGGTTCGTCACCGTCGGGAGCCACCCCGACTCGGAACGGTGCTGTCGTCATCGGCCGCCCGAGAGTACCCGACCACGGTAGAAGTCAGTTCTCCTCTGCGGCGTGCGCCGTTCAGTAGCCGATTCGATTCAGCGTCTCGGCCACCTCGTCGGGGTACTGCCCGCCGAACAGATGCACGTGGACCAACAGCGGATACAGTCGATAGACGAACCGGCGGCGCTCGAAAAAGCCCGAGTCGATGCCGCGAGACTCCCGATACCGAGTGAAAAACGTATCGCCGAAGGTGTCCGTCCAGTCGACGTACGCCAGTTCGACTTCGGGATGTGCGTAGTAACACGCCGGGTCGAGAAACGCCCGAATCTCGTCGTTCTGTGCTAAGAGGTTCGTGGTCCACACGTCGCCGTGAATCAGTGATGGGCGGTCGGGGTCGGTGAGCAAGGAGTCAACATCGTCGGCGACGCTTTCGACGCGCGCGTGCAGCGACGGCGACAGCGACCCGCCGTCGGCAGCGAGGTCCGCGACGTGACGGAGGCGATGCTGTTCGAAGAACTCGGGCCACGAGTCGGTCCACGGGTTCGGCTGACGGACAGGGCCGGTGAGCGTGTCCCGGGGGAAACCGAACGCATCGGCGCGCACGTCGTGGAGTCGACAGAGGTGGTCGGCGGCGTCGCGTTCGGTCGCAACGGAGAACGTCGAGTCGCCGTCGACGTGTGTGAGGACGAGTAGCTCGGGGTCCGCGTACAGCACGTCGGGAACCGGGAGGTCGCTCTCGTCGGTGAGATACCGGAGCATGAACGCCTCGACATCCAGCGGCGTGTCGCCGACTTTCGCCACGACGGTTCGGTCGTCGAATCCGACGCGGTACACGGAGCCAATCATCCCGCCGTCGAGTTCCGTCAGTTCGGTTACGGCGTCCGGAGTGCGGTCGAGGGCGGTGGCGACGCGTTCGGAGAGGCTGTCGGGGGGTGTCTCGGGCATCGAGCGGAGGTGGGGCCGCCGTCGGTTAAACCGTGGCGTCCCCGATGACCCAGCGTTCGCTCGGAGCGAGTCGGGGCAGGACTGTTAAGAGCACACCGGGTGACGTGGCAAGCATGTCACGCCGCGTTCTCATCGACACGGACACCGCAGGTGACGACACGCAGGCCATTCTTCTGGCCGCGTTAGCCGACTCCATCGAACTGGAGGCGCTCACCATCGTCGCCGGAAACGTCGAGTTCGACTACGAAGTCGAGAACGCGAAGTACACCCTCGACCTCGCGGACGCAGCCGACGACGTGCCCGTCTACGAGGGGTCGCGTCGTCCGCTGGTCAAGGAGTTCGAACACGTCGACCACGTCCACGGCGACGGTGGCCTCGGCGGCGAACTGTACCCCGACACCGACATCCCCTCGGCCGACGGCCACGCCGTCGACAAAATCGTCGAGACGGTCCGCGAGTCGCCCGGCGAAGTCAGTCTCGCCTGCATCGGCCCGCTGACGAACGTCGCGCTCGCGGTCCGCCGCGAACCGAAGTTGAACGACCTACTCGACGAGGTGTGGGTGATGGGCGGGGCGGTCAACACCATCGGCAACGACACGCCCTCCGCGGAGTTCAACTTCTGGGTCGACCCCGACGCGGCGAAAATCGTGATGGAGGAACTCGACGTGAACCTCGTCGACTGGGGGCTGACGCTTCGACAGGGAGCGTTCGACGCCGACGAACTCGAACCGTTCGAAGAGGCCGACACCCCCTACGCGGACTTCTTTACGACTATCACGCGACACGCCCGCGAGTTCTCGAAGGAACGCCTCGGCGTCGACTCGACGACGCAACCGGATTCGCTGGCGGTCGCCTGTCTGCTCGAACCGGAACTCGTGACGGAGGCGGAGACGTACTTCGTCGACGTCGACGAGCGAGAAGGGATGACCCGTGGCTACAGCCTCGTCGACGAACTCGGTATCACCGACGGCGAACCGCGGACGCGGGTGGTCGAAGCCATCGACGAGGACCGCTTCAAGCAGATGTTCTCGGATATGCTGCTCCACGGCGACCCCGAGCGGTCGCTGTAGCGCCGAGACGCCGCGAAATCGGTTACTGACGGCTGGCTTTGACGCTGATGTCGTCGCGCAACGTTTCGAGTTTCTCGATGGCGTCCTCGTGGACGCGTGCGACCGTCTCGACGTCGCCTGCTTCGAGTGCGGCGCGGGCGTCGACGAGACGCTCGGTGAGTTCGTCGAGTTCGTCGTGTCGCTGTGCCTCGTCGGTCAGGTCGGTGACGACACCCAGAACCGCAGGTTTGTCCGTTCGCGCGAGTCTGTACGGAATCTTGTGGACTCGCTCGACTCTCAGCGACCCGTCGTCGGCGTGAACGCGCTGTTCGGAGACGAACATCGCCTCGCCGGATTCGATGACTTCGCGGTCTTCGTCGAGGAAGTGTGCGGCCAACTCGGAGTCGACCAGTTCGGTTTCGAGCGTTCCTTCGACCTCTTCGGGGTCCATGTCGTACACCGACGCACTCGTCTCGTTGACCAGCAGATACCGGCCATCTTCGTCTTTGACGAACACGCACTGTGGGAGGAGGTCGATGACGCGGCGCAGGCGGAGTTCGCTCCGGCGGAGTTCGCGTTCGGCGCGGTACGTCGCCGTCGCGTTACGGATACGACGGCCGAGAAGGGCGAACTTCGAGGAACCGGTTCCCTTACGGAGGTAGTCGGTGACGCCCGCAGAAATCGCTCGACTGGCAATCTCCTCGCTGCCGTGGCCGGTAAAGAGGATGAAGGGAATCTCGGTGTCGAACTCGCGGACGCGTTCGAGTAGTTCGAGACCGCTCATCTCCGGCATATCGTAGTCGCTGACGATGCAGTCGAACCCGTGGTCACCTTCGAGACGGTCGACGGCGACGCCGGGGTCGGAGACGGATTCGACGCGGAGCGGAGCGTCGTCGTCGCCGCCGGCGTCACGTTCGAGAAACGCCGCGACGAGGTCCGAAAACGGCGCGTCGTCGTCGACGTGAAGAACGCGGACGGGGCCGTCTGCCGGGAGCGCGCTCGTCGTGTCCGTCGCATCCGTGACGGCGTCGTCTCCTGCCTCGTCAGCTCGGTCCATGTACGTCGCTTACGACTCCGTGGTATAGCTCTTCGGAAACCGATATCGGCCGTCTCGCGGGACGAGGACGAAGAATAACCGACTTAGACGGGACGAGCGAACGCGAGCGACCCGCTGATGTTGTAGACGGAGGCGTTCACGGTCTGGCCCTCCTGTGCGCCGGAGACGAAGACCGTGTACTTGCCCACTTCGGCGACGCCGTCGCCTTTGCGGCCGGTACCGGTAATCTCGAACTCGTACGTCTTGCCTTCTTCGAGCGTCGGGGTGTTGCGCGAACGCGAAGAGGTTCGTTTCTGAACGGGTCGGAACGCACCGCAGGCCTCACAGCGGAGCATCTGGACGCCGTCTTCGGTTCGAAGAACGGTGTCCGGCAGGCCACACTCCGAGCAGATGACGAACTCGTCGGCGTACTCGCGGATGGCGGAGTCGAAGTCGGCGACGCTGAACGACCCGTTGTAGCGGGCGCGCTGACCGTCGAACTGCCCGTTCGTTGCGAACTGGCGCTGAATCGCACTGTGGAGGTGTTCGGCGTCGCGCGAGAGCGCGTCGGCGATGTCGCCGAGGTTCGTCAGGCGTGTGAACGCGCCGTCGGTCTCGCCGACGGGGTCGGGGAATCGCAGTCGTTTGTCTTCAGTGGCTCGTGAGTCGGTGGCGTCCATCGCCCGGTCTAGGGATGCCTCGTAGTTCATACACGTTCGAGAAGCCAGAAACGTATAGGCGTTCCGTGTAGCGTGCGGCCGTGCGCGGACTTGCGGGTCGGCCGTGACGACGCTGTTACGTTCGCTTTGAATTTCAGTTTTTTACGAATTTACCGAAGAAATGAGAATAACGAGAGGGATAAACTCATGGTGGCTCAGAAGTGGAACTGTTCACTGTGAGAGAGAACGACGACCAGTCCGATCCGCTTGGGGAGACTGCAGCGTCAGAAAGCGAGCAGTCCTCGGACGGGCGCTCCCGTCGAGCAGTACTGGGGCTCATCGCTGCCGGAACTGCCGCGAGCGGACTCGGCGTGGCTGCTTACGACGAGATGTCCGACCGCGGGATAGAGAGTCCCGTACCGCTGCCCGGAACGGACCGGAGTGAACAAGAGGAAAGCGCCGACAACGACACGGCCGAACCGTCGTCTACCGCGGCGACGACCTCCGGTCTCACCGAGACAGCGACGCCGGACGCGGGAGGGGGAACCGCGACCGACGCTCCGACCGAGACGAGTTCCGAGGGCGGGTCGGACGGCGGTAGCGGTAGCTCGTCGGACGGCGGTAGCTCGTCGGACGGCGGTAGTTCTTCGGGAGACGCCGGGTCGGGAGGCGGTAGTGACAGTAGTGGTTCGTCGAACGATGGGAGTGCTTCGAACGACGCCGGGTCGGGAGGTGGGACCGGGTCCTCCAGCAGTACCGGGTCGTCGGACAACACGGGCTCTTCGAGCAACACCGGAACGGGAGGTGGTGACGCCTCCGACGGTAGCGGCACGGAAACCGAAACACAGACTGAAACTCCAACCGAGACGCCGTCGGAAGAGACGGACACGGCAACAGAAACCGAGGCACCGACGGAAACCGACACACCGGCGGAGACGCCGACGCCAACGGAGACGCCAACCGAAACACCGACCGAGACATCGACGCCCGCAGAACCGGAGTCACAGTGGCGCGCGGAGACGTCGCTGCCGCGCGCGCACAGCGATGCCGGTGGGGGCGTCGTCGGCGGGAAGTTGGTCTACTTCGGCGGATTCGACTCGGGGACTGACACGAGCGCAGTCGCCCACACGTTCACGTACGAACCCGCGCCGGACAGCGGCAGTGGCACGTGGAACCGGGTCGAGGATATGCCGAAGGCGGTATGGGGGCCCTGCGGTGTCGCCGTCGGTGACCGCGTGTACAGTTTCGGCGGTGTACTGACCCCTTCGCAGGGTAACAACGTGCCGACCGACGAGATATTCGTCTACGAGGACGGCGACGGCTGGCGCAACCTCACCGCCGAGACGGGCGTGCGGTGTCCGTACTCCAACTGGGGTATGGGTGGCGTCTACGACCCCGAGAGTGGCCTCATCTACTGTGTGACGGGTGGGACCGGCGACACCGACTCGAAGTGGGCGACGAACCACGGCACCGGCGGTACGCTCCACTGGTCGTTCGACGACCGGCGACTCTGGACGTTCGACCCCGAAGCCGAGGAAGTCGTCGACCCGAACCTCGCGCCGATACCGGAGGCCAAACGCTGGCCGTGTGTCGCTCGCGTCGTCGTCGACGGTCGGACGAAGATTCACGCCCTCGGCGGCGTCAAGAGCACTGCGGGGTCGACCGACTCGAACTTCCGCTACGACCCCGTTTCCGACGAGTGGGAGGAAGCAACGCCGACACCGATTCCGGGCCACTACGCGACAACGGACAATCCCGTCATCGACAACGAGATGTATCTCTCACACGGGTTGTTCCGCGAGAACGGCGAAGCGCCGACTATCGACTCGTTCCGGTCGTTCTGTCACCGCTACGACCCCGTCGCCGACGAGTTCGACACGTCGTTGCCGGACGACGAGGTAGAACGCGTCGGTTGCGTCGACGGCGTTATCGACGGCCGCCTCTACACGATGGGCGGCCACGTCAAGCGATACGACCAGAACGGATACCACGACTGCACGACTGTCACCTCGTCGTTCGAACCGTAGAGCGAACCCGGTTCATCCCACCGACGTTCGATTTTTCGCTCGTTGCGACAGTTGAGAGTCGCACAAACTCATATCGTTCTTGAAATCGAACCGTCAGGTGTGAGAGAGAACGGTGACCGAGGTGGCGAGCGAGCGGAGTCTCCCGCGAGCGACGAGCGCTCCGCCGAGAGTCGGTCCCGTCGTGGTGTGTTAGCGCTTCTTGCGGCCGGTACCGTGGGTATCGGTCTCGGCACAGCGGCGCTCAGCGACACGACCGACGAAGTCGAAGCGGACACCGTCGTCGAGACGTTGGCGACGGAGACGGGAGCTCAACCGGGGACGACGGGAACCGAACCGCCGCCGTCGACGGTGGCGACGAGTTCCGGCCTGTTCGAGACGACGACAGCGACGGCGACGCCGACCGAGACCGCAGAGTCGACGAACACTGGTGGAACGGACGACCGCGACGAAACCGAAACCTCCGGTCAGTCCGATACGTCGAGCGACAGTGGTGGTTCCGGCGGCACGTCCAACACCGGAGCGACGAACGGCGGTGAGGCGGACGACTCGCCGAACGGCGGTGCCTCAAGTTCAGATGGGTCACCGCCCGGAGGACTTCCTCCGGGCGGTTCCGGCGGCGACTCGGTAACCGAGACGGAACAGTCACCGACTGCAACGACATCGCCACCCGAGACGACGAGCGAACCGACGACGGAGTCGGCCACCGAAAGCTCGGACCCGACGTCGACGCCGATAGAAACGCCGGCGCAAACACCGGTTACGACCGAGACGTCTACCGAAACACCGACGCAGACGTCGACACCTGTAGAGACGCCGACGCAGACGCCTACTCCTACTGAAACTCCAACGACATCTACCCCCACTGAGACACCACCCGAGACGCCCACGCAGACACCAGAGCCTACTGAGACTCCGACAGAGACGCCAGAACCCACAGAGACGCCGACCGAGACGCCGGAACCAACCGAAACACCTACTGAAACACCGACAGAGACGCCGGAACCAACCGAAACACCCACTGAAACACCGACAGAGACTCCCGAACCGACAGAGACTCCCACCCAGACGGGTCCACAGTGGCGCACCGAGAGTTCGATGCCGGTCGAACAGAGCGACGCCGGCGGCGGCGTCGTCGACGGGGAACTACTGTACTTCGGTGGATTCGACTCCGGCGTCGAACTGAACGCGCGAAAGCGGACGTTCCTCTTCGACCCGAACAGCGGCGATGGAACGTGGACGCGCGTCGAGGATATGCCGAAAGCGGTGTGGGGCCCCTGCGGGGTCAGCACCGGCGACCGAGTGTTCAGTTTCGGCGGCGTCCTCACGCCTGCGGAGGGCGACAACGTGCCGACTGACGACATCTTCGTTTACGACCCCGGCGACGGCTGGCGCAACCTCACCGCCGAGTCCGGCGTTCGCTGCCCGTACACGACGTGGGCGATGGGCGGCGTCTACGACCCCGAGAGCGGATACATCTACTGCGTCGGCGGCGGCACCGGCGACACGGAGTCGGACACCGCGACGAACCACGGCACCGGCGGCACGCTCCACTGGTCGTTCGACGAGCATCGACTGTGGGCGTTCGACCCGGAAGCCGAGGAAGTCGTCGACGACAGCCTCGCACAGATACCGGAAGCGAAGCGCTGGCCCTGTGTCGCCCGCGTCGTCGTCGACGGCCGAACGAAGATTCACGCCCTCGGCGGCGTCAAAAGTACCGCCGGGTCGACCGACTCGAACTTCCGCTACGACCCCGTTTCCGACGAGTGGGAGGAGGCCGCACCGACGCCGGTTCCGGGCCACTACACGACGACGAACGACCCGGTCATCGACAACGAACTGTACCTCACACACGGGCTATTCCGAGAAAACGGCGAGTCGCTCTCTATCGATTCGTTCCGGTCGTTCTGTCACCGCTACGACCCCGTCGCCGACGAGTTCGACACGTCACTTCCCGACGGAGACACCCCCCGGGTCGGCTGTGTCGACGGCGTCATCGACGGCCGTCTGTACGTCACCGGCGGGCACACGAAGTTGTACGACCAAGAAGGGTATCACGACTGTACGACCGTCTCGTCGTCGTTTCTGCCGTAACGTGACGAGAGGTGACCGCTGCGACCGGTTCAGTTCTCGATTCGTTCTCTCGCTGCCGCGACCAAGAGCGGCAGGTACACCGTCGCGTCGCCCTGCACGGTGACGTTTCGGGCCTCCTTCGTCAACTTGCCCCACGACCGCGCTTCGTCGAGCGTCGCCCCCGAGAGGCCGCCCGTCGAGGCGGGGTCCATCGTAATCTGGACCGCGTAGTCGTACGCGCCGGGCGTGACGAGCATCGTCTGCAGCGTGAAGTTTTTCGGGACGCCGCCGCCGACGAGCAGACAACCCGCCTTGTCGGCGTGGTACGCGAGGTCCGTCAGCGGCGTCATGTCCGAGAGCGCGTCGAGGGTGAACTCCGAGGTCTGTGAGTACATCCACGCCTGTAGGCCGAACACGGAGTCCTGCACTGCGGGACAGTAGATTGGTACGTCGGACTCGTACGCTGCGGCGGCGACACCGGCGTCCTCCTCGATATCTTCGCGTTCGTTTACTTCGCTGTTCGCGCGGCCGAGTTCCCGGCAGAGGCGTTCGATGCCCACGCTTCCCTCCTCTTCGAGCGGCGGGAACACTTCGGCGCGGAGGTGCGACTCGAACAGCGCGAAATGTTCCTGCGGGAGGTAGACGTTGTAGATGCGGTCGACTTCTTCGTCGCGCAGCGTCTCGTCGTGTTCGCGCGCCGTCTTGCCTTCCGCGTGTTCGGCCCCGTGGTGGTGTTTGCCGCCGATGGCTTCGATGGCGTCGTGGGTGAGGTTCGCGCCGGTCGTCACCAGCGCGTCGACGTGGCCGTCGCGGATGAGGTCTGAGACGACTTTCCGCATTCCCGTCGGCACCATCGCGCCCGCGAGCGAGAGAAAGACCGTGCAGTCGTCGTCCGCAAGCATCTCGGCGTACACGTCGACGGCCTCGTGGACTGCCGCCGCGCCGATGCCCGCCTTGCCGTACTCGTCGACGAGTTCCGAGACGGTCATGCCGCCGCGGACGTCGGTGTGGCCGACCGGGTCGTGGTCGAACTCGTCGCGGCGCGGCGGGTGGTACTCGTGGTCGTCGCCCGCTTCATCGTGGCTCTCGCCGCCGTCCGTCCCGTCGTGGTCGTGACCGTCGTCGCTCATACCAGTTGGTGTGTCGGGGGGCGATTTCAACCACGCGGTCCGTCCGAGTGCCACGCCGACCGCTCTGGCAGTTGGCCACGGTTGACCGAGGCGGGGTGACACCGGCCGCCGTCGGTCACCGGACCGGAATCTCCGTTCGTCCGTACGAAAAGCACTTACACACGCTTCGTTTAGCCACGACTGTGGGAAGAGTCAACGAGGAACACGTCGGCGTCGACAGCGCACTCGTCTCGGAAGCGACGGCTGTCGACGACGAGATGTTCGCGGTGCTCGCGGACAGATACCGGCGGTTCACGCTCTATGCGCTCTTGCAGTTCGAGCAGTTGTCGCTCGAGGAACTCGCCGACGTCGTCGCCGGGTGGACACATTCGGCTGACTGGCACGCTGTCACAGCGGACGAACGAGAGAAAGTGTGGCTCGTGCTTCACCACACCCACGTTCCGAAACTCGAAGCGGCCGGCTACGTGACGTACGACCGCGACCGAGACGAACTGTCGCTCGAAACGGTTCCGGCGGCGTTGTACGACCTCGTGGTGTACGCGCGCCGACACGAGGGGGAAAACAGGTTTGGAGACGCCGAGAGTTCGGGGAAAACGGGAGGCGACCGCGGCAGCGACGCCCAGAGCGGAACGAACGACGGGGATACTGAGACCGACAAGAGTGCAGGGGCCGACGAGTCCGGACCCGACGGAACGAACGCCGGCGAGGAGTCGTAAGCGAGTCCACAGCCGACACTGTCGACTCCGCGTTCCGAAACGGAGGCATCGATGACACTCGACCAGTTTATTGCAGATGTGGCCGACCGGCGCAAACAGATTATCGTCTACGCGCCCGAGGACGCGACGGTCCCGTTACAACAGTTCGAGACGAGAAACGTCTCCATCGAACGACGAACGCTCCCGGACGACGGCCCACCCGGGTTCGTCGTCATCCGCGACGACGAAGGGTTCTCGGGTGCGCTGGGGATAGACGAACTCGGACACCTTCTGACGCCGCCGATTCGTCGGCCGTGGGAGAACGACGCCGAGACGAGTTACCGGCCGCTGTTCGAGATTCTCGACAACGCGGTGTTCGCCTCCTTCGACAGACGACAGATGGTCGGCGTATCCAGAGAAATCGAAGAACGGGCGTGGCGAACCGGACACGGGACGCTCAGATGTGGGTTTCAGTCGACCGAGCCGCTCGAAAAGCAACGCTCGGTGTACCGTCGACTCGCCGAGACGGAGTTGGATATCCACGTGTACCTCGCCGACAATACGGAACCGCAAATAGACGGTGTCACGTACCACGTCGAATCCGCGGCCGAAATCGGGCGGACGTGGTTCGTCGTCTTCGACGGAAGCACGTACACGGAAGCCGCCTGTGGACTCGTCGCCGAGGAAATCGAAGACGGCGCGTTCCGGGGCTTTTGGACCTACGACGAGCCGTTCGTCGACGAGATACTGTCGCACCTCACGTCGACGTACGACTGACACAGCGTGGAGTCCCCTATCTAACGCAGCGCCGAGTCGATGCGCACGAACGTTTATCGGCGGTAACGTGGCCACCCCGGCGCGTGACCTGACCCGTTGTCGCGGTCCGGGCAGTGCGGGTGTACGACGACCCGGCCGCGTGCGCAACTCTGTCGTCTGTTCGCTACCTCACAGGCTCGACAGAAGCCGGTAATCGGTAGTCTGTGCGCTCAGAGACCGGTCGGGTGGTCGACGAACGTCGTCTCGACACCCCAGTCGGCGAGTTGCTTCGCCAACGCTTGTACGCCGAACGTCTCCGTCGCGTAGTGGCCGGCCAAGAAGACGTGGATGCCCGCCTCACGCGCCTCGTGGTACGCTTTCTGCTTGCCTTCGCCCGTCACGAGCGCGTCGACACCTGCGTCGACGGCTTCGTCCAACCAGTCGACGCCGCTACCGGTGACGATAGCGATCTCTTCGATGTCGTCGGGGCCAAATTCGAGAGCCTGTACGCCGCGGCTCCCGGTATCCAGCGCAGCGTCGAGCGCTGTCGAAACGTCGGTCGCGTCGAGCGGGTCGCTCGTCCGGCCACGCTGGCCGATATGTTCGGGTCCGAGTTCGCCGAACGGTTCTCTGTCGACGAGGCCGAGTACGTCGGCGACACCAGCGGCGTTCCCGAGTTCCTGATGGCCATCGAGCGGCAGGTGTGAGACGTACAGCGCGATGTCGTTGTCGACGAGCGGTGCGATTCGTCGGAACTGTTTGCCCGTCACGCGCTCGATGCCGCCCCACGAGAGGCCGTGGTGCGTCAGCAGGAGGTCGGCATCGGCCTCGATGGCGGCGTCGACGGTCGCGACGGCGGCGTCGACGGCGACGGCCGCCCGAGTTATCTCCGCGTCCTCGGGGCCGACTTGGAGGCCGTTCGCGCTCGCGTCGATGTCGGCGTACGCGTCGGTTCGGAGCGTGTCGTCGAGACGGTCGGTCAGCGTCGAGAGGCGCATAGTCGAACCGAAGCGGGCCGTCCGTTTGTAACTCCCGCTACGGAAGCACTGCCAGCACTCTCGTCCTGATGTCGCGTTGTGCCAGCATTCCACAGCCGTAGATAACCGCACCAGCAGCGACGAGTGCGACGACGCCGCTAACAGTGTTCTGTGGGATGTGATGCCACTGTTCGAGTGCGTAGACGGTGACACCCATCGTCAGCGCAACGACGACTTGCCACGACACCCAGCGCCACTCAGCGGTCAAAGAGAGGTCTTGACGGAGGTAGAACAGTTGCGCTGCGACGGCGATAGATGCCGTCGTCAGCGTTGCAACCGCCGCCCCGTACATCCCGATGGCAGGGACCAGTAGCAGATTGAGACCGACGTTTGCGAGCACCGACAGTACGTTCGTTCGGAAGACGGCCTTCGGGCGGTCGATGCCGACCAACACGTTCTCGGTGACGTACTTTATCGCCTGTGCCAGTTGCCCGACCATGAGCACTAGAAGCACCGTCGCGCCGGTTTCGAAGCCGTACAACACCGACAGCAGTTCCTCGCCGAGAACGGCGACGCCGATGACTGCCGGCAACACCAACGCAATCGCGTAGCCGACGCCTTTGGCGAACGTTCGTTCGATGCCGGCGATGTCACCCTTCTCGTGCCACCGCGTCACCGCCGGTATCAGCGTGAGACCGATAGCCTGCGCGCCGATGAGCGAGATACCGGTGAGTCGCCACGACGTCTCGTAGATGCCGACGGAGGCTTTCGAGACGAAGAACGCGAGCACCATCGTATCTGCCCACGTGTACGTCAGGTGGCTGATGTTCATGCCGATGGTGTAGCGAGCGAAATCCACGAGCCGTCGGACCGACGCCAGCGTCGGAATCGCAAAGCCGGCGTCGACGAAGTAGAACGCGAGTGCCGTCGTCAGAAGCATCGAGACGGCTCCGCCGTAGACGAGGCCGATGACGCCGTATCCCCACTGAAGAAACGCGACCGAGAGCGCGACGCGCGAGAGCGTGCCGAGCGTCTCCAAGCCGGCGGTAACCGAAATCTGGTCCTCACCGCGGAGCGCGCCGAAGAGGATGCCCCGGGACGTGCCGAGGGCGACGAAGAGGACGATGAGCGGCACCGCCGCCTGGAGTTCGATGTAACTCACCAGTTGGTCGCCAAAGAGAACGACGACGCCGGTAACGAGGGTGAACACGCCGCCAGCGACGAGCAGTGCCGCCGTGAGATACGGCGCTCTGGCGTCGTCGTCGTCTTCTTGGCTGACTCGTTTGACCGTCGCATCCGGGAGGCCGAGATACGACAGGAGTGTGAGAACCGAGACGACCGAGCGAAACGTGAAGTAGATACCCAGCGCCGCCGCTCCGAGTTCTCGCGCGAAGTAGATGACGCTCAGAAAGCCAACGAGACGAACCGTAATCCGTCCGGCGAACAAGGCAGCACCATCACGCTCAACGGAGACCACGACCACCACCGAGGCGATACCGACTAACCCGTACGCGGGTACGCGGAGACATTAGTTCGAGATACCGTGGGACCCCCTTCGTTACGGCCTACGTACCGACACCGACGACTCCTCGATACGTATCTGTAGAGAAGACAGTCAAATTCGACAGAATTTGGTGGAGTAGATGGGGCCTACTCGGATAATTGCTGTACTCGGAGAACGGAAGCAACAACCGGCTATCGGCCGGTCGCTCGAAACCCCCAGTGGAAGATTCGCGGAAAATCGTCGAACCGTGCTACACCGTCGACGTGCCGACGAATCGTCGAACAGTCAGCGACGGGCGTCGTCGACACGGAGTGAACAGTCTCGTTACTGACGACTCTCGACCCGAGCGTAGTCGGGTTTGTCGTCTTCGGTGGACCCCGACGTCGACGCCGAAATCCACCACTCGTCTTCGATTTGCTCGGCGTTTCGTCTCGCCACCGTCTGTCGCGCCGTCGCCGCCGCCTCGAACCCGCGTGGGCCGGTGAGCGACAGGAGGAACTTCAGGCCGCGCGACGCACTCGGTGCGAGACGGAGGGCGTCGAAACTGTGTTTGACGGCGTCGCGGTGGTTGCCCCACTTCAGTTCGGTGTACGCCTGACTGCCGCTCATCGTCGCTTTGAACCGGCGGGCAATCTCGGGTCGCTCGCGCATCTCGTCGCCGAACTTCTCCCACATCATCTCGGTGACCGTCGACTGCTCGGGTTCGTTCGAGACGTTCGTCTCGTGCATCTGCCGGCGGACCAGCGGTTCGTCGATGTACTCGAACTTGTACCGCTTGGCGAGACGGACGTTCATCTCCCAGTCGACGCCGCGAGGGAACGACTCGTCGAACCCGTCGATAGCCTCGAAGCAGTCGCGGCGAATCATGTGGCTCGAATGCGGGTGGAGGCCGAAGGTGACGAGAACCTCGGGGTAGATTCGGCCACGACGGCCGGGTCGGTATCGTCGGGTGACGCTGTCACCGTTGGTCATCACGCCGCCGGTGTAGACGACACCGTACTCGTCGGAGAGCGAGTCGAACACGTCCAGTTGGCGTTCGATTTTCTCGGGATGCCATCTGTCGTCGTCGCCGAGGATACAGAGGTACTCGCCGCTGGCGTTCGCTGCCGCACGGTTGAAACTGTACGCGATGCCGCGGTTCGTCTCGTTGTGAAGGACCGTCACCCGGTCGTCGTCTTCGTACGCCGAGAGCACGTCCCGAGTGTCGTCCGTCGACCCGTCGTTGACCACGACGGCTTCCATCGCCTCGTGGGTCTGGCCGAGGACCGTCTCTATCGCCCCGCCGACGTAGTCGGCCCGTTCGTACGTCGGTATCAGCGCGCTGACTGTTCGCATTGCTCGGAGTGTTCTACAGGCACGCGCATTACTGTTCGGCCAATTCTCAGGAACTGAACAGTCACGTAAGAGTGTAGTATCGGCGAAGAGAGAGACGAGTATGTCCGGTTCTTCGGGGCAGCGTTTCCCAGTGGAGATACTCGTCGTCGTCGGCACGCGACCGGAGTTAGTGAAAGTCGCGCCGGTGCTGCGGGCGGCAGCGGCCGACGACGCCGTCGACGTAACGCTCGTCCACACGAACCAACACTACGACGCGTCGTTGAGCGAGCGCTTCTTCGAGGTGTTGGGGCTGGACGCGCCCGACGAGAACCTCGAAATCGGCAGCGGTAGCCACGCCGAACAGACCGCGAGCGCCCTCGTCGCCGTCGACGAACTGCTGGAGCGGCACGCTCCGGACGTCGTCGTCGCACAGGGTGATACGAACGCCGTCCTTTCGGCGGCGCTGGCGGCGAGCAAACGACCGTCCGCGTTCGCGCACGTCGAAGCGGGCCTGCGGAGTTTCGACCGCTCGATGCCCGAGGAGACGAACCGCGTCGTCGCCGACCACGTCACGGACCTCGCGTTCGCACCGACTGAGGACGCCGCGGCGCGACTCCGCTCGGAGTCCGTCGCCGCCGACGTGTTCGTCACCGGCAACACCGTCGTCGACGCCTGTCTCGAACATTCGACCATCGCCGCCGAGCAGTCGACCGTTCGCGACCGGTTCGACCTCCGCGAGGAGTCGTACGGTGTGGCGACTATTCACCGGCCGCGAAACGCCGACGACCCGGAACGCCTCCGCGAAATTCTGCGTGCCCTCGACGACCAGACCGACCCCGTGGTTTTCCCGGCGCATCCGCGGACTGCGGCGGCGATTGACGACCTCGATTACGACCCGTCCGGGTCGCTTCGCGTCGTCGAACCGCTCGACTACCTCGACTTCCTCGACCTGCTGTCGAACGCCCGCGTCGTCGTCACCGACTCCGGCGGCGTCCAAGAGGAGTCGTCGGTGCTCGAAGTGCCGTGTCTGACCGTTCGCCCGAACACCGAGCGACCCGAGACGGTCGACGCCGGCGTCAACGAACTGGTGACGCCCGCGGCGTTGCAAGCCCGTCTCGAAACACTGCTCTCGGACGACGAAAAACGACAGTCGATGACCGGCCACCCGGACCTCTACGGCGACGGTCGGTCGGGAGAACGAATCGTCTCACACGTCCGTGAGTGGGTCGACGAACGGGCAGATAAAGAACCGAGCGAGGAGCCAGCGGTCCCGAACCGATGAGCGTGGAGACCGAAGGCCGACCGGCAGCGTCGACAGAGCGCCCGGAATCGGATGTCGAACGAAACCACGCAACCGACGAGCGAGACGCCAGCCTCCACGTCTGTATGCTTCTCGCCGACACCTACCCGGACGATATTCGCGTCAGAAAGGAGGCCGAGGCGCTCTTAGCGGGCGGCCACCGAGTGACGTTGCTCTGCAGCGGTCGGGACGGCCAACCTGCGCGCGAAACCGTCGCTGGAATCGACATCGTCCGCGTCGGCAGCGACGGCGGCCCGGTGTCGACGCTCGTCCGTGCCGGCGACGTGGCCTGTAACTTGCTGACCGTGATACGCCCGCGCTGGGTTCGCACACTCGACGAACTGCTCGACGAGTCGGACGTCGACGCGCTTCACGTCCACGACCTGCCGTTGGTTCGGACGGCGTTCGTCGCCCGACGCCGACACGGTGTGCGGGTCGTCGCCGACCTCCACGAGAACTTTCCGGAGGCGGTCCGCCAGTGGCGACGACCGTACTCGACGGTCGACACGCTCAAGCGTCCGGGGTTGCTCGTCGGTCGACTCTGCCGGCCGATTCGCCGCCTCAAGCGGTTGGAGAAACGCTGCGTCACCCGCGCCGACCACGTCGTGACCGTCGTCGAGGAAGCCAGAGAGCATTATCTCGTCGACTGCGGGGCGATAGCTAAACACGTCACCGTCGTCGGAAACACCGTCGAACGCGCCGCGTTCGCCGACGCGGAAGCCGACTCCAAAATCGTCGCCGACCTGCCGGACGACGCGTTCGTCGTCACCTACGTCGGCGGGTTCGGCGCACACAGAGGATTGGACGCGACGGTCGAAGCCGTCGCTGCGATGGACGAATCGACGAACGTTCATCTCCTCTTGGTCGGTTCCGGCGGCGGTCCCTACGAGGAGCGCCTGCGGGCGCTGGCTCGAAAATACGGTGTCGACGACCGAGTGACGTTCACGGGGTGGGTCGACTTCGAGCGCGTGCCGGGTGTCGTCGCCGCCAGCGACGTCTGTCTCGTCCCGCACGCGTCGACGCCGCACACCGAGACGACGGTGCCGCACAAACTGTTTCAGTACATGGCGACCGGCACACCCGTCGTCACGAGCGACGTGGCACCCTTGGCCCGAATCGTCTCGAAAACGGACGCGGGCCGGACGTTCGCTGCAGGTGACGGCGCGTCGTTGGGGGTGGTGCTTTCGGAACTGGCTCGGAATCCGGAGGCGTGTCGCCGACTCGGCGAAAACGGGCGGCGGGCCGTCGAGACGACGTACAACTGGGAGCGCGATGGAGAACGACTCTGTCGGATGTACGAACGGCTCTGCGAGTAGCGTCGTCAAATTCGCCCGAAGATTCGCTCCCCTCAGGCGTCAGGAAGTGTGTTCGCCCTGTCGCTGTGCCTGCGAAGCGAGGAGCAGAAACGCGATTGTCCCGACGAACAACACCACGAGCGGGAGCGTCGACGTTCCGTCTCCGCCGTACTGGTTTGCGAGCGCCAGCGGACTGACGCTCAGTCCGAACAGACCGACCGCGTAGCCGACTCTATCTTCGGTCTCGTCGAACCGTACTGCACGACCGAGAAGTGAGACGTCGAACGCGAGATAAAAGTACGTCGCTCCGGCGTACACGGCCGTCACTGCTCCTGCAACGAACCAGTCGGTGACAAGCAGTGCGTAGGTTCCAACTCCGACGACAACTCCACAGAGGGCGGCGAGCGGGAGGTCTTTCTGCACGCTCGCAGTGTCACGTGAGTACCACTAAAAGCCGCGGGATGCGTGGCTTTTCGGGCGTTATCGGCCGTCGCCGAGCACTCGAACGTCGAAGCCAGCGCTCTCCCAAGATTCACGGTCGAGCGTCGCTCTCGCGTCGACGACGTCGCGGCCGTCCATCAACTCGGCCATCCGTTCGGGGTCGACGTCGGCGAACGCCTCGTGGCCGGTGAGGACGACGAGACAGTCGCTTTCGAGTACCGCGGCGTCGAGTTCTGTGGGCTCTACGGCGAACTCCGAGACGTGCGGGTCGTGGACGCGGACTTCGTAGCCGGCGTTCTCGGCCAACTTGACGAACGGAAGCGCGGGCGTCTCGCGGGTGTCGCCCACGTCGGCTTTGTACGCCGCGCCGAGCACCGTAATCGTCGCGTGGTGGTCGCCGCGGAGGCGGTCCGTCACGAGACCGAGCACGTGCGCGGCCATCGAGTCGTTCACGTCGCGGGCGACCGAGATGAGTCGGTCGCTGTCGGTTCGCTGCGCGAGGAACCGTGGGTCGATAGTGATGCAGTGCCCGCCGACGCCCGGTCCCGGCGAGAGCACGTCGACGCGCGGGTGTTCGTTCGCCAGCGGAATGGCGTCGTGAACGTTGACACCTATCTCCTCGGCGATTTTGGCGAACTCGTTGGCCAGCGCGATGTTGACGTCGCGGTGGGTGTTCTCCATCAGTTTGACGAACTCCGCCGTCGTCGCGTCGGTGGTTCGAATCGTTCCTTCCACGACATCGGCGTAGAGTTCACGGGCGCGAAGGGCAGCGTCAACGTCGAGGCCGCCGACGACCCGGTCGTTGCCGACGACTTCGTCGAGCGTTCGGCCGGGAATCGCTCGCTCCGGACAGTGAGCCACGTCGAACTGCTCGCGGGAGAGGCCGCCGAGTTCGAGCGACGGCACCACGAGACGTTCTGTCGTTCCCGGCGGCACGGTCGATTCGAGCACGACGAGGTCATCCGGTGAAAGAACGTCGCCGATGGCTTCGGCGGCGGCGCGAACCGCCGTGAGGTCGGCCACGTCAACGGTCTGGTCCAGCGGCGTCGGCGTGACGATGACGTACACGTCGGCGTCTTCAGTGGGTGCGACCGCCGCGCTGAAGTTTTCTCGCACCTCTTCGAACAGCTCCGGGAGGCCTGGTTCCTCGAAGGGAAGTGTGCCCTGATTGAGTGCGTCGACGCGAGATTCGTCGATGTCGACGCCGACGACCTCGTGATGCTGGGCGAACAGCAACGCCGTGGGCAAGCCGACGTAGCCGAGGCCGACGACGCAGACGCTCATCGCTGCACCATCGTCTTGCGTCGGGAGGTCTGCGGGTCAGTTCTCCCCTCCGGTCGGAACGGTTCCGAGAGCAGGTTCGTCAGCGCCATCACGTAGGAACCGACCTCGTACGCGCCTTTGAACATCTGGTCGTCGACGTCCATCCGGCCGCTCGTCGTCAGGAATCGCATCGGAACGCCGAGGCCGCTCTCGTCGACGAGGTTCGTTCCGAGGTCGTTCTCGCCGTATATCCACGCCATCGCGCGAGCGACGTCACGGTCGTAATCCTTGCGCCCGCCGGCGTCGTAGTAGTGTGAGACGGCGTTGACGAAGAACGTCTGGTGGCACTCGTAGAGGAACTTCCAGTGGGCGGGTCGGAAGCCGACTTTGGCGAGCACGTCGGCTTTGCGGCGTCTACGCCAGGAGACGTCCTCCCAGATGAACGCGCCGTCCTCGCGCATTCGTTCGTCGACGGCGAAATCCAGCACTTCTTCGAGCGTGTCGAGGTAGCCGGGCATCTCCAGCACCTCGATGGCGCGGGCGAGACCCCAGACGGTGTACATCTGGTTCTGGTGGCGACGCGTCGTCACGTTCTCGAAGCGGAACGTGTGGCGCATCGTCAGCCGTTCGTTCATCGACCAGAGCGCGTCTTCGAGCGCGTCGCGCACGTCGTCGGTCGGCTCGTACTCGTAGAGATACGACCAGCCGTAGGCGAGCAAACTGTCCTCGGCGTCGGTGAAGTCGAAGCGGTCGACGGCGTGGTCGAACAGATGTCGGGCCGTGCGGCCGTAGTTCGGGTCGTCGAACGTCTCCGCGGCGAGCGCGAAGGCGGCGGTGAGTGGACCGATGCCGTAACTCGGCATCTCCGCGAGCGTGTCGTCTTCGCCGACGCGGGCGGTGAAGTACTCCAGTTCTTGGCGAAGTTGGTCGTCGTACTCGTCGCTTGCAAGCGAGGAAGAGCGCCACTGCATCGACCCCAGAAGTGCGAACGGTGCGTAGCGCCACTGGATGCTGTCGTCGACGCTCCACGTCGGGCCGTCGTCGCCGAGTTCGTAGTCGAGCGCACGGACGAACTTCTCCTCCTCTTCGTCCCAGAAGCCGTTCTCGTCGGTCGACCGAAAGAGGGCGTCGAGGCCGCCGTCGAGGAAGCCGTCGTAGTCGAGTTTCTCCGCGCCGAGAACGAGATACGCCGCGCGGTCCCACAGGCCGTGTTCGGTGAGTTTGTCGGTGGCCCACCACGCGGCGTCGACGAAGTACTCCTGATACTCCTCGTCGAGGAGGTTGATGGCGCGGTGCGGGTAGTACGGGTACTGGAACACGAGGTCGACGTCGCCGAGGCGGAAGTCCGGCGACATGTGCGACAGCGCTTCGTCAGGTTCGAAGTAGCGGTACTTGTTGCGCCCGCGGTTCCAGTACGGCGAACGGGGTGTCGGCACCGAAAAGACGAACCGAGCGTCGGGTTTCAGCACGCGGTGGACTTCACGAGTGAGTGCGTCGACGTCCAAGAACTTCCAGTCGTACGGGCCGATGGAGACGGCGGCGTCGAAGTGGTCGTCGGGAAACGGGAGTTCGGGGTGTTCGGGGTCGGTCGACTCGTACTCGTCGACGTCGTCGCCCAGAAGTTCGGCGGCGTACTCGATAGCTTCCGGCGCGAAGTCGAGACGCGTGACGTGGTCGGCGTCGAGACCGGCCGTGACGTTGGATTCGGAGGCGATGTCGAGCACGCGGCCTTGCGAGCCCAGTTGGTCCCACGCCGAGTAGCGCTCGGCGTCCCGGAGATACTGGATGTTCGGCGGCGCTGGTGCCTGCTTTACCCAGTTGTTGAGAATCTTCTCTCGCATACGCTCACGAAATCTGACTATTCGGGGTTAGTTATGCGTCGCATTCTCCGGAGAAAAGACGGGCTTTAGCGCGCGACCGTTCGCCGCGCAGAGAGTTTAGACGTATCCCAAATCCCGGAGCCGACGCTCGACGCTTCCGGTCGGGCCGTCGTCACTCGCGGCCGCTTTCGCCCGTTCACGCGCTGTCGACACCGACTCGTCGAACGGGTCCGTCGCCCACGTGGGCGGTTCGGATTCGGTCTCCGACTCCACCTCCCGTTGCCATCCCGGTCGTTCGGCGACTAAGTCGTAGTGGACGACACTACCGTTGTTGTCCCACTCGTACTTCTCCTTCTCCCGATATGCACAGCGAATCGACCGGTCGAATCTGTCGGAATCGATGTCGACGAGCGGGTCGTTGCCCGGCGTCAACCCGAGCAGTTCCGCGGGTGCGACGTCGGTCGTCACGTCGGGCGTCTCATCCCGTCCTAGACCGCGAATCAGGCGGCGAAGCGAGAGATGTGAGACGAGTTCGGACTCCACGTCGTCGTAGCCTTCGGGCGGGTTGACGAGGAGCAGCGGGACGTGGAGGACGCCCTCCGAGAGACTGCCGACGTGACCGAGGAGACCACCGTCGGCGGCGGTTCCAAGATTCTCGCCGTGGTCGGCGGTAATCACGACAGTCGTCTCGCGGTCCAACGCGAGCAGGTCGTCGACGAGCGCCGCCACCTGCTGGTCGAGGTAGTCGACGCTCGCGGCGTACAGTCCGCGGTAGCGCTGTAGTTTCGTCTCGGTTTCGTCGTCTACGTCGCCGACGACGTGCCACGGTTTCAGTCCCTGCGTCGACCAGCCGAGCGGTGTTCCGGCGATGGTTCGGTCGTAGCCGAGCGTGTCGCGGTGCGGTTCGTGGCCCTCCATCAGGTTGCAGAAGGCGACGGTGGGGTCGTCGCGGCCGGCGAGACGTGAGCGCAGTTCGCGTCGAACCGTCTTCGCGCCGTCGTCGAACGGCGTCGGAAGACGGTTTCGGGTCGCGCTGTCGAGTTGAAGGGCGATGGCGTTGTACAGACTCGCAGCGGGTTTGTCGTGGTCGAGCGCCGCGCGAACGATATCGAGATACCGGTCGATGCCGGGTTCGTCGTGGTCGGCGATGAACTCCGCGACGTCGAGACCTTCGGGTCGGCGGCGGTCACGGGTCACGTCGAGGAAGTCGTCGAAGTGCGCGTCGAAGCCGTACGCGGAACCGGCGTAGACGTTGGTGCTGATGCCGAGCGAGCGATGTTCGGACAGGTCGCCCACGAACGTGTCTTCAGTTTCGAGCGCGTCGAGACGCGGCGAGAAAGCGGTCGCACCGTGTTCAGAAGGAAGTTCGCCGGTGAGCATGCTCGCGTGACTCGGCACCGACCAGCCGCTGGCGGCGCGGCACTGCTCGAAGGTTACGTCGGCGCGTTCCTGCAGACGCGGCGCGAAGCGGTCGAAGAAGTCCTTGCGGACGGTGTCGAGACAGAGGACGACGACGTTTCGGGGCATTCGATACGCGACTCGTCGGCCGAGACGGGGTTTAGTATGTGGCCCCTACGCGACGCGCCGGATTTCGGGAGCGGCCGCCACGTTCACGTCGACTCCAGCGCCGAGCGCAGTCGGAGGCGCACGTCCTCGCGCGCCAGCATGCCGAGGCCGTAGACGACCGCCCCCGCGCCGACGAGGCTGACGACGCCGACGATGGTGTCACCGGCGACGACTCGGTCGAGCGCGTAGATAGCCGCACCCATCACGAGGGCGGCACCGACCTGCCAGCCGATAGCTCCCCAGTCCGCCGAGAGCGTCAGTTCCCGACGGAGCAGCCAAATCTGGGCGACTGCGGCGACGGCCGCCGTCGTGAGCGTCGCCACCGCCGCGCCGTAGATGCCGAACTCGCTGACGAGGACGACGTTGAGCGCGAGGTTCGCCACGAGCGAGACGATGTTCGTCCAGAAGACGATGTCCGGGCGGTCGATGCCGAACAGGACGTTCTGGGTGACGTATTTGACGGCTTGAGCGAGTTGCCCGACGGTGAGGATGAGAAGCACCGTCGCGCCCGTCTCGAACTGATACAGCGTCGAGAGCAGGTCGTCGCCGAGGAGCGCAACGCCGACGATGGCGGGGATGACGAACATCACCGCGTAGGTGAGCGCCTGTCTGAACGCCTGTTCGATACCGTCCATGTCGCCGTTCTCGTGCCAGCGGGTGATAGTCGGCGCGAGTGCGATACCGATGGCCTGCGCACCGAGCAGCGTGATGCCGGTGAGTCGCCACGACGACTCGTAGACGCCGACGGCGGCTTTCGACGCCAACGCCGCGAGGACGAGCGTGTCCGCCCACGTGTACGCGAGGTGGCTGACGTTCATGCCCGCCGTGTAGCGGGCGAACTCGACGAGGTGTTCGATTGCACCGCGCGTCGGCAGCGTCAGCGAGGTATCGAGCAGCCAGAAGGAGACGAGCGCCGACAGCGCCAGCGACACCGCGGAGCCGTAGATGAGGCCGACGACGCCGAACTCCGCGATGAGCGCGATGGAGACGACGAGGCGAACGACTTGACCGAACAGGTCGAGAAGCCCCGACACCGACACTTTCTGTTCACCGCGAAGCGCGCTGACGAGGATGCTCCGGCACGCGCCGAGACCGACGACGAGCACGAGAAGCGGGGCCGCGGTTTCGAGGTCGACGAACGAGTCGACGCGTGCCCCGAAGACGAACACCGCGAGCGACACGATGCCGAAGGTGCCGACGGCCAAGAGCAACGCGGCGGTGAGATACGGCGCTCTCTCGTCGGCGGTCTCCTGCTGGCTCATCCGTTTGACCGTCGCGCCGGGGAGACCGACGCTCGCCGCGAGCGTGAGGATACTCACGAGCGTCTGGAACGTGAAGTAGATGCCGAGCGACTCCGCGCCGAGGGCGCGCGCGAAGTAGATGACGCTCAGAAAGCCCAGCAGTCGGGTGAAGACGCGCGACCCGAACACCGCGATGCTGTCGCGTTCGAGCGCTACCACGGCGTGTTCACCCGACAGCGGCGTCGAGGCGTGTCGCGAGGACTCTCGGCCCGTGGACTCCCGTTCATTCGCCTGCAGTCGGGGCCGGAGGGCCTTCGTTACGACCTCCGTACCGTGCGGTCCGCACGCATACGTGTCCCCGTTCGAGATGCGGTACGCGACGCATAACAATCTACGACAATCACATCTCGTGTCATCAGATGCGGATTTGTATGGTACTGCGCAAGCAGTATCCGACCGACGTACGGGTCGCAAAGGAAGCGTCGGCGCTCCTCGACGCCGGGCACGAGGTAGAACTGCTCTGTCGCGGCCAGTCACACCTCCCAGAACACGAAACCATCGACGGCGTCGAGGTACGCCGCCTCACCGTCTACGGCCGGTCGTCGACCGCACGGTGGCCCGAGACGCTCCGATTCCTGACCCAGCGAGTCCACCCGCTGTGGGCCGACGCAATGCGCGAGGCCGTCGACGACGGCGCGGACGCACTGCACATCCACGACCTGCCGCTGGTTCGGACGGCGCTGTCGGTCCGCGAGGAGACGGGCGTCCCCGTCGTCGCCGACCTCCACGAGAACTACCCCGAGGCGATTCGGCAGTGGCGACGGATGGACGAACCCAGCGACGTGTACAGGAGTCCGGCGCGCATCGCCGACTACGCGTTTCAGCCGGTTCGGCGCTGGAAACGAATCGAGGAGCGCTGCGTCCGCGAGGCCGACCACGTGCTGACGCCCGTCGAAGAGGGACGAGAGCACTATCTCGACAACTGCGACGCGTCGCCCGAGTCGGTGACTGTCGTCGGCAACACCGTCGAAGTCGAGAAGTTCGACCCCAAAGAAGTCGAGACGGTCCCGGAAGCCGACGACGAGGCGTTCACGCTCTCGTACGTCGGGAAGTTCGCACCACACCGAGGACTGGACACGGTCGTTCGCGCGCTTCCGGCCATCGCCGATGAGATACCGAACGTCCGCCTGCTCGTCGTCGGCGCGCCGGGAACACCCACCTACGGAAAGGAGTTCAACGGACTCTGCGCGCGGTTGGGCGTTCTCGACCGGGTGACGTACACCGGTTGGGTCGACTTCGAGCGTGTCCCCGACTACATGGCCGAGAGCGACGTCTGCACAGTCACGCACGCGTCGACGCCGCACACCGAGACGACGGTGCCGCACAAACTGTTTCAGTACATGGCGATGGAGCGACCGGTCCTCGTCAGCGACGTGAAACCGCTCGCACGCATCGTCTCGGAGACCGAATCGGGAGCGGTGTCGGGCGCGGGTGACCCCGACTCCGTCGCCGACGCGGTGTTGGAACTGGCCGACGAGGAGACCGCGAGAGAACGAGGACAGAACGGTCGCGCCGCGGTCGAAGGTCGGTACGGATGGGCACACGACGCCGATTCACTCCGAACAGTGTACGAATCGCTCTGAGCGATAGTCGCTCAATCTGTCTGTTCTTCTCCGACAAAATGACCGCTTTCGCTCTTCCTCGGAGACGGAAGTCTCCGCATAACGAAGGTGTTCACGCCCTCAGACATATTTATGGACGGTACTGTACGATTTACTGATGTATACGTCGACGACGACATCGTCGACCGGGCAGCGTCGGTACTCCGGAGTACCCGGTACGTCAAAGGGCCGGTACTCGAGGAGTTCGAGGCCAAATTCGCCGAGTTCTGCGGCGTCGACCACGCCGTCGGCGTCAGCAGCGGAACCGCGGCGCTACTGCTCGCGTTCCGAAGCGCGGGTGTCGAAGCGGGCGACGACGTGTTCGTTCCGGGCCACACGTTCTTCGCCACCGCCAGTCCCGTGCTCTCGCTGGACGCGAACCCCGTGTTCGTCGACGTGGACCCCGAGACGTACACGATGGACCCCGAAGACCTCGCGGCGAAGGCTGCCACCGCGGAGAACCCCACGGCTATCGCTCCGGTACACCTCTACGGCCAACCCGCACCGATGGACGAAATCAACGACATCGCCGACCGCTACGGGATGGCCGTCGTCGAGGACGCCTGTCAGGCCCACGGCGCGACCTACCGCGGCGAACGAACCGGCAGCCTCGGCGACGTCGGCTGTTTCAGCTTCTACCCCTCGAAGAACATGACCGTCGGCGGCGACGGCGGCATGCTCGTCACCGACGACGCCGAACTCGCGGAGACGGCGCGACGCATCCGCAACCACGGCCGCGACGAGTCGGGAACGCACGTCGAACTCGGGCTCAACTACCGACTCGACGAGATGAAAGCCGCCGTCGGCATCGAACAACTGTCGCATCTCGACGACTGGAACGCCGCACGCGCCGCCGCCGCCGCGAAGTACGACGAGCGACTCGGCGAGATGCAGGGAATCGAGACGCCCACCGTCGCCGACGACGGCTCTCACGTCTACCACCTCTACGTCGTCCGAAGCGAGAACCGCGAGGCGCTCCGCGAGCACCTCTCGGCGCGCGACATCCAGACGGGCATCCACTACGAGACGCCCGCACACCTGCACTCGGCCGTCGTCGAGCAGATGGACGAGACGCCGACGCTCCCCCAGACGGAGATACTCTGCGAGGAAATTCTCTCGCTGCCGATGCATCCGCGCATCACCGACGAGGAAATCGAGCGAGTCTGTGACGCTATCGAGTCGTTCGTCGGGGTGCCTGCGTGAACTACGCCGTCGTCGGCACGGGCTACTGGGGGTCGAACCACGTCCGTGTCGGCGCGGAACTCAGAGACGCCGGAGAGATAGACGAACTCGTCGTCTGTGACGTCGACGAGGCTCGTGCGGCCGAGATGGCCGCCGAGTTCGACGCCGAATACGTCACCGACGTCGGCGCGCTTCCGGGGCGTGTCGACGCCGCGACGGTGGCGACGCCCTCGCCGACGCACCACGGTGTCGGCACCGACCTACTGTCGTCGGGCGTCGACATCATGGTCGAGAAGCCGCTGACGCTCGACGCCCAGAACGCCTGGGACCTCGTCGAAACGGCCGAACGATACGGTCGGACGCTCGGCGTCGGCCACATCTTCCGACACCACCCGCTCGTCACCGACCTCAAACGCCGCATCGACGCCGGCGAGTTCGGCGAGATTCGCTACCTGTGGACGAACCGCTTTGCCCTCCGCGAACCGCGACGCGGTGCCGGAGTCCTCTACTCGGTGGCCGTCCACGACGTGGACCTCTACGGCTACCTGCTCGACGCGTGGCCCGACAACATCGGCTGTCGCCTCGATTCTTTCGTCCGCGACGACATCGACGAGACGGCGTCGCTCTCGCTCGGTTACGGCGAGACGACGGGCGTCATCTCGGCGTCGTGGCAGGTTCCCGTCTTCGGCAAGTCGCGGGAACTCGTCGTCGTCGGCAGCGAGCGCGCCGCCCGCATCGACTACCTCGAAAACGAACACTACGAGACGTTCAGCCTCGACCCGGAGACGGGCGCCGAGGAAGGAACCGAGACGATAACCGTCGAACCGGTCGAACCGCTGAAAGCAGAAGTGGTCGACTTCCTCGACGCGACGAAGAGCGCCCGACACCCGAAAGCCGACGGGCGCGTCGGCGCGGCGGCGGTCGAACTCTTGGAGGTAGCCACGCGCGCCGATGCGACCGGACGACGACTGTCCACCAGTCGCACCGAGGGAAACGGCGCTACGGTGCGTCGTTGTAGTCAGCCGTGAGGTAGACGCGTTCGCCGCCGACGGTCGTGTACGCCGGTTCGAACGGCGGGAAGTCGAGCGCCCGAATCGTGTCGTACAGCGCCAGTTCGTCTCGGGTTTCGAGGTCTTCGCGTGAAATCTCTTTTTCGCCGTCCAAGCTGTCCTTCTCGTAGTAGTAGCGCTTCCCGTCGAACTCCGACTGCGGGCGGGCCATCTCGTGGACCTCTCCGGAGACGATTTCGGGGAGCACGTCGGCGAACAGCTCTTCGGAGGCCTCGTTGGCTTTGTCGTACACGTCGCGGGCGCGGTCGGTCTCCTCGATGGGGACGAACGCGCGAGCGACGATGTCGCCGGCGTCGACTCGCTCAGCCATCACGTGCAGCGTCGTGCCGTGTCTCCAGTGGTCGTCGTCGCGGGCGTTCATGATGGCGTGGCTGAACACGTTGCTGCCGCGGTAGCGCGGGAGTTCGGCTTGGTGGAGGTTCAGCGATAGCTCATTGGCGTGCTCCAGCAGTTCGCCGCCGAGAATGTTCGGATAGTAGACGCTGACGAGATAGTCGATATCGTGTTCCAGCACCTGTCGTTCTTCGGCGAGCGAGAGTGTGGGGTAGCCGAGCGAGTCGGCGAGGTCGTACACCGAACCCTCCCACCACGTATCGGCGTCTGGTGAGTAGGTGACGACGAGTTCGACCGACACGTCGGGATGGGCGTCCAACTGCGAGAGACACGCTTCGCCGAGGGGGTGACTCCCGAAGAAGGCGACGGATATCATGACGATACGTCGCAGGCGACGGCTCTTATAATCAGAGGTGAACGTCTGGGCGGCGCTCCGTGAGGGGGGTGTCGTCGCGTGTTGCTACAGCGGTCTGCTGAACGTCGTGTTCGGTCGACAGACACGGAAGCTTGCGAATGCAGCCACCGCTATTATCTATGCCGATGGCGTACAGTCTGTTGCGAGCGAAATACGAGGTGACTTACTATGAGTAAGTTCCGCAGCGCGCTTCGCGTCTGGCGTCGACTACCGCGTCGAACAAAGCGCAGTATCACGCGAAAGATGCGACGTGTGCTTCGTCGCTGAGAGGCGACGTCGCTCGCGTTTTACAAAGTAGCAGAGAAAGCGACGGCTACTGGTCCGTCGCCCGCTCGTAGACGAACTCCTTCAGCAGTTTTCCGCCCAGCGACGCGGCTTGGCCGTCGTCTCGGTCGTTCACTTCGACCACGTCGAAACCGTCCGTCGCCGGGGCGACGGCGCGTACCACGTCGCGCATCTCCCGCGGCGTCAACCCGAACGGTTCCATCGTCCCCGTCCCGGGGGCGAATCCGGGGTCCGCACCGTCGATGTCGACGCTCAGGTAGACGGAGGAATCGGCGTCGAACTCGGGGGTCCAGTCGGAGACGTCCTCGGGCGCGACGACGGTGACGTCGGCTTCGGCGGCGCGCTCCCACTCTTCGGGTGAACCGGTCCGGGCACCGAGGATAATCGCCTCGTCGGCGGTGTCGAGCACGCGGCGAGTGACGCAGGCGTGACTCCACTCGTTGCCGTCGTACTCGCTTCTGAGGTCGAGGTGGGCGTCGAGACAGACGAAAACGTCCGGGTCGACGGCGCGGACACCCGCGGCCGTAACGGTGTGCTCGCCGCCGAGGGTGATTGGAACCGCACCGTCGGCGACGGCGTCGCCGAGTTCGCCGCTGAGGAATCGGACGTACTCGGCGGCGTCGCTCCACGCGTGGAGGTCACCGGCGTCGTGGACCGCGAGGTCCGAGAAGAACTGGTCGGTTCGACGGTCGTAGTCGTCGAACGTTTCGGCGAATTTTCGGATTCTATCGGGACCGAAACGGGCCCCTGGCTGAAAACTCGTGGAGATGTCCAGGGGCGCACCGACGATGACGAAGTTCGCGTCACTGCGTTCGGCGGTCGCCCCGGGGAACATTACACGACCTTTCGGTTGCCTTCGTACTCGAGGTATTCGATTTCGCTCTCCGGGGAGAAGTCCTCGCCCTCGGGGATGCGCATCGTGAACGTCTCGTAGGTGTCGAGGTCCATCACCTGTGCGTCGTCGCCGGTGACCGAGACGACCTGACCCTGCTTTCGGTCGATAATTGGGACCCAGACCTTCGCGTCGACTGGCTGGCTGAGACTGCGCTTCTTGCTGTCGAAGACGCCGCGACCTTCGACACGAGCCTTCGCACTGCCGTGCTTGCCCGGTTTGGCGGTGCTGTAGTGGTCGATTTTACACGGGGCGCTGTCCATCATGACGTAGCTGCCTTCCTGCAGTTCACGAACCTGCTTCTGCTGTTTCGCCATACAGCGACTTACCGAGGCGGCGGTATAAACGGTTTGGAAACGAGTCGTCCGCGGCTACGACCGTGCGTCGACAGTGCCCTCACGGGCCGAGACGACGAGTGCGCTCAGTCGCCGCGTCGTTCGCGCATGCTTTGTCTCGTGAACTGCGGACGCGCGCGGATGCCTTTGCGCTTCTTGCGCAGCGACCGGTAGAGCAGAAAGCCCATCGGGAGCGTGATTCCGACCATCGCGGCCGCAAAACGCCAGTCGTTGCCGAAGGCGTACAGAATCGACGCCGAGAGCAGGCCGACCGAGAACAGCAGACTGTACGCGATGCGCCGCGAGAGGCGGTCGAACACGTCGTTTTTGTCCTCGATGCGGACGTTGACGGTGACGTTCTCGCGTTCGAGTTGGTCGAGCGTCCGGTCGAGTTTCGGCGGGACGGTGATGAGCGACTCCGTCGTCTGCTGGAGTTGTCGGCCGGCGTCTTCGACCAACTGCTTGGCCGTCTCCTCGCGGTATCCCGTCTCCGAGAGATAGTTCGTCGCCACGGTGATGAAGTCGAAGTCCGGGTCGAGCGTCACACAGACGCCTTCGACGACGGTGGCGACGCGGAGGACGAGCGCCATGTTCTGGGGCAGTCGAAGGGGGAACTCGTAGATGGTGTCTTCGACCTGCTGAATCACCTGCTGGACGCGGTACTGTTCGATGTCCTCGCCGCGAACGTCGGCGATGGCGAGTTCCATCACGTTCGCCATCACCTCGCGGTCGGCCTCCGGCGAGAGCGTCCCCATCTCGACCAGCGAGTCGAGGATGCCGTCGATGTTCTGGTTGGCGACGGCGATGTAGAACTCGACGATTTTGTCCTGGATGAACGGGTCGACGGTGCCGCTCATCCCGAAGTCGTAGAAGATAATCGACCCGTCGTCGTCGACGGCTAGATTGCCGGGGTGGGGGTCGGCGTGGAAGACGCCGTCTTCGATTATCATCTGCAGGTAAATCTCCTGCAGTTTGACCGCCAGTTCGTGGCGGTCGATGTCCATCTCGTCGAGCGTCTCGACGTCGCTAATCTTCACGCCCGGTTCGTACTCCATCGTGAGCACGCGAGGGCCGGAGACGTCGTCGATGGGTCGGGGGATGACGATGTCGCGGTTCTCCTCGAAGTTCGAGCGAATCCGGACGAGCATGTCGCGTTCGCGGCCGTAGTCCATCTCCTCTCGAATCGTCTTGGCGAACTCGTCGGCGAGGCTGTCCAGCGAGAACGCTTGGCCTTCGCCGACGAACCGCGAGACGAGCGGAATCGACCATTTGATGACGCGGAGGTCGGCTTCGACCAGTTCCTCGATGCCGGGACGACGAATCTTGACGGCGACGCGTTCGCCCTCGTACTCGGCGAGGTACACCTGCCCGAGACTCGCACCGCTGATGGAGTCGCGGTCGAAGGCGTCGAACTTCTCGTCGACGGGGCCGAGTTCGTCTTCGATGACGACTCTCGACTCGTCCCACGGGGCGGGTGGGACGTCGTCCTGCAAACTCGACAGCACGTCGATGTACGCCGGCGGAAGGATGTCCGGGCGCGTCGACAGCAGTTGCCCGAGTTTGATGAACGTCGGCCCGAGCGTCAACAGCGTGTCGAGCAGTATCTCCGCTCTGTCGACCTGCATCTCGGCTGTGACCTGCCGTGACCGACCGAACAGGAAGAACCGATTCCGGTCTCTGGTGTAGGCGACGATGAGCGGGAGGAATCGACGGAAGACGACGAGGAACCGCCAGTATGCCCGCAGATTGACCAGTGTGACCACCTACTCCGCGGAGTCGTCCGTTATCGGAATCGACCGCTCGGGAGTGGCCGTCCGCTTGGGGAGGTGAAGTTCGAGGACGCCGCGTTCCATCGACGCCTCGGCACCGTCGCCGGAGGCGTCCGGCGGGAGGGGTAGTTCCGCGTCGAGGAACAGCGAGCGGTCCTCGCGGAGGTAGCGGAACTCTTGGGGGAGACTCTTCTCACGTCGGGCTTCGATGACGAGGCGGCCGTCCTCGAACCGCACGTCAGCCGTCTCGGCGGTGACGCCGGGCAAGTCCACGACGAGGAGGTACGCATCGTCGCTCTCCAACAGGTCGGCGAACACCGCTTTGGGCAGTTCCCGCAACGCGTCGCGCAGCGCTGACATAGACACGACTACGGGTTGGGGGTCGAAAAACCCGGCGGTCGAAATCCCCCGACGCGACGGGCGAGATGCCGGTTCGCTTCGGCCAACGCGTCGGGGTGACCCGAGGAACCCAGACGACCCGAGAGCGGCCCGACTGACCCGCGACCCGCGCCCCGAACGCGGACACCGGCGCCACGTGGACGCTTTTGTCCCCGCGGTTACAACGAGGCGTATGAGCCACGACGACCTGCGACGCGCCGGATTCAAAGACCGGACACGCGTCGCCGACGCCCGCGAGCGACTTCTCGCGGCGGTCACGCCACACGAGCGAACCGAACGAGTGGCGCTCGAAGCCGCCGACGGCCGAGCGCTCGCCGAGACGGTTACCGCCGCCCGCGACGTGCCGGGCTACGACCGCGCGGCGATGGACGGTTACGCCGTACAAGCGAAGGATACTTTCGGCGCATCCGGACGCTCCCCGTCGGTGCTGCGACTCGCCGAAGCGAAAAAAACGGAGAGCGCCGACGAACGCGACGTCGCCCCCCAGGTGAACCCCGGCGAGGCCGTCCGCGTCCACACCGGAAGCGAGCTCCCCGACGGCGCGGACGCCGTCGTGATGGTCGAACAGACCGAAGAAATCGGCGACGAAGTCGAAGTGTTCGACGCGCTCGCAGAGGGTGAGAACGTCGGCGACGCCGACGAAGACGTCGCAGATGGCCAGTCGCTGTACGACGCCGGTCACCGCCTTCGGCCGTCGGACCTCGGCCTCCTGAAGTCCGTCGGCGTCCACGAAGCGGAGACGTACGAGCGACCGCGAATCGCCGTGATTCCGACCGGTGAGGAACTCGTCCAGCGAGACCCGGAACCCGGGGAAGTCGTCGAGACTAATGGACTGACGGTCTCGAAACTCGTCGAGCGCTGGGGCGGCGACGCGAGTTACAGAGACGTCGTGACCGACGACGAGGAAGCACTCCGAGAGGCCATCGAGTCGAACCTCGACCACGACGTGGTGGTGACCACGGGGGGGTCCTCGGTCGGCGAACGCGACCTGACGTACGAAGTCGTCGACGAACTCGGCGAGGTGTTCGTCCACGGCGTCGCGTTGAAACCGGGTCACCCCGTCGCACTCGGTGAAGTCGACGACACGGCTGTCGTGATGCTGCCGGGCTACCCCGTCGCCTGCGTCATCAACGCGGTCCAGTTCCTGCGTCCGGCGCTCAAGCGCGCGGGTCACCTCCCCGACGACCCGTTCCCGACGCGAGAGGCGACGCTGACTCGGAAGGTACCGAGCGAACCCGGGATTCGGACGTTCGCCCGCGTTCGAACCGAAGCGAGCGAGAACGGAGAAGAACTGGAGGCGACGCCGACGCGCGCCAGCGGGTCGGGTATCCTGTCGAGCGTCGCGCTGGCGGATGGATGGGTCGTCGTCCCCGAAGAGCGCGAAGGCCTCGAAGCGGGTGCAACCGTCGCCGTGGAGAACTGGGAGTGGTCGGCGTGAGCGAGAGAAAGGAATTCCGTGACCTCGCCGAACCGGAGGCGGCCCACGCCGCCATCGCGTCGCTGGACCTCGAACCCGACACCGAAGTCGTGCCGCTGGAGAAAGCGCGCGGCCGCGTGCTCGCCGAACGAGTCGACGCCGACCTCGACGTTCCCGGCTTCGACCGGGCGTCGATGGACGGTTACGCCGTACAGGCGAAAGACACCTTCGGCGCGGACGAAGCCGACCCCGCGACGCTCGAACTCGTCGGCGAAGTCCACGCGGGCGCGGAACCGGAGGTGACCGTCGAAGCCGGGACGTGCGCCGAAATTTCGACGGGCGCGGTGATGCCGCCGGGTGCGGACGCCGTCGTCATCGTCGAGCGGACGGATGAACACGGTGCGAACGAAATCGAAGTCCGGACCGCCGTCGCGCCGGGCGACAGTGTGATGTTCGCCGGCGCGGACATCGCCGCCGGCGCGCGAGCGCTCGGTCCGGGAACCCACCTGACACCGAGAGAAATCGGCCTGCTGTCGGCGCTCGGCCGCGACGAGGTACCGGTCCGTGGTCGCCCCCGCGTCGGCATCGTCTCGACCGGCGACGAACTCGTGCGGCCGGGCGAGACGCTGCACAGCGCCCGCGGCCAGATTTTCGACGTGAACAGCTACACCATCGCCACGGGCGTCGAGGAGGCCGGCGGCGAAGCCGTCCTCTATCCGCACGCCGGCGACGACTACGACGAGATGGAGCGCCTGCTGGTGCAAGCGAGCGAGGAATGTGACCTCGTACTCTCGTCTGGGTCGACCTCCGCGTCTGCGGTCGACGTCATCTATCGGGTCATCGAAGAACAGGGCGAACTGCTGCTGCACGGCGTCGCGGTCAAACCCGGAAAGCCGATGCTCGTCGGTCGGTTGGAGGAGTCGGCGTACGTCGGCCTCCCGGGCTATCCGGTGTCGGCGCTCACCATCTACCGGACGTTCGTCGCGCCGGCGGTTCGCCGCGCGGCGGGCGTTCCGGAACCGCAGACGGCGACGGTGAGCGGGAAGATGGCGGTTCAGGAACGCTACAGCGAGGGTCGGATGCGACTGATGCCCGTCGGATTGGTAGAACGCGAGAACGGAGAGACGCTCGTCTACCCCGTCGACAAAGGCAGCGGTGCGACGACGAGTCTCGTCGAAGCCGACGGTATCGTCGAAGTCCACCCGGACACCGAGTATCTCGCCGAAGGCGAGGAGGTGGACGTGCTGCTGTTCTCGCCGGACGTGCGTGCGCCGTCGCTTCTCGGCGTCGGCGAGGACGACCCGCTGTTGAACCGCTTGCTCGACCGTCTCGGCACGCCACGCTACCTGCCGGTCGGGAGCAGAGAAGGGCTTCGTCGCCTCCGAAACGGCGTGCCGGACGTGGCCGTCGTCGCCGGCCCGGTCGAACGCGACGTCGACGCCGTGGACTTGGGTGGGTGGCGACGCGAGTGGGGCCTCGTCGTCCCCGACGGCAACCCGGCGGGCGTCGCCGGCGTCGCGTCGCTCGTCGACGACGACCTGCGGTTCGTCAACCGCGACTCGAACTCGGGGCTTAGAACGAGTCTGGGCAACGCCGTCGCCGAGTTGGCCGACGAACGCGGCGTCTCGCGTCACGACGTCGTCTCCGAAATCGACGGCTTCGACCGCTCGGTGAAAGCCTCCGAGAGTCCGGCCCGGCGCGTTCTCGCCGGCGACGCCGACGTGGGTATCGGGTTGCGGGCGACCGCCGACCGACTCGGTCTCGGCTTCGTCTCGCTGGGGCGTCAGGACGTTCGCGTCCGTGCCAACCCCGACCGAACCGAAAAACCGAGCGTCGACGTGTTACGGGCCATCCTCGACGATTCAGAGGAGTACGCCGAAACACTCACCGGCTACGACGCGGCGTAACCCGACACGCTCCGCGGGGTAGATTCCTCTGCCAAACGTTCTCATATCAAAACAGGTAATTTATTCAGACTGTGAGAATAGCAGAAACGTATTTTACCCCACTCCCGAAAGGGCGGGCTATGTCAATCGGGGCGAAGGTACTCCACGTCGACGACGACCCGGGCGTCACAGAACTCACGAATCAGTTGCTCAACCCGGAGGGAGACCGGTTCGAACTGACGAACGCGTCGAGCGGTGACGAAGGACTGGAACTGCTCGAAGACGACGAGTACGACTGTGTGGTCAGCGACTCGGTGACGCTCTCGGACGGCCGACTGTTCGCGTCGGTCGTCCGCGAGAAGGACGCGTCGATGCCGCTGGTGCTGTTCTCGGGGAAATCCAGTGGAGCGATTCTCGACGAGGCGCGACGAACAGACGCGAACGGTTACGTGCAGAAATCCGGCGCGGAGAGTTTCGCGCGCCTCGAACGCGTCGTCGACGAGTCGATACTGCTGTCCGACGACGGATGGGAACCGCTCGCACACCACGACTGGGAGGGTCCACAGGAGTTGGTGACGACCATCGCCTCGGCGCTCGAAGGGTATAGCGGCGTGGTCCCGACGGAGGGCAAGCCGCTGTTCCACGCTATCGACCCCGACGCACTTGCCGGTCTGCTCGGCCCCACGGCCGACGGCAGCCACCGCGAGTCGGTGTCGGTTCGGTTCTCGTACCAGAATCTGGTTTTTGCGCTGTTCGGTGACGGACGCGTACTCGTCCGTCCCCAGTAATCCGGACGCGACGCTACGTTCCGAGTAACTCCTCGAACGAGCGGATGCGGTAGTCGGCGAGCACGCACTGTCCGCGACGCTCCGGGTCGTGTCGTTCGATGTGGATTCCGTCGAGGCCGGCGTTCCACGCTGCACCCACGTCGTTCGCGCCGTCGCCCGCGAGAACGCCGTCGTCCGCGCCGTCGACCCCGAGGTCCGACATCGCGTGTGACACCGGTCCGGGGTCGGGTTTCCACCCCGTATCGTCGGTACAGCAGACGATGGTGTCGAACCAGTCGCGGATGTCGAGGTGGTCCAACACGGGGTCGGCGAGAAACTGCTGGCAGTGCGTCACCAGTCCGACGGGAACGTCCAAGTCGGCGACGAACGCGGCGTCGGGATGGAGGTACGTCGCCTCCGCGCGGGCGGCCGGGTCTTCGACGGCGTGAAAGGCGGGCCAGAACTCCGCCGGGTCGATGCCCCACTCGTGGAGTTGGGCGTTGCGCGCGCCGCCGAGGCCGTGCCAGAGAATCTCCGCCTCGCGGTCCGAGAACGCTCTGCCGAGTCGGTCGCCGACCCGGTCGAACGTCCGCCGGGTGTACTCCCACTCGGCGTCGATGAGCGTCCCGTCGAGGTCGAACAGCCAGAAATCGTAGACGTCGGAGACCATATCGGACTACTAGCTAGCCAACTGACGGATAAAACCGTTCCGGCGACAGTCGTCTGACCGATAACGTTCCGAAGCGCTCAGCGACGCCGACGACGCGCTCACCGAACCCGAATCGAACTCCCGAGATACTTGTTCAGGACTTCGCTCACACTGTCGGCGTTGAACCGGCCGAGGTCCGCCGCGATTTCGGCTTTCAACGCCTCGAAGTACGCTTCGTCAGTTTCGAGTTCGCTGAACTGCACGTCGAGAACGGACACCGAGAGCCACGACTCCGCGAGCGAACGGGCGTGTCTGTCGTCGTTGACCTCGCCGCGCCAGAGGTTGTGCAGAAAGAACAGCCAGCCGTTCTCGCCCGGCGTCGCTGCCGATTTTCGGACCACCGTCTCGAACTCGTCGGGTGCGGCGGTACCCACCTCAGTCTCGAGACGGAAGCGGACGCGGAACACGTACGCCGCGTCCATCAGTACTCGTCGTCGAACAACGAGGCGAGACGCAGGTCCTGGTCGGTGATGCCGCCGGCCTCGTGGCTGGTCAGACGGACTTCAACCTCGTCGTAGCGGATGCGTATCTCCGGGTGGTGGAACTCCTCGTCGGCGACTTCCGCGACCTGCGTGGCGAACTGCACCCCCGAGAGATAGTCGTCGAACTCGTAGACGCGGACGATTTCGTCGTCGTCGCGTTCCCAGCCGTCGGGTAGTTGGCGCGCTATCTCGTCGTCGTCCAGTCGTTCGGCCATGCGCTGAAAGTCGCACGGTGGCTGGTTAACGTTTGCCCGCGTTCGCAGTCCGTGGTCAAAAACGGTCAGTCGTCGGAGTACTGCTCGAAGACGTGCGAGGGCACGTCCTCTTCGTCGGGCGCGTCGGACGCCTCGCCCGTCCCGAACGGCGGCATGCCGCCCGGACCGCCGGTTCCGAACTCCGGGTCGAACAGTTGCATCGCCGTCTGGATGGTCGTCCAGTCGTCGTCGGCGGCGGCGTCGCGCAGCGACTTCGTCGGCGCGGCGAGCAGTTGGCCGACCAGCGCGTCGGCGAGCGCTTCGACCGTCTCGCGCTGTTCGTCGGTCATCTCGCCCTGCGCGTCGAGTTTCGACAGCGCCGTCTGTACCTCGCGGTGTTTGACCGCTTCGGCGCTCTCGTACATCGCGCTGATGGCGTCGTCGGCGCGTTTGCGCTTGTAGGCGTCGAGCAGGCGCGCGAGTTCGTCGTCTATCATCGCCTCGACGACGTCCGTCTCGGAGCGACGACGCTCGCGGGTCTCGGCGGTGACGGTTTCGAGTGCGTCGATGTCACGGACGACGACGCCCGGCAGGTCGTCCGCCGCCGGGTCGACGTCGCGGGGTTGGGCGATGTCGACGAGCACCGTCTCACCGGCGTCGGCGAGCGTCTCGGCGTCGAGTACGTAGCCGGTGCTGCTGGTCGCCGTGATGACGACATCGGCCTCGTCGGCGGCGGCGGCAGCGGCATCGAGAGCGACGGCCGACGCGTCGGCCTCGACTTCGGCGGCGATATGTTCGGCGTGCGGCACCGTCCGGTTGGCGACGAGCAGACGCTCGACGTTCGCGCCGTCGAGCGCTCGCGCCGCCAGTGTGCCCATCTCACCCGCGCCGACGACGAGCGCCGTCGAGCCTTCGACGGTCGTCTCGGTGTCGGCGAGGCGGACGGCGGCGCTGCCGAGCGACACCGCACCCTCGTTTATCCTCGTCTCCGTGCGTGCGCGCTCGCCGACGTGAATCGCCTTTCGGAGAGCGTCTTCGAGCATCGTTCCGATGCCGTCGACGGCGCGGGCTTCCGACTCCGCGCGCCGCAGTTGGCCGAGAATCTGGTCCTCGCCGAGGACGAGCGACTCCAAGCCGGCGGCGACGCGCATCAGGTGACGGAGACTCGCCTCGTGGTCGAGCGTGACCACCGCGCCGTCGCGGACGTCGGGGGCGAAATCAGAGAGCGCCGCCGCACCGAGAGCGGGTCGCTCGGTGACGACGTACGCCTCCGCGCGGTTACACGTCTGGATGACGTACGCCTCTTCGACGCCGTCGCGCGCCAGCAACGCCGAGATGGTCGTCCGGACGTCGTCGTGGCAGGCGGCCTCGACTTCGTCGACGGTCGCGTTGACGTGCGAGACGCTCACACCGGAGATGACGCCGGTTTCTTCCATCATGGGGACTCACCTCTGTTCCGTATCACGCGCTGGGCCTCTTTCCGGGCGTTGGATTCGCCCGTACGTAAAGCCTTCCAAACAGGTGACGCCGCGACCACGGCGCGAATCGCCTCGCGTCGTTCGGCCGGCGGAACGCCCTCGGCTTTCATCTCTGCGCGGAGGTCTCCGGTCAACTCGGCCATCGCTCCTGCACCCTCCAGTTCTGCCTCGATTCGTTCGCGGAGATGCTTCGAGAGCGCCGGACTCCGTCCACCCGTCGAGATAGCCACCATCACCGGGTCGTCGTCGACGGTGGCGGGCACGACGACGCTGCCGACATCACGCTCTCCGGCACGGTCGGTTCGGTTGACGAGGAGTCCAGCGTCGCGTGCGGCCGCTTCCACCGCGGCGTTGACCGCCTCGTCGTTCGTCGCCGCGACGACGAGTGCGGGGTCGAATCGCGCTATCCACTCGGGAATCTCGTCTGGGGCGGGTGCGGCGCGAATCAGTTCCGCGTCGCCGAACTCGCGGTCTGCGGACTCGGCGTCTCCGAACTCGGGACTGACGACGACGACGGTGGCCTCCGCGGCGAAGCGGCGCGCTTTCCGTGCGCCGACGGCCCCGCCGCCGAACACCAGCACTGTCTCGTCCGTAAAATCGTGGAACAGTGGAATCATCTCGCGGCGTCGGACTCCCCTCTGTTCACTCGACACACCACGTACCGAGTGAATCCATCTCTCTGCCCGTTACTCACTCGTGTTCGCCTCCGCGCGTTCGGCCAGTCTGATTCCGGTCTTCTTGAGGATGCGCGTCGAGAACAGCGAGTCCCAGTCGTCGTCGCCGACCTCCCAGTGTTCGTCCATGGTCTCGCGGACTTCCTCGATGCGGCGCTGGCTCTCCTCCTCGTTTCGGCCGTGAGTCATCGCAAAGAAGTTGTACGGCCAGACACCCTCGTGTCGCGGTCGGCGGTAGCAGTGGGTGACGAAGTCGAGCGAGGCGACGGCGGGGCCGACGGTTTCGACCACCTCGTCTGGAACGTTCCAGACCGTCATCCCGTTCTCGGTGTAGCCCAGCGCGTAGTGGTTCGGGATGACGCCGACTCTTCGGACCTTGCCCTCCTGATTGAACCGCTTGATGGTCTCGACGACCCACTCGGTCTCCGCGCCTATCGCGTCGGCGACGTCCGCGTACGGTGTCGCCGTAATCGGGAGGCCGCCCTGAATCTCGACGACCAAATCTCGCTCTTGGGGTGTGAGTGTTTCTCTGTCGGAGGGTTCGACGTCGGGGCCGAGATGCGAGAGGTCCACGTCGCCGTCGGGAATCGGCCCGTCGAGCATGAACTTGGCTTCGACGCGGAACTCGTTTATCTTGGGGAGGTTGTACGTCTCTTGACCGGTCTCGTCTTCGATTTCCGCCAGCACCTCCTCGACGCGGTCCTCGTCGGCGACGCTGACGACGAACCACATGTTGAGGTGCGGGTGTTCACGCTCGTAGTTGTGCGCGACTTCCCGGTGGGCGTTGACCTGTTCTGTGACCTCCTCGAAGCGTTCCGGCGGGGCGTGCATCGCGACGAGCGTCGCCGCGCCGCCGATGTTCTCGGCGTTGACGAGTGCGCCGAAGCGTGTGAGGACGCCCTCCTCGTCGAGCGTCTGGACGCGTTCGAGCAGTTCCTCTGCGGTCACGTCGACGCCGCGTTCGCGTAACGCGGCAGCCGCCGGTTCGAACGGACGCTCGACGACCGGGAACCCGCCCTGAAACGCATTGATGATGGCGCGGTCGAGCGTCGAGAGCGTCACGTCCGTCTCCGCCTGTCTCATGGACGACACTCCGAACGGGAGGAGAATAAGCGTCTCGAAGCCGCCGCGATTCGTCGGCTACACTCGCCCGCCGCGTTCGACGTTCGAACCACCGATCAGGCTCAGATACGTCGATATGGTTTTATTCGTCCGATAGTTAGGTCTGATTGAAAATGCAGCGTCGCACGTTCCTCGCCGCCGCCGGTGCCGCCGGAGTCACCGCCCTCGCGGGCTGTTCGAACTCCTCGTCCTCCGGGACGCCGGACAACAAGACCTACGACTACGAGACGATGACCGTCGACGGGTCGAACGCGCAGGTCCCGCTCGCGCCGATAGACGACGTCTACCAGTGGTTTCAGGAAGGCTCGGCGAAGTTCGCCGACGCCCGCGGCCAACGACAGTACGACGCCTCCCACATCGAGGGGGCGGTGCTCTCGACGGCCCCCGACGGCGTCGCCAACGACCCCGTCGCCGAGTGGGAGAAATCCCAGCGTATCGTCACCTACTGTGGCTGTCCACACCACCTCTCGTCGATGCGCGCCGCGTCGCTCATCGACAACGGCTACACCGACGTGGTCGCAATCGACGAGGGCTTTTTCGAGTGGCGTGACCGCGGCTACCCGCTGCAGGGCGCAGAGGTCGACGTGAAACCGCCGTCGTACACCATCCGTGGGCAGACCGACGCCTCGCTCGCCGGTAAGAACGCGTGGGCACGACACGAAGCGTCCGGGCAACGCGAGGCCGGCCCCATCGCCGACGACGGCAGCTTCGAACTCGCCCTGCACTTCTTCGACGTGACCGAATCGTCGCCCATCGTCGTCGAGACGCCCGAGTACCGCATCGTGCGGCCGCTCGGCGAACTCGCAGACACCGTCGTCACGAACGTCGAAAAGTAGCCGAGTCGCTCGGTCGTTTCAGTCGCCGCGGACGCCGGTCACGCGGTAACCCATCTCCTCTACGTCTTCGAGTATCGCCTCGTGGTCGGCGTCGGCTTCGTAGTAGAACACGAGGTTGAACTCGCCGTTTCGCAGCAGTTGCTGGCACTCCCAGACGAACTCGTCGTCCTCGAGCGTCAGCCCCTGAAACTGGTTGGAGGCGAAGTCGGTGTTGTCGTTGCCGGCGTAGATGTACGACTCGCCTTTCCCGGCGTGGTCGGCGATGACGTCGTTCAGGTCGACGGTGAGTTCGTGCATCTCCAGGTCCTCTCGACCCGAGAGGCCCGTGTGGACGATGAGGCCGTTGAGTTGAATCTCGCCGGGTTCCAACAGCGCTTTCGTCCGCTTGTAGAGGTCGTCGTCGAGCGTCTCGCTCATGCACGAACCGTCGGGCGGCCCCGATAAACCCCTCACGGTTCCACACGGGGCGGACCGTCGAGTCGACCGGAGACGCCCGGTCGACTAACGTCGGCACGAATCGGCCGATATGCTGTGTGTCGACGTGTCATAGGCCGTCTCCGCAGGAGCGAGGGCACAAGACACATGTGGGACCGGTGTGACCGTCTGGATATGTTTCGGCGGGTCCGACGTGAGTTCGCATCGGGGTACGAGCGGTTGCTACGCGGCGAAGTCGGGTCGGGACCCACCCACGTCGCCATCATCCAAGACGGCAACCGCCGCTACGCGAGACGGAAGGGCGACGATGCATCCGATGGTCACCACGCGGGCGCGGAGACTACCGAACGAGTACTGGACTGGTGTCAGGAACTCGGCATCGCCGAACTGACGCTGTACACGTTCTCGACGGAGAACTTTGACCGACCACCCCAGCAACGCGAGTCGCTGTTCGACCTCATCGAGTCGAAACTGTACGAGTTCGCCGACGCCGACCGCGTCCACGACAACGAGGTGTGCATCCGCGCCATCGGTGCGGTACATCGACTCCCCGAGCGGGTCAAAGAGGCCGTCGACTACGCCGAGAATCGGACCCGCGACTACGACGGGTTCACGCTCAACATCGCGCTGGCGTACGGCGGCCGCGCCGAACTGCTGGAGGCGGCCCGCGACGTCGCCCGCGCCGTCGACACCGGCGACCTCTCGTCGGACGATATCGACGTCGGGGCCGTCGAAAGCAGACTGTACCGCCGGCCCGTCCGCGACGTCGACCTCATCATCCGGACCGGCGGCGACGAACGAACCTCGAACTTCCTGCCGTGGCACGCAAACGGCAACGAAGCCGCCGTCTTCTTCTGTGCGCCGTACTGGCCGGAGTTCTCGAAAGTGGACTTCCTCCGCGGTATCCGGACGTACGAGTCACGGGAGGCGTCGTGGCAACGCCACCGCACCAACCGCGCCGTCGCGCTGGTTCGCTCGCTCGCCGAGGCGGAACTCGCCGAGGCGAAAACCGTCGCCAGACGACTGCGCGACCAACTCACGAGCGCCGGGGCCGCCGAAATCGACGAGGCGCTGGCGAACCACGAAACCGAACCGGCAGACTGAGTCTGTCGGCTGTCCTGCAGAAGATACTGACTGCTTTTCGACTCAGACCGAGACGGTTCGCTGGAGAACGACGGTTCGACTGTCGTCGCGGACTGCGGTGACGGTCACTCGTATCTTGTCGCCGTCGTGGACGTCGAGCGCGTTCGAGTGAGAGGTCTCCGTCCCGGTCTTCTCGATGCCGTCGCCGTCGAGGTGGAGCGCGTCGCCGGGTTCCGACAGCGCCGTCGAGTGACGCTCACCGTCGACGGCGATGGTTACGTCGAGGTAGTCGGCCGCCTCGTTCGACAGCCACGTGACGCTCAGGCGATTCTCGTCGTCGTCGACGCTGGCGTCGGCCGTCGCGTACACAGGCGCGGTGAGATTCGAGTCACCGAACTGGAGAAGCGGCCCGGCGACAGTCGCCGCCAAGAGGACGGTGATGCCCGCCATCAGTACGACTCCGATGGCCGGCGAAACGGCATCGTCGGACTTCACGAACTGTGAGATATCCATACAGTTGCCTACGGCTAAACGCATATGGTAATAGATGGGCTACAGAAGCGCGTTCGGCGAGTAGTCCGCGCATACAGTGTCGAAGGCGGCCGAAGGCAGTCGGAGACGGTTGACGGAGGCACCTCTCCTCGTCGGGTGTCGTCGACTCGGCCTCGGTTAGCCCGACCGCTGTCCGGGCGCGAAGATGACGTCGACGACGATGTTTTCGCCCGTCTCGGCGGTCAGACGCTCGTCGATGCGCGAGGCGACGTCCGGTGGGATAGTCTCGTCACCCTCGTAGGCGGCCACGACGGTAATCTGGGCGGGGTTTCCGAGGAGCACGTCAGTCATGTCGTAGTCGACGGACATCGACTCGTACTGCAGGTCGCCGAACTCACCGGAGTCGAACATCACCGGAACCTCGGCGTCGGCGCGGTAACTGACGTTTCCGGCTTCGAACGACGCCCACGTGACGCCGCCGAGTACGAGCGACAGCACGGCGATACCGACGACGATGACGGCGACGCGCGCTCTGACGGCGGCTTTGGCCTCGGTGGTCCGGTCACCGAGCGCTGGCCGGTATCCGGCAACCCAAAACAGGATGAGCGCCGAGAGGTTGATAGCGAGCAGGTTCACGAGAACTAACACCCCAGCGGCGAGCGTCACGCCCGGGTAGCCCCACGCGAGGCCCAGTCCTGCGGTGGCCGCCGGCGGGATGAGCGCGACGGCGATGGCGACGCCGACCAGCGCCGACCCGGCGTTGCGCATGATACTGACCGCGCCCGCGATACCGGACCCCAGTGCGAGAAACAGCGAGAGGAAGTTCGGTGAGATACGCTCTGCGACCTGCGGAATCGTCCGGATGTCGACCGGCGGGAGGAGCACGCTTTCTTTCAGCAGAAAGCCGAACACCGCACCCGTGGCGATAGCGGCGAGCAGTCCGGTGACCTGCAGACTCACGCCGCGGGAGGTCATCTCCCGCTCGGCGAGCACTGCGCCGACGCTCGCCGAAATCGCCGGCCCCATCAGCGGAGCGATGACCATCGCGCCGATAATCGTCGCCGCCGAGTCCAACAGCAACCCCGTCGTTGCGATGAGCGTGCTCACCACGAGGAAGATGAAGAACGTCGACGCCGCGGGCGCGAGGTCCTCCGCGCGGGCGACGAGTTCGTCACGGGAGATGCGATGGCCGCTGTATCGGGCTTGGAGCGCCTCGATGTGCTTCGACACCACCGTCTCCGTCGGCATCACTATCGTATAGGCGTCTTCTTGGATGCCTGCATTGTACAGGGCGTCGAGGACCGTCTCGACGCCCGTCTCGGGAACCGGAAAGGAGACGACGGCCTCGAAGCTTCCACGTCCAGTCTCCTCCCAGACGGCGTAGTCGATTCCTTCCCCATCGAGCACCGACAGCACCTCCGCCCGTCCACCCTCCGGAATGAGAAGTTGTACCAATCGCATACGAGAACTGATGTTGGCAAGGTAGATAATTTAGCCGACACTTTGTGTGAGAGTCCGGTTGTCGTACCATTATCACCGAATTTCAGGCTTCAGGAACGGAGTTGCATATTTACCAATTGTCTGACAAACGTCTATTTGCGTCGCTTCGCTCGCTCTCTGACGACCGTTGGACGCTTCGCTCGCGCTCAGCGTCCAAACCGCCGCTTGCGGTCCTGATAATCCAACACCGCGCGGAGGTAGTCGCGCTTGCGGAAATCCCGCCAGTTCACGTCGGTGAAGTACAGTTCCGAGTACACCGACTGCCAAATCATGAAGTCCGAGAGCCGCTCCGCGCCGGTTTTGAGCACCAAGTCGGGTTCGTCGGGGAAGACGAGTCGGCCCTCGATATCTTCCTCGTCGATGTCTTCGGGGTCGAGCGTTCCCGCTTCGACTTCGCGGGCGAGCGAACGGACCGCCTCGGCGAACTCGTGTTTCCCGCCGAGGCCGATGCTCACTTGGATGGGCGCGTCGGCGCGTTCGGTGTCCTCCGGCCCGCGAACGACGAGCGGCCGGGGGGCGTTCACGTCGCGTAACTCCCGTTCGAGCGTCGACACGACCGCCGGGTCGAGGACGCTCACCGAGATGGTGACGCGTTCGGCCCCGTACTCGAACGCCCAGTCGAGAAACTGTTCGAGCGTCTCGTACGCGCCTTTCTCCAGCAAGTCACGCTCGGTGATGACGACGGCGACGTGTCGAGGAGACTCTCCCGTCGAGCGGCGGTGGCGAAGCGCGAGATACGTGTCGTACAGGGCCACGACGGAGAGTCGTCGTCGGGCGTCAAAAGCCCATCTCTCTGGTGTCCATAGCGTGTGAGACGTGGCGACGAACGGCAGTGACGCCGTGGTCGCTACCGGTCGACACGTCGTGAAGTTCGCTATGTCGGGAGGGTTAAGTGGTCATCGTGGATACCGGGTGGTGTGACTTCGACTCTCCGGCGCGCGGCGGGGTTCGCCGCCGTCGGGTCTCTCGCGTTCGCCACACCGGTTCTCGGTGTCGCAGCGGCGGTGCCGTTCGCCGTCGTCGCCGCCGTCGCCGCGTTCGTCGGCGAAGACGGCCGCTTCTTCGAGTTGTTCGCTCGCCCAGGCGACAGACAGGACGGCAGACTCACGGGACTACTCGGCTTTGCGCTCGCTGCAGCGGCACTGGCGGTGCTGGCGACGGTGCCCGAGACGCGGATGCCAATCAGCGCGTTCGTCGCCGCCGTCGTCGTCGTCGCCTACGGCAACCTCGGCGAGCAACTCGTCTCCCGTTGGAACGACGGCGCGTTTCACGCTGTCGCCGGCTTTACGCTCGCCGGCTTTCTCGCGGCGGCGGGCGGACAGGCGCTCGTGGTGTCGGTGACCAGCGAGTCGCTTTCCGTTCCGAAACTCGCGTTTCTGGCGGCCGTTGGCGCGTTCGTCGCCGCGCTTCTCCGAGAGGTACTTCTCAAACACGACGACCCGCTGGTGTTGGTGTCGACGGGGCTTCTCCTGTGGCTGTTCTACGAACTCCCCGTCGACGTGTCGCCGCTGGAAGTCGCCGCGGCGCTCGCGTTGACTATCGTCCTCGGCTACGTCTCGTACGCACTCGGTACGGCTTCTGTCACCGGGATGCTCACCGGTATTCTGCTGGGTGTTCTCACCATCGTTCTCGGTGGATTCGGCTGGTTCGCGGTACTCATCACGTTCTTCGGCATCGGCGCGCTCTCGACGAAGTTCAAGTACGAATCCAAGCGCCAACGCGGCGTCGCCGAAGGCAACGACGGTGCACGCGGCAGCGGGAACGTTCTCGGCAACGCCGCGGTTGCGATAGTGGCTGTCCTCGGCTACGCCGCGACGGAGCAGGCGAGCGTCGAGTTGGTGTTTCTGTTCGCGTTCGCCGGGTCGCTCGCCACGGCGATGAGCGACACGCTGTCGAGCGAAGTCGGCGGCCTGTTCGACACGCCGCGGCTGATTACGAACCTCCGACGCGTCGAACCGGGAACCGACGGCGCGGTGACGTGGCAGGGCGAACTCGCCGGGGTACTCGGGGCGGTGCTCGTCGCTGCCGTCGCCGCGCTGACGATGCCGCTGGACCCGACGGTCGTGAGCGCACTCATCGTCGCACTCGGCGGTATCGGCGGGATGACCGTCGACAGCCTGCTCGGGGCGACAGTCGAAGGCGAGCGCGTCGGCAACCAAGCGGTGAACTTCCTGGCGACGCTCTCGGGGGCCGTGGTCAGCGTCGCTTTCGCGGTACTGCTGCTTCTCTAATGGTGATTCGACCGGCCCGACCCGCCGAGCGTCGCACGCTCGCGTCGATACAGAGCCTGCTCACAGAACCGAGTCCGGAGTTGCTCGAATGGGGTGTCGGTGCCGGCAACGTCTTCGTCTCGACGGCGAACGGCACGCCCGTCGGCTATCTGCTCGCGGTGTACGGCGAGGAGGTCCACGTCGCCGAACTCGCGGTTCAGCCCGACCACCGCCGCGAAGGACGGGCGAGGGCGTTGCTGTCGAATCTTCTCCGGTCGCTCGACGACGAGACGCGCGTCACCGTCGCCGTCGAACCGGACAACGAAGCCGCGAGAGAACTGTACCGGTCGGTGGGATTCGAACAGGTGCGACGCGACGAGACGTATTTCGAGGATGGAGCGGCGTTGATACTCGCTCGGCGGGCGTAGGAGGCGGTCTGTGGGCCGCTGGGAGGCGAAATCGTACGACAGCGTCACGTCACAAAGGCTATCAGGCCGGGACGGATAGCGGGAGGTATGCGGACTCGCTGGATAATCGCGCTACTGTTGCTCATCCCCCTGAGCGACGCGCTGTTGCTCGTCCCCGTTGCCGGCGAGCTTGGCTACCTCGCTACCGTCGCACTCGTCGTACTCACCGGTCTCGTGGGGATGATGCTCGTCCGCGCGGAGGGTCGGACGACGCTCGCACGTATCCAACAGCGGTTGGCAATCGGGGAACTTCCGGCGAACCAACTGCTCGACGGCGGCCTGCTCATCGCTGCGGGTGCGTTCCTGCTCACCCCGGGTCTCGTCACCGACACCATCGGGTTTCTCTTGGCGGTGCCGGTGACACGCTACCCGATTCGGACCGTCATCAAACGATACGTCGTGAAACCGTATCTCGACAAACGCGCCGACGGCTTCGTCTCCGGCGGCGTCTGGGCGGGCGGCTTCCCGTACCCCGACGATGACGACGACGTGTACGACGTCGACTCGAACTCCTATCGCTACGACGACGACACGGACGCCGACCGCTCGAACTGATTTTTCGGGCGACTGGCGGCAAAATACTCCGCGACAATCGACAGACGGCAGTGGCACACTCTACCGCTGCCGAGGCGAAAGGAAACCCTTAAACAAAACACCGCGCAACTACTGGATGCGCTCAAGTTGGGCCAATAGCTCAGTTAGGTTGAGCGCTCGGCTGATAACCGGGAGGTCCGCGGTTCAAATCCGCGTTGGCCCATCCCTTTGGCAACGAAGGGCCGCAACTCCCCAGCCAACTAATTCCGTTTCCTACACTCGGTAGCTACAGTTCTCACCCGCAAAGACGGCGAGCAGACACCAGTTCGGAGAAACCAGTACCTCCGGAGTCGGAGTCGCGTATCCGAGCGCTCGTCCGATGTCTCCTATCGACGAACACAGAGGCGACTGTTTCAGCTGAGAATGAGCGGGCCGACGGTCAGCGTCTGTTTGGCGATAGTGGCGAGTCGGAGCACGTAGGCGGTAAACACCAGAAACGGCGTCACCGACAGCGCGAACGCGGCGCTCACGACCCACAGCATCGTGTCGAATCCGAGTATCGCACCGGTGAACGTCCCTTGGTCGACGAAGACGACCATCCCGCCGGCGACGATGAGCGCGGGAATCGAGGCGTACAGAATCGCCCGCGAGAGCTTCACCAGCGACCACTGGATGTACAGCACCTTGATGTACTCGCGGACCGGGCCGAACATGGTCACGGCTTCGAGCATCTCACGGACTGCGGTTCGCTGGGCGTTGGTGAGTTCGTCTCCGAACTTATCTCCGAGTCGGCGGATGTCGTACATCTTCCGCGCGTAGTTGAAGTCGAGCGCCGGCGAAATCACGTCGAACGACCCGAAGTCGGAGCCTTCGAGTTCGTCGTACGCCGTCTGTGCGTTGCCTTCCAAATCCTCGACGTACAGGTCGACTTCGGACTTCAGTTCGGAGTTACTGCTGTCGGCGACGGCGTCCCGCAGAGCGTGCGCGCGCTCCTCGCTCGTCTCGATGAGTCGTCGCAGAAACACCGCCGGACTCGCCGGCGTAATCTCGCCGAACATCTCGTCGGTGTTGTGGTAGAAATCCATCGTCGTGTCCATCCGACTCCGCTGGGTCCCCAACGACCCGATTTCCTGTGAGAGAACGAGTTGGTTGATGGAGACGACGAGCGTCGTGCTGGTGATAATCGCCCCTACGAGACCGGAGAAGACGGTTTCGACCATGTCGCTGGTCTCCATCACCGACCGGAGCAACACCGGTTTGAGAACGCCGAACAGCATGAACGACCCGAAAACCACCAGTGCGAGAGCGATAACTATCACCCAACGGTTCGCGCTGAGCAGTAACCAGAACAGAGACGCGTTCATTTCGGTACGGCGTCGGAGTCTGTCCGCCGTGGAGAAATCGGTCTTACGCTCCGTATCACTCATCGTACACCTGACGTTTGAGTATCAACAGCTTCGTTCCGCCTTTGTCGTAGTCGAGCGTCGATATCAGTTCCCACCCATCTGCACCGAGTTCGTTGAGGTCGCTCGTCGGGTCGACGACCTCGCGCTTCGTTAACCCCTTCGGCGGTTCGATGCACATGTACTCCCACGTCGGTCGTCGGTCGGCGGCCATACTCCTCAGACAGGGAGGAGACAGTTAAACGAGGGTGTAGGCCGACTTCTTGCCGGCGTCAGTTCTGCAGGGAGAACGGTTTTTCCGGACCGCGATGATTAACACGCATGCAGATTCGCTCGAAACACTGTCTTCTCGCGCTCTCGGTCACTGTCGCACTCGTCTCCGGTGGCTGTCTCGGTTTCAATCCGTCAGTCACCGCAGAGACGAACGACTCGGCGGTTTTCGAGAGCATCTCGCCGACGGAGCAGTGGAGCGGGTCGGGCGTCCGCGTGAGTGCAGAACTCAAGTCGACACCCGAGGCTCGTAACGTAACTACCATCACTATCCTCAGCGAAGACGGGTCGCAGTACAGCACTGTCGAACGCGCCCCTGGAGAGACGTCGGTCGTGTTCTCGCTGCCGCTGAACCAGAACTCGACCATCGTCTCCAGCAACAACGTGAACTCGACGACAATCGAATCACTCAACGTGACGACGAGCGGCGATGCGTTGGTGTGAGTCGTCTCCGGTACTCGACGACGTCTGGTTTCTCTACGGTTCGACCCGCTCGACTACTTGGCCGGTAGGTCTACTATTCAGAACGACGAACAGTACGTAGTATGGGACGGTTCTCGGACCGATGGTTCGACCGCTTTTCCGACGAGTGGAACGACATCTCCAGCGTCAAGGTGTTTCTGACATCGCTCGGTATGACGGTACTGAACGCGGTGCTGTTCGTGCTGTTTTTCGCACTCGTCGACCCGCCGGTACAGACCGGGCAGGCGTCGGCTGTCGGCTCTCTCATCGTCATCTTCTTCGGTCTCTGTGTCGGTGCCGCGTCGCCGTTACACAGTACGAACGAGCGTCTGAGCGACCTCGCGTCGACGTTCTGGTACCGGGGACTGTGGCTCGCCATCGTGTACGGCGGATACGTCGCGTTGCTGCTATACACCGTCGTCTACGGCATCTGGTTCGCTCTCACGTTCCTCGTCGGCAAGGTCGTGACGGTGACCGGTCTGTTCGCGTACAAGCGACTGGCGCAACAGTGACGCAGTAGAAAATGGAGAGGAGGTGAAAACGGAGAGAGCGAGAAAAACAGGAGTTCGTTCGGAGTCTCCAATACAGGACCACCTCCGCAGTCGAATGTCTATACTGCTTACCGCTGTGGATACACCATCTTCTTTAGCCCCTCGCGATTTTCCATCTGCCCGAACGCCGTTTCGAGGTCGTCTAACCCGAACTCGTCGGTGACGAGCGTATCTACGTCGATGCGGCCGTTTTGGAGCAGTCTCACCGCTCGGGCGAACGTGTCCGGGGTGAGCGAGTACGTGCCGATGACCTCCCGTTCTTCGAAGAACAGGTCGAACACCGGCAGTCCGACAGTCGCATCTTCGGGCGGGACGCCGAAGACGAGCGTTCGCCCGCCCGGCCCCGTGAGTGCGTGCGCCTGTTCGACGAGCTCCGGGATGCCGACGGCTTCGATGGCGACGTCGACCGGACCCACGAGGTCGTCGACGGTCGATTCGAGGTCCGTCTCGGTCGGGTCGACAGCGTGGTCCGCGCCGATTTCGAGCGCCGCCTCCCGACGCTCGGCAACCGGTTCGGAGACGACGATGCTTCCGGCACCGCTCGCTCGAAGCAGTCCAACGAGCAGCAGTCCGATTGCGCCCGCACCGACGACGACGACGGTCTCACCGCTGGTCAGGTCGATTTGGTCGACACCGTTGATACAACAACCCAACGGCTCGGCGAACGCCGCGGTTCGGTAGTCGAGGTCGCCGATATCTTCGACATTGCCGGCGGGCGCGCAGACGTACTCGGCGAACGCGCCGGAGATGGTGTGTTTCGCCGCGCCGCCAATCGACGTAAGGTTCGCACAGAGGTTCTCCCGGCCGGACTTGCACATCCGACACTCGTGACACGGCACGGAGGGGTTGATTGCGACCCGGTCGCCGGCGGTAAACTCGTCGACGTCGTCGCCGACAGAGACCACCTCGCCGGCACACTCGTGGCCCGGTACCAGTGGAAAGTCGACGGTGAGCGACCCGCTGTACATGTGAACGTCGGTCGCACAGACGCCGCAGGCGTTGACCGCGACGAGCAGTTCGTCCGATTCGGGAGTCGGCCGCTGTTCGTCTCTGAGTTCCAGCGTCTGGGTGTCGGTCAGTGTAGCGCGCTTCATGGAATCGTCTACCGGGTCGACGAGAGTGAGCGAGTTAAAAGCCGTGTGGCGAGTTACGCTGAAACGCCGTGTGGCGAGTTACGCCGAAACGTCGTACGATGAGTTACGTCGTCACGTCAAACGGCGGTTCCGCGTCTTCCGGGAGCGGCGTCTCGTAGGCGTCGCTTCCGATCTCCTCGTCGAACTCCTCGCGCGCCGCCGCCACCGTCTTGGGGGTCGTCAGGAGGTCGTACGTCGCTCCGGCGAGAACTTTCGCCGTGAACGCGACGCCCTTCAGTCCGAAGTCGCCGTTGGCGGCGACGACCTGCCAGGAGTGCCCGGGTGCGCCAACGGGCCACGTCGCGGCGGTGAACTGTGCGGTCGGCGTAATCCAACTCACGTCGGCGACTTCCGTCGACCCGTGAGTCTGGTGGTCGTGGTCGAACGGTTCCACGGGGTCGGGATGCAGCGATTTCTCCCTGATTTCGTCGTACAACTCCTCGGGGACGTTCGAGAGGCCCGACTCGATACGGTCGTCGGGGACGGTTGCCTTGAGGTCGGCGGCGAACTCGTAGTCGGCGTCGTCGTACGGAATCGGGCCGACTTCCTGCATGTTCTGCCAGATAACGTCGGAGACCACGTCGTTGGCGCGGTAGTCGTAACAGCCCGTAAGGAAGCGCTCCGAGACCTCCGTCTGGGTCATTAGCGCCGCCGCCTCGGCGATATCGCGGAGCCACTCGGTGTTGCGTTCGACCTCTTCGCGTTCGGGCGCGCGGACGTAGTGCCACACCGTCGCCTCCGCGGGGACGACGTTCGGGGCTTCTCCGCCGTTCGTGATGACGTAATGCATCCGCGCGTCGTCGGAGACGTGTTCGCGCATGTACTCGACGCCGGTGTTCATCAGTTCGACGGCGTCGAGCGCGCTCCGCCCGGAGTCCGGTGACCCGCCGGCGTGTGCGGCCTCGCCGTGGAACGTGAACATGATGGAGTCGAGCGCGTTCGAAGAGCCCATCCGCGGCGTGCTGAGGTCGCCGGGGTGCCACGTCAGCGCCGCGTCCAAGTCGTCGAAGACGCCCGCGCGAGCCATGTACGTCTTGCCGACGAGCGTCTCCTCGGCCGGACAGCCGTAGAAGACGACGGTTCCCGAGTCGCCGGATTCGCCGAGTGCTTCTTTCACCGCGATGGCCGCACCCGCGCCGGCAGTACCGAAGAGGTTGTGCCCACAGCCGTGACCGGGGCCGCCCTCTTCGACCGGGTCGCGTTCGGCCTCGACTTTCTGTGAGAGGCCCGGCAGCGCGTCGTACTCGCCGAGAATCCCGACCTTCGGGCCGCCCTCGCCGTACGTGGCGACGAACGCCGTTGGCATTCCCGCGACGCCGCTTTCGACCTCGAATCCTTCGCCTTCGAGGAGTTCGATGAGTGCCGCCGCCGACTGTTCTTCGTGCAGTCCCAACTCGGGCGTCTCCCAGATTCGTTCCGCGACGTCGACGAGACGCGATTCGTTCTCGTCGACCCACTCGAACACCGTCTCCTTGCTCATAGCTCACACAGGACAAAACCACGCATAAGCCTGCGTTCCCCGGAACGCGTCGCCGGTTCGCGGACTTCGGGGTGCGGAAGCGGGAGTCGACGAGGTGAACCGGAAATCGAGTCAGCGAGGGGAGGGCCGAATGCGAATGTCGACCGGGAGGCAGGATGGAAACGAGCGTCAACGGGGGAGGGACCGAAGTGAGCGTCAACGGGGGAGGGCCGAAGAGGGATGTCAGCGCCGGAGAACCGATTCAGTTCGCGCTCTGGAGAGTGATATCGCCGTTCGTGGACTCGACGACGAGTTCGTACGTCCCGTCGCCGAGCGTTCCCAGAAGTTGGTGGTCGCTCGCGCTCCCGTCGTCGAACGACAGGCCCGTCACGTCGAGTTCACCGTTGCGCGTTCTCGCGTTCACCGTCGCGTCGAGCGTCGAGGCGAGCGACGCGACAATCGAACCGTTGGTCGACGTCAGCGACGTCGCCCCGTCGATGGCAGGTACGTCGACACGGATGTCGCCGTTCGTCGTCCGCGCACCGCGGAGACCGGCCACGTTCCGAGCGCGCACCGACCCGTTCGTCGTCGACAACAGAACGAACCCGTCGACGTTTCTCGCTTCGACGTCGCCGTTGACCGAGTTGAGCGACGCGTCGCCGCTCACGTCCGAGACGGTCACCGCACCGTTGGTGGACGCCGCCGACTCGACGGCGACGCCCTCGGGAACGGCGACGTCGAGCGACACCGACACCGAACGGAGGCCGAACCACGAGTCGTCTTCGGACTGCGCTCGGATGTCGAGGCGGCCGTTCTCTGCGTCGGTTTCGACCGTCGCGGTTTCGAGGTCCGCAAACACCGACGACGCCTTCTTGACGCCGCTGAGTTGGACGGTGTCGGCGTCGGTCCGCGAGACGGTTACGTCGCCGCTGCCGGTTGCGACGGTGAGCGTTCCCGAATCGAAACCGAGTTCGCGGGAGAACTCTTCGCGTTTGCCGACGAACGGCGTCGCGCTGGTACATCCGGAGAGTCCGACTGAGAGGCCGACTGCACCCGTGCGGAGGAGGCCACGGCGACTGATGCGTTCTGTCATCGATTACAGCTTTCTCGGCGGGAGACGTATAACGGCTGACATAGTCTCCGACCCGGCGAATCGGGCGGTGGGTTTATATATCCGAACTGAGCGCTCGGTCGGCTATCGATTCGAATGAGGCTCACGCAGCGACGCTCACGGGACAGCGTCCGTTAGACGGTGTCCGGTGGACTGTGTCGATTGGACGGTGGTGTCACTGGACGGCGTTCCCCTCGCTGGCGACGTCGCCGTGGCGGTCACGGAGCATCAGTCGGGTGTAGCGACCCGAGAGCCACGCCAGCGCGTTGAGCAGGTGGAGCGTGAAGACGAGCAGGCAGACGCCGAGTCCGGCGACGGCGAGCGCTTCTCCGAGCGTGTCGACTTGCCACGTCGAGACCGTTATCACCGTCTCCAGTCCGATGAGCATCTCGTCCCACCCGAAGTACACCGCCGGGTGGAGGCTGACCGGCGCGTCGGTGACGACGCCGACGTAGACGCCCGGTTGGTCGTAGACGAACGGAATCGCCAAGAGACTGACCGCGGTGACGAGAAACAGCATCGTCACCTCGAAGGCGACGACGCCGACGACCAGTTTCGTTCCGAGGTAGACCACGGCGGTCCACGTGCCCACGTCGGTGACGAGACGACGAACGCGTCCGACCAGCGAAGCGGGCGTCTCTCGCTCCCCGGTCGGTATCTCGACGTCGAGTAGCCACGTCGTCAGTCGACGCTCGAAGGACGCCAGTCCGCTCGCAATCGCCAGCATACCGAGCAGAATCGGGACGCCGACGACGAAGATGGTGGAGACGACTCCGAGCGGAACCCCGACGGCGAACAGCAGGAAGTAGCAGAAGCCGAGCGGAAACGCGAGTGTGAGATAACAGAGGTTACGGTACGTCTGTGGGCGAAACGCGACGCCGAAGACGGTTCGTGCGAGCGTCCGCGCGTCCCCGAACGCGTACGGCGACGAGAGCTTCGAGGACATACGTGAAACGTGCTTGTCAGGTGCATTCATAAACGTACTGGTGGACTGCTCGACCGACGAGCGGTGTCGGCAGTTTATATGCCCCGGCCGAAAACGACGAGGACGATGTCAGCGGACCGTCGAATCGGAACACGCCTCCTCGCCGTCCGACAGGGGAGCGGGCGATGAGCGAGGGCGTCGAAGCGAAAGCGTCGCTGCTCGACGACGAGTACGCCCGCGAGATTCTGACGGCCGCCCGCGACGAACCGCTCTCGGCGGAGGCGCTGAGCGAGACGTGCGACGCCTCACCGTCGACGATATACCGCCGTATCGAGCGCCTTCAAGCCGAGAACCTCCTCGACGACGAACTCCGCTTGGACCCCGAGGGCCACCACTACAAGGTGTACTCGACGCGGCTGCGACGGTTGACGTTCGAACTCGGCGAGGAGGGGTTCGTCTGCGAAGTCGTGCATGGAGACTCCAACGAGGACGCCGCGGACCGGTTCACACGGCTGTACGAGGGGTTCAAATGATAGCAGTCGATTCGGTGGGTGGCGAGACCGCTGTCGTCGTCGTGGCGCTTCTCGGCTTCGTCGTCGCCCTTCTGCTCGGGATAGGTGTCGCGTACAAGTTACTCACCGGATACCGCCGCACACGCACGCCGGAGATGCTCCAGTTGGCGGTCGGACTGCTGTTGCTGACGACGGTCCCGATACTGCTCCGCGTCCTGTTACCCACGTTTACGGGCATCTCGCCGGTCAGTCGGTCGCTGCTCGTGAGCGGGTGCGAACTCTCCGGTCTCCTCGTCGTTCTCGGAGTGATTTACGATGCTCGCTGAACTCGTCACCCCGATGGCTGCGCTCACCGCCGCCGTCGGACTGTTCGTTTCTGCACAGGCGTACCGTGGCTACCGCCGCAACGAGAGTCGAACGATGCGCGCACTCGCGGTCGGCGTGTTCTGTCTGACCGTGGTTCCGTTCGTCGTCTCCTCGGTCGCCGCGCCGGTGGCCGGGTTGAGCGACGCTCGAATCCTCCTCGGCGTCTCGGTAGCCTACGTTGCCGGCTTGGGTTCGATTCTGTACTCGCTGGTGCGGCCGTAATTCGAGCGAGTGCAGCGACGGCTGAACGCAGCGGATGTCGCTGGCGGTGACCGTCGTCGTCGGTGACCGTTGTATCCTTCGATAAGGGATAGCTTGATACTCCCAGCCGAGAGGAACAGATACGACGATGCGGCGTGTCGACTCGGAACCGTCGGAGCGAACCCACCAGTTTTGTAGACGAGCGATTCGTCTCCCGATTCGAAGCGCCGAAGCCGAACTGGAGTTTCATCGGAACATGCAGCGGGTTGCGGAGTCGGTCGAACGGAAAGCCGAGATGGTCGCCGACCCGCGGATGTCGGTTCACGACGCGTGCGACCAGCAGTTCGAGCGCATCAAACTCAGCTACGAGACGACGCTCGAACGCTTCGTCGGGAGCGACTACGAGTCGGTCGCACACGCGTACCTCGAAGGTGACCGAACCGACGGCCGGGCGACCCTCGCGGCGTACCTCTCGGAAGCGCTGTGGCGGCTCCAACAGTTGTACTCCGTCTCGGATTTGACCTTTTTTCCGGTCGTTCTCAAATACCCCAACTCGTGTACCATCAACGCCCGGTTCGTCCGCGGACAGGTAGTCGAGAACACCATTACCTACGAGTCGCCCGAACACTCGACGGTCTGTCCGGACGACTCGTACGCCGAAATCTACCGCGACGAGAGTCACTGGTCGCAGAAACAGGCGGCCAGCCACCTCGCAGACAGCGCACAGGCGATTCGTGAACGGTTTCCGGACCCCAGAGAGACGTCCGCGGACGACCGACCCGCCGGCGGCGTCGTGAGCGTCTTCGGCCGCCGCGGGTCGGCGTTCACGTCCGGACTGGAACTCGTCGACGTCGACCCCGACCGCTTCGACGACGCCGTCTCGACGCCGACGCTCGTCTCCGAGAGTCCGGTCGCCACGCGCACCGAACGCGAGTGGCTGCCGCCCGACGCGACGCTTCTATAACCGAGGCCGACTGTCGGTGCAGAGCAAAAGACCTACTATAGGCACCTCCTGATGAACGACAGAAACTGCATGACACACCTGCGGAATGCACGAGCGGAAACGGGGGGAACCGGCGCGTCAGCACGGAGAAAGGGAGAAATCCGATGAGTGACTCGCCGTCGTTTTACGACCCGGCCGACGCTCGCTCCGACGTCCACATTCCGGACTGCGAAGTCTGTGGGTGCGACGCCGCGTTCATCGGCGTCACGCCCGCCGACTACGAGTACCACCTCATCCGCGACCACGACTACCTCGGCGGGTTCACCGCGTCGCAACTGCGATACGCTGTCGAGCGCGGCGTCGAACGAGCGAACGCGCAGGTCGAAGACCACTGAGTCCGGAGACCGGTCGGCGTCGAAGGTGACCCCTAAACGTCGTTCTGGGTGAACGTGCGCCTCGGTCTGTCAGACAAAATAAACTCGGTGGGTTGTCGAGAAACCCGGGTCATCGAACGCTGAGACACCGTAAGTCACTTCTAAAGACTGTGTTTATGACGACAGTATCCAGTCCCTAAATTTATATGGGATGGGTTCATTCGGGCCAATAAGACACACCAATGAGACAGAACGTATCCGGGCAAGGTGCTACCGCCCGCGGCACACGGGTCCCTCGCTACACGAGGTACAGTGCCTCCACTCAGATGGTGTGTTCGAGGCAATCATGAACATCAAGAACATGTTTAACCAAGGGGAGAATCGAGCTGTATCACCTGTCATAGGTGTTATATTAATGGTTGCGATTACTGTCATTCTGGCGGCAGTTATCGGGACGTTCGTCCTCGGACTGGGCGACCAAGTCGGAAACAGCGCGCCGCAGGCGAGCTTTGACTTCAGTTACAATGATGATTCGGTCACAATCACTCACGCAGGCGGTGCAACCGTCAACACGAGCACGCTGTCGCTCAGAGTCGGTGGGGATGACGTGAGTAGCGAGTTGAAAGCCTCCGAAGATGGTACCGACATTAGCAGTGGCGAGGCACTTGCAACTGGTGTGACCGTCGAACCCGGCGACACCGTAACGCTCGTCTGGAACAACCCAGCCGGTGGTTCCACGACCATCATCGCCGAGTCCACTGCGCCGTAAATTCCGCGACCGAACTAGCAGTTTTCGTTATTTATCACACAACCACCCAGAGTGACAACCCAAGTACTCTGAGACCCTACGGCTTCTGTGGCTAAGGACAAAGACCTCGGTTCGATTTCCGGACTCCCGGACGAACTCGGCATCGACGACGACCTCGCGCGCACCCAGCAGGTGCTCACCGTCTCCGTCGACACGCGGCGCTACGGCAAACCCGTCACGCTCGTCGAGGGGTTCGAAGGGGACGCGAACGTCAAAGAACTCGCCTCGACGCTGAAGCGAAAACTCGCCTGCGGCGGCACCGTCGAAGACGGCGTCATCGAGTTGCAGGGCAACCACGCCAACAGAGTGCCGGACATTCTGCGCGAACAGGGATACACCGTCGACGCCTAATCTTCGATAGCTCTCGACGTGGCCGAGGGCGCGGCGAGAGCGACAGCAGACCACCGACCCACTCGCAGAGAGTGCCCATTTTGACCGAGCCATTTATTCAGACTCACTGAGAGGTCCGAGACGATGGTCCCCCGACAGTTCCTCCGGAGGTATCGCTGATGGCGTCGTTCACCACTCGACTCGCCGACGGGTGGGAGAAAGCGGGCTGGATGACGACGCTCGCACTCGTGCCCGCCGTCGTTACGGTGACCAGTTTACAGAACATCGTCAACACCCTCTCGGCGAGTCGAACCGGAGGTGGAGTGGCGTTTCTCATCCCGACGGGAATCGTCAACCTCTGGTCGTTCGTCAGCGTTCCGTCACCCCAACAGGGTGAGATGACCCTCGACATCGGTGGGATTCCCGTCGGGTCGTTCGAGGCGGCGGCGACGGCGCTCGGACTCGTTTTCGTGACCACTGTCGTCCGCGCAACGCTCGCGGCGGGCTACTTCGGGAGTATCCGCGAGGGGTTCACAAGCGAGAAATACGACTTCCAACGGAACGTCCGTCGATACGCTGTGCGGATGCTCGGCTACGAACTGCTCCCCCTCGTGGCCCTCCTCCCGGCGATACTGTTCGCACTCGAAGGTGGAGCCGTCGGGTTCGCGTTGTTCGTGCCGGTCTTTCTCTCCTCGCTCGTCGCCGGGTATCTCCTCGCCGCGACGCCGTATCTCGTCGTCCTCCGTGACCTCTCGCTCGTCGAAGCGCTGGTCGAGAGCGTCCGCGTGACGACGACTGTCGGGTTCTTCCGCTTCGTGCTGGCGTTGTTCGTGGCCGCACTACCGCTGTCGTTCGCGCTCAGCACCGTCGTTCGACAACTCGGCGTCGTCGGCATTCTCTGCGGCGCGCTGATGCTCGCGCCGGTCGGTCTCGCGTGCAACGCCGCGACGATGCGTCTCGTCGCCGACGTCGACCCGCAGTCGCCATCGCTGGGGACGTGGGACGACGCACCTCGGCAAGGCGAGGGTTCGGGTCCAGCCCCTATGCAGTGAGGGGAGGTGCCGAAAACCGGGAGAGAGAAGACGAATCGAACTCAGAAGAACTCGCGGAGGTAGACGTTCTCCGGCGGATACAGCGCATCGAGCGTCGCAACCGCCTCCGAAACAGCCCCGCTAGTGACGCCGTCGGGTCGTTCGAGTCGGCCGTCCTCGCGCAGTTGCCGCGCGGAGCGCGCACCGACGAGCACCTGTGAGAGCGCGCCGATACCCAGTCGCAACGACGGAGCCGCATCCGTCTTTTCGCACGCGACACCGGATTCGTCGGCGTACAACTCGAACGTTCCGTCGTTCCACGCACAACGGTCGTCGACGATGGAGAGCGCCCCCGCGCCGGGTACGTCCTCGGGCGGCGAAACCGAGCGGACTGCCGTCTCCACGTCGACGACGCGAACCATCGGTCCGGGTCGGCGCTCGACTGTCGCCGCACGCGGGTCCGCGAGGCGGAACAACAGATTCTCACCGAGCGGTCCGTCGACTCTGACGTGGTCGACCTGCGAGTCGTGGTCGCGGCAGAAGCGAAGCAGGTTGCGTTCGGCGTCGGCGTCGACACCGACGAGTTCGCGGACGACCATCGTTTTCTCCTCTTCGGCGTCGTCCGTCTCAACGGTGTAGACTAGATAGCCACGCAAGTCACCGTCGGCGTTCTCCCAGCCGTAAACGTACGGTTCGGTTCCCCAGAGGTCGAAAACGCGGTGCCGCCACCACCCCTCCGACCGTCTGAGCGCGAGCGTCTCCGTGGCCGCCTCGCGGTGGACCGCGTCGACACGTTCGTACGCGTCGGCGTCGATGCGGCGGAAGCGGCCCTCGGGAGCGTCCGTGTCTGCTGCGTCGTCCGCGTCGTCGACGTCGTCGACGACCGACGTGAGTTCGCCCGGTGGCAGCGTCGTTCGTTCGTAGGTGTTCGTCGTCGCCCAGCCGAATCGGTCGTAGAACGCGTACTCGAACGGCCACAGCGCCGAAAACGCGATATCTTCGTCTCTGAGTTCGGCGAGAAATCGGTCGAGCATCCAGCCGATGTGTCCTTGTCGTCGCGTCTCCGGTGGCGACGCGACGGCCGACAGACCACCGACGCGCCGCGTCTCCCCGCGAATCAGCATCGAAAAGTCGTACCACCCACAGACCGCACGGATATCGGCGGCAGCGAGTTCCTCGTCGGGCGTCTCCGCGTCGGCGTCGGCGTACACGACGCGCGACGAGAAGGTGTCCGGATGCTCCGATGGGTCGTCGAGGTCCGGCCCGTCTTCGGGGCTGAACGCGTACTGAAGGGTCCGTCGGAAGGCGTCGTCGTGGGCCTCGGGCAACGGTCGATAATCCATGCCGAGGCGTCGAAGTCGGCGTACAAAGACTTCGTGGTGGTGTGTCACCGCCAGTCATACGACCTCCGACCGCGCCCCCGAAACCGAGTGATTCAGGGATGCCGAGCGCCAAGCGCGAGTATGGCCGACAGTGACGGCAGACTCCTCACGCGTGATAACCTCCTCCTGATACTGATTCTGTTCGTCGGCATCGCCGGAACGGGCATCGTCCGGCGACTACTCGGCGAACTCGGATACAACGGTATCGGGCGGGTCGTCTTCGTCATCGGCTACGGAGGAATGATATTCGCGCTCTGGTACGGCTGGATTCGACCGCTCGACATCACCGGCCCCGCCGAACGCGAGCGTTCGGACGGCGAGCGGACTGAGCGGTAGAACGGAACTTTAATGCCCGGTTCCGGGCCACTTACGGGTAAGGATGCTCCTGCAGATAATCGACAGTTTCCTGCTCAATTACAACGTGGGGCAGGCGCTTCTGCTCGGCTTCGTCGTGCTGACGCTCGGAGCGATACCGCTGGGGTCGCGCCGGATTCTCGGAATCAACTTCGTCGTGTTCGGTCTCATCTTCGCGCTCACCCCGACGGACCTCGTACCGGTGCACTACCTGTTTCTCGGCATCACGCTGATGGTCATCGGCCCGATGCTGTACGTCACCGCGAGCGACTGAACGCCGAGAATCGAACAGACGACCGAACGACGGACAGACGACCGACACCCGGCGGCCCGCCCACCTCGGCGACTCGTCCGACCAGTCACCGTCCGTCCGGCGGAGACGGACGCAGCGCTCCTCGCTTCGCCACCTTTTTCTCTCAACTCCGGATACCGCAGGCTATGATTACCGTGCGCGCGCCCGCGACCAGCGCGAACCTCGGCAGCGGCTTCGACGTGTTCGGCGTCGCGCTCGGTCGGCCGGCGGACGTCGTCCGCGTCGAACGCGCCGACGAGACCACCATCGACGTGACGGGCACCGGCAGCCAGTACATCCCGGAGAACCCGAAGAAAAACACCGTCGGTGCCGTCGCCGAGGCGCTCGACGCTCCGGCGCACATCCGAATCGACAAGGGCGTTCGGCCGTCCTCTGGACTCGGGTCGTCGGCCGCGAGCGCCGCCGCGGCGGCGCTGGCGCTCAACGAACTGTACGACCGCGGACGCACCCGCGAGGAACTCGTCTCCGTCGCCGCGAAAGGCGAGGCCGTCGTCTCCGGGGAAGCCCACGCCGACAACGTCGCGCCCTCGCTGCTCGGCGGGTTCACCGTCGCCACCGACGACGGCGTGACGAGCGTCGACGCCGACGTACCGCTCGTCGCTTGCCTCCCCGACATCGCCGTCTCGACGCGCGACGCCCGCGGCGTCCTCCCGGAGTCGACGACGCTCGGCGAACTCGTCTCGACGGTCGGTAACGCGTCGACGCTCACCGTCGGGATGTGCCGGAGCGACCCGGAACTCGTCGGCCGCGGGATGGACGACCCGGTGGTCACCCCCGCCCGCGCGGCGCTCATCACCGGCTACGACGAGGTACGCGACGCCGCACTCGACGCGGGCGCGACGGGCGTCACCGTCAGCGGTGCCGGCCCCTCGATTCTCGCCGTCTGCCGGGAGAACGAGCGCAGACGCGTCGCTGCTGCGATGGTCGAGTCGTTCGGCGACGCCGGTGTCGACGCCCGGGCGTACCAGACCGAAATCGGTCGTGGCGCGACGGTGCTCTGAGCCGGTTCGTTGCTTCGCCCGTGAACTCGCCAACCTGACACCCCGCCGGAACGCTTTTGTGCAGTTCGCGTAATTCACGATTAATGAAGCGTGCACTCGTCGCCGTCACCGACTCCGAGCGCTCGAAGCGACTCGTCCGCGAAGCGGGTGAACTCGCCGCCGGCGTCGGCGGCGACCTCGTCTTGCTGGCCGTCACCGCGCAGTCGTCGTACGACGACACGCGTCAGTCCACCGTCGACGCCGGCGCGCCCGGGTCGGCGTACTCGCTGGGCGACGCGCGAAGCGACGCCGAAGACCTCGCCGAAACCGTCGCAAACGAAGCGCTCGCGGGCATCGACGTCGAGTACGAGACGGTCGGTGCGGTCGGCCACCGTGCGGACCGCGTGCTCGGCATCGCCAACGAACTCGACTGCGACCACATTTTCTTGGCTGGCAGGCGACGCTCGCCGACCGGTAAAGCGCTGTTCGGCGACGCGACACAGGAAGTGCTGCTGTCGTTCGACGGTCCGGTGACCGTTTCTTTGGGCGACGACTGACGACGACCGAGACCCAGCCCCGTCCGACGAAACCCTGTCGTTCTCCTCGCGTTCGTCGGCGGTGCGTTCGCGTACAAACCTCGTCGCCGTCGAAAACGGCCTCGACCGGGGTCGTCGTAAAACAGATTTTTCGGGGGTTTAGACGCCGCGGCCTTGCAGTTTCTCCTCGTCGGCCATGTCGCTGTTCGACTGACCTTTCATGCCGCGGCCCACGTCGGCCGCGATTTCGGCGAGGCGTTCGGGGTCGTCCCAGTTGTTGACGGCTTCGACGATGGCTTCGCCCATCTTCTCGGGGTTCTCTGCGCCGAAGATACCGGAACCGACGAAGATACCGTCACAGCCGTGGTGCATCATCAGCGCCGCGTCGGCGGGCGTGGCGATACCACCGGCGGCGAAGTTGACGACGGGTAGACGGCCCATCTCGGCCGTCTCGTGGACGAGGTCGGCGGGCGCTTCGTGTTCCCGGGCCCACTTCTCGCGCTCTTCGAAGTTCTTGCCGACGAGTTCGCGGATGGAGCCTTTGATGGTACGCTGGTGCTGGACGGCTTGGTTCACGTCGCCCGTTCCCGCTTCGCCTTTCGTGCGAATCATCGCTGCGCCCTCGTCGATGCGGCGAAGCGCTTCACCGAGGTTGCGTGCGCCGCAGACGAACGGCGAGGTGAACTCGCGCTTGTCGATGTGGTACTCGTCGTCGGCGGGCGTCAGCACCTCGGACTCGTCTATCATGTCGACGCCGAGCGCTTCGAGAATCTGGGCTTCGGTGTGGTGGCCGATGCGAGCTTTCCCCATCACCGGGATGGAGACTTCGTCGATGATTTCGGTGACGTTCGTCGGGTCGGGCATCCGGGCGACGCCGCCGCGTTTGCGGATGTCGGCCGGGACCGCTTCGAGTGCCATCACGGCGACGGCACCGGCGTCCTCGGCGATGCGGGCCTGTTCGCGCGTGACGACGTCCATGATGACGCCGCCTTTCTGCATCTGTGCGAAGCCTCGCTTGACGAGGTCGGTGCCCCGTTTGAGTTCGTTGAGGTCTGTCTCCTCGGCCATACGTGGACGTAGGAGTGGGTTCACTTATCGGTGTCCTTCCGGCGAAAAGCACCGCGAGAGCGTCCTGACGTCGAACGACGCGTACGACTGCCGACTCTTCGGAAGGCGAGCGCCGACGGTGGCGAGTCGCCGAGTTCAGGCGGTGTCGACCGTCTGCTCGAACTGCTGAATGGCCTCGTCGCTGCCGGCGACGAACATCTCGTCGTCCGACTCGATGACGGTCTCTTCGTCGGTTCGAACGCCGCCGTCGCGGGCGACGCCGACGACCGTCCACCCTCGGTCGGTCTCGCGGCGGACGTCCTGTAGCGTTTCGCCCGAAAACGCCGACGCGTCGGCCCGAACGAGACGTATCTGTCCGACGGGGTCCATCACCCGTTCGCCGTGGACTTCGGCCGCGACGAGTCGAGCACACAGTTGCTGAACCGAGAGCACGTAGTCTGTCCCCGCCCTGAACGCCTGGGCGGTCTTTTCGGTCTCGGTCACCCGTGTGAGTATCTCGATATCCGAAGCGAGCGAACGGGCCATCGCAACGGCCAACAGCGCAGTTGCGTCGTCGTCGACGGTAACGATGAGTGCCGAGGCGTGCCCGATATCGGCGGCTTCGAGCGTCCCCGGTTCGGTCACGTCGCCGACGACGTCAGCCCCGCCCGATTGGTCGATGGTCGTCACGGAGACGTGTTCGGGCAATGTCTCGACGGCGGCCGTGCCGCCCTCGCCGAGGCCCGCAACGACGATTCGGTCGTGTGACGAATCACGGGGGTTTCGGACGCCGGAAACCTCTTTCGCCGCTTCGTCGAGCGTGTGTTCCGGACCCGCGATAACGAGGACGGTGTTGGGCGTGAGGCGGTCCGTCGGTGACGGCGGCACCCGGAGTTCGCCGTCGAACCACCCCGCGACGAGCGTGAGGTTCGGATGCGCGACGAGCGGCGAGTCCGCGATTTGGACGCCGTGAAGCGAACTCCCCCGTCTGACGAGCACCTCGCGAATCGCCACCGATGTGTCGTCGAGGTCGCTGTCGACGGTGACGGGTGTCGTCGCTTTCTCGGCGAGGCGACGGCCGATGAGCGCGTGCGGTGCGACGCTGCGGTCGACGCCGATTTCGGCGAACGCGGCCTTTCGACGCACCGATGCAGTGAAGCTGATGACTCGGAGGTCCTCGTTCGCTTCCAGCGCGGTCAGCACGACGCTCGCGGTCCGGTCGCCGGCGTCGGTGATGAGTGTCGACGCCTTCTCGATGGACGCCCGTTCGAGGTCGTCACCGTCCTCGGGGTCACCGTGTATCGCCTGATACCCGTCGTCGGAGAGCTGTTTTGCTTCCTCTCGGTCGGACTCGACGAGGACGTAATCCACGTCGAGTTCTTCGAGTTCGTCGAGGAGGACTTCGGTGTCGCGGCGGTACTCCGCGACGACGACGTGGTCGTTCTTTATCGAGAGGCGGTCGTCGAGATTCAGCGGCGACCGCTCGTACAGCGGGATAACGAGCACTCGAAGCGTGATGAATCCGATGACGATGCCGCTAATCTGCATCGTGATTACGAGAACGGTCATCTCCGGCGACTGCCACGGTGAATCCGCGCCGTACCCAGTCGTCGTTAGCGTCTCGACCACTTTGTTGAGCGAGTGCAGCAGTGTCCGCGGTCGGTTCTCGAACGTGGCCATCCCCCAAGAGTACAGCAGTGTAAACACGAAGACGACCGATATCAACCCGATGACGTAGACGACGAGCAGTCGCTGTCGACCGGTGAGGTCGCGAGGATGCAGTCCCCTCACGTTGCGGAGTTCACGCATTCCTGAATCTACTCCCCAGTTGGCGGTCCACCACGAGGTAGTTTGGGGCGAGTCGCGCCGGTTGCGGAGCGACCGCTCGAAGAGCAGAGACCGCTACGTCTTTGACAACTGCATCCAACCCACGGGTATGTCTCTCGCGCGTGACGACGCTGGCGGCCTCTTCGGCGGCGACGGACTCCCGTCGGCGGAGGGGCTTCCGCGGTGGCTCGCTCCCCTTCCCCGGTGGTTGGAGAACTTCGGTCTGAACCTCGCGTGGCTCGTCGTCGTTATCAACCTCCTCGGCACGGCGTTCGGCTTCTACTACTACCTCCCGCAGTTCTCGGAGACCCCACAGATTATGTGGCCGTTCGTCCCCGACAGTCCGGTGGCGACGCTGTTCATCGCGCTGTCGCTCGCGCTGTGGAAACTCGGCCGCAACAACGAGTATCTGAACGCACTCGCCTTCTTCGGTTGTTGGAAACTCGGCTTCTGGACGCCGTTCACGCTCGTCGTCTTCGCCGACGGCTTTCTCGGCTACACGGCCATCCCGATGTACCTCTTCTTGTTCTTCAGCCATCTGGCGATGGTCGTGCAGGCGTTTCTCATCCACCGGTACTCGGCGTTCCCGGTCGGAGCCGTCGCCGTCGCAGTCGTCTGGTACGGCTTCAACGATATCGTCGACTACTTCGTCCCCATCGTCGGCGACCCCCATCACACGAACCTGCCGTTTGCCGACTTCGAGGTCATCTTCGGCGGCGTGACCGCGCTCCAACTCGCGGCGGCGGGCGCGGTGACGCTGACGCTGACGGCGACGTTTCTCGCGCTGTCGACGCGCATCAAGAAGTTCGAGGTCGGTGCGTTGGGCGGTCGCTGACCCGCGTCACCGACTTCCCAGCGATTCGTCTCGCTGTTCGGAACCCACCCGTTTCTGCGCGTACAGTTAACAGACCGGCGGCCCAACTCCCTCCATGAGTCTCTACGACCGACTGGCAGACCTCTCGCTCGTCGTCGACGACACGTCCCGTTCCCGACGCGAACGGGCGACGTCCAGCGGGTTCAACCGCGCGACGACCGTCTTCGCACTCTTGGGCGACGGCGAGACGGGCCGCGGCGAGGACGTTACGTACGACACCGAAGACCACGACGCGCTCTCTGATGCGCCGCCGTTCGATTTCACCGGCGAGTACACGCTCTCGGAGTTCTCGGCGATGCTCGACGACATCGACCTCTTTCCGACGAAAACTCCCGAACGCGAAACGGGCCACCACTACCGACGTTGGGCCGTCGAGAGCGCCGCGTTGGACCTCGCGCTCAAACAGGCGGGACAGACGCTCGGCGAGGCGGTAGAGCGAGCGTACGACCCACTCAGGTTCGTCGTGAGTACGCGACTGGACGGCGAGGAGGTGCCGACGACTCGGCGCGTCGACGAGTTGCTCGCGTCGTACCCCGACTCGGAGTTCAAACTCGACCCGACGAGCGACTGGGACGACGAACTCGTATCCGACCTCGCAGCGACCGGCGCGGTGCGAATCCTCGACTTGAAAGGCTACTACAGCGGGACCGTCGTCGACCAAGGCGCGGACCCCGACCTGTACGAACGCATCTTCTCGGGTTTCCCCGACGCCGTCGTCGAAGACCCAGCCGTCTCCGAAGAGACAGAGTCGATGCTCGAAAAAGAGACGAGTCGACTCTCGTGGGACGCGCCGATAACGGGTATCGAAAGCGTCGAAGCGCTCCCGTTCGAACCACAGTGGCTCAACATCAAGCCCTCGCGGTTCGGAACCCTCGAATCGTTGCTCGACACCATCGAGTACGCCGAAGCGCGCGACATCTCGCTGTACGGCGGCGGCCAGTTCGAGTTGGGCGTCGGGCGGATGCAGATTCAGCAACTCGCCTCGCTGTTCTATCCGGACGGGCCGAACGACGTCGCCCCCGGCGACTACAACGACCCCGAGGTACCGGCCTCGGCCCCGACGAGTCCGCTCGACGACGTCGAACCCGCGGCGGGGTTCGGAACCATCGAGGAGTGAGGAAAAGAAGGAAACAGAGACGCTCGGTGGGGGCGCTATTCGACGACGTCGGCGTCGTCGGTGTGCGAGCGGACCCACAGTTCGCCGATGCGTGAGAGGCGCGTCCGGTGGGATTTGCCGCGTTCGTCGCGTTCGATGTAGCCTTTCCCGCCGGGGCCGAGTCGGTCGACGTTGTAGATGACTTTCGAGCGGAAGCTGTCGGTGTACTCCTCGTTGAGTTCGCCCGCGAGCGTCTCGGCGAGTTCGGAGACGGACTCGAAGACGCCGTGTTCGCCCAGCGTAAAGAGAATGAGTTCTTCGAACGGTTTGACGTTCGAGAAGGAGGCGACGGGGAGTTCGACGATGTGTCGGTTTCCGATACGCTTCGCGCCGATAGTCGTGCCACGTTCGTCGAACTCCGAGAGCAACTCTGTAGCTGCATCGAGGCGTTCGCGGAGGCGTGTCTCGTCGACGTCGTTGTCGCCGAGTAGGTCCCGAAGCAGTTCTCTGTCGGCGCGGAGTTCCTCGGCCAACTCGGTCTCCAGATACTTCTCGGGGGCAGTGTAGTAGGTGTGGATGCGCTCTCTGTCGTCTTGGCGTTCGACCATGATGGAGTGGGCGGCGGTAGCGAACGCAAAGGAGACGGGCCGCGGCATCGCGCTGACGTTCACCCACACTTCGCCGGCGTCGGCGGATGCGGCGGTCCTGCTGGCCCCGGTGGTCCCTGTGGCTCCGTCGGCCTCGTCGTCGACGACGGCGGTCCCTCTGTCGAGTTCGGCGTTGATGAGGTCGTACGCCTGCTCGAAGGCGGCGTCGTAGTCGTAGACGTCGGCGAGAACCAGCCGTTCCGTCGTCGCGCCGAGGAGGTTCTGAAAGTCCTTTTCGAGTTTCCCCGAGAGGCGTTGTGAGTACTCCACGTTGGCCTCACTGCCGACCGCACCCTCGAGGAGAATCACCCGGTCGACGTCTAACTGGTCCCGGATGAGGGGCGCGATGAGCCGGTCGTAGTCGAAACCGACCGGTACGATGTGTGTCTGCATGGCTGTTTCTTGGACGGACGCCGGTTAAACGAATGCGGTTCCGAGAGCGTCAGGCGAACGCGGAGAGGTCCATGTGGACGCCGCCGCGGACGTAGTCGACGCCGATGAACGCGAGGAACAGCGCGCCGAGCGCGCCGGCGACGGAGCCGATAAGCACCTCAGTCGGCGCGCCCGAGAGCACGTCGCCGATAGAGAGCACGAACGTCGCGGCGGCGAGAAAGATGTCGCCGACGCCGGCGAAAACGTACCAGCGAAGCGAGTTCGACCCGACTGTCACCTCGTCGCGGAACGCCGAAACCGTGAACGAGAGTCCCGACAGACCGAGGCAGGCGAGCCAGAACCACGTCGTCGCTTCGTGCGGGGTTCCACCGAAGGCGAGGAGACCTGCGGTGGCGAGCAGGAGGCCGATTCCGAGGAGGGCGAAGAGACGGCGCATATCGTCACAGTAGTTTCCTATCCGTCATAAATCTCCGCACCTCTCGGCCGTTCAGTCGAACGCCGCCAACACCGCTTCGCTGTCGACGACGCGGGCGAACTCCCCGTTCAGATGCGTCAGCGCGGTTCGGTGCATCGTCTCGGCGTCGTACTGTTGGCCGTCCGGTCCCTCCCGGTCGAACGTCGCCGTCGCGTCGGAGACGAGGAGAGGAGAAAAGCCGAGGTTCTCGGCCATCCGCGTCGTCGTCGAGACGCAGTGGTCGGTCGTGAGGCCGACGACGACCAAAGTTTCGTAGTCGCGTTCGCGGAGCCAGTTCTCCAGTTCGGTGCCGAAAAAGGCGCTGTTGACCGTCTTCTCGAACGTCCGTTCGCCCGCCTGGGGTGCGGTTTCGTCGAGGTAGGCGAACCCCGGTCGGTCGGGCCGCAGCGGCGAGTCGGCTTCCTGTGAGCGGTGGCGAACGTGGACGAGGGGCATCCCCCGCTCGCGCCACGCCGACAAGAGGTCCGCCGCGCGCGACTCGGCGTCGGGGTTGTTGCGTTCGCCCCACGCCGGGTCGTCGAATCCGGTCTGGAAGTCGACGAGCAGTAAGACGGCATCGTCGGGCAACTGGAGTTCGCCCGCTGAACTCACGCTTCCAGCCTCGGCTTCAGCAGTTCGGGGTCGACTTTCGGGTGGACGCGACTGACGGTCATCGGGCAGTCGTCGGGCGCTTGGTCGGCATCGGCCGACAGCATGTACTGGTGCCACTCGCGGTCGCCGTCGACGCCCCAGTCGCCGATGTCGGCGTGCGGGCAGACGCCGTCGTACGACTCGATGCGCCGCTGGATAACCTCGCGCGCCTGCTGGCCGGCCTCGGTGTCGGCGGTGATGCCCTCGAATATCTTTCTGGGCTGGAACGTGATTTCGAGACCGAGCGGGCAGTAGCGACTCATCCGCCGCTCGTAGAACGGCGCGCGAGTCGTCGGGAACATCGGTTCGCCGCCGAAGGAGAACTCCCAGCGGTTGTCGTCGGGGTCCGTCGGAATGTCCTCGGGCCACGGTTCGGGGTCGTGGACGTGCAGAAACTGCAGAATGTGCCAGAGCTGTTCGTGGTACTCGGCCTCCGTCAGTTCCTCCTCGGGCGGTTTGAAGAACACGACGAGCGAGGCGCGCTCCGAGAACTCCTCGAACACGTCGATGTATTCGAGCAGCGTATCGCGAAATCGAAGGAGTGCGTCGGGGTGCGTCGTCGACGGGACGAACGTGTAGAGCGCGTCACCCTGTCGTTCGGTTTCGATGCCGAAGTAGCAGGGAAACGGTTCGCCGTCTCGCTCCGAGAGCATCGTCTCACGGAACGTTTCGTAGTGCGAGACGGCCCAGTCGGGGAGGTCGCCGCGGCGGACGCGGTTCCGGAGCGTCGACTGGTCCACGAGCGACTGTAGCCCGGGGTCGTTCATACCTTGGCTTAGGAGCGACAGAAATTGTATGCTTCGGACGCGTTCGGCCGTGTCGAAGTCGAATCGGCGCTCAGTCCGCGCTCAGACCGTCGGTAAACGTCGCCTGCTTCTCGTCGGGCGCGGGCGAGGTGACCGCCGAGACGCCGACGGTGAGCACGAGACCGAGAATCATTCCGTACAGCGCGGCGTCCCACCCGAAGTACGTCGCCGAAAGCGGCCCGAGCGAGTGAAGCACGTAGAACGCCTGACTGCCGACGATACCGGCGTACATCCCGTTTCGCGTCGTCTTCGTCCAGTATAGCGAAACCAAGACGGGAAGCGTGAGTTGGGCGAACCCGCTGAACGCGAGGTCACCGATTTCGATGAGCGACCCGGGTTGGAACAGACTCGCCACGAACGTGCCGACGGCGAAGACGCCGACGCCGACGCGAGCGACCCAGCCTTCTTTCGCTTCGCTGGCGTCGGGGTCGACGAGCGGCCGGTAGAGGTCACGCGTCAGATACGACGACCCCGACAGGAGCATCGAATCCGAGGAGGACATCATCGCCGCCATCGCGCCCGCGATGACGAGCGCCGCGAACCACACCGGAGTGTACTCGTTGAGGAGGATGGGAACGACGTTCGCGCCCTCGGGCACGTCGATGCCGAGGCCCGCCGCCCACGTGCCGAGCATGAACGCGGGCACGAACAGGAGGACGACCAGAACCGGCCACAGCGCGAACGACCGCTTCAGCACGCGGTCGGATTTGGCGACGAAGAAGCGCTGGTTTATCTGCGGGAACATCGCCACGCCGAAGGCGATGGTGACCGCCGTCGAGATGATGTACTGCGGAGTGTACAACCCGCCGCCGAGCGCGAGCGCGTCGGCATCGAAACCGGTGTAAGCGGCGGCCGGACCGCCGATAGCCGAGACGACCCAGATAACGGCGACCCAGACGATGCCGAGCATGAACAGTCCCTGCACCGTGTCGGTCCACGCGACGCCTCGAAGCCCCGCAGCGGCGACGTAGACGACCATGAAGACGGTGATGAGCGCTGCGCCGGCCCAGTAGGGTATCGCCCCCTCGGTGAGGCCGACGATAGCCGTTCCTGCGCCCATCTGCTGGAGCATGATGTACGGGAAGAGCCAAAAGAGGCTGATGCCGGCGACGAGCGCCCGGAGGCCGGTCGAACCGAAGCGGTCGCCGAGCATCTCGCCGAGCGTCACGTAGCCGCGGGCGCGGCCGACGAGCCACTGCTTGTAGCCCAGCACGTACCAGAGGATGGCGAAGAGGATGCCGTCCATCAACCCCATCACGAGAATCCACTCGGGGCCCGCCGAGTACGCGAGGTTGGGTCCACCGAAGAACGTGAACGCCGAGAGCAGCGTCGCAAACGTCGTAAAGAGGAGAACGACCGTCCCGAGCGAACGACTAGCGAGGTAGTAATCTTCCGCCGCGCGGTCGGTTAACCGATAGGCGACCAACCCGACGGCGAGTGCGACCAGCAGGTATGCGAAGATAACGCCGACTTGGACGGCGAGCGAGCTAACCACGGGTCACCCCCATTCCGCGGTCCCACGCACCGCGGGTGAACGCGTAGAACGTGGCGCTTGCGACGCCCATCCAGCCGATGTGCCACCAGAGCCACAGCGGCAGTCCCGCGACGATGCGACTGTCTCCCCAAAGGAACCACGGCACGGCGAAGACCACGAGTACTGCGAACGCAACGACCCAAAGATAATCGCGTTTCTGTCGTGTCACATCTAGCAGTGAATAACTACGCGGTGATAAGTCCTGCTAATGTGGCTTCGATATCTCTCTTTGAAGAATATTTTTCTTAATGTCCGGTTGCTGTCGTACGGACTATCCGGAGTTAAACAGTCAGCAGGAGCGAGGAGTGCGACAGCTATATCCCGCCTGCAAAACTTATATACGGGGGTGTGGACGGTCACGCCGCCCGCATTTCACATCAACATCAATCACCGGTGATTCAATCATGGAAGACACTGCGAAATATCTTATTCACGCTTCGGTGACCGCAGACGGGGTGGTCGAGCGAAGCGACGTAGTCGGTGCGGTCTTCGGGCAGACCGAAGGCCTCCTCGGCGACGATTTAGACCTCCGTGACCTCCAGCAGGGGTCGAAAATCGGACGCATAGACGTCGAAATCGACAGCGAGAACGGCCAGTCGTTCGGTCAGATTACTATCGCGAGTAGCCTCGACAAGGTAGAGACCGCAATTCTCGCGGCCGCGCTAGAGAGTATCTCTCGTGTCGGACCGTGTCAGGCACACGCGGAAGTCGTCGACATCGAAGATGTCCGCAGCGCCAAGCGCCGCGAGGTCGTCGACCGCGCGAAGGAACTGCTCTCGGAGGCGTTCGACGACAGCGTGATGACCAGCCGTGAGATTCTCGAAGAGGTGCGCGAGAGCGTCCGCGTCGAGGATATCACGGAGTACCACGGGTTGCCCGCGGGACCGCGTGTCGCCGACTCCGACGCCATCGTCGTCGTCGAGGGCCGCGCCGACATTCTGACGCTGCTTCGCTACGGTATCAAGAACGGCGTCGCCGTCGAGGGGACGAACGTGCCCGACGCCGTCGCCGAACTGACCGACGACCGGACCGTCACGGCGTTTCTCGACGGTGACCGCGGTGGCGAACTCATCCTGCGCGAACTCGCACAGGTCGGCAGCGTCGACTACGTCGCCTTCGCGCCGCCGGGTCGTTCCGTCGAGGACCTCGCGCGTCACGAGGTGATGTCTGCGCTGCGCGGTAAGGTTCCGTACGACGCTGTCGCCGACGACGACGGCGACGTACGTTCGTCGGTCGCCGCGACCGACGGTAGTTCGACACCCGCTCCCGAGGCGTCCTCGGACCCTCGAACGGAGTCGTTGGAGACGACTGACGCTCCTGCGACTCCCTCCCCCGCTGTAGGGGAGACGACGGACACAGAATCGACCGACATCGAGTCGACCGACGCCGACGCAAGCGCCGAAGATTCAGTCGACGGTGACGGTAACAGCGACGGCAGCGAAACTGCAGCGAACATCGATTCGGAGCCGGGTGCAGACGAGGCCGCCCGGGCATCGCTCCCCCCGGAACCGAAGAGCCTGAGAGAACACGTCGCCGAGGTCATCGACGACGGAAGCGGTCTCGCCCGTCTGCTCGACGCCGACTTGGACCCGTTGGCGGAAGTGGCGACGGCCGACGCGTTCGACGCCGTCGTCAATGCCGACAGAGTCCCGTACGCCGTCGTCGTCGACGACGAACTCGACCAGCGTCTACTCGACGTGGCCGCCCAGCGAGGCGTCGAACACGTCATCGCACGGTCGACCGGCGAGTTCGTCAAGAAACCCGTCGACGTTCGGGTTCGGACCGCCGCGCAGTTACAGCGCGCGAACGCGTAGAACCGCGGCGACGACGCCGCGGTCCCCGCACGCGTGACCACACCTCGAAGCGCTTACCCGGGACGCTCTCCGAGGGCGTGTATGGACGACGAGACACGCATCGAATGGCGTGAGTGGGGACCGGCGGCGTTCGCCGAGGCGGCCGACGCCGAACAGCCCCTGTTGCTGTCGCTCTCTGCGACGTGGTGTGCTGGCTGTCACGAGATGGACGCCGAGACGTACGCCGAACCGCGCATCGCCGCGAACGTCAACGACGACTTCGTCCCCGTCCGCGTCGACGTGGACCGACACCCGTGCGTCCGCGAACGATACAACATGGGCGGCTTTCCCTCCACCGTGTTCGTGACGCCAAGCGGCGGCGTCATCTCCGGGGCGGGCTATCTCGGCCCCGAGGGGATGCGACAGGTACTCGACAGCGTCCGCGAGACGTGGGCCGAACGCGGGGGCGACGCCGGACGCATCCCCCGGGCACTGGCGGACGACCCCACGCCGGTCGGCGAACTCTCGCCGGCCATCGAGGCGCATCTCGCGGGCCAACTCGGCGAGAAGTACGACGAGGTTCACGCCGGGTGGGGAGACGACGCGAAGTTCCCGCTTCCCAGAACCGTCGAATTCGCGCTGAAACGGGAACGCGAACAAGCGCTACGAACGCTCGACGCCGTCCGCGACCACCTGTTCGACGACGTGTCTGGTGGCTTCTTCCGCTACACGAGTGGCCGCGACTGGAGCGGCGTCCACCACGAGAAACTGCTGGACACGAACGCGGCGTTGGTCCGTGCGTTCGCCAACGGCTACCTCTACACCGGCGACGACGCGTACCGCCGACCCGCGAAACGAACCATCGACTTTCTCACCGACGACCTCTGGACGGGCGTCGCCGTCGGCGGCAGCGTCGGTCCGGCGGCCGGGCGAGAGTACTACGCGCTCTCGGCCGACGAACGCGCCGAGACCAGACAACCGCGCGTCGACCTCACCGCGTTCGCGGGCGGGAACGCACTCGCCGCCGAGGCGATGCTCACCTACGCGGGTTACACCGACGACGAGCAAGCGAAACGGTACGCCGAACGCGTTCTCGACTTCCTCGAGGCCGAGTTGGTCGACGAGGACGGTGCAGTGACCCACTTCCGCGCCGGCGACGACGTCGGCGAGTCGCTGTTGCTCGGTGACCACGCGCGGGTCGTCGCCGCGTTCACGCGCGCCCAGCAAGTGCTGGGATGGGGTCTCGACGTGGCCGAATCGGTCGCGAACAGAGCGATAGCCGAACTCTACGAGGACGAGTCGTTCATCGACGGCCCGCGTGAGGGACCGGGACTGCTCGACAGACCGTTCCGTCCGCTCGACGACAACGTCGAGATGGCGAGTGCGCTCTGTGACCTCGCGGTGCTCACGGGTGATGCTCGGTATCGGGACGTCGCCCGCGAAACCATCGAGGCGTTCGCCGGGGCCGCCGACCGCATCGGCGTGCAGGCGGCCGACTACGGTGCGGTGGCGGCACGACTCTGCGGCGACCCGCTCGTCGTCGCCGTCGCCGACGACCCCGGAAGCGACCTCCACCGCGCGGCGTTGCGCGTCGCCGACCACGAGAAAGTCGTCGTCCCGAACGCGGGTTCGGTGTTGACCGACCGCGAGTTCGAGTCCGGCACGGCGACGGTTCTCGTCGGTGAGACGGCGCGGTCGGCGGCCACACCTGACGAACTGATGACGCAAGTGTCGGCGGCGACACGGCGACTCGGGACCAACAACTGAGCGCGAGGATTTTTCAGTGTAAACGTCCGGTGTGTTTATATCCGAGGCGTGATATTCACCCGCATGGCGAGTCTTCGAGACCTGGGACTGTCCGAGTACGAGGCGCGTTCGTACCGAGCGCTCCTCCGAACCGGGCCGACAACGGCCAAGGAGTTGTCACGGGCTAGTGACGTACCGATGGGACGTATCTACGACGTGCTCAACAGCCTCGAACAGTACAGCCTCGTCCGAAGTCAGGCGGCGAGTCGACCCAAGAAGTACGTCGCCGTCGAACCCGACGCAGCTTTGGACCGTCTACTCGAAGACAAACGGCGCGAACTGGACGAGAAAGCCCAGCAGTACGAAGGCATCGTCGACGAGTTGGTCGACGAACTCGACGCGGGCGAACCCGTCGAAGGACAGTTTTGGACCGCCGCCGTCGGCCCCGGCGAGACGATGGACCTCCTCGTCGAGCGGTTGGCGACGGCGGACAACCACGTGGTGATGGTGGCGGCGACGCCCTCGCCACAGTTCGACCTCGGCACGGTGAGCGAGGCCGTCGTCGACGAACTGGCCGCCGCACTGGAACGCGGCGTCTCGGTGTCGCTTCTGATGACGCCCGACCTCGTGGCGACGCTCCCACCGAGCGTGGGCGAACGCTACACAGAGGGACTGTCCGAACACCCGAAGTTCGAGGTTCGAACGAGCGAGAACGTGACGGGGACGTTCAACCTCATCGACGACGTAGAAGTGTGTATCGAAGTGCCGAACCCGTTGGACCCGGGAGAAGCGCTTGCGATGATAGACCTGAAAGACCCCGAGTTCGCCGCCGACGTTCGAGCGGTGTTCGACCCGCGCTGGGAGTCGGCGGAACCGCTGTCGTTCTAACCGGGTTCGATTTTTTGGATTACTGACCGAGTTCTGCTCGCAACTGCTGCATCGTCACTTCGCGCTCGGCGTGGGCGTTGTGCTGGTGGATGGACTCGTCGTTCGACTGCTTCATGTGGATAACGGCGTCCTCGGGCAGTTGGTCGAACATCTCGACGGCGTCTTCGGCCATCGAGCGGACGCAGTCCTCGACGAACTTCGCGTTCGCGTGTGCGTGGAACGTCATGTGGTCCTCGTCGGGGCGCTTGGCGAGATTGTAGATGCGTGCGCTCATCGAGTCACGGGCGACGTCGATGATGTCGCCGAGGTCCACGTCGGGCGAACCTTCGCTCGTCACGGTGAACGTCGCGTGGCCGCGCTGGGAGTGACCCGGTTGCGGAACCGCGTCGAGAAAGGCCTCGACCGTCTCGTCGTCGACGCCGAGGTCGGCGAGTTCGTCGCGGGCACGGGAGGCGGACATTCCCTGCGAGCAGGGGCAGACCGTCATCCCGGTGACGCGGGCACCGATTTCCTCGCGCGTGCCCTCCTCGGTGGCGACGGCGCTGGCGATGATGGTTGCAGTTCCTTGTGTCTGCTTGCCGCTGGCGGGCGTCTCTTCGCGGGTGACGAGTTCGGCGGTCATCCGAATCTCGGCGGTGGAGGTGTAGTCGTGTTTTTCGAGGAGGCGTTCGGCGGCGTCGCCACACACGTCTTCGACACGGTAACTCGGTTCTTCGACGGCCGCTTCGAGCGTCTCGTCGATGACTTCCATGTTCCGGCTCATGTCCGCTCCTTTGCGGGTCGCCGGGAGGTCGACGAACACCTCGAACTCCGCCATCAGCACGATTGGTCGCTTGCCGTCTCGGGCGAGTTTCACGAGCTTCTCGACGCCGGTGACGCCGACCTGACTGAGTCCGACGGTGACGTCGGGTTGGCTTGCCTGAACGTCAGGCAACTGGTGACTCATCGTCCGTATCCAAGGACCGTCCGCGATTAGTGCTTTCGATAGCGTCACACCCTCGATATGCGGGAGTGTCGACCTGAACGACGGGGTCGGCACCGGTCGCTACGGCCAGTCGTCGCGCGTCTCGCCCTCGAAGGGGTCTTCCTCGGGCGTGTCGCCCGCGAGGTCCCAGTTCGCCGCTTCCGCGGCCTGTTCGAGCGGGAGGAACTCCCAGTCGGTCGCTTCGGCGAGTTCGCGGTCCTCGTCGGTGGTGCCGACGAAGACGTGCCGGTCGGTGTCGAACTGCCGTTTGACGTTTTCGAGGCTCTCCTCGACGCCGCGCGGACCGGAGAAGAAATCCTGTCGGATGCGCTCTTTGCGCGTGAAGTTCGTCACCACGTACGTCGGTTTCTCGCTGACGACACCGACGTATTTGGTCCACTGTCGGGCGTCGTTGAACACCATGTTCGGGTCGGCCAACTGCTTGAGGGCCTCCAACTCGAACGCGAGAGTCATATCGTTTGAGCCGCCGCCTTGCATACCCTCCTGTCGTCGTCGTCGGCCGAAAACGGCTTCGGTCCGTCGGGCGGTGTGACTCGTTCAGTGAACTCGGTAGTAGTCGGTGAAAACCACGACGTCGCCGCTGCGGAGGCCGGGAACCGACGCGGTGTTCGATAGCTGCCCGTTCGCTGCCGCGACGACCATCTGTTGTGCACGCTCGTCTAACTCGTCGAAATGTCGCACGCGTGCGCCGGCCGGGACCGTGTCCGTCCGTGTCGCGGCGACCGTCGTGTTCGTCGACTGTGCCATACGACAACAATTAGCATAGACCATTATGAATCTTCTGGCAGCGCTACCGGTTGCGAAAGATAGGAGAATACGGGAGTCAGTTACTGCTCTTGGGTCGCCGCGAGGTCGTCGAGGTCTATCTGCTTTTCGAGGAGGACTTCGGCCTGGTCGGCGACGACGCGCTCTTCGCGCATCAGTTTCTTCAGTGCGCTCTGCGCGGAGAGGTCGCCGATGAGGACGCCGCCGACGACTTTGCCGTCTTTGAACGCGATGCGCCGCCACTCGGTGTCGGAGTATTTGCGTTCTGCTTCCTCGTCGCCGATGGTCGGGTGACCGAACGAGAGGAACGGGAAGTCGAAGTGGGTGATGGAGTACGACGAGACCCAGCGGAACTCCTTTTCTTCGCCGTGGACCATGTTGTGGCCTGCGATGGAACCCTGCTCACGTGCGCTGCCCCACGACCCGTTCTGGGCGTACTCGCCGAGGATGGTGTCGTAGAAGCGCGTCAGGTCGCCCGCGGCGTAGATGTCGTCGACGCTCGACTGCATGTACTGGTCGACGACGACGCCGTCGTCCTGTTTGACGCCCGTTCCTTGGAGGATTTCGGTGTTGAAGTTCAGGCCGATAGCGACGCCCGCCCAGTCACAGTCGTACTGTTCGCCGTTCGGGTCGACTGCGCCCGTGACGTGGCCGTCGTCGTCGACCTCGAAGTGGTCGACGCCGCTGCCGAAGACGGGTTCGACGCCGACATCGCGCATCGCCTCGTGCATAATCTCCGCGCCTTCCTCCGAGAGCGCGTAGCGCCACCAGGCGTTGCCGCGCATCAGATATTTGGCGGAGACGCCCTGTGCACCACAGATGGCGGCGAGGTCGATGCCGAGAAGACCGGCACCGACGATGACGGCGTTCTCGCCCGCGTCGGCGGACTCGCGGATGCGGCGGGCGTCCTGGAACGTCCAGAAGTGGTGGATGCCCTCGGCGTCGGAGTTCCCGACCGGCAACTGCGTCGGCGTGCCGCCGGTGGCGACGAGCAGTTTGTCGTATTCGAGCGTCTCGTCTTCGTGCGTCGTAATCTCGTGGCCGTCGGGGTCGATGTTCTTGACGTGCGTGTTGAGACGCAGGTCGATGTCGCGTTCGTCGTACCACGACTCGTCGTGAATCGAGATGGGCGCTTCCGGCAGTTTGCCTTTGGCGAACTCTTTGATGAGAATTCGATTGTAGAGGGCTTCACCCTCGTCCGTGATAACGGTGACTTCGGCGTCCGGTGCCTCTTCGCGGAGGGTCTCCGCCGCGGAACTCCCCGCGATACCGTCGCCGATAATCACGTACGATTCGGTCATGTGAGGGAGGTTCGTAACGGGGGTTAATGTGGGTTGCTATCCACTTATGGAGATTTCAGCGCCGTAGGTCCCGAAACGAGGGCCGAGCGGCACGTTCGAAAGGTGTTGGCGGCTCGTGCGCGGTGACAGATGGCTTGCATCAAAACAGGTTTGTGCGTCTCGGTGTTGCAGACTCACCACTGAGTCCCACTCACGACTACGCGTGGAGTTGAAGTTCGGTGGGTCCTAACGACCGACTATGAAACTGCGTCAGAACGTTCGACACTTCGCTGCCAAACAGGCGCTGACGATGCCCGTCATCGGTGACATCGCCACGCAGAAACTCGTCGACCTGCACGTGAGCGTTTTCGGGAAGAAAGCCGAAGAAGGCCGACGTGAGGAGCGCGAACCGCACATGGAGGCCTTTTTCGACTGTACGTTCGACACGTACGTCGCCGCGCTCGACGCCGGCTTTTCGGAAGCGGAGGCACGCGAAATCACCCACATTCAGGCGAACTTCGACTTCTACAACCACGGCTGGACCGAGATGATGGAGTTCCCCGCCGACGAACTCGAAGCCCATTACGAGCGCTACGAGGAGTTCTTCCGACGCTACGATATCACCATCGCCGACCCGCTGGGCGAGTTCCGCACTCGAGAGATTCCGACCGCGCCGTCGACGCCGGAGAAACTCGATAACCCCGAGCATCCGCACGCAGAAGGCGGGTTCGCCGACGACGTGTACGTCGAAGACGAGGACGGCGAACTCCGCGTCGGGGGACAGGAAGAACCCGAAGACGTCGACGTCAGCGCCGCGCCGGGGATGCAGGACGTCGACGACGAGGACGCTCGCGCGTAGTCGAGGGAGATAGTCGCCGCGGTTCGGTCGGGAGGCGACGGGCATACCCAAAAGTCACCAAGGGTCACAGCGGGTCGCCACTGTCTCTCTCGAATACTGACAGTCTCCAATAGTGAGGCGTTAACCGGCGAACGCACCCGATATCGACCTGCGACAGCCACTACACCTTTTGTGTCCGACGCTCGTTTAGCGCACATGGACGCGCACACCGACGGCGAGGGTTCGACCGAGGACGCCGTCGTGTCACTGTCGGGGGTGTACAAAGTGTACGAACTCGGCGAGCCAGTTCCGGTGCTCGACGACGTTTCGTTGGACGTTCCGCGAGGGTCGTACACGAGCATCATGGGGCCGAGTGGCTCCGGAAAGAGTACGCTTTTGAACCTCATCGGCTGTCTGGACACCCCCACGGCGGGCGAAATTTACATCGACGGAACGAACGTGACGAAGCTCTCGGACGCCGAGCGAGCGATGGTTCGAGGCGAGAAAATCGGCTTCGTTTTTCAGACGTTCAACTTGATGCCACGGCTGACAGCACTGGAGAACGTCGCCATGCCGCTGTCGTTTCGTAACGTTCCGCGAGAAGAACGGACGAAGCGGGCGAAGTCGCTTCTGGCCGACGTCGGACTGGCCGACCGCGTCGACCACAAACCGACGGAACTCTCCGGCGGGCAGCGTCAACGGGTCGCCGTCGCTCGCGCGCTGGTCAACGACCCGGCGATTATTCTGGCGGACGAACCGACCGGGAGCCTCGACAGCGAGACGAGTCGCCAGATAATGCGACTGCTCGAAGCCCTGTACCAGCGCGGCAACACGATACTGATGGTGACACACGAACGCGACATCGCCGAACACGGCGAGCGAATCGTCCACGTGCTCGACGGCGAAATCGAGCGCATCGAACAACTCGGCGAGAGCCGTCGGACTCCCTCCGTCGACGAAGACGCCGCGAGCGCGGGCGAAGACGCGCCGGAAGGTGAAGCGTGGACATCTTAGAGAGCCTCCGGATGAGTTGGCGGAGCATCGTCGGCCACAAACTCCGCTCGACGCTGACGACGCTCGGTGTCATCATCGGCGTCGCCGCCGTCATCGCGTTCGTCACGCTCGGAGCCAGTCTACAGGCGGACATCGTCAACACCATCGCCGGCAACAACCAAGACGTGATGTACGTCTCGGCGTCCTCGCAGACCCAAGGCGACATCCCGCAACTCGGCCAGGGTGGACAGGCGGTGTTCACGCAGTACGACACGGCCCAGATTCGCCAGATTCAGGGCGTCCAAGCCGCGGTTCCCGTCGGCGGCATCGCCACCGCACAGGTGCAGTATCGAAACGACTCGGTGGGCAGGCAGTGGGTGACCGTCTCCAGGCCGCAGTACTTCCAGTTGAAGGGCCAACGAATCGTCGAGGGGCGGTCGTACCGACCCGGCCAGCGGGAGGTTGTGCTAAACCGACCGGCGGCCCGGATGTTCGCCGAAAACGTCACCGTCGGCGAGAACATCACGCTCGTCAAAGCGGCGAACGGCCAGCCGATAAACGCCACCGTCGTCGGCATCGCGGAAGCTTCCCAGGACGGTGCGGGCGCGCTCACGAACGGCGCGCAACCGAGCATCTACGCGCCGACGGACCCCTTCTACGAGCGGACGGTCATCAGCCCCAACACCGACGAACAGCAGCGCGTCTACTCACAGATACTCGTCAGCGCCGTCAGCATCCAAGAAATCGAGCCGACACAGGGCCGAATCATCTCGTATCTCACCGACCGCTCCGACGCGCGCGTGCTCAAAGCCGAGGGCTACCAGTTCGAGGTGACGACGTACGACCAACTCGTCGACCAGATTCGACAGGTCAGTAGCACCTTCACCGCCTACATCACGGGCATCGCGGTCATTTCGCTGGTCGTCGGTGCCATCGGGATTGCGAACATCATGCTCGTCAGCGTCACCGAGCGGACCAGAGAGATAGGCATCATGAAAGCCGTCGGCGCGAAGCGCCGCGATATCATGCAGTTGTTCCTCCTCGAAGCGATACTGCTCGGGTTGTTCGGGTCGGTGTTCGGCGCGCTCGTCGGCATCAGCGGCGGCTACGCCGCGACGGTACTCATCGACCTCCCGCTTCGGATTCGACCGTTGTGGTTCGTCGTCGCCGTCGTCGTGGGTCCGCTCGTCGGCGTGTTCGCGGGACTGTATCCTGCCTGGAGCGCCTCGACTGTCGACCCGATAGATGCACTCAGACACGAGTAAGCGATTTCAACGAGTCGTTTCCTCGGCGAAGTCGGAGGAAAACAGGTCACAGCATGAGAACGTCGACAGTGTAGCGGGACCGTGCATCGACGAACCCGAGGGCGAGCACACACTGGGGTCTGAACGTCGCTCTCCGCACTGAACAGGTGGGCACCGAAACCACCTCACGCCGTCGTGGCCCGCGTGTAGGTGTTCCCTACGGGACACCCGACACCGACGGAGTGGACCCGTCGCGCACGGGCGGGCAGCCGCGGGTCTCAATTGGACGTTTCCGGTCCCGGCCGCGGGTCGAAGGCCCAGTAAAACCTGAGAAAACTCACGGCAACGATAGCGTCGATTATTATGCCGAAACGCGAAACGGGGAGTGAATGAGTGCACGTCTTCGACCGGCGGGAGCCTCTCCCGTCGTGTCCCGGTCGCGGCGGACCCCTCCAATCGTCGTCCGTCCGCAGCGGCTCGCCACTCGCCTCGACGGAGCGCGGACGAGGTGTCCTTGTCGTCTCGAACGCATTCGGTCGGGCCGGGCCGGAGTCTGAGATGGCTTCTCGAACGGTCTCCCGTCTGGTGTTGGCAGCCGTCGTCGTTCTCTCGGCGTTGACGCTCGTCGTCGGCCAACAGACCGCCGGTGCGACGAGCGGCGACGCCTCGGCGGTGTTTCTCGACGGCGCGAGTACCGACGTTCCGCCGGCGAACGGGACGACCGTCATCGCAACCGATTCGAGCGCGGTTCTCGCCGACGAGGGCGACACCCCGCGGACGAAATCCGAGTTGGTCGCGTTCAACCCCGACGGGTCGACGCTGTACTACAACGACACCTACAATCGGTACTGGGACGTCGACCCGAGTCCCGAAGGCGAGTACACGGTACTGTACACCGCGTCGATGCATCTCAGCGGCGAGGAGTGCTCGGCGACGACCGTCTGCACGCGAAACGTCGTCGAACGGGTGAACCTCTCGACGGGCGAGAGCGAACGGCTCTACTCGCGCATCACGCCGCACAAACACTCGACACGCTGGCACGACGTGGACCGCGTCAACGAGACGCGGTACGCCGTCGCCGACATCTACCGCGACCGAGTGTTCGTCTTCGATTCGGAAACTGGCTTGACGACCTGGGAGTGGGACGCCCAACAGGCGTTTTCGCTCGACTCCGGCGGTGAGTACCCCCGTGACTGGACCCATATCAACGACGTGGAGGTACTCGACGACGGTCGTCTGATGGTCAGCGCCCGCAATCAGGACCGCGTCGTCTTCTTGGACCGGAAGACTGGGCTACAAGCCAACTGGACGCTCGGCGAGGAGGACGACTACGAGACGCTGTACGAACAGCACAACCCCGATTACATCCCCGAATCCCACGGCGGTCCGGCCGTGTTGGTCGGCGACTCCGAGAACAACCGTGTCGTCGAGTACCAGCGCGAGGGCGACGAGTGGAACCAGACGTGGGTGTGGCAGGACTCGCGGATGCAGTGGCCGCGTGACGCCGACCGCCTACCGAACGGTCACACGCTCATCTCCGACTCGAACGGTAACCGGGTGTTCGAGATAAATCGGGCGGGCGAGGTCGTCTGGCAGATCGACGTGGCGTTCCCCTACGAAGCCGAACGGCTCGAAACCGGCGACGAGTCCGAAGGTGGCGAGAGCGCCGCGAGTCTCGGCCTCCCGTCGCAGACCGTCGATGACGCCGCCGCCGGCGAGGAGACGATTCTGACCCGGGTGTGGCTGGTCGTCAGAGGCGTCGTCCCGGGGTCGCTTCTCAACGGTATCGTCTACCTCGTTCCGGGGTGGATGGGGCCGCTCGAAGCGGTCGCACTGCTCGCGTTCGTCGCCGTCGGCACCGGATGGGCGGTTCTCGAACTGCGGTGGTCTCCGTACCGTCTCGATTTACGAACACCTGCGCGACTCCGGAGGAAGTGATACACTATGATGGACCCACGCAAACTGACGAACACCGACGGCGTACGACGACGACAGGCATCGACGCTCGGTCGCCTCGAAGCCGTCGCCAGCGAGTTCGTCTGGCTCGCACCCGCGATTATCGTCGCGTTAGCGACGTACACTGCGTACGTCGTCACACATCCGTATCCGGCGTTCGGTGCCGGCCTCTTTCTGTACATGGCCGAGCACATCGTCCGGGAGGGGTACGCGCTGCCGGCGGTCATCCCCCACTACACGCCGGAGGGTATCCCGTTCGCCTACCCGCCGCTGGGCTTTTACCTCGCGGCGGTGCTTCACGACGTGTTCGGCTTCTCGTATCTGGCTATCAGCCGCTACGTCCCCGGCTTTCTGACCGTCGTCTACTTGGTGCCGTTCTACCTCTTGGCGCGCGAGTTGCTGCGCTCGGAGCGACAGGCTGGCCTCGCCGCCATCTTCGTCGCCGTCGGGCCGCCGATTCTCCAGTGGCACCTCTCCGGCGGCGGGTTCGTCCGCTCGCTCGGCGCGGTGTGGCTCTACAGCGGTCTCTACACCGGGATGAAACTGTTTGCGACGCGGGACCGACGCTGGGTGTGGCCGTCGCTGCTGCTGTTTGCGCTGACGATACTCACCCACCCGGTGTATACGGCCTTCTTCGGCCTCTCGTACCTCTGGATGTTCGTCTACTTCGACCGGAGTCTCACCGGCTTGCTCGAAGGGGCGGCCGTTGCACTCGGCGGTCTCGCACTCGCCTCGCCGTGGTGGCTCACCGTCATCTCTCACCACGGAGTCAGCATCTTCGCCGGTGCGGCGGGAACCCACGGCGGCATCGGCAAGCAACTGTTCCAGTTGGTGCCGACGTTCGTTCCTGGCTCTGCGTCGTTCAACCCACCGGCGGTGCTGTTCTCCATCCGGCCGGGGCTGTTCAACCTCCAATCGTTCGGGATGATTGTCATCTCCGTGTTCTTCGTGCTGTACATCTTCTCGGGGGTCTATCTCGCGTGGCGGCGCGAGTTCTTCCTCCCGGGGTGGTTCGCGCTGTGTATCATCTTCGTCTCGAAGCCGCGGTTCGTCTTCACGCTCGGGCCGTTGATGGCCGCCATCGTCATCTTCGACGTACTCCGGTTGACGTATCGTCGGCTCTCGATTTCGCCGCAGCGTCGCAGACGGGCGGAGCTGGCGACGATATTCGTCGTGGCGATTCTCGGGATGAGCGTCTCGGTGTTCTACGCGGGCGGGCACCTCGACTCACACGCCGGGAGCGCCTCACAACCGGCGTTCATCAACGGCTCCGACGTCGAGGCGATGGAGTGGGTCGACGCCAACACCGAAGCCGACTCCGAGTTCGTCGTCGTCGGCGACGCCGCCGAGTGGTTCCCGCTGTACACCGACCGAACCATTCTGGTCGGGCCGTGGGGGGTGGAGTGGCGCGGCAACGCCCAGTACGAGCAACAGCTAGGGCTGTTCAACCGCTTTTCGACCTGTCGGAGCGAAGCGTGTCTCACGAAGTATCTGACCGAGTCGGGGACGACGCCCGACTATCTGTACGTCCCGAAGGGTGAGTACTCCGTACGGGGGATGGAGAACGTCCAATCTCCGGAGATGCGACAGGAACTCGTCGACTCGGGTCGGTACGAACTCGTCTACGAGAACCGCGGGACGATGGTGTTCAAGGTCGCTAGCTAACGGCGCGGAACACCGGTTCGTGGCTGGGTACGAACGGAACTGTCGACCGGAAGACGTATTCTGGTAGTCGCAGTCGGTCACGTATGCCCGGCGCAGTCGTCGCCCGCGACGAACGAGTCACCTTGCGAACGTTCGAGCGGGAGGATATCCCGTTTCTCCAGCGCGCACACGCCAACCCCGAGATTCGGTACCAGATGGGAAAACCGCTGAAGAACCGAGCGGAACTCGAAAGCTGGACCGACGACGCGACAGACCGGTTCGTCGTCTGCCTCGACGACGAGGCCGCATCGCCCGGCGACGCCGACGACGCTCACGTCACGCCCATCGGGGTCGTCACCGTCGAAGACGCCGACTGGCGTCGCCCGGAACTCACCTACTGGCTGGTTCCCGAGCGCCACGGTGACGGCTACGGAACGGAGGCGGTGTCGCTGGCTATCGACTACACCTTCCGAACCTACGCGCACCCGGCAGTCGGCGCGTGCGCGTACGAGAGCAACGACGCCTCTCGGGGACTGCTGGAGTCGCTTGGATTCGTCGAAGAAGGTTGCACGCGGATGGGTTTCTTCGCCGACGGCGGGTACGTCGATACGGTTCAGTACGGGTTGCTCCGCAGCGAGTGGGACGCGGCGAACGAGTGAGGAAGAAGACCGAGTAGTCAGCGAGTTCGGTGGCGTGTCGTCGCCGAATCAGTCGACGCGACCTTTTTCGTCGATGCGGTCGGCGCACTCGTAGCCCGCGACGATGCCGCCGTTGAGACTGCGTTCGGGGTACTGTGCGCCGCTGGCCATCCCCGCGTAGTAGATTCCCTCGCCGATGTCGTCTGCAAGGTCGTACGGGACGATCATGTCGCGGTAGCCGCGTTCGTAGACGGGCGCGGCGCGGGGGTTGCGCGCGAGACGGAACTCACTGACGAGACGCCGGTGGAAGTTCGGGAACATCGTCTCCAACTCCGAGAGCCACGTCTCTTCGACTTCGGCGTCGGACATCTGCCAGAGGTCCTCCTCGTAGTCTTGGATGTAGCTGGCGATGTACAGGAGATGGTCGCCGCCGTAGCGCTCCGGCGGGACGAAGTTCGTGTGTTCGATGAGTGCGCCGAACGGCGCGTCGTGGGCGACGTTGAGCCAGTAGGTATCGGTCAGTTGCTCCTCCATCGTCACGACGGCACAGACCGCCCCCTGAAAGTCGATGTCGCACCGGTAGCCGGTGAGGTCTTCTAACACATTAGGCATCGTCGCGCAGACGACGGCGTCGGTTTCGTACGTCGTCGCTGTCGCCGTCGTCTCCGCGTCGGTGTCGGTGTCCGTCGACTGTGCGACGGTTCCAGCTACGCCGCCGTCGGCGGCGGCCTCGTCCGTCTCGACCGTTATCGACTCGACGCCGTCGTCGCCCATCGCCAGTTCGGTCACGCGGGCGTTCGTGACGATGTTCTCGCGGCCGACGGCGTCGACGAGTGCGTCGATAAACGGAGCAAAGCCGCCCTGAAAGTAGCCGAGAATCTCGCCGCGCAGCAGGTCACGCTCGCCGCGGAACTTCACGCGCCCGAGCAGCCACGCCGCGCTCACGTCGTCCTTTCGACTGCCGAACTTCGCGTCCAACAGTGGCTCGAAGAAGTTGTCGTACACTCCTTGGGTCGTGTGGTCGACGATGAACTCCTTGAGCGGGACGTGCTCGAAGTCTTCGAGGTTCTCGTAGGTGTCGAACTTCGGTCTCCCGTCGCGTACGTCTATCTCCTGGGTGAGCATCGTGAGACGGAACTTGTCGTAGACGCTCAGATGTGGGAAGGCGAGAATCTCCCACGGCGTGTCCATCGGGTACACCGCGCCGTTGAAGTAGTAGCCGTTCTTGCCGATGAGCCACTCCAGTTCGTCGCCGACGCCGAGTTCCTCGGCCAGTTCGACGATGGTCTCCTCGGATTTCGAGAGGTGGTGGTAGAACTTCTCGATGGGGTCGCCTTTCGTCTCGTAGACGGCCGCGAGGCCGCCCACGTCGCCCGTCGCCTCGAACACGCGCACGTCGTGGCCGTGCTGTTGGAGGCGATACGCACACGCGAGTCCGGCGATGCCGCCGCCGACGACGCTTATCATACCCAGTACTGCAGCGTATCGAGGTAAGTCGCTTGTGGCTGGTTCGAGTCGGTAGGTGGAGATTATCACCCGACAACGGTCCGGTGTCGGCGCAACGATGGGTCGACTTCGACCCAATGACGGAGTAACTCCGACTCGATGATGGACCGACTTCGACCCTACGACCACTGAGATATTTGGTTCTCTCGGACGTACGACCGGTATGGCAGACCAACCAGACGTAGACGTGGACGTCGAAGTGGAAGTCGAAGTCGACCGGCAGGAACTCGAAATCGAAGTCGGCGAGACGCGCAGCGCCGAAGCGGAACTGGAGGTCGACGGCGTCTCCATCGAAGTCGAACTCGAAATCGAGGGTCTCGAACCCGACGAGGAGGAGACCGAACTGAGCGAGTTCGAAGAGGAGCAGACGGAGTCCGACGAGAGTGAAGACGAAGAGATGGACGGCGAGAGCGACGAGGAGACAGAGCAAGAAGAGGGTGAAAAGGAAGACGACGAAGACGACGAAGAAGAGTAGCAATCGGTTCGACGGCGACGATAAGCGCGTTTTTTAAACCTTCGAGACTGCAAACGGGAGTATGGCACAACCGCGCGTCCCCGGAGGCGGGGGCGACGAACTCGACCTTCCCTGCGGCGAGACCAAGCGCGTCAGAGACCTCGATTTGGGGATGCGCGAGTTCGATTGCGCGTGCGGTGAGACGCACGCCGTCGTCACCGACTCGCACCCGCCCGAGCGGTTCGTCCCCGAGTTCCTCGTCGAAGTCCTGCGTGAAGCTATCGAGACGACGAGCGAGGAGATGCCCGAGTTCGGCACGCCGCATCTGATGGGCATCGTCCTCGAAGAGTTCCCGAAACGCGTCGTCAGCGAGGACGTGAGCGAGGACCAGCAACTGGGCTACGCGATGCTGTGGGTGACCGACTTCGACTCGCGTCGCCTCCACGAGATAATCGTCGAACTCGTCGTCGAACTGATGGAACACGCCGTGAGCCACGCCGAGGACGACGACGCCCTCTCGCAGTTCGAGACGGAGATGCTGCAGTTCGACGTGAGCGAGTTCGTCGAGCAGTACCGTGCCGAACGCGACCTCGACTCGGACGACGTGTACGCCTGACCGAGAACGTTCTAACTTAGCTGTCGTCTCGTCGGTATCGTCGCTGTTTCGTCGTCACTTTGTCGCTACTTCTCACGAGCGACCGCGCTCGAATCGGTAGTAAAACCGGGAGCCACCGGCGACGTGCCCCCACACGTCGCAGTCTCGTACGCTTTGGCCGCGTGAGGTCGTGGCTCCCACCGAGACGACAACACTTGCCAGTGGTAACTCCTGTGATTCGGCCCGAGTCGGTCAGCGACGGTCGACGAATCACTGGCTGCGATATTCGAAAAGAGTCTGCGGATATCGCATTGATTCGCCGGGCTTATTACGATGTACGAACTTTCGTGGAACGATGACCGACGAGGCACTCTCGACAGACCAGCAGGCGACGTCCGACGACCGGACCATTCTGCTCATCGGCAGCGGCCCCATCCAAATCGGACAGGCGGCGGAGTTCGACTACTCTGGTGCGCAAGCGTGCCGGGCGCTTCGAGAGGAAGGGGCGCGAGTCGTCCTCGTCAACTCGAACCCGGCGACCATCATGACGGACCCGGAGATGGCCGACCGCGTCTACATCGAACCCATCACGACCGAGGCCATCTCGGAGATAATCGCAAAGGAGAAACCCGACGGCGTCATCGCCGGACTGGGCGGGCAGACGGGTCTGAACGTCACCGCCGAACTCGCAGAGGAGGGCGTCCTCGAAGAACACGACGTCGAAATCATGGGGACGCCGCTGGACACCATCTACGCGACGGAGGACCGCGACCTGTTCCGCCAGCGGATGGAGAAAATCGGCCAACCGATGCCGAAATCGACGACAATCTCGCTCGACGAGGGCGAGAAGGTGGCGAACATCACCGAGGACGACTTGGAAGAACGCGTCGACGAAGCCGTCGACGAAGTCGGCGGCCTGCCCGTCATCGCGCGGACGACGTACACGCTCGGTGGGTCCGGCTCCGGCGTCGTCGACGAGATGGACGAACTCATCGAACGCGTCCGCAAGGGGCTTCGCCTCTCGCGCAACAGCGAAGTACTCATCACCGAGTCCATCGCCGGATGGGTCGAACTGGAGTACGAGGTGATGCGCGACGCCGACAACTCCTGTATCATCATCTGCAACATGGAGAACCTCGACCCGATGGGCATCCACACCGGCGAGTCCGTCGTCGTGACCCCATCGCAGGTGATTCCCGACGAGGGTCACCAGGAGATGCGCGACGCAGCGCTCGAAGTCATTAGGGAGTTAGGAATTCAGGGTGGCTGTAACATTCAGTTCGCGTGGCGCGACGACGGCACGCCCGGCGGCGAGTACCGCGTGGTGGAAGTGAACCCGCGCGTCTCCCGGTCTTCGGCACTGGCGTCGAAGGCGACCGGTTACCCAATCGCCCGCGTGACGGCGAAAGTCGCGCTCGGTAAACGCCTCCACGAGATAGAAAACGAAATCACTGGTGAAACGACGGCGGCGTTCGAGCCAGCAATCGACTACATCGTGACGAAGGTGCCACGGTGGCCCAAGGACAAGTTCGAGGACGTGGACTTCACGCTCAGCACGGCGATGAAGTCGACAGGCGAGGCGATGGCTATCGGTCGGACGTTCGAGGAGTCGCTTTTGAAGGCGCTTCGCTCCTCGGAGTACGACCCGGCCGTCGACTGGGCCGACGTGAGCGACGACGAACTGGAGACCGAATACCTCGAAAAACCCTCGCCGGACCGTCCGTACGCGATGTTCGAGGCGTTCGAGCGCGGCTACTCGGCCACCGAGGTCGCAGAACTCACGGGAATCGAGTCGTGGTACGTCGAGCGCTACGGCCGCGTCGTCGAATCGACCGTCGCCGCCGCGGAGGGCGACTTCAGCGCCGCAGCGTCGAGAGGCCTCACGAACGCCGACGTCGCCGCGACGGCGGGCGTCGGGGTCGAGGAAGTCGAGATGAGCGTGCCGGACCGCTCGTTCAAGCAGGTCGACACCTGTGCCGGCGAGTTCGAGGCGTCGACGCCGTACTACTACTCGGCGCGCCAACCCGAATACCTCAACGGCGACCCGCTCGACGAGGTGCAGGTCGACCGCGACGCGACGAGCGTCGTCGTCGTCGGCGGCGGCCCCATCCGCATCGGCCAAGGCGTCGAGTTCGACTACTGCGCGGTCCACGCGGTCCGTGCGCTCCGCGAGATGGGTATCGACGCCCACGTCGTCAACAACAACCCCGAGACCGTGTCGACGGACTACGACACGTCGGATGGACTGTTCTTCGAGCCAGTCACCGCCGAGGAAGTCGCCGACGTAATCGAAGCGACGGGTGCCGACGGCGTGATGGTGCAGTTCGGCGGCCAAACCTCCGTGAACGTGGGCGAACCGCTGGAAGACGAGTTGGAGCGCAGAGGACTCGACTGCGAGATTCTCGGCACCACCGTCGAAGCGATGGACCTCGCGGAGGACCGCGACCGGTTCAACGCACTGATGGACGAGATGGGCGTCGCCCAACCGCGCGGCGGGACGGCGACAACCGAGGGAGAGGCGCTCGAACTCGCCAACGATATCGGCTACCCGGTGCTCGTCCGCCCGAGTTACGTGCTCGGTGGCCGCGCGATGCGCGTCGTCGACGACGACGACGAACTGGAGACCTACATCGAGGAAGCCGTCCGCGTCAGCCCCGACAAACCCATCCTCGTCGACGAGTTCCTCGACGGCGCAATCGAACTCGACGTGGACGCCGTCTCCGACGGCGAAGACGTGATAATCGGCGGCGTGATGGAACACGTCGAATCCGCGGGCGTCCACTCCGGCGACTCGGCCTGCGTTATCCCGCCGCAGTCGCTCGACGCCGAAACGATGAGTCGCGTCCGCGAAGTCACCGAAGACATCGCCCGCGCGCTCTCGACGGTCGGTCTGTTGAACGTCCAGTTGGCCGTGAAAGACGGCGACGTGTTCGTGCTCGAAGCGAACCCGCGTTCCTCGCGGACGGTGCCGTTCGTCTCGAAGGCCGCCGGTGTCCCAATCGCCAAACTCGCGGCGAAGGCGATGGCGGGCGCGTCACTCGCCGAACTCAGTGTGGAAGAACAGATTCCCGAGCACGCGAGCGTCAAAGAGGTCGTGTTACCGTTCGACCGTCTTCCGGGCAGCGACCCGCGCCTCGGTCCGGAGATGAAGTCCACGGGTGAGGTGATGGGCACCGCCCGGACGTTCGCCAAGGCCTACGGCAAGGCGCAATCGGCGGCCGGGTCGGCGATTCCCGAGAGCGGAACCCTCGTCGTCGCCTTCGAGGGCGACTCGTTCCCCGCCCCGGAGACGGCAGCAGCGGAGAACCTCCGCGGCGAACTGGCCGCGTACTACGACCTCGGCGAGTTCGACGACATGGTCGACGCGATTCGCCGCGGCGAAGTCGACCTCGTCGTCTCCGACAACCGCGAGCTGCTCGAAACGTGTGTCACCGAGGAAGTGCCGTACTTCTCGACGGAAGCGAGTACGAACGCGGCGCTGTCGGCGCTCGATGTCAGCGACGAACCGCTCGACGTGATGGCCGTCTCGGACCGCCCGCGCCGGACCGCCGAGTGGGGCCGCGAGTAATCGCCGAGGGTCGGCCGACCACACGGGTGTACCGGACACCCGAACTGTCGCCCGTGTGACCGGGTTCTGGGGCGGTCGCACGTCGCCCTATCCACGTTCGAAACGTGGACTGTCCGCTGTTCGTGTGAAAGTGGTTATCCGCTCCGAAGTCCTAAACATCGATACAGGGGCGACCGCTGCACGGGGATTGGTGACCTGGTCACCGACCGAAACTCGCGTGCCCGCGGCGGTCGCTCCTGATTGTTATCTCCCGAGCGACGCGTCTCAGTCGAGTTTGTTGAGCGCCTCGAAGAAGTCCGAAGACGGCCCCGCAATTCGTAGCGGAGTCTCCGCACGGCGAACCTCGACGGTCGTCGGCGGCGACAGCGGATAGGAGTGTTTGCCGTCGCTGACGACGACGGCCTCGTCGCCCGATTCTGCGGGTCCGGAAGACTGTCCACCGGTCTCGTCGCTCAGTGTCGTCTTCACCGTCACGGTCACCGTCGCGTCGGGGGCGACCAGAAGCGGTGGCATCCCCTCGTCGGGACACATCTCGTTGACGACGAGGCCGCCGACGCTCGGGTGGACGAGCGGTCCGCGTTCGCTCAGATTGTACGCCGTGCTGCCGGTCGGCGTCGACACGAGGAGTCCGTCGGCGTGGCCCGACGAGTACAGCGACCCGTCGATTCGCACCTCCAAGTCGATACCGCCGCCGCGGCCGCGACGGCCGCCCTGAACGACGATTTCGTTCGTCGCCGGGTCGCTTCGCCAGCCGTCGCCGACGGCGACGAGGCGGGGGACGACGCGGACGCGCTGGTCGCCGCTGCGGACGGCTTCGACTTCCGCGAGCACCGCCTCGACGGCCTCGTCGGGGCCGACTGCGTTCAGAAAGCCGACCTCGCCGAGGTTGACGCCGAGAATCGGCGTGCCGTCCGCGCCGCTGGCCGCGAAGAGAAACGTTCCGTCGCCGCCGATGCTGACGATGAGGTCGCAGTCGCCGAGCGTCTCGACGGGTCGCCCGTCGAGGCCGAGCGACTCGCCCGTCGCTTCGTCGAGCGTCACGGAGGCGTCTACGGTCGAGAGTTGCTCTCTGAGTTCTTCAGCGAGCGCAGTCGCTCTGGAGTTTCCCTTCTGAGCGACGATGCCGACGTTCATGGCACGGCTTCGCCCGCGGCCGTCAAAAGCGCACCGTACGGGCAACATTGATACCGGCGGGATTCGACAGACGGACGATGAGTAGTCGACCGGCAGGGGGGAGTACCGTCGAACTCGGCCGCGGCGCGGACACGACGGAGAACCGATGAGCGACGACGACTGGTTCGAGCGAGCACTGCGAGACGACGAGGCGGACGACCCCGAGGATGCCGAGAGCGTCGGAGACGCCGAAGACGCCGAGGAGACGGCGACCGAGGAGTCCAAGCCAACCGAAGAAACGCAAGCAGGAGAGTGGTCCGCCGATGTCGGCGGCGAAGAACGCCCGGACGGCCCCAGCGACCCGAGCAGCACGCAATCCACGTCGTCGGGTACTTCCGACAGAGAGTTGGATGTCGAAAACACGCGAAACGACGACGTCGGAGATGCTGGTGGCGACGACTTCGGATTCGGTGACTCCGCCTCCGGTGGGGACGATTTCGGCTTCGGAGCGTCCGACTCCGGTGGGGGAGACTTCGGCTTCGGTGACTCGGGGGCTGGCGGGGGGGATTTCGGCTTTGGAGGGTCGGAGACTGACGAGGACGAGTTCGGATTCGGCGACTTCGGTGACACCGGGTCCGGAGGCGACGAGTTCGGGTTCGGCGGCGGCGACGGGTTTGGCGCGGGCGACGATGGGTTCGGTCCGGGCGGCGACGACTTCGACGAGGAGTCGCTCGACTCCGACATCGACCGCGTCAAAATCGGAATCGACGGCCTCGACGAGATGATTCTCGGCGGTATCCCGAAACGGTCGCTCATGGTCGCTATCGGGAGCGCCGGGACAGGCAAGACCACGTTCGGCCTGCAGTTTCTCGACGAGGCGCTTCGAGACGACGGCCGAGCGGTGTTCATCACGCTCGAACAGAGCCGTGAGGCGGTGTTGTCCACCGCCGAGGAGAAAGGCTGGCCGTTCCGGCGCTACGTCGAGGAAGACCGACTGGCAGTCGTCGAACTCGACCCCGTCGAGATGGCGAACAGTTTGGCGAGCATCCGTAACGACCTGCCCGAACTCATCGAGGAGTTCGGCGCGGACAGACTCGTCCTCGATTCGGTGTCGCTTCTGGAGATGATGTACGACCACCCCTCGAAACGCCGCAGCGAGGTGTTCGACTTCGCTCGTTCGCTCAAGGAAGTCGGCGTGACGACGATGCTCACCTCAGAGGCGAGAGAGGACAGCCCCTACACCTCCAAGCACGGCATCGTCGAGTATCTCACCGACGCGGTGTTCGTTCTCCAGTACGTCCGCCCGTCGAACTTCCGTGAGACCCGACTCGCCATCGAGATTCAGAAGATACGCGACGCCAACCACTCCCGGGAGACGAAACCGTACGAAATCACCCAAAGCGGCATCAGCGTCTACCGACAGGCGAACATCTTCTGAACGGGTGGAGTGACTGTCGACACCCGTGACGTTCTCGCAAACCTGACAGTCGGCCGACCTTTATCTCCTTTTGCGTTGTACAAAACGACGGGTATGGCCGACAAAACACAGAGCAAACAGGAACGAACAGGACCGGAGTTCGCGGGCTATCTACGCCGAATCGCGGACGAATTCGACTCCGGTGGCGACGTCCGGTTGAGTATCGGGAACAAGGAAGTCACCGTCCATCCTCCCGAATCGTTCGACACGGAAGTGTCGGTGACAGAGCGCTCTTCGAAGCTTCGTGGTGACAAGGAGACGGTCGAAATCACCGCCGAATGGAAGGTGAAGTGAGATGGCACTCGTCGACAGTATCCTCATCGTCTTCGTCAACCTCCTCGTCGGGGGTCTCGGACTCTACCTCGGTGTGAGACTGCTCATCGACAAGCAGGCGAGTTTCGGCTACGCCGTCGTGACGGCCGCTATCGGGGCGCTCGTCTGGGGGCTGTTCAGTTTCTTCGTCGGCGGGATTCCGATAATCGGACCGATACTGACGCTCTTGGCGTGGATTGGCGTCATCAACTGGCGGTATCCCGGCGGGTGGGGCAGTGCGACTGCAATCGGCGTCGTCGCGTGGTTAGCCGCCGTCGCCGTGCTGTACGTTCTCGGCGTCTTGGGCGTCGTCGGCTTGAGCGCGCTGGGAATCCCCGGCGCTTGAACGAGACGGACGACCACTCGAAACGAACCCCGTTCGGCCGCACCTCCCTCTTCTGCTCGAAAATCAGTTCGTTAGCTGCTCACGGTGCGAACGACTCGTAGTGGACGATTTCGTCGACCGAGCGCCGTAGCTTTCGGTCGTTTTCGATGTCGTCGGTTTCTTCGGGTGCGTAGCCGAGCGTCACCAGCATCACCGGTTCGTACTCGTCGTCGATGTCGAACGTCTCGGTGAGCGCCTCGGCGTCGAACCCTTCGAGCGGACAGGAAGCGACGCCTTGGTTCCACGCGGCGTACATCAAAGACATCGCTACCAGCGACGTACTTCGGGTCGTCCAGACGCGGCGCTCGGACTCGGGCATCTCCGCCATCCCTTCGACGTTTTCGCGGATGGCGTCGCGGACGTCCTCGTTCGGAAGATACCCCTTGTCGAGCCAGTCGTCGAGCACTCGGTCGGCGTGCGCTTCGGGGTCTTTCGACCCGAGAACGACGACGCTCGCCGCCGCGCTGCCGACGTGTTCCTGTCCGCCGGCGACCTCCTGCAGTTTCGCCTTCGACTCCTCGTCGCGGAGGACGAGGAACTCCCACGGCTGAAGATTGTAGCCGGAGGGAGCGTACCGAGCCTGCTCGAAGATGGCTTCGAGCGTCTCGTCGTCGATGTCTTCGTCGGTGTACTCGTGCACGGAGCGCCGTGTCTCGATGACTTCTTCGAACTCCATCGACCCCGAGTTGGAGCGACAGCGGACTAAACCGGGCGGTGCCCGTCGATTATTCCGGTATCTGTATGACACGTTCGTCGGGACTCTGCGAAGGCGACCCTCCGGCGACTTCGTCGGGAACTACCGGACGATAGTCACCGGCACCGGCGACCCGCGGACGACTGCTTCGGTGACGCTGCCGAGGAGAATCCGCGAGACGCCGCTTCGGCCGTGACTTCCCATCACGACGTGGTCGAACTCGCCGGAGTCGACGACGTCGAGAATCGTTCGTGTCGGGCGTCCGACCTCCGTACGCATCCGCACGTTGGGTTCGACTATCGACGCCGCGTCGGCCAACAGCGACGCTGACCGGGATTTCTCGCTCTCGTACCACTCCTCCGCACCGCTCGGGATACCCGCGCTGGGGTTGCCACCGGCGTCGGCGGGGTTGATGACGTGCAGGAGCGTCACCGTCGCCTCCGGCCACTCCTCGGCGACGAACGACAGCGCCGCCGTCGACTGCGGCGACCCGTCCACCGGAACGAGGATATGTTTTGTCATACCATGACATACGCTCTGCTAGAAGTAAAGTGCGTTTCGGCGGATGGCGTTACTGGCGATGTATTGGAAGTTACCAAGAACCCAGCGCGGGTCGCGGCCGACTACCGCCCGTGGCGGGTCACACACTTCGGCAGGCCGATGAGTTCGACCGGTTCGGAGTTGTCCGGCGAGTAGACGACCATCTGGCCTTTCTCCATGTACGGCACCTTGCTTTCGAGGTTCGGCGGGATGTTCACCGACTTTATCGCGTCTTCGTCGCCGAGGTTGAGGACGACTTTCGTGTTTACCTGTTTGAACACCGACTCGGCGATATCCTGGGGGTCCTGCGTGATGAGGAACAGTCCCAGTCGCTCCTTTCGGCCCTGCTTGGCCGCCTCGGTGAACTTCCCGATGACGTTTCTCGCTTGGACGCTGTCGGCGTCGGCGAGGAAGTTGTGCGCCTCGTCCATGCCGAGAACGACCGGCGTGTCGTCGATACGGTCGTACTCGGGGTCGTTCGAGAGCTTCTCGTCGATGAGTAGACTCGACACCGCGAGAACGACCATCTCCGCCGCACGGCTGTTCGAGACGTGATACGTCGGCACGACGGTGAGGCCACCGGGGCGGACGAGTTGGTGGACCAACTCGGTGATTGGCTCGGCGTCGCCGTCGAACACGTCGTTGGCCGCTTTGGTCCGCGTTTTCCGTTTGACCGCGTCGAACGTCGCCTCGTGGACGTGTCCGGACTCGTTGAGTTCCTCGCGCAACGCCGGGTCGTCGAGGAAGTTCTGGAATCCCTTGTAGGTGCCCGAGGGGTTCTGCCGGAAGTAGCGGTCCAACAGCAGCGTCAGCGCGTTGTACTGATTGTCGTTGAGCGCCGCGCCCGCGACCAGCCACGGCCAGCGCCGGACCATCGAGAAGGGGATGGTGAAGCGGACACGCTCGGCGCGGTGGCCCTCGCCGGGGTAGGAGGCATCGCCGACCTGCGGGACGAACGCGAGGGTGTCGTCGTGGCCGCCGTAGGCGACACCCTCACGTTCGAGGCGACGGGCGAACTCCGAATCGAGTTCGTCGTTGTCGTCGTGCATCTGCGCGTACTCGTCCTGCGGGTCGAACTGGACGACCGCCGGTTGCGTGGTTCGGCCGTCGCCCATCTCGTAGGCGCGTTCGTCGGCGAGATACTGCCGCAGCACGTTCTTCGAGGCGTGGGTCTTCCCCGACCCCGTCCCACCCGCGACGAGGGTGTGCCGGAAGACGAGCGGGTCGCCCTCGGTGTAGTCGTCCTTGACTCGGTAGTCGATGGTCGGCGGGTCCGCGGCGGTGCGGACCTTCTCGCCGCCGACGGAGAGATGACCCAAGAAGACGCCCTCGCCGGGAATCTTTAGGCCCGTTTTGATTTCGTCGGCGTCCGTCGCCTCCATCACCGTCGCGCCGGGTTTGGGGACGCGGTCGGTCATCCGCCGTTTCAGTTCGTCTCCGTCGTCGTAGAGCACGGCGACAGGGTCCAGCGCCGCGACGAACTTGTAGTCGCGTTCGGGGAATTCGGTCCGGCGCATCGCCCGGCGGGCGTGAATCTCGGTGGCGTCGTCGGCTTGGAACTCCTGGGCGTATTCGAGGCCCGTGATACGACAGAACAGCGTCTCCGCGTCCGGATACGGGACGAGCAGGTACTTGCCGAGGCGGACGGTGTCGCGATTTCCGGTCGTGACGAACGCGCGCAGAGCGGTGTCGCGTTCGTCCTCGGCGACGCAGAGTCCCTGCGACACCGAGAGCGCGCCGATGCCGCGGTCGGAGGTAGCCGGTTCCACGTCGAGGCGGTCGAAGGACTGCTCGCCGGCGTCGGTGTCGGGCGTCTGAGCATCGCCGGCGTCGCCGTTGGACGCGGTGGCGGAGGTAGGGTCCGCGGCATCGGCATCGGTCCGCGACTCGGCGGATTCGGCGGACTCGGCGGAGTCACCGCTGTCGTCGTCGGGGTCGAATTCGGTGAAGTCACCGAGGTTAGACATATCTCGGCACACGACGGCCCCCTTGATGGACCTTTCCCTCCGGCGGACGGCGATGGGCGAGAACGGACGACGGCAGACGAGAGCGCAGACCGTTGGACCATCGCTTTTTAGGCTCGCGTACGTACGTCGGGTATGCTTCTGGTTCGCGGCTCTGGCGGCGGGACGGCGCTCACCGGGACGATTTTCGAGCGTGGCGAAGTCGCGCCGTCGTTCAAAGGCGCGCCCGACGAGGACGCGCCGTACGTCTGGGTCTGCGACGAGTTCTACGAGGTCGAAAGCGGCGGGTCGCCGACCGAAATCGACGGCGAGACGATTCGGGTCGCCTTCGAATCGCCGATGCCACGGGGATTCGACACCCGCGACCAAGCGCTGACGGCGGCGAAAGCCCACATTCGGACGCAGTTCGCGCGCGTCGGCGTCGCCGAAGACGACGTCGAGATAGCAGTGGAGAAGACCGAACCCGGGCGTCGGTAGGCGTCGTCGCTGTAGCGCTCGTTCTCAGTAGAGGTCGCCCCAGCGGAGGCCGTTGTACGTCCGGACGTAGTCGGAGCCGACGTCCTCGGCCAGTTTTCGTCGCAACGAGCCTTTCTCGTGGGCGCTGATGCGGGCGAGTTCGTCGGCTTTCGTCACCGCAGGCGGCGGCCCGCGCGCACCCGCGACGTCGTGCAGTATCTGTCGGGTGAGTTTCGCGCGGCGGTCGTCGTCACGAGTGAACGCGTACGGCGCTTCGACCTTGTAGAGGACGCCGTGTCGCGGGTCGTAGACGACGAAAAAGGTCACTTCGTACAGTTCGGGGTCGAGTTCCCGGTCGACGCCGAGCGCATCGCCGTCGGCGGCGAGCGTCCGGTCGGAGCCACCGCGGGAGACGAACCACGAGGTAAAAGTGAGGTCGTCGGTCAGCCGCTCGGGTTCGCCTCCGGCGTCCGGCCGCGTGCGTCGTTCGAGAAGTCGGGAGAACAGCGCCGTGTCGTCGGCCCACGGGGCGTCGACGCCTTTCGTCTGGAGGGTTCGGGTGACGAGCCTCGAAATCGGATTCTTCACGAAGCCGACAAGCGGCACGTCGCGGTCGACGAATCGCTCGACGAGGCGGACGTAGTTCTCGACGATATGCTTCGGTTTCGCCTCCGCGGCGAGTTCGCGGAGTTCGGCGTCGCGGTCCCGCCAGTTGAACAGTTCTTTCGGGTAGATGGGGCCGTCGAGAATCAGGAGGTCCGAGACGTCGTCGGCGTGTCGAAGCGCGTGTTCGCTCTCGGCGAGGTACAGAGACAGCGCGTGGACGACGCCCTCGGCGTAGCGGTTCACGTTGGGCGCTTGGAGCACGCGGAGGCGACTGTACTCGTCGTCGTGGCTCTGCCACTCGGTGCCGAGTTTCGCGTAGCGGTCGTTCGTGTGCGTCGTGAGGACGATGCTGCGCGACCGATGCAGTTCGAGGTCGGAGGGAACGCTCGCCATCGCCGCGTGCGCCATGTCCAACACCAGACCGTTCTCGAAGGTGGTCGGGTTGATGGTGCCGGAGTCGAGGCCGTGGACCGTCTCGAACGGCCGGTCGGCGAGGGCGATGTCGTCGATGTCGGCGGCACGGAGCGACTGCTCGCCGAGCGGTTCGACCACCGTCCGGCCGTCGTACCGCAGCGGGTCGAGCCACTCGTCCCACACCGTCCGCGCGAGGTCCGTGTGGTCGGTGTCGTCGACGTTCTCGGCGAGTTCGCGGGCCAACGCCGCGATACCGTCGACGTGGACGGGGTCGAGGGTCATACCCGCAGTGGGTGTCGCATCCGATAAAAAGCCACGCGGTCGGTCAGCGGGTTGGACACGAGAGTCGGGTGGCGAGAGAGCGGAGCTATCGTTATATATGTTCAGCCGGTCTGTGATGGTGTACGCACAACGACAGGTATTATGTCTGAACTCGAAACAATTGAAAACAAAACATCCTCCGTCTGGAGATTCGGCCTCGTCGGTGGCGTCGTCGCAATAGCACTGACGCTCGGACAGAACTGGCCGCTGGGTTCCGGGGGTTTCTCGGCGAACCTCGTGGTGGTCGGCGGGTTGTTAGCCGGCTATCTCGCCGAACGTAACGAGTCGAAACCGTCTCGGGCAGGTATCGTTGCGGGAGTCGTTGGCATAGTACCGGGAGGTGTGTTCTTGCTCTTTGCTGCATCTCGTACGTTCGCTGTCTGGATTGCGGAGGAGGCACTCGTGACCGTGCTGATTGCCGTACCGACGATGTTGCTGTTCATCGTCGGCGTCGGAGCGCTCGTCGGAGCCATCGGTGGTGGTATCGGCGGGTGGATAGCGACTCGACTCCACGAGAGACGCTCACTCGAAGAGCCTGCCGGCTGATTCGCTGAATTCGAAGCACAGCTTGTGAGTACGAGTCCGTCGGGCCTGTTTCACTCGGACTGCGTTCTCGATTGTCGTGCGACGGTCTGTGAGACTCAGTCGGTCGCTCGTCGAAGCGCCGGTCAGTTCGATGCCGGTGCCGAACAGACCGATTCGCGTTCGTGCCACTCGTGGTCGATATCCTCCATCAGCAACGCGTGGTCGAACTCGACGGCGTCGTCGTCGAACTCCGAAGAGTTCTCGAAGTAACTCGACCCGACCGAGTCGACGTCGAGCGGCGTCACCTCCCACTCGAAGGCGTCGAGTTCCATCGCGTCGTACGACTCTCCCCGCTTCGTCGGTGAGTGTCCGAGCGACCCCTGCTCGAAGAACCGAGACGACGCCGAAAGCGAGTCGAACACGCTGTCTGCCGGCAACGCGTCGGCCCTGTCGCCAGCGACCTGAACGTACGCCTCGCCGTCGTCGCTGGTCATCTCCACTTCGTAGCGACTGTCCGATTCACGTGTCTCGAAGGAGGCGTGGTGGTAGACGCCCGAGAACAGCCTCCCGCCCAAGAGCGTGTTGAACGTGGAGTTCGTGTCCCGACGCGGGACGTACACGCCGGTTCGACGTTCGCCCTCCTCGGTCCACTCGACTGCGATTCGGTGGGCGGCGTTCTCCGACCCGACGCCGAACTGAGCGGGGAATCCTCGCGGGCGAAGGTCCCGGAACCGGATGAGGCAGATGCCGGCGATTCCGTACCCGTCGACGGTCTGAGGGCTGAAGGGGTCGGGGAGGACGCCGTCCAGTGCTTCCGGGTCCACCCGGAAGTTGACGAGGATACGACGGTCGATGACGCCCCGTATCGTGGGCAGCATGCCATCACATTCGCCTTCGGTGGAGAAAAACCTGATTTCTACGCGGAACGGTCGCTCGGCGGGTTGCCCAACGGAATCGAGAAACGAAGGGAGTCAGCGGGGTTCGGTGCGGGTGGTACGGGTAGTGCGGGCGGCGATGCGGAGTTCGCCGTCGTGGACCGGTCGGACCGACGTTCAGTCGGCGTTTTGCGGAGTCGAACGCGGCGACGGCGATTGATTCTGGTCCGCACCGAACCGGTCGCTGAAGCGATGCGGCGAGCGAAGCAGCGCGATGAGACTCCACATGACGCCAGTCAGAAGCGACCCGACAGCCGAGAGCGTCATGCCGAGTGTGAAGAAGGTGGTTCCGTAGATGATGCCGATAGTCGCCGACGGGAGCGTCGTTCCGAGGGGGACGTTCGCCATCGAGTCGCGCAGCGTCGGAACGAGAACGACGAGCGAGAAGACGCTGCCGGCGAGGAAGATGAAGTCCTGCCACATCATCGTACGAACACTCCTGCAGAGGGTTTGGAGGTACACTGAATCATCGAGTAGAGAGAGCCGACTGCTGCTGAAAAGACTTACTCATTATCGAGTAAATACAATCGTGAGCGTTCGATTTGACACCGAGTGTCGTGGCCGGACTCAGTTCTCGTGGGCGAGCACCGCCTCGAACACGGGGAGAATCCACTTCACCTGCGCGCCGTCTTCGACGAAGACGAGCGTCCGTGGTGGACGGACCGCCTTCGGGCGAACCCGGAGGTTCGCGTTCTCGGCGGCATCGACGGCAACCGCCGGGTCGACGAGAAACTCCACGCGCGCACGGTCGGACTGAACGAACACTTCGGCGAGACGAGTCTCGGTTTCTGCGTCGTCGTGGTCGTCGTGGTCGCCGTCTGTGTCGCCGCCGTCGGCGTCACTCTCGGCATCGGACGCGAGTGCGTCGACCGCGTAGGCGAACGCGCCGTCTGCCGTCGCCTCGACGTCCGGGTCGGCGTCAGCGACGCGGAGGCGGTCCGAGGAACCGCCGCCTTCCAGTTCGGATGCGAGGAGTTGGGCGATACGCTTTCCGTCGGCGAGATGGTCGTCGGCCATACCGACCGAAGGCGCGTCGTGGGTTACTCGGCTTCGGTTTCGATTAGTTCAGTACGGACGGAACCGGCGACGTCGTCGACGTCGACGCCTTCGCTGCGGGCGGTGAGCACCGCCGCCGTCTCCAAGGTCACGCCGAGACGGTGCTGGCGTTCGTTGGCCGCCGCCACCGCACGCTGTTTGTCGATGCCCTCGGCGACCAACGCGTCGAGAACCCGCTCGAACGTCGACTGCTCGCGGAGGATGGATTCGTCGGGGACGAACTCGCGAGGAATCTCGACGGCTTCGGGGTCGAACGTGGGGACGAGGTCACCGCTGTCGTCGTCGCGGTCGAGGAGGCCGCGGCCGACCGCGACGTCGACGAGTCGCTTCGCTTGGTCCGGCGAGAACCACCCACGGTCCAGCGACAGCACGACCACGAACTCGCCCTCGCCGAGTCGTTCGCTCCCGCGCTGACGGAACGGGACGGCCGTTGCGGTCTGCAGACTCATTGAGCGAGACACGGGAGGGACGGTCACTAAACCTTGCTACTCGCGGCGAGTGCCGGGGTAACGAGGCGTGACCCGCGAACGCGGGCGTCCGTCCCCGTCGACGGCGATGCAAGTTCGAGCGATTCAAGTAGTTGCTGGCAGTTCTTCGGGGTATGAAGGACCAAGGACGCTCCCAGCGAAAGCGAACGGGCGGTCGCCTCCGACCGGCCAGCAACAAGAAGCGCTACCAGCTCGGCCGCCAGCCTGCGGAGACCACCGTCGGCGAACCGCGCTTCCAGACTATCGACTCCCGCGGCAGCAACACGAAGACGCGCGCACTGGCGACGAACGTCGCGCAGGTCGCAGAAGGTGGCGAGGTCAGCGAGGCCGACATCGAGAACGTCGTCGACAACCCCTCGAACGTCAACTACGCCCGCCGAAACATCATCACGAAAGGCGCAATCATCGAGACCTCCGCCGGCCGCGCACGCGTGACCTCCCGTCCGGGCCAGACCGGACAGGTCAACGCCGTGCTCGTCGACGAGTAATCGGTTCTACATTTTCGATTTTCTCAGCGTCGGGTAGCGACGGTACTCGAATCACTGACGGTCGGTGGTCCCGTCCGAGACTGACGAACGACTGGCCGAAACTGACGTGAAAAGGGCCGAGAAGAGTCGAGACGCGGACTACGGAGTCGGGGCGGCCTTCTGCAGCGCCGTCTCGGCGATGTTGCCGCCGTAGTCGGCGCTACGTGAGAGCGAGTCGACGATGAGGCCGAGCATCTGCGCGCGTGCAGGGTCGAGTTCACGCAGGAGTTCGTCGATGGTGCGAGCGTGTTCGTCTATCTCTTGGACCGACTCGCGGGCCTCGTTTGCGACTTCCGTCGCCTCGACGCTGTCGTCCGAAAACAGGGCGTCCATCCCCGCGTCGACGACGGTGGTCGCGTCCTCGTGAAGTTCCCAGAGCGCGTCGAGGACGTCCTCTCGAACCGGTTGTTCGATGTTGAGCGTGAGATGGGCGATTTTCGTCGCGTGGTCGGCGACCCGTTCGAGTTGGCGGGCACAGGAGTGGTAGTCGAAGCAGACCTCGCGGGGGAGACCGAGTTCCTCGGCGGCTTTCGGCGTTCGGAGCGTCGCGCGGAAGATGCGCGAGACGACCATGTAGAGGCGGTCCACGTCGTCGTCGCGCTGGATGACGTCTTGGGCCATATCCATGTCGAGGTCGGCGAGTGCGGCCACCGCGTCTTCGAGCATCGACAGCGCGATGAGTCGCATCCGGGTGACGGCGTTGTGAATCGACAGTTCCGAGGAGTCCAACAGGTCGCGGATGACGATGCGGTCGCGGGTCTCCTCTAACACTTCGAGGCCGACGAGTCCCTGTGTCGCCTGTCGGACGGTCCGACGCTGGTCGTTGGTGATGCGGCCACTTTCGAGCGCGATAACGTCGAAGCCGCTGACGTACATCGTCATCACCGCGCGTACGAGTTCTTGGCCCTCCAACTTCGAGATGTCAAGCGTCCCCTCGGTTCGCTCTTCTTCGGTGCGCGGCGTGAGGAACAGCGAGTCGCCCTCGGGGTAGAACTCGACTTCGCTGCCGGCGCTGACGCCGTTTTCTGTCGCCCACTCTTTGGGAATCGAAACAGTGTACGTCGACCCGCCCGTCACCTGCACCTTTCGTGTCTCGACCATGGGGAAAGTGGGTGTATGTACGTTATAAATCTACCCCTCTTCTATATATTGTGGCACCGAGGTATGGTGGAGTACCTATCTAGAACAGAGAGGCCACCGTTCGATGGTCGAGTCAACACGATGGGACCCCGTCCACGAAGTCAGACTGAGAGAACGAAGAGAACTGAAGAGGACTCATTAGCCGTCTAACACGCGCCAGTTCGACACGTCGAAGATGTTCTCATCTCGATGGTCCGCCCAAAGCGAGTATCTTGGCTGGGCACTATTTCCCATACCAACCACTATATAGTTGTCATAGCAGGGTACTTATGTCTCAGTCGGCCATGAACGATTAATGACGCAACAGACGTCGGACGGGACGGACGGCGTATCACGGCGTAAATTCCTCGTCGGTGCCGGCACCGCAGGGATGCTCGGTATCGCGGGTTGTACGACTAATCCGGGCGCGAGTTCCGGGAATTCGGGAGGAAGCGGCGGCGGAAACGGCAGTTCCGGTAACGGAAGCTCCGGTGGGTCCGGAGAGAACCTCTCCGGGGAAGTCATCGTCAAGGGAAGCAGTACCGTCTATCCTGTCTCGGCGGCGATAGCCGAGGAGTACATGACCAACCACGACGTGAACGTCTCCGTCGACTCCACCGGCAGCGGTGGCGGGTTCCAGAACCACTTCTGCCCCGGCAACGCCGACATCAACGGCGCGTCGCGTGCGATTAAGGACAGCGAGGTCCAACTCTGCAGCGACAACGGTGTCGAACCAGTCGAGTTCCAGATTGCCAGCGACGCGCTGACCGTCGCCGTCAACAACGAGGCCGACTGGGTCGACTGTCTCAGCTTCGACCAACTCGCTCAAATCTGGAAGCCCGACGGCGCACAGACGTGGAGCGACATCAACTCCGACTGGCCCGACGAGGAGTTCGAACTGTACGGTCCGGCCTCGTCCTCGGGGACGTTCGACTGGTTCATCGAGAACGTCATCGGTGAGGACGGTTCGCTGCGCAGCGACTACGAACCGACCGAGAACGACAACCGCATCATCCAGGGTATTCAGGGTTCGGAGTACGCGATGGGCTTCTTCGGGTTCGCCTACTACGAGGAGAACCGCGAGAACGTCAAAGCGGTGCAGATAAAAGAGAACGCAGACGGCAACTGCGTCGAACCGAGCATCGAGAACGCCAAGAGCGGCGACTACCCGATGGCGCGCCCGCTGTTCATCTACGCCGCGCAGTCCTCTCTGGAGGAGAAACAGCAGGTGTACTCGTTCATGGAGTACTACCTCAACCAAGCCGAGACGGACCTCGTCAGCGAAATCGGGTACGTCCCCACCAGTACGGAACTACGCGACGAGAACCTGAGCAAACTCGAAGAGTACAGCGGTAACTAACCCGGCTCTGAAGTAGCCAATTTCAACGGATAGACACCTAAACACCACCGAACACGAATCATGCCGCTTTTCAGGACGCACAACGCAATGACCACAAGATGAGCCAGGAAAACAACACACCCGACTTCGTCGGCCGGTCGGGCATCCGCTCTGCACGCGAACAGAGCATCAAGTGGCTGTTGTTCGGTTGTGCGGCCCTGTCGGTCGCAGTTACCACCGCTATCGTTGCGACGCTCCTGTTCGACGCTATCGACTTCTTCCTCGAGGTGTCGCCGATGGCGTTCTTCTTCGGAACGACGTGGAGTCCGACCATCGACCAAGCGTTCGGCGTCGTCCCGTTGGTGGCCGGAACGCTGTTCGTGACCGTGCTTTCGGCGTGTATCGCCATCCCAGTCGGCGTCGCGTCAGCGACGTATCTCAGCGAGTACGCGAGTCGCAAGACGCGGTCGATTATCAAACCCGCACTCGAAATCCTGGCTGGAATCCCGACGGTCGTCTACGGCTACTTCGCACTCGTCTACCTCACGCCCGCACTGGAGTGGCTGGGGCTTCCGCTGAGTACGTTCAACGCGCTCAGTGCGTCCATCATGATTGGAATCATGATTATCCCGATGGTGTCGAGCCTGAGCGAAGACGCGATGAGTGCCGTCCCCGACTCGCTCCGACAGGCCGGGTACGGAATGGGCGCGACGAAACTGGAGGTGTCGACGGGAGTCGTCATCCCGGCGGCGGCCTCGGGTATCTTCTCGTCGTTCATCCTCGCACTCTCACGCGCCATCGGTGAGACGATGATTGTCGTCGTCGCCGCGGGGATGCGGCCCCGACTCGTCCCGAGTCCGTTCGAGTCGCTCGAAGTGATGACCGCCGCGATGGTCCAACTCGTCACGACGGACATCGCCGGTGGTTCGACCGCTTACAGAGCGATGTTCGCCATCGGAATCACGCTGTTCGCAATCACGTTCGCTATGAATCTCGCTAGCACGTTCGTCGCGTCGCGGTACCGGGAGGAGTACCAATGAACCGCCGCCACGACGGCGTGTCGCTGGAGGTGCGTCGCTGATGGCGACCGGACACGACGGGCCGACCGGTGACTGGTTCGGAAACTCCGAGCAGATTAGCCGTCTGCCGGGGAAGGTGTTCGCGGCGACCTGTTTGGCAGCGACGCTGTTCGGTATCGTGATGGTCGCCGGGTTGCTCGTCTACGTGACCAAAGACGCGATTCGGCCGCTCACCGCCAACCCCGGGTGGTTCCTCGTCTTCTTCCTCACGCTCGTCGTCCCGTCGACGGCGCTACTGGCCTACTTCGGGCGTCGACGTGATGGCGAGGCGACTGTCGCACTGACCGCCCTCGGCATTCCGTTCTTCGGGTTGCTGCTCGGAAGCGGTGTGCTGATGCTGTTCATCGACGTTATCGGCATCTTCGAGTGGCTCGCCTTCGTCGCAGCGACCATCGTCGCCGTCGGCGTCATCCTCGGTCACAGGCGCGTGCGTGGACGGACGTCGTTCCTCGAAGAACTACTCGTCGGCGTGGTTGCGCTCGTGGGACTCGGGCCAGTTACCTACCAGTTTATCTCGACGTTCCCGACCCTTCCGCAAGCGTGGCTCATCTACCTGTTCACGTTCGGACTCGGCGGGGCCGCAATCGCTGGTCTCCTCGTTGCCCGGCGGCGAAACGACCGGCGCGCCGGCCTCACCGCCTTCACAGCGTTGTTCGTAACAGTAACTGCGGGAGTGTTCATCGACCCATCGACTGGCATCACGCCGCCGGTGTGGGTCATCCTCTTCACGTTCGCAGCTATCCCGACGGCGCTGTACGCCGAGGGTGTGGTTCGTCGCCGACAGGGTAGCCTGCCGGTTGGACTGTTCTTCCCATTTGTCGTCGTCGCCGGGATGCTCGTGGGCGCGGTGCTCGTCGACCTCCTCGGATTCGCCGGGCCGCAGGCGTGGCTGGACATCCAGTTCCTCACGAGCGCCAACTCCCGATTCCCCGAGGAGGCGGGTATCTACCCCGCACTCATCGGGTCGATACTGATGATGGTCGTCGTCGCCATCTCGTCGTTCCCCATCGGCGTCGGTGCGGCGCTGTATCTCGAAGAGTACGCGCCGAGTAGCGGCCCACTCAGCGTCGTCGTGAAGTTCATCGAGATAAACATCGCCAACCTCGCGGGCGTGCCGTCCGTCGTCTACGGCCTGCTGGGACTGGCGCTGTTCGTCAACTGGCTCGACTTCGCCAGCGGTATCGTCGTCGTCGGCGGGATGACCGTCGGACTGCTGATACTGCCCATCATCATCATCTCCGCACAGGAGGCGATTCGGGCGGTACCGGGGTCGCTCAGACAGGCGTCCTACGGGATGGGCGCGACTCGGTGGCAAACGATTCGGCGAGTCGTTCTCCCCGAAGCGCTGCCCGGCATCCTCACGGGAAGTATCCTCGCGTTCGGCCGTGCCATCGGCGAGACGGCCCCACTGCTGATGATCGGGGCCGCCGCGTCGGTGTTCCGCGCGCCGAACGGCTTTTTCGACATCTTCAGCGCGATGCCGCGCCAGATTTACACCTGGGTCGGACAGCCGTCTCAGGAGTTCCAGTACGGCGTGATGGCTGCAGGCGTTGTCACGCTCGTCACGGTGATGATATCCATGAACGCCGCAGCGATACTTATTCGCAACAAATATGAGCGGAGGTCGTAAACATATGAGCAACGAAAACATGACTACTCCCGACCCGAACACCGAGAGCGGCAGTCGCGTCGAATCGCAAACGTCGCCGCGGCCCGGGTCGGAAGTCGTCGACAGCGACGAACTGAATCGCCCGAAAACGAGCGAAACCGTCGTTTCGTCGAGAGACCTCGACGTGTTCTACGGCGACACGCAGGCGCTTCAGGGAATCGACATCGAGATTCCCAAAAAGCAGGTGACCGCGATGATTGGTCCCTCCGGCTGTGGGAAATCGACGTTCCTCCGGTGTATCAACCGGATGAACGACCTCATCGACTCCTGTCGTATCGAGGGCGAACTGAAGTTCGAGGCGAAAAACGTCTACGACAGCGACGTCGACCCCGTTGCACTCCGACGCCGTATCGGGATGGTGTTCCAGTCGCCGAACCCGTTCCCAAAGACCATCTACGAGAACGTCGCCTACGGGTTGAAGATACAGGGCAAAACCGAGAACATGGACCAGAAGGTCGAAGACGCCCTCAAGTCGGCGGCGCTGTGGGACGAGGTCAAAGACCGCCTCGACGAGTCCGGTCTCGACCTCTCCGGCGGCCAACAGCAGCGACTCTGCATCGCCCGTGCTATCGCCGTCGACCCCGAAGTCATCCTGATGGACGAGCCAGCATCGGCGCTGGACCCCGTGGCTACCTCGCAGGTCGAAGACCTCATCTCCGACCTCGCCGAGGAGTACACCGTCGTCATCGTCACGCACAACATGCAGCAGGCCGCACGTATCTCCGACAAAACCGCCGTGTTCCTCACCGGTGGTGAACTCGTCGAGTTCGACGACACCCAGAAGGTGTTCGAGAACCCCGAGAGTCAGCGCGTCGAAGATTACATCACCGGCAAGTTCGGGTAGTCGGTCCGTTTTCGCCGGGTCGAACGAGGATTTTCAGGTCGTTTGCGTCGCCTTCGAGTGACGACTCTCCGTGACGACCAGAACGGAGTACAGCGAACGCTCGGGACACGAGACTCCAGAAGATTACCGCTCGGGAACGCGCTTGGTCGCCGCCTCGGAGATTTCTCGGCCACACTCGGCGTATCGCAGTATCGGTGCGACAGCTTTGCCTATCCACTCGTCGTCGGTCAGCGAGTCGGGCCGATGTCGCGTCCGCTTCGTGAGTTCGGTCGTCGACTGACGAACCTCCGCAGCGAGGTCGGCGGTACGCCGCCAGTCGCGCATGAAGAAGGAGTCAGTCGCTTTCAGTACGAGTTCGCTTGCGTCGGAGCCGAGCGCTGCGAGCCACTCCGCGTCGGACCACTCGTGCTGCCTGTCGAGCGCTGCGAGCTGTGTCGCGTGTTGTTTGGCGTTTCTGAGTTCCTCGGCGACGGTGTAGTAGTCCAGACAGTCACTCAGTGAGAGGTCGTACTCACAGCAGAGTGCGGGAGAGCGAAGCAGCTGTCGACAGAGACGCGAGACGGCGAGACAGTCACGGTCGATTTCGTCGACCTGTGTCGGGTCGAGGTCGGCCGCAGACGGTGTGGTCAGCGACGCGACGACGTCGTCGAACAGTGACGTGACCGAGGAACGCGCGTGGATGAGTAGCCGTTCGAGCGACACCGACCCCGGGTCGAGGTCGACGGTCAGTGTGATGTCGTCTGCCGAGTTCTCGCTCCGTGTCAGCCCTCGAAGCCGAGAGAGCGACCGAGTCAGCGCGTGGCTGTCGGAGTCGATGCCGCGGAGGCGGAGACAGTCGAATCCCGCGACGTAACACCGGAGAATTCGACGCTGCCGGTCGTCGTCGTCGACGTCACCGAGTCCGAGCGTCACGGTTCGGCGAGAACCGTTCGACGCGTCGATGCAGAGCGAACGCCAATCGTGGCACGGATGCAGTTCGACTTCGTTGCCCGGGTCGACTCGCGCTGATTCGGTCCACTCTCGCGGAAGTGCGACCGTGTACGTCGTCCCTCCGGTCAACATGACCGTCCGGCGTTCCATGATAGATACAGCTTGACAGGGATGGTAAATCTGACTATATAGTTTCGATTCCGTCCGTAACCGTGATTCTCGAATACTGTTGGTCGTGAAATCTTGCGAGCATATTATCTTAGCCAAAACAAAATGTACTTGATAGTATTTCTTTCTGATTTTGACTCTAGACTGCTTCTAAAGCGTTTTCTAGAATACCGCCGGGTTTGTGTTGTTTTCGAATCAATACCAGTCGTGAGAGCAACTGTTCGACAAGTTCCAACTACTATAGCTATATAGAAATATTAGCAGGCGTTTTAATCGTTCTGAGATATCGTCCACGTGATGACGCGAAATCAGTCTGAGGGGACGGACAGTACGTCGCGGCGTAAGTTCGTAGTCGGTGCCGGCGCGGCAGGCATCGCTGCGCTCGCCGGTTGTGCATCGAGCGACGGAAACGGGGACGGAAGCGGGAACCAAAGCGGCGGGGGCGCGAACCAAAACGCCAGCAGCGGCGAGACCGAAAGCGGGTCCGAGAGCCAGCAGCAAGGTGGAATGGCTCCGTTGACCGCCGACGGTTCCTCGACCGTGTACCCGATTACGAGTATGGCCGGGTCGCTCTGGAACGGGAACGCACCCGCCAGCGACGAGGAGTACTGGGGGCCGGGTCAGTACGACATTGACACCGACAAGAACATGGCCGACTACTGGGCGGGTCTCTACGGCTTCGAGCCCAGCGGTGAGGAAGGGACGCCGCCGTTCTACACGTCCATCGGTCTCAACCACACGGGCGTCGGTCTCGAAAAGCTCGAAGCGGGACAGGTCGACATCGGTGACGCGTCCGCGCCCGTCAGCGCCGAGTTCCCCGACCGCAGCGAGGAGGAACTCGAACCGTTCACGGACCACGTCGTCGCCGTCGACGCCCAGCCTATCGTCGTGAGCAAGGAGATATACGACAACGGAGTTCAGGAGATTACTATCGATGAACTCCGCGCCATCTACCGCGGCGAAATCGAGAACTGGTCGGAACTCGGCGGTCCGGATCGCGAGATTCAGGCGGTCGGCCGCGCGGAAGGCTCCGGAACGGACACCTCGTTCCGTAACAACGTACTCGGCGACCCGGACGCCGAGATGCCCGGCACCGACGTCCGTCAGGGCCAGAACCAACAGGTCGCAACGCTCGTCCAAGAGTCGAACAACGCCATCGCGTACATCGCGCTCGCGTTCGTCGACGAGGAGACGCTCCCGCCGGTCGGTCTCACCATCGACGGCACGACGTACACCTACGGCGAGAACCTCGGGACGCTCGACTACCCGCTCTCGCGGGCGCTTCACACGTACACGTGGGACGGCACCTCGAAGAAGGAGGCGGCGTTCATCCGCATGATTCTCCACGACTACGGGCAGACGATGTTCGTCGAGCCGAACAACTACCTGCGACTCGAGGAGAGCTACCGGCAGGAACAGCTCGACGCGCTGCCGGAGCCGACGAACAACTGAGACGAGAGGAAATCAGATTGAGCAGCGTATCGAGAGCGAGACGACACTGCCTTTCCACGCATCCGGAGAGGCAGAACCACAACAACAGTCAAAATTCTTCACCAAATGAGTAGTATATCGGGATTTGAACGAATACGCCAGACCACCGGCAGTGACGACGGTGCGTTACTGACTGGCGCTATCGGGGTGGTGCTGCTTGGCGCGGCGTTCGTGGCGTTCTTGATGAACTCGACGCTGACAATCGTCCCAGTCGTCGGGTTCATCGTCGTTACGGCGTACGGCTGGTACGCACATCAGGCAGAGACCGCACGTGCACTGACGCTTCTGGCGACGACTTCGACAGTGCTCATACTCGTACTAATCACTGTGTTCCTGATACTCGAAGCGCTCCCGGCGTTTCAGTTGATGGGCCTGGCAATTTTCGCAGTCGAAAAGCCAGTAGAGCTGTTCGGTGTCACCGTCATTCCCGGACAAGACCCCCTGTGGAGTACGTCACAGGACCTCTACTCGCTCACGCCGATGGTGTGGGGGACGTTAATCACGACGGCTCTTGCGATGCTCATCGCGGGACCACTCGGTATCGCCGGGGCGCTTTTCATCAGCGAAATCGCACCGCCGACCATCCGCGAAATCGTCAAGCCCGGTATCGAGATTATGGCCGGTGTGCCGTCCATCGTCTACGGGTTCGTCGGGTACGTCATCATCAACAGCTACATGATGGACAACTTCGCGCTGCCGACGTTCGGGAGTCTGTTCGTCGTCGGTATCGTCATCGGCCTCATGTCGCTGCCGACGGTCGTCTCGGTGGCCGAAGACGCGATTTCGAGCGTCCCGCCGTCGATAAAAGACGGGTCGCTGGCGATGGGCGCGACCGACTGGCAGACGATGAAGAGCATCACGATTCCCTCGGCGTTCTCGGGGGTCTCGGCGGCAGTCCTTCTGGGAGTGGGCCGCGCTGCCGGTGAGACGATGGCCGCGACGGTGATTCTCGGTCACACGCAGGCGCTCCCGGAACCGCTCTACGACGTCTTCGGCAACACGGAGACGCTGACGAGCCTCATCGCCAGTCAGTACGGCAACGCGACCGGCACGCACATGAGCGCGCTGTTCGCCGCCGGTGTCGTCCTGTTCGTCAGCGTCATGTTCCTCAGTGTGGGTTCACAGCTCATCGAAGCGCGGATGAAGAGACAGCTGGGAGGTAACCAATGAGCGACGGTTACGGCTCGAAGCTCGTCGAGGGACAGACGTCGGCGCTCGAACGTGTGACCACTGGTGTCGTCGGTCTCAGCATCGTCAGCTGCCTCCTCGGGATGACGAGCATCCTGCGATGGACCACCGAGTCGACGGAGTTCCTCGGCGTCTCGCTGTTCGACTTCTTCGCCATCGGACTGCTCGCCATGGGGCTGACACTCGTCGTCATCGGCGTCGCCTCTCGAACCGGCATGGTCGAGACGCAACCGGACCGAAACGTCGGCGCGTTCACTGCGGTTGCTATCGGTGCAATCAGTGCAGTCGTCGTGGGACTCGTCGTCTCGCAGACGCTCGGACTAGGAACGCTCGTCTCGGTGCTCGCGGCACTCGTCGCCGGCGCGGCGACGACGCTTGCGATGCTCCTCGTCCGTGAGGATATCGGTTCGACAGTTCCTATCGGCGTACTGACCGCCGTCGTTGGCGTTCTCGTCGTGACGGGCGTTCTCGGCCCCGAGTGGAGTTGGGACCCCGAGGCGTTCACGGCCACGTTCAACGGGACGATAGTCATCCCTGCACTGACGGTCTTCTGCGGACTGCTCAGCGCGTGGGCGGCGGCGAAAGCGAACGAAGGGTTCGGCACTCGTGGTAGACAGAACGGTGCGTACCTGCTCATCGGCCTGAACGCGTTCGGGATGCTCGCCATCCTCGCCGGACTCATCGTCTTCATCGCGTCGAAAGGCATCGGCCCCGTTCTCGAAGGAGTACAGCTTGGAGCGGGCTTCGACTGGCCGTTCGTCACCAACGGGTACACGCTCTCACCGAACGAGCCGAACGGCGTGTTCCCGGCCATCGTCGGGACGTTCTGGGTCGTACTCGGCGCGGTTCTCCTCGCGGTGCCGCTCGGTATCGGCGCGGCGGTGTTCCTCACCGAGTACGCCGAGCAAGGTCGGTTCACCGCCGTCGTCGAAGTCGCAACGAACGGTCTCTGGAGCACACCGAGTGTCGTGTTCGGTCTGTTCGGCTACGCGTTCCTCGTCCCGCGACTCGGCAACAACACCTCGCTGCTCGCCGGGATGCTCGTACTGGGGTTCATGCTTCTCCCGCTGGTCGTTATCACCAGTCGGGAGGCGCTCATCTCGGTGCCCGACGAGTACCGCGACGCGAGCGCCGCACTCGGCGTCAGCCAGTGGGAGACGATTCGCAGTGTCGTCGTCCCCGCCGCCTTACCCGGCGTCGCAACCGGCGTCATCCTCGGCGTGGGTCGTATCGCAGGCGAGACGGCACCGATTCTCCTCGTGATGACGGGGGGACTGCGCGACAACGCCCCGAACATCCTCGGGTCGTTCGAGTTCACCAGCTCGCCGCCGTTCGTCGCCAACGACGCACTGCTCCAGAGCGCACCCGCGCTTCCGTACCAGCTGTACGCGACTATCACCGCCGGAGTCAGCGGTGACGAGTCGTTCGGATGGGCGACAGCGCTCGTCTTGCTGCTCGTCGTTCTGTCGTTCTATGCGGTCGGTATCGCCTCGCGGTTCTACTTCCGGAGGAAACTACACCAATGAGTGAACCAGTTACCAGCGCCGATACGGAGAACAGCACGCAGACCACGCAGAGCACACAGAGCACAGAACGGTCGACTGTCTCGGGCGAGACGGACGAGCGGATTCAGCAGTCGTGGCTCGACTACGACTTCGAAGGCGAACCCAAACTCGCCTCGAAGGAGTTGGACGTCCACTACGGCTCCGACCACGCACTGAAGGGCATCTCGATGGAGATTCCCAAGGAAAGCGTCACGGCGCTCATCGGCCCATCCGGTTGTGGGAAGTCGACGTTCCTCAGATGCCTAAACCGGATGAACGACCGCATCAAAGCGGCGAACGTCGACGGGTCGGTCACGCTGGACGGCGAGGAGATATATCAAGACGGGGTGAACCTCGTCGAACTCCGAAAGCGGGTGGGGATGGTGTTTCAGGCACCGAACCCGTTCCCGAAGTCGATTCGGGACAACATCGCCTACGGACCACGCAAGCACGGAGACATCGACACCGGCCTGCTCGCTCGACTCTCGGGGCGGAAAGACCAGAAGAAGGAGGACGAAATCGTCGAGCGCTCGCTCAAACAGGCGGCACTGTGGGACGAAGTGAAAAACCGTCTCGACGACAACGCACTGGGTCTCTCTGGGGGTCAACAACAGCGACTCTGTATCGCTCGCTGTCTGGCGACCGACCCGGAGGTCATCCTGATGGACGAACCGGCGTCGGCGCTCGACCCCATCGCCACCTCGAAAATCGAGGACCTCATCGCCGACCTCGCAGAAAACTACACCGTGGTCGTCGTCACGCACAACATGCAACAGGCGGCGCGTATCTCCGACCAGACCGCGGTGTTTCTCACCGGCGGTGAACTCGTCGAGTACGGCGACACGGACAAAATCTTCGAGAGTCCCGAGAGTCAGCGCGTCGAAGACTACATCACCGGTAAGTTCGGGTAGTCAGAGCGGAGTTTTTTCCGCCCACCGTTTCTCACCTGTCGAGCGACGCCGGAACCGACACTTGGATTCCGTCGTCGGTGACGACGACCATGACGGGTCCTTCGGGAGGGCACACGTCCCAGTCGTACGTTTCGCGTTGGTCGCCGGTTTCGACGACGAAGCGATACGTTCCCGCGGCGGCGACTGCCTCCGAAAGCGTCCGCTGCTTGTTCGCGTCTACCTGCACCGTTCTATCGACTGTGCGTCGTCCATCGGTGATTCCAACCACAGTGACTCGTCGGTCACGGTCGGTATCGTTGACGACGACCAAATCCTTGCGACGTTGGGTACAGCGTATCCGAACCCTGTCGTCGAGCGAGATGTACAGTACGTCTCCGTTCGGCGAGAGCCAGTCGTACTCTCTGGTCGTCCCGTCGACTCTAACTTCGACCTCGTAGCTGAACTGCACTCTTGCGACGATGACGACGAGGCGGGTGTTCGGTGGTACGTCGTAGGTCTGCTCCAGCAGTTCTATGGTGCGAGCGGTCAGGTACAGTGACACAGTACGTCGGCTATCGGCGTCGTTGTCGACGAAAATCGCCTTCTGGTTGTCGAGCGAATCGACCGTCGAAGCCGGACCCGGCGGCGAAGACTCTCTGTCGCCTGCCCCCGAGAACGGTCCGCACGTGGGCGTACAGACGACGCTCCGTCGGAAATCGAGCGTCGAACCGATATCGACGACGAGTCCGCTGAATCCGGGTTCGACCGTCCACGAGTACGTCTGACGAGTTCCGTCAGCTGTCTCCACCAGCACGTCGTACGTTCCAGTCGAAGCGACCAATCGCTCGACCGAGAATCGCCCGTCCTCCGGGAGTGACCTGCTCTCGACGAACACGTCCGTCTCACCGTCGCTGACGACGAGCGTGAGGTATCGGGCGTCGGTCCCGATGTTGTTCAGTGTGATACCGCGTGGCTGGTCGAGCGACTCGCCCTCCGGTGCGCGGTACGGTTCTCTCGTCTCCGGGGTGTCGGTCGTCTCCGGCGGCGTCGTCGGTGTCACCGGCGTCTCCGTATCTCTCGGTTGGGTCGGCTGGTCCGATTGGTCCGAGGAGTTCGAGAAGTCCAAGAGAGGGCTGTTACATCCGGAGAGGCCGACGAATCCGAGCGAGAGTCCAGCGAAGTCGCGGCGGCGCATTTCTCTTTCTCTGTAGGAAAGGCAGTATCAAGTACCTTCCTGCGGAGTGATATTTTTGCCCGCTAATCTATATACTACTATGTTTGCTATATTTTCACACATTACTCTTATTTTCCCCCATACCCTCAGTGTCGGATATGCCACGCGTAGAATATCAACAACGTCTGGAGAATCTCCGCGAGGACGTCCTCTACATGAGTGAGGTCGTCAGCGAGCGGCTTCGGATGGGGATGGACGCACTCGAACAGAAAGACGACCACCTAGCCGAGGAGATAATCGAGGGTGACGCCGAGATAAACCGGATGTATCTCGACCTCGAGCAGCAGTGTATCGACCTCATCGCGCTGCAGCAACCCGTCGCCGGTGACTTGCGCTTTATCGCGGCGTCGTTCAAGATTATCACCGACCTCGAACGCATCGCCGACCTCGCGACGAACCTCGGCCAGTACGCAAAGAGCGCCGAGAACGACGTGTTCCCCGACGTCGACATCCAGCGCATCGGTGACCTCACGCTGGAGATGCTCGGCGAGTCGATGGACGCGTACGACCGCGACGACGCCGACGCCTGCTACGCCATCGCCGACCGTGACGACGAACTCGACGCGATGTGCGAAGCCGCCAGCGAAATCGTCGTCCGCGACCTCATCGAGGCCGACACGACGGAGGACGTCGACATCGAGAGTCGGATGCAGGACGTCTCCCGACTGCTGCTGACGATTCGTGACCTCGAACGCATCGGCGACCACACGGTCAACATCGCCGCGCGGACGCTGTACATGATAGAGAACGACGACGCGCTCATCTACTAGAACCCACCTTTTACGCTGCGCGGACGGCTTTGTCGTCCGCTCGGTAAAAGCTGGACCAAAAGCACCGTCAGAGCTCTGCTCTGACGAGTCTTCGTTCGCTGCGCTCACGAAGACACTCGTCGTTCACTCCAGCGCGCTTTGCACGCTTCCGTTCTCTCCTCGGCCGGAAATCGTAAAGCGATTTTCGGGCACATCAGACCGCAGGTCTGAGGGCGGCCCGCTCGCTCACGCTGGGAGAGCGAAGCTCTCCCAAGCTCTCGTTCGCCTCCGGCTCACGAGAACTCCGTTCGCTCGCGGTACACCGACGGGGACACGCCGCCCCGCACCGTCCCGCACCGCCTCCGCCCCGCCTGCCGCCGGACCAACGCTTAATCGGCCGTAGCCCACAGTGGAGGCATGGACGTGGCGATTCTCACGGTCGGCGACGAACTGCTGGCCGGGGACACCGAGAACACGAACGCGACGTGGTTGGCCCAACAGTTGACGAAACGAGGCGCGACGGTGACGCGCATCCTCACCGTTCCCGACGTGGAGTCGGTTATCGCCGACGTCGTCGGTAGGTGGAGCGACGCGTACGACGCCGTCGTCGTTACGGGCGGCCTCGGCGGCACCCACGACGATTTGACTATGGACGGTGTCGCCGACGGGTTCGGCGTCTCGCTCGTCGTCGACGACGAGGCTCGGGAGGATATCCTCGAAACCGTCGCCGCGTTCCGCGAGGCAAACCCGGAACTCGCGGAGAACTACGACCTCCAAATCGACGCCGACGCGCAAGCGTCGATTCCCGACGGCGCTCGACCGCTTCTCAACCCCACCGGCCTCTCACCGGGATGTGTCATGGCGAACGTCTACGTACTGCCGGGAATCCCGGACGAGATGCACGCCATGTTCGACCTCGTCGCCGACGACTTCGGCGGCGACGTGACCTCCCAGACGCTTCGGACGCCCGCCCCGGAGGGTGCAGTCACCTCACAACTCGCGCAGGTCCGCGACCAGTACGACGTCGCCGTCGGTAGTTATCCGACTCGCGGCGAGGAGTTCAACCGAATCAAGGTGACGAGCCAAGACCCCGGAGCCGTCGACGCGGCGGTGAAGTGGCTCCGCGAACACGTCGAAATCGTCGAGGAGTAAGCGCGAATGTCCATTCGCCGCTGAGCGGTATGTGTTGTGCGAAAATCGCCCTGCGATTTTCGGCCGACGACCGAACGGAGCGAAGCGGAGTGAGGAAGGAGTGCTTTTGGTCCAGCTTTTACCGAGCGGACGGCTTTGCCGTCCGCGCAGCGTAAAAGGTGGGGCTACTGGAACCCGATACGACCGCCGCCGCGTTCGGCGAACTGGTCGCCGCGGCCGCCACCTTTGAACTGGTCCTGCATCTGCTCGTAGTAGTCCATCAGGTCGTCGGTGATGGTCGGGCGGACGTTCTCCATCGCCTTGCGGAAGTGCCGCATCTCGATTTCCGTAGCGTCGTCGTCCTCGCGGAGCGCCTCGATAGCCGCCTCGCGGGCGATGCTTTCGAGGTCAGACCCGACGTAGCCGTCGGTTATCTCGGCGATTTCGCGGAGACTCACGTCCGGGGCGAGCGGGCTCGCCTGCGTGTGAATCTTCAGAATCTGCTCGCGACCCTCCTCGTCGGGTTCGCCGATGAGGACGAGGCGGTCGAACCGACCCGAGCGGATGAGCGCCGGGTCAATCATATCCGGCCGGTTGGTCGCGCCGATAACCATCACGTCTCCCATCTCTTCGAGTCCATCCAACTCGGTCAGGAGTTGGTTGACGACCCGCTCGGAGACGTTGTTGCCCATCTCCTGGCCTCTGCTGGGCGCGAGGCTGTCGAGTTCGTCGAAGAAGATGACCGTCGGGTTCACCTGCCGCGCCTTGCGGAAGGTCTGCCGAATCGCCTTCTCGGACTCGCCGACCCACTTCGACAGCAGTTGCGGGCCACGGACGGAGATGAAGTTCGCGTTCGTCTCGTTGGCGACGGCTTTCGCCATCAGCGTCTTCCCCGTACCGGGTGGGCCGTACAGCAACACGCCTTTCGGCGCTTCGATTCCCATCCGGTCGAACTTCTCGGGCGTCGTCAGCGGCCACTCGACGGACTCTTTGACCGACTGTTTTGCGTCGGAGAGGCCGCCCACGTCGTCCCACGATATCTTGGGGAGTTCGACGAGCACTTCGCGCATCGCGCTCGGTTCGACTTCGCCGAGTGCGCCGCCGAAGTCCTCGCGCTTGACGATCATCCGGTCGATGAGACTCGGCGGGATATCCTCCTCGTCGAGGTCGATTTCGGGGAGGTAGCGACGAAGCGCCTTCATCGCCGCCTCCTTGGTGAGGCTCTCGATGTCCGCACCGACGAAGCCGTGGGTTTCGTCGGCGAGGTGGTCGAGGTTCACGTCGTCCGACAGCGGCATGCCGCGGGTGTGGATTTGAAGAATCTCCTTGCGGCCGACTTCGTCCGGGACGCCGATTTCGATTTCGCGGTCGAACCGGCCGGGACGACGAAGCGCGGGGTCGACGGAGTCGACGCGGTTCGTCGCCGCGATGACGATGACTTGGCCGCGGGCTTCGAGGCCGTCCATCATCGTCAGGAGTTGCGCGACGACGCGGCGTTCGACTTCGCCGGTGACGTCCTCGCGTTTGGGCGCGATGGAGTCGAGTTCGTCGATGAAGATGATGGCTGGCGACTCCTCTTTGGCGTCCTCGAATATCTCGCGGAGCTGCTGTTCGGACTCGCCGTAGTACTTCGAGATAATCTCGGGGCCGGCGATAGAGAAGAAACTCGCGGAGGTTTCGTTGGCGACGGCCTTGGCGAGGAGGGTTTTACCCGTCCCCGGTGGGCCGTGCAGAAGCACCCCTTGCGGCGGTTCGATGCCGAGTTTCTTGAATATCTGCGGGTGCTTCATCGGCAGTTCGACCATCTCGCGGACGCGCTGAATCTCGCCTTGGAGGCCGCCGATGTCCTCGTAGGTGATGCCGCCTTGGGCGCGTTCGAAGCCCGAAATCGGCTCTTCGCGGAGTTCGACCTCGGTGTCCTCGGTGATGAGACAGACGCCCGATGGGTCCGTCTCGACGGCGATGAGCGGAATCGCTTGGCCCGGCGAGCGCATGAACGGATGGTTCGTACTCGACATCACGGGGACGATGTCGCGTTCGACGACCGGCCGCTTCAGAATCTGGCGTTTGACCATGCCGGCGGCGTCGGAGCCGAACTGGACGCTCGCCTCTTCGGGTGGGGCGAGAACCAGTTTGTTCGCTTTCTTGGCTTCGGCTTTCCGAATCGTCACGCGTTCGCCGATGCCGACGTCTGCGTTCTGTCGGGTGAAGCCGTCGATACGGACGGTGTCGGTGTTCCAGTCTTGGCGGTCTGCGCGCCAGACCTTCGCAGCGGTCGTCTCACCTCCTTCGATTTCGATGATGTCGCCCGGTGAGAGCTTCAAGTGGAGAAGCGTGTCCGGGTCGAGACGGGCGATACCGCGTCCCGAGTCGTTCGGGTACGCTTTCGCCACTTCGAGTTGGACTTCGTTCATAATGTACTCGCGGGGATACGTGCAATTCGGCGGTCACACGGGATAAGTTCTTTGCTCCCGGGGGTTTCGGCCGAACAAAGCCGAACCGAACGCATCAGTGTCATTGTGTGACACGGTACTACCTCACTGTACATATCCCTACCGCCTGAACAGGTCGCCTGTCAACTTCGAAACCGCCTGCGGACCACGAGACGACGAGGGCTTTTTCTCGCTTCGAGAGGCTCACTCTACATGGACACTCTCGCGTTCGACGGACGGATGGGCGCAAGCGGCGACATGATTCTCGCCGCGTTGCTCGCGGTAGGGGCGGACCCGGACGCGCTCTCACCGGTGGAGGAGGCACTCGACGTTCGCTACGAAATCGGGCAGACGGTGAAGAACGGTATCAGTTCGACGACGGTAGAGGTGTTGCTCGTCGACGGCGACGACCATCAGCACCACGACCACAGCGGTAGTCAGTATGCGCATCACGACCACGACGCTTCACACCGTCACGATGGTGACGACACAGACCACACAGACCACCATCACGGCGGCCACGATGGGCACGAAGACAGCCATCAGGACGAAGACAGCCATCAGGACGACGAACACGACCACCACGACGGGCACAGCCACACGCACGCTGAGGGCGCAGGGCCGCACCGCAAGTACACCGAAGTCGTCGGTATCGTCGAATCGATGGGCTTACCGAGTGAGGTCGAAGCAGACGCGCTGGAGGTGTTTCGCATCCTCGGAGAGGCGGAGGCTGCCGTCCACGACACCGACCTCAAGGAGACCCATTTCCACGAAGTCGGCGCCGACGACGCCATCGCCGACATCGTCGGCGCATGCCTTCTGATAGCCGACTTGGGCGTCGAACGCGTCGTCACGACGCCGCTGTCGACCGGCGGCGGCGAAGCGTCGATGAGCCACGGCGTCTATCCCGTTCCGACGCCCGCCGTCGTCGAAATCGCCGAACGCGCCGATTGGTCGCTCAAAGGTGGCCCCGTCGAGGCCGAACTGCTGACGCCGACGGGTGCGGCGATTCTCGCACACTACGCTGAAGGAGTTGACCACCTCCCGCCGATTCGAGTCGGAGCGTCGGGCTACGGCGCTGGCGGCTACGACTTCTCCGAGCATCCGAACGTCCTCAGAGCGCTCGTCGGCGACGGCGGGAGTCGACTCACACGCGAGGAAATCACCGTGCTGGAGACGAATCTCGACGATGCAGCGCCGGAGATTTTGGGTGGCCTGCAGGAGACGCTTTCCGAGGCGGGTGCGCGCGACGTCTCCATTCTCCCGGCGACGATGAAGAAGTCGCGCCCCGGACACCTCGTGAAAGTTATCGTCCGCCCGGCCGACGCCGAACGCGTCGCCCGCAAACTCGCCGAGGAGACGGGGACGCTCGGCGTCCGCGAACACGGCGCGGGCCACCGCTGGGTTGCCTCCCGGGCGTTCGAGACGGCGACGCTCGACATCGACGGTGAGACACACGAGGTGAGCGTGAAAATCGCCAGCGACGCCGACGGTGTCGTCTACGACCGCAGTGCGGAGTTCGACGACGCGATGGCAGTGGCCCAAGAGACGGGAGTCCCGATTCGTGAGATTATGCAGCAGGCGGAGAACGCGGTCAGCGAGGAGTAAGAGGGTCGTCGGCCGTTGACTGTCAACGGACCCCAGTTACTGTGAGCGCACGTAGTCGGCGACGACAGTCGCCTCAGCACGCCGGAGCAGTTCCCCCGCCGTACTCGTCGCACAGTCGAGTTCTGCGGCCACGTCGGCGACGCTTCCCGTTCGGGGAACAGCGTAGTAGCCCACGTCGACGGCGACGTCCAGCGCGGTCCGTTGGCGGTCCGTGAGCCCCATCGGCGAGTGCTGGCGTTCGAAGTCGTGTACTCGTCGAATGCTCGTGGGAACAACGTCGCGGAGTGCGTCGTAGAGCGTCGCCAACTGGTCGGACTCGCCGACAGCGTCGAACCGGGCAGCCCCGAAGTCGAGAAACGTCACTGGCGGCAGGAAAACCACCTGTGACCGCGAAACCACGTCCATCACCTCGTCGGCGAGTTCGTACACCGTCTGGTCGAGAAACGCGTACGTCCCGTCGCTCCCCGAAACCAGACTCGCGGTGACGAGCGACTCGACGGCCGCTAAGAGTCGTCGGACCGCCGACTCGTCTCCGTCGAACCAGAGCAGCGTCTTCACCCGACCTGCCGGACTCCACGCCAACAGTTCGATACGGGTGACTCCCTCGGTCTCCGAAAGCTCTCGGTGTATCGGATGCGCCAACTCTGTCGGGTATTCCGCCTCGAACGACACTCGTCGCACGTCCAGTCGTTACGACAGTAACATATAAAACACCGTATCTATCCGGCGCGAAGCGTTCGGCCAACGAGCCGAAACAGTCGGGTGATGGGACCCGGACCCGCTGACGTTTCGCCCTCCACTCCGACGACCGAACCGCTCGCCGAAGCAACCGCTCCGTTGGACGACCAGCGAGTCGTCTCCTACGCCGAGTACGGCGTCAGTGACGGCAGACCGGTCGTCTTCCTCCACGGAACACCCGGGTCACATCTCCTCGGAGCGCTGTTCGACGACGCCGCGCGACGAAACGGTGTCCGTCTCATCGCTCCCGACCGACCGGGGTACGGCCGTTCGACGCCGTGGCCCGGTCGAACGCTACGCGACACCGGGACGTTCGTCACTGCCGTTCTCGACCATGCCGGCGTGTCGAGCGCCGGTGCCGTCGGGTTCTCGGGCGGTGGCCCCCACGCGCTCGCACTCGCGGCGACGCACGGTGGGCGTGTCGAGAGTGTAGATATCGTCGCCGGCGCAACGCCACCGGCGCTCGAAGCGAACACCCCAGCGGTTCGTCGGGTGCTTGCGACGATGGCTCACCGAACGCCGTCACTTCTTAGTGGACTCCTTCGAGTGCAAGGGTGGGTTGCGCGACGCGCATCTCCCGCTGTCGTGGTTTCGCAGTACACCACTGCCGAGGGAGTGGCCGAACTCGATGACGGCGTCGCCGAACTGGTGAGACGTGACTTCGCCGAGTCGGTCGAAGGCGGTCAAAGCGGCGCAGTGACAGAGTTTCGTCTCCTCGCCGACACGTGGGACGTACCGCTGGAGCGTGTCGGTCACCCCGTCCGACTCTGGCACGGTGAGAAAGACACGAACGTTCCGGTCGATGCCGCTCGGGGCCTCGCCGACCGACTCCCCGACGCGACGATGACGACGCTCCGCGACGCCGACCACCTCACCTCGCTTCTCCGAAGTCGGTCCCAGATACTGAACGAGCGGCCATAAAGCTGCGAGCGATGCCGTTCACCGTTACTCGGACTCGTCGCCGTCGGTGGCGTTGGTTATCTCGCTATCGGTGGTGACGGTTTCACCGCCTTCGCCGCCTTTGTCGCCTCCGTTGTTTTCGTCACCTTCACCTCGATGCTCTGCCAGCGCCTCCTCGATGCTCAACTCGCCCGCCGCGACACGGCGCGCCAACGACTCGTCGATAGAACGGTTCTCGGGCGACTGCTCGCGCGAACGGTCCTTGATGACCTGAATCTCTCCGGCGGTCGGGTCGATGTCGCGGGAGTCGACGCGTTCGCCCTCCAGATGTGCGATGTTGACAGCAGCAAGTACGTCGCCCATGCCGCGAGCGCCCGTCCCGAGATACGGTGTCGTCCCCGTCTCGTCGACGAGTTCGACGGGGACGTCTTCGAGGTCGTTGACGATTTGGGCGCTCTGCAACCGTGCCCCGTCGCCGACGCGGACGAGTGGGTCGACGGCGTCGTCGGTCTCCCGACGAATTGCGGCGACTGCATCCGAGAGCGGAACTTGGAACGCCGCAACGACCATCTCGCCGGAGAGGACGGCGATGCCGGGTCGCGTGCCGGGGTCGACGCCGACGATGGTCCGCTCACCGCTGCCGCGGAGAACGGTGAGTGCTTCTTCGACGGCTTGTCGCACCTCGTCGGCGCTCGTTTCGATGTGGGTCACGTCGGACGGCAGGTCGGAAACGGTGTCGTCGGGTGCGGTGACGAGTACGCTCGTCGCCGCTGGAAGGTCGTCGTCCGAGCGGACCGTCGTAAACGTCACACCGCGCTCGCGCAGGGCGGCGACCGCTTCGTGGTACAACTCGAAGTCCTCCGTTGCGACGACTATCACGGGTTTCGTTGGACGCCCGAAGGCTAAAAACTGCAGTCGATGTGACCGCCCATCGAGCACCGCCTATCGACCCGTTCGCCGTCGTCTCAGCGTCGTATCGGGGTCTTTTTCCCGTCGACCGCGCTACCTCCGACCGTGACTGAAACACTCTCCACGGGGTGTGCGCCGCTCGACGACCTGCTCGGGGGTGGTCTCGAACGCGGGACCGTCACGCAGGTGTACGGCGCACCGGCGGCGGGGAAGACGAACGTCGCGCTGTCGGCGGCCGTCGACGTCGCCGCCGCGGGCGGAACCGTCGTCTACATCGACACCGAAGGGCTCTCCATCGACCGCTTCCGCCAGTTGGTCGAAGCTCGCACCGACGACGAGCAGGCGTTCGAGGACGTCGCCTCCCGCGTTATCGTCACCGAGGCGCACGACTTCGCCGAACAGGAGGAGGCCGTCCGCGACGCCGAGGAGTTCGCCGACAGAGCGGACCTCGTCGTTCTCGACAGCGCGACCGGCTTCTACCGTCTCGAACGCACCATGGAAGGCGAAGGCGGCGAATCGCTCCGTCGCGTCGCCCGCCAAGTGACGCATCTGCTCTCTCTGGCACGAAAACACGACATCGCCGTCGTCCTGACGAATCAGGTGTTCACCGACCCCGACACCGACAGAGCGCGAGCGCTCGGCGGCCACACGCTCGAACACTGGACCGGCGTCGTCGTGCGCCTCGACCGCTTCCGCGGCGGTAACCGCCGGGCAACGCTGGAGAAACACCGCGCGAAGGCCGCCGGGGAGAGTGCGACGTTCCGAATTACGGGAAGCGGGTTGGAAGCGACCGAGGAGTTCTGAAGCGGCGGGGCGACGCTGTTTGGTTTTGTCAAATATCCAATCGGCGGTAGGTTTCAGCGGTCGTGCTGAATAGAAGGCGCAAGTCAGGCACTGAATTGGCTCGGATTCGGCGTTACGTCCAGAGGTTGCACCACCTATTGGAGGAATAGCAGTGACTATCTAACCCAACTCCGATGCACCAACGTGAGTCAGGACTCCATCAGCTAAGAGGATAATCGATAGTAGAAGCCCAACTCCCAATGAAATCAGATTAGATGGTGAATCCGTCACACTCGGCCACACGTACCCACCGAGCGTCCATATCGTTGCGAGGAGACACGGGAACGCAAATGCGGCCAGTACGATGTCCACAGGCGTCCTACTAAGGCCTGCACGAGTGAGCACAGCGACCGCGAGCGCGAACGGCAGGCATACAAACAATAGTAGCTCCACAATTTGATCATCGACTCCAAACGGTACTGAAGCGAAGATTCCTGTGAGGAGAGTAGCGCTCAGACAGACTCCGATGGCAAGGAGATATGTCGCAACTACTGCTATCCGATTCAAATCCATAGCCGCGATTTGATTGCTGTCGAGTAAGTTCTGTTGGTGGGAATGTTCGTGCAAAGGTACTAAGACTATCATCCTCCCGCTGTACGACATGCACACCCAACCGAACTCCTGTATTCAACAGTAGCACTGCGAGACGAACAGCGGTTACATACTGCATACATCCTCTGTATCCATCAAGGCGTTTCTGACACCACTTGAGGGATTTTAACGGAAACCAGTTGCTCTACCGCGAGCGAAGCGAGCGGGCCGCCGTCGGAACGACGTCTCGACGTGCCCGAAAATCGCGGAGCGATTTTCGACCGACGACTGAGCGGAACGAAGTGAAGCGAAGGAGGAGTGTTTTTGGTCCAGCTTTTACCGAGCGGACGGCGGAGCCGTCCGCACAGCGTAAAAGGTGGGCGTTCTACAGCTCGCCGAGTTTCCGCAGCAACTGGCCGCGGTACTGCTCGTCGGCGTTGATGCCTTTCATCTCCAAGACGTTGCGTTCGAGTTTGTCGAGGGCGACGCGGAAGGCGTGTTCTGCGCCGTATCCTTCCCCGGAGCCAGCGACCTGTCCGTGGCTCGTCCGGAGTCTAACCTGCGACTGGATGAGCGGGGTGCCACGAAGTTTCTCCTTGTGTTCGTGGAAGCGGATGTGGGCGTGGTGGACCTGCATCTGCTGGTACTTGTCGACCACCTGCGTGAGGCTCTCGACGAGTTCCGTCCGGGAGACGGTGTCGAGTAGGTCGACGTTCGTAATCTGGACGTCCATCTGCTCTTCTTCAGTGTAGGTCAGCGCGCGGAGTACGTCCGTTTTCGTGAGAACGCCGAGCACCTCTGCGTCACTGTCCGAAGGAGTGACGACCAGTCCGGCCACGTCGTTCTCGAACATCTTCGAGACCGCGTCGTCGACCGACTCACCGGGGTTCGTGCTGAACACCGGACTCGTCATCAGGTCGTAGACCGGAAGGTCCAGCATTCGTTCGAGGTCACCGCTTCGGTCGCCGGTTCCCTGTCGGACCTCGTTTCGGACGACGAAGTCGACGATGTCGTGCGTTGTGAGAACGCCGGTGAGATTTCCGCTGTCGTTCAGAACTGGGAGTCGAGAGATACCGTTCTCGCGCAGGCGGTTGATGGCCTGGCCGACGCTCTCCTCTTCGAGAATCGACACCACGTCTTCGGTGTAGATTTGCTCGACGGTGAGCGCGTCCAAGTTGTCGTGAACGGCTTCGAGAATCGCGTCGCTCGTGATGATGCCCCAGAGCTTCTCGCCTTCGTAGACGGGCGCAATCTGGGTGTCGCCCTCGATGAGCATCCGCGACGCTTCGCGGACGTCCTCGTGGCGGTCGATGCGCGGCGCAGAGCGCATCAACGCAGCGGCCTTCGTGTTGTCTTCGATGTGCGACTGAATCAACTGCTTCTCGCCGACCACCCCGACGTAGTCGCCGCCGTCGGTGATGATGATACCCTTCGGGTTTTCGCGCTCGAACGCAGACCGGACCTTCCCGAGTCGGGTGTCGGCCTCCAGCTCCACGAAGTCCTGGAGTGCTATGTCAGTAATGTCCATGGTCCAATCTCCATCTACACCGCCGGAGGGCTTGAAGGTTGTTTACCCCCCGCTGCTTTCCGATACCCCGTCGTATAGTAGGTGTGGTGTGCTATAGCACGGGGTTTGGAGTCGACGACGGTGTTCGACTGGTCGGGGTGGCGCTCCCGGATATCGGCGTCTTCGGGCCCTACACGTACCTGATGACGGAGGTTCTGTTCGGTAGCTTCGCGGCCGTCCTGCTGTGGCGGGCGAACGCGTTTCGACGGGCGGGAAAGACCGTCGCAGTACTGTATCCCATCGCGTACGTCTGGGACTGGTACACGCTCGAAGTCGGTGTCTTCTCGATTCCGCTGCGCACGGGCGTCGAACTCCTGGGCATCCCGCTGGAAGAACACATCTTCATCGTCGTCGTGCCGTCGCTGGTCATCGGCATCCACGAACTCGTCCACGGGTCGCCGGACGACAGAACGGAGTGAGTACGCCGTCGAACGGCCGCAGTCGGTCGAATTCGCGGTCCCGAGACCGGAACGGAAGGCGCGACCAACCACGCAGTAACGAGGGGCTATGACCTCGGTAGGCGGCGTATGTCGATAAGGGAAGCCGTTCTACCGCGAGACAGGCGGCGGCGACGCCGCAGGATAGCCAATGGTCTTCGAAGCAAACGTGAACACGGCGAACACGACGAACACGGCGGACGCAGCAGACGCGCCCGCGCCGGGCGAACAGACGCTCGTTCGGACTCCCGACCCGTTGCCCTCGGCGGCGTTGCCGCGGAGCGACAGACTGCTCGTCGTCAGCGCGCGCCTCCACCCGCAACGACTCGAACAGATGCTCCGCGAGTCGGGGCGCGACCCCGCGAGTGCGACGCTGCTGTCGGTGTGGCCCGTCGAACTGGAGTACGACGGCCCCGTCACGCTCACCGGCGTCGTCCACCCCGGCGACGTGACGGGTGTCGGCATGCGTCTCGTCGACGCGCTCTCGACGCTCTCGGAGGGTGACTGCGTAGTGACCGACGCGCTCGGCGTCTTAGAGATGTACTGTGAACCCGACGTCGTCTCCCGGTTCTTCTCGACGGTACTGCAGAAGACGGCTGGACAGCGCCTCCACGGTATCCACACCGTCCAACCGGGCGTCACCGTCGACGGCGCGCTGAAAGCGCAGTTCGACCGGGTCGTCGACGACGCGATTCGGCCGTCCTGAGCCGTCGCCTCAACACGTCGGGTCCCGTTCGCTGAGCATCAGTTGCCAGTTGTCGGGGTCGGTGAACGCCAAGCCGTTCAGTCGCCACGACCCACCGCTCGCCGGGATGGGCCGCGTCATCATCGTCGTCTCCGGTTTCCGAACCGCCGACAGCGGCAGTCGGTCGTCGGGCAGATAGCCCGACCGGAGCGCTGCGTTCCGAGGGAGCGTCGCCTTCGTCGCTCGTATCAGGTCACTGTCAGTGTGATCGGCCGCTATCGCGTCGAGTAAGCGCTCGAAAGCGCCATCCCTGTCGGTGACGCCCATCGGTTGTGCCTCCATCACGTCGGTCAGGCGGAGTCCGTTCACCGTCCGATGGGTGTGCGTAATCGCACCCGCGAGCGGGTCGCCGTCTCGCGCGACGTAGACACGGTGTTCGCATTCTGGTACGTGGTAGCGCCACCGATAGAACTCTGCATCACGGGCGACGTGAATCGTCTTCGGGACGTTCTCGTCGTACAGTGATGCGAACACCTCCGCTGGAACCGTCGAGTGTCGAGTGACGGTAATGTCGTCACCGCCGGCTCTGAACTGGCGACAGCCGGTGAGATACGCCTTCGACAGTGCTTTCGACGCCACGTCACCGACGGTGCCGAGATTGCGGCCACGCGCACGGAGCAACGCATGAGGGTTCTGCACGTTGAAGTACGATTCGAGCGTGAGCGTCTGTTTCCAGCCGAGTTTCTCGAGGCCCGGACTGATGGCGGCGTTCGGGAAGTTGAACAGAATCGACGGCTCGGCGTCTTCGTACGTCTCGAACAGCCACGTCGTGAGCTTGGTCAACAGTCCCTGCCGCCGGTGGTCCGGGTCGATGAGCACGCCTGCGGGCTGGAGCGCGAGCGTCCACTCGTGGTTTGCTCGGAGCGGAAACACCATACACGGGAAGAACCCGACTGGCTCACCGTTCGCCGTCGCAACCGCGATTGCTTTCTCGTCGAGGTACGGCGTCGAATATCGCCACTCGAACCACTGGTCGCTCACCTCGAACCACTCGGTACTGAAGAGGTCACAGAACGTCTCCCGGTCGGAGTCGCTGTACCCCCGAATCCGATACGTCTCCTGTGTCTGGCCCATCCCGTCCTGAATAACTCTCCTAGTACTTTGTTTTTGCTCGGTTGAACCTTCGAATTGTTGCGTTTCTCGTCGAAAACATAACGTTCTCGCAGTATTTTCTCTCCAGAAGTCAGTCAGCGAGAGCGGAGGAGACTACACGCACGACTGTCTTTGAGCGGCGATTCTTGGTGGCGAAAACAGCACAGAGAACGGCTCAATCGCCAGTTACGCTCGTATTACTAGCTACGGGAGTGTAACCGTGACTAGAGTGTGAGCGTCCGCTCTCGAACTGAGAGTGCAACACGCGAGAAACGTAGTGGGTTTGGGCAGATTTGAACTGCCGGCCTCCTCCATGTCAAGGAGGTGTCATAACCAGACTAGACCACAAACCCAGTCCGACGTTCACCTGCTGAACGCATTATCACGTATTCCGGCCGAGTAATTGAAGGTTTCGGAACGTCGCTCCGTCGGCGACTTTCGACGGCCTCAAATAGGAGCGACGGCCCCCGCGGGGGAGTTTCTCGGAGCGCGGGTTCCGGCGACAGGCTTATACCGATGTACTGATTTGTACACTACAACACGAATACGTACATTGGTGTCCACCATGCAGGAATACATCGAACGCGTCACGGCGGGGGAGGATTTGAGCGTCGAGGAGGCACACGAGGCAGCGAACGCGGTGTTTCAGGACGCGACGGAGGCACAAATCGGGGCGCTACTCGCAGCGCTGAGAGCGAAAGGCGAGACGGAAGCCGAAATTGCCGGCTTCGCCCGAGGGATGCGCGACGCCGCGCGGACGATTTCGCCAGACAAGACGCCGCTCGTCGACACCTGTGGCACCGGTGGCGACGACTACGACACCATCAACGTCTCGACGACGAGCGCCATCGTCGCCGCGGGTGCGGACGTCGCCGTCGCCAAACACGGCAACTACTCCGTGTCGTCATCGTCCGGAAGCGCGGACGTACTCGAAGTCGCCGGCGTCGACGTCGAAGCCGAACCACCGGCAGTCGAACGCGCTATCGAACGCGACGGCATCGGCTTCATGCTCGCGCCGGTGTTCCACCCGGCGATGAAAGCCGTCATCGGCCCCCGCAAGGAACTCGGCATGCGGACGCTGTTCAACGTCCTCGGCCCGCTGACGAACCCCGCCGGGGCCGACGCACAGGTGCTCGGCGTCTACGACGACGACCTCGTTCCCGTCATCGCACGCGCGCTCTCGCACATGCCCGTCGAACGGGCGCTCGTCGTTCACGGCGACGGACTCGACGAAATCGCACTCCACGGCGAGACAACCGTTGCCGAAGTCGACGGCGACGAAATCACCGAGTACACCCTGACTCCCGAGGAGATGGGTCTCGACTCGGCACCGATTTCGGCCGTCGCCGGTGGCACTCCCGAGGAGAACGCCGCCGACCTTCGCGGCATCGTCGAAGGCGACGTGACGGGCGCGAAACGAGATATCATCCTCGCAAACGCCGGGGCCGCCGTCTACGTCGCTGGCCGTGCCGACAGCATCGAAGACGGCGTCGAGACCGCACGCGAGGCCATCGATTCGGGCGCGGCCGCCGAGAAACTGCATCGACTGAGTGGGTCGGCTGTCGAACTTTCTCGGAGCGACTGATGACGCGGGTCAAACTCTGCGGGTTCACTCGGGCAGCGGACATCCGAACCGCCGCCGACGCCGGTGTCGACGCCGTCGGGGTCATCACCGAACTGCCCAGCCACGTCGACAGTCCACGAGAAGTCACGCCCGCGTCGGCGGCGGACCTCGTCGCCGCCGCACCGCCGTTCGTGACGACGACGCTCGTGCTCATGCCCGAGACGCCGGAGCGGGCCGTCGAACTCGCGCGCCTCGTTGGACCGGACGTGCTCCAACTGTACGGCGAGTTCACCGCCGACGAGTTCCGGTATATCCGCGCGGAGACGGAGACGAAACTCCTCGCGGCCGCCGACGCCGAGAACGCCGAACGAGTCCGGGACATCGATCCGGTCGTCGACGCGGTACTTTTGGACTCGGTCACCGAGGACGGTGCAGGCGGGACCGGTGAAACCCACGACTGGGAGGCGACGGCGGAACTCGCGAAGACGCTCTGTTCGCCGGTCGTCCTCGCTGGCGGGTTGACGCCGGAAAATGTCGTGGAAGCCATCGAGACTGTCGACCCGTACGGTGTCGACGCCGCCAGCGGTGTCGAACTCACCGGCGGTATCAAAGACGAGGACGCCGTCCGGACGTTCGTCCACCGGGCGAAAGCGACGAAGTTCCGCGAGGAGGTGTCGGCGTGAGTTCGCTCGAACGAACGCGCGAGTCGTTCGTCTCACTTCTCGACGACGTCGACGGACCGGCAGTCGCGCGAGTCTCGGCGACACTCGACCTCCCGTCGACGGCACCGCTGTCGGCGTACGCGGCACTATCGGACGAAAACGAGTACGGCTTTTTGCTCGAAAGTGCCGAGAAGACGCCGTCAAGCGACCCCGACGGTGCGTTCTCGCCTGGGACCGCGACCGACCGCCACGCTCGCTACTCGTTCGTCGGCTACGACCCAGAAGCCGTCGTCACCGTCGACGCCGACGGCGCGAGCGTCGAATCGCTGGGCGGGCGCGCATCTCGGTTCGTCGAACCCGCAGACGGTGACGTACTCGACGCACTCCGCGGTGCGCTGCCGGACGTCGAACGCGTCGGTTTCGAGGACGCCGAAGCGGCCGAGCGTCAGCGTCTCGACGGCGGCTTGGTGGGCTTTCTCGCGTACGACGCGGTGTACGACCTCTGGTTGGAGGAAGTCGGCGTCGAACGACCGGACGCGCAGACAGAAGAGCGTGCGACGCCCGACGCGCAGTTCGTGCTGACGACGAAGACGCTCGTTTTCGACCACGCCACCGACTCGGTGTCGCTCGTCTTCACGCCCGTCGTCGCTCCCGGCGACGAGCCCGAGACGGTGTACGACGAACTCGCCGCGGAAGCGACGCGCGTCCAAGAGAAACTCGCCGAAGCAGAAACGCCCGACCACGGCGGGTTCGTGAAACACGGCGAGACGGCGGGGTCGAAAGACGCGTACGAGGCCGCAGTCCGGGAGACGAAACAGCACGTCCTCGACGGCGACATCTATCAGGGCGTCATCTCCCGGACCCGAGAGTTGCGAGGCGAAATCGACCCACTCGGTCTGTACGCGTCGCTGCGGGAGGTGAACCCCTCGCCGTACATGTATCTGCTGCGCCACGGCGACCGGACCGTCGTCGGTGCGAGTCCGGAGACGCTCGTCTCGGTGCGCGGTGACCGCGTGGTAGCGAACCCCATCGCCGGAACCTGCCCGCGCGGGAACAGCCCGGTCGAAGACCGCCGTCTCGCCGGGGAGATGCTCGCCGACGCCAAGGAACGCTCCGAACATACGATGCTCGTCGACCTCGCGCGAAACGACGTCCGCCGCGTCTCCCGAGCGGGAACGGTCCGCGTCGAGGAGTTCATGAACGTCCTCAAGTACAGCCACGTCCAGCATATCGAGTCGACCGTCTCGGGCACGCTCGACACAGAATCAGATGCGTTCGACGCGACCCGCGCGTCGTTCCCGGCGGGGACGCTCTCGGGGGCACCGAAAGTCCGCGCGATGGAGATTATCGACGCGCTGGAGACGACCCCACGAGGTCTCTACGGTGGTGGTGTCGGCTATTACTCGTGGACCGGCGACGCCGATATCGCCATCGTCATCCGCACCGCGACAATCGACCGTGGGGGCGGCGACGGAGACGGGGACACCGGCGGCATCGAAGGTGCCGACCTAGTCCGGGTACGCGCCGGCGCTGGAATCGTCGCCGACAGCGACCCGACCGCCGAGTACGAGGAGACAGAACAGAAGATGGGTGGCGTCCTCGATGCGCTCGAACGCATCGAAGAAAATGGACGAAGCGGAGAAGACGAAGAAGACGAAGCGACGCCTGCGGAGGTGCCGCGATGAAGGTACTCGTCGTCGACAACTTCGACTCGTTCACGTACAACCTCGTCGAGTATCTCTCGGAGACGCAGGTCGAACGCGACGGAGGCGACGGACGCAACGGACGTGTCGAGAGCGTCGAGGTGGAGGTACTGAAGAACACGGCGTCGCTCGACGAGGTACGGGCCGCAGACGCCGACGCCATCGTGTTGAGTCCGGGGCCGGGCCATCCCGAGAACGACCGCGACGTCGGTGTCACTCTCGACGTGCTGCGGGAACTCAGTCCCGAGGTGCCGACGCTCGGCGTCTGTCTCGGCCTCGAAGCGGCGGTGCACGCCTACGGTGGCGAGGTCGGCCACGCGCCCGAACCCGTTCACGGAAAGGCGTTCGCCGTCGACCACGACGGTGCAGGCGTCTACGCGGGTCTCGAACAAGGGTTTCAGGCCGGGCGCTACCACTCGTTGGTGGCGACCGAAGTTCCCGACTGTTTCGAGGTGACGGCGACGACGGACCACGAGGGAACGGAACTCGTGATGGGTGTTCGCCACCGCGAGTACCCCATCGAGTGCGTCCAGTTTCACCCCGAAAGCGTGCTGACCGCCGTGGGTCACGACGTCGTGGAGAACTTTCTCGTGAACTGCGTGTCCGACGCACCGCGGCCGACAGCGGACTAAGGATAAGGGCTAGGACTAAGAGCCGTCGCTCGCAGTCGGCACGCCGTTGGAGTGTCTCTCGTTTTCGGTTACACCAGTCCCGGCGCGACCATCGAGACGACCATCAGCGCGCCGACGACGACGAGTGCGATAGTCACGAGTCGCCACGCCAGTCGCAAGAGGAGACGACCGACGAACACGACGGCACCGAGCGCGAGCAGACTCAGGAACAACGACCCGTACGGCATCTCGCCGAGCGCAGTCTGAAGCAGTGCTGTCACGAGGAGGGCGTCCATAGTTTTCGATACTGCCTCCGACGGCATAAGCTTGTGTCGGACACTCGTTCGAGAACCGACAGCTTTCGGCGTCGGAAGGCGGAGTGACGCCGCCTGAACCCCCCTTTTGTTCCGCTGGACATCGGCCTGCCTGCTCGTGGTTCGAAGCTCCTGAGAATCACTTTCACCGCACTCTGCACATCGTTATGTCGTCGCCGAATCGATGTACGGTCGAAGGCGAGTCGAGACGACGGAACAGTCACTATATATACAAGTCATTTAGTTGGTAATACCCGGCTTCGAAAGCATTAATGGGTCACTACCGTATCAAACGTTCCGTCATAGATGACGAGCCGGAGTCGACAACATGCCCTACACGCAGCCACTCAAATTCCCACGAACGGAGGAGAGAGCGACAGATGAGTAACGCCGACCTGAGCGCGGACGAACTCGTGCTCCCGGTCAAGCGCACCGAGGGTGAGAACCTCGAAGCGCGAATGACCTCGAACGCGTACAACAACATCCTGCCCGCACGGTATCTCCGCAAGGACGCCGACGGCAACCTCACCGAGACCCAAGAGGAGTTGTTTGCGCGAGTAGCCAAGAACATCGCGCTCGCGGAGGCCGTCTACGAGGCCGAACAAGCGGGCGAGTCGGTGACGGTCACCCCCGAGCAGTTGAAGCCCGGCCACCCCCGCCGCGACGAACTCGCCGCGGAAGTCTTCGGGAAAGGCGTCACCGCCGACAGCGACGCCGAAACGACGCTCTCGGTCTACAACGTCAACAAGTTCGCCTACGACACCGTCGTTCCCGAACTCCCCACGGAGATACAGTCGGCCGTCGAGACGCGTCGTGACGAGTTCCAGAGCCTGATGGAACAGCTCTCCTTTATTCCGAACTCGCCGACGCTGATGAACGCCGGCGACGAACTCCAGCAGCTATCGGCGTGTTTCGTCGACTCGCCGGGTGACGACATCACCGACATCCACCAGACGATGAAGGAAGCCGCCGAAGTGTTCCAGTCCGGCGGCGGCATGGGCTATGCGTTCTGGAAACTCCGCCCGTACGGCGACGCCGTCGGCTCTACTGGTGGCATCGCCTCCGGTCCCATCACGTTCATGCGAACGTACGACCAGATGTGCGAGACCATCGCGCAAGGCGGTGCCCGACGCGGCGCACAGATGGGCGTCATGCGCGTCAGCCACCCCGACGTCATCCAGTTCATCCACTCGAAGAACAAGGACGTCTCGCTGGCGCACTCGCTTCGTCTCAACGACCCCGACGACTACACGCACACGAAGTTCGCCGACGCGCTCGACGAAGCGCGCGAACTCATCGACGACGAAGGCAGAGTGCCGAAACACCTCCGCAACGCCGTCGAGGGCCACCTCTCGAACTTCAACATCTCCGTCGGCGTCACCGACGACTTCATGGAGGCGCTGTACGACGACGAGGAGTTCGTCTTCACGAACCCCCGAACCGAGGAACCGCACGTCGCCACGCCCGAAACGAAGGAACTGTACGAGATGTTCGACCTCGGCGAACACGTCGAAGTCGGCGAAGTCCTCTCGATTCCGGCCGCCGAACTCTGGGACCACATCGTCTCCGGTGCCCACGAGAACGGCGAACCGGGTATCATCTACCTCGAACGCGTCAACAAACAGCACTCCTTCGACGTCGAGAAACACCCCGACCACCGGATTCTCGCCACGAACCCGTGTGGCGAACAGCCGCTCGAAGAGTACGAGGCCTGCAACCTCGGCCACATCAACCTCTCGACGCTCGCCGACCTCGACGCGCCCGACTGGCGCGTCTGGTCCGAAGCGCACCTCGACGAGTACGACTCCCACGAGAAGGCCGTCGAGGCGTTCCTGAACGAGGCCATCGACTTCGAGGAGTTCGACCGCCGCATCGACCTCGGGACGCGTTTCCTCGAGAACGTCGTCACGATGTCGGACTTCCCGGTCGCAAAAATCGAGCAAAAAGTGCGAGAAATGCGCAAAATCGGCCTCGGCGTCATGGGCCTCGCGCAACTGTACATCCAACTCGGCATCGGCTACGGCTCCGACGCGGGCAACGAAGTCGCCAGCCAGTTGATGACCCACATGAACCACCAGTCGAAGTGGGCCAGCCACGAACTCGCCGAGGAACGCGGCTCGTTCGACGACTGGGGCGACTCGAAGTACGCGAACCCGACCGAGTACCGCCAGTGGTTCGAACACCATACCGGCGAAGACGCCGACGAGTGGGAAGACGGCTTCCCCGTCCGAAACCACAACACGACGACTATTGCGCCGACGGGCACCACGTCGATGGTCGGTAACACGACGGGTGGCTGTGAGCCTATTTACAACGTCGCCTACTACAAGAACGTCTCCGACGACGTCCAAGGCGACGAGATGCTCGTCGAGTTCGACGACTACTTCCTCCGCGTGTTGGAGGCCAACGACATCGACGTCGACGAGGTCAAACGCGAAGCCCAAGAGCAGATGGCGAACAACGAGTTCGACGGCGTCGACTCGCTGTCGACGGTTCCTGATTCGATTTCGGAACTGTTCGTCGTCACCGCCGACCTCTCCGGCAAGGACCACGCCGCCGTACAGTGTGCCTGCCAGCAGGGCGTCGACTCCGCCATCTCGAAGACCTGCAACTTCCCGAACAGCGCCTCGAAAGAGGATATGGACGAAGTCTACAGGTACATCTACGACCACGGCGGTAAGGGCGTCACCGTCTACCGCGACGGCACCCGCTCGAAGCAGGTGCTGACGACGCGCGCCGACAACGCCGAGTTCGCCGACGAAGGCGAGGCCGCGGAAGTCATCGCCGAACAGATTCGTGAGGCGTTCGGCGGTCTCGACGCGTTCCTCGACGCCGAGGAAGTCCGCGAAGCGCTCGGCGGCGACCTCGAAGAGGTCGTCGCGACGACCGGCGAGGGTCGTGCCTACGCACAGGAACGACCCCGTCCGGACGTACTCCACGGCGTCACCCAGCGCATCGACACCGGCTACGGGAAACTGTACGTCAACATCAACGAGGACGAGGACGGCGAACCGTTCGAGCTGTTCGCCACCATCGGCAACTCCGGTGGCTTCACCAACTCCTTCACCGAGGCGTTGGCGAAGGTCATCAGCTACTCGCTGCGCTCGGGGGTCGACCCGCGCGAAATCGCCGCCGACCTGCAGGGCATCCGTAGCCCGAAGGTCGCGTGGGACAAAGGCGAGCAAATAAACTCCATCCCGGACGCCATCGGCGTGGCGATGCGGCGCTACCTCGACGGCGAAATCGAGAAGCCGTACCCCAAACAGAAGAGTCTCACCGAAATCGAAGAGGAGACGACCGACGCCGATGCTGCGGTCGACGCCGAAGAAGCACCCGAACCCGACGGCGGTGCGTCCGTCGACGACAGCGCGGCGTCCTCGGCGATGGACGACCTGCTCGCTGCGGGCGAGAGTCCTGAGTGTCCCGAATGTGGGAACCTGACGCTGTACTTCTCGGAAGGCTGCAAGACCTGCGAGTCCTGCGGTTGGTCCGAGTGCTAACGTAACGCGTCGTCGAAGCGCCGCGCAGTTTTCTCCCTCTGTCTCTCTCGGTTCGGTCCCTCTACGGTCCGGGTTTCGGTCTACTGGTTTCCGATTCCGTTTTCTGTCCTTTCGCTCCCTATCCCACGGGTTGGCGCAGTGCACGGAGGAGAGAGCCACCGCTCGGGAGCGCGAGACGAGAGCCAGAGAACGGAATCCACTCCGACTACAGGTCCGACCGGGAGTCCAGCGCCTTCAGGACGATTTCGGGGTCACGGTTCAGCGAGTGGACTCGATAACTGCCTTTCTCGTAGCCGCCGCCGGTGTGGCGACTCTCGGTGATGCCGAGAAACGACTGTTCTTTCAGCAGTCGGGAGACGCGGTCCCACGAGATGGGGTCGGAGCCTTCGTTCGCACACACCTGCTTGTACGTCGAGTAGATATCCTGCTTTGCGAACTCCTCTTCGTCGCGTCGTATCGTCAGCGACGCGAGAGCGACGAGAATGTACTTGACGTGCGGTGTGCTGCCGGAGATGAGTTCCGCGAACCGGTCGGCCTCCGCGCGTTCCATCGCGTGGTCGATGTGCTGTTCGAGCACCTGTGTGCTATCGGACTCCTCGGCTATCGCGCCGGCGTATCGGAGGATGTCGATGGCTTTGCGGGCGTCACCGTGTTCGCGCGCCGCCAGTGCGGCGACCTTCGGGATGACGTCCGCCGAGAGCACGTCTGGTTGGAACGCGTCGCGCCGGTTTTCGAGTATCTGTCGCAACTGAGTGGCATCGTAGGGGTGGAAGACGAACTCGCGGTCCTGTAGCGAGGAGTCGACGCGTTCGCCGATGGACTCGCGGTACTGAATTTTGTTGCTGATGGCGATGATGCCGACGTACGAGTCGGTCTTGCCGGACTCCTCGGCGCGCGAGAGCGTCATCAGGATGTCGTCGTCGCCGTCGAGTTTGTCGATTTCGTCGAGAATGACGATGAGCGAGCGGACCTCGTGGTCGTCGAGGAGGTCCCAGACGTGTCTGAAGTACTCGGCCGCCCCGATACCTTTTCGCGGAATCGAGAGGTCGGGGTCGAGCGTGTCGCGGACGCCGAGGGCGAGTTCGCGCGCCGCCCGCGTCTCGGTGTCGTCGTTCGAGCAGTCGACGTACTGGTAGATGAGGTCCACACCGTTGTCGCTGGCGCGCCCGCCGGCCTCGCGGGCCATGTGCTTCGAGACGAGCGACTTTCCCGTGCCCGTCTTGCCGTAGAGCAGCAGGTTCCGCGGCGGACCGCCTCTGACCGCCGGGCCGAGCGCTTTGCCGACGGCGCGAATCTCGTCGTCGCGGCCGATGATTCGGTCCCGGTCGGGGACGTAGCCGACGCGGAGCAGTTCCTCGCGGGCGAATATCGACCCGACGGCGAACGGGTCACCGTACGACTCGTCGTTCTGTGGGTCGCCGCCGTCGGTCGTCGGGGGGCCGGCGGTTCCGCGCTCCTGTGTCGACTCCGAGGAGTCGCTCGCTTCGTCTGTCGGCGTCACGTACGACCGGAGGTCGGCGTCGTGTCCGGCGGCCTTTCGGCCTCGATTGCGACGTGTGCGTCCTCCGTCCTCCGAGTCGGTCATCGACTCACGTAGCCACACGGCAGTGAGATAAAACTGCCGACCTCGTACCGAGTGAAGTCGGCGTCCGTTTCGAGCGGCGGCACGGGCGAGACACTGCCGGACGAACGCGACGAGACCGGGAATCCCCCACCCCTCGTACCGAGTGAATCGACGAGAAGGTGAGAGGCGGCTATCCGGCCGATTTCGGTGAGAGAGCGATAGGATATAAGTGGCGTGTGTGGCGGTATCACGGGTAAATTGAAGAGCGGGTCTTCGGCCGGTGAAAAAGCAAACTGTACAAATTGTTGTTGTTGTTGATTGCTTGTATAGGTAATTATATAATAGGCGCGAGTTACTCGCCGCGATTTCGAGATTATCCGGGGCAGTCGTGGAGTGTTTCACTCGGTTCGAGGGGTGAGGGTGACGGTCGAAGTGAATCAGAGAACGGACCGAGTAGACGAAAGTGACGACCGAACACCGGACGTACGCACGGTTCCTGTTGCCTCGATTGCGGCGACGATATCGAGCTAAGCCGAACCGAGACGGAGACGCGACAAAAATTCAGTCGGTATAGGGGGTCTGTGAAATCCCGGAGTCGAGCGTCTGTCGACCGATTGGATTCACTCGGTACCGGGGGCGTCTCGCTGCGGGCCGAAAAGTCGCGTAATATCTGCGACGTACTGAAGTCGAAAGCGTTCCCGTCTATCGTTTTTCGTGTCTGGTTTTCGTCGACCGGCCGATGATACCAGTCCACAACCGGCGGGCAACAAAAGCGAAGAACATACAAATCCCGATGCGAAGTAGCCGATATATGGGTTGGAAAGAGACGGCCGAACCAGTTTTAACGCGGATGCCCGCGGTCCAGCGTCCAGAGGGGCACGTGCCCTTCCGGCGCAAGCTTGGCTGGACCGCCGGGATTCTCGTGTTGTACTTCTTCCTCACGAACGTCACCCTCTTCGGGTTAGACGTCTCGACGCAAAGTGACCTGTTCGGACGCTTCCGGTCTATCCTCGCCGGGGCGCAGGGGTCGATTCTACAGTTGGGTATCGGACCCATCGTCACCGCGAGCATCGTTCTCCAGTTGCTCGGCGGTGCGGACCTACTGGGACTCGACACGAACGACCCGCGCGACCAGATTCTCTACCAGGGACTGCAGAAGTTCCTCGTCGTCGTGATGATCTGTCTGACGGGCATCCCGATGGTGTTCGCCGGGAGCTTCCTCCCGCCGAGTCAGGCCGTCGCCAGCGCGCTCGGAATCACCGCCACTGGCGTACAGGTGCTCCTGTTCGCGCAGATATTCGTCGGCGGCGTGCTCATCCTGTTCATGGACGAAATCGTGAGCAAATGGGGCGTCGGCTCCGGTGTCGGGCTGTTCATTATCGCCGGTGTGAGCCAGCAGCTCGTCGGTGGCCTGTTCGCGTGGCCCTCGCTCGGGGGCGCGGCCGGCTTCATCCCGACGTGGATTGGCATCCTCACCGGTTCGCAGACGCTCGCTGACGGGCAACTGCTCACCGGCCCAGGCATCCAGGCGTTGCTGTTCCAGCCGGGGCAGATTCTCGCGCTGTTCACGACGGTGCTCATCTTCGGTATCGTCGTCTACGCGGAGTCCGTCCGCGTCGAGATTCCGTTGAGCCACGCCCGCGTCAAGGGTGCTCGCGGACGCTTCCCCGTGAAGCTCATCTACGCGTCCGTCCTGCCGATGATTCTCGTGCGTGCGCTGCAGGCGAACATCCAGTTCCTCGGCCGCATCCTCTTCTCGCAGAGTCCGGCCGGGTCCAGCGCGATTACGCTGTTCGGCACGTCGATGCCGTGGCTCGGTCAGTACGGCTCCGACGGCCAGCCGGTCGGCGGGTTCTTCTACTACTTCGCGCCGATTCAGGCCCCGCAGGACTGGCTGTGGTTCCTCGCCGGCACGGCGGCTGAGCCGTGGCAAATCTTCATCCGCGTCGCCATCGACCTGACGTTCATGGTCATCGGCGGTGCGATATTCGCCATCTTCTGGGTCGAAACGACCGGGATGGGTCCGGAGGCGACGGCGCGACAGATTCAGAACTCCGGCATGCAGATTCCGGGCTTCCGTCGGAACCCGCAGGTCATCGAGAAGGTGATGGAGCGCTACATCCCGCAGGTGACGGTCATCGGCGGTGCGCTCGTCGGTCTGCTCGCCGTCATGGCGAACATGCTCGGCACCATCGGGCAGGTCTCCGGAACGGGCCTGCTGCTCACAGTCTCTATCACGTACAAACTGTACGAGGAGATTGCCGAGGAGCAACTCATGGAGATGCACCCGATGATGCGCAACATGTTCGGTCGGTAATCCGGACAGCCACCGAGGCCGAGTTCGATACCTCACGGGCGCTTCGTTTTCTCACTTTTCGCACGGTTCACGCTCAGCGACCGCGTTCTCGGAGAACAACAGTCGTAGTCGTCCGTCCCGTCGGCCGGAGTCGACAGCGGACGACCACGAGCGACCCACACGGGATATACAACACCAACCGGTTTACGCCGCCGTCGTGAACTGTCCGTGATGTGTGCTTACACCGGAGAGTGGGAATACCACTGCCTGCGGCCGCGGCGAGAAGAGACGAAAAAGGAAGCTAGCGACCCGACTACGGAGCTAAACCGCCTCGGGAGCGACGGTTGGGAACTCGCGGAGACGATAGCGTACACCGGTGGTGGGACGAAGTATCTGGTTTTCAAGCGACCGGCGACGTCCGGCCCGGCCGACGGTGAGAACGACAGCGAGAGTGAAGGCGATGAGCGACGGTGAACAGAGCGACGTCGGTACGGCGGACACGATGCGTGGACGGTCCGAAGAGAGCCGACTCAAAATCTGGTTGCTCTTTCGGACGAATCGGTTTCTACTGACCGCGTTGCTCGCGTCGCTCGTCTTCGTGTCGCTTCTCTTCATCAGCGTGAGTATCGACCCACCGCTCTCACGCGAAATCACGTCGACGGACACTATCGAGACGGTGTTCTCGGCGATGATCGGCGTCATCGTCACCGGGACGACGCTCGTCGTCACCATCAGTCAACTCGTCCTCTCGGCGGAGAACGGTCCGCTCGGGGACCAACGCGAGCGCATGAGTTCGGCGATGGATTTCCGCACGTACACGAAAGACCTGTTCGGTTCGGTCGTCCCCGCGGACCCATCGGCTTTCCTCGGGCGACTCGTCGGCGAAACGGAACGGCGGGCGGAGGCGGTCGACCGCCTCGTCACGGAGGCCGACGACGACGAACTGCAGCGACAGACGGGCGAGTTCATCGACAGTCTTCACGGGAACGCACAGGAGGTCGAAGCGGAACTGGAGGGGTCGAGATTCGGGACGTTCGACGTGTTGTTCGCTGCACTCAACTTCAACTACAGTTGGAAAATCTACCAGACCGAACGACTCCGCGAAAGTTACGCGTCGTCGATGAACGGCGAGCAGAGACGGGCGTTCGACGACCTCAAAACGGCGCTCTCGATGTTCGGTCCGGCACGTGAACACATCAAGACACTCTACTTCCAGTGGGCACTCGTCGACCTCTCGCAGTATATCCTCTACGCGGCGGTTCCGGCGCTCATCGTCGCCGGCGGGATGGTGACGTTCGTCGGCGCGGAGTCGTTCGACGGAGCGTTCCTGACGATTCCGGCCATCACGTGGGTCGTCAGCGCCGCCTACACCGTGACGCTCGTCCCGTTCCTGCTCTTTACCTCCTACATCCTCCGTATCGCACCCGTCGCCAAGCGGACGCTCGCCATCGGTCCGCTCATTCTCCGCGAGTCACAGCGATAGTCAAAACGGTGCTCTCGGGGTCTCTGTACCCCTTCTCCGGCTCATCGTTTGGTGGACGCGGACGGAGTCTTTCGGGTCCAGTCTCTCGTTTCTCGTTCCGTAGTGCCCGTTTCTCGCTACCCGTTTCGGCTGTCACCGAGATAGCAACACTACGTCTCTACGTGCGAATCATTACTAACCAAATGGGAGTGTTTATTAACCGGGAGTCGCTGATTGTTAATCAGAGCATGAGCCTTCACAATCGGCGGTCGGTTCTCGGTCTGGGTGCGGGTGCAGTCGTCGCTGCACTCGCAGGGTGTGTCGACGCAGGCAGTCAGTCGCCGTCGGACAGCAGCGGTGGCTCGGGCGAGTCTGGAGAGGCGACTGCGCAGGCGTCCTTCTTCGTTCTCTCAGATTTCGCGTCGAACGTCGCCGGCAACGCTGCCACGGTCGAGAACCTCGTTCCGTTCGGCCAGCACGGCCACGGGTGGGAACCGGGTCCGAACCTCCAGCGAACGGTGCTGGAGTCGGACGCGTTCGTCTACATGGGCGAAGGGTTCCAGCCGTGGGCCGACAACGTCGTCACGAACCTCGAAGACGCCGACAGCGACGTGGCGGTTATCGAAGCACGCCACGGGGTCAATCTCTTGGGCGCACCCGGAAGCGGAGACGCCCACGGCCACGAAGAAGAACAGCAAGACGAACACGAGGAAGAAACTCACGGCGAGCACGAAAACGAGAGCCACGACGAACACGAAAACGAAACTCACGACGAACACGAAAACGAAACTCACGACGCGCACAGCAACGAATCCCACGACGATTCCGGCGACGGTCACGGCCACGACCACAGCGGCGCGGACCCCCACTTCTGGCTGGACCCGACACGCGCCGCGACCGCCGTCGAAACCATCAGCGAGGGATTCGCCGAGTTCGATTCGTCGAACGCCGACACCTATACGCAAAACGCCGAGTCGTACGTTCAGAGCCTCGAAGAACTCGACGCAACGTTCGAAGAAGAGCTGTCGGGGCGAGAGCGCGACCACGTTCTCGTGGCCGGCCACAACGCGCTCCAGTATCTTGGGAACCGCTACGGCTTCCACGTCCACGCGCTGTCGGGTATCTCCCCGGACGACCAGCCGTCCGCACAGGACATCAAACACGCACAGGAACTCATCGACGAACACGGCATCACACACGTTCTCGCACCCGTCTTCGAGTCCGACCGCGCCGCCCGGCAACTGGTCGCGGAGACCGACGCCGAGGGGACGCTGCCCATCACCCCGATTCCGAGTGTGACCGAGGAGTGGAACGAGAAGGGGTGGGGCTACGTCGACGTGATGCGCGAGGTGAACCTCGACAGCCTCAAGACCGCACTCGGTTCGGAATGAGCGGTGACCGGCGCGGTGGATTCGCCAGACGCTTCAACGGAGGTCACGTCGTAGCAAACGAAAGCGAGAGTGACCGCAGCGATGGACGACACCAAGAAAACGAACATGGACGCCGAATGAGCGCTATCGACCTGTCGAACGTCACGTTCGGCTACACCGACACGCCGGTGGTCGAAGACGTCTCGCTGACCGTCGAGGAAGGCGAGTTCCTCGGTCTCGTCGGCCCGAACGGCTCCGGCAAGAGCACGCTTCTCCGACTGATGCTCGGTCTCGTTCGACCCGACGCCGGCAACGTCGAACTGTTCGGAGAACCGGCACGGTCGTTCGACGCGGGCGAGCGCATCGGCTACGTCGCCCAAGACGTCGCGTCCGCCGCGACCGAGATGCCGATTACCGTCCGCGAAGTCGTCGAGATGGGTCGGTATCCCCACATCGGTTTCGGCCGTTTCGGTACGGAAGACCGCCGTATCGTCGCCGACGCCCTCGACACGGTCGGCGTCACGGACCTCGCCGACCGCCGCCTCGCACATCTGTCGGGCGGCCAGCGTCAGCGCGTGTTCATCGCCCGTGCACTCGCGGGTGAAGCCGACCTGCTCGCACTCGACGAACCAGCCGTCGGCGTCGACGCCGAGTCGAGGGAGGCGTTCTACGACCTGCTGCGCGAACTCAACGAGGGCGGCCTCACCGTCGTTCTCATCGAACACGACATCGGCGTCGTCACCGAGCACGCGACGACCGTCGCGTGTCTCAATCGCCAGTTGTTCTTCCACGGCGAACCGTCGGGCTTCGCCGACAGCGATGCGCTCGCGCAGGCCTACGGCGCGAACCAGCGGATGCTAGAACACGACCACGACCACGACGGCTCTCATTCACACCCATGACCGACTCGGCGCTGTTTCCGACCGCGAGTTTGCTTTTCTTGAACTTTGTCGACCAACTGGTACGCCTTCTCGGCGACGGGATGTGTGCGGCCACTCGACCGCTCGGCGTCGAGATTCTCTGCTATCAGTTCATGCAGCAGGCGTTCGTCGCCGGTCTCTGTGTGGGCGTCGTCGCACCGCTCGTCGGGAGTTTCCTCGTCCACCGGGAGATGGCGTTCATCGGCGACACGCTCGCACACACCGCCTTTGCGGGCGTCGCAATCGGCCTCTTTTTGGGCTCCGCCTTCGAGTTCGGCGTCTCGCCGTACGTGACGGCGCTAATCGTCGCGGTGCTCTCGGCGCTCCTCATCGAGTTCATCGCCGACTACACCGACGCCTACGGCGACGTCTCGATGGCCATCGTCCTCTCGGGCGGGTTCGCGCTCGGAACGGTCATCATCAGTCTCACCGACGGCGGCATCGCCGTCGGCATCAGTCAGTATCTGTTCGGCAGTCTCTCGACGGTGACGCTGGAGAACACGTCGATACTGCTCGTGCTCAGCGCGGTCGTCGTCGGCGTCGTCGCGCTGACGTACAAGCAACTGCTGTTCGTCACGTTCGACGAGACGGCCGCCCGCGTCGCGCGTCTGAACGTCTCGCTGTACAACCGACTCATGGTGGTGTTGACGGCCGTCGTCGTCGTCGCCGCCATGCAGATTATGGGCGTCATCCTCGTCGCGGCGATGCTCGTCGTTCCCGTCGCCGCCGCAGCGCAGGTCGCTCGGAGTTTCCGCGAGTCGGTACTCGCCGCCGTCGTCGTCGGTGAACTGGCCGTGCTCCTCGGCCTCGTCGCCTCCTACCAGTACGGCGTCGCCGCCGGTGGGGCCATCGTCCTCGTCGCTATCGGCCTCTACGCGGCCAGTATCGTCGCCGACAAAGCCATTCCACGGCGCTCGAAAATGGGGGAGACAGCTGCCACCGACGGTGGGAGTGAGATATCGAGTACCGAGAACTCGGGGAACGGTCGTAACGCGAACTGAACGGAGGCGGAGTCGACGCCGCGAACTGAGTGGAGACGCGGTCGACCCTCGCGGGACGGGCGTCGACACCGCGAACCGTCAGTTCACTCGACGTCGGCCAGCGGACTGAAATCGTCGACGGGCATCACGGAGTAATCGACGCTGAGCGTGTTCTGGGTCGCTCGAACCTTGCCGACGAACGCCGAAATCTCTTCGAGGGTGCCTTCGAGAACGAACAGTTCCATGCAGTAGTGCGCGCCGACGTGGCTGTGGAAGTTCGAGGCGACGAGGCTCTCGTGTTCGTGGCGTAGATGCATCATCCGCTCTTCGACGCTCGTCGTCTCGTAATCGAAGACGACGGTGACGACGCCCATCAGTTGGCGGTCCTCCAGTCTCGTGTCCTCGAACTCGCCGAGGAGGTTTCGCGAAGCCTCGCGGACGACTTCGCTCCGTCCGGTGTAGCCGTGGTCTTCGGCGAAGGCGTCGATACGTGCCAACAGTTCTTCGGGCATGGAGACGCTGACGACGGTCATATATTAACTCAGTGTCGCTCAGCTATTAGCAGTTATTATCCGAGCGTTGTCACTGTCGCCCGGACACACTCTCGCTCGTCGAAGTCAGCGCCCGCTGTGCGTGATACACTCGTCGTCGGTGTGAACAGCCGAACCACCGTACGCCCCGATGGTGACGCAGAATCACCGACGCCCACAGTTATATGAGGCGCGTGCGCAACGCCCACGTATGCACGAACCTCCGGAGACGCCGCGTCGTGAGGTGGTCGACACCGTCCACGGCGAGGAGGTTACCGACCCCTACCGCTGGTTGGAAGCCGAGTCCGAGGAAGTCAGCGAATGGGTCGAACAGCAGAACGCGTACGCCGAGTCGGTACTGGACGTGCCGGCCAGACGCGTACTCGAATCGCGGTTCGACGAACTCGCTCGCGTCACCGACTACGGGACGATTCGTCCCGCCGCAGGCCGCTACTTCCAGCGCATCAAAGCACCCGACGACGAACAACCTGTACTGTGCGTCCGCGACTCGCTCAGCGGTGAGCGACGAACGCTCGTCGACCCCAACGAGTGGTCCAAGGACGGGACCATCTCGATGGACTGGTTCGTCCCACATCCCGACGGCGAGTTTCTCGCCTACGGCGTCGCTACCGGCGGCGACGAACAGTACGACGTCCGAATCGTCGACGTCGTCTCCGGCGAGCGAGTCGACGAACTCCCCCACGTCGGCCGCATCTCCGCGACTGGATTCGCGTGGACCGCCGACGGCTTCTACTACGTCAGCACCGGAAGCCGAGAAGACGACGGCGTCCAGCAACTCGAAAAGGAGGTGAGACACCACGTTCTCGGGTCGCCGGGCGACACCGACGCCCTCGTCGTCGACGACTTCGAAGAGCAGGTCTGGCCCGTTCTCGAAACCGACGACGACGTGCTGGTCGTCCAGTACTACGAGGGCTGGGACCGCTCGGAGGTGTACGCGCTCGCAAAGACGCCCGACGCCGGACGGACCGACCCCGTCAACCTCGTCCCGGTCGTCACCGACCTCGACGCGACGTTCGACCCGACAATTCGCGACGGCTACCTCTATCTGCTCACCGATTTCGACGCGCCACGCTCTCGGCTGCTCGGATGCGGCGTCGAAACCGCCCTCTCGGGCGACGTCCACCCCGACGAGATGGACGAAGTCGTCCCCGAGCACAAGGAGATTCTTCGGGACATCGCGCTCGGCGACGACCGAATCGTCGCCCACTACCACCGCAACGCCTACTCGGCGCTGTCGACGTTCACCCGCGACGGCGAACGCGTCGGCCGTATCGAACTCCCCGAGTACGGCGCGGTCGCCGGAACGTACGCGTGGGACGGCGAACTGTTCTACACCGTCGAGTCGTTCAAGCGCCCGCCACGAGTCTGCTGTGCGAGCCTCGAAACCGAGGAGACGCGTATCCTCGACGAACCCGAGGCCCGAATCGAAGCCGACATCGAAGTGAAACAGGAGTGGTTCGAGTCCGCCGACGGCACCCGCATCCCGGCGTTCGTCGTCCACCGCTCGGACCTCGACCGCGACGGCGACAACCCGACGATTCTGACTGGCTACGGCGGCTTCCGGGTCAACCGGACGCCGACGTTCAACCGCTTCGCCGTGCCGTTTCTCGAAGCCGGCGGCGTCTACGTGTTGGCGACGCTGCGCGGCGGCGCGGAGTTCGGCGAGGAGTGGCACGAAGCGGGTCGCCGCGAGAACAAACAGAACGTGTTCGACGACGCCATCGCCGTCGCCGAGGGTCTCGTCGAACGGCGCTACACCAACCCCGACTGTCTCGCCATCTCCGGTGGCTCGAACGGGGGACTGCTCGTCGGCGCGCTCATCACCCAGCGGCCGGACCTGTTCGGCGCGGCGCTCTGTCTGGTTCCGCTTCTGGATATGCTTCGGTTCCACAAGTTCCTGCTCGGTCCGTCGTGGACGACCGAGTACGGCAGTCCCGACGACCCCGTCGCCTACGAGTACATCCGCGCGTACTCGCCGTACCACAACGTCGAGGAAACCGAGTATCCGGCGACGTTGTTCACGACGGCGGCGGGCGACACCCGCGTTCACCCGAGTCACGCCCGCAAGATGGCCGCCCGACTGCAGGCGGCGAACACGGGCAACCAGCCGGTTCTCCTGCGAACCGAGGAAAAGGCAGGCCACGGCATCGGCAAACCGACTTCGATGTACGTCACAGAACAGGCCGAACAGTGGGGTTTCCTCTGTCACTCCTTGGGACTCGACGCCGACGACCTGCGGTCGACACAGCGACCGCCGTCGGCGTAGCCGCCGACCGGAGTCGGCAACTGGGTTCGGCTTCCTTCTTCGAACTGTCTGCGCGGCAAGCGTTTAGCCCCCCGCGCTCGTACTCCGTCTCATGACCGACCCGAGCGTTATCGAGGAGGAACTCCGGGGCAACGGAATCAGCGTCGAATCGGTGGACGTCGACGGCGGAACCGAAGGTCGCGTCGACCTGACGTACATGACCGCCTTTCCCGCCGCGCACGTCAACCGCCGTGAGGTCGGTCAGGCGCTGACCGCCTTCATCGACCTCGCCCAACGAGGCGAGTGGGAGCCCGCGCCCGTCTACGCGACGTCGATTCGCATCGACGACGACGTACAGGGTCGCTGGCGGGCCGACGCCGACTGGTTCGACGGCTATCTCTCCTACAACCTCTCCGACGAGGACTTCTCGGAACTCGTTCTCGACACGCTCGAAGAGGAGCCGTCGATGTACGCCGGAGGCGACAGATGAGCCGAGAGGAGAGCGCGTGGCGACACCGCGAGGGAGTGGACGCGACGACCGGCGAGCAGCGCCGACCCTCCCGCTACGAGTTCTCGACGGTGAGCGTCCGCTTCGACAGCGACGGCCAGCGCTGTGTCGGAACGCTGTACCGGCCGGACCGCCCGAAGAACCCGCCGTTGGTGCTGATGTCGCCCGGATTCGGCTCCGAGGCCGAGTTCGGCCTCCCCGCTTACGCCGAACGGTTCGCCGAGCGAGGCTACGCCGTCTTCCTGTTCGACCACCGCCACTTCGGCGAGAGCGAGGGGAAGCCGAGAAACCTCGTCAGCCCCGCGAAACAGATTGCCGACTGGCGTGCGGCCATCGAACGCGTCGACGACCTCGACGGCGTCGACTCCGACCGCCTCATCCTCTGGGGCGCGTCGTTCGCAGGCGGGCACGTCCTGGAAGTCGCTGCCGGCGAACCGCACGTCGCGGCGGTCATCTCGCAGGTTCCGTTCGTCGACGGCCGGTCGACGACGCTCGCAAAAGGTCTCGGCTTCGCCGTGAAGGGACTGGCACTCGGCGTCGTCGACAAACTGCTGTCGGTCGTCGGCCGCTCGAAGACGCTCCCAATCGTCGGCACGCCCGAGGAGTTCGCCGTCATCAACGAACCGGGTGCGAAGACAGGATTTTTCGACCTCGTGCCGCCGGGGTCGGAGTGGGAGAACGAAACGCCCGCGCGGGTGTTGCTCTCGATTCCGGGTTACCGACCGGGGACGAAAACCGAGGAAGTCCACTGCCCGACGCTCGTCGTCGCCGGCGAACACGACGAAATCGTCTCGCTCTCTGACGTCGAGAGCGCCGCCGAGAAACTGCCGAACGGGACGTTCCTCCGTCTGCCCGTCGGTCACTTCGACATCTACGGCGACGAGACGTTCGAGGAGTCGCTGGCTCACCAGTTCGCCTTCCTCGACCGGGTCGTCGGCGACCCGGCGGACGACTGAGCCGTTAGTTCGAGGCAGGTCCAGTCGGCGGTCCGCAACGCTTCCAGTCGGCCGTCCGCGACGCTTCGCAACGCTTCGCGTCGACGCAATCCTCTTTTGGGTCTCCTCCGTCTCTCCGGTATGACCGTCTCTCGTACCGTCGAACTCGACGGCCACATCATCGACTCGGGGATGATGGGCCAGTGTTTCGGCATCGTGATGGATATGAACGGCTCCTTCGAGGTCGAGGAGTTCGAGGTCGGCCGCCACAAAGACGCCACCTCCTACTGTCGGATGCGCGTCTCCGCCGACACCGAAGGCGACCTGCAGTCGATTATCCACGAACTCCACCAGAACGGGGCGAACCCCGCGGACCCGCGTCCCGCATCCGCCGAACCCGCCCCCGGTGACCGCGTCGTTCCTGCCGGGTTTTACTCGACGACGAACCACCCGACGGAGGTGTTCTACGACGGCCAGTGGATTCCCGTCGACAACATCGAGATGGACTGTGCGGTCGTTCTCGAAGAGGAAGACGGCGAGTACACCGCTCGGACGAAGGTGCTGAACGCCATCCGCGAAGACGACCTCGTCGTCGTCGGCGAGGCGGGAATCAGAGTCAATCCCCCGGAGCGCCCCCGCGACGGGTCCGGGCCGTTCGGCTTCATGCAGGGCGGTGTCTCCTCGGAGCGACCCTCCGAGTCGCTCATCCGCGAAGTCGCCGAAGCGCTCGTCGAGACGAAACGCGAGGGCGGCAACGTACTCGTCGTCGCGGGTCCAGCACTCATCCACTCGGGGGCGGGCGACGCGCTGGCGGACCTCGTCCGCGAGGGGTTCGTCGACGCGCTCTCGGCGGGCAACGGGTTCGCCACGCACGACATCGAACGCGGCCTCTACGGCACCTCGCTCGGCATGGATATGGAGACGATGGAACACCCCCGGAAGGGCCACAAACACCACATCTACACCATCAGCGAGGTCATTCGCGCGGGCGGCATTCAGGAGGCTGTGGACGCCGGACTCATCGAGGAGGGCGTGATGTACGAGTGCATCGAAAACGACGTGAACTACGTGCTCGCCGGCTCTATCCGCGACGACGGACCGCTCCCTGACACCATCACCGACGCCGTCGAGGCGCAGAACGCCATCCGCGAGCAGGCCCACGAGGCCGACCTCGTGTTGATGCTGTCGACGCTTTTGCACTCGGTGGCCGTCGGCAACTGTCTGCCGTCGACGACGAAGACCGTCTGTGTCGACATCAACCCGGCGACGGTCACACAACTTCTGGACCGCGGGTCTTCGCAGGCTATCGGGATGGTGACCGACATCGGGACGTTCGTACCGACGCTCGCCGAGAAGGTGTTCGAGGTCGAGTAACGAACATATCTCTCGTATTTGATTTTTCAGAGAAAAGTTCAAATAACGAGAGAGTGATATCCGAAGGATGCTACTGTTTATCATCTTCGGCTGGCCGCGCCGGAGCAAGGAGTACGGCGAGACGTACCCTGCTCACTGCAGTCACTGCGAGAACGACCAGTACTACGAACTCGGGAAGTCCAGACGCTGGTTCACACTGTACTTCCTGCCGTTGCTGCCGCTTGGCCGGGCGACGCGGGGGCTGTTCTGCAGTATCTGCGGCGCTGGCTTCGAACTCGACCGGACGCAGTTCAAAGCCGCCAAGACGCTCTCACAGTCGACGACGGCGTTTTCCGAGGGAGAACTGTCCGAGGAGGAGTACGGCCGCGAGTTGGAAGCGTTCGAGGCGACGCTCGAAATCTCCGGTGCGCCCGACACCGAGCGAAGCGGCGACGTTCGTCCGGCAGATTCATAGTCAACACATCGAACCCACAGCGACCCGATACCCCGAAACCGCGCGATGACTCCGGCCTGACGACTGTAATTTTCCCTCCCGACATACACAAAACATTTAACGACGACACGTGACCGCCGTGACATGAACCGTGAAACGACGTTCGTCGCCGCGGCCACCGTCGTGGTCGTGGCGTCGCTCGTCGCCGCCGCGGTGGTCCCCGGTGCCCTCGCCGACCCGACCGACGACGGTCCGCTCCGTCCCGGTCCCGTCCACGTCGAGGAGGTTCCTATCGCCCCCGGCGCTGCGACGGGTGAGACGGCGACGCTCGCCGTCGAAGCCAGACTCGAACATCGGGGCAACCCCACCGACAACGTGACCGTACTGTTCCGCGCTATCGACAGCGAATCGAACCTCGTCGAGACGAGTCGCACCGTCGAGGTCGGAACCCTAACCGGCGACCGAGAGACGCCCGTCCGCGCCAATCTCACCGTCGCCCGCGAAGGTGGCTACGAGATTGAGACTATCGTCTTCCGCGACGGCGAACGTGTCGCCGACGCGACGCGGCGTGTCAGCGGTCTCGAAGCACTGACGCCCGCCTACGCGGACTCGAACGTCGTCTTCGCCGAGTCGACGGCGCTGCAACCGGTCTCCGTCTCGGTGGGGTCCGCCGAGGGCGACCGGGTGAGCCTCGACCTCTCGGGGGCGCTGACGAACGAAGGTGACACCCCGACCGGCGACCTCGAAGTGACGTTCGTCGTCCGGCAGGCGGAGTCGAACGTCGTCGCCGACCGCGTCACCGTCCCAGTCGGTGAGATTCGCGCCGGCCGGACCTCGACTGTCGACGCCTCCGTGACGGTGCCCGCGGAGTACAACTACTACGTCGACGCCATCCTCTGGCGCGACGACGTCCACGTCGACTCCGCACAGAGCGTGGCGAACCTCGACCCGACCGAGCGCATCAGCGCGAACGTCACCGAACAGGAAGTCGAGTTCGAGGTGGAGGACTTCGAATCCGACGACGAAGAGACGACCGCCGCCGAAGACGGCGGCACGTATGGAGCAGACTCGCAGACGACGACGCCCGGATTCGGCGTCGCCGTCGCCGTTGTCGCCCTCCTTGCGACAGCGCTTCTCGTCCGGAGGCGGTCCGAATGAACGCGAACGACGAACCAACGACCACAGAGATGACGACCGAGGAAAACCCGATGCAAACCGACGGCGGGACGACGAACAGCAACGCGACTTCGAGCAGTGGAACCACCCGCTCGGGTCGCGACGTACGGACGCTTCTGAACTACGCTGCGCTTGCGGTGTTGGTGCTGTTCGCACTCGTCGCGTCGGTACAGTTGTACACCGCCGTCGGCGGCGTTATCGACCGCTGGGTCGCCTCGGAGTACCGAATCTTCTTCCGCGCGGCGTTCAACCTCGTCGTTCTCCTGCTCTGTGTCGGCGGCATCTCGCTGCAACTGCGGCGACTCGACTGAGTCGGAGTCACCTGTGGAACTCCGGTCGATTGGCCGACACGAGGCGGTTCAGAAGGCCTATGACTGGGCCGCCGACCCCACCACCATGGACCCGACGACGGGTGTGATGGACCCGAAGACGAAACGACAGCGCGAGTGTGCCGTCACCGTCCCCCGGAGCGAGAAAGAGGCGGCAGTCGAACTGATTCGAGAGAATATTCTCTCCGAACTCACCGAGGAGTGTCCCGAGTGCGGTCACTACACAGTGTTGTCGACGTACGAACCGACGTTCTTCGAAGAACGCGACCCCGAGAAAGTTTCGGTGGCGTTCACCTGTCCTTCCTGTGAGTGGCCCATCGGCCTCGACTTCTGAGTTAGCAGTTGGCGCACGGTTCGGTCTGCCCGAATCTTCAGCACGTGACAGAATCAACTGCCGAGCCATCGAGAGACGAATAGTCGTGTCTCTGAGAGAGCTACTGCAGGAAGTGCCACAACCAGTGGTGTCGGAAGCCAGTCGACGAACGTAAGCAGTTGCTGCACACCGCCCGACTCTAAATACACAATCAAGAGAATTTGGCTAAACATCGTTACAAATGCCGCAACTGGATACCGGAGCACACGAGCGGTAACGGTCGAACCCAACTCGACGATGTGAGCAAAACCGTGGACAAGCACTATGCCAGCAACACAAGAGAACAGACCCACGAACAGTCCTGCAAACGCGGTCCCTCCATCTATTGCTGCCTGTTGCGGTGTCGGAGGATAGTTGTTCATCGTACCGTTTGTCACCCAAATGAGTAGTAATATTCCTACTATGAGACACGTCGCTGTGCGGAACACTGGAACGTTCTCTTTTCGATTCATATCTAATCCTATCAAAACAAACGGGATATGTTTTCTGTCTGGTCTGTACGCAATGCCGACACAAGCAAGACTCGGACGGACACGCGCTCTCTATTCAGTTTCGACGGCCACCCGAGTAAAAATCCCGACGGAGTTACTCGATTCGATTTCTCGACCTACCTCACAGCGCGACCCACGCCGCGAAGACGACGAGTCCACCGAGCGACGTGCTTGCGACGGCGTGGACCCGCAAGCGGTCCAACAGTGTGTGAGCGTCGCCGTCGATGCTGAGTGCCTCGTGAATCTCACTGCCGAGTTCGCATCGAGGCAGGAAGTCCATCGCCACGTGGAGGAACACGCCCGCGGCGAATCCGAAGACGATTCCCCGAACCGCGGCCGTCGCCGGGAGGACGACGATGCTCGACAGAATCGCGGCGAGACCGACGCCCGCAGCGGGCAGAAGCAGCACCGACCACTCACGACCGGCGCGTCGCAGTCGCGTCGCCGCGGCGTAGCCTGCTGGCCCTTTGTGCGAGACGATAGCGAGTCCGAGCGTCAGGCCGACTTCCATGTTGCCGTAGACGATGCCGATGATAGCGCCCGCCGAGAGCGCATGCGCCGACAGTTCCGTGACGGTTCGGTCGAACGGCAAATCGAGGTGAGCGAGGCGGTGGCCGACGGTGTGCGAGCCGAAGCCGACGAGCAAGCCGAGAGCGACGCCGAAGCCGCCGTACTGCGGAACGTCGCCGCTGACGCCGATGGCTTGGGGAAGCAGAAACACCGCGGCACTGGTTATCATCGCACCGCTGGCGAGGCCGTACCCCCAGACGAGGACGCCCGCACGCTCGTCGGTTCGGCGCGCACCGAGAAAGCCCGCGACGGCCATCGCCAGAAACGCGACCCACGAGATGACGAGGAGGTCTCTCGCGCCGCGCTGGAGCGCAATCGCCGATAAGACGACCAACAGCGCGACCGAGCCGATACCGACTGCCGAGCGTCGTTGCACGTTGTGAAACGGGAGACTGAGATTAATATGGCCGTCGATTTCGTCGTTTCTATCACTTTCGCCGTCTGCGACGCGAGGTTACTCGACCGGGCCGCGCGACGACGTCGCGGTTCGCACTGGCCGCTCCCACGCGTAGATAGCGAGCGACCCGACGACGAGAACGACGCCGGCGACACCGAGCGTCGACAGCGGCGAACGCACGTCGGAGAGCACGCCGCCACCGAGTTGAAACGGGATGACGGTGAGGCCGCTGACCATCGCCATCGCGCTCAACACCGTCGCCCGACCCAGCGAGTCGATACGGTCGTTGACGTACTGCCCGGCGAGCGTCCGCGTCGTCTCGCTGATACCGCGGACGAACAGCAGTACGGGTATCGCAAGTAGCGGAACGACGGACATCGCGGCGAGCGACACGCCGACGACGAGCGGAATCACGGCGAACCAGCGCCGGAGGCCGACCCGTTCGGAAATCCATCCCGCTCGATAACTCAGGCCGGCGGCGACGAGGCTGATTGCCGCGTAGAACCACCCAAGAAGCGGTTCTATCTGTCCTTCCGAGACGCCGTACTGCGGGACGACGCCCTCGAACACCGGTTGCAGGAAGATGAACACGAGATAGGAGACCGCCGAAAACAGTACGAAGTAGTAGAGGACGAACGAGCGGATGTTCCGCTTCGAGACCGTCTCACGGACGATTGTGAGCGTTTCGCGGAAGCCGAGGCGGTCCGCTCGCGTCTGTTCGTACGTCTCGGATTCGTCGATACTGAGTAAGACGACGAGGCCGAGGCTCGTCACACCGGCGGCGACGAAGAAGGGGTACGAGAGGTCGAGGCCGCCGAGATAACCGCCGACGACGGAGGCACCGACGCCAACCAGAAGAGCCATCGACTCTCCGCGGCCGCGGACGTGCGCGAACTCGTCTTCGGAGCGGTCGTCGGTGAGCGCGTCGTACAGCCACGCGTCCTCGCTGCCCGACCGGAAGTTGTAGCCCATCGACCAGCAGACGTACAGCACGGAGAGCGCAGCGAACGACTCGGCGAGACCGATGGCGAGAAGTGTCATCGAGATGAGTACAGTGCCGACGAGGAGGCTGTTCCGGCGGCCGATTCGGTCACCGACGTAACCGGTCGGAATCTCGCCGAGCACCGTCGTCAGGTTGTACAGCGATTCGAGAACCGCTATCTCCGCGAAGGTGAGCCCCTGTGAGAGAAAGTACAGATACATGATGGGGCGATAGAACTCGACGGCTTTCGTCGCTTTGTACGCGTAGTACGCGAGCACCTGCGACGACGAGCGACGACCGACTCCGAACGACATTCGTCTCCCGATTAGCCCGGTTACTCACTTTATTTTCGTTATGATAAATTCTGAAAATCGTAATACACCGGCCGGTTTTCGGTCGTTTCGTTACCGGCGGTGACCCGCCACCGCAGTTCTCACCGCGTCGCCTTCTTCCACGTCCGCAGGTCGAGAATTTCGCCGTCGACCGTCTCGACGTCGGCTTCGGTCGCCGCCCAGACGAACATCGGCGCGACGTCTTCGGGGTCGCGGCCCTGCCCGCCGGTGAGGTCGGTGGCGACGAGTCCCGGGTCGACGACACCGACAGTCTGCTCCAAATCGACCGAGAATCCACGTGCCAGCGCTTCGTCGGCAGCTTTCGAGACGGCGTACACGCCCATCCCGGGTTTCGCCTCGCGGGCGACCGACCCCGACGGAATCAGCACTCTCGCATCGTCGGCCATGTGCGGGACGGCCTCTTTGACCGCCGCGAACACGCCGCGGACGTTCGTCCGCATCGTGTCGTCGAAGCGTGCGTACGACTCCTCGGCGGTCGGCATCTCACCCGGCGTTCCGTGGTTGACACCCGCGCAGGCGACGAGCACGTCGATGGGTCGACTCTCGCGCGCCGCCCGTTCCATCAGTCGCTCCATGTCGAACTCGTCGCGCACGTCGGCGCGTTCGGTGAGAATCGTTCCACCCTCGTCGCCGACTTCCTCGGTGAGTTCGTCCAGCGCCTCCACGTCGCGGGCGCAGGCGACGACGCGCGCACCCTCGGCGGCGAACGTCCTAGCGACGCTTCGCCCGATTCCCCGACTCGCCCCGGTGACGACGACCGTCTTCTCGTCCATGTGTTCGGTTGGGGCGAATCCGACCTAAAGGTGGGCCTCGCGGTGGTTTTTCCGACAGGAGTTCACTCGGTACGGGGTGTGCTACCGCGAGGCAGTCACTCGTTTTATGCTCCGAACGCTCCTAGTCCGTGTCATGACCTTCCCATCGAACGGTGACGGCACCGCCACTGCGGGCAGCGCCGACACCGCCACCCCCGCCGCGGACGCCGGCCGACGCTTTGGCTCGGGCCTCGACGGCGACCGAGAACTGGTCCGTGAAGACCTCTCGTCGCTGTCGGGGCAGTCCGTCGTCGTCGTCGGCAGCGGCTTCGGCGGCCTCTCGACGGCCTGCTATCTCGCCGAGGCCGGTGCCGACGTCACCGTACTGGAGAAAAACGAGCAACTCGGCGGGCGCGCGAGTCGCTTGGAGGAAGACGGGTTCAGTTTCGACATGGGGCCGTCGTGGTATCTCATGCCCGACGTGTTCGAGGACTTCTTCGGCTACTTTGGCAAGCGCCCCACCGACTACTACGCGCTCGAACGTCTCGACCCGCACTACCGGATGTTCTTCAAAGACGGCGACCGCGCCGACCTCGTTCCCGACTTGGAGACGAACAAACTCCTGTTCGACTCCTACGAGGAGGGCGCGGGCGAGACGCTCGAACGCTATCTCGAAAAGTCGAAACGCAACTACCGCATCGGGATGGAACACTTCGTCTACAAAGACCGGCCGAAGTTGCGCGACTACGTCGACACCGACGTGCTCCGGCACGCGTGGGGCCTCTCGCTCGTCGGGTCGATGCAGGGCCACGTCGAGAACTACTTCGACCACCCGAAACTCCAGCAGATTATGCAGTACACGCTGGTGTTTCTCGGCGGCGCGCCGACGAACACGCCGGCGCTGTACAACCTGATGAGCCACGTCGACTTCGAACTCGGCGTCTACTACCCCGACGGGGGACTGGGGGCCGTCGTCGACGCGATGGTCGACCTCGGCGAGGAACTCGGCGTCACCTTCCACACCGACGACGCCGTGTCCGAGATTCGTGGTCGCGAAGGCGGGTTCGTCGTCCGCACGGAGTCGGGCGAGGAGTATCTCTCCGACCTCGTGGTTTCGGACGCCGACTACGCCCACACCGAGCAGGAACTGCTTCCGCCCGAAAAACGGCAGTACGACGCCGACTACTGGGAGTCGCGGACGTACGCGCCCTCGGCGTACCTGCTCTATCTCGGCGTCGAAGGCGACGTCGAGGAGTTGGCCCACCACACGCTCGTGCTGCCGACCGACTGGCAACCCCACTTCGACACTATCTTCGAGGACCCGTCGTGGCCCGACGACCCGGCGTACTACCTCTGTGTCCCCTCGAAAACCGACGACTCCGTCGCCCCCGAAGGACACAGCAACCTGTTCGTCCTCGTCCCCATCGCGGCTGGACTGGACGACACCCCCGAGATTCGAGAGTCGTTCCGCGAACTCGTCTTAGACGACATCGCCGAAAACACTGGTGTGGACCTACGTGACCGCATCGTTTTCGAGAAATCGTTCTGCGTCGACGACTTCACCGAACGCTACAACAGCCAGCAGGGGACGGCGCTGGGTATGGCGCACACGCTGCGACAGACCGCGCTCCTGCGACCCCCACACCACTCGAAGAAAGTGCCGGGGTTGTACTTCACCGGGTCGTACACGACGCCCGGTATCGGCGTCCCGATGTGTCTCATCAGCGGTCGACTCACCGCCGAATCGATGGCCGAACACTCGGGTCGTGAGAATCCGCGCCCGCCCGCCGAAGACGAGACGGTCCGACCCGACGGGGACGTGAGCGAGTCCGGTGACGCCGACGACGAGACGGCACACCGAGAGCAGACGAGTCGAACGAGCGACTGATGGGCCGTCTCGGCTACCTGCTGAAGCTCTCTCGCCCGCGTTTCTGGTTCTACCTCGCGGGCCCCGTCGTCGTCGGCGTCGCCTTCGCCGCGGAGTCGGTTCCGGACCTGTTCGCGCCGCTGGCGCTGGCGCTGTTCGGCTACTTCCTTGTCCCCGGAAACGTACTCCTGTACGGCGTCAACGACGTGTTCGACGCCGAGATAGACGCCGAAAACCCGAAAAAGGACGACAAGGAGGCTCGGTTCAGCGGCGACTCCGTCGTCGTCGCCGTCGTTGTCGCGTCCGGACTGCTGGGTCTCGCGCTCTTCGCGGTGACGCCACAGGTCGCGTGGGTGTGGCTGGCGGCGCATTTCTTCCTCGCCGTCGAGTACAGTGCGCCGCCGTTGCGATTCAAGACGACGCCGCTTCTCGATTCGATATCGAACGGACTGTACATCCTGCCGGGCGTCGCCGCCTACGCCGCCATCGCGGGCGAGAACCCGCCGCTCTTCGCCGTTCTCGGCGGGTGGCTCTGGACGATGGGGATGCACACGTTCTCGGCGATTCCCGACATCGAACCGGACCGTGAGGCCGGGATTCGGACGACTGCTACCGTGTTGGGCGAGAGCCGAACGTACGCGTACTGCGCGGTCTGTTGGCTCGCGGCGGCGCTCGCGTTCGCCGTTGTCGACCTCCGCATCGCGCTGTTACTACTGGCGTATCCGGTCGTCGTCTTTGCCATCTACCAGTCGAATGTCGACGTCTCGCGGGCGTACTGGTGGTACCCCGCGCTGAACACGGGTGTCGGGATGGTGCTCACGATGGGCGCGCTCTGGAGGTTAGTGTATGGCTGACTCGATGTCGACGGTCTCGGAGTCGCTTCCCTCGAACCGCACGGAGATGGAGTCCAGACTCGACCGTCTCGTCAGAGAGAATCGGTTCACCATCTCGGTGGTGTTTCCGCTCGTCGGCGGGATTCTGCTGGTCGCCAGTCGTCTCGAACTGCTCCCCCCGCCGTTTGCGTTCAACGCCTTCCTCATCCTCTTGGGGACGTTCGTGATGCGCTCGCCGCTCATCGTCGGGACGCTCCCGCTGTTCGACCGCAAAGCGCTCGCCGGCGTCTCGGCGCTTGCGCTGTACGCCTACGGAATCGAGTACACCGGCGTAGAGACGGGGTGGCCCTACGGCGAGTTCTACTACGGCGTCGACCTCGGGCCGACTATCGAGGGGATACCGCTGGGTCTGCCCATCTTCTTTCTCCCCTTAGTGATGAACTCGTATCTGCTCTGTCTGCTGTTGCTCGGTGACCGGGCGGAGAACTCGGTCGTTCGTCTGCTCTCGGTCATCGTGACCGTACTGGCGATGGACGTGGTGTTGGACCCAGGGGCCGTCGCGCTCGGCTTCTGGGTGTATCCCGGTGTTTCGCCCGACGGTGGCTTCTACGGCGTCCCGCTGTCGAACTACGCGGGGTGGGTCGTCAGCGCCACTGTCGCCGTCGTCACCCTCGACTGGGCGTTCGACCGCCGGGCGTTGCTCGCGCGACTCTCCGGGTGTGAGTTCATGCTCGACGACCTCGTGAGCTTCGTCATCCTCTGGGGGAGCGTCAACGTCGTCTTCGGCAACTATCTTCCCGCACTCGTCGCGGTGCTGTTCGGCCTCGGTCTGCTCCGAACCGAGCGGTTCGACACCGGGTTGTTCCGGCCGTCGTGGGTGAGCGGAAACTCGGACCACGACTGAACTGAGGTGGTGAGACACTGGGACGGCGCGTCGCTTCGGAAGCGACTTCGGAACACCGAGTAGACAACCGGCGAAAAAGATAAAATCCTGTCACGAACACGTGAGTAGCATGTACTCCCACCTTCGCTCGAAAGCGAGCTATGGATTGGCTGTTGGCCTCATCGTCGCAGTCCCTCTCACTCTCGAACTTCTGTTCGGGCACCTCCTCGACGAAGTCGTCGCTGGTGGGCAGTTTCCGTGGTGGCTTCCGGAGTTCGGCACGACGATTGGACAGACTGCGAGCACGTATCTGCTCCTTCTCGACGCGCTCACGTATCTCGGCGTTCCTGCCGTCGTCTTCGCTCTCGGCGTCCACTACGCGACGATGAAACAAAACACGTAATCGAACTCCCGAAGTTCGTTCCTCAGCGCGCCGGAAGGCCGTCGTGGCGACCCGGTCCCGTCGCCGTCGAACCGCGGTGTGAGACCGAACTAACCCGCCAGAAGACGGCTTCGGGGTCTTTCGTCCACATCCAGTGATAGCGAGTGCGGGCGAACAGCGTCAGTTTCCGGAGGCGGCCCAACTGCGGCGTCGCAGAGAGCACGTCGTAGTTTCGGTCGCGGATGAGTCGATGGTGGTCGGCGTACAGCACGGCGGCTAAGAGTACCGAGAACTGGCAGTCTTCGGGGAGGTATTTGATGCCGGCGACGCCCTCGCGGTAGAGCGCTTCCGTCCGGTGGAGTTCCGACTCCATCGCGTTCGTGAAGCCCTCCGACATCTCGTAGCGCCGAATCTGCTCGTCGGTCACGTCGTGTTCGCGGAGCGTCGTCTGCGGAAGGTAGATGCGGTCCCGCTCGTCGATGTCCTCGCGCACGTCGCGCAGGAAGTTCGACATCTGGAACGCCTCGCCGAGTTTGGTCGCGTGCGGTAGCGCCTGCTCGCGTTCCTCGGGGTCCATCACTGCGGTCATCATCCGACCGACGGCGGCCGCAGAGCCGTCCATGTACGCCTCCAGTTCCGCGTACGTCTCGTAGCGACTCTTCGTGATGTCGGTGAGCATCGCGTCGACGAACGTGTCCACGTCGGCGTCGTCGATATTGTACTCCTCGCGCATCTCCGAGAACGCCGACAACACGGGGTCGTCGGTCTCGATTTCGCCTTTCGCCGCGGCACGAAGCCGTTCGAGTTCGGCACGTTGTTCTTCGGGTGTCGCGTCGCCGGCGTCGTCGACCACCTCGTCGGCCAGACGGAAGAACGCGTAGAGGACGTACGTCGCGTGGCGGACTCGCTGGGGGAGGAGCCGCGTGGCGAAGTGGAACGTCTTTCCAGTCCGCTGTTGTATCGCTTTGCTCCGGGCGACTTGGTCGTCTTTCACCATGGGGACGTACCCTGCGGTTGCCCTATCCATCGTCTACTCCGGTCACAACAGCGCATGAGCTACACAACTCTAAGGATTGCAGGGTCATAACCGTTAGTACCAGTACAAGTTGTACAACGACCCGCAGACGAGTCTTCGAGCTCCGAGCGCAGCGTAGGAAAACGACGCTCACCAGAACGTGTCGCTACAGTCGTAGACGACGCCGTGGGCCGGACAGATGTACTTGCAGTGGCGATGCTGCATCGGCGTCTCACAGAACGGACAGGGTCGCCCGCGGGGTCCGTCGTCGCTTTCGGCGTCCGACCGTTCTCCGTGCTCGGTCGTCTCGGTCACGGCGACACGTCGGTGGGCCATCGGTTTGGGTGTTGTGTTCCCCGCGGAGAGCTGTCGATACTCCGTTCGTAGCCGAAACGAGCGAAACCCACAGGACAACAGAGTTCTAAAAGAGCAATAAGATGCGAACTACTGCCGTGGGAGGCAAAGACTCGGTCGCCGTCGCGGGACGCACCGACCGCGCCGACCGCGTTGACCACGTTGACCACACCGACCACACTGACTGGTCAACCCCTCCGGTTATCGGACTGGAGCCGTGAGCGCGCCATGAGCGACGCAGCAAACCGGTGGACGACGCGACGCATATCGATAGTCGTCTCGCTCGTCGCGGGCGTGTCGGCCGTCGGGGCGTCGCTCACCGTCGTCGGACTCACACAGTCGTTCGTCGCCTCGGCCGTCGCCGACGCGGTGACGAACACCGCTCCCGACGCAGTCGTCGCGGGTGCGATACAGACGCTCGGGAATCTCGGACAAGCGCTCGTCCTCGCTGTCGCACTCTGTCTCACCGTCGGCCTCTTCGCGTGCTGTGCGTTCGTCGGACTCGCCGTCGGTCGGCGCGCTCAAATCCTCGGCGGACGGGTCGTCGTCACGACGCTTCTTGCGAGCGCGCTCGGACTCGTTCTCACTGGCGCACTCGGGTCGGCACTGGCGGCCGGACTCGGTGCGGGTCTCGTCGTCGGCGTCGCCGGTGGCGATACCGGCCGGTCGATGCCAGCGTTTCACGCCCGCCGCCGGGCGCTCAAAGCGGGCGCGAGCGCCGCCGTCGCCGTCGGCTTGGGTGCGCTCGTCGGGTCCGGTCGGCAACGAGGCGGGGGACCGACGGCTGACGCCGGACCGATAGACGACCCGCAGGTCCGCGCGCTCTTAGACGAGGCGAGTCGGCGGTCGTTCTCCCTCGCCGACACCGACACGCTGCTCACCGAAACCGAGGCGTTCTACACCGTCGACATCAGCGCCGCCGACCCCGCCGTCGCCGCCGAGGACTGGTCGCTTCGACTCACCGGCGCGGGCGTGCGGTCGAGACGGCTCACCATGGGACAGTTGGAGTCGCTGCCCGCCGAACACCGGTTCGTCACGCTTCGCTGCGTCGGCGACCCGCTCAACGGCGAGAAAATAGACACGGCGCTGTGGACGGGCGTGCCGATGGAAACAGTCCTCGAAGACCTCGCGCCGCCGGAGGCGTGTTGCGTCCGCGTCCGCGCCGCCGACGACTACTACCAAGTGTTCCCGCTGTCGGCGCTCGAACGCGGCTTTCTCGCCTACCGGATGAACGGCCGCCCGCTGCCGACGGGTCACGGTCATCCGGTTCGCCTGCTCGTGCCGGGGCACTGGGGGGAAATCAACGTGAAGTGGCTCGACGAAATCGAGTTTCTCACCCGCGACGCCGAGGGCTACTGGGAGAAACGCGGGTGGAACGGCACCGGCCCGGTGAACACGGTGGCGAAACTCCACTCGGTCGAAACAGTCGACGACGGGCGAGTCCGCGTCGGCGGCCACGCCTACGCCGGCACGCGAGGTATCGAGCGTGTGGAAGTATCGACCGACGGCGGCGAGACGTGGGAGGAGGCGTCGCTGTCGACGCCGCTTCCGGCTTCGGTCGCCGCCGAGGTGCAGGCGGGTGGCGCTGCGAGTAACTCCACCGGCAACCGGACGAACTCGGCTGGCAATCGGTCGAACGCGACGGAGTCAGACGACCCCTCACAGTCGTCCGGTTTCGGCTTTTCGGGGAGTGCCGAGGACGCGTGGCGGATGTGGCGCTACGAGTACGAAGCCACAGACCAACACGAGGTAGTCGTCCGCGCCGTCGACGGAACCGGGACAGTGCAACCCGAGACAGAAGCCAGCGCTTACCCCAGCGGTGCCAGCGGGTGGGTCAGAGAGCGGGTGCGGCCGTGAGCTGTCGACGTGTTCGAGCGGTCAGCTATAACCTGCGGCCGAACCGATGAGAGGACAACTTCGATGGATAAGGCGCTCTGGTATCTCCTCACAGCAACACGCGGTGGCACGAACCGCGCACGTATCATCCGCTGTCTCTCGGAGCGACCGATGAACGCCAACCGTATCGCCGCGGAACTCGACGTGAGTTACAAGACCGTCAGACATCATCTCGGGATGCTCGAAGACCACGGCGTTATCGAACCGAGCGGCGACGAGTACGCGAAACTGTACTTTCTCACCGACCGCTTCGAGACTCACCGCGACACCTTCGAGACAATCACCGAACATCTGGAGTAGCTATGGACCCGACGATACAACTTGCGAGCGTACTGGCCGCCGTGAACATGGTGTTTCTCGCCCTCCTGACGGGTATCTGGGTGCGCAACTACCTCGCGTTTCGAACGCCGCTCGTTTTGGGTCTCGTCGCGTTCGGCGCCGTGATGTTCACCGAGAACGCGCTCGCACTCTACTACTTCTTCAGCATGACGATGCTCTACTCGGGCGACCCGACGGTCCAACAGGCGGTGACGGTGCTTCGTGGGCTTCAACTCGTCGCGCTCGGGTTTCTGACCTACGTGACCCTCCAGTAACGGTCGAACCGAATCGACCCGAGTCGAATCGTCTCCCGTTCCTCTCGCGCGTCGTACCGAGACCACTGTACCGACGCTACTGGCGATTCGACCCGAATTTGGGTCTATCTGGGTCAGAGTGGATACACAGTGGTGTCTGTTTCGAGCCGAAGTTCGGAAAACGGGCTTTTAGCCGGCGAGCCTCCCATCTGTTGGGGAACTCCCCACAGAAACCATGTCACGAAACAGTATCAGTCCAGTTCGGCGACGACAGTTCCTTCAGGCGGCCGGCGTCACTGCAGGCACACTTGCGTTCGGCGGTGTCGGCTCCGTGGCCGCCCGTGAGTACCAAAGTGAAGGCAAACAACAGGGCTCGGCGACGTACCGCGTGACGGTTGCGAACCTGACGCGCGGACAGGCGTTTACCCCGCCAGCAGTCGCAGTCCACCGGCCGTCAGTGGAGGTGTTCTCCGTCGGCGAACCAGCCAGCGAGGCGGTGAAGGAAATCGCCGAAAACGGCAACCTCGACCCGCTCGGGATGGCCATCGAGTCCAGTCGTGATATCGTCGGCGCGGCTATCGGTGACGCACCGCTCGTTCCGGCGACGGACCCCGGCGACACGGGTCAGCCGTACACGACGACGCTCACCGTCACGGCCGACCGGAGCGCGAAGTACCTCTCGTTCATCTCGATGCTCATCGCCACGAACGACGGGTTCACCGGCCTCGACACGGTTCGACTGCCCGCCGCGGTCAACGAGTCGAAGTCGCTGTACGCCGCGTCGTTCGACGCCGGGACCGAGATGAACACGGAATCGTTCGCCGACCTCGTCCCACCCGCACAGTCGCTCATCGGTGTCACCGGCGACGCCGAGGGGACGGGGACGAGCGACCCAGCCATCGCCGAGGACGGCGTCGTGATGCCACACGCAGGCATCACGGGCGGTTCCGACCTCCGCCCTGACGTTCACGGCTGGACCGACCCGGTGGCGCTGGTTCACGTCGAACGCGTCGAGTGAGACACCCCGAGTAACCCCCGCTGGCCGTTCCTCCGCTGGCCGTTCCTCCGCTGACTGTTCCCCCGCTGACTGTTCCCCCGCTGGCGATGTCGAGTTCCGTCTACGACCCCGATTCTTCGAGCGTCGGTCGATGACCCGCAAGCAGTCGGAGCACACCCTATACCGACTCCGGAGACGACGCAGTCGCTCACGGGGCTGATAAAGAGAGAAACAGCGAACCGACGAGTTACTCGTCGTCTTCGTCTTCGTCTTCTTCGGCCGCTTCGGCCTCTTCGACGAGGTGTTCGCCGTACTCGGAGAGAACGGCACTGCCGCCGTTTTCTTCGAGGTCCTCGACGGCCGTCGACGTGAACGCGTCGGCGACGACGTGCAGTTCGTTGCGAACCTGCCCGCCACCGAGCACTTTCACGACGTCGGTGTCGCTGCGGGCGTCGACGACGTCTCGGGCGTCGAGACGGTAGCCGTCACCCTCCTCCTCGGCGAGGTCTTCCGCGGCGTAGAGCGCGGCGTCCTCGTCGAGTTTCTGCAGACGCACCTCGACGACGTCGAGTTGTGTGTCGTCGGGTCGGGTGAACCCGTGTTTGCCGAGCGGTTCGTAGTTGTGGAACTCGTGTTTCGCGCGTCCCGCGCGACCGCGACCGCCTCGGTGACCGGCACCGCGCCGGTTCTTGTGCGTGCCGCCGCTGTGGGTTCGGGAACCGCGCTGTCGACGTTTCTTGGATGTCATTATCGCATCGCCTCCAGGAGTTCGTCGATATCCTCGGCTTCGTGTTTGCCGAGCTGTCCACCTTCGGTGGTGGGGTGTTTGAGACCCTTGTGTCCGCCGCGTGGCGGGTGGAGTCGCAGCGACGGGGAGAGACCCTGCTCGCGCAGCGTCGTCTCCTCGTCGACGAGTGCCTCCGCGAGCGCACCGAGGTCGTCGTAGTCGGTGTGCTCGGAGACGTAGTCGTCGTCGACCGTCGCGTCGCCTTCGAGCGGCTCCGCGCGCTTGCGCAGCAGCGTCTCGACGACGTCGGCGCTCGGTTCGCCGTGAGCGACGTACTCGTTGACTTTCGTCACCATGCCGTTGTAGGTGTCCGTCTCGGGGACGAACGCGCAGTGGTTGACACCGTGGATGTTGAGCATCTGCAGGGTGTCGTGCACCGCACCGCTCATGTTGACGTCACCGCGAATCTGAACGACTGCACGCATCACTCGTTCACCTCTTGTTGGACTTCACGGGCGTGTCGCGGCGTGCGCGACTGCGAGGCGTTCTTCAGTGCGTTGTACGTCGCCTTTGCGAGGTTGACCGTCGTCCGGGTGTTGCCGTCGGACTTCGTCCACGCGTCCTGCACACCCGCGAGTTCGAGGATGCTGCGGACGGTGGGCGCGGCCGCGAGGCCGAGACCCATCGGCGCGGGGATGACCTCGACGGTCACCGAGCCGGCCTTCCCTTCGGCTTTCCGGGTCAGCGAGTGGGTACCGCCTGCGCGGTCTTCCCACGAACCGGAGCCACGGTCGACCTTGATGATGTTCAGTTTTGCGACGTCGATGGCTTTCTGAATCGCCGAGCCGACCTGGTCGTCGCGGGCCTCGGCGTAGCCGAGGAATCCGTCGCGGTTGCCGACCGCACAGACACACCGGAACTTCACCCGGCGGCCGGAGTCGGTCATCCGCTGGACCATGTTGATGTCGAGCACGTCGTCGTCCAGTCCGGGGAGGAGCTGGTCGACGATTTCGGGCTCTTTCAGTGGCAGGCCGGTGTCGAGCGCCTGCTCCATCGACGTGACGTCGTCGTTCTGGACCATGCGGCCGAGACGCGTACGCGGCTCCCAGCCGTTGTTGTTTCTGCTCATTCGTCGTCCTGTAGTTGTTCGAGCACGTCGTCGAAGTGCTCGGGTAGTTTCGTGGCGTCGAACTCGCCGCCGTACAGTGGCTCGTCGAGCTGCTCTGCGTAGTCGGCGATGTGCTCGCCGCGGTTACGCGACCAGTCGGCCAGCACGCTGTCGTTGTGCGGGATTTCGAGGCCAGCGTCTATCGCTCCTTCCTGAACGGCGAACACCTTGTTGCCGGGCGTTGCCGTGTTCAGGCCGATGTCGAGGACGGCCTCTTCGAGGCCGGCTTCGACCGCACGCTTGCCCGCGAGGTAGCCCGTCAGGTACGCGCTCGGGAGGTTGCCCGTGGGGGCTTCCCAGCCGTACTCGGCGAGGTCCTCGGAGGAAGCGGCGGCGTGTGTGTTGTCACCGTCGGGTCCGGGGGTTACCAGCTGCGCCCTGACGTGCTTGTTGCTGACGCGGGCTACGAGCCGCGGCTTGCCGGATTTCAACAGGCGCAACCGCTGATGGTAGTCTGTCCGGACCTCACGACGGCGTCGCATCGGTACCTTGTATCGTGGTCCTGTCGCCATCTATTGGTCCTCCAGTTCGATGTCGTAGTTGTTTCGTGCGTACGCTTCGAGGCGGTCGACGCTGTCGAACTCGCCACCGCTTGCTTTGTTGTAAAGCTCGCGGTACTGGGTTCGGTTCAGCGGACCGTCGTCGCGCAGTTCCTTGAGTCGGGCTCGCTGGGCGCGAATCCGGCTCATCCATTCGTCCTTCGAGTCTCGCCGCGCGCCGGCTTTCCCTTTGCGGGTGCCGGGGCCGCTGCGGTGGCCGTAGTCGCGTTTGGCCTGCCGCTCGCGGGCGCGTCCGCGGGAGTTGGACTTGGCGTCCTTCGCGCGGATGGTGCCACTGTCGACGAGGTCGCGGATGTCCTCGCGGGTGATGGCTTCGGCAATTTCGTCCTGTTCTTCGGGGTCGAACCAGACGCGGCTCTTACCGACGTCGAGGACGTCGGCGGCCATGCGTCGCTGTGCGCTGAGGTTCGTCATTTCTCGACCTCCACTTCGACGTAGGTCGGGTTGAGAACGCGAATCTCGCGGTCCTCACACTCGTCCTCGATGCGCTCGCGCTTGCGAGCGCCGACTTTGCTGGCGATGCGGACGGCCTGCGTGTCGCCGTCGACGCCTTCGAGGTCGTTCACGTTGTGGACGCGAACCTCCTCGAAGCCGCTCGGGTGCAGACCGCGGGCGGCCTTCGGCGTGCGGTAACCCGCTTCGACCTTCGGGCCTTTGCCCTTGATGCCGCGTCGCTGCTTGGAGAGTCCACCGCGTGGGCGACGCCACGATTCGGGGACGCGCTTCTTTGCGTGGTACTTCTGGCGGCGGAACGCGGGCATGCCCTCACGGTGCTTCTGCCCGAGTGCGCGCGCCGTCTCGTCGTCGAGGGTCGGCGTCTTGTCGACGTGGCCGCGCGGACGGAGTTCCGTCTCGACGTCCTCGTCTTCGTCGGCGACTTCCTCGCCTTCGCTTTCGTCTTCGACTTCGGCTTCGGTCTCCTCGGAGACTTCGAGTCCGCCGACGTCCGCTTTGATGCGGGCCGCCAGCGCGTTGCCGATGCCTTCGACTTCCGCGAGTTCGGACTGGCTTGCTGCCTTGACGTCCTCGACGGATTCGTAGCCGGCTTCCTGCAGTGCGTCGGCCTTGCTCGGCCCAACACCGCTTATCTCTTCGAGTGTCTCTGGTTCGTCGTCGGCCATTTATGCACCACCTGCCTGTGGCTTTTCGGTGATGTAGACGCCGTCTTGGAACACGCGAGTGTCCTTGTCGGTGACGCGCGTCAGCTGTTCGATGGACGCGGCGGTCTGTCCAACGGCTTCCTTGTCGGAACCCGTCAGGATGACCTCCTCGCCGTCGACCTGTACGTCGGTATCGCCGCGAATCTCTGCGCGGCGCGGTGCCTTCTCACCGAGGAAGTTCTCGATAACTACCTCGTTCCCTTGGACGCTGACTTGCATCGGGAAGTGAGCGTAGTAGACCTCCATCCGGTACTCCCAGCCGTCGGTGACGCCGTAGAGCATGTTTCGGATGTGGCTCTCGAACGTCCCGATGGTCGCGTTCGTCTTCGCGTTCTCGTTGTCGCTTTCGACGACCACGTGGTCGTCTTCGACGCTGACGGAGACGTCTGGGTACCAGAGCCGTCGCGTGACGGACCCGTTGGGTCCTTCGACGGTGAGGTCGAGGTGGTCTACCTCGGCGGAGGCGTCGTCCGGAATTTCGATTTGGACTCGGCTCATATTAGTAGACGTATGCGATTACTTGGCCACCGATGCCCTGTTCGCGGGCCTCGTAGTGGCTCATGACGCCGTGGCTCGTCGTGACGATGAGTGCCCCGTAGTCGCGGGCGGGGAGGAACCGCTTCTCCCACTTCTCGAATTCGCCAGCACCCGCCGAGTAGCGGGGCTTGACTGCGCCACATTGGTTGATAGCGCCTTTCAGTTCGACCTCGAACCGACCGGCTCTGCCGTCGTCGACGAACTCGAAGCCGTCGATGTACCCGCGGTCGTAGAAGACCTCGAGGACCGAGCCGATGATGTTCGAGGCGGGTTGTACCTCGTGGGACAGATGCCCGACGCTCTCGGCGTTGTCCACGCCGGAGAGCGCGCTGCTGAGTGGGTCGTTGTCAGCCATGATTATCGATACTTCTTGAATCCCATCTCGCGGGCGATCTCGCGGAAACACTGCCGGCAGAGGTTGATGTCGTACTTGCCGACGAGCGCCTGTTTGCGACCGCATCGGCGGCACTCGTGGCGCTGGCCGGTGCGTTGCGTGGCGTGTTCGCCCGTCACGTCTGTTTCACTCTCGCTCATTGTTCAACCTCTACGTCGAACGACTCCTCGAGGAACGCAATCGCGTCCTCGGGGGTCAGTCGGTGGTTCGCGGGAATACTCCGCGTCACCTTGTCTCGCTTCGCAACACGGTAGCCGGGGCGGACGAGGTTGACCGTCACGTCCAGCCCGTAGATACCGATTTCGGGGTCGTACTCCTGGCTCGGGAACTCGGTGTGTTCCTCGACGCCGAAGCTGAAGTTACCCGTGTCGTCGAAGTTGCTCTCCGAGAGGCCTGCCAGCGGCAGCGCCGTCTCGAGGAACTCGTGGGCCGTCTCGCCGCGAAGGGTGACCTTCGCGCCGACCGGCGTACCGATACGGACGCCGAAGTCCTGTCCGGCGCGCTTCGACGTGGTGCGGACGCTCTCTTGGCCGGTGACGGCCTCGATGATGTCCTCGGCGTTGGCGAGTTCGCGGCCACCCTGGCCGATGCCCATGTGGACGACGACCTTCTCGATGCGCGCTTCGCGCATCTCGTGGACGGACTCGCTCATTCGTCGTCACCTCCGGTGGTGGTGACTTCCGGTTCGCCGCCGGTGAAGTTCTCGTCGATGACGACGACGTAGTCGGCGACCGTCTCGAAGCCTTCGCCGTCTTCTTGCTCGACGGCGACGGTGTTGTCGCCGCTACCGAGCGTGACGGTGATGTCCGAGATGGTGCCGATTTCGCCGGCGTGTCCGCCGGCGACGGCCGTCACGAGCGCACCTTCCTCGTACGGGAAGTGTGCGACGATATCCTTCGAGTCGTTGTCGACGACGACGGAGTCGCCGGTGTCGTACTCGGAGGCGTCTTCGAGGTGGACGTTCGTGCCGTCGTGCAGCGACAGCTGGAACGCGCCGCCGGAGACTTGGCGCTTGCCGACGATTTTACCGAGTCGGCTCGAGGCGGCGTCCTCGTCGACGGCGGTCAGCGCGAGACGACCACCTTCGTCGGGGAAGACGCGGTAGTACTCGTCGCGGGCGGTGAACGCCAAGATGTCGAACATGCCGATGGGTCGGCGTTCGTCGGAGACGTTGTCACCGTTGACGAGGACCGTGCCCTCGTTGAGCGCGTAGCGCGCTTCCTTCTTCGTGTTGACGTAGCCGAGCACGTCCCGCAGCAAGATGAGCAGAGGGACACCCTGCTCGCCGTGCGGACCGGCACCGGCTTTGACCGTCCAGACCTGTTCTTTCCGTTCGACCGGCCACGAGTTCGGGACCGAGAGTCGCTTCTGGTGCTTCGTCATTCCTCACCCTCCAGACGCGCTTCGCGTCGCTCGTCTTCGAGGTCCAGTTCGGTCACACGGACGTTCGAGGTGTCGAGCGGCCGGGGGACTTCTTCCCCGTCGGCCTTCTCGACGACGACGCCTTCGACGGTGATGACCTCGCGTTTGAGGTCGACGTCGATGACTTCGGCCGTCTCCCCGGCGTCGTCGCCGCGGAGTACCTCGACGGTGTCGCCCGCGTTCACGCGAACGCTGCGCTGGCCGTACTCCTCGCGGAGGTCGGCGGACAGCGTCGCGCGGACCTGCTTCTGTCGCTCGTGCAGTGGCGCGTCGCGGTTCTGGATTCGCTGTTTGCGTGGTTGCTTCGTCATACTATACAATCATCGTAGCCGTGGATGCGATGCTCCCGAAGCGCTCGGCGACTTCTCGCGCGATGGGACCCTTGATTTCGGTCCCGCGAGGCTCGCCGTTCTCGTCGATGATGACGGCGGCGTTGTCCTCGAACTTGACGCGCGTGCCGTCGGGACGGCGGATGGATTTCCGCTGTCGCACGACGACGGCTTCGAGTACCTGCCGACGCATTTCGGGGGTACCCTTCGTGACCGAGACGGTCACTTTGTCGCCGACGCCCGCTTTGGGGTGTCGGTTCTTCGTTCCGGAGTAGCCGGCGACGCTGATGACTTTCAGCTCGCGGGCTCCGGTGTTGTCTGCGCAGGTGACGAGCGAGCCTCGTTCGAGACCCTGCGTGACGTCGGCTTTCAGCGCCTCCATCACGCGTCACCTTCTTCGGTCTCGTCGCCGGTCGTCTCCGGAGCCGTGAGGCCCTCGGTGACGTCCAGCGACTCGATTGTCTCGACGACCACGTGCGATTTCGTCTTCGAAAGTGGTCGTGTCTCTGCGATGCGAACCGTGTCGCCTTCCTCGAGCTCCATGCACGGGGGTGCGTGGGCGGGAACGCGACTACGCCGCTTCATGTAGCGGTCGTACTTGGGAACGCGAACGTCGTATTCGCGTTCCACAACGACGGTTTTGTCCATGTCTGTGGAGGCAACGGTGCCCTCGAGCGTCTGTCCTCGTACGGCAAGCGAGCCGTGGAACGGACAGTTCTCGTCGGAGCAGGTTTCCTCCGGTTCTGGTACGTTCAGTCCTATCGCCATGTAGATTCACCTACGTTTTCGGTGCGCAATGCGGGTCGTGAGAGCAGGTTTGCACCATCCACCGTAACGTAGACCACGCCCTCGCAGTCGCCCGACGAACCGTCGTCGGACGAGCCCTCGCGGGTCGAACCAGACTGACCGGCTAAATTACCGGCAGTTTCCGACTCCCGTTTGGACGCGGACCCCGGGGCCTTGCGGCGTCGTCGGCGCGTGTCCGACGACTCGTCGAGATGGTGTCGACGGTTCCCGGCGGCTTCATTTGTGCGCGGCGGCCCGTTCGAGCCGCCGTCTCTCTGTTCGAGTGCGAACTCGAACGTCGTTCCGCGTTTCGGCACCTGAACGACCCGAGCGCCCCGTTCGGCGACGTCGTCGCCGAACAGTCGACTTGCAGCGGACACGTCACAGTCGACGTGCAGCGTCTGCATCGTCTCGACGACGACACGGCCGGCTATCCCGACGAGGTCGGGGTTGTCGGCGGCGGCCACCCGAATCGGGAGGCCGTTGAGTTCGTGTCGCGTGAGGCGTTCGGGTGTCAGGGCCATCTTACTCTTCGTCGCCCTCTTCGTTCTGGATGGTTTTGATTCGGGCGATGGTCCGGCGAATCTCACCGATTCGGCCGGGGTTCTCCGGTGCGCCACCCGCCGCTTGCACGGCGCGGGCGTTCAGGAGTTCCGTTTCGAGTTCCTCGACTTCCGCCTCGCGCTCTGCGGGCGTCATGTCGCGTATCTCGTCGGGGTAAAGGATTGCCATTTACTGGTCCTCCTCTTCGTCGGCTTCCATCTCGGCGACGAGGTCGGCGGCTTCCTGCTCGACTTCCTCGTCGAGCTCCGAAAGCTCCGTCTCCACGTCGTCGGTGGCTTCCTCGTCGGCGTCGAGCGCGTGCTCGTCGTCGTCGACGTCGCCGGTTGCGACCGGTTCTTCCTGCGCGTTGGCGGTGTCTGCGGTCTCCTCGACCACTTCTTCGACGACTTCCTCGTCGATGGCCTCCTGCGCGTCGTCCTCGCCGGCGTGTTCGGCGGGGACGTCGTCGGCGTCGTCGCCGACGTCCGGCACTTTCTCGTCGTCGGGCTCTTCGAGGAGGTCCTCGACGCCCTCGGTTTCGGCAATCTGCTCGACTGCTTCGACCTCGACGTCCTCGGCGACGGAGAAGTCGTCGGGGAGCTGTGCTCCCGGCGGGATAATCTTCACCGTGACGCCGATGGTGCCGAGCTTCATGACGGCGACACCTTGGCCGGTGTCGACGACTTCCTCGGCGGGTTCGCCGTTGTGCTTGATGTAGCCGCGGTTGAACTTTTCGTCGCGCGAGCGTGCGCCGGTGACCTTGCCGTTGAGCTTGATTTCGGCACCGAGTGCGCCCGCGTCCATGATGCGGTCGATGGTCGTGTGACCGGCCTTACGGAAGTACCAACCGCGTTCGAGCGCGTTGGCGAGGCGGTCCGCGACGATGCGTGCGTTCAGGTCGGGTTCGTCGACCTCCTGCACGTCGATTTGCGGGTCGTCGAGGTTGAACCGCTCTTCGAGTTGGCGGGTGACCTTTCGGATGTTCTTCCCGCCCTTGCCGATGACCATACCGGGTTTCTCGGCTTTGAGGACGATTTGGGTCCCCATCGGCGTTTTGGCGACGTCCATGCCGCCGTAGCCGGCGCGGCCGAGTTCTTCCGCGAAGAACTCGTCTATCTGCGAGCGCTGGAGTCCGTCTTCGATGAACTGGTGTTCGTCTGCCATTATTCTTCGACCTCCTCGATGATGAGTTCCACGTCGACGAGCGTCGTGTTCCACGGGTCCGCTCGTCCGAACGCGCGGGGCTTACGCCCCATCTGCTCGTCGACCTTGTGGGGAGCGACGTGCTTGATGACCATCGATTCGCCGTCGAAGCCCTGCTCGTTGGCGTTGTTACGCGCGTTTTCGAGTATCTTCAGGAAGTCTTTCGAGGCTTTGTTCGGGTAGCGACCTGCGTCCCACCCGTCGATGTCGCCTTTGTGGCCGACGCCGGTGTTGTGCTGCTTGAACGGTACCGACTGCTTCTCGTCGATGACGTCCTGCAGGTACGACTCGGCGTCGTCGACGCGCTTGCCTTTGATGGCGCGCGCGATGGCCTTGCTGTGCTTCAGGCTGATGGGCCGCTCCCGGAGCATGGCTTTCGCCGTCGTGTCGGGGTCGGCCTCGACGCTGTAGTTGATTCCCATGGGTTATTTGAGTGGCACGAACTTCGAAGACCGGGTCGCACCGATGCCGGCCTGCCCGTGTTCGACCGAGTTTCGGGTCAGCTGGAACTCGCCCAGATAGTGGCCAATCATCTCTGGCTGAATCTGGACGCGCTCGAAGCTCTGCCCGTTGTAGACGGCGAACGTGAGGCCGACGAACGCGGGCACGACGGGCATGTCGCGCAGGTGCGTCCGAATCGGGTTGTTCGCGGTCTCCTCGTCGGTCTTGTCTCGGGCTTTCTCGAGCAGTTTCTCTTGCTCGACGCCCAGACCACGGGTGATGGTTCGCCGCATTCGCGCGGGGAGCAGTTCTGCGACCTCGTCGAGCTCCATATCCTGTAGCTCGTCGAGCGTGTGGCCGCGGTAGGTGAACTCGCCCTCGCGGCCGGTGCGGTATTCAGTACTCATTTGTTACGACCTCGTCCGGTACGTTTCGATGCGATGTCACCGACTTTCCGTCCCGGCGGGGCGTTCCGCGAGACGGACTTCGGTTTGCCGGGGTGCTGGCGGCCGCCGCCACCGAACGGGTGGTCGACGGCGTTCATCGCCACACCGCGGACGCGCGGGTACTTCGTACCACGGGCGCGCATCTTGTGGTGTTTCTTCCCTGCTTTGACGAACGGTTTCTCCGTTCGACCGCCACCGGCGACGACGCCGATGGTGGCGCGGCACTGCGGGTTGAGCCGTTTGACCTCGCCGCTGGGCAGCTTGACCGCCGCGACGCGTTTGTCGTGGGTCAGAAGCTGCGCCGAGACGCCGGAGGCGCGGGCGAACTTGCCGCCGTCACCGGGCTGGCGCTCGACGTTACAGACCGGAATCCCCTCGGGGATTTCGGCCAGCGGCAGCGTGTTGCCGGGCTTGATTTCCGCGGAGACACCGACCTGGATGGTCTCGCCGACGGTGACGCCCTCGGGCGCGAGCACGAGGCGTCGGTCGCCGTCTTCGAACTCGACGTCGGCCAGCGGCGCTGCGCGGGCAGGGTCGTGTTCGATGTCGACGACAGTTCCGGAGATGGTGTCGCCGTCGGTCGCTTCCTTCTTGTGCGTGAGTTCGGCTTTGTAGCGGTGCGACGGTGCACGGAACGTGGACGTGCCGCGTCCGCGACGTTGACCTTGAATTCTACGTCCCATCTAGAACACCCCGATTCGGGAGGCGATTTCCTGTGCGTCGTCGTCCTCGGAGAGACGCACGGTCGCCTTCTTCGTTCCTTTCGGCGTGACCTGCGTGTTTATCTTGTCGATGGTCACGTCGTAGCGCGATTCTATCTCCTCTTTGACCTCTGGCTTCGAGGCGTCGAGGTCGACGATGAACTGGAGCTTGTTGTCGAAGTCCATCTCGTTCATCGCTTTCTCGGTGACGAGGGGGTGTCGGATGACGCTCATCGGTCGGCTACCTCCTCGACTGCGCTCTCGGTCCAGACGGTCAGGCGACCGGCGTGGGTACCGGGTGCGAGGTCCTCGGTGTTGACCTCCGAAGCGGTGACGACGTCGGCACCGGCGAGGTTACGAGCCGCCTTCGACGGCTCCTCGCTGGTGACGAAGAGGATGGATTTGGGTCGCTTGTACTTGCGACCACGTGCCTTCCCCTGTCCGGCGCGGACTTTGCGGTCTTCCGCGCGTTCGATGTCATCGTCGACGCCGAGCGCTTCGAGCAGCGAGACGACTTCCTGCGTCTTCACCAGGTCCTCGAAGTCGTCGGAGACGACGAGCGGGAGGTCGGCGTCGCCGAACTGGTGACCGCGCTCGGACACGAGGTCCGAGTCGGTCGTGGCGGCGATTGCCGAGCGGACCGCCAACTGGCGCTCCTTCTTGTTGATTTTCTTGCCGTGCTCCTTTTCGGCCTTCGGCGGGTGCGCTTTGCGACCGCTGACGGCCTGCGGGACACGACGTGCGCGCCCGTTCTCTCGGGGCACGTGCGCCATACCGCGGCCGCTGCCGAGCGACTCTGCCGGGGTTCGCATTCCGGCGAGTGGGTCGGCTCCGTAGGCCTGCGTTCGGTTCGCCTGTGCGGCGAGGACGGCGCGCTTGATGAGGTCCGGACGGTACGTCGTCTCGAAGACCTCCGGAAGCTCGAGCGTGCCGGCGTCGTCGCCGTTCAGGTCCTTGATTGTTGCTTCCATTCGTTATTCACCCTTGATTGGACGCGGTGGAGACGTAGCGCACCTCTGGGTCGAGGCGCGGTTGGTCGTTCGGTCGGATGGCCGGGCGGAAGCGCAGGAGGCGCTTGTTCGGACCCGGGAGCGAGCCTTCGACGAGCGCGTAGTTGCCGTCGACTTCGCCGTAGTTGACGAACCCGCCTTCGACGGATGCGTCGTCGCCTTCGCCCATCGCGACGAGACGTTTGTTCAGTTCGGTACGCTGGTGGTAACCGGTCTGGCCCTGCTGGGGAACCGTCGAGCGGACGCGGCTCGGGTTCCACGGGCCGAGGTTACCGATGCGACGCCGCCATCCTTGGCGAGCGTGCTTGCCTTTGCGTTTCTGGACGCCCCAGCGCTTGACGGGACCCTGCGTCCCTTTCCCTTTGGTGACGCCTGCGGCGTCGAGGTACTCGCCCGCGCGGAAGACGTCGGCCATCGCGTGCTCGCCGCCCTCTTCGAGGAGGTCGAGCGCGAAGTCGGCGCGTTCGTCGAGCGAACCGCCACCGACGCGAGTCTCCATCACGTCGGGTTTCTTCTTCGGGACGTTCTTCAGGCCGCTCGGGACGGTGTGGGTGATGACGCGAAGGTCATCGACCTCGCCGTCGTCGAGCAGCGAACGGAGGTCGTCTGCGTCCTCCTCGAACGTGTCTTCCGACGGGAGGTCGAGAACCCGGTCGAGGTCCTCGTCGAGGTCGGTTCCCCAAACCTCCGTCGTCGGTTTCTGTCCGTACGGCGTGTTCTGGTAGGCTCGGAGCGCAACGGCGCGCATCGGCGGGGTCTCGACGACCGTGACGGGAACGGACTCTTCCATTCCCTCGCGGGCCGAGTTCGCCGTGTCGTTGACCATAACGACGTGGGTCATTCCGGCTTTGTAGCCGGCGAAGCCCTGCAGTGCAGGGGAGCCATCGTCGTCGGGCCACGACTTGATGCGCGGAACCTCTTTGGCTGCGCGCGTACGCGGGCCGAAGCCCATCGAGCCTTTTCGTGGTCTGCTTGGTTGTGGCATTGTTTCACTCCGTGAGTGTTAGGCAGGCGAGGGAGGCGAACATCGCTTCCTCGGTTCGCACCACCTCGCTGCCCTGTCGCGGAATCGTATTGAGCCAGAGGTCGAACCCCGGACCGGGTTCGACTCGTGTGCTCGCCGACTCGTCGTCGGCGACGGCTTCGGGTGGAAACCCGAAGATGTCCGGAAGCCCTCTCTCGGGCGAACCGAAGGCGACGGTCATTCCGTCGGCGGTTCGTCCGGCCAGCGTCGACAGCCGCCCGATGGACAGTTCCTGTCCGAATCGGGAGGTGCCGATTTTCACGCCGGCGTCCTCACGGCCGAGCGCTTCCGATAGGTCCATGCGCTCGACGACGAACCCCGGTGGGGTCTCGTCGACGATGCGGGCACGGACCGGTTCTCTCGAAGAGATCCTGACGGTGACGCGCTCTCGCTCCTCTGCCTCCATTCCCGGAGGCGTGTAGAGCGAGATCGGGTGTTGCAGTCCGCAATTGACCCGGACGCGACCTTCAGGTCCGACCTCGGTCACGATTCCCTGTGTTAACGACCCCGAATCGTCTGATTCGGAGCCGGTCCGTGGCGAGACACGGAGCGGCGGGAGTATCCCCGCGTACCGTAACTCGTCGCGCTTGCCCCACACCTCCTTCCGGAGGTAGGGGGGCGTCACGGCGTATTCGAGCACGGTCGCGACGAAGTCGCCGCCCCAGCGACGTTCGCCTTCCCCGTCGGGGAAGACGACGAGTCGGTCCGCCCGGAACACCGTCGCCGCGCGGGCGACGTAGCCGATTTTGCGAGTTGCCTCGCGTTGGTCCTCGGCTTCCCGGACGAGCGACGACGGCACGCATACGGTGAGTGTCATGCCGTCGTTTGGGTGTCTCGCCACTAGACTGTGACGTTGCTATCCGACACGCACTAAAAAGCGTAGCGGAATCCAAACGCCAGTGAGACGCGCTCACATGACTGTTGACGACACATTCAGCCGAATTTGGGGATGCGAATCACCCCCACGCCTGCTGTCGATTCGAAGTCGATTCGCAAGCCTTATCAACAAATGCCGCATTTGTGGAAATGCAGCAGTCAGGCGCTGGTAGTGTAGTGGTATCACGTGACCTTGCCATGGTCACAACCTGGGTTCAAATCCCAGCCAGCGCACTTCTACGATTTCAATACCTCCGAGCGGCGGGTGTTATCCCGTCGCGAGACTGTGAAGCGGTGAATGCGAAATTCTGGGATTTGAAGCACGGAACGAGTGAGCGGAAGCGAGCGAAGTTCGGGCGGTTCAAATCCCGGCGAGACAAAGCCTCGCCGACCCTCGCAAACCTTCGGTTTGCTCGGTCCCAGCCAGCGCACTTCTACGATTTTAAATCTCCAAGCGATGCGTATCGTTCTGCTTTGGGGCCTACTTCCCGGAGGAGCCGTGTCTTCTCGATGGGTTCGACTCTCTCGTTTCCAAATCACAGAAACGGGATATCTCCACCAAATCTGGAACGCGACTTCAGCGCTCGCATCTGTTCGGGCAGTTGTCTCGCAGTGTGATAACCGAGACAACGCCTTTACTACTGGCGGGCATCGGTGAGAGTGTAGACGCAGTCACCCTGCGCTGGTAGTGTAGCGGTCAACACGCGGTCGTTTCCACGGCCGCAACCCAGTGTTCAAATCCTGGCCAGCGCATTTCTCTGAATCCCACACACCGAGCAGGGCGTTTTATCGCTCTGCGAGGCTCAGGTGTCGTGAATGCGGTACGGGATTTGAGCCAGTCAGTCGCAGCGCAGCGAACTCCGTGAGCGAGCACGCCTGACTTTGTTCAAATCTTGGGCAGCGTACGACCGAAAGGAGTGCGCTGCCCAACCCTCGCAGATTTTCGGTCTGCTCGGTCCTGACCAGCGTACTTCTCCGATTTCAGCACTTCTGAGCGGCACGTCTCCTCACATCGCACAAACACTCACTCGCCCGATAGAGTCACCTGAGCGTATGTGTGGCCCACAAGTTGATAACGGCCCGTCGTGACGCGGCAGTCGCCGTCGACGACCCGTCGGGACCGGCACACACCGCAACACCGGGAGTCTCGACGTGACGAGGACGTGTACGTCGTCGGCACATCGGACACCACACCGTGAGGGAAGTCCACGGCCGACCAAGTCACCGACGAGCGAACACCGGGTCGTCGGCGGCCGGTCGGTCAGTACGGCCAGATGCCCGCAGTCTGGTCGGGTAGTCACCGCTGTCGCACTCGTTCCTCCGTATCGGAACCGTCATTCCGTCCGCGACTCGTTACTCGGTATGCACCCCGACGCCGCCGCCTCCACCCGCCAGCACTACGAAGATTTGGACCCCGACGAGGTGTGGGAACTGGAGACGGCGACACTGGCACGTGACGACATCGTCGCGTTCGCCGAACAGTACGACCCGCAACCGTTCCACGTCGACGAGGACGCCGCCCGCGAGTCGATGTTCGGCGGCCTCATCGCCAGCGGCCTCCACACCTACTGCGTCTGCAACCGACTGGCGACCGAGGCGTTCTTCCAACGGGTCGCGTTTCTCTGCGGTCGCGGCCTCAGCGAGTTCTACTGGCACAGACCGGTCCGACCCGGCGACACCCTCTCGGGGTGGGTCGAACTCGGCGAGATGCGCGTCTCGGAGTCGGACCCCGAACGCGGCTACGTCGACGTGGAGATAACCGGCGTCAACCAACGCGACGAAGTCGTCATCTCGTGGACGGCCCACGCGCTGGTCGCTCGGCGACCACGATAGAACGCCGGCGGTTCGAGAAGAGGCGATGAAAAGAACAGACGACGAACCGAGAGTCTCTACTACCGTCGTTCGGACGCTCCGAAGTCGAGTGCGTCGTCCGTGTCAGCCGTGTCGGAGTCGGCTGAGTCGGCCACTTCCGCCGAATCCTCGTCGACGCCGAGCGAGAGCGTCTCTCCGGTCTCGATGCGCGCGAGTCCGTCGAGCGTACAGAGCGACGAGACGCAGGGTTCTGGAAGCGAGACCAGCACTGCCTGAAACTGTAGGTCGCGCTCGACGCTCCCACCGGCGTCCCGAACGGTCGATTCGAGCGACTCTCGGGCCGCCTCGTCGTCGAGTTCGACGACCAACGTCACCACCTCGCCGTCGATGGGGTCGTCACGCATCCGGCGCACGGGGTGTGAGAGGTACATACCGGGAGGAGTTCGGTCCGAAAGAAAACGAATCCGGTTCAGGTTGACGAAGACGGTTAGTCCTCCGTCCAGTAGTACAGGTCTTCACGCGGTGCGTCACAGTTCGAGCACGCGACCGGAAACGCTTCTAAGTCGCCCGTTTCGCCGCAGCGGTAACAGCGCCAGACGAGGTACGCCTCGGCGAGTGCCGAACTGCTGAGACGTTCGTTCCGGACGACTGCACGTCGAGGAATCGCACCGGCGGCGGTCGAATCGCTGGTTCGGAATGTGAGTGGCTGCTTCGTGTCCATCGGTAACAGTACGCTCGATGACAGCATAAATCAGCGAGTCCGCCGTCACGTCTCGTTCTCGGTATGCTACCTCCGGGTTCTGCCTCGGGATTCGCCTCTTGATTTTCGCCTCCGGTTCACTCCTCGTCGTGGACCGACCAGCGGAGTTCGAGTCCGTAGCCGCCGTCACTGAGTCGGAACAGTGACCCGTCGGTTTCGGTTGCGATGCGCTGGGGACGGGGGAGCGTCACTGAGCCGTCGCCGACTTCGATGGTTATCTCGTCGCCGGCGTCGAGAAGACGGTCCAGTTCGGTCAACGCCGCGGCGAGTTCCTTCTGGTCGGCGCGTTCGGCGCTGTGTTCGGGACGGACACCGCCGATGACTGGTTCGATACTCACGTCGGCGCTGCGGTTCGAGAGCACGGCGTTGATGGCGACGCCGACGAGGACGACGAGGCCACTGAAGTACAGCCACGTCAGGACGAGAAGCACGACGGCGAGCAGGTTCCCGGGGCCGTCGCTGTTGGCCGCAGCGTAGAACTGGAAGGCGAACTGGAAGACGGTGAGGCCGACGGCGGCGAACACAGTGCCGGGGAGGATTTCGGCGACGCTCACGTCGGTGTCGGGGAAGATGTAGTACATCGGCAGAAACGTCAGCGTGAGGCCGCCCACGAGGAGGAGTATCTGGACGATTCGCCCCGCGAGTCCGAACTGCCCGAGGCCGAACTGCTGAATCCGAATCGCCGCGAAGATAGCGATACCCACCGTCCCGAGAACGATGGTCGCATCGAGTATCTGGTCGCGGAACGTGTTCTCGGCTTCCGTCTCGTAGATATCCGAAAACGCCGTGTCGAGGCCGCGGAAGATGCGCAGTGCGCCCCACAACAGGAAGACGACGCCGACGATGGAGAGACTCGTCGACCCGCTGGCGTTCGAGAGGTCCTGAATCAGTTGGTCGCCCGCCCCCGGAGCCAGCATCGCCTCGACGAGCGACTCGAAGCCGTCCTGAAACGACCGGTTACCGACGGCCGCGAACGCCGCGAGCGCCAACGCGAAGAAGGGCAACAGCGAGACAAAGGCGTGGTACGCGATACTTCCAGCCAAGAACGTGAGTTTCTCGACGCGAATCTCGTGGAGAAGTGCACGACCGACCGTCACCGCGCGTTCACGCGAGAGAGACATTGTCGCCAGTACGACGACGGAGGCCAAAAGCCCGCCGGGAGCGAGACGCTCGTTCGCGCCGGCAACCGAAGTCAGCAGTTTGATGCGGCGAGTTCCCGAACCGTCTCCCGTGCCCTCCGAGACGCCACGTCGACGGGAGACGGCCGACGACTTCCGAGACGTCCAGCCACGAACCAGTTCTCGCCGACAGCTACTGACTGCCGCAGGCGTCGCCGCGGCCGCAACCGTCGCCGGCTGTCTCTCCGGTGAAGACTCCGAAAGTAGTTCCAGCAACGACGTGGACGCCTGTAGCACTTGGGCGACGAACCACGGCGACGGGAGCCTGCTCAATCAGGGTGCACACGTCGAAGTCGACGATGAGAACGTCGTCTTGGTGATACCGCTCCAGCGGGACCGAATCGAACAGTCCGGTGCGGCGTACGTCGAGGCGTACCGACGCGGACGCGATTCGTCGGCGTTCGCTATCCCCGTCCGCGCGGAACACGAACCGAACGCGCCGCAAGGGAAGTACCCCGATTCGGGTATCATCGAGTACGAGCAGTCGCTCGGCCCGCGCCCGCAGAACGGTGTCTATCGACTCGACGGCGTCACCTCCGACGGAACCGTCGTCGATACGGTTACCGTCGAGTTCAACTGCGCCCGGCGGCGCGAGAACGGAAACGAGACCGCCCGAATCGACCCCGGCGAGACCGACCCGCACAGTTAGGGCGCTGGCCGCGGACCCGACACGTATGACAGTCATTGCACTGCTGAGCGTCGCACCCGTCACCGAAGAGAGCATGGCCGCCGACGTCGCCGACGCCGTCGCCGCACTCGACGGGTTCGACGTCGCTTACGAGACGAACCCGATGGGGACCGTCGTCGAAGCCGACGACATCGACACGCTCCTCGACGCCGTTTCGGCCGCGCACAAAGCCGTCGACGCCGACCGGGTGAGCACCGTCCTCAAAATCGACGACAAGCGGACGAGCGACGGCCGCGCACGCGAGAAAGTAGAAGCAGTCGAGCGCGAACTCGGCCGCGAGGCGCGAAGCGACCGATAGTTCGCCTCCCGCCTCATCCGAGCGCTTGTAACAAGCGCCGACCGACCGAGACGACCCGACTCCGGAGGTGCGTCGGGTCGGGGTCGCGCGTCTCGAACTCCGCACGAGTATCGGGACCGTACTGTTCGCGGAGATACGCGACCATCGCGTCGCTCTCGTACAGTCTGACCGCCTCCGCGTGGTCGACGAGAAACGGAATCTGGTCGGCACCGCCGAGCGTCACCATCTGGTCGTACGCCTGTCGGTTCACCACGTCGCCGCCCTCGCCGCCGGGCAGTCGCGGGGTGTGGCTCACATACGAGAGTCCGAGCGTCGAGAGTTCGTCGCGGACCGTCGCGCAGTGCGGGCAGCCTTCGGCTTGGTACAGTTCGAGCATCGATGCGTGAACGTACCACAGGGTGAAACTAAAATCGGCCGTCCGGTTCCAACGATGGGGCCACTTTCGGTCATCAGTAGACGACCGCCGACGGCTAACGACCGCCGACCGCCAAACCCTTTATCCGAATGCGCGCAACCGGGTGTATGGACAGTCTCAATCGGATGGCGATAGAACTCGTCGACGAGGCGCTCGACTTCGCCGACGAGTTGAACCTCAGCGCGTACGAGTTGGACTCGGGGGCAACTGTACTGGACTTCGGCGTCGACGCCGTCGGCGGTGTCGAAGCCGGCTTGCTCCTGACCGAGATTCAGACCGCCGGCCTCGCTACGGTCCAGAGTCGGATGGGCGCAGTCGACGGCGCGCCGATTCCACATATCGAACTGTCGACCGACCACCCCGCAATCGCGCTTCTCTGCTCACAGAAGGCCGGATGGGAACTGGAGTTCGACCGCTTCGACGGCCTCGGCAGCGGTCCCGCCCGCGCACTCGTCGGTCAGGAGTCGGAGTTCGAAGCCGTCGGCTACTACGACGAGTTCGACCTCACCGTTCTGGCCGTCGAGAGCATCGACCTCCCGGGCGACGAGGTGGCCGAACACGTCGCCGACCTCGCGGAAGTCGAACCCAGCGCCGTCTTCCTGCCGACGTTCGCCGTCGGTTCGCTCGCCGGCAGCGTCAACATCGCCTCGCGCGCGGCTGAACTCGCCGTCTTCCGTCTTTTCGAACTCGGCTACGACCCCCGAGACATCCTCTCTGTCAACGGCAGCGCACCGATGGCCCCCGTCAGCTACGACGAGGGCGTCGCCATGGGCCGGACGAACGACGCGCTCGCCTACGGTGGGAAAGTCCACCTGACCGTCCGCGACGAGTTCGACCGCTTCGACGAGGTTCCGTCGACTGCGGCCGACGAGTACGGCACGCCGTTCGAGGACATCTTCGCCGAGAACGACTGGGACTTCTCGCAGGTTCCCGTGTCGGCGTTCGCACCCGCACAGATTACTGTCGACGTCGTCGACGGCTCTACGCGAGTGTTCGGCGAGACGGACGAAGACCTGCTCGCGGAGTCGTTCGGCCTCCGCGAACTCTGAGTTGAGTCGAACCGTGCAGTTCAAACTCGTTCCGCCCGCGCCCGACGACCTGAGCGTCGTCGCCGACGCACAGAAAGCGGTGCCACTGGTTCCGGATTCGGAGGACGACTGCTGCGAGCGGCTGATGCGACGCGTCGGCTTTCCGAGCCGTGACGCCGCGCGGACGTGGCTGACGTTTCTGCGGGCGCTCGAACTCGCCACCGAGACGCAGACCGGGTTCAAACGACTTCGAACCGACCCCACGCCCGAACATCTCCGCGACGCGTTCACTCGTCGGGTGTTCGCCGCCGAGGAGTTGCTCGCGGTGTTGGTCGCCGCCGAAGAACCGGTGAGCGCAGACGAGGCGTACGCCCGCGTCCGCGACCGGGTCCCGCAGTGGGAACACTTCAAAAATCCCGAGCGCTGGGAGGAGATTTGGGGCGAACGCGTCGCCGACATTCTGGAGTGGTTCGTGTTGCTCGGTTTGGCCGAACGACGAGACGGCGGGTACGTTCGGGCCTAAACCTACAACCTCACGAATCGATTCTCGGCCTCTCACGACCGTCGCTGGGCGTACACGTCGCCCAGATAGCTCCCTGCGAACGCCCCGCCCCCGCCGAGTCCGACCGTCACCGTCTGCCCTGCCCCGAACGCACCCGCGGCGTAGACGCCGACGGTACCGACGACCAACGCGCCGAGCGAGGCGAGAAACGCCGCGCCGCTATCGAACGACTCGGGGCTGTCGAACCCGCCGAAAGCCTCGGCTCTGAGCAACGGAATCGCCACCGCGACGCCGGCGACGATAGCCAGCGGTGCGTCGAGTCCCGTCGAACCCAGTACGGCCGTCGTGACACCCGCGAGCAACGCGCCGGTGACCGTCAGGATGATTCGTCGCTGTTCCATGTGTCGAATATTCGCCTCGGGAAGAAGGAAGTTGCGGCGATGGCGGCGTCTCTCCGTCGCCGCGAGGTGTGGACGGAGTCGTCGGCTGGCTCAGTCGTAGTGAACGTCGGTCACGGTGCCGACGCCTTTGCTCTGGCCCTCGCGGAAGACGAACCGCTGGCCCTCCTCGATGAGATACGGCCGGAACTTGAACTCGACGCGGGAGTGGCCGGTGTCGCCCGGCAGAAGTCGGCCCTCGTCCGGATAGAACACCGCCGCCTCGCTGACGGTTTCGAGGTGGATGACCGGTTCGTAACCGGTTCCGATGCGCGTCGGATGATTGAGAACCATCACGTCGGCCTCGAACGACCGAATCGCCTTCGGGTCCGACTCCCGTGGGACGAGCACCATCCCGCGCTCGATTTCGGCTTCCTTGACGCCTTTGAGCGCGATACCGACGATTCTCCCGGCCTTCGCCTCGTCGACGCGGTGGTAGTGCATCTCGATGGAGCGCACCTCTACCTCGCGGAAACTGCCGTCCGGCATCGGGCCGAGCAGCAGTTCGTCGCCGGCCTCGACGGTGCCGGAGTTGACTGTTCCAGACGCGACTGCGCCGACGCCGGTGACGCTGTAACTGCGGTCGATGTACATCCGGAACTGGCCTTCGCCGTTGCTCGTTTTCGGCAGCGTCTCGAACAGGTAGTCGAGGTCGTCGAGACCCTCCATGCCGACGGCGCTGGTCCGGAGAATGGGGACGACCGAGTCGCTAATCTCCTCGGCGGCGGTTTCGACGCCGTATCGCTCGACCGGCAGCGGCGTCTTGCCCACGTCGCGCAGCAGTTTCTCGACTTCGTGTTCCACCTCGGCGACGCGTTCGTCGCTGACGGCGTCGACTTTCGTGATGGCGACGAGCGTCGGCAACTCCGTGGCGAGGAGGATGCCGAGATGTTCGCGCGTCGTCTTCGTCGGGCCGTCGTCGGCGGCGACGACGAGCAGTCCGTAGTCGAGTTTCTGGCCGACGAGTCCTCGAATCGTGGTTCGGAGCCACGGTTCGTGACCGACCGTGTCGACGAAGGAGACGAGGCGGTCGGCCTCTTCGACGATGTGTGCGCGGTCGCTCTTTCGGTGCGGGTTGCGCATGTGAACCGGGCCGTCGTCGTCGAAGCCGTAGACGGCGTACGAGAGGTCCGCCGAGAGGCCGCGTTCGACCTCGTGCGGTTGCACGTCGAGGAAACCTCGGGTGCCGCCGTCGCCGTCGTCGGCCTGACCGGTGACGAGCGACCCGACGAGCGTGCTCTTGCCGTGGTCGACGTGTCCCGCTGTGCCGACGACGATGTGTTCCTCGTCGGTTTCGAGCATCGCACCCTCGCGGATGGTTGCGATGCCGACGAGACCCGCGTCGGCCTCGCCGCCGACGCCCCAAGTGTCTACGTCTTCGATGTGCGCGCTCGCTTCTTCGGCGAGCAGCGAGAGCACGTCCATCGACTCCGAGAAGGCCTCCGAGGAGATGCCGGCGATGCCGCCGTCGTCGGTGACGCCGACGACGTACGTCGCCTCCCCGTCGCCGGAGAGCACTCGGTGTCGAAGTTGGGCGGCGAGACTCTCCATGCGGCCACCCGAGAGGTGGACCTCCTTGGAGAGCCGTTCTTTGAACTCGATGTAGCCGCCTTCTTCCTCTCCGCGCTGTAGGGCCTCTTGCAGGGCGGCCCGGTCGGCGCTCATGGGCGGCGGTAAGCGTCGGTTTGCTAAAACCTTTTTCGTGTTTTGAGAAGACATAGCACAGAAGCGCTACCGAGCGATACGGAGTTCTCGAAGTCTGTAGACACAGATTTTTCGTCTACGGACGCTCTCGGGCGTGTTCGATACGCCGGGACGAGACGGGTACGAAAGGCAAAGACAGCTGATGTAAGAGCCGCCATGTCGACGAGCGGACTCTCATTCGTTCAACGACTCGTACGCTCGGTTCACCCGCTTGAACGACTCCTCGTCGCCGGTTTCGGTGTCTGGATGGACTTCCTTGACTTTCGAACGGTAGGCGCGTTTCACCTCGGCGGTGCTCGCGCCGGGTTCTAAATCCAGCGCGCGGTACGCCTCCGCGCGACTCGGGCCGGGCGTCGTCCGCGGTGCGCCCGTTCTCGCGCCGCCGTTCGTCCGCGCGCCAGCACCCGCTCGCCCTCCCGGGCCCGCACCCGCACCCCGGCGTGCTCGGCGTCGGTTCTGACGGACGTTCTCGCGTCGTGCGCCCGCACCGAACCCTGACGGTTCGCGGCGGACCCGGCGGGTGCGCGCTTGGTCGGTGAGGCGACCGCTCGCCTGATACCACATGAAGTACGTCGTCGCCCCGAACGGAAGCGCGAGGACCAGCAGAAACGGCTGATAGCTCAACCCGAGAACCGCGAGGAGGACAGTAATCCCCGCGAAGACGGCAGCGAGTCCCATGATGAGCAAGTCGCGGTCCACGGCGGTGCTATGGACTGCACGGACCTAAGGCTCCCGCCCGGTTCGACGGGTCGAACTGGTACCCCGCTGCCCCCCGGCGCACCCTGCCGCACTCTGCGTCGGACGACGGACACCGACACCACCTGCCCAGCGCTCAAGTGACTCGGCGTCGTACCGCGGGTATGAGTGTCAGTGGCGTCTGTCAGGTGTGCGAGTCGGCGGAAGCGTCGCAGACGTGTCCGAACTGCGGCGCGATGGTCTGCAGTGAACACTACGACCGCGAACTGAGCATCTGTGTTCGGTGTGCGTCCGCGGCACGACAGTCCGACGACCAGACGAGCGAAATCGACCAGTCAGACGTAATGCGATGACGCGCTCGGAGGACGAGACAGACGGAACGAACGAAGTCGAAGCGTACGTCTGTGAGACGTGTGGCAAGGAGTTCGACAGCGAGGCGGCACTCGAAGCACACATCCGTGACGCCGGATTAGTCGACTGACGTTCGGTAGGGCGACTGACGACCGGTCTCTTCGAGACTACCGGAACTCGTTGAGACGCCGTTTCATCCGTCGGGCAGCGCGCCCGGCGGCTTTCTCGAAGCCCTCGCCCTCGCCGGCGAAGATGATGCCGCGCGAGGAGTTTACGAGGCCGACGCCGTCCGCGCGGAGTCCGAACTCCACCGCCGCCTCGGCGTCACCGCCCTGTGCGCCAACACCGGGAACCAAGAACGGAAGTTCGGGCACTTGTTCGCGCAGCGACTCCAGTTCTTCCGGCGCTGTCGCGCCGACGACGATACCCACGTTGTCGTTGCGGTTCCAGAGGTCCGCGAGCGCCGCGACCCGTTCGTACAACGGCTCACCCGTGTCGAGTTCGAGGTCTTGGAGGTCCGACGCGCCCGGGTTCGAGGTCCGACAGAGGACGAACACGCCCTTGTCCTCGCGGGAGAGAAACGGTTCCAGCGAGTCGCGGCCCATGTACGGGTTGACCGTGATAGCGTCGACGTCGTCGAGCAGTTTCGCGTACTGTCGGGTCGTGTTGCCGATGTCGGCGCGTTTGGCGTCTAAGAGGATTGGAACGCCCTTGCCCTCGGCGTAGGCGATGGTCTCGCGGAGCGAGCGCCATCCCTCTTCGGACTCGTAGAAGGCCGCGTTCGGCTTGTAGACCGCGGCGTGTTCGTGCGTCGCGTCGATGATGCGGCGATTGAACGCCCACTGCGGCAGGTCTTTTTCCTGTAAGTGGTCGGGGATGCGTGACGGGTCCGCGTCCAACCCGACCGAGACGACACTGTCGACGGTGGCGATGCGGTCGGCCAACCGGTCGAAGAAGTTCATTGCAGGCGCGTCGAACGGGGGGAGGCTAAGTGTTGCTCTTCGGCGAAGCGGTCGTTCGGTGGCCGGTGCCGTCGGTGTCGACGGACCCGGCGACTACCCGGTGTTCTTCATCCCAGCAGCGATGCCTTTCACGGTGAGCCGAAGCGTCCGTTCCTCTTCGGTCGTCCGGTGGGTCTGCGACAGCAGGTGCGTCTGCAGCAGGTTCAGCGGGTCGACGTACGGGTTACGGCGGCGGAGGCTCTCGCCGAGCCACTCACGCTTCAACAGCGAGTTGCGTCCCGAGATATCGCGCACGAGTTCGGTCGCACGGTCGTACTCGGTCTCGATGCGGTCGAAGAACTCCGCGCGAAGCGACGCGTCGGCGAGGGCGGCGTACTCGGCGGCGATTTCGAGGTCCGTCCGCGCCAGCGACAGCGCCGCGTTGTCGAGTGTCGTTTGGAAGAACGGCCACTCGTCGTACATCTCTTGGAGTGTCTCCTCGTCGCCGCCGTCGTGGAGATACGCGTCCAGACCGGTCGCGAGCGCGTACCACCCGGGGAGGATACAGCGCGACTGCGTCCACGAGAACACCCACGGGATGGCGCGGAGGTCCTCGACGGTCCGCTCGCCCGACCGGGAGGCGGGACGAGAGCCGAGGTTCAGTTCCTCGATGACGGTGATGGGCGTCGCCTGCTCGAAGTAGGAGACGAATCCGTCGGTCTCCAACAGGCCGCGGTACTCTTCGCGGGCGGCGGTGGACATCGTGTCCATCGCCTCGGCCCACTCGTCGGGGACGTGTTCTTTCGGTTCCTGCATCGCCTCGTAGCGGGCGCGAATCTGTGCGTCGAGCATCTGTTCGAGGTTGCGCTCGGCGATACGCGGGTTCGCGTACTTCTCGGCGATGGCTTCGCCCTGCTCTGTGAACTTGATCTGCCCCGACACCGTCTCGTTCGGCAACGCGAGCATCGCCTGATTCATCGGGCCGCCGCCGCGGGAGATAGAGCCACCGCGGCCGTGGAACAGACGCATATCGACGTCGTGTTCGTCGGTGATGTCGGCGAGGCGACGCTGGTTCTTGTAGAGGTCCCAGTTCGCCGCGAGGAAGCCGTTCTCCTTGTTGGAGTCGGAGTAACCGAGCATAATCTCCTGGAGGCCGTTCCGCGCGGCCAGTGCTTGTGAGTAGGCTTCGTTCTCGAACAGCGTGCCCATAATGCGGCGCGCGCCGTTGAGCGCGTACTCGGTTTCGAGAAGCGGGACGATGTCGATGCCGCAGTGGTCCGGCAGCGAGACGACGCCCGCTTGGTCTGCGAGGAACAGCACTTCGAGGACGTGACTCGGTTCGTCGGTCATCGAGATGGCGTAGGTGTCGATGGCACTGACGCCGTACTCCCGCTGCCAGTCGCCGAGTTTGTGGAAGCGGCGAAGCACCCGCGTCGTTTCGTCGGAGAACTCGCTGAGGTCGTCCAAGTCGAGTATCGGCTTCTCCTGTAGGACGGCTTCGGTGAGCATCTCGACGCGTTCGTCCTCGTCCATCGAGCGGTACTCGATGCCTTCGACGGCCAGCGCCTCCGCGATGGCGCTCGTGTGTTTCTCGCGGTGGTCGCGCAGGTCCAAACTCGCCAGACTGAAGCCGAACGTGTCGACCTGTCGCATCAGCGGTTCGACGTATGCGGAAACGACGCGCTCGGCTCCGTTCAGTTTCAGGCTCTGGGCGATAGCTTCGAGGTCGGCCGTCAGTTCGGCGGCGTCGTCGTAGCCGTCGGGGCGAACGTCCTCGACGCGTTCGAGACGTTCACGCATCAATTTCAGTTTCTGACGGTACGGTTCGTCGGGGTAGCGCGTTGTCGCCTCCTCGGCCGTCGCGGGCAGTCGCTCGCGGTCGGCTTCCAACGACTGCTCGAACGCCGGCCCGATGTCGATACGGCTACCGTCCTGACTCAGCACGCCGGAGAGTCGTTTGAGCGCGTCGCGGTAGCGCTGGAGGACGACCGAGCGTTGGCGTTCCAAGGTGTCCTCGGTCACGTCGACGGTGACGTACGGGTTGCCGTCGCGGTCGCTGCCGGCCCACGAGCGGAACTCGAACAGTTTCGGCACCCGTACCTCGTCACCGTACGCCTCCGAGACGATGTCTTCGAGTTCGCTGTACACTTCGCCGGTCACGTCGAACAGCGTGTTTTCGAGGTACCACTGGACGTTTCGGGCTTCGTCGGTCGGTTCCGGACGACGGTTGCGGACCTGCGCCGTCTGCCAGAGACTCGTCACCTCGGCGTCTATCTCGTGCCACGTCTGCTCCTGTTCCTGGTCGGTGAGGCGACGCTCGTCGAGCGTCTCCAAATCGCCTGCAATCGCGCGGAGTTTCGATTTGACCGTCTTCCGGCGCGCCTCGGTCGGGTGCGCGGTAAAGGTCGGTTCGACGAGGACATCGTCGAGAACTTGCTGGACGGTGTGGGCGTCGGCGTCGGCGTCCGCGAGCGCGGCGACGGTGTCGACGAGGCTGTCGTCGAGGGTACCGTCCTGTGACCCACGTCTGACCGCACGGACCCGTTGACGTTCCTCGGCGAGGTTGATGAGTTCGAAGTACGTCGTGAACGCACGGGCGACGACGCTCTCGTCGCCCGAACGGAGTCGCCCGAGTACGTCGTACAGTTCCTGTCTCGACTCGACGTCGCCTTTGCGGTAGCCGATGGCGTTCGTCCGCAGTTCTTCGACCGTCTCGAACGCTTCGGTGGAGGTCTGTGCCTCCAGAACGTCGCCGAGCAACGCACCGAGTTCGCGGACGTCCTGGCGAACCGTCCGGTTGTGCAGGTCCATGTGTACGTGTACGAGTGGCATAGGGTAAAAGTCCGCGACAATCGTCGAAAAATTGCCTCGGAATCGAGTACTATCTTCTATGACAGTCTGTGTCTGTCGCCGAAAAAAGAGAGGGAAGAGAACTGCGAGTGATGTCTGACTGCAGCGATGAGGGCCGTTTGGCTCCGTACGGCCCGGTACCGTCGTGTGGAATCAGGCCCCGGGGACGGGGCCGGTGACGCGCCACGGGGCTGGCTGTACTCACGTGTGGACTGTCGTGGCGTCGTCGTCCGAACTGCGACCAGCGAGGAGTAAAAAGCTCGCTAAGTGACCTATATAGCTAACCGGAGTTCGAGCGCTCCATCCCAACCTGATTTCGGCGACGGCGAACGGACCCCCCACCCACTTCGTCAGTCTTTTTATCGGTCACTCCAAGGCATAGCTATGAGCGAAAGCGACAAGTATCCCGCTGAATCCGGCCGACGTCGGTTCGTCAAAGGCGTCGTCGGCGGCGCTACCCTCGCAGGCGTCGGGGTCCTCGGGACTACGAGCATCAACGCCACCACGAACGCTTCGGGTGCGGGTGGGGGTTCGACGCAGGCGTACGCCATCGAGAACGTCGCGGGGCCAGCACCGCGTGGGATGCCCCAGATTCCCATCGAAATCGACGACGAAGGCTACATCAGAGGTGTCTGGCCCGAAGTCCAGACCGTCGAGCAGAACGGTGTCGAGGTGCAACTGGCACAGACGCAACTCGGCGGGACGACGTACTCCTCGGAGTGGTTCCAGTACTGCGGTGTCGAGTCCTACGAAGGCCTCGACCCCACCTACGAGAGCGACAACTACTTCCGCTCCGGTTCGGCACCGCCGTACGCGTGGCAACAGGAGTCGAAGTCCGAGGGAGACCGGTTCAACATCAGCGACTTCGACGACTACGAGACGTGGGGCAACGGTATCGGTGAGGCCGGTATCGGTAAACCAGCCGCCGGAAACTGGCGCTCCCAAGACGCCGAGGACGTCATCCCGGTGCAGATGATTCGGAGCGAACGCATCGAAGAGGCCGCCCAGAACAACGAGTGGCTCAACGCGAGCACCTCCCAAGGCGTCATCGCCTGGCTGAACAAGTGTACGCACTTCTGCTGTGTCCCCGGCTACAAAACCACGGGGTCCTCGGCGACGTTCGGCGGTGCGAACGCCGTCTACTGCCAGTGCCACCAGTCGGTGTACGACCCATTCAGCGTCGTGCAGACGCTGTTCGTCGCCCGTCCGCGTCCCGAGTAACGAACCCAACCGCCACCGTTCTCGGACTCCTTTCGTTTCTCTCGATTTCCTTCTCTCTCGATTTCCAGTCAATGGATACCGACTCGCCGAGACGTAGCGTCAGCCGAGAAGGTCGTCGTAACATCTGCCCTGCTGTCGAACCCGCCGGACCGGACCATTCAATGGGTCACTCGCCCAACAGAACGCATGAACAGCGAAGTTACGTCGGTTCGCCCGACCGCCGACCTCGACGCGTTACGTACGGTTGCCGCGGAGACGAGTTCGTCGGCGTCGCTCTCGGTCGAAGCACCGTTTACCGGTGAGTCTCTCGGGACGGTTCCGGCGGCGACAGCGGAGGATGTCGTCGACGCTGCCGGACGCGCCCGAGAGGCGCAGTCAGAGTGGGCCGCACAACCCTTCGAGGAACGAGCGGCGGTGTTCAGTCGGTTTCACGACAGACTCCTCGCCCGACGCGAGGAACTGCTGGAACTAATGCAGGCGGAGTCGGGAAAGTCGAAGCGGGACGCGTTCGTCGAACTCCTAGACGTCGCGCTCACCGCACAGTATTATTCGACACAGGGTGACGACCACCTACAGCGCGAGCGTCGCTCGTCGGTGTTTCCGCTGCTCTCGAAGGTAACTGTCAACTACCGTCCCGTCGGCGTCGTCGGCCTCATCACACCGTGGAACTACCCACTGACGCTGTCGATTTCGGACGCGATTCCCGCGCTTCTGGCGGGTAACGCCGTCGTCCTCAAACCCGACGAAGGGACGCCGTTTACCGCTCTCTACGCCGCGCACCTGCTCGTCGACTGTGGCCTTCCTTCGGACCTGTTACAGGTCGTCACCGGCCGCGGCGACGAACTGGGTGAGTCGCTCGTGGCCAGCGTCGACTTCGTCGGATTCACCGGCAGCGTCGACGTCGGACGGATAGTCGGGTCGCTCGCGGGCGAACACCTCGTCGACTGCTCGTTGGAACTCGGCGGCAAGAACCCGGGTGTCGTCCTCGACGACGCCGACGTCGACGCCGCGGCCGCCGACGCGGTCGTCGGCTGTTTCTCGAACGCGGGACAACTGTGTCTCTCGACGGAGCGTCTGTACGTCCACACCGACGTGTACGACGCGTTTCTCGACGCGTTCGTCGCCCGAACGCGAGCGCTCTCGGTCGGCGCGGCGTTCGGCGACGACGTCGAAGTCGGGTCACTCGTCTCGGCCGACCAACTCGAAAAGACGACCGAGCACGTCGAAGACGCCGTTCAGAAGGGTGCGACCGTCCTGAGCGGCGGTCGGCCACGGCCAGACCGCGGACCGTACGTGTACGAACCGACGGTTCTGACCGACGTGACCCCTGAGATGACGCTCTTTCGTAGCGAGACGTTCGGGCCCGTCGTCTCGGTGTACCGAGTCGAAGACGAGGACGAGGCGGTCGAACGGGCGAACGACTCCGACCGCGGACTCAACGGAAGCGTCTGGACCGGTGAGGAGGCGCGAGGTGAGGCCGTCGCCGAGCGAATCGAGTGCGGGACCGTCAACGTCAACGACGCGTACGCAACTGCGTGGTCGTCGGTAGACGCACCGATGGGCGGGATGAAGGAGTCCGGCGTCGGCCGGCGACACGGCCCCGAAGGGATTCGCAAGTACACCGAGTCCCAAACGGTCGCCGTCGACCGTGGCGCGCCGACGATGCCACCGGATTCGATTCCCGACGCGTGGTGGCAACGGGGGATGGTCGCGCTGCTCGGCGCACAGAAACGTGTCGTGGAGTGGCTTCGATGACCGTCTTTCTCACCGGCTTTCCCGGATTTCTCGGGTCAGCGCTCGTCGAGCGACTGCTCGGCCGCGGCCGCGACGTGACGTGTCTCGTCCAGCCGAAGTATCGCACCCAAGCCGAAGAGCGAGCGGCCGAACTCGCCGGCGACGACTGGAGAGAGTCGCTCACGCTCTACGACGGCGACATCACTGACTCGTCGCTCAGCTTGGATGCAGAGACACGGCGGACGCTCCAACGCGAGGCGACCGACGTGTTCCACCTCGCGGCGGTGTACGACCTCGGCGTCGACCGGGAGGTCGGCATGGCGGTCAACGTCCGCGGGACGAAGCACGTACTCGCGTTCGCGGAGGGCTGTCCGAACCTCCAACGGTTCCAGTACGTGAGCACCTGCTACGTGAGCGGTCGACACGACGGCGTGTTCACCGAATCCGACCTCCACGTGGGGCAGTCGTTCAACAACGCCTACGAGGAGACGAAGTATCTGGCTGAGGTCGCAGTTCAGCGCGCGATGGCCGAGGGACTGCCGACGACTATCTACCGACCGGCAATCGTTGTCGGCGACAGCGAGACGGGAGCGACCCAGAAGTACGACGGCCCATACTCGCTCGTGCGCTTGCTGTCGCGGCAACCCCGGGTCGCCGTCGTTCCGCTCGGACGCGGTGCTGAGCGGTGTGAACTGAACGTCGTCCCCCGAAACTACGTCGTCGACGCTATCGACCACCTGAGCGGACTCGACCGTTCGGCGAATCGGGTGTATCAGCTCTGCGACCCGGCACCGCTGTCGGTCCCGGCGTTCGTCCGGTGTCTCGCCGCGGCGATGGACCGCCGCGCCGTCACGGTTCCGGTCGGTGGGAGCGCTGGAAAGCGTCTACTCGATGTCGTCCCGCAGGCGGCGAACGCGCTCCGTGTCGACCCAGAGACGCTCGACTATCTCACACACCCGACCCGCTACGTCGACGGCAACGCTCGGCGCGACCTCGCTGGCACCGACATCGCCTGTCCGCCGATTGCGGCGTACGCACCGCAACTCGTCGAGTACGTGCGAGCGCATCCGGAAATTTCGTCGGATGCGATGGTCTGAAGGGCGAACAGGCGGCGTCACCGCTGTGAGACGAGGCGTCGACGCGTCCGTCTGTCCGTCAACGAGTCCATCCGTCGACACGCTCGTCGCCGACACGCGAGGGAGACGCCGCACACCCGCCTCGGCCCGCTCGCGGCCGTCGTCAGGTCACGGAGAAAGGTGGCCGCGTTCTCTGGTATAAACGCTCGTAGCCGTCGTGTGAGTGCTCAACGAGTCCTAATTTGGATTTAGCCGCCGCTGACCGGCGGGAACAGCGCGAGTTCGTCGTCGGCGTCGACCGGCGTGTCGAGTCCCTCACCGGTGAAGACGTTCTCGCCGTTTCGGAGAACGTTGATGTGGTCGCGCACGTCGCCGTCGTCGTCGAGAACGCGCGCTTCGAGCGCCGGGCGCGACGAGAGCAGCGTGTCGAGCGCATCACCGACGGTGTCGCAGTCGGCGTCGAGCGAGACGGTTCGAGTGCCGGCCGTCTCCGCGAGGTCCGCAAAGAGTTTCCACTGCATGCGCGCTACTCGCCGCGCAGTCGACATGAGGATTGCGGGGTTCTGCGAAGTTCGGTGGAGTTCAGTGGAGTTCGAGGCGACGACAGCCGTCGTCACCGCCGGTCAGTCGTCGTCGCCGACGGTCCCCGTCGCCGTTCCGACCGTCCGTTCGAGACGGCGGAGTTCGTCCGGGCGGGCGATGACGTACAGCGCGTCGCCCGTCGACAGTTCCCGCGACCGGGGCGGGATGGCTTCGACGAGACCGTCCGCCGGCCGGATTGCGACGACTGTCGTCGCCAAGTCGCCGACCGTCGCGTGCGTCCCCGAGTCGGTCTCGGCGACCGAGATGACGCCCATCGTCTCGTCGGCGGTTCGAAGCAGTGCCGCGAACTGTCGGTCGACGCCGGGGTCGACCGGCAGCGTGACGAGGCGGTACGACTGTGCGCCGTCGAGACGGTCGACCTCCGCTTCGTCGACGGCGAGCGTCGCCGTGTCGTCGGTCGTCGCGCGGAGTTCGCCGGTCAGCACTCGGGCGGGTCCCTCGTCGTCGGTGCGCCACACCTGCACGGTGTCGCCGGGACTGGCGTCGAGCGACGGGTCGGCGCGGACCGCGACGGCGACGCCGCCGGGGGCGAGCGTCGGGCCGATACCCGCGAGGCGACTGCCGAGGGCGAGATACTCGACTTCGCCGTCGTCGGTCAAATCGAGGTCGACGTGACCGACGCCGTAATCCTCGCGGAGGCGGGCGACCAGTCGCTCTCGGAGTTCGGCCACCGTGAGCCGTCGCGGGAACAACAGCGTCTTGCCGGCGAGCGCCTCCTTCGTCGCGTCGGCGACGGGGTCGTACTCGGCCATATCGTCGATTTCGTCGGGGAGCGTCACCGAGATAACGCGGCCGACAGAGCGGACGACTCGGCTCACCTCGCCTTCGATTTCGCGCACTCCCGAGAACGCCGAGGTGTTTCGGGCGAGCGTGTCGCCGACCTGCGCGCCGACGGGGGCCGCGACGGTGGCGGCCGCGAGCGCACCGAGGTTGAACAGCACGTTGCCGACGACGAACAGTTCGTCGCCGCCGTTTCCGAGCGCGATGTCGCTCAGTTTGGCGGTGTTGAGATAGAGAACGACGGCAGAGAGGCCGAGCAGGACGGTGAGTCCCCGCGGCGGCCGTTCCCGGAAGTACCACCGGTAGGCGAACGCACCGACGGCGGCGACGACGGCGGCGGCGAACGCGAGGCCGAGAATGTAGAGCGCGTCGCCGACGAACCCCGTCTCGGCACCGAGCGGTTCCTCTGTCGCGACTTGCAACCAGACGGACGCGAGCGACCCGACGCCCCTCACGCGACCACCTCCGCGAACGCCGACAGCGCACCCGGTGACCCGACGACGAACAGTTCGTCACCCGCTGCCAGTTGCGTGTCGCCGCGCGGCGCGAAGCGCCACGTGTCGCGCCGAACCGCGAGCACGGCCACGTCGTAGGCGTCGCGGACGCCGGCGTCGCCGAGGGTCGTCCCGTCGAGTGCGCCGTCGGAGCGGACCGAGAGTCGCTGAATCCGCCGGCCCGCCCGCCGCAGTAGCGTCGTCAACTCGAACTCGCGGCGAGTTCCCCGTGACCGGACGACGACCTGTGGTGCGCCCGTCGACAACAGCGCCTCCGCGTCGGGTCGGTCGACGGCGACGGTGAGTCGACCCTCGCCGCCGGCGGCGACGGGGGCCGCGGGGACGACGGCCGGTTTCTCGTCTTCGTCCTCATCGCTTTCCGCGTCGTCGGCGTCCGGCGTCGCCGAACTCGCCGACGGTTCGGCGGCGTTGACCGTCACGACAGTCCCGTCGATGGTTCGGTCGGGTGTCCGGAGCGTGACCGACTCGCCGCGGGCGACGCCCGTCGGCACGAGCGTCTCGACCGAAACGGCACGTTGGCCCGGCGAGAGACGCTTCGAGAGGCCGCCGACCGGCGGCGCGGCCGCCAGTCTCGCGCGGGCGTTCTCGTCGAGCGTCACCGTCACTTCCGCGAGGTCGTAGTCGGTTCGGAGTCGCTCGGCGAGTCGGCTTTCGAGTTCCGACAGTGGGACGTCCGCCGGGAACTCCCACTCGCCATCTCTCAGTTCCGTGCGGAGCGAAGGCGACAGCGGCGGGTAGCCTTCGATGTCGTCGACGTCGCCAGCGACGGTGACCGTCACCCGGCGGCGGCCGCCGACGAGTTCGACCACGTCACCCGAGAGCGTCCGCTCGCGGAGCGATTTGAACGTGATTCGTTTCGGGAGGCTGCCGCCGAGTTTGTCGCCCTGTGCGTGCGCGTACAGTGACAGCATCAACACGACGAGGATGGCGATGGTGAGCGCGAAGCCGTGTTGTCCGGCGGTGAGGCTGTCGTCGCTCAGCGCCAAGAGGCCGCCGTTGGCACCCGCGATGGCGAGTGCAAAGACGACCACACCGAACCCGGGGATGGAGACGCCGGTGAAGTATTTGAACACGAAGCCGAGACCCGCGGAGACCAGCGCAGGGATGATTCCCGTGAGAACGCCGAGATAGAGACCCCGCAGAATCTCGAACGGAATCGATTCTGCCATAGCGTCGCCACGGGTGTCCCCGGATAAACCTCTACCGAAGCTAACAGCGGTAGCGAGGACGAACCGGTTCGGGCGAATTTATGTGTCAGTGCGGACCACTCCGGTGGTATGGAGGTGAATCGAGAACGACTGGGCGCGCGACTGGCCGTCGCGCTCACGTTCGCCGCAGCGACGCTGTCGGTCGTCACGGGCGTCGCCGGGTTCGGCATCCTCGGACTCGACGTGCCGAGCGTCGACGGTCCGCTCGCCGCGTACGTTCCGCCGTTCGTCCAGCAGGCGGCCGCGTTCACCGGTGCGTTCACCGGGTTTCTGCTCTTGGCGAGCGTTTACGCGCTCCGAAACGGGCTCCGAATCGGCTGGTACACGGCGGTTCTGTTGCTGCCGCTGTCGGCCGCACAGGGACTCCTGCAGTCGAGTCCGCTCGCGTACCCGCTCGTCGTGCTCTCGATTCTGGCGCTACCGGTCGTGTTGCTCAACCGCCGTCACTTCGAGGAGAGCGCCGAACTCTCGACGACCCAGCAGGCGGCGTTGGCCGCTATCGCGCTCGCGCAACTGTACGGAACGGTAGGGACGTACGCACTCCGCGACGAGTTCGGCACCGTCGACACCGTCGTCGACGCGTTCTACTTCACGCTCGTCACCGCCAGCACCGTCGGCTACGGCGACGTGACGCCCGCCAGCCAAGCCGGAAAACTGTTCGCCATGTCGGTGCTTCTGACCGGCACGGCGAGTTTCGCCGTCGCCCTCGGGACGCTCCTGACGCCCGCTATCGAGGCTCGATTCGCCAGAACACTCGGACGCATGACAGACACACAACTCTCGCTTCTAGAAGACCACGTCCTCGTACTCGGGTACGGGGAACTGACGGAACCGATTCTCGAAGAACTGCGCGACGAGGCGGAGTATCTCGTCGTCACCCGCGACAGCGCCCGCGCACAGGAACTGACCGAGCGTGGGGACCACGTGCTCACCGCCGACCCGAGCGACGACGAACCTCAGAAGCGCGCCCGCATCGAGGAGGCGCGCGCCGTCGTCGCCGCGACGAACGACGACGCACAGGACGCGCTGGCGATTCTCACCGCCCGACAGTTGAACCCCGACGTGCCCATCGTCGCAGCAGCGACACAGCGCGGAAACGTCCAGAAGCTGAAACGGGCGGGTGCGAACACGGTTATCAGTCCCGCGGCGCTCGGTGGCCATCTACTCGCGGCGTCGGCGCTCGGCGGACAGGGTATCGAAGACGTCGCAGAGCGACTGCTGCACGACCGCTCGATAGAGCGCTGAGCACTGAGAACGGACTCGAACGCCGCTGGTCCGCTCAGTTCGCGCGCCCGCGGTCGACGACCGCGAGGTCGCAGTCGAGCGATTCGAGGCGCTCGAACGTCGGTGGTGAGATGAAGCGCGACGCGGCGCTTCGGTCGCCGCTGGACCCGATGACGACGAGGTCGTACGCCTCGGCGTTGGCCGCGATGAACGATTTGATGTCCGCGCGGGCGACGCGCGTTTCGACGTGTCCCCGCGTCGTTTCGACGAGTTTGGCGAGTTTGTTCTCGGCGGTACGTCGTTCGGTTTCGGTGCTGATGCAGGTACAGATGCTCACGTGACCGCCGCGTCCAGCGAGTCGCTCGGCGAAATCTATCATCGCGTGTGCGGAGTCGCCGGGCCGCGAGACAGCGACGAGGATACGTCGCCATCGCTCCTTCCCGGTTCGAGAACGGAACGCGACGGCGTCGGTCGGGCCGTTGAAGATGGTGCGGACGACGCCCGAGAGGTGGCCGTTTTCGGACTCGAACGGAACTACGACGAGGTCACAGTTCGTCTCGCGGGCGGCGCGGACGGCCACAGTACCGGGTGACCCGCTGGCGACGACGACTTCGCAAGGGACCCCGATTCGCGTTCGAATCCGTTGGGCTTCGGTCTGGAGTCTGTCGGCGGCGTCGTCGACGGCCTCGGCGGTTTCATCGTCGACTGCTTCGGCGGGTTCGGGGTCGACCGAATCGGAACGCCGTGACTCGCTTTTCGCGGCCATGTCGGTGTCGGCGGACACGCCGCTCGTCGCCGCCGACAGTTCGTCGTCGAGAATCGCCCGCTCTGCAGCGGCGTGTTCGGGGTCGTCGAGCACATCGAGCAGAACGACTTTCCCGGCTTCGTGGGCCGCCGCGAGTCGCGCGGCGAACAGCGCCGTCTTCGTCGCCGTCTCGCCGCGCATCGGGACGAGAACGTGGTCGTCGCCGCGGGTGGTTCCGTACAGATACTGCGCGCGACGTTCGTAGAAGCGCGAGCGCCAAAGCACGAACACGAACGCGACGACGCTGCTGAGACCGACGACCGCGAGAAGATACTCCCACGGTTCGGCGTCGACGGCGACGAGAACGAGCAGCGCCGTCGAGTACGCCGCCGGTTCCTCCACGTCGAGGCCCCACGTCACCGCCCCGGCGAAGAAGATGGCCAGCGCAGCGCTGACGGGGCTAACGGTGGTCGAACCCACGGGCCCGAACAGCGTGACGGCGACGGCCTCGGCGAGCCATCCCGCGGCCGCACCCGCCGCGAACCCCGCGACGAACCGAATCGGGTCCGCGTACTGACCTTCCGGGTCCGCAAACAGCGTGTACGTCCCGGACGCGAGCGGTGGAAACAGCAGAAACGACAGCGCCGTCAGATTCGAGAGGTGGGTGACGAGCGCAATGAGAAGCGGGACAAACACGAGTACCGAGAGGTGGACGAGGTTGCTGGTGTTCTCCATCCAGCGCCGCAACTCCACGAGTTCCCGCCGCTCGATGCGGCGGAGTCGCCGGAGCACGTCGCCGACTCGTCTCACCACCCGGTCGAACATTCAGGACTCAGGCGACGGTCGTCACCGCATCGAGCGTGATGGCGATGGCGCGCTCGACGTTGTTCTTCGCCTTCTCGGGGAGTTCGTCGTCGGAGTCCGCACCTTTCTGCGTGCCCTTCACGAGGTTGCCGTCGACGGTACAGATGGCACCAGCGCGCATCCCCTTGCGGCGGGCGAGCGAGAACACCGTGGCTGCCTCCATCTCGATGGCGAGCAGATTCGCCGCGTTCCACTCCTCGACGTACTCGTCGGACTCGTTGTAGAACGCATCGTCGGAGACGATGGGGCCGACGTGGACGTCCTCGTCGTTGGCTTCCGCGGAATCGACGAGCGCCGTCAGAACCCCGTAGTCGGGGACTGCCGGGTACACTTCCGACTCGTAGCGTTTCGAGGTGCCTTCCTCTTTGGCCGCACCCGTCGCCACAATCATGTCGCCGATTTCGACGTGTTCCTGTAGCGCGCCGATGGTACCGACGCGAATCACGGTGTCGACGCCGACGCGTGAGAGTTCCTCGACGGCGATGGCGGCGGATGGACAGCCGATACCGGTCGAACAGATGGTGAGCGGAACGCCGTCGTACTCGGCGTTGACGATTTTGTACTCGCGGTTCTGTGCGACCTCTTCGACGTTCTCACACTGGTCGGCGATTCGGTCGACGCGGCCCGGGTCGCCGGGGATGAGCGCGATGTCGTGTACGTCTCCGTCCTCGACGAGCAGGTGCGGCTGTTTTGCCATAGTCGTGGCTCACGCGTCGCGGAGAAAAACTGATTGGTATCGTAGACCGCTCCAACGATGTCGGGTTCGAGATTTCTCGGGGTTCAGTCCGTACAAATCCGTTCAGTGCGATAATCGACGAGCGAAACGTCGACTCGCGCCCGCTTCGGTGGCTCGTTTCCGTTGAGCATCCACTGTTCGAGTTGCACCTGAACACGATTTCCGGCAACCGGTGGCCACGTCTCCAGTTTCAACTCGAAGACGAACTCGTCGCCGTCAAGTTTCGATAGCGGACACCAGCCCTTGAACTGCCCTGGCGGAAGCACCTGATAGCGCGTGACGTAAACCGCGAGAAACGACTCCGAGAAGTCGATGTCACGGTACTCGTGGTACGGTTCGGGGAGCGCATCCCAGTGGATTTCCGAGCGAGCCGTCTCGGCGGTTGTGAACACCTTGGCTGCGAACGGCGCACCGTCGGTCGGTGTCGGTCCATAACGAAGCACCGCCGAGTCAGCGGACGTACTCGCACCGCTGGTGAAGTCGGGCGAAGTCACCAGTTCCGTACATCCGGCAACCGACGTCGACAGCACCGCGCCACACGTGGCTAAAAACGTTCGTCTGGAGGGCATCAGTTCGAGGACTCTGCGGCCGGAGAAAAGTATTGCTCACTGAGTACGAACTGGCTCGAACTCAGCCGTACCGCTGCAGCAGTTCGCGCTCCTCGGCGATGAGTTCGCTCACGCCGTGAGTCATGATGGCCTCGCCGAGCGCCGTCGCCGTGTAGTACGAGTAAAGACCGTCCTTCCCCCGTTCGCGCCGCTTCCGATTCGCCACCAATCCGACGTCGACGAGTTTGTCGAGGTGGTAGTGCAGGCGGTTCGAGGGGCTGTCGAGGCTGTCGGCCAACTCGCTCGCGCTCAGTTCGCCCTCGCGCAGCAGTTCGGCGAGTACGCGGTAGCGCGTCTCCTCGCCGATGGAGCGTTGCATGGCGAGGTACTCGCTCAGCGTGAGGACGCCGTCCTCGGGGAGTTCGGGGATGTGGGGGTGTTTGGCTTTGGACATTTGTTTGGGCCGTCTGACTCTGGATTAGTGTGCCGCTCTTGCTGGGTTACGATGGGGGTCGTTCACGTAGTATATACGCCGTTGATACTCTGTATCTACTCCGTGATACCTTAACACTTCTTGAGTCAACTACTCCTGAAACACCCGCTATTTTTATACTACCGCACTGAGAACGACTCCGCAAAGATGCGCGACCGTCTCCTCGACACCCTCCCACCGACGAAGTATCGGCGCTTCCTCGTCTACCTCATGGGGCCGTACAAGGCCCACCACGGCGAGAACAGCGAGATGTTCGCCTTCCTCGAACGTCTCCGCGACGACCTCAGGGACGTGGGATTCAACGCCTTCCTCGCCACCGACGCGGACATCGACTTAGACGAGATGGACGCCGGGACGCAGTCGCTGCGCTTCGCCCGCGCCAGCAACGCCGTCGTGTTCGTCGTCCCCGCCGACGGCCAGAACCTCGGTGTCGGCATCGAAGTCGGCGCGGTGTTGGAGGATATGTCCGACCACGCACGCGAGCGAGTGCTGTTCGTCCACGAAGCAGGCGTCAGGAGTGCGATGATTCGCGCCGTCGCCGACCGGTGGGACGCGACGGTTCGTGCGTACGACGACGAGGGCGACCTCGTCGACGGAGTTCGACTGTTCGTCCGCGACGTGATGCGGCGCGAGGGCGACGGCAGCCTTCCGTTTCCGCCCGAGGAGTGAGCGTCAGAAACCTGCGACTGGGGCGGTGACGTCACACGAACGCCAGCAGAAACGGCGCGACGACGGCCAACGCCGCGCCGAACACCAACGAGGACCGAAGCCACTGGCCGCGAACCGCCGTCGACTGCTCCTCGTAGATTCGCCTCCCGGCCCGCGGGAGGACGAGATACGCGAAGAAGCCGTAGATGAACCCGACGACGACGCCGACGGCGACGAGATGTGCGAGTAAGTCGACCCCGCCGAGTGACCACACCGGCGGCACGACGCTTTCGCTGGCGGTCAACACGACCGCGTAGAGCACACCCGCGAGAAGTCCCGCGCCGTGGTGGACGACGTTGGCGTCGCGGAAACTCACCTCGTCGGGCGTCGTTCGACGCAGCACCGAGGCGGCAACGTAGGCGGGCGTGAAGCCGCCTTCCTGTCGACCCATCGGAACGTCCATGACGACGGCGGCGACGAGGCCCGCCAGCGCGCCCAATGCGAGGCGAGCAAGCAACGCGACGCGGGGCGTCGTAGCTACCTCGAGGACGATGTCGACGAGCATTACCCGGAAAACCTCGTGCAGTCGTATAAACGTGCGGGAGACAATCGATGCGTCTGACAACAGTCCTCCGGCAGCTACTCACCGTCGAGCAGTCGGTCCACGGCCGTCCAGTCGAGTGTCGTCCGTGCGCCGAGCGCCGACGCCGCGAGTGCGCCGCAGGCGTTGGCGACGGCGAGCGCCCGGTCGTAGTTGTCGCCGTCGAGACGACACGCCAGAAAGCCGGCGGCGAACGCATCGCCCGCGCCCGTCGTGTCGACCGTGTCGACGGCGAATCCCGGATGCGTGTACGTCTCCGTCGGCGTCCGTACCTCCGCGCCGCGCGGGCCGTGTTTCAACACGAGCGTGCGGCCCCTCGGCGAGAGGTCGGCGTCCAACGCCGCCGCCGCCTCGCGGTCGTTCAGAAACACCACGTCGGCCCCGTCGAGTGCCGCCTCGAAACCCCGGTCACCCACGCGCCTGCCGGGGTCGAAACTCACCGACACGTCGACTTCGTGCGCTCGGTCGACCAGCGCCGCCGCCGTCTCCGGGTCGTGACTCGTCAGGTGGAGGTGGTCAGCCGCAGCGAGTCGCTCCGCCGGGAGGTCCGTAGCCGAGAACGCTTCGTTGACGCCGTCGCGTCCCAGAACCATCACGCGGCCGTCTGCGGCGACGACGAGATACTTCACTGCTGTCGGGCCGTCGGCGCGGACGAGCGTCTCGCAGTCGACGCCCGCGTCGGCGAGTTCCGCTTCGACGTCCGCGCCGTGGCCGTCGTCGCCGATGCTGCCGAAGATGTCGGTAGCGACGTTCAGACCGGCGAGGCCGCCGGCGACGTTCGCGGCGCTGCCGCCGCCCGCACCGGACTGCGCTTCGATGGCTGCTTCGCCGTCGGGTTCGGGGAGGTGGTCGACGCGGAGCGTCACGTCCCAGTTGACGTGACCGGCGCAGATGACACGGGGCATGAGACGATTCTCGGACGCTGGCGAGAAAAAGCCACCCGACGCGGCCGTGCTCCAGTTATTCGAGTATCAGGCGACGGCGAAGAGGATGAGGTTGTGCACGCCCGGCCCGAGACCGACGGCCGCGACGAGCGTCAGGAGAAGGAGGCCTTCGCTCGGTTCCTCGCGGACGTAGTCGGCCATAATCGAGACGACGAATCCTGCCAAGAGGAGTTTCACGAGCACGAACAGCCATCCCGTCCCGATGATATCGGCCGTCGGCAGTTCGGCGGCGAACTCGAAGATGAGTCGGGAGAGTGGCGTCCGCTCGCCGAACGAAAGCACGTCGAGGCCGACAGCCGTCGAGACGCCGTCGAGGGTGTGTCCGAACACGGCGAGCGCGCCGGCCCAGTGGGTGACGGTCGTCTCCGGGCGGATTGTCTTCAGTGCGGTCCACGCCACCGCCGCGAGCACGAGCGAGACGACGAGCGCGACAGTCGACCAGAACGGGCTGAACGACCCTGCAGCGAGCGCCGCCGAAACGGGGAGGCCGACGGCGGGAATCGCGGCGACGACACCCGTGACGGCGAGGGCAGTCGGAACCGGCCAGTTCAGCGCGTCGGCGACGACCCAGACGCCGCCGGCGACGACGCCGACCGTGAGATACACCGACGGAGTCCCCATCAGCGGGTCGACGACGGCGGGGAGCACGCCGAGCGCGTAGGCGACGTGGAGCGCCGACCCGGTCACCATCCACGGCGCGAGCGCCAGCACGTGACGGTCGGTGAGTGCGGGTCGACGGCGGTAGAACGCGTAGCCGACAGCGGCGAGACCGACGACGAGCGCGAGGAGGTACGGCAGCGGCGGCAGCGCAAACCCCTCGGGCAACACCTGCATGGCGCGAGGAGTGTCGGGCCGGCGTGAAAGCCTTACCGAACCCTCCTCGGAGGTGTCCTGCGCTTCGACCGGCGGTGTTCAGCAGCCTCCGCCGGCCTCCAGCGGGATTTTAACCCCCGCCGCCGTGAGGCCGCCATGGAACGACGCGAACTCGCCGCCCGCATCGACCACACCGTCCTCGGTCCGGAGACCACGCTCGACGACGTCGAAGCCGTCCTCGACGACGCCGTCGAGTACGGGATGAACGTCTGTATCCCGCCGTGTTACGTCGCCGAAGCGGCCGAATACGCCCCGGACGTGACGCTCGCTACTGTGGTCGGCTTCCCACACGGCCAGCACTCGACGGAGGCCAAGCGCGCCGAAGCCGTCGACGCGTGGGAGCAAGGTGCCGACGAACTGGACATGGTCGTCAACGTCGGTCGACTGAAAGCTGGCGAGGACGACGCTGTCGAAGCCGACATCGCCGAAGTCGTCGCCGCGGTTCCGATTCCGGTCAAGGTCATTATCGAGACGGCACTTCTGACCGACGAGGAGAAACACCGCGCCTGCGAGGCGGCCGAAGGGGCAGATGCCGCGTTCGTCAAAACCTCGACCGGGTTCGCCGATGGTGGTGCGACAATCGAGGACGTCCAACTGATGGCCGAGTACCTGCCCGTGAAGGCCAGCGGCGGCGTCGGGAGTTACGACGAGGCGCTGGCGATGATAGACGCTGGGGCGGAGCGAATCGGCGCCTCCAGTGGGGTTGCGATTCTCGACGGCGCGCCGGAGTGACAATGGACGGGGCGTTCCAACTCGACGAGGTCGACCGTCGCGTCATCCACGCACTGATGGCGGACGCGCGGAACACTTCCGCACCCGCCATCGCCGAGGGACTCGGCGTCTCCGCCGGGACGATTCGGAACCGAATCGCCCGACTGGAAGAAGCCGGCATCATCAGCGGCTACCACGCCCACATCGACTTCGAGCGGGCTGACGGGCGACTGACGAACCTGTATCTCTGTAACGCGCCGGTCGCCGAACGCGAGTCCGTCGCCGCGAGAGTGCGAACCGTGCCGGGAGTCGTCCACGTCCGCGAGTTGATGACCGGTCGCCGGAACCTCCACGTGCTGGCGGTCGGCGAGGACATCGCCGACCTGCGCCGCGTCGCGCGAGCACTCTCCAGTCTCGGCATCGAAATCGAGGACGAAGACCTCGTGCAGGCGGACACGTATCTCCCCTACGCGGCGTACGAACCCGAGGAAGACGAACGACGCGGGACGCTCTCCGACTTCGTGAGTCTCACCGGCGGGTCGGAAATCGTCGAAGCGACCATCGGCGAAGGCGCGCCAATCGACGGGCTGACGCTGTCGGAGGCGGGCGAACGCGGTCTCCTCAGTGAGAACATGCTCGTCATCTCCGTCGACCGCGGTGACACCGTCGTGACGCCGCGCGGGGATACGGTTCTCCGCGCAGGCGACGAAGTGACGCTCTTTTCGCGCGGCGAGGTTCCCGACGAGACGCTCGCGGCGCTCCGAAACACGGCGTAGAGACGTATCGGGGGCGATTGCTGACGACCGCCGCTGACCGTTTCTGTTCGATGCGCAGTGGTGACCGAGTGGTGACGCTATCGGAGCAGTACACGGATATAAACGAACGAGGTTTTGGTGACCTATGAGTAGTCTATTTAAATACTAAATTGTGCTTTGAGTAACTCAGAGTCGATTGAGTTATGATTCCGCAATCAATACGCTGTGTATGAACACTCGAATCGAAGCGACGGCTGCCGCCGACGCTACCGCCGCTCTGGAGGAGTACCCGAGAGGAGAACACGATGGCTGACGAGGAACTCGCAAAAGACCTCGGGTTGCTGTCGGCGATGACTATCGGTATCGGGACGATGATTGGCGCGGGAATCTTCGTCCTACCGGGCGTCGCCGCTCAGGAGGCAGGACCTATCGTCGTCGTCTCGTTCGTCGTCGGCGGGGTGGTGGCGATGGTCAACGCGCTCTCGGTTTCGGAACTCGGCACGGCGATGCCGAAAGCCGGCGGCGGCTACTACTACGTCAATCGGGCATTGGGGCCACTGTTCGGCTCTATCGCCGGTCTCGGTGACTGGGTCGGCCTCGCGTTCGCGTCGGCGTTTTACTGCATTGGCTTCGGACAGTATCTCGCCGAACTCGTCGGGTTGCCGGGGATTCTGTTCCTCACGCCCATCCAGACGGGGGCGCTTCTGGCCGGCGTAGTGTTCGTCGGCGTCAACTTCGTCGGGGCGAAGGAGACCGGTGGCATCCAGACCGTCATCGTGCTCATTCTGCTGGCGATTCTCGGTGCGTTCGCCGTCGCCGGATGGGCGTCGTTCGACTACTCGACGCTCACCGCCGAAGGTGGTCTCGCGCCGTTCGGCGTCAACGCTATCCTTCCGGGAACGGCCGTCGTCTTCGTCTCCTTTCTGGGCTACGCGAAGATTGCCACTGTCGCCGAGGAACTCAAAAATCCGGGTCGGAACCTCCCTATCGCCATCATCGGCAGCGTCGCACTCGTCACCGTCGTCTACGCCATCTTGGTGACGGTGATGCTCGGTGTCGTTCCGTGGCCCGACCTCAGTCAGGACGCGCCGGTCGCACAGGCGGCCGAACTCGCGTTCCCCGGCGGTATCGCCGCAGTCGCAGCGACCGTGATGACGCTCGGGGCACTGCTGGCGACGGCCTCCAGTGCAAACGCCTCGATTCTCGCCTCTGCGCGCATCAACTTCGCCATGGGCCGTGAGAAAATCGTCACCAACTGGCTCAACGAGATTCACCCGAAGTTCGCCACGCCGTACCGTTCGATTCTCGTGACGGGGGCCATCATCGTCGTCTTCATCGCGGCGCTGGGGCAGCAGTTAGCAGTCCTTGCGAAGGCGGCGAGCGTGCTTCACCTCATCGTCTACGCGCTGATGAACGTCGCGCTCGTCGTCTTTCGCGAGTCCGAAGCTATCGACTACGAACCGGAGTTCCGCGTGCCGTTGTACCCTATCACTCCGATTGCCGGCGCGGTGTTGTCACTCGGCCTCGTCGCGTTCATGGATACCATCGAAATCGCGCTCTCGGCGGCGTTCGTCGTCGCGGCAGTCGTCTGGTACTTCGTCTACGCCCGCGAGAAGGTCGAAACGGGAGGACTACTCAGTCAGTACGTTCTCTCGCGTTCGGAGACGATGCCCGACGCCGCCGTCTCCGCTGCAAGTACGGTTCAACCCGACGGCAGCGGCTACCGCGTGATGGTGCCGCTTGCCAACCCCCGAACGGAGAAGCACCTCATCGAGTTGGCGAGTCTGATGGCGACGGCACGCGGCGGAACCGTCGAAGCAGTCCACATCGTCACCGTTCCCGACCAAGTGCCGTTGTCGGCCGGTGCCGAGCGTATTCAGCAGATAGACGCCGAATCCGAGAAGTTGCTGGCGGCCGCCCGCGAGAGCGCCGAGACGTTCGGTGCGCCCGTCGAGACACAGACAATCATCTCGCATCGCTCCGTCGAAGAGGTGTTCGACGCCGCCCGTGACCACCGCTCGGACCTCGTGGTGATGGGCTGGGGCCGTTCGCCGTTCTGGTCGGCCGGCCGCGTCGAAGGGGCGTTCGACGAACTCACGAGCAACCTACCGTGTGACTTCCTCGTGCTGAAAGACGAGGGCTTCGACCCTTCCGACGTGCTAGTGCCGACGGCGGGCGGGGGGGACTCCGACCTCAGCGCCGAGGTCGCTCGCGTCCTCCTCGACCGAGGGTCGGACGTCTCGCTTCTCTACGTCGTCGACGGCGAGAGCGAACGCGAAGGAGGCGAGACGTTCCTCCGCGAGTGGGCCGAAGAACGGGACCTCGGAGACGCCGAGGTTCGCGTCGACACCTCCGGCGATATCGAGGGCGCTATCGGTCGCCACTCCGCGGAGATGTCGATGGTCGTCATCGGTGCCACCGAGCGTGGCCTGCTCTCGCGGTTGCTGACGGGGTCGCTCGTCTACGACATCGTCGACGAGGTGGAGTGTTCGGTGCTGTTGGCGGAGCGGCCGAGCAAGCGGTCGCTGCGCGAGCGGTTGTTCGGTTCGGGGTCGAGACGGAACGGAGAGTGAGCGTCGCCGGGTGAAGCCGACGCCCACGACCCGCCCCCCAATCGTCGCGCTTTTGGCCGCCGACCCGATACCATCCACAAGCGAATGGCCCGGTACCACATCGAAACCTACGGTTGCACGTCGAATCGGGGTGAGAGCCGCCACATCGAGCAGGCATTACGCGACGGCGGCCACCACCCCGCCGACGGACCCGAGGAGGCCGACGTAGCCATCCTCAACACCTGCACGGTCGTCGAGAAGACCGAACGCAACATGATTCGCCGGGCAGAGGAGTTAGAGAAAGAGACGGCTGACCTCATCATCACCGGCTGTATGGCCCTCGCGCAAGGCGACGAGTTCCGCGACGCCGGTATCGACGCCGAAGTGCTGCACTGGGACGATGTGCCGAACGCGGCGATGAACGGCGAGTGTCCGACCGTCACCCCCGACACCCAACCCATCCTCGACGGCCAAGTGGGAATTCTCCCCATCGCCCGCGGATGCATGTCGAACTGCTCGTACTGCATCACGAAGTTCGCCACCGGGCGCATCGACTCGCCACCCGTCGAGGAGAACGTCGAAAAGGCCCGTGCGCTCGTCCACGCCGGCGCGAAAGAGATTCGCGTCACCGGTCAAGACACCGGCGTCTACGGCTGGGACAAAGGCGACCGGAAACTCGCTGAACTCTTGGACCGCATCTGCGACATCGACGGCGAGTTCAGGGTTCGAGTGGGAATGGCCAACCCCGGCGGCATCCACGGCATCCGCGAGGAACTCGCCGAGGTCTTTGCGACAAACGAGAAACTGTACAACTTCATCCACCTCCCGGTCCAGTCCGGCAGCGACGACGTACTGGAGGACATGCGCCGCCAGCACCGCGTCGACAAGTTCCTCGATATCGTCGAGGTGTTCGACGAGACACTGGAGTACTGGACGCTCTCGACGGACTTCATCGTCGGCTTCCCCACCGAGACGGACCACGACCACGCCCAGAGCATGGCACTCTTTCGAGAAATTCGCCCCGAGAAGGTGAACATCACGCGCTTCTCGAAGCGCCCCGGAACCGACGCCGCCGACATGAAGGGCCTCGGCGGCACCATCAAGAAGGAGCGCTCGAAGGCGATGTCGGAGTTGAAGATGGACATCGTCGGCGAGGCGTACGAAAAGATGGTCGGTACTAGACAGGAGGTACTCGTGGTGGAGGAAGGCGTCGGCGACTCAGTGAAGTGCCGCGACGGCGCGTACCGACAGATTATCGTCCAGAACGCGTCGGAACACGGCGTCGAACCGGGCGACTTCTTGGAAGTCGAAGTGACGGGTCACCAGACGGTGTACGCGTTCGCCGAACCGGTGTGAGTCGAAGACTCAGACGCGTCCACACCAATCAGTTTCCGTAGAAACGGAATTGTTGGCCAATACGCACTTTGGGAGTGAGTACAAACAACGAAGAGAGAAGACGATGGTGCAACTCAATCCCTCGGCAGATGAGATGTCGAGAGGGCGGTACGTCGCAACGGTGGGAATCCTCGTTCTCGTCGGGATTTTCGTCTTGTATCTCGCCCTTGGTCGGTCACCGGTAACTGCTTTCACCGAATCAATCGGTCTCGCAATCGGTGGGACGATTGGAGCGTACATCATGCACAAACGGCAGACCGAGTGAGAAACGAGGACGAACCAAGGCGGTCGACCTCAGCACCGCGCCGGCGACACCGACAGACTCCGCAACAACCACGGACTGACTCCGCAACGACCACCATTCGGTGAAGATTCACCCGACTGAGTCGACAGACCCGACTCCCCGTCCCGCAACGTTCTTGCGTCCTGCCACGTACTCCCGAACAGATGTCCCGTTCGCTCCTCTCCGATATCCTCCAACCCATCGCCGTCGTCACTGCGGTGTTTCTCCTCCTCGTGGTGGTGAGCGGCGTGTGGCCCCCGATGGTCGCCATCGAGAGCGGCAGCATGGACCCGAACATGCAGAAAGGCGACATGGTCGTCATCACCGCCACCGACCGGTTCTCCGGGGGAACCGCAGACGCTGTCGGCGTCGTAACCACCGACGACGACGGCGAGTATCAGCGCTTCGTCGGTGACGGCGACGTGATAATCTACAACGCGCCGAACCGTGAGACGCCGATAATCCATCGCGCGCGCTTCCGCGTCGAAGCGGGCGAGAACTGGTTCGACCGGGCAAATGAATCCTTCCTCCCCGCCGGTGTCGATAGCTGTGAGGAACTCAGGAACTGCCCCGCGCCGTACGACGGCTACGTGACGATGGGCGACGCAAACGGCGTCTACGACCAAGCGAAAGGTATCGCCCCCGTGGTCAAGGAGGAGTGGGTCCGCGCGAAAGCCGGTCTTCGAATCCCGTGTCTCGGATGGCTTCGTCTCGTCGCAGAAGGTTCGGAGTCGGTTTCGGATGTCTCCTGTTGGTGAGTACTGGAAGACGAACAACTGTTCTCGACCCACCACAATCTACTCTTAGCCGCTCCCCGTATGTGAGCGTGTGTCAGGTACGGAAGGAGGGTCCGTCGTAGGCGAGTTCTTCGGCATTCTCGCGGTGATTTTCCTCGTCGGGGCGGTGTTGTTCGCCGCCGCGGGTGTGTGGCCGCCAGTCGTCGCCGTCGAGAGCGCAAGCATGCAACCGAATCTCGACCGCGGCGACCTCGTTTTCGTCACCAGTGTCGCCCCCGACGGCGACGGAGCCAACGCGGACGGCATCACAACCGTCGAGGAAGCCGAATCGAACGCTCACGAAACCGCCCACGAACGGTTCGGCCGTCCCGGTGACGTAGTCGTCTTCGAAGACCCCCGCGGCTACGGGGCACCGACGGTGCATCGAGCGCATCTCTGGGTCGAAGCCGACGAGAACTGGTACGAACGCGCCGACTCCACGGCGATTCCGCCGAGGGTCGGTAGCTGTGCGGAACTGGCGAACTGTCCTGCCCCACATGCTGGATTCGTCACGAAAGGCGACGGCAACCAGTACTACGACCAGGCGACCGACTACGCCGACCCGGTTCGGTCCGAGTGGGTTCGGGCGAAAGCCGACACCGGAATCCCGATGCTCGGCTGGTTCCGTCTCCTGTTTACCGTCGCGCCGTAATCGGAAACTCGTCGCCAACCCGTCGCCGATTTCTTGCCAACTCGTCACCGACTTCTCGCTCGATTAGCGACGAGGGCCGCCGTCCACACCGGTCTCCTCGGCCAGTCGGTCGGTTTCGTCGTCGTCTTTCCACTCGCCGAGTTCCTTCGGGTCGATGTGGACGAACACGTCGTCGACCTCCGGAATCTCGCGTATCGACATGACGATTTCCGTCTCGATATCGTGGGCATCACGGACGGTCATGTCGCCTTCGACTTCGATGTGGAGGCTCACGTCTATTTCGGGGCCGACGTAGTGTGCGACCACGTCGTGTGCGCCGCGGACGTCGGGATGTGAGAGCGCACGGCGGATAATCTCGCTTCTGAGGTCGTCCGGCGGCGCGCGGCCGACGAGGTAGTTCACGTTGTCGCGGACGATTTCGTACCCCGTGTAACCGATGCCGAGAGAGACGACGGCAGCGGCCGCGGGGTCGAGAATCGGTGCGCCGAGTCGCGTGCCGAGGACGCCGACGAGTGCCGCGCCCGCGGTGAGGATGTCGTTTCGGTTGTCGAGGGCGGCGGCGACGAGTGCCGGAGAGTTCTGGCTCTCGCCGACTCGCCGGCAGTAGTGGTAGAGAACGTACTTCACAACGGCGCTTGCGACGAGCACCCCGACGGCGACGAGGCCGACCGACTCGCCGTAGCTGCCGGTGAGCACCGACTGGGTGGCTTGCCACAGCACCGCTGCACCGGCCGCGAAGATACCGACCGCGACGAACAGCGAGACGAACGGTTCGATTCGCTCGTGGCCGTGGGGGTGTTCGAAGTCCGGCGGTTGGGTTGTGATGTACAGCCCTGCGAGAACGACGAAACTGTAGACGGCGTCCGAGAGGCTGTTGACCGCCTCCGACCCGACGGCGAGGCTCCCCGTGGAGTACCACGCCGCCGCCTTCGCCGCCGCGAGTGCGAGGTTGGCCACGAGAACGACCATCCCGACCCGTCTGACGACCCGCTGCCGGTCCATCGGTCGGAGTAAGACACCCCCGCTGAAAGAGGCTTTGGAGTGACTGTCGGCTGTAACGATTCACTCGGCACGAGGTGTGTCCAAAGCGGGTGACACCGCAAGACGAACCCGCGAACGAACTCAGTCGAATCGAATTTCGACCGCCGAGGCGTCGTCTTCGACCGTCGCGCCCGCTTGCCCGGCGAAGGCGTCGTGGAGGCGGTCGTAGGTGTCTTCGAGCGCTTCGACGAGCACTTTTGTATCGCCGATGACGGGCATGAAGTTCGTATCGCCCGACCACCGAGGGACGACGTGGGTGTGGACGTGGTCCTCTATCGAGCCACCGGCGGGGCCGCCGAGATTCAGCCCCGCGTTGAACGCGTCGGGTCCGATAGCCGTTCGGAGGGCATCGAACGTCCGTTGTTTGAGACGAGCGTGGTCGAGGAGGTCGGCGTCGGTGAGGTCGGTGTACTCGCCGGTGTGACGGTAGGGGATGACCATCACGTGGCCGGGATTGTACGGATAGTTGTTCAGGAGCACGAAGCAGCGCTCGCTGCGGGCGACGATGCGGTTCTCCCTGTCTGCGTCGTCGTCGGGGAGCGTGCAGAACGGACAGCCACCGCCGCCGCCGCCGTCGCTGTCGCGTTCGACCCACTCGATGCGCCACGGCGCGAACAGTTGGTCCATGACACAGTCACAGTCGCCAGTCGCTTAGGCGTATCTCACCGTGGACGAAGAGCGAGCCACCGTCGGTCGTTCCTGGCCGTTGTCCGAAGATAGCAACGCCGAGAGCGTCGACTCCGCTCGGTATCGACGGGGCGGTCGGAGTTCGAAAGCCCAACCTCGGCGACCGACAACGATTTATCATGTTGCTTACTCTGCTGAACGGTTTGAACGGTCCCCCTATTACGACCGGTTAAAGTCGCCGCCGTCTTGCGATGAACGGTCGAAATACTGCGGAACGGAGGTGTGCCTTTATTCGTAAATCGCACATACTGTTGTCTGAAATGGCGACGAAACCCAAACCCGATGGGGTGACGGAGACGTGTAACCACTGCGGGAGGGAGACGACACACGACGTCCGTGTCGAAATTCGGACCGAAAGCAAGAAACGCGAGAACGCGGAGTTCTCCCGTGAACCGTATCGAATCTCGGTCTGTGGTACCTGTGGTGCGGAGACGACACAGCGGATGAACAACGCGTGAGTGCGATGGGTACTCGTACGATTTAGTTTCACCTCGGGCAGCGTTCTCCAGCGATTGGTGAGAAGTAACGGCACTGGTTGGTGAGCGCCGAGATTGGTGGGTGTACACCGAGACGGATGAATGCACGCCGAGACACATCACTCGCTGACGTACTTATCCCCGCCGCGTGGCCAGCGGTAAAGGGTTCACGCTCGCGGCGAACCTGGTGTGCTGTGAGCGGTTTATCCGCATCACTCCCCAACTGAGAGTATGGTCTCAGTAGGCGACGACGCACCCGAGTTCACGAACAAAGTCGCAAACGGTGACGTGGAGGAGTTCACGCTCTCGGAGCGAGTCGAGGAGGGACCGCTGGTTCTCGCCTTCTTCCCCGGCGCGTTCACGCCGCCGTGTACGAACGAGATGACTTCCTTCGAAGAACACATCGACGAGTTCGAGGCGGCCGGCGCGTCGGTGTACGGCCTGAGCGCCGACTCGCCGTTCAGTCTGAACGCGTTCCGCGACGAGTACGACCTCTCGTTCCCGCTGGTCAGCAACATGAGTCGGGAGACGATTCAGTCGTACGGCCTCGAAATCGACGTCGAAGAACTGGGCCTGCACGGCGTCGCCAACCGCGCCGTCTACGTCGTCGACGAGGACGGCGAAGTGACGTACGCGTGGGAAGCGGACAACCCGGAGAACGAACCCGACTACGACGAACTGCTGGACGCCGTCGACGCGTAACGCTCGAAGCGTTGTCAGTCGACGAGGAGGGCGAGTTCTGACGACGCAACCGAACCGCGATTTTTCACCGGCCAAATACACCGGTAACGTGTGATTTCCCGGCAGTGACCGCTCAGTTCGTCGTAATCTCGCAACCGTCTTCGGTGACGATGACGGTGTGTTCGGCCTGACTGACGAGACAGCCGTCGTCCTCTTTGAGTACGGGGTAGCCGTGGAGAACGTGATTCTGTTCGAGGCGGCGAATCGCCATCTCCGCGCGGGGAACGTCCAGCCATCGGGCCGCAAAGGGAAGCGTCCGGTAGTTCTCTTTGACTTCGTCGAGAACTTGACGCGCCTGCCGGTTTCGGACCGAGCGGTCGTTTTCGAGGCTGTAAATCTCCTCCTTCACGCCTTCGGTCACCTTCCCGCTGCCGTCGGTGGCGAACGGTTCGATGGCGACCACGTCGCCGACTTGGAGTTCGACGCCGCGTTCAGCCCCACGGTTCGGGATGTTCGGCCCCGTGTGGGCATCCCACTGTTGGACGCCGTGACCGGAGAGATTCAAGATAGGCATATAGCCGTAGCCACGGATGACGTCCTCTATCTCCGCGCCGATAGCGCCCGTCTCCGCACCCGGTTCGACGGCGTCGAGCGCGGCGTCGAGCGCTTCCTCGGCGGCTTCGACGAGTTCGTCGTTGCCTGTGAGGTCGACGGTGACCGCGGCGTCGGCGATGTAGCCGTCGACGTGGACGCCGACGTCGAGACAGACCATGTCCTCGCCGAACTCGGTGTCGTCGTCGCGAGCGGGCGTCGCGTGCGACGCCTCTTCGTTGACGCTGATGTTGACCGGGAACGCGCATCCGGCGTCGTGTTCGTGGATGCGTGACTCGGCGTACTCGGCGACTTCGAGGTGCGTGACGCCGGGTTCGACCATCTCCGCGGATTCGTCTAACACGGTTCGGAGAATGTCGCCCGCCTCGCGGTACTTTTCGACCGTCTCGTCGTCGAGATGTCCGATGCTCATACCCGCAGGCTTTGACCGACCGAGGCAAAGAGGTTGCGGGACGGCGGGCACTCCGAGCGCAACCCAACGAACGGGCGGCGGGTGTTACGAAACCCACCGACCGGTCAGCAGGTACGAACGTCTCTATTCCGCTATATAGCGCACCAGACACCTCTTAGCAACCGTTTATCGGGAGAACGTCTTACGGCGAAGCAACTGGTCGAATGGCATCTACACCACAGTTTTCGGACGCAATCGAAGCACAACACCGACGCGTCGACGCGGACGAATGGGCCAACATCTACGTCGTCGGCGACGTCCACGGCTGTCTCGACGAACTCGACGCCCTGCTCGCGCGTCTGGACCCCGGCGACGACGAGTTGGTGGTGTTCGTCGGCGACCTGATTCGGAAAGGCCCCGACAACGGGGGTGTCGTTCGTCGCGTCCGCGAGATGCCGAACCTCGTCACTATCCGCGGCAACAACGAGGAGAAAGTGATTCGCGGCGAAAAGGACCCCGACGGATTGGACGACAGCGACGTCGAGTGGATGCGGTCGCTTCCGGTCGCTATCTCGTGGGAGGGCGCACTCGTCGTTCACGGCGGCGTCGACCCGCGAAAACCCCTCTCGGAACATTCGGTCGACGACCTCCAGAACACCCGGTCGCTCGTCCCCGGCGGTAGCTACGACCCGCCGTACTGGTTCGAGGAGTACGAAGGACCGGAGCGCGTGTTCTTCGGCCACACCGTCCTCGACAGTGCCGTCCACCGCGAGTACGCCGTCGGCCTCGATACTGGCTGTGTGTACGGGGGCAAACTGACCGCCATCGACTGCAGTCGCGACGCGCTGATTTCGGTCGACCTCGGGCGGACGGTCCAGAGCCGTAAAGACTCGAAAATCGTGATTCCACCACGGGCAACGACCGAAGAGTAGACAGATGCCATTTTGGGAGTGGTTCAAAGACGGCCGTGAGAGCGGTGAGGACAGTGGAACCGACGAACGAAACCGAACGAGAACGAACGGAGCGAGCGATGCCGAAAGCGAACTGGGCGAGACGGAAAACGGACCGGACGATGCCGAAACCGACGACCTCACGGTATCGGAAACCGAGTCGAAAACGGTCGAGAAGCGCGAATTCGACGATTTGACGCCGCCTTCGTCGGGTCAAGACGAAGACGCCGGCGACGGCGTGGACGAGAAAACAAGTGACACCTCGGCAGACGACGGTGTCGAGACTCCCAACGACGAGACGAGCGAGTCCCTCGACAGCCCCGACGACGAGACGACTGACTCCGTGGACACCGATATCCCGGATACCGCTGGTAACGGTGAGAACCCGAGTACACCCGGAGACGACGGTACAGGCGACGCTGCCGCCGACGTCTACGGCCTCCCGACGGGGAGATCGGTTGAGGGGCGACCGACGCCGCTGACGCCGCTCCGTCCGACTGTCGGCGAAACCGGCACACGAGTCGGGCCGATGGGCGACGACCCGCCGGCAGGACCCGAGTTGCCTGCGATTGGCGAAGACGACGTCGACTTCGGGAGCCACGAGTTCTACCTCAACCGCGAACTGAGCGAACTCGCCTTCCAGCGACGGGTGTTGTTCGAGGCGCTCGACGACAGAAACCCGCTGTTAGAGCGGGTGAAGTTTCTCTCCATCTTCACGACGAACATGGACGAGTTCTTCATGAAGCGTGTCGGGGGGCTGAAACAGCAGATAGACGCCGGCGTGACCGAACTCACCGTCGACGGACGAACCCCGAGCGAGCAACTGGTGGAGATTCTTGCGGAAGCCCGGGAGATGTTCGAAGCACAGGCACGCTGTTACCGCGAAGAAATCGAACCGTTGCTGGCCGAGGCGGATATCCACATCGTCGACTACGAGACGCTCGACGACGACCGACAGACGGAACTGCGCGACTACTTCGAGAGTTCGGTGCTGCCGACGTTGACGCCGCTGACGTTCGACCCGGCACATCCGTTCCCGTTCATCTCGAATCTCAGCCTCTCGCTGGCGGTGCGCACACGAACTGACGGTGAGACGAAGTTCTCGCGGGTGAAGATACCGCAGAACCGTCCGCGACTCGTCCAAGTCGGCGAGGAGACACGGTACGTCCCGCTGGAGCAAATTATCGACGCGAACCTCGACTTGCTGTTTCCGAACGTCGAACTCGTCGACAGTTCGCTGTTCCGTGTGACGCGAAACGCCGAAGTCCGGCGGAACGAGGAGGTCGCAGAGGGCCTCATCGACATGATTGAGGAAGTGCTCCGTCAGCGCCGGTTCGCCACCATCGTCCGCCTCGAAGTCGAATCCGAGATGGCCGACGAAGTGCGCGAACTGCTGACGGACCAACTCGACGTTGACGAACAGGAGGTGTTCGAGTTGGACGGTCCACTCGACTACCGCGAACTCATGTCGTTGACCGACCTCGACCGTCCCGAGTCGAAACTGGAGTCGTGGACGCCGCAGATGCACCCACGGTTTGCGACGCTCGACGCCGAGCGACCCGCCGAACTGTTCGCCGAAATCGCCCGCGACGACGTGTTAGTTCACCATCCGTACCACTCGTTCACCAACACCGTCCAGACGTTTCTCGACGCCGCCGCCGAAGACCCGGACGTCCTCGCCATCAAGGCAGCAATCTACCGGACGGCGCACGATTCGAGCGTCATCGAGACGCTCATCGAAGCCGCCAAAAACGGCAAACAGGTCGCCGTGATGGTCGAACTGAAAGCCCGCTTCGACGAGGAGAACAACCTCCGGTGGGTCAAACGCCTCGAAGAGGAGGGCATCCACGTCGCGTACGGCACTATCGGGTTGAAGACGCACTCGAAGACGGCACTCGTCGTCCGCGAGGAAGACGACGGCGTCTCGCTGTACTCACACGTCGCCACCGGCAACTACCACTCCGAGACGGCGAAGACGTACACCGACCTCGGCCTTTTGACCGCCGACCGCGACGTCGGCCAAGACCTCGTCAGACTGTTCAACTATTTCACCGGGCACTCGCTGCACGAGCAGTACCGGAAACTGCTCGTCGCCCCCGGGAACATGCGCGAGCGGTTCACCGACCTCGTACGCCGCGAGGCCGACCACGCCCGAAACGGCGAGGACGCACGCATCGTCGCGAAGATGAACTCGCTCGAAGACCCCGAGATGGTCGCCGAACTGTACGAGGCGGCGATGGCGGGCGTCGACATCGACCTCGTCGTTCGCGGCATCTGTCGACTCCGACCCGGCATTCCGGGCGTGAGCGACAGCGTGAACGTTCACAGCGTCGTCGGGCGGTTTCTCGAACACTCACGGGTGTTTTACTTCCACAACGCCGGCGACCCCGAGTACTATCTGGGGTCCGCAGACTGGATGACGAGAAACCTCGACAGACGCGTCGAAGCCGTCGCCCCGGTGGAGGACCGAGCACTCCGTGAGCAACTCCGAGACGTGCTGGACGCGATGCTCGCCGACAACCGCAAACGGTGGGTGATGCGACCCGACGGCTCCTACGAGCAGGTTCGCCCGAGCGGGGACGAAGCGCCATATGTGGCCCACGACTCACTGATGCAACGGGCGCGGCGAAGCGCCCCCGAAGAGGAGCCACGAACGGGAACGGAGAACCCGACTCGCGAGTCGGCGGTCGACCTCGACGACGTGTTCGTCGACGACCGGTGAGTCGGCTGCCATTCGAGACGACTTCTCGCTACGTTCTACAGGTTCGGTCGCTGCTGGCCGGCGGGCCGACCCGAGCGAAACCACTCACGGCGGCGACTGGGAGACGCCTAGGCCGCGCGGGACGAACGGCTGGTCGAACCAATCAATTTTCGTGCAGTAATTCGAGCTTTTCGCCAAAAACCCGCAGACAGCGCAGTGACAGACCTCAGAGATAAGCTCCGCTTGTTGAGCCAAAACGGCCGTTCTGGTTTATTATCGAATCTACAGTGATTGAAAGCGTGAGTTCCACAACCATACGGACGGCCGTCGCGTTAGTGACTGCGCTCTTGCTTGTTACGGCAGGCGTTCAGCCCGCGATGGGCGGTGCGGCGACGACGGCACAAGAGAACGTAACGTTCACCGACGTGTCGGTGAGTGAACTACAGGTCGACGGTGGCACCGTAGAGAACGTCACCGTCGAGCGCTTGGTTGTCCAGGAGGTGGAGATTGGTGACCAAGGGACCGTCGAACAGGGCGTCTTCGAGGACGTCTCCTTCGACAGTATCGAAGTCAGCGGCGTCTCCGTCGAGGACATCGAAGTCCAAGACGACGACGTGAACGAGGCAAGCGCCCGTGGTTACCTCAACTCCAGCGAGAGTGTCAGCCAGGTCGTCATCGGGACGCTCCGCGTCGACACGCTTTCGGTCGACGAAGTGAACGTCGAGGAAGACCAGACTGGCCTGCTCTCGGGTGACTCGATGTCCAACGAGAGCGAGTCGACCGAGGGCGAGAGCGACTCGATGGGTGACTCCAACGAGAGCGACTCGATGGCCGACGAGGGCGACTCGATGGGTGACTCCAACGGGACGATGGTCCTCGTCCGCGAGGTCAACGTCGACGAGATGGAAGTCGACTCGCTGACCATCCAGACGCTCCAGCAGTCGACGCCGATGCCGTCGGCGTTCGACGACACGGAGGGAATGGCCAACTACTCGCTCGGTGAGAACACGAACTCCACGCTGCAGGCTATCGACCAGGCCGAGATGGCCATCGACGCCAACCGCGAGCAGTTCACTGACGAGCAGTACGTCCAACTGAAGACGGAACTCGCCAACGTTCGCGCGGCGGTCGAAGACGGTGAAGTGACCGAGGAGGAATCCCAGGAACTCACCGACTCCACCGAGGAGATTCGCTCGACGCTCGACGACTCGAACGTCTCCGACGAGCAAGTCCAAGGCGCAGTCGACCAACTGCCCGACGAGGCCCGACAGGTCGGCTCCGGCAACGGTGACATGGTCGTCATCGACGCCGTCGACGTCGGAACCGTCGAAGTCGAGGAGATGACCACCGGAACCACGTCAGTTCGCGTGGCCGCCGAATGGGACAGCCTCGCTGTGACGAACGTCCAAGGGCCGTCCGAAGTGTCGCCCGACGAGGGTTACAACGTCACCGTGACCGTCGTCAACCCGACCGACGAAACGGTCGCTGACACGGTCTCGTACCGTCTCGGCCTCTCGTCGTCGGCGAGCGAACTCGTCGTCGTCGAACCCGGCGAGACGCAGACGGTGACCTTGGAGTTCAACGGTGTGAGCGAATCTACGCTCGAACGCTCCGGAGAACCCCAGCACATCGTCACGACCTCGAAGACGCAGGTGACGCTCCCGGTTTCCGTCACCAACTCTTCGTCGAACTCGACGAGTAGCTAATCAACCCGTAGCGACGCCCGAAAAACCTTTTTTGGACGCTTATCGGCGAGCGATAGCGACGCTCGTCTGCATCCCGTCGGTGTTGAACGCGCTTCCAGCGCCGGCGTCGTCGAGGACGATGATACCGGCATCCGAGCCCGTGAGTTCCCCGAACTCCGCCATCGCGCGGTCGGCAGCGGCCTGTGCATCCAATCCGTTTTCGAGGTGTCGAACCGCCCGCCGCGAGAGCGTCGCCTTGGCGATGTCTTCGCCTGCACCGGTCGCGCTCGCGCCGCCGGCGGGCGCACAGTAGAACCCGGAGCCGATTTGCGGCACGTCGCCGACGCGGCCGGCGAGGGCGAACCAGCGCCCGCCCGTCGACGTCGCGGCGGCGAACGTCTCGCCGTCGCTGGCGACAGCGCCAACGGTGTCGTGGCCGCCGAACTTCTCGCGGAGCCACTGGAGGTGGTCTCTCGGGCTTCCCTCGGGTGCGTCGCTGTCGGCCCAGCGCTCGCGGCTCTTCTCGGTGATGAGGTCGACACCCGTCTCGACGCCGTAGTCGGCGGCGAGGTCGACGGCGTGGTCGCCGACGACCAAGACGTGTGGGGTTTCCTCCGCGACGACCCGGGCGGCGGAGACGGCGTGTTCGACGCCGGGCATCCCCGCAACTGCGCCGGTTTCGCGGTCGCTCGTCATAATGCCTGCGTCGGTTCGGACGACGCCGTCGGACTGGACCGCGCCGCCGACGCCCGCGTTGAACCGCTCGTTCGACTCCAGAATCTTGACCGCCTCTTCGACGGCCGAAAGCGGCGTCGACTGGGCCGCGCCGGTGTCGGCGGCCTCGTCGAGCGTCGCCTGTCGGGGTTCGGGTTCGTCGGGTGTGCCGCCCGCGCCGCCGTGTACGATGACCTGCATGGCGGCGGGTGCGCACCACGGCCCTAAAAGGGCGGGCAATCCGGCCAGCGAGGCGGGACAGTCGCTCGAATCACCGTGAAACCAACCGAAGCGACACGTTCGGGCGTCGCTGGCACAAAAAAGTCGGCAGCCTGTTCAGTCGTCGTCGGAACTCACCGCGCCGTCGCTGAAGTTCGGCGACCCGCTGCTGGCCCGGCCGGCCCAGTTGTCGATGTTGTCGGCGACCCATCCGCGCGCGCCGAACCCGAGTGCGAGGCCTGCTCCGATGGCGATGGCTGCACCGAGGCCGTAGGCGACGGCTTGAGCGACGATGTACAGAACACGGACGCTGAACCCCATCGTGTCGAGACCGATGACGAGCACGCTGAAATAGAGGAACAGTCGGACGCCGTCGGCGAAGACGCCGGAGTAGCGCGTCTCGCTTGCCGTCGAACTCTGTTGGACGACACGAGCGATGAAGTCCGCGATGATGAAGCCGAGAACGATGACGAGCAGACCGGCGAGGAACGCCGGGAGATACGAAACCGCAGCGGCGACCCACTCCGAGAGCAGCGTGATAGCGAGTGCGTTCGCCGCCGCGAGAACGGCGAGCAAGTACACGTAGTACGCCGCCAGTTTCCCGAGCGTAGCCGAAACCGCTTGTTCGGTCCCGCCGAGCGCCCGGCCGACGGGCGTTCGGAGCGCCATCCGGTCGATTTCGGCTCTGTCGACGACTTCGCGGACGACTCGGCCGACGACTCGACCGATAACCCACCCGACGAGCAGAATCGCCAACGCTCCGAGCAGTCGAGGCACGAAGGCGATGATGGATGCGACCGTCTCCTGTAGGAACTCCGGAACGCCGAGTTGGAGCGCGACGAACATCGGTGCTGCGGGCGCGACTGCGAGGTTCGTACTCTGTTCGGTGTCGGTGCTTGCGTGGTAGTCTGGTTGGGACATGACCACGGTGTAAGTCGGCTTCGAGTGGCTTCAATTCAGTGCTTATAGATATGAATAAAGTGTGGCGTGCACACTATCGAACCCGCCATCGCCACCACCGTGAACGCCCGAAACGCTAGTTATCCGACGTATCGGCTACCGAAGGTGGCCGAATAGTTATTCAGTGCTTACGTTTCGGCCGATTTCGTCCTCGAAACCGCGGAGTTTCTCGACCGACAGGAGGTCCGGAGGAAACGTCGGCCTTGACACGCCGTCGGGACGGACAGTTCGTCGTTCACGGTTGCCACGAACGTCGACTAATCGACGAGGCCGTGCGACGTGCTACCGTCGACGTGTTGGGCGAAATCTTGCCGTGCGAGGTACAGAACGGCAGGCCTTTTACGCTGCCTCGAAAACCACTCGTTGTTCATGAGCTACGACAAAGTCGAGGTCCCCGAGGAGGGCCAGAAGATTACAGTCGCCGACGAGGAGACCGGCGAACTCGACGTTCCCGAGAACCCGATTATCCCCATTATCCACGGAGACGGTATCGGTACGGACGTCGGTCCCGCCGCACAGAAGGTACTCGACGCCGCCGCCGAGGCGACGGGCCGCTCCATCTCGTGGATGCGCGTTTACGCCGGTGAGTCCGCCCGCGAGAAGTACGACGAGAACCTCCCCGACGACACCGTCGACGCCATCAAGGAGTTCAACATCGCCATCAAGGGTCCGCTGACGACGCCCGTCGGCTCGGGCTTCCGCTCGCTCAACGTCGCCCTGCGTAAGAAACTCGACCTCTACGCGAACGTCCGTCCGACCTACCACCTCGACGGTGTCCCGTCGCCGGTCAAACACCCCGAGAAGATGGACATGGTCACGTTCCGCGAGAACACCGAGGACGTGTACGCCGGCATCGAGTGGGAAGCCGGCACCGACGAAGTCGAGAAAGTCAAGGCGTTCGTCGAAGACGAGATGGGCTACGACTCGACCATCCACGACGGACCGGTCGGTATCGGCATCAAGCCCATCACCGAATTCGGCTCGAAGCGTCTCGTCCGCGAGGCCATCGACTACGCCATCGAGAACGACCGCCCGTCGGTGACGCTCGTCCACAAGGGCAACATCATGAAGTTCACCGAAGCGGCGTTCCGCGACTGGGGCTACGAGGTCGCAGAAGAGGAGTACGACCAGACCATCACCGAGGACGAACTCTGGGAGGAGTACGACGGTGAGCGTCCCGAGGACAAAATCGTCGTCAAGGACCGCATCGCCGACAACATGCTCCAGCAGCTCCTCACCCGAACGGACCAGTACGACGTCATCGCGACGATGAACCTGAACGGTGACTACATGTCCGACGCCGCCGGTGCCCAAATCGGTGGCCTCGGCATCGCACCGGGCGCGAACTTCGGTACCGCCCGCTGTCTCGCCGAACCGGTCCACGGCAGCGCGCCGAAGTACGCCGGTCAGGACAAAGTCAACCCGACCGCGATGATTCTCTCCGGTCGTCTCATGCTCGAGTACATGGGCTGGGCCGACGCCGGCCAGCTCGTCCGCGACGCCGTCGAGGAGACCATCTCCTCGGGCGACGTCACCTACGACCTCCACCGTCAGATCGAGGGCGGCAACAAACTCGCCACCAGCGAGTTCGCCGACGCCATCGTCGAGAACATAGAGAAGTTGTCGTAGACAACTTCTCTGGCTCGCGCGGTGAAAACCGCGCGAATATAGAGAAACTCTCGTAGAGAGTTTCTCTGACCTTCGCGGCTCCGCCGCGAAGACATTGAAAAGCTATCGTAGATAACTTTTCGCGCGCTCGGAAATCATCGGTTTTCCGGAATCGACACGGGTAGGACACGCGACGTGACCATTCCACGCGTCGGCGAGACCGACGTACTGTCCCTCAGACCCGTCGAATCCGTCCGAGAACGTCACCACGGCGGAACTCGCCGTTCTCGGAAACCGACTGTTCGACGAGTTCGCCCGACGCGGGTGCAGGCACGTCGATGCTCACTTTCTCTATCTGAATCTCACAGACGGTGTCGCCCTTCGACACCCGGCCACCCTGCCGGACGAACCAGTTGGCGACCACCGCCTCGTCGATGTCGTCGGAGTCGTCGGGCCAGATTTGCTCGGAGTCGATAGCGACCGTCTCGTCGCTCATTCTTGGGTTCGTCGCACCGCCGCGGCGATGTCGTCGGCGTCGGGGTTGACCTCCTGTTCGAGCGGCCGTGCGTACGGGACGGGCACGTCGGGTATCGCCACGCGTTCGACGGCGTCGAGGTCCGACAGCGCCTCGTCGGCGACGCGGGCGACGACTTCGCCCGTCAGGCCGAACGACCGGTAATCCTCGTCGACGACGACGAGTCGGCCCGTCTTTCGCACGGAGTCGACAACTGTCTCCGTATCGAACGGCACGAGCGTCCGCAGGTCGATTACTTCCGACTCGATACCGTCGTCAGCCAGTGTCTCCGCGGCGTCGAGCGCCCGGTGGACGTGCAGACCGAGTGTGACCACTGTCGCGTCGTCGCCCTCGCGTTTGACGTCGGCCTCGCCGAACGGAATCTCGTACGGCGCTTCGGGAACGGCAGTCTTCGGTCCCGACGGCGACGGCATCCAGCCGAGTCCCATCAGGCGTTTGTGGAACAGGTAGACGACCGGGTCGTCGTCGCGGATGGCGCTGTGCATCAGTCCCTTCGCGTCGTACGCCGTACTCGGGACGACGACTTTCATCCCCGGAAGATGGGCAAACGTCCCGTACAGCGTCTGCGAGTGCTGAGCGGCGTCGTTGTACGTGCCGCCGACGGCCGACATGAGCACCATCGGCACGTTGACCGCGCCGCCGCTCATGTACGTGTTCTTCGCCATCTGATTGTAGATCTGGTCCATGGCGACGCCGAAGAAGTCGACGAACATCAGCTCCGCAATCGGGCGCATCCCCGCCTGTGCTGCGCCGACGGCAGCGCCGATGAACGCCGTCTCGCTGATGGGGACGTCCATCACCCGGTCGCGACCGAACTCGTCGAGAAGGCCCTCCGTGCTGTCGAAGATGCCGCCGTAGTCGGCGACGTCCTCGCCCATCACGAACACCTCGTCGCTCTCACGCATCTCCGTGGCGATGGCTTCGACCATCGCCCGACTCATCGTCAGTTCGCGGTCGCTGGATTGGGTCGCGTTCTCAGTTCCTGCCTGCTGTGCACCGCTGTCCTGTTCTTCGGTCGCCATCAGCGTTCACCTCCTGTTTCGTCCGCAGTCGCGTCACTCTCGACCGTTCCACCGTCGGTCGCCGGGGTCGACGCCGGCGGGTTCGAGAACACGTCCTCGTACGCCTCCTCGGGGTCCGGTTCCGGTTGCTCCTTTGCGAACTCGATAGCGTCGTCGACGCGTTCTTCGGCTTTCGTCCGCAGGTCGTCGAGCGTCTCGTCGTCGACGCCCTCGGCGCGCAAGTCGTCGGCCAGCCTGTCGATTGGGTCGAGTCGTTTCAGTTGCTCGACCTCGTCTTTGGGTCGGTAGCCCTCCGCGTCGCCCATGAAATGTCCCATGTGGCGGTGGACCTGTACTTCCAGCAGCGTCGGTCCGTTACCCGCGCGGGCGCGGCCGACGGCGTCCTCGGCGGCCTCGTAGACGGCGATGGCGTCGTTGTAGTCGACGCGGACGCCCGGCATGTCGAAGCCGTCGGCACGCTGTGCGCCGTTTTTGACGTCGGTGACGCGTCCTTTCGGCATGCTAATCGCCCAGTCGTTGTCCTCTATGACGAACACGACCGGCAACTCGTGGACCACCGCGAGGTTGAGCGATTCGAGGAATCCACCTTGGTCTATCGCGCCCTCACCGAGAAACGCGACAGCGACGCTGTCGGTCCCGCGCTTCTGCGCCGCCAGCGCTGCACCGACTGCGGGCGGACAGCCCTCGGCGATGATGCCGCTGCACGCGAAGTTCACGTCCGGGTCGAACAGGTGCATATGTCCACCCTTACCCTTGCAGAGGCCGGTCCGTCGACCGAATATCTCCGCGGTCATCCGTTCGAGGTCGACGCCTTTCGAGATGGCGACGTGGTGCGGTCGGTGCGGCGCGGTCACCGTGTCGTCGTCGCGGAGGTGCGCGCAGACGCCGGCCGCCGACGCCTCGTGACCCGCCGCGAGGTGTAACTCGCCCGGAATCGGCCCGGCCGAGATGTCGAACGCCGGCTGTTTTCCCTCCAGATACTCCTCCTGTAACCGCTCCTCGTAGTACCGCGCGGTCACCATCTCCTCGTACATCCTCGTCAGCGTGCTCTTGGACAACATGTTACCACGTTCGTTGGTAACACAAACCACGATATGAACGTTATTTCAGGTTGTCAGATACTCACGTGAGCGCGGACGAAAGACGGTGAGAACGGTCGAACCGGTCGGTTCCTACTCTTGCCAGTCGGGGTTCAGGCGTGGCGGACTGAAGATGTCGACGCCACGAACCGGTTCGTCACCGCGATTCTCGGCGCTGTGGGGTTCGCCGCCGGGGATGGCGTACGAGTCACCCTCGGTGACGCGAATCTCCTCGCCGTCGACGACGAACGTCAGCGTCCCTTGGGTGATGTAGCCGGTTTGCTCGTGGGGATGGTCGTGTTCGGGTACCGTTGCTCCGGCGGCGATGTGGAAATGCTGGACGCTCATCTCCTCGCCCGCGGCGAGTTGTGCGAGATGAACGCCGGATACGGCTTCGGTCGTCTCTACGTCCGACAGCGACAGTCGTTCCATGAGGTGTGCGCGCACGCCGTCCGAATAAAGCTACTGCGGGTTGAGGCGTCGCCAGCGCTATCGAGGCGCGCGGAGTTCGGCGTACGGCGTCGGTCGTTCGATGACGACGTTGACCACCGCGCCCAAGAGTACGAGGATACCGCCCAAGTAGAGCCACGTCACGAACAGCAGAACGGCACCGAGAATGCCGTACGCTTGGTACTGTGAGGCGTTCTGCGCGTAGTACAGAAACCCGAGTTGGAGGAGAATCCACCCGCCGGCAGCGACGACGGTTCCGGGGATGATGTGTTTGAACGTGACGGGGACCGGCGGCAGAATGTAGTAAATCGGGAGGAGAACGAGGATAAGTAGCACGAACAGCGAGAGCGTCGTCACGAACGCCGGGTAGGGAATCGAGAGGTCGACGAACGTGACGACGAACCCCGCGCCGACCATGAGGGCGATAGCGACGAGGACGACGCCGAGAACGAGCAACCCGTCAAGCAACCGGCCGAAGAAGCCGATGGAGAGAAAACTGCCGTACACTTCCCCAAAGGCCTTCGAGAGCCCACGAAACATCTTCAGCGCGCCCCAGAGCAGAAAGCCGAGACTGGCGAGACTCGCCCCTCGTCTGCCCGCAGAACTGGTCAACGCCTGTTCGAGCACCTCTCGGCCGCTGTCGGAGATATACGCGCTCACCTGATTCAGCAACTGCATTACGACCTCACCTTCGCCGACGAACGTGGCGAGTACGAACACGAGAATCGCAAGCGGGATGAGCGACTGCAGCGCGTAGTAGGCGAATCCGGCGGCGAGAAACGTGATGTCTCTGTCGCGGGCGACCCGGACGACAGTCCGAAGCGTACTGGTCAGTCCCACGTAGAGTCACTGCTCACAGACACACTGCAACGACTAGGAGTATAGCGTTTCTTCCGGATTCCGGCGACAGTCAGCGCAGATAACATCTCACGTCGGAGCAGTAGATTAAACCTCGCCGGCCGACCACACCGAGACATGTACGCCGTCGTCGGTTGCAAGGGCTGTTCGAACATCTGGATTCTCGAAAACCCACGCGAGCAGGCGTCGGCGCAGTGTTCTCGCTGTGGCAAGCGCCACCAGACGAAGAAACTGCGGAAGATGTACACCGCCGATGACCACGACGCCGCCCGACAGGTTCGCTCGGCGATACTCGCCGAAAAACAGGGCGCGTCGGAGGCGTTTTCGAATCTCGACTCGGTTTCAGAGATGGAGACGCAACTCGACGACGCACACATCTCCGACCGTGAGTATCTCGAACGCTCGGGCCTCGATGCCGACGAAGTCGCCGCCGCGGGCGACAGTTCCTCGTCGTCTTCGTCGTCGAAATCGCGGCGCGAACTCGTCGAAGATGCGGTGGAAACACAGGACCGACCGACGGAGGAGGAAGTCGTCAGCTACGCCACAGAGCGCGGCGTCCCGGCCGAAAAGGCGCGCGATATCTTGGAGAAACTCGCCCGTCGCGGCGAGGTGTCGGAGAGCGGCGGTCGGTATCGGTCGCTCTGAATCGGCGAACTCCTCTGCACCGCCTCAGAGTTCGGTGCCCAACACCAGCACCCCGCCGACGACGAAGAAGATGATTCCGGCACCGACGCCGAAGTCGCCGAACGAGAGCGCACAGAACAACCCGGCGGCGGCGAAGTAGAGTCCGAGAAGAACAGTGCGAATGTCGTCGAGCGCGCCGAGAACGGTAGTCCGCTGTGAAGCCATGAATCGAATGGGAACGTGCGCGGCTTAATTCCACCCGTGAACGTGGGCGAACAGTCATGGTTTCACAGGGTCAAAATAGCCTGTGACCCGAGACATCGTCATCCAGTCGGGCGTGCGGTGGACACTGCGCCTCGGACTGCTGGCTCTCCTCTCGCTTTTCGTTCTCACTCGGTCGGACGTCGTCAGCGAGAGCAATCCCACTGTGGTCGCCGTGGGTGCGGCCATCATGGTGGTACTGCCGTTCGTCGCCGCGGCGGGCGCGTACCACGGTGGGGCGAACGTGAGGGCTGGTGGATTGGCACTCATCGGCTGTGGATTCCTCGTCAGCGCGCTTGGATGGGCGAACCTCCTCGGTTATGACGTGGCGCTGTACGGTGGTCTCACCTGTATCGTCGTCGGAGCGACGGCGATGACCATCGGACAGGCGTGGTACGAGTCGGCGAACTTTCGCGGAGAGAATGCACAGTAACCAACTGGAGTAGTCGGATTTCACGCAGACACTCGGCCGACGCGATGGCTGCAACGGCTACTGTCGCTTTCGACCGCTTCGACCGCAGTCCCGCGTTCGTACGCAGTGACGCTACCGACCCAGTTCCTCGTGCGCACTCGACAGATGCCGCGACCCGAGCGCCGCGAGCAACGAGAGTTCGCCCGCGAGCGACCCGACGGCGATAGCTTCGGCGAGGGCGTCCGCGTTCGCACCTGCCGGGTCACCGCCGCCGCGGACGCCGAGCACGTCGAGGCCCTCCGCCTGTGTCGGCAGTTTCGTCCCGCCGCCGACGGTGCCGACTTCGAGACTCGCCAAGGAGACGGAAACGTAGAGGTCGCCGTCCTGAACTTCGGCGGTCGTGATGGCGTTCGAGCCTTCGACGACTTGGGCGGCGTCCTGCCCGGTGGCGAGGAACATCGCGGCGACGACGTTGGCGACGTGGGCGTTAAAGCCGAGACTGCCGGCTTTCGCGCTGCCGACGAGGTTCTTTCGGGTGTTGATTTCGGCGATGGCTTCGGGCGTCGTGTGGAGTTTCTCTTCGACGGTTTCTCGCGGTATCGTCACGTCCGCGGTGACGCTTCGTCCGCGACCTTCGACGGCGTTTATCGCCGCCGGTTTCTTGTCGGTACAGAGGTTGCCCGAGAGCGCGACGAGCGAGGCGGTGGTCTCCTCTTCGACCACGTCACACGCCGCCTGCGTGGCGATGGTGGCCATGTTCATCCCCATCGCGTCTTTGGTGTCGTAGCGGAAGCGCAGGAAGACCGAGTTGCCGACGACGTACGGCGTCACGTCGAGCAGTTCGCCGTGGCTCGTCGTTTCTTCGGCCGCCTGCTTCAGTGCCGACTCGTTGTCTCTGACCCACGAGACGAGCGCTTCGGCTTCGACGATGTCGGCGACGCGGAACACCGGCCCGCGGGTCATTCCGGATTTCGTCACCCGCGCCCGTGCGCCGCCCGCAGTGTCGACGACGGAGAGGCCGCGGTTGACCGAAGCGAGAAGCGCGCCTTCGGTCGTCGCCAGCGGCAGGTACTTCTCGCCGGAGACGGCCGCACCGTCGATGGTGACCGGCCCCACGACGCCCATCGGAATCTGGGCCGCGCCGACCATGTTCTCGATTGCGTTGTCGGCCACCTCGGCGGGGAACCCGTAATCGCCGACGGCGTCGAGCGAGGCGCCGGACTGTTCTTCGACGAGGAGTCGGCGTGCCGCCGTCGCGGTGTCGGCGTCGGCGTGTTCTTCGAGTTCGTGGAATCTGAGGTCGCCGTCGCGGACGCGGTCGGCGAGGGCTTCGGCGTCGGTCATACCCTGTCGTCCTCGCGGCGGTCGCTAAGGAGTGTCGGTTTTCGCCACTCTCGAACGCCCGCTTCCCGAACGATTTTGCCGTTCCCCGACCCCACGACCATCATGACCGAAGCAGCAGACCTCCTTCTCGTGAACGCGGAGGTCCACAGCCTCGTCGGTGCCGACGGGAACACAGACGGCGACGCCGACGAGACGTTCGAGGCGCTCGCCGTCCGCGACGGCCAAATCGTCCGTCTCGGCTCGACGTACGACGTGGAGTTTCTCGCCGGTTCCGAAACTGAGGTCGTCGATTTGGACGGTCGGGTCGTCCTCCCCGGATTCGTCGACGCCCACGTCCACCTCTCGATGACCGGTCGCTACCTCGTTCACGCGAACCTCTCGGGCGTGTCGAGGGCCGGTGAAGCCGTCGACCGACTTCGAGAGCGTGCCGACGAGGTCGGGTCCGACGAGTGGGTTCAGGGCTACGGCTACGACGAGAGCACGTGGGACGAGCCGCGCTATCTCACCCGCGAGGACCTCGACGGCGTGTCGGAGACACAACCGGTCGTCGCGTTCCGCGAGGACATGCACGTCGCGTCGCTCAACTCCGTCGCCTTGGAGCGCTGCCGCGCCGGAATGCCCGACGACGACGTTCACACCGAAGGCGGTGAACCGACCGGAGTCGTCGTCGAGGAAGCCGTAGACCCCGTGTTCGAGGCCGTCGAACCCGACGCCGGGGAGATGCGCGAACTGCTGGCCGCCGCCCAGCGGCGGGCGAACGAACTCGGCACCACCGGCGTCCACGACATGGTCCGACACTCGCGCGCGCCGCAGGTCTACCGCGAGATGGACCTCGCTGGCGACCTCTCGCTTCGAGTTCGAATCAACTACTGGGCCGACCACTTGGACGCGCTCGAAGAAGCCGGCTTGCGGACGAACCACGGCAGCGAGATGGTACGGACGGGCGCGATAAAGAGCTACACCGACGGGAGCTTCGGCGGTCGAACCGCGAAGCTTTCGGAACCCTACAGCGACGACGCGGACGCGACCGGCCAGTGGGTCGTCGACCCCGAGGAGTTGGGTGATATCGTCGCCCGCGCCGACGACGCCGGCTTCCAGATGACCGCCCACGCCATCGGCGACGAGGCCATCGACGCCGTGTTGGACGCCTACTCGGAAACCGGGAATCCCGGCGAGATGCGCCACCGCGTCGAACACGTCGAACTCGCCTCCGACGAGGCTCTCGAACGGTTCGGCGAACTGGGCGTCGTCGCCTCCGTCCAGCCCAACTTCCTGAAATGGGCCGACGAAGGTGGTCTGTACGCGTCCCGACTCGGCGACCGGCGGACGCAGACGAACCGCTATCCGGCACTGCTCGACGCGGGCGCACCGCTGGCGTTCGGGTCGGACTGTATGCCGCTGGACCCGCTTCTCGGGGTTCACTGGGCGGTCAACGCGCCCGCCGAGAGCCAGCGTCTCGGCGTGACCGAGGCGCTTCGAGCCTACACACTCGGGGCGGCGTACGCCGGGTTCGACGAGGAGCGACTGGGAACCGTCGAAGTCGGGAAATGCGCCGACTTGACCGTTCTCGAAGAGTCGCCGTGGGACCACGCCGATGAAATCCGTGACCTCGGCGTCGCCATGACCGTCGTCGACGGCGACGCCGTGTACGACGGACGCTGACCGACTTCGAGCAATGACGCCGACCCGCCTCAAGCAATGACGCCGACCCGCTTTGACCGAAAATCGACGAGACGCGGTCGCTGCTTCGCTTTCGACAATCGAGCCAGAGCGTTCTTGTTTCGACTGCCCTAGTGGAGACGTGCGGACTGACTCTCCGAGACGGCTCTGTCCCAGTCGTCTCGACACCCGTCCCCGCCGACGCTTGTCGGACGATATCGGCGTCCGGACCTCTGAAGCGACCCTTCCGTTATCCGCGACTGATGTGACCGTATTTGAGCAACGCGACGAACACCGACCCGCCGACGACGTTACCAAGTGTCGCGAGGACCAGGAATCGCCCGTAATCGGCGAGAGTTATCTCGGGGGCGAGAAACAGCCCGAAAAGCACCTCGACGTTGCCGGCGATAGAGTGCGGGAGGTGGAGAAGACCGATGGCAGCCGTGATGAGCCAGATGATGAGGAGACGGCCCATCGTACTCTGGGCGGCGGTGACGAGCCACGAGAGCAACCCCATCAGCCACCCGGCGAGGACGGCCGACAGGAACATCCCCCAGGCACCGTGGTCGATGAGTTTCTCTGCGACGGTGACGAACGACTCGGGACGGACGACGCCGATAGTGGGGATGACGTTCACGACGAACAGGGCGAAGACGAGTCCACCTATGACGTTACTCACGAATATCACCGACCAGAGTCGGCCGAGGTCTCTGAGGGAGGCCCGGCCGTCGATGACGGGCAGCACCGCGAGCGTCGTGTGTTCGGTGAACAGTTCCGACCGACCGAGAACGACGAAGATGAAGCCGATGGAGTAGGCGCTGGCGAGCAGCAGTTCGGTCGGGAGGTCACCGTAACTCCCCGCCGAGAGCGTGAGGATGACGGCCATCAGAAGCGGACCGAACCCGATATCGAGTCCCGCCGACAGTCCGGAGAGGAACAGTCCGTCGAGTTCGCGGTGGATTTCGTGCAGTCCTTCCTCGATTTGCGTCTCGAGGATGTCGCGCGCTGGCGTCTGTCCGCCGAAGAACCGCGTCGGCGTCTCGCCACCGTCCGACTCAGCCACGGTACCGACCGCCTCTCTTCGGGGCGAACGACGGAGTCAACGTCTCGATCATATCTCCATAGATGGACGCCCCGTACGTAACGATTCGGCATGAGAGGCTTTATTTCGACTCGAACGGAGCGGTTCGACGGCGCGAACAGTCAGTTCTCGGACGCGCCGACCGGCCGCGCACAGCCGTTCACGTCAAGCACATCCAACGAGTCGTCGAGGACGATACACATCGAATCGTCGCCACACGGAATGTCGAGACGAATCTCCAGTGGGTCACACGAGAGAATCTCGGTGTGTTCGTCGCTGACGCACCACCGGAACGTCCAGAACGGCCGCGTGCTGAGGTCGACGCCGCGTTCGGCGTGGAACGTCATCACGTCGGCGTTGTCCAAGAGATTGAGACCGACGGCGGAGTGCAGACGGTTGTGACAGCGACGACACTCGTGGGTCACTTCGACGTCGAGGCCGGGGTACTCCGTCTCCTCCGAGAGCGTCGTCTCCATCCGACCCATGCACTCGGGGCAGACGCCGTCGGCGGCGAGACAGTAGTGGTGACGGACGTGGTGGTGAAACGCCTGCAGCAGTTCTTCGGGCGTCCGGTCGTCCAGTCCGCCCGGCGGGAACGGGTAGCTGACGTGGACCGCCGCGCAGTCGTCGCAGGCGATGGTGAGTCGTTCCTCGGCGTACCACGCCTGCAGGTCGCCGCCGCAGTCGTAGCAGTCGCCGTCGGCGTCGAACGGTTCCAACTCGGCGCGGTCGGTGAACGTCCCGGCGAAGACGGCGCGGACGACTTTCCATCCCGGGTAGCGAAACGAGTAGCCCTCGTCGGTCCGGCGGACGAAGTGGTCGGTGAGTTTCTTCAGGTGATAGTTGAACTGGGCGCTGTCGTCGACGTCGACGCGGTCGTACAGTTCCGAGAAGGAGACCGGTTTTTCCGACCCCTCTTCGTCCAACAGTGCCTGCAGAATTTCGATTCGCGTGTCGTTGCCGAGGAGCGCGAACGCCTCGGCGGGGGCGATACCGGCGTCGTCGGGAACCGCCGACTCACGCTCGGTAGAGTGGCTCATGTCAACGTCTTTCGGGAGACGTAGCAAAATCGTTACGCCCGACGACTGAGGTGAGCGGCGAAACGAGGGGAGAATCGACAGGTTAGAACGGGAGTCGGCGGTTAGTGAGCCAGAGGATGGCTCGGCTCAGCATCTACGCGAAGTACTACGCCTACGTCACGACGACGTACGCGAGCTTTACCGCCGCCATCTGGATTCTGTTCGTCCGCGCACAGGGACTCTCGTTTGCCGAGGTTGGCTTGCTCAACGCCGTCTGGTGGGTCGGCCTCGTCGCCGCCGAGATTCCCACCGGCTACGTCGGTGACCGCATCGGCCGCCGAAACGGGATGCTCGTCGGAACCGTCGTCATCGCGCTCTCGACGGTCGGAATGGGGCTGTCGACGACGTTTCCTCAATTTGCGCTCGTCTACGGCACGTGGGCGGTGGGCCAGACGTTCCGCTCGGGCAGCGACGACGCGTGGCTCTACGAACTGCTCGACGAGCGGGACGCGACCGCCGAGTTCGCGGCCGTCAAAGGGCGTGCAACGGGACTCGGCCTCGCTATCGGCGCGCTGACCGCGCCGCTCGGCGGTGCACTCGCCGACGAGAGCTTTCGGCTCCCCTTCTTTGCGACGGCGACGGTGACAGCGCTCGGTATCCCTATTCTCTTGTCAGTACCGGAGACGGGCGACGACAACGCCGAGCGGTTCACCGTCGCGGCAGCGGTCGGCGTGATTCGTCGCCGCCTCGCACGGCCGCCACTTCGGGCGTTCGTCTGCTACTTCGCGCTGCTGTTCGGCGTCGTCCAGATGACGTACATCTTCGACCAACCGGTCGCCCAAGACGTCGCACTCGCGGCGGGCGTCCCCGAGTCGGCGACGAAAACCGCCGTCGGCGTCGTCTACGCGGGCTTCACGCTCGTCGCCGCCGCGGTGAGCTACCGAACCGGGTGGCTCCGTCGCCGAGTCGGCATCCGTCGGTGGTTCGCCGCGGTTCCGTTTCTCGTCGGCGCGCTGTTCGCCACGCTGTGGGTCGCGCCGATTCTCGCCGTCCCGGCGTTCTTCGTCGCCCGCGCGGTCAACACCGCCTCCGTCACGCTCGGCAATCAGTATCTGAACGACCGCATCGACTCGGCTGGGCGGGCGACGGTGCTCTCCTCGGCGTCGATGGTGTACTCGCTGGCGGTGATTCCGTTCGAGGTTGTCGGCGGCGTCGTCGCCGACGCCACCTCGCCGCTCGGCGCACTGGCGCTGTTCGGTGTCGTCCTCGTCGTCGGCGCGGCGGCGATGCGAGCGGTCGCCCGACCGGTCACGTAGTTACCCGAACAGAACAAAAACAGCGCGTCAGCGGATTAGATTTGGTTCCACGGCGCGTCGTCGAAGTCGACGAGACGCTCCTCGCGGTCGAGGTCGTCGATAGTCGAGACGTCCTCGTCGTCCAGTTCCAGTTCTTTGGCCTCGAAGTTCTGTCGGATGTGGTCTTCGCCCGTCGCCTTCGGGATGGGAGCGACTTCGTCCTTCGAGAGCAACCACGCGAGTGCGACTTGTGCGGGACTCGCATCGTGTTTCTCGGCGACGTCCTGTATCTCGGAGACGTCGGCGACCTGATTGCGCGCGATGGGGCAGTACGCGACCAGCCAGTGGTCGTCTTCGCGGGCGTACTCGCGGAGTTCGTCCTGCTGGAGCATCGGGTGCATCTCGACTTGGTGGGCGAATATCGGTGCGTCGAGGTGGTCTTTCGCCTCGTCGAGTTGGTCGGGCCGGAAGTTGCTCAGGCCGACGTGTTCGACGACGCCCTCGTCGACGAGTTCGTCCAGCGCCGGGAGCGTCTCCTCGGGGTCGTACGTGTTCAGCGGCCAGTGGACGTACATGAGGTCGATTGTGTCGACGCCGAGTTTCTCGGCGCTCTCGTGGGTCGTCTCGATAACGTCGTCGTAGCCGAGGTTGCCGGTGTCGAGTTTGGTGGCGACGAACAGGTCGTCGCGGTCGACGCCCGCGGCCGAAATCCCGTCGCCGACGGCCTCCTCGTTCTCGTAGCCCTGTGCGGTGTCGATGTGGCGATAGCCGACGTCGATGGCCGTCTCGACGCTCGTCGCGCACTGGTCGAGGTCCTTGTTCTGGTAGGTTCCGAGTCCGAGTCGCGGAAAGTCCATAGGGTCGGTTCGCGGAGGCGACGCCAAAAGTCTCCGGTCGCGGCAGAGGCGTCTGCTTCGCGCGCGTCGGGTGAGAGATGCCGCAACGCCCAACAGCCAGGGTATCGTATCGTGACAGTATGTCCGAACTCGTCATCTACGGCTCGTACGGCTACACCGGGTCGCTCGTCGCCGAGAAAGCGGTCGAGCGGGGTCTCGACCCGATTCTCGTCGGCCGCGACGCCCAGAAAGTGACCGACCAAGCCGACGAACTCGGCGTTCGCGCCCGAGTCGCCTCCCTCGACACCGTCGCCGACCGAATCGACGACGCCCACACCGTGGTGAACTGCGCAGGCCCCTTCTCGAAGACCGCCGAACCGATGGTCGACGCCTGTCTCGACGCGGGTGCGAACTACCTCGACATCACCGGCGAGATTCAGGTGTTTGAGCGCCTGAACCGCCGCAGTTCCGAAGCCGAGGAAGCCGGAGTCACGCTCCTTCCGGGCACCGGGTTCGACGTGGTGCCGACGGACTGTCTCGCCGCCCACCTCGCCGAGAGACTGCCGAACGCGACGCATCTCTCGCTCGGCTTCGACACCTCCGGGTCGCTGTCGAGAGGGACACTGAAGACGGCCATCGAAGGGTTCGGCGACGGCGGCGCGATTCGTGAAGACGGCAAACTCCACCAGGTTCCGAGCGCGTGGAAAACCCGCGAAATCGACTTCGGGCGCGGGTGGCGAACCGCCGTCACCATCCCGTGGGGCGACGTCTCGACGGCGTACACGACCACCGGAATCCCGAACATCGAAGTGTACTCGACGTTCCCCGACTCGACGCGGCGGACGATGGAGGCCCAGCGATATCTCGCGCCGTTGCTCGACACGAAACCAGCAAAGCGCGTGCTCAAGCGACTAACCGACCGGTACGCCGAGGACCCGAGCACCGAAGAGCGAGCGGACGCGACGGTGTACGTCTGGGGTGAAGCGACCGACGACGGCGACGAGCGCGTCGTCTCCCGACTCCGGACGCCGCACGCCTACGCGCTCACCGCGGAGACGGCGGTTCTGTGCGCCGAGAAGACGCTCGCCGGCGACGCACCCGTCGGGTATCAGACCCCCGCGAGCGCGTTCGGCGCAGACCTGATTCTGGAGGTCCCGGGCGTCGAGCGGACCGACGAGGACGTGTGGGCCGAATCGGAGGCCGACGCCGACTCAGAGGCCGACTCGGCATCTGCATCTGCATCTGCATCTGTCGAGAGCGACGAGACCGACGGCGAGACGACCGGAGACGCAGACGACGTCGACGGCGAGGTTATCGAGAAACGTGAAGTCGTCGACGACGCGGACGACGACGCGGAAATGGCTGACGAGGACGCAGACACCGACGATGACGGTGACGCTGGCGACGAGACTAGCGCTGACGACGAAGACGAGGGCGAGGACGAGAACGAAGGGAAAGCCGCCGAGTAACCGTCAGTCGAACAGGCGAACGGGGTCGATTTCGTACTCCTCGAAGTAGTCGAGAAGAACGGGGAGACGCTCTCGGAGTTCTCGCGGGCGATGTGAGTCGGTGCCGACGGTGAACCCTACGTCGCGTTCGAGTAACAGTTCGAGCAGCGGCGGCGACGGATGGACCTCGCCGTACTCGCGGAGAACGCGTCCGGCGTTGATTTCGGGAACTGTCCGCGAGCGCTCGAAGGCGCTGGCGACGCGTTCGTAGTGGTCGGCCGTCGCGTAGCCGCGGAGCGCGGGGTTTCGCTCCACGAGGTCGACGTGGGCGGCGATTTCGAAGAGTTCGCTGTCGACGAGCGAGACGACCTTGTCGAAGTAGTCGTCGACGTACGCCTGCTGTTCGGCCTCCGATTTCGCCGCGAAGAAGCCCTCTGTGTGGACGTTCGTCCCTTCGAGGCGGTGGACGCTGCCGACGGCGTAGTCGAACCCGGCGTCGTCGAGGAAGGCGCGGATGTCGGTTTCGTCGCGGGGGTCGTAGTCCATCTCGACGGCGTCGAAGATGCGGAGGTCGAACTCCTCGCGGAGCGAGTCGATGGCCGCCCGTCGGCGGGGATACGTCTGGTCGAGGTTGAACCCGAGTTCGTACGTCCGCTCCCGGGCCTCCTCGCGGGAGGAGGCGTTACAGTGGTCGGCGAAGCCGACGGCGTCGAGACCGGCGTCCTCGGCGGCGCGCAGCATGCGGTAGAGGAACTTGCCGTCGGAGTACGTCGAGTGGACGTGGTAGTCGTGAGTCGGCGCCACGTTCGTCCATAGAGGGGCAGGCGGATAGCCGTTTCTGCCGCTCAAAAACACACATGATTGTTGATTGGGTTTGTGAGTCAACGAACGGCTTCGAGAGCGAAAACAGCACAGAGACAGAACAGTCCACCAACCAACACGGTACGAACGAGTCGGTCGTATCGGCCGTACTGTTTCTCGCTCGTGAACCCACCCGCAAGGCCGAGACCGACGACAATGCCGGACGTGCCCCAGAGACCCCAGAGAACCGTCGAGAGTTGCGCTGTAAGAGAGACCGACGAGAGCGACTGTGCGTCGGCGATTGTCGACCAGAGAAAGCGACTGCCGAGGAGAATACAAGCGACGCCACAGACGACTTCGACGGTTCGCTTTCGGTTCATCGTTTGCCTGTCGATAATTGCAGTTCGCAATCACGATTTCGGTCGCTCACTGCCGAATCTCGCGTCGGCCGACGGCTGACGTCAGTGGAGACGGTCCGGAAACCGAACTCCTCAGAAATCGAAGACGTGTGGCGCTCTCGCAAACGGTTGCGCGTGACGAAACGTTCTTCAACGGGCCTCGCGCACAGTCGGTATGCCGACGGAACCCGACACGGGATACAACCCGAACTTAGGGAGGAAGTTTATTTTCGTCACCGGGGGTGTGATGTCCGGACTCGGCAAAGGAATCACGGCAGCCAGCACCGGGCGCTTGCTGTCGAACGCCGGGTTCGACGTCACCGCGGTGAAGATAGACCCGTACCTGAACGTGGACGCCGGAACGATGAACCCGTACCAGCACGGCGAGGTGTACGTGCTGAAAGACGGTGGCGAGGTCGACTTGGACCTCGGGAACTACGAGCGGTTCCTCGGGGTCGACATGACCTCCGACCACAACGTCACCACGGGCAAAACGTTCCAGCACGTCATCGAGAAAGAGCGCGCCGGTGACTACCTCGGGAAGACGGTCCAAATCATCCCGCACATCACCGACGACATCAAGCGACGCGTCCGCGAGGCCGCCGAAGGCACCGACGTTTGTCTCGTCGAAGTCGGCGGGACGGTCGGTGACATCGAGTCGATGCCGTATCTCGAAGCGCTCCGGCAGTTCGCCCACGAGGAGGACGAAGACGACATTCTGTTCATGCACGTCACGCTCGTCCCCGACTCGAAAAACGGCGAGCAGAAGACGAAACCCACCCAACACAGCGTCAAAGAACTCCGGAGCATCGGACTTCAGCCGGACATCCTCATCGGGCGCAATCAGAACCGCCTCGACATCGACACGAAAGAGAAAATCGCGCTGTTCTGTGACGTTCCCACCGAGGCGGTGTTCTCGAACCCCGACGTGGACGACATCTACCACGTCCCGCTGATGGTCGAAGAAGAGGGCCTCGACGAGTACGTGATGGAACGGCTGTCTCTCGACGACGAGGCGCTTTCCCACGACGAACGCGACAGCCGATGGCGCGACCTCGTGACCCGAAATCGAGAGGGGTCCATCGACATCGCACTCGTCGGCAAGTACGACCTCGAAGACGCGTACATGTCGGTCAGAGAGTCGCTCAAACACGCCGGTATCGAGACTGGCGTCGAAGTCAACGTCCACTGGGTCGACTCCGACGAGATGCGCGACCACCACGCCGAACGGCTCAAAAACGCCGACGGCATCGTCGTCCCCGGCGGGTTCGGCTCTCGCGGCACCGAAGGCAAGATAGAGGCGATTCGCTACGCCCGTGAGAACGACGTTCCGTTCTTGGGTCTCTGTCTCGGCTTCCAGATGGCCGTCGTCGAGTACGCCCGCAACGTCCTCGGCTGGGAGGACGCCCACTCCGCGGAGTTAGACCCCGACACGGACCATCCGGTCATCGACCTGCTGCCCGAACAGTACGACCTCGAAGATATGGGTGGAACGATGCGCCTCGGCGCACACGACACCGACATCGAAGCGGGGACACTCGCTCACCGCGTCTACGGCGACGACACCTGTACTGAACGCCACCGTCACCGTTACGAGGTGAACCCCGAGTTCTTCTCGGAACTCGAATCCGGTGCGCTGACGTTCTCCGGGAAGTCAGGAAACCGTATGGAAATCGTCGAACTCGACGACCACCCGTACTTCATCGGGACGCAGTTCCACCCCGAGTACCGCTCGCGCCCGGACCGCGCGAGTCCGCCGTTCGTCGGCCTCGTCGAAGCGATTCTCGAACACACTGCGGAACTCAAAGAGGTCGAAGCCTGATGGTCGACACTGAATCTTTCATCGAAGACGCTGTCGCAGAAATCCGTGAAGAAGTCGGCGACGCCCACGCCGTCATCGCACTCTCTGGGGGCGTCGATTCGTCTGTCGCCGCCGCACTCGCCTACGAAGCTATCGGCGAGCAACTCACTCCAGTGTACGTCGACACCGGTCTGATGCGCAAAGGCGAGACGGAGGGCATCCGCGACATCTTTAGCTTCATGGAGAGCCTCCGCGTCGTCGACGCACACGAACGGTTCTTCGACGCGCTCTCGGGCGTCGTCGACCCCGAGGTCAAACGCGAGGTCATCGGCGAGCAGTTCATCCGCGAGTTCGAGCGTGAAGCCAAAGACACCGACGCCGACTACCTCGTACAGGGAACCATCTACCCCGACCGAATCGAGAGCGAGGGCGGCATCAAATCGCACCACAACGTCGGTGGACTCCCCGACGTCGTCGACTTCGAGGGCATCGTCGAACCCGTCCGCGACCTCTACAAGGACGAAGTTCGGGAAGTCGCTCGTGCACTGGACCTCGAAGAAGTCGTCGCCGAACGGATGCCGTTCCCCGGCCCCGGACTCGCCGTCCGCGTCATCGGCGAAGTCACCCAAGAGAAAGTCGAGGTGGCCCGCGAGGCGTGTCACGTCGTCGAAGAGGAACTGGAGGAGTACGACCCGTGGCAGGCGTTCGCCGCCGTCGTCGGCAAAGGGACCGGTGTGAAAGGCGACAACCGCGTCCACGGCTGGATTGTCGCCGTCCGCTCCGTCGAGAGTCGTGACGGGATGACCGCCCGCGCACAGGAACTCGACTGGGAGACGCTTCAGCGCATCCAGAGCCGAATCACCGGCACGAACGACAACGTCGCGCGCGTCGTCTACGACGTGACGCACAAACCGCCGGCGACCATCGAGTACGAGTAACTCACAACTCGACTGCCGCCTTCACAAACGGTTTCGGCACGAACGCACTCGAACAACCCTCCACACCACGAAACTCCGTACCCCACACACTCTATGAAAGCGATACTCTGCGGTCCCGACGAGAACGGACTGGCCGACGCCCTCGAAGCCGAAGGCGTCGAACTCACTCACATCGACGGCGTCGTCACCCGCCCGTCGCTCGAAGACGCCGGCGTCGTTGACGCCGAACTCGTCGTCCTCACCGACGTCGCCGAGGCGACGGCGATTCCACTGGCGAAGGAACTGAACCCGGATGTTCGGGTCGTCGTTTACGCCGAACAGTCGCTGCCGGAGTTCGCCAAAGGACAGGCCGACCTCGCGGTCGACCCGAAACTGCTCGATGCGTCCGTCGTCGCCGACGAACTCGTCTGAGCGGCGTTGTCGCCCGAGCAGCGCTACTTTCTTCCGGTTTCTCGTTCGTCTGCGACCGCTCGTTTTCCGGCCTCGATACCCGCGTCGCCGCCACCCTCGGCGTTGTACGCTTCCGCGAACGTCTCGGCGGCGTCGAGCGCCTCGTCGTCGCCGCGTACCTCGGCGAACGGTTCGACGTCACCGAAGTTCGTCGTCTCCTCGTCAGCGACGGCGAGACGGTAGGTGTCGCTCTCGGTGTGCGCGGCGTTCGGTTCCGACGGCATCGCCACGAGCGTCGCGCCGTGGTCGACGTGCCGGAAGACGGTAACCGGCCGCGGGTCGTACTTCCGGTCGATGAACTCGGGGTCGGACTCCTCGTGCCAGCCTTCCGGGAGGCGGTCTGTCTCCATCACGTTCGATACGGGGGCGAGCGGTGTAAGCGCAGGGGCCGCGTGGGTCACGCCGAAATCTCGAACAGCAAGGCCGGAGTGCGTCGAAACATCGACGCTCGAAACGCCGCAAAGCAGCGTCGACAGTTCCCCCGAGCACCCTTGGTCGTGCGTTCTGAGTACCGCCTATGAACAGACGGTAGTTCCTCCGAACGGGCGTCGGTGTCGCCGCAGGCGGCGCGCTGGCCGGATGCTCGACGGCGAACCGGACGCAGAACGCGAGCGGGAGCCTCGCCGTCGACGTCGCCGTCGGTGACGAACGCGGCGGTCTCCGGCGGGTGAGGGAGCTGTCAGTCACGTTCGGTGCGCTGAGGGTGGTCGAAGGCGACCGGTTCAGCGCGTACGATATCGGACCGACGACCGTCGAGTTTACCACGCTCGACGGCGCGTCCGAACCGGTCGCCGATATCGAACTGGAGTCGGAGACGTACGCGCTCCTCCAACTCGTGGTGAGCGAGTCGAACGTCGTCCTAAACGACGGAACGGAGGCCAGTATCGAGACGCAACCGGGCGACCCGATAACCTACGAACACGGCTTCGACGTGTTCGACGGGATGACGACGACGTTCAGCGCGAACACCGCCCCCGTCGCCGACGACAACGGTGATTCGCCGACGTATCAACTGCTTCCGGACCCCGACGAAGTGACCGTCGAGTACGGCGGGTCCTGACGCGTATCCGCTGGCGACAACGGCCGGGACGACGCCACGCTTATTCGGGCCGCCGCCGTCGTCACGGCCATGACACTCGACCGACTCGAAGACCTCGACCCAAGCGACGAAGAAGTCGAGACGGCGGAACTCGTCGTCACCGACGACGTGTTGGTGAAGACGTTCGCGCTCGGCCCCGGCGCGGAACTCTCGGCGCACGAACACGCCGACAGCACGAACGTGTTTCACGTGCTTCGCGGCACGGTAACGGTGATTCAGGGTGACGACGAGGAGGAAGTCGACGCACCGGGTGTCGTCCTCCACGAACGCGGCGTCGTCCACGGCGCGCGCAACGACACCGACGAAGTCGCCGTCTTCACCGCGAGTCTCTGTCCGCTGCCGTCGTAGAAAACACCGTCCAGCGTTGCCACCGTCGAAATCCCGATACGACGGGGCTCCGAACGGGAGACGATGACGCGCGTCACCGCCGCCGGGCGACTTCACTTCGGGTTCTGTAATCTGAGCCTCGCCCACGAGCGGTTGTACGGCGCACTTGGCGTTTCGCTCGACATCCCCCAACTCGTCGTCGACGTGAGTACTGCCGACTCGATAACCGTCGACTTTCCGCAAAACGCCGCGTTCGCCGACCCCGTCGACCGCTCCGGACCAACCGACACCCAACGTGAGACCGTCCGCGAGTACGCCACCCGAGCGACCGAAATACTCGGTGTCTCGGGTGCAGAGGTTCGCGTCGAGTCGTCGCTGCCGCGGCACGTGGGCCTCGGCAGCGGGACGCAACTGGCGCTGTCGGTGTTCGCGGGCGTCGTCGACGCGTACGACTACTCGCTCGACGTGCGGGCGAACGCGCCGGCGTTCGGTCGCGGCGGACGCTCCGGCATCGGCGTCGCCGCCTTCGAGTCCGGGGGATTCGTTCTCGACGCCGGCCATCCGACCGCACGCTTCACCGCCGACAGACCTGCAGACGGCGAGTGGGACGTACCGCCGGTGGCCGCCCGACACCGACTCCCCGACGACTGGCGGTTTCTGGTCGTTCTCCCGGACGCCGCACCGGGTAAGAGCGACGCCGACGAGGACGCGAGCATGCGTGCCGCCGTCGAACGCGCGGACCCGACCATCGCCGACCGTATTTCGGGTATCGTCGTCCGCCGGGTGCTCCCGGCCGTCGCCGACGACGCTCCCGAGCGGTTCGGCGAGGCTGTCGCGGAAATCGGCCGCCTCAACGGCGCGTGGTACGCCGACGAGCAAGGTGGCGTCTACCGCCCACCGGTCGGCGAACTCGTCGCGTCGCTCTCGGAGACGCCGGCGGTGTACGGCGCGGGACAGACCTCGTGGGGACCGGCGGTGTACGGCGTGACCGACGCTGCACGCGCCGACGCCGCTCACGAGGCCGGAGAGATAGCGCTCGAATCGGCCGGAATCGACGGCGAGGTGTTCGTCTCCGCGCCGCGGAACGAAGGCGCGCGCATCGAGCGATAATTCTCAACTATTCAGACTGTCCGCCGTAACGACTATCCCGGCGGCCTCCGACGGGCGGCCATGGAGAACATCCCCTTCGGCGTCTCGCGCTTCGACTCCATCATCGGTGGGGGCGCGCCGCCGGGCAACGTCGTCCTCCTGTCGGGGGAATCCGGGGCAGGCGCGCGGGAGTTTCTACAGACGAGTGCGGCAATGACCGCGCTGGCACACGCCAATAGCGACCTGTTCGAGTTGTACTACGGGTCGCCGGCGGCGAACACGCGACTCCCCGAGGAAGTTCACTATCTCTCGTTTACGACCGACGAGGAGTACATCGGTCGGGAGATGGCGTACACGCTGGACGACGAAATCGTCGACGCGGCACTATCGGCGATTCAGTTCCGTGACCTCTCACCGGAGTACTTCCAACTGAGTCCAATCCCGAGAGAGTGGTACGTCGGCGAGACATCGACCATCCGGGATTTGGGGACTCGACACAGCCGAGACGACGTGATGAGTGCGCTCGGCGAGTATCTCGGCGAACACGCGTCCGAAAATCTGGTCCTCGTCGACTCCATAACCGACCTCGTGGGCGCAATCTCCGACGAGATGTCGTGGTCCGACATCGCCATGGTGATGAAAGGACTCAGGAAAGCCGCCCACCAGTGGGGCGGACTCATCATCCTCTTGGTCAACGAGGAGACGCTCGGACCGAAGGAGTTGGGACTGCTGACCGACGCGGCCGGTGGGACGCTTCGCTTCCAGTGGGAGTCCGGCGGGTCGAAGCGCGCTCGGACGATGGTCGTCGAGGAGTTCCGAGGCGTCCTCTCGCGCATCGAAGGCGAGAACATCGTCAGATTCGAGGTCGAAATCGAGGACTCGGGGTTGGACGTGAGCGACGTTCGAAAGATACGGTGAGCGAAGCTTTAAGATACGCGACGAGTAGAGCTATTCCAGATGGGTGACGACCGGGCAGAACCGAACGACGAGTCGGCGTGGGAGTCGACGACACCGGTCGAGTCGAACGGCGAGATGGACGAGAAGAGCGGAGAGACTCCCGACACGCTGGGCGCTGAGGTGTTCGCCGACCTTCCGACGGACCAGTCGTCGGGCGCCGACGACGCCGCAGTCGAATCAGCACTCGACGCGTTGGCGACGCGACTGGACGGCCTCGACGAGCGTGTCGACGGCGTCCAGTCGGACGTAGACGAGAAGATAGACGACGTTCGCGGCCGCGTCGTTCAAATCAAGCGCGAGACGGACGGGAAAGCGCCGCTCGACCACGAACACCCCGAGGTTCGGCAGGCCGTAGCCGAGGCGAGTGCCGACGTGGAGGCGCTGGAACGACGCGTCGAGTCGGTCTCTTCGGACCTCGACGAGGAACTGAACGAACAGTCGGCGGCGTACGAAGAACTGGCCGCCCGCGTGGAGACGGCCGAGGAGAGACTGGCGACGCTCGCACGGGTGACCGTCGACCTCCGCGACCGAGTGCAGAACGCGGAGGCGACGGTGGCCGCTCGCGGCGAACTCGACGAGTTTCTCGAATCGGCGCACCGAAACGGCGTGAGCAAAGGTGTCTGCGCGGACTGCGGCGAGACGGTCCACCTCGGACTACTGTCGTCGCCGACGTGTCCGCACTGCGGCGCATCGTTCGCTGGCGTCACCCCGGCGAGTTGGCCGTTCGGTTCGGCGACGCTGACGACCGAGGCTGGGGCCGAGGACGAATCGAAGGAAAAAGCGGACCCAAACGCTACCGATATGACCAATTTCGATGTCTGAGGAGTCAGCCGACGACGGCGAGAGAGACGGCGAGACTACAGACAGTGCCCCTGCCGTCGACCCGTTCGAGCAGTTGGCCGACGCCGACGCCGACACCCCCAGCACCGGTACCACCGAGACCGACGTATCGGACCCGTGGGCCGAACTCGAAGCGAGCGATGCAGTCGCATCCGACGGCGTCGACACCGGAAAGTTCGAGTTCGCGGACGCCGGGACCGCCGAGTTCGACTTCTCTACGGTCGACGAGTGGGCGAACAGCGTTGACGACGGCGACACCACCTTCGACGCGCCGAACGACGAGCAGACGCCCGCCGCCGAAGCCGTCGAAGCCGACGAGGGTGAGACGTACGTCGTCTCGAAACGGCACTACTGCCAGACGTGTCCGCATTTCGAGTCGCCGCCGAACTTCGGCTGTACCCACGAGGGAACCGACATCGTCGAAACCGTCAGTTTCGAGCGCTTTCGGGTACGGAACTGCCCGATGGTCGACGACGAGAGCGACGCCGGAAGCAGTCGCCGGGCGGCGCACGCCGTCGCGGATGTATCTGGGACAAGTAGCCGGGGCGACGAAGAAGCAAACGGCTCCGACTGACCTTTTACTGCGGAGCGAATAGGCCGACGTATGCAGTTCTGCGACGACTGCGGTTCGATGATGGTGAATCAGGACGGGTCGATGGTCTGTACGAACTGCGGCGCGAGCGCCGACCGAGACGAGGAACGCGCCGCGCAGTTCGTCTCCACCGAATCCCAAACCGACAGCGAGGTCATCGAAACCGAAGAGGGCGCGGACTTCGAGGGGAAACCGACCGCCAACGACGTGACCTGCGACAAATGCGGCCACGGCGAGGCGTGGTACACCATCAAGCAGACGGCCTCTGCGGACGAACCGCCGACGCGCTTCTTCAAATGTAAGGAGTGCGGGTATCGGTGGCGCGAGTACAACTGATACCTATTTAGCGTGTTTTTCTCACGGGAATCTGCCTTTCGAGTCGGTTATCGGTTCCTGATAGTGAGTCCGATTCCCACGAACAGAATGATCACACCCAGAATCTGTAGCCAGTTCAGGTTGAGACTCCCCGAATACTCCATAGCGGGTAACAGGTAGCTCGCAGAGACCGAGAGACCGATACCGAGGAGAATCACTATCCCTTCTGGATAGTTGAACTGGAGATTCATGCGAGAACTTTGTCCCTGAACGACATATAATTGCAGGTTCGATGGTAGATTAACCGAGAAGTCACATCCCGGTTTCGACAGAGCCTCTCACTCGAACTCCGAAACCAGAAACTCACTAACTACCGTTCCCACCTTCGCCGACTGACCCACGAAGAAGTGGTCGGCTTCCATCTCGACGAGTTCACATCCCAGTTCATGCGCTCTGTCGACGATGGGTTTCCACTCGGCAGTCGTATCGCGGGTCCCGTACACCACCTGCACCGGGGCGCGAATCTCGTACAGTGCCCCCACCGCGTCGAGGCCGTGTTTCTCGCCGATTTGTGCGGCCGGGGCCAACGCGCTGACGGCCACCGGGTCCACGATGTCGCGGGTTTCCGCTGCTGCGAGCAACGAGATTGCGCCGCCGAAACTGAAGCCGAACAGCGCCACGGAGTCGTAGCGTTCGGCGGCCCAGTCGAGGGCGTTTTCGGCGTCGACCAGTTCGCCGCGGCCCTCGTCCCACTCGCCGTAGTCGAAACGGAGGCAGTCGACTCCTTCTCGATTGAGTGCGTCGGCGACGGCGACGAGGCGTTCGTCGCCGCGATGGCCGCGGTGTTGGGGGTGTGGCGGGCAGGCGACGACGACGTGGTCGGTCGTTTTCTCGCTTCTGTCGAGCGTCGCGCGAACGTCTCTGCCACCCGGAACGAGCACGGTTTCCGAATCGGTCACGCGACACCTTGTTCGCATGAGGTTTTAAGGCCAGCGTACACAAGGGGGAGGTATGGGAATACTCTCGCGGATGTCGTACGTCGTGCGGTCGAAGATTAACGCCCTCCTCAACCGCGCGGAAGACCCAACGGAGACGCTCGACTACTCGTACGAGCAGATGCGCGACGAACTGCAGGACGTCAAACAGGGAATCGCAGACCTGACTACCCAGAAGAAACGCCTCGAAATCCAGAAGCGCCGCCTCGAAGAGAACGTCGAGAAACACAACGACCAAGCGCGCGAAGCCGTCCGACAGGACCGCGAAGACCTCGCGCGGAAGGCGCTCGAGAAGAAGCAGTCGAAGATGACCCAAATCGAGGAACTCGAAGGGCAAATCGCGCAACTGCAGAACACCCAAGACGATTTGGTCGACAAGAAGAACCAGTTGGAGAACCGCATCGAGGAGTTCCGCACGAAAAAGGAGACGATGAAGGCGCGTTACGAAGCCGCCGAAGCATCCAGTCGCGTCTCCGAGGCGATGACCGGCGTCGGCGACGAGATGGAAGACGTGGGCCGCGCCATCGAACGCGCCGAGGAGCGCACCGACGAGATGGAAGCGCGTTCGGCCGCGATGGACGAACTGCAGGACACGGGCGCGTTCGACGACGCCATCTCGGACAAGGACTCCATCGACCGTGAACTCGACTCGATGCGAAGCGGCAGTGAAGTCGACACCGAACTGGAGACGCTGATGGCCGAGATGGGTAAGTCGTCGCCGAGTTCCGAAGGCGACACCGCCAGCGACGAGGAGATAGACGCCCAACTCGAAGAACTGGAGTCCTCCGAATCGTCGGAGCCTTCGGAGTCCGTCGACGCGAGCGCCGACACCGATACCGAAACCGAACTCGAAGAACTGGAGAACGAAGAGGAGTCGCGCGCGGAATAACTACCAGCAGAGCGCGAGCAGAGCGACTCCGGTCCTCGCCCTCTCCCCGCATATCCAACCGCTGCCACGAATCCTTTGTAGGTAGTAACCGTACTAAAGCCATGAGCGACGGCGACGAGCCAAGTGATACGATGCGCGGACGGGTGGGACAGAGCCGCCTCAAGCTGTGGCTGTTGATGGACGCGAGCCGATGGTTCGTCGCGGCGATTCCCCTTGGGTTGGTGTTCGCCTCGCTGGTGATTCTCGGGGTCGTCGACCCGGCACCGATTCGCGGGTCGTGGAACCTGAAAGACCCCATCGAGACGACGTTTCAAGGCTTTCTGACCGCCATCATCACCGGCGTGACGCTCGTGGTCACTATCAACCAACTCGTCCTCTCGCAGGAACTCGGCCCGCTCGGTGACCAGCGCGAGCGGATGGGCGGCGCGTTGGAGTTCCGCGAAGATGTAGAGGACGTCTTGGACGTCCCCGCCGCGCCGCCGGAGCCGTCGGCGTTTCTGCGGGCGCTCGTCGAAGGCATTCGCAACCGCGCAGAGGAACTGAAGACGACGTCTGCAGAGACGAACGGCGACAGCACCGAAGACGCCGAGAGCGCCGTCTCGGAGTACGTCGATGGTCTCGTCGGCAACGCCGACGGGGTATCCGACCAACTCGAAGAGGAGCAGTTCGGGACGTTCGACGTGCTGTTCGCCGCGTTGAACTTCAACTACTCGTGGAAGATATACGAAGGCCGCCGTCTCCGAAACCAGCACGAAGAGGCGCTCTCCACAGAGACACGCGAGCAACTCGACGAACTCATCAAGACGCTGAAATTCTTCGGCCCCGCCAGAGAGCATTTCAAGACGCTGTACTTCCAGTGGGAACTCATCAACCTCTCACGGGCGATGATGTACGCGTCGGTTCCGGCGCTCATCGTCACCACGTCGATGATTCTGTACGCCGACAACCCCGTCTCGATTCCCGGGTTTACGTTCGGTGTCGACAACGTCGTCTGGGTGGTTTCCGGCGCGGTGACCGTCGCACTCGTCCCGTTCATGATTCTGCTCTCGTACGTGCTTCGCATCGCAACCGTAGCGAAGCGCACGCTCTCTATCGGACCGTTCATCCTCCGGAGCGTCAACCGCAGCGAGGATTTGGACTGGGAGTAAGCGAAGAGAAGAGAGCGCGCCTCAGTCGGCCTGCCGCGCGCCGGTGCCGGTGTGTCCGAACTCGTCGAGGTGAATCGTTCCCTCCGAGAGGTCGACGCCCGCGTACGGGTCCGATTCGAGCAACAGCGAGCCGTCGAGGTCGGCGTAGTCGAGCAACGGTGCGAGATGACACGCGGCGGCGATGGCCGCGTTCGTCTCGACCATACAGCCGAGCATCACCTCCAACCCGTGCGCTCGGGCGGTGTGAATCATCCGCGTCGCCTCACGCAGGCCGCCACACTTCATCAGCTTGATGTTCGCAATGTCGGCGCGGTCCGCAATCTGTGGGATATCCGCGAGCGTGATGCAGGACTCGTCGGCGGCGATGGGGAGTGCGCTCCGCTCGTAAACGTACTTCAGCCCCTCGGGATTCGTCGCGGGAACCGGCTGTTCGACGAACTCGACGTCGTACCCCGCGAGCATCTCGCTTTTCTCGACGGCTTCACGCGGTGTCCACGCTTCGTTGGCGTCGATGCGGAGCGTCGCGTCGGGCGCGGCGTCGCGGACCGCTTCGACGAGTTCCTCGTCACGGTCGGTGCCGAGTTTTATCTTCAGCACGCCGTACCCCGAGTCGACCGCTTCTTCGGTCTTCTCGCGGACGCGTTCGGTCGTGTCGAGACCGATGGTAAAGGAAGAAGGAGGACACTTCTCGGCGTCGAGACCCCACATCCGGTACAGTGGGACGCCGAGTCGCTTGGCCGCGAGGTCGTGCAGCGCGATACTGACTGCACAGTGCGCCGCCGGATTCCGGTTCACTCGCTCGCGCATCCGCCGTTCGATACGGTCGAACGCGTGTGGGTCGCCGACGCGTTCGACCACGTCGAGCAGGTCGGGTAACACCGCTTCGACGGTGTCGGCCGTCTCACCGTAGTGTCTGGACGGGGCGGCCGCACCGAGACCGGTCATCCCACCGCCGTCGGTGAGTTCGACGACGACGTTCTCGGCTGTTTCCTGCGTGCTACGCGAGATAGTGAAGGGATGTTCGAGCGGGAGTTCGACTCGTTCGAAGTCGGTGGTGAGAATCACCGAAGTCCCTCCAGAATCTCGGCGCTGCCGAAACGAACGGGGTCGCTCGCGGGGACACCGAGTTCGTCCGCGTACGCCTCGACTGCTTTCTCGGCCTCGTCGTCCGACAGCGAGGAGGTGTTGAGCGCGCCCGCGACGACTTCCGTCTCGTTGACCGCCGACCCGAGCGACTCGTAGAGGTCGATATACTCCGACAGCGAGGGCAGCGAGAACGACTCGTAGCCGTGAATTACCTCCTTCCCTGCCTCGTGACAGAGCACGAGTTTGTCGGCCATCGACCCGTGGAGGATACCGCATGTGACCGCCGAGTAGGCGGGGTGGACGATGCTGCCTTGGCCTTCGACGAACAGCATCTCGTAGTCGTCGCCGATTTCGAGAATCATCTCTTCGACGGCCCCGGCGGTGAAGTCGCTCACGACGCGGTCGACGGGGTTGCCCCACCCCGAAATCATGATTCCCGTCTGGCCGGTCGGGACGAACGCCGCATCGATACCCGCTTCCGTGGCAGCCTCGACGAGTTCGAGCGTCGCGGTCATCTTCCCCACAGAGCAGTCGGTGCCGACGGTCAGAACGACCTCAGCAGAGACTTCGTCGGCGACCCCTTTCGCAACGCCGAGCGTCGGGTCGGGTTTACGAACGTCGACGAGGTCGACGCCGTGGTCGGCGGCGAGTTCCGAGAACTCCTCGTCGTCTTCGAGGAAGTAGTGGAGACCGGCGATAACGTCGCATCCGGCCTCGATGGCGGTGCGAACGTCGGGTCGCCACGTCTCGTCGAATCCGCCGCCGATAGGCGCGATGCCGACGAGAAGCGCGTCGACCGACTCGGCGTCGGGTACGTCCTCGAAGGAAGCGACGATAGGTGCGTCGGGCAGGTCCGCGCGGTGGTCGCGGACGCGCGTGCCGGCGCGGTCGCGGTCGAGTACGGCGACGATGTCGTCGTTTCCGTAGCGCATCACGCCCGTCGCGGTTTTCGCGCGGTCTGGGAATTTCTCGTGTGCGAGAACGACGATACGGCGGCTTTCGGTCCCGGCAGCGGTCATATCGGGTGCACGCGGTAAGATGTGATAAATCGGTTGCCAGCGGTGTGACGTGCCGTAACAGTCGCGTCGTCGTCTTCTGTCTGATAGCGTTGCTCAGAGGAGACGCAACTCTGTCGCCCAGAAGTCGTGAAAGCCCTCCTCCAGCGCCTCCTCCGGTGAGCCGCTCGCGTCGCTGGTCGCCGTCACGTCCACTTCGTCGCGCAACTCTCTAACCACCTCGCGGTCACCGACGAGAATCGTCGTCTCGGCGTCGCTCTCGTCGATTGCCTCCCGACATTTCTCGACGTGGTCGGCGATTTGGCCGTCGCGGATACGCTCGAAGCGAGCCTGTGAGAACCCACCTTTCGAGTGTTTCTCTTTCACGTCGCTCTCGAAGCCTCGCTGGGAGAGTCGCTCGCGGCCGTCGTACACGCCGAGTGCGAAGAGGTCCGCGCGGGCGACGGCGAACGCGAAGCGACCGGTCGGCCGAAACCACGACTCGTCCATCCGAAACGACCCACCCCACTCGCAGAACTCGTCGGGTGCGAGCGGCGGCGACAACGCTGCACCCACGAGGCCGGCGTCGTCGGTGTAGACGAGACACGGCACAGCGCGACGGACGAGCGAGGCGCGTTCGCCGAACGCGTCTTCGACAGCCTTCGGGAGCGTTTCGTCGTCGACCATCGCGGTGAGCGCCCCTTCCGGTCCCGTCCGAAACGAGCCGAGACGGTCGAGAACCTCGTCGAGACGAGCGCCGCGAAGCGTCTCCGTTCCCCGAAAGTCGAACTCCGCTTCCTCGTCGTCCTGCAAACGTTCGACTCGGTCGTCGAGTTCGGCGATACGGTCTTCGAGGCGGTTGACACGCTCTTCGGCCTCCTGTCGGGCGGTGGCGGCGTCGGCTCTGCGTTCCTCCTCGGCGGCCGCGCGGCGTTCGAGGTGGTGGTTCTTTTCCTCCAGTTCCTCGATACGCCGTTTCAACTCGGCGCGGCCGAGCAACTCGTCGAACATACCCCGAGAGGTGGTGGCCGGGGACTTCAACTGCGGGGGTCGGCGGTCAGGTTCGACGGCCACGCCGCCGGACGGTGGACGGCGACCGATTCAGGTACCCGTCGGGGCCTCGTAGCCGGCGTATCGAAGGAGTTCTTCCGCTCGCTCGGCGGTTGCGAGAAACACCCCACAGGAGTTCGGGAGGTCGTCTGTCGCCATCGATTCGGGGAGCGCGAGCGTGCCCGTCGGCACGTCGTCGTCACCGAGCACGGGGAAGTGCGTCGTGTGGAGTTTCATGACGAGCGGCGCGTCGAGTCGTTCGACCCCGTCGCCGGTGAGGTACAGTTGCTCGTTCATCCGCTCGTGGTCCGCTCGGTGAATCGTGGGGCGGTCGCAGTCGGCCGGTTCGACGTACAGTTCACCGAGGTAGTAACCGCTGGAAAATCGTTCGAACATCTGTGCGTGTGAATATCTACCATTCTCGTATATAAGAATTGCCACGAGAATTTATGTAGACGCGCAACCGTACTGCCGCGGTCGTTAAAAAGTAAGAATCGAGTGTCGAAAACCGAACTACCGGTAGACGGCGACCGATTCGAGAACGACGTCTTCGGCCGGTTTGTCGTTCTGACCGGTCGGCACCGAACCGATTTCGCGGACGACGTCCATGCCGTCGATGACCTTGCCGAACACCGAGTGGCGGCCGTCGAGGTGCGGTTGGGCGTCGAGCGTGATGAAGAACTGCGAGCCGTTCGTGTTCGGGCCGGAGTTCGCCATCGAGAGCACGCCGGGGCCGTCGTGGCCGAGTTCGTCGTGGAACTCGTCGTCGAACTGGTAGCCGGGGCCGCCGCGGCCGGTTCCGGTCGGGTCGCCACCCTGAATCATGAAGCCCTCGATGATGCGGTGGAACAGCACGTCTTCGTACAGCGGCTCACCGTCTTTCGTCTCGCCCGACTCGGGGTCGGTCCACTCTTTCTGGCCCGTCGCTAGGCCGGTGAAGTTCTCGACGGTGCGCGGAACGCGCTCCTCGAAGAGTTCGACGGTGATGTCGCCGTGGTTCGTCTTCAGTACTGCCGTCGGGTTGTCCGGGTTTTCTTGGTCGGCCATACCGGAGTCGTCGGCTCCGGAGGTCAAAAAGCCCGTTGACGTGTCGTCGTCAGAATCGTCGTTCGAGTTCTGGCTAGCGCAGCCGGCGAGTGCGACGCCGACGGAGAGACCGAGCGCACGGAGGGCACCGCGTCGAGTCGGGGGACGTGTCATGAGTTGGGTGTAGTGAGAGGCTGAAAAGAGTGGTTCGGTGTGTGCCGGTCAACTCCTCGATGCTCTCGAACAACACCCCATCGCCGCCGCCACCCGCAGTTACATCACCCCTCACGCCGAGTGAAAATCATGCACACGGCCGAGCGAATCACGCTCACGCGACTCCCGTCCGGCGTCCCGGTCGAAACGACCGTCCACACCTACGGAAGCGACGACGACGGGCCGACGCTGTACGTCCAAGCCGCCCAACACGGCCGCGAAATCAACGGCACCGAAGTCTTACGCCGATTCCACGAGCGACTGGACCACGAGGAACTCAGCGGCCGAGTAATCGCCGTCCCCGTCGCGGACCCGCTCACGTTCGACAACGTCTCGTACACGACGCCGGAAGTCGTCGACTCCGTGAATCCGAACCTCAATCGGGTTTGGCCCGGCGACGCCGACGGGTCGCTCCACCAGCGTATCGCGGCCCGCCTCTGGGAGTACGCCGGCGAGGCCGACGCCATCGTCGACCTGCATACCGGGAGTCCGGACATGCTCACCCACACGGTCTACCTGAAAGGTGACGAGGAGTGCCGCGCACTCGCGGAGGCGTTCGGGACGAATCTCCTGCTCGCCGAGGCTGCCGGCGACGACGCCGACACCGAGTGGTCCGAGCGCAACTTCGGCGGCAAGTTCCGCGTCGCCGCCACTCGGGAGGGTATTCCCTCCATCACGCCGGAACTCGCGCACAACAAGCAACTCGTCGAACCGGCCATCGAGACGGGAGTCGAAGGAATGTTCGGCGTGCTCGAACATATGGGGATGCTCGGCGGCGACAGCGGGAGCGAGACCGAGACGAACTGGGACGGCACCGTCGCGCGCAACCATCTCGGCCGGGTCACAGCGGCGGATTCGGGTCTGTTCCTCGTCGACGACGGCGTCGAACTCGGCCAGTCGGTCGCCTCGGGTGACCATCTCGGCCGCGTCTTCGACCCGACGACGTACGAAACCCTCCAAGAGGTCGAAGCCGACCGCGACGGCATCCTCTACTCGGTGGCGTTGGAGTCGACGGTGACCGCCGGCCAGACGCTCGTCGGCGTCGCGTTGCTGGACGTGGAGTAAGCCGAAACCGGTCGGACGCCGCCCCGACCACAGCGCCCAATCACTACCTCACTGCGTTCCGTACTCACCGCGATGAAGGCTGTTCAGGTCACCGAACCCGGAGAACCGTTCGAAGTCGTCGACCGAGACGTTCCAGACCCCGCCGCCGACGAAGTTCGCGTCGAAGTCGACGCCTGCGGCATCTGTCACAGCGACGTGTTCGTCAAGGAGGGCCAGTGGCCCGGCGTGGAGTACCCCCGGATTCCGGGTCACGAAGTCGCCGGGCGCATCGACGCCGTCGGCGACGACGTGGAGGCGTGGGAGGTCGGTGACCGCGTCGGCGTCGGTTGGCACGGCGGTCACTGCTTCACCTGCGACGCCTGCCGTCGCGGCAATTTCATCAACTGCGAGAACGCGAAAGTGACCGGCATCTCCTACGACGGCGGCTACGCCGAGTACATGACCGCCCCGCAGGAAGCGCTCGCGCGGATGCCCGAGGACCTCGATTCGGTCGACGCCGCGCCGCTTCTCTGCGCGGGAATTACGACGTTCAACGCGCTCAGAAACACCGACGCGCGGGCGGGCGACCTCGTCGCCGTCCAAGGCGTCGGTGGCCTCGGCCACCTCGCCATCCAGTACGCCCACGCCGCCGGGTTCGAGACGGTCGCCATCTCGCGTTCGCCCGACAAAGAGGACCTCGCGTACGACCTCGGCGCGGACCACTTCCTCGACGCTTCGGAGGTCGACCCCGCCGAGGAACTGCAGTCGATGGGCGGCGCGCGCGTCGTTCTCGGGACCGCCCCGAGCGCCGACGCGATGGAGTCGGTCGCCGGTGGACTCGGCGTCGACGGCGAACTCGTCGCCGTCGCGGTTCCCGGCGGCCCCGTCTCGGTCCCAGTTCAGCAGTTCGTCACGAGTCGCAACGCCGTGAGCGGGTGGCCCTCCGGCGACGCCCGCGACTCCCAAGACACCTTGGAGTTCAGCGACCTGCGCGACATCACGCCGGAAATCGAGATGTACGCGCTCGAAGACGCCGAAGAAGCGTACGACGCGATGTTGGACAACGAGGTTCGGTTCCGCGCAGTGTTGGTGCCGGGCGAGTAGCGGGGTGGGAGAGTAGCGGAGAGGTAATGCAGTCGATTCCGGCTTTTTGGAGCCAGTCAGATTCGTTCACGACAGAAGACATTTACCCGGTGCGCGGGAGCGACGACCATGCAGCGCCGCGCCCTCCTCGTCTCTTCGGCCTCGCTTCTCGTTGGATTGGCCGGGTGTCAGTCGCCAGCCGAGAGAAGCGGTTCGACTCGTTCACCATCGACGTCCACAACACGGACCCCGAGTGAAACGGAGACCGCGACGAACACACCGGAGCCAGCGTTGGTCGGCGACCCGCCGGGCGAGTCTCGGTTTTCCGACGAGTCGTGTCCGGGCACCGTAGCTAGCTGTTATCACGAAGCGACCGACGAGACGGCGGTGTACGTCCGACCGTCCGCAGAGCGCGCCGAGATGGGCGACAGCATCGAGTTTTCCTTGGTCAACCGAACCAACAACGCGCTCTTTTTCGGCCCGTACCACTGGGAAATCTGGCGAGAGTCCGAGGAGCGGTGGACGAACGCCGACTCGCGAGATTACGTCGAAGACCTCGGGGCCGAAATCGAGTCGGGCGACGAGTACAGTTGGACCGTCCCCATCGACACCGACGGAGACCGAACGATGAACAGCGGCCGCGCCGGTGTTGGTCTCGCCTTCGAGTCGGGACGCTACTGCTTCGGTATCGGTCCTGTCGAAGTCGTCGGCGGTAGAAGTCATGGAACGGTCGGCGCGCTGTTCGAGGTCGTCTGAGGGACTCAGAGCGACCGAATCGTCTCGCAGGTCACGTCGACGCCGATGTCCAGCGATTCCTCTTCGATGTCGAAGTACGCCGTGTGGTGGCCCGCCGGGTTCGACGCGCCGATACCGACGTACGACGCGGTCCCGCCGTTTCGCTGCACCTCGCGGATGAGATACGAGGCGTCTTCGCTCCCGCCGAACGGCTTTCTGTCTTTGATTTCGCTGACCGAATCGACGCCTTCGGCGGCGGCTTTCACCGCTTCGACCATCTCGGCGTCGTTCTCGAACGTCGTCGTCTTGCCGTAGAGACTCGTCTCGAACTCGCAGTCGTGCATCGCCGCGGCGTGTTCGACCACCGTTCGCGCCTTTCCGAGCATGTACTCGTTCAACTCAGCAGTTTCACCGCGGACTTCGACGCGCAGACGCGCCTCTTCGCTGATGACGTTTTGGGCGTTCGGCGAGTGGACCTGCCCGACGTTGATGCGGGTCACGCCGTCGGCGTGTCGCGGGATGGCGTAGAGGTTCTGGACCGCCGCGGCGAGCGCCTGCATCGCGTTTCGGCCCTCGTTCGGCGCGCCACCTGCGTGGGCGGGTTCGCCGAGGAACGTCACGTCGATCTTTGCATTGGAGAGCGGGTTGTCGTAGCCGGCGACGACGGTTCCCGTCTCCTCACCCAATCCGAGGTGAAGCGCGACCATGTGGTCGATGTCCGAGAAGTGGTCGGCTTCGCTCATCGGCTTGCCGCCGCGGCCGCCCTCTTCTGCGGGTTGGAAGAACAGTCTGAGGGTTCCGTCGAACCCTCCGTTCGCGTCGAACTCGCGGGCGATACCGACGCCGATGGCGGTGTGGCCGTCGTGGCCGCAGGCGTGCATCTCGCCGGGGTGTTTCGAGCCGAACCCCTCGCGGGCGGGGCGGTGGTCGTCGTCGGTCGCCTCCTGCCGTTCGAGGGCGTCCATGTCGACGCGGACGCCGACCGTCGGCCCGGAGCCGTCGCCGTACATTTTCGTGGCGACGAGACCCGAGATGCCGTCGAGTCGGTCGACGTACTCGTCGGGTGCGCCGAGGTCGCGGGCGCGGTCCTCGGCGGCGGCGAGGTCGTCGTCGGTGGGGACGCCGAGTCGAGCGTCCGCGTTCACGGCCTCGGGGCCGAGTTGGAGCGTGAAGCCGCGTTCGTCGAGTTCCTCGGCGACGAGTGCGGTCGTCCGGAACTCCTTCCATCCGGCTTCGGGGTAGGTGTGTAGGTCGCGTCGAATCTCCGTGAGCGAGCGGTCGGTGAGTTGCGCCATGCCTGACCGCTGTCACAGAGTGGCAAAAACGTCGTGTTCTCGGCGGTCGACGGGGGTTTTCGACGCCACTCGCCGAATCGGGGGCAAGAGAGAAATAGAGACACAGGTCCTGTGTCGTCGACTTCAGAACGCGCGAAGCTCTTCGAGCACCGCTTCGGCGCTCCCGTCGGCGATAGCCTCACGGGCCATCTCCAGTCCGGTTTCGAGGTCCTCGGCGTCTTCACGGGCGAAGATACGGAACGCCGCGTTCAGCGCGACGGCGTCGGCGAACTCGTCGTCGCGTTCGCCGGAGACGACCGCTTCGGTTATCTGCGCGGAGTCGCCCGCGACGTCGTCGACTTCGAGGTCTTCGGCGTCGAACTCCATGCCGTAGTTTTCGGTCTCTATCTCGTAGTCGGTGAACTCGCCGTCGGTCCACTCGGCGACTTTCGTGTAGCCGGGGCGGATGTCGTCGTACCCCTCCATCCCTTGGAACATGATGACGCGGTGAAGGTCGTGGAACTCGCTGGCCTCGAACGTGTCGGTCACTTTCTTGGCGAACGCGAGGTGGTAGAAGGAACCGAGGTGAACGTCGGCGTTGGCGGGGTTCGCCAGCGTCTCGATGGTGTTGACGAACGTACGGACACCCATCATGTCACGGCGCTCGAACAGGCTATCCACTGCGGGGTTGAACGCCGGTTGGTAGTAGAAGCCGAACCCGGTCTCGTCGACCATGTCGGCCGATTCCTGCGGTTCGAGTTCGGTTCGGACGCCGAGTTCGTCGAGAACGTGTTTGTACGCGTCGTGTTTCTGCGTCGGGACGCGGTCGCCCGAGTGTGTGACGACGGGCGTGCCTGCCGCGGCGGCGACGACGCCGGCAGCGACACCCAAGATGGCCGTTCTGCCTTTGCCGTCGTAGTTCGCGCCGCAGTCGACGGGGTCGGCGTCGGGTTCGGCGTACTCGACGCGCGCACACATCTCGTCGGTGTAGGCGGCGAGTTCCTCGGGGTTGTTGCGCTTCCAGCGGTTTGCAAGCCAGAACGCCCCGAGCGTCGTCGGGTCGGGTTCGCCCGCGAAGATTCGCTGTATCGCCTCGCTCGCTTGCTCGCGCGTGAGGTCGTCAGCCGATTTGTGGCCGGAGCCACAAACCTCCGTCATCAGCCGTTTCAGCGGCCATTCGCCAAACTCCTGTGTCGCGTTCGCCATGTGCGCGGCTTGGGTCGGGCCGAGCAAAAACGTCCCGCTCTCGGCTTCTGGAGCGGGCGAGGTCCCACGAGACGTGAAACTGGTTTGGATTCGTGTAATACCAGTCACTCTGTAACAGGGACTCATGTGCTCACAGTCCGAACAGCAGGGTAGATGACAGACCTCATCCCGCTGTCTCGACGAAGCCCGGCGCTCGACGCTGCCGTTTCGCTGTACTGGGACCTGTACAGCGACTCCGAGCGCGGGTGGGAGAGCCGCGCGGAAGCGGCCACACAGTTCGAGCGCCACGCGGACTATCCGGGCTACCGCGGCTTCGCGGCCGTCGAGGACGACGAGGTACTCGGGTTCGTCTACGGCTACACCTCCGCACCGGGGCAGTTCTACCACGACCAACTCGCGGGCGCACTCGGCCCGGAGCGAACCGAGCGATGGTTACGGAACTGCTTCGAGTTCGTCGAACTCGCCGTCGCCGACGACGCGAGACGGCGAGGACTGGCGACCAACCTTCACGACACCGTCCTCGACGGCCTCGCTCACGAGACGAGCGTGCTGACGACCGGTGTCGACAACGACGCCGCCCGGCAACTCTACGAACGGGAGGGCTGGGAGACGGTGTACGATTCGTTCGAACTCAACGACGGCCACCCGATGGTCGTGATGGCGAGAGAACTCCCCGAGAGCGACGCCCCGCCGTTGGTCGACGCAGTCGAGTCGACAAAATCAACGAAGGCAACGGAGACAGCAGGGACAACAGAGATGGCGGAGACGACCGACTCCGCAGAACCCCCGGAGATGGCCGAGACGGGCAGCGACGGGCGGCGCTCCGGTAGCGACGACTGACCACACCTCCCTCCCCGTAGTGATTCGCCCGACAGGACTCCGAAACTGGTAGGTTTCCTCCCTTCTAACTCCGAGCGATGGGTCCCGTAGACGCCGACTGGCGGACCGACCTCGACGCCGTCGACGCCGCCCTCGTCGACGAGTACCAAAGCGAGTTCCCCGTCGTCGAACGACCGTTCCGCGTCGTCGGCGAGGAGTTGGGTGTCTCCGAAGCCGACGCGCTCTCGCGGGTCGAACACCTCCGCGAGCAGGGTATCTTCCGACGGTTCGGCGCGGTGCTCAACCCGCCGGTCATCGGCAGTTCGACGCTCGCGGCGGTGAGAGCACCCGAGGAGCGATTCGAGGAAGTCGCCGAGATAATCAACGGCTACCAGCAGGTGAACCACAACTACCGCCGCGAGCACGAGTGGAACATGTGGTTCGTCGTCACTGCCGGCTCCAGAGCGACGCGCGACCGGATTCTCGACGAAATCGAGGAGCGAACCGGCTGTGAGGTGCTGAACCTCCCGATGCTCACCGACTACTACATCGACTTGGAGTTCCCTGTCGTCAACGACGACCGGTTCGCGCGGGAGACGCTCGCGTTTCCGGACGAGCGAGCGGCGGAGCCGCGAGCGCGCGAGAGTCTGACCGAGACGGAGGTGACCGCGACGCGCATCAGCGAGGAGGCGACGGGCGGCCTCTCCGAACTCGAAGCGAACCTGCTTCTCGAAATTCAGGACGGGTTTCCGCTGTCGGCGACGCCGTACACTGACATCGCCGAGAACATCGACGCGGACGTCGACGACGTGCTCGCAGCGGTCCAACGACTACTCGACGACGGCTGTATCAAGCGAATTGGTTGCGTCGTCAACCACGTCGTCACTGGCTTCCGGAACAACTGCATGGTGGTCTGGGACGTCCCCGACGACGAACTCGACGCCCGCGGCGAGCAGGTCGGGTCGCTGCCGTACGTGACGCTCTGTTACCACCGCCCGCGACGCCCCGAACAGGAGTGGCCGTACAATCTCTTCACGATGATTCACGGCCGCGAAGCCGACGTCGTCGACGAGAAGATAGACGAACTCGCGTCGGAGTATCTGCCGTTCGACCACGAACGGCTCTACTCCACGGAGACGCTCAAACAGACGGGCGCGCAGTACGACGAACTCGTCGGTGACGAGACGTGACGCGAGCAAAGAGGACAGTAAAGCAAGTCGAGAGCGAGGCAGAGCGCAGAGATGCCTTCGGCGTCCGCGAGGCGGTGTTCGTCGACGAGCAGGACGTTCCCGAGGAACTGGAGTGGGACGAGTACGACGACGAGGCGATTCACTTCGTCGCATACGACGGCGAGACGGCCGTGGGCGTCGCGCGTCTGCGACGCGTCGGCGACGGGGATACGGTCGGCGATGACGACGGCGAGGACGGTGCTGACGCCGTCGGCAAACTCGAACGCGTCGCCGTGTTGGAATCGAACCGCGGTGAGGGGTGGGGCAAGAGACTCGTCGTCGTCGCCGAGCGAGTCGCCCGCGAGGAGGGATTCGCCGAACTCCGCCTCCACGCACAGACGCACGTCGAGTCGTTTTACGAGTCCTTGGGCTACGAGACGACGAGCGACGTGTTCGAGGAGGCGGGCATCCCGCACGTCGAGATGGAGAAGTCGCTGTAAGCCCGAGGCTTCGAACGCGAGACCGACAGACGAAAGTCCGACCTTCCACTACTTCGAGACGATGAGCGACGACGGCGTCACGAAGCCGAGCGAGTTCGGCGGCGAGGGTCCTCCCGTAGCGGAGAAACCGTACAAGATAATATTCGAGGCGAACAAGTGCTTCGGGGCCGGCCGATGTGCGGAAGTCGCCGACAACTGGGAGATGGACCTCGCCTCCGGACTGGCGAAGGCGAAGTCGTACTACATCGGCGAGGACGAACTCGACGAAAACGTCCGGGCCGCGGAGGTCTGCCCGGCGAAAAAAGGCGACGGCGTCATCCACGTCATCGACCGCCGGACCGACGAGGAAATCGCACCGAACCCCCACGGCGACGGGACACTGAGCGTCGACTGGTAGCGCGGGCACGAGAAGCCGACCCGTTCGGAGCGAGTTCGACTACTTCTCCAGCGAGACGCGGCCGCTGTCGGTGACGAACCGCGGGTTCTGTGAGGGCATGGTGTGTGGCTCGAAGCCGGCGACTCGGTCACGGACGCCGAAACTGTTTTTGAGGTTGTAGGCGGCGAGGTGCGGGCGGTCCTCCATGAGCGTCGTCACGACGTCGGTGTACAGCGATTTCCGCTGCTCTCTGTCGGCCGTCTGACGCGCCTCGTCGAGTTTCGTCATCACCTCGTCGTTGCGGTAGTAACAGCCGTTGGTCGACCCTTCCTCGCTCTCGTGGAACATGTAGTAGAGGTAGCCGTCGGGGTCGACTTCGTCCAACCAGCCGAGAGTGTACATGTTGTAGTCGGACTCGTTGCCGGTGCTGTAGGCGTCGAGGAACGCCCCCCAGTCGAGTCGCTGGACCTCGGCGTCGAATCCGGCTTCCTGCAGTCCGTTGGCGACGGAGACGCCGATTTGTTCGCGCTTGTCGTCCGGGGGGACGATGATGCGCCAACTGTAGTCGGCGTCGACGCCCGCTTCGTCGAACAGACGTCTCGCTTCGTCGACGTTCTTCTCGTGGGGAATCTCCGCCCACTGCTCCTGCGGGAACCCCCAGTCGTCGATGAGCGACTGCGGTAGCGGCGTGTACTGCCGTTCGCCCGCCGGTTCGACGAAGTTCGACACCGCTTGGTCCATGTCGACGCAGTAGTCGACTGCCTCCCGGACGCGCTTGTCCGCCGTCGGACCCTCGTTGCAGTTGAACGCGAGGTAGTAGTAGCCGAGGCCGGGCGTCTCCGTCACCGACGCGTTCGGTATCTGCTCGACGGTGGAGTACAGTTTCGGCGGAATCTCCTCGATGATGTCGTTGTTGCCCTGTCGGAGTGTCGTCACGCGCGTCGTCGACTCCTCTACTGGCTCGAACTCGATACGGGCAACATTTGCTTGCTCGTCGCCCCAGTAGTCGTCCCAGCGTTCGAGTGTGACGTACTGTCCCTCCTGCCAGTCGACCAACTGGAACGGCCCGGTGCCGACCGGTGACTCGGTGTGGAACGCGTCTCTGTCCGACTCGCGGACCGACTTCGGAACCGGTTCCCACGCCAGCGTGTGCCGAAAGGGGCCAAAGGAATACGCGAGGTCGAACTGGACCGTCGACTCGTCGACGACGGAGATAGAGTCTATCATATCGAACTCCGACCCGTTGGGCGTTTCCTCGCGGCCGGGGGCCTCGAAGGAGTACTTCACGTCCTCTGCGGTGACCGGGTCGCCGTTCTGAAAGCGTGCCTCTTCGCGCAACGGGACGACGTATCTGGTTCCGTCTCTCGTGATTTCGGGGTCGGCCGCGGCGATTTCGGGCACGAGTTCCGTCCCCTCGGCGTAGGTGTACAGCGAGTCGAACAGTCGCTCGACTATCTGTAGCGAAGGGACGTTGTTGGCTTGAATCGGGTCGAATCCGAGCGGCGTCTTCACCTGTGCGACGCTCAACGTCTCGGCCGGACCGACTTCACCCTGTGTCTCCGTCGAGGAGCCGTTGGTTGCGGTGTCGTTTCCGCTCCCGGCGTCGTCGCCACCGCCCCCGGCACATCCGGCGAGACCGGCGAGACCGGCCGCAGCAGTGCCTCGGAGGAGTCGTCTACGCGTCACGCGGTCCGTTGTCCGCTCGTTCATTTACACGATTCGTAGTAAATTCACGCATTAGTGGCTGTCGTCTGGCGAGACGTTCGCCGGTGTCTCGGACGAGAGAAACGAGTCCGAGATGGACAGACGAAGTCTGTCGGTGCCTACGACGAGCGCAGCGAGGCGTAGGCTCGATGACCGTGTCATCGGTGTCTTTGACGAACGAAGTGAGTCAGAGGCGAACCGAACTCTGTTCGGTTGTGTCTCGGACGAGAGAAACGAGTCGATGACGCGACAGCGGTCGACGAAACTCACGAGTGCGTACCGAAACCGACTTGCGGACGACCCCGGTACGAGGTACTGCGCGAGGGTGGCTGAGCTAGGCCAAAAGCGGCGGGCTTAAGACCCGCTTCCGTAGGGATTCGCGAGTTCAAATCTCGTCCCTCGCATCGTTTTCGTCGCGTCGCAACGTTGTGAGTAGCGCACGCTCGACCCGGTACGACCCGCGTACACGACAGAAGTCCGACCGACCCCAACTTACACAAAGGTGGCTAATAACATCTAATTAGAGCCATGAACGACCTCGCATCGACCGTCCCGACGCGGTTCGACCTGATACTGTTTGTCATGGGTATCGCGCTTCTCGGCGGCGGGGCACTCGGTGCACTGACGGTCGTTCCGCTCTCGATGGCGGGTGGCGCTGGGACGCTCGTCGCTTCAGCAGCGATGTTCGACGGCTTAGCACGGAACCCGCCGACTGACGCGTAACTGGACTCGTCGGTTTCTTCGATGGCTGAAACGGACAGCGACCGACCGCACTGTCGGTGTTAGGTACAACTCTGTGCCGGATACGATTAGCGTCGAATGCGATTGAGGACAGATGTCGCTCTCTCGTGTTGGTCGTTAGCGAAAGGGGAAAACGCCGCACCCGTGAGAAAAGCAAGGGTGCAGCGTTTGCCGCCCTGAATTGGTCCCCGCTGACGCTTCGGCCCTCCAAAGCGAAGCGTCACCTGAACACAGACTCCCCGTCTACTTAAACATGGCGCAGACGGCAGAGGGTGTGGGTGACTGGTCGGTCAGTTAGACCATCACCGAGTCGTGACGGTTTCCGTCGACCTGAGAACCGGACATCAGTCGTCCTGTGAGCCGACCGGGGCTCTCGCCTGCGCGGCCCACAGCGACGCGTACTCGCCACCGGTCTCGTGGAGTTCGTCGTGGGACCCCCGTTCTTCGATTCGGCCGTCGTCGAGAACGAGAATCTGGTCGGCGTTCGTCACCGTCGACAGGCGGTGGGCGATGACGAGCGTCGTCCGGTCCTCGGTGAGTCGCTCCAGTCCGCGCTGGATTCGGCGTTCGGTCTCGGTGTCGACGGCGGAGGTCGCCTCGTCGAGGATGAGAATCGGCGCGTCCGCCAGCGCCGTCCGTGCGATAGAGAGCCGTTGGCGCTGTCCGCCGGAGAGTTTCACGCCACGCTCGCCGATTCGCGTGTCGTAGCCCTCGGGCAGGTCCTCGATGAACTCGTGGGCCTCGGCGATTTTCGCCGCCTCGACGACCTCTTCTTCGGTTGCGTCGAACGCCCCGTACCGGAGATTCTCCGCGACGCTTCCGTCGAAGAGGAACGTCTCTTGGCCGACGTAGCCGATAGCGCCGCGCAGTTCGGACAGTGACGCATCCCGCACGTCGACGCCGTCGACGCGGACGGACCCGTCGTTCACGTCGTACAGTCGGGGGAGCAGTTTCAGAATCGTCGATTTGCCTGCACCCGTCGGTCCGACGAGTGCGAGCGTCTCGCCGGGGGCGACGGCGAAGTTCACGTCCGAAAGCACCTGCTCGCTCTCGTCGTACGAAAACGAGACCGAGTCGTACTCGACGCGGCCCTCGACGGTACCGAGCGACACGGGGTCGTCAGGGTCGTCGATGCTCGCGGGCATGTCGCGGAGCGCGTAGATACGCCGCGTCGACGCGAGCGCGTTCTCGTACCACTCGACGATGCGGCCGGATTCGCTGACGGGCGCGACCAACTCGCGGGCGAGCGTCACGAACGTCACGAACGTCCCGACTCGCAATACGCCGCTTGCGTACGGCGGCGGGCCGACGACCAGCCAGTAGCCGCCGACGGCGAACGTGGCAAGAAACGTCATCCCGCCGATGAACTGCATCCCCGGTTGGTAGATGCCGGAGAGTTTGATGACGGTCATTATCTGGTCGAAGTACTCTTTCGACGCAGTGCGGACGCGTTGGGCCTCGTAGCGCTCGGTTGCGGTGGTCTTGATGAGGTCGATGCCCGAGAGGTTGTTCTCCAGTCGGGTGTTCATCCCCCCGATGCTCGACCGGACGGCCGCGTAGACGGGTTCGACGCGCGTCATGAACCAGTAGGTAAAGCCCGCGAGAAGCGGCACGAACACGAGCGTCACGATGGCGAGTTGCCAGTTGAGATAGAACAGCACGCCCGCGATACCGAGCACCATCACGAACAGGCGGATGGTGCTCTCCAGGGCGTTGTCGAAGAACACCTCCAGATTGTTCACGTCGTTGTTCAACACCGACATTATCTCGCCGGTCTGCTTGTCGTCGAAGAAGGCCATGTCGAGCGCCTGCATCCGCTCGTAGGTGTCGACGCGGAGGAAATGTTCGATACGGTGGGCGAAGAGGTTCAGCGTCACCGTCCGGCCCCACGACGCCACCGCGGCGACGACGAACGCGCCCGCGATGAGCGCGATAGAGAGCGTCAGTTGCTCGGGGACCGTCGTCGGAAGCCACGCGTCGGGAACGAGCGGCAGCGTGTACGCGCCGGGACCACCTTCGACGGCGTTGAGCGTCACGCCGAGAAGCAGCGGCGGAACGAGGTTCGCCGCTCGGGAGAGAAAACTCGTCAGAACGCCGAGCGTCAACCACCGTATCTCCGGTTTGCCGTACTCGTCGAACACCCGCTGTATCGGGCGCTCGACCTGGTCGGCGAGGGCTTGAAATGACGTGTTTGCGTCGGTCACTACTCGCTACGGGTCACGGAGACGACAAAACCCCATCGCAACCGGCGTGAGAGGATGGGTTTTCTTTCGGCTTTTCGGTGTTCCCGTGCGTCGTCGCTCACTGCTTCGCCGGATGGTCGTCCCGAAGTCGACGCTGCCCTGCCCCAAGCACGTTCTCGCGCAGCGTCTCGCCCTCGTACGCCTCGCGTACCAAGTCGCGTTCACGGAGAATCGGCACGACGAGGTTCACGAAGTCGTTCAGCGTGCCCGGTCGCGAAATCTCCTTGACGTTGAAGCCGTGGACGCCGACTTCTTCGAACCAGTACTGCAGTTTGTCGGCCACTTGCTCTGGAGTACCGACGACGACGGGCGACGTAGAGCCGAGTCCCGAGAACTCCGCGACTTCGCGGACGGTCCACTCGCGGTCGGGGTCGTTTTTCGTAAACGCGTTCATCGCGCCCTGAATCGCGTCGGTTTCGATGTGTTCGACGTTCTGGTCGGGGTCGAGTTGCGAGAGGTCCATATCCAAAAAGCCCGAGAGCATCGTGAGCGTCCCTTCGGTGCTGACGTGTTCGCGGAAGCTCTCGTGTTTCTCGCGGGCCAGTTTCTCAGTTTCGCCGACGATGGGGACGATTCCGGGGAAAAAGAGCAAGGAGTCGGGGTCGCGGCCGCGGTCGGCGGCGCGTTCGCGCATGTCTTCGATGTAGCTCCGCGTCCCTGCCTCCGTCGGTTGACTGACGAACACGGCTTCGGCGTTGTCGGCGGCAAAGTCGCGGCCGCGGTCCGACGACCCGGCCTGATACAGCACGGGCGTCCGCTGCGGCGACGGTTCGCAACTGTGCGGGCCGGGCACCGAGAAGAACTCTCCCTCGTAGTCGATGGCGTGGACCTTCTCGGGGTCGGCGTACATCCCGCGCTCGCGGTCCTGTACTACCGCATCCTCCTCCCAACTGTCCTCCCAGAGCGCGTAGCAGACGTCCATGAACTCGTCGGCGCGGTCGTATCTCGTCTGGCGGTCCATCCGCTCGTCCAAGCCGAGGTTCTCGGCAGCACTCTCCAGATAGGAGGTGACGATGTTGAACGCGATACGACCGTCGGTGAGATGGTCGAGCGTCGAGAGTTCGCGGGCGAGTTGGTACGGGTGGGTGTACGTCGTCGAGCGCGTGACGGCGAATCCCAAGTGCTCTGTGACTTCGGCCATCGCGGGGACGAGCGCCTGCGGGTCGTTCGCGGGAGTTTGGATGGCGTTACGAATCGCCGAATCACGGTTACCACCGTAGACGTCGTAGATGCCGCGCACGTCGGCGAAGAAGACGGCGTCGAAGCCGCCGCGTTCGGCGGTTCTGGCGACCTCGGTCCAGTAGTCACGGTCGGTGTAGCGGTGCGACTGGTCGCCCGGGTAGGTCCATCGCCCCGGCGAGACGTGCTCTACCGAGTTCATCGTAAAGAGGTTGAGATGCATCCGCTCGGTCATTAGCGGAAGCAGGAGAGGAAGAAAGTAATAGGTGGGAGATACCGGCGGCTCGGGTGGGGTAGCGGTGACGGAGGGCGAGAACCGACTACGACTCGTACTGTCGGACCGCGGCGGCGAACTGCGGGTGGAGGTAGGCGTTGCCGTCGTCGTCGCGCTTGACGAGGGTGCCGCCGTGGACCTGCTCTTCGAGCGTGTCCGTACGCTTCGAGACGGTTCGGTCGGTGTAGCCGGTCGCTTCGGCGAGTTCTTCCTTGGTGAGCGGGCCGTCGGCTTCCGCGAGTGCGACGAGAATCTCCCATTCGGACTTCTTCAGTCGGTCGTCGAGCAGTTCGACGAGCCGGTCGACGCTGTTTTGAGCCTCAGTCTCAGCCATATACCGAACAGACAGCGTACTGTGTTGAAATGACTTGCGTGTTGCCGCCGAAAAATCACGTGAACGGGGCACACGCGGCGGTTCTGTGATGGCGTGGACTCTCGGGGGTCAACAGGAGCAGTAGTAGTCGCGCCGGCTGAACTCCGTTTCGAGGAGTTTCGCCGTCGGATTCGGGTCCGAGGGGCGGTAGACGCCCGTCGTCAACGACTCGGATGTGCCGAGCGACTCGGCGGACTCGAACCCGCCGGACACCAGCGTCGTCCAGTCGTCACCGGAAAGCACGTCGCGGAACGAGTCGTCCGTCGACAGCAGCGTCAGATAGTCGCGGAGATAGACCCAGCGCGCATCACCGACGTTCTCGGCGGCGCTCGAAACGTCGTACTCCACGCTGTCGACGACGGACGCGTACGCGGCGAGAGGAAGATTCGCGCCGGCGGCGACGGGCATGCTAATCCACTTCCACGGCCGCGTGTTGATATCGAGGAGAACGTACTCCTCACGGTCGGCGTCGTAGACGAACTCGGACTCGCTGATGCCGTGGTAGCCCGTTCGGTCCAGAACCGAGAGCGCCCGCTCGCGGATTTCGGGTCGGTCGGTCGTCTCGACCACGCACGAAGTACCGAAGGACTGCGGATAGCGGACGCGGGCGTTGCCGACGACCGAGAGCGTCTCGCCGTCGGGCGAGATGTAGGAGGCCAGCGACGTGTCTTTGCCCTGCGCGATGTTCACCTTCTCCTGGGCGAGGAGTTCGACGTCGGCGGCCTCGGCGGCTTCGAGCGTCTCGTACAGTTGCTCTCGGTCACTGACCTCGACGACGTTGGTGCCGAGCGCTTCCTCACCCTCGCGCTTCAGCGCGGGTTTGAGTACGAACGGGAATCCGAGCGCTTCGGCGGCCGCGTCGGGGTCCGACTCCGAGAGCCAGTACGTCTCGGGGTACGGCACTTCCAACTCCTCGGCGAGGCGGTACAGCGACGACTTGTCCAACACGGCGTCGATGCCCTGCTTGTCGGAGAACGGTCGGCGAACGCCGTCGGCTTCGACGTCTGCGAACGCGTGAACCCACTCGTCCATACAGCCGAAGGCGACGAGGTCGGTGCCAGCGGCGTCGGCGAGCGCTTCGAGGTCCGTTCTGAACCCCTCGCGGTCGTCGAGCGGGTAGGTGATGCGCCCGGCGTAGTCGATTGCGTTCGAGGGAGGTGCGACGCCGTCGCCGGAGCGGTCGACGGCGATGACTGGGATGCCGTGGGCAGAGAGCGCGCGTGCGACGCTCAGTCCCGTGATGTGCGCGTTGGCGACGACGGCCGGGGCGCGGTCGAACTCCGCCTCCGCGACGGCCTCCAACAACTCGTCGGTTTCGAGAAACCGGTCTGCCATGGCAGGTCGTTTCGATGCGAGCGACAAAAGCCCGTCAATAGCGGACAGCGGGACCGATATCTGAATTCATTGTCGCTTTTGACACATGCAGTAGGAACCACTCTCAGGACGGTCATTGGTGGTTTGATTCCACCCCGTGATTGTTGAAGAGAGTTAGACGCTGGAAGAACCCTGCCGATATGTCATGAGTACTGCGAAAATGGCTACTAGACCCGCGAAAAGCGCCATAATCCCCACGATGAAACCGTTGGTCATGATTAACTCAATGGCGGTGAGAATCAGTGCCGCACCCAATACCCCCACCAAGGTAAGTGGCAACTTAGGACCCCGGAGTGCAGCGTACATACCTATCAGTATTGTACATATGGCGAGGAAAGTCATCGTTGAGTAAATATCATCTGTTCTGCTAAGATAGACTAGTAGCAGTATCCCAAGTGGAATGAGGCTGACAGTGATAACACGCCTTGATTGATTTTCGTCTATAGATTTTGGAGATAGTGCAACCAATAGCAATCCGACTAATGCGACTACCCCAGCTAGAAGAAGGGATTCTGTTACAGATGAGACAGCAAGGAGTAGAATCAGTATACCTCCAACTAACCGTTCTAGCCTGTATCTCATCCTTGAGAGACTGTCTTGCAAAAGTAAAAGTGTTCTTCTCATTCACATTATTTTGATTAATATGGTGTGGAATTGACTATTTTATTTGATTCTCTTTGACCGAGTCAACAGTGGCTTCGATATATCGACTCTGCCAGCCATTTGCAAAGATAATGTCTCCTGATGAGTGTATTGATGGATTCGCTTCGACTCAAGGCGCGACGAACGCCTCGCCGTAGATGGGAACCGAAAACAGCAGTAGCGCGAGCGCACCGACGATAGTCGTCGCAGTCGTCACTCGCCGTCGCTTCGAGTCAGTGGACAAAACGGCGTAGCCCGCAAGTGCGACGATGACGAGTTGCAGTGCGAACTCGACGAACGACGCCGTGTAACCGAGTCCGCCCGGTCGGAGTAGGAGAACGACCATCACCGCCGAGACGAGTGTCCCCGCGCCAACGAGGAGCGTCAATGGGGAGCGTCGACCGGCGCTTCGTGCTGTGAGACCCGTCAGCGCGGCGTTGAGAAGGATTCGAAGACTGACGAACACCACCATCGCAAACGGATTCGACCATCCCGGAAAGAGCCACTCGAACATCTATCGCCGGAGAATCTCGGGAGAGTTGTAAATAGGTTGTCGTCACCGCGGCGACGACGCCGATGACGCGAGTCGTTTTTCTCCCGCGAGCGCCTTCTTCCGCCGATGACCGACGTTCCCGACCGCGTGCATCGCGCTTTCCGCGACCACGCGTCGTTCGAGAAAGTAGACGAGACGACGTACGAATCGGTGAAAAGTCCCTTCGAGGGCACTGTCGAAGTGTCGTCCGGCGAAGCGGGCAAAACCGCCTACGACGTGACCGTCCGCGTGCCGATGCTCGACGAAGTGACGAACGACGAGGTGGCCGACGTAGTCGAAGAAGGCTGGTACGAGACGTTCGAACTCCGCGTCGTCGACGTCGGCGGCGTCACCGCCGTCGAACGCGACCTCGACCCCGAAGTCTCGGAAGACGGTCGCCACGCCACGGTTTCGATGTCGTTCGAGGATATCAACGAACGCCGCGGCGTCGACGACGCGGGCGCACTCGTCGACTTCGTCGAGGGGACGTACGCACAGGGCGTCATCCCCGGCTACGACTACACCGAACCGGTGTCGTCGATGCTCTCGCAGGCGTACCAAGCCGGCGGCAGCGACCCCGTAGAGTAGTAGAAAGCAAGAGACCGCGCTGCGGTTCGTCGGCGAGCGCTCAGTCCATCGAGATGTACGTCTGGGTGTCTTCGACGCCGTCGATGCCTTGGATTTGGGTCGCAGAGATGTTTTTGACCTCCGCGGGCGTGTCGACGGTGACTTTGACGATGATGTCGACGTCGCCGGCGACGATGTGCGCGTCGACGACGCCGTCGATAGCGGAGATGTCGTCTTTCAGTCGCTCGGCTTCGCCGGTGTTGGCTTTCACCATGACGTAGGCGGTGACCATGCTCAGTCACCTCCCATGGTCGCGGCCAGCGAACTGTTGCCGACGAGCAGTTGTCGGACTTCGTCGAGCACCGAGAAGTCCGCGAGCACCGCCACTCGGTCGCCCGTTTCCAGCGAGTCGTCGGGCAGCGGAATCCCCATCGCGTCGCCGTCTTTGCCGAACGCGAGAATGCGCGATTCCGACGGGAGCGCCACCTCGCTTATCGTGTAGCCGTTCATCGGTGACTCGTCGGTAATCGTGATGAGAAGCACCTGGAGACTCTGGGCGATGTCGGCGATAGCGCGAATCGACCCGCCGAGCAGCGCGTTCTTCGCGCCGATAGCGCCGAGACGTTCGGGGTAGACGATTTCGTCCACCTCGTCGGCGTACTTCTGGTATATCTCCTCGCGGTAGTCCTCGTCGATGCGCATCACGGTCCGACAGCCGTGGTGTTTCCCAATCATACAGGCCGCGAAGTTGACGTTCAAATCGCTCGTGAGCGCGCCGAGCGCGTCGGCTTCGTCGACACCCGCCGACTCCAGTACCGACTCGCGGGAGCCGTCGCCTTCGACGACCTCGAACTCGTCCGCACGCGCCCGTTCGGCTTGGTCCCCGTCGCGTTCGATGAGCGTCACCTCGTGACCTTCCTCGCGAAGCACGCGGGCGGTCCGAAGCCCAACACGTCCTGCGCCAATGATAACAAACCGCATGGGACGGCGTACGGTGGCGGGGGAGAATAACCTTACCCCGGTGGCGACACCCGGGGGAAGGCTTTTGCCACGTTACCGAGTAACACACCACGATGGTTCACGCGTTCATCATGGTGAAGACGGGCGCCGGAGAGTCCGAGCAGTTGGTGGCACCGATTCGAGACCTCGAACGGGTGGGGGAAGCACACATCGTCGCGGGCGCGTACGACCTCATCGTCGAAGTCGACGCCGAGGAGGTGTACGACGTGCTCAAGACCGCGTCGTCGGGGATTCAAGGACTGCAGGGCGTCACCGATACGAAGACGTACATCTCGCTCGATAGTTAGCAGCGAACGCCGGCGACGCCCCGTAGACACCTCGGCGACGCCCAAAAGAGTGTATCGACAACGTGCCGACAACAACTGTTTCAACCGCCCGGCCGTAGAGTCGGCATGCGACTACTGTTCCGTCTGTTCACGGTCGTAGTCGGCCTGTCGCTGTTGGCGTTCTACGCCGTCTTCGCCCTTCTGACCTACCGGTTCCTCCTCGCCGTCTGGTCGGCCCGTCCGGACCCGGCGGTGAGCGTCGCACTCGTCGCCGGTGTGGTCGTCCTGACCGCGTGGCTCAACTACCGAATCGGAACACCGAGACTGTTGGCGAGCGTCGAGGCGACGCCGCTATCGACCGACCGTGCGTCGGGGCTGTACCGCCGACTCGACGAACTCTGTGAGCAGATGGAGATAGCGACGCCGACGGTGTACGTCGCCCGTCTCGCCGCGCCGAACGCGTTCGCACTCGGCGGGCCGAAGAGCGGTGTCGTCGTCGTCGACCGGTCGCTGTTCGGACTGCTCTCCGCCGACGAGTTCGAGGCGCTGATGGCACACGAACTCGCGCATCTCGAAGGCTACGACGGACTCGTCCAGACGTTCGCCGTCAGTGCGCTTCGGACAGTCGTCAGCATTCTCGCAGTCGCGCTGTTGCCCGTTGCGCTCTTTTTCGAGGGCGTCGCCCGAGCGACGGCGTGGATTCGCGGGACGCCGTCGGCGACGCCGCTTTCGGGGAGCGAACACGGTGTGGGCGGTATCGTGACGCTCGTCGCGGTCGGACTGACGTTGTTGGTCCGCGCGTACTCGCGCCGCCGGGAGTTCGCCGCCGACGACAGAGCCGTCGAGATAACGGGTCGGCCGCTGTCGCTCGCCCGCGCGCTTCGCCGACTGGAGCAAGCGACCGAGTCACCGCTGAATCGCTTTTTCGGGTTGCCGACGCCCCGGATGCCCGAAGACGAGACGGCGCTCGGTCGACTGCTCTCGACGCACCCGCCGCTGGAGACGCGAATCGAGCGACTCGTCGAGAAAGCCGAAAAGCAGGACGCTGCGGCGCGGTCGATTCCGATTCGGTGAACTGACCGCGATACCTCCGAGTTACCGGTCGAGTTCTTGTGGGTCGTGGTTCTCGATGGAGTCGTGCATCTGCTGGCGCTGGGCTTCGAGTTCCGGCGGCAGCGACCCGTAGACGAAGTCGAACAGTTCGTCGGGGTCCGCCTCTGGGCCGGATTCGGCGACTTCGACTGCCTCGGTGAGTTCCTCGTTCGCGTCGTCGTACACGGAGTCGACGAACTCGTCGTCGACGACGCCCTCGGCGCGGAGGAACTCCTCGAACCGTTCGAGCGGGTCGCGGCTTCGCCACTCGGGGAGGTCCGGGTCGTCGTCGCGGTACGCGGAGGGGTCGTCGGCCGTCGTGTGCGCGCCGCGGCGATACGTGAGACTCTCGATGAGGACGGGCGAACCCTCTTTGGCCGATTCGAGTCCTTGCTCGACTGCCTCGCGGACCGCCAACGGGTCGTTGCCGTCGACTTGGAGGCCGTCGATGCCGTACGCTTCGGCTTTTGCGGCGATGGAGTCGCTTCTGGTCTGGCGCTCGCGTGGCAACGAGATGGCCCAGTCGTTGTTCTCACAGAAGAAGACGACCGGTGCGTCGAAGACGCCCGCGAAGTTCAGCCCTTCGTGGAAGTCACCCTCGCTGGTCGCGCCGTCGCCGAAACAGACCACCATCGCTTCGTCGTTTTCTCGATAGTTTCGGGCCATCCCCGCACCGGCGGCGTGCGGAATTTGGCTTGCGATAGGCACCGCTTGTGGGAATACGGGCACGTCGTGGTCGGAGTGGTACTCGGGGTAGCCACGGCGGAACCGGAGGATGTCGCTCATCGGGACGCCGCGGGCGATTTGGAGCGCGTTCGAGCGGTACGTCGGAAACAGCCAGTCGTCGTCGGCCATCGCGTGAGCCGCGCCGACCTGCGAGGCTTCCTGCCCGAGGAACGGAGGGTAGCCGCTCATCCAACCACGTCGCTGGAGGGCAAGCGCGCGCTCGTCGAACCGTCGCGTCCGGACCATGTCGACGTACGCCGCTCGTGCGTCGTCAGCTGAAAGCGACGACTCCGAGAGCGGCCGGTCGTCGATGAGTCGATGCATGACAGTGCAGTCGGTGATTGTTCGTGATAAAGTGGGTCGGTTCAACGTGGCGACAGTCGCCGCGGGTTCAGGTGCGAGTCGTTGTCGACGACGTGGGAGGCGTGGGCAGCGCGGGAGACGCGGGCGACGTGGGCGTCGTATCTCGCCCGTTGCGGTTCCGACAGTCCAAAGAGCGCGCGGTACGTAGTCCGACTATGGTTTCGGTGCTCGGATTGGTCGTCCTCGGCGTCGCGTTCGTCGCCCACACCGCCGTCGCGGCGGTGATGACGCGGTTTCTCCGACTGCGACTGGACACGCAGTGGGGGATGGTGCTGTACGCCGTCATCCTCATCCCGTTCGTGCTGTTGGTGTTGACGCTCGTCACCGGACAACTGGTTCCGGTCGAACTCGGTCAGATGGGAACGCTCGGGTTGCTCGTCGGAATGCCGCTGGCGCTCGGGTTCACTATCGACGTGCTGTACATGCCCGCGCCCGAAGAATACGAACTGCCCGACGCACGGTAGCGACTCCCGTTTCGTCGGACTCACCGAACAGCGTTCGGTCACACGCTCGCGGAGCGACTGCTTCGGTTCTCCGCCGTCTCCACCCAGTCGGGACGTTCGACGTCTGTCGACCCGACGTCAGAGACACGGAACCGCTCGACGACGCGCACAGGAAGTCCGCCGCGGTCGGTTTCGTACCGAAGTTCGTACGAGCGGACGACACCTGTGTAGTCGACGCGAGCGGTGAAGGTGACGTTGGACAGTTGCTCCCCGTCGAGGCGAAGCTGTGAGGTCGAGCCTTCGAGACGGTGAACCGAGCTATCGACCGTCTCCGGGGCGACAGTGAGATTCGTCGACGAGAATACCTCGTAGAGGCGCTCTGTGTACGTGCCGTCGGGTGTTGGCAGTCGCTCGCGGTTGCCTTGCCGGTAGGAGTAGCGAATCTCGCCACTGTCCGATTCGGTTCGGGTAGCGAGTTCCGACGTGCTCGAATCGTACCAGACGACGGTGGAGTCGGAGAAGTACGCGACGCGAGAGCGGGCGGGTCCGCTCGCTTCCGACTCGACGAGTTGGCCGCCGCGACCCGCCGCGGCGCGCGTGACGGAACTCGTGTTTGCGACGGCAGTCCCGTTCTCGGCGCGATACGTCCGCGTCAGCGTCGTCGTCCGTGACTGCGACCGGAGCGCATCACGGTGAGTTCGAGCTAGGGTCTCGGCGTTCTCGACACCGGCGCTCGTCAGTCCGGGTGTGAGCCACTTCGCGGAGTCGTTCGTGCGGTTCTCGCTCGGCGGCGTCGGAGTCGTCTCGCCGAAGAGGCCGCCGCATCCCGACAGCAGTAGCAGAAGAGCCACCGCGAGCGGGACTGCTTTCGACGACATACTGAGACGTTCGGAGCCGAGAGTATCAAACTGCCGCCGAAATCGACGCTCTGGACCGTTCTCTCGCCTCGCTACGTGCCGTTCTCCGACTCGTCGGTCGAACCGTCTCGCTCGGCTTGCGCTTCTCTCGCCGTCTCGACCCATTCGGGCCGTTCGATGCTCGTCGACCCAATATCAGAAACTCGGATGCGTTCCGTCACTCGAAGCAGCGTCCCATCCACGTCGGTTTCGTATCCGAACTCGTATGACCGGACGACGCCGGTGTAGTCGACGCGGGCGGTGAACGTCACGTTCCGTATCTCTCGGCCCTCGAAGAAGAGCGTCTGCTCAGTAGCCTCCAAACGATGCACGGAACGGTCGACGGTCTCCGGGGCGATGCTGACGTTCATCACCGAAAAGAGGCTGTAGAGACGGCCGGCGTACGCCGCGTCCGGAAACAGTCCGTTGGGTGTCTCTTCTCGGTAGTCGTACCGAACTATCCCCTCCTCGGTCTCGCTGCGCGCGGCGAACTCGGAGACATCCGGGTCGTGCCAGAACACCTGCGAACCATCGAACGCGCTGAAGCGTGGGTTCGTCGAGTGCTCTGTCCACTCTGCGAGTCGGCGGTCGTCCTCGGTCGTCCGGACAACGTAGCTTCGATTCGAGAAAACACTCCCGTTTTCGGCATCTGTCAGTCGCGTCTCCATCGCCGCCGTCCGTGACTGCGACATCACTGTCTCGCGGTGTGTCGACGCCAGCGCATGCGCGTCGGTGACGCCGTCGCTCGTCAACCCGGGTGCGAGCCACTTCGGGGAGTCGTTCGTGCGATTCTCTCTCGGCGGCGTCGGCGTCTCGTTTCCGAGGATGCCACCACATCCTGAGAGAAGGAGCAGAGAGACAACCGCAAGCGAAGCGAGTTTGGAGGGCATCGCCGCAAACGTCCGAGGCAGAACACATCAACCTACCGCCACGTGTGACCTGACGCCGTGTGCCGCCCCGACTCGGAGCCTCTCAGTTCTCGTGCGCATCGACCAACCGGTCGACTGCATCTTCGACGCGGTCGATGACTTCTTCCGGCGATTTCGTCGCGTCGACGCGGACGAAGCGGTGTTGTTCGGCGTCGATGAGTCGCTCGTAGTTCGCGCGGACCGACGAGAGATACTCGGCTTGCTCGAACTTGTTCGTCGCGCCGCTTCGTGCCGCCGCTGTCTCCGGGTCGATGTCGAAGTAGATGGTCGCATCCGGCGGACGGGTGAACGCGGCGTGGATGCCGCGAACGTACTCCAGCGGCCGATTTATTTCGGACTGTTGGAGTTCCACTGCTTGGTAAGCGTATCTGGAGTCCGAGTAGCGGTCGGAGATAACGAGTTCGTCGTCGGCCAACGCAGGGCGAATCACCCGCGAGAGGTGGTCGGCGTGGTCGGCCGTGAACAGAAACAGCGAGGCCAGCGGGTCGGCGTCGTCGTCGCGGATGGCGCGGTTGACCGCGTCGCCGTACCACGAGTTCGTCGGTTCGCGGGTGAAGACGGCGTCGGGATGGGAGTCGTGTAGCGCCTCCCACACCGTCGTCTTGCCGCTGCCGTCGAGGCCCTCCAGCGTGATGAGCATGTCCGGGTGGAGTCGGTGGCCGCGCTTAAACGTTGATAGCTCACCGCGTCGGCGATGGCGAGTGAAGACGACCGGGAAATCGACGGCGTCGTCGGGGTAGAACGGGCGACTGCAACGGAATAGCGCGGTAGCTTTACGTTCTGTTAGACCGACAGTATACGTATGAAAGTGCTCGTCGTCGGCGGAACTGGGTTCGTCGGAACGCACCTCGCAGCGGAACTGCTCGAACGCGACCACGAGGTAACCGTGCTGTCACGCAGTCCCGAGGACGACGACCTGCCGCCGGGCGTCGAAACCGCCCGTGGCGACGTCACCGCCTACGACTCGATGGAAGGCGCGTTCGAGGACCAAGACGTCGTCGTCAACCTCGTCGCGTTATCGCCGCTTTTCAAACCCAGCGGTGGCAACGACAAACACTTCGAGGTCCACCTCGGCGGGACCGAAAACGTCGTAAAAGCCGCCGAGGCCCACGGTGTTCCGAAACTCGTCCAGATGAGTGCGCTCGGCGCGGACCCGAACGGTCCGACGGCGTACATCCAGTCGAAAGGCCAAGCCGAAGAGGTCGTACAGAACTCCGACCTCGACTGGGTCATCTTCCGACCGTCGGTCATCTTCGGTGACGGCGGCGAGTTCGTCCCCTTCACGAAGAAACTCGCGCCGCCGTTCGTCACACCGCTTCCCGGCGGCGGCAAAACAGGGTTCCAACCCATTTGGGTCGGTGACATCGCGCCGATGCTCGCCGACAGTGTCGAAGACGACGACCACGTCGGGCAAGTGTACGAAATCGGGGGTCCGGAGAAGTTGACGCTCGCCGAAGTGGCGAAGAAAGCCCACGGTGCGGAGGGTCGCTCCGTGAACGTCGTCCCGGTGCCGATGGGGCTGGCGGGCGTCGGTCTCGGCATCGGTGGCAAGATACCCGGGTTCCCGATGGGGGCAGACCAGTACCGGTCGCTGAAGTTCGATAACACGACGAACGACAACGACATCGGCGCGTTCGACAGAGACGAGAGCGACCTGAAGACGCTCGAAACGTATCTGGCCGAATCGTCGCGGTGAACACCCGGTAAGCACGCGGTAACCACGGCTTACTTTCGATATTTTACGCGTTCTGGTCGACCAAGAATTCAGTGTCGCCCCGTCTTTTCACTCTTCAGACGTTTCAGTCATTCTCGGTGTTACAAGCCCGGAAACAGCCGTCTAAACGGGTTCAATCGGTCAGTAAGCCCCTGTTACTCCTCGGATTATGACACACTATACCATCCCTGAAAGTCACAGCTAACTGACTTTCTACCATCATAAGGCTTATATCGGATTTCGTATTGGCTTTTACACAATGACGAGGGGAGCGAAAGCATGAAATTGGCAATGATCGGCTTCGGGCAAGCCGGTGGAAAAATCGTCGACAAGTTCGTCGAGTACGACCAGCGTCACGGCAGCGACATCGTCCGGGCAGCGGTGGCGGTCAACTCCGCGAAAGCGGACCTGATGGGACTCACGAACATTCCACAGGAACAGCGCGTACTCATCGGACAGTCGCGCGTCAAGGGTCACGGCGTCGGCGCGGACAACGAACTCGGCGCGGAAGTCGCCGAGGAGGACATCGACGAGGTACAGGGAGCCATCGACGGGATTCCGGTCCACGAGGTCGACGCCTTCCTCGTGGTTTCGGGTCTCGGTGGCGGCACCGGCAGCGGTGGCGCACCAGTGCTCGCAAAGCACCTCAAGCGCATCTACACCGAACCCGTCTACGGTCTCGGCATCCTCCCGGGCAGCGACGAGGGTGGCATCTACACGCTCAACGCCGCTCGCTCGTTCCAGACGTTCGTCCGCGAAGTCGACAATCTGCTCGTCTTCGACAACGACGCGTGGCGGAAAACGGGCGAATCGGTGCAGGGCGGCTACGACGAGATAAACGACGAAATCGTCCGTCGCTTCGGCATCCTCTTCGGCGCAGGCGAAGTCAGCGCGGGACAGGAAGTCGCAGAGAGCGTCGTCGACTCCTCCGAAATCATCAACACGCTCTCGGGCGGCGGCGTCTCCACCGTCGGCTACGCCTCCGAGTCCGTCGAGGAGAAGCAGTCGGGCGGACTGCTCTCGCGGTTGACCGGCAACGGCGGCGGCGACGACACGCTCGACACCGCACACACGACGAACCGCATCACGAGTCTCGTCCGCAAGGCGGCGCTCGGCCGACTGACGCTGCCGTGTGAAATCGAAGGCACCGAACGCGCGCTGTTGGTTATGGCTGGTCCGCCGCGGCATCTCAATCGGAAGGGAATAGAGCGCGGCCGCAAGTGGCTCGAGGAGCAGACCGGCAGCATGGAAGTCCGTGGTGGCGACTACCCGGTCACCGGTAGTGGCTTCGTTGCGAGCGTCATCCTGCTGTCGGGCGTGACGAACGTCCCCCGCATAAAGGAGCTCCAGCAGGTCGCCATCGAGGCGCAGGACAACATCGACGAGATAAACCGCGAGAGCGACGACAACCTCCAAAATCTGGTCAACGATGACGAGGACGAACTTGAATCGCTCTTCTAAGCTCGCGGCGCTCGTCGCCTCCGTGTTCGTGCTCCTCTCGGCGGTGGCCACCCCGGTGGCCGCCGTCTCCGTCGCCGAGGAGAACGTGCCGTCGGAAGCCGAGGTCGGCGAGCAGGTCAGCGCAACGGTGACGCTCGACGAACTGTACCAGAACCCGCAGTGGAACACGTGGTCGGTCGCCGGTCAGACGAACCTCACCGACGTGACGTGGACGGTCACCTACTACGACCAGACCGGTTCGAAAGTCGGCAGCGACGAGTTCGACGGGCAGAACTTCACCGGCGCGTCGGTCAACTCCGACGACGGCATCAGCGAAGTCGACGTGAAAGTCACCGGCACGGTGCCGGACGTGACCGAGTTCGACTACGAGGACGAACAGCAGTTCCTCCTCATGGGTCTCTCGCAGACGCGCGACGGCGGCGCGAGCAACCCAATCAACACGTGGAACGCCCACCACTACACGGCCGAGAGCGCCGAGGCACGCGAAGCCATCGCTAACGCCGAGAACGCTATCAGTGAAGCCGGCGGCGCTGACACCCAACAGGCCGAGCAGTCGCTGACGCAGGCGATTCGAGCGTTCAACGGCGAGAACCCCGACTTCGACCTCGCCACCGAACTGGCGACCGAAGCCGAGAACCAAGCCGGGTCCGCCCAGCAGTCGAGTCAGACGATGCAGATGGCGATGTACGCCGTCGGTGGCCTCGTCGCACTGCTCGCTATCGTCGGCGGTGTGTTCTGGTACCGCTCGAACCAGACCACCTACGATAAACTGGGATAACCCCCTTCTCTTCTCTATGGCCGTTCTCGTTCCCTACGCAGCAGCGCGTCCGAAGACGCGTCTGTCGGATTTTCTCGATTCCCCCGAGCGAGTCTCGTTCTCGCGAGCGATGCTCGCCGACGTCGTCGACGCCGTCGTCGATTCCGGCGGCAACCCGACAGTGTTGGCGACCGAACCGGTCGAACTCGACGCCGACGCGACCGTCGAGGTGGACGACCGACCGCTTTCGACCGCCGTCAACGACCGACTCGCGGCGGCGGCCGACGACGGAGACGACTCCACAGCGGTCGTGATGAGCGACCTCGCACTCGCTACGCCACGAGTGCTCTCTCGGTTCTTCGACGCCGACGGTGACCTCGTCGTCGCCCCCGGTCGCGGCGGCGGGACGAACGCACTCGTCGTCCGTCATCCCGAGTTCCGCGTCGACTACCACGGCACGTCGTATCTCGACCACCTCCGCGTCGCCCGCGACATCGGTGCCAGCGTCCGCGAGTTCGACTCGATGCGGTTGTCGACTGATATCGACGAACCCGAAGACCTCGTCGAGGTGTTGCTTCACACCGACGGCCGCGCACGCGACTGGCTCCTCGACGCCGGGTTCACCGTCGACGTGCGGAAGGGCCGCGTCGGCGTCCGGCGCGAACGTTGAATCCGGCGCGAACGTTGAAGTACGAGAACGCGACCACCCCTCGGTGTGACCTGATAAGCGGCCGCGAGGGCGTCTGAGCGGGCGTGCGGCGAACCTCTCGTGGCGCGAAGACGAATCGAGACGCCGCCTGTTCGCCAAATCAGCCGATGCTACGAATTTGCTCGCGGATTGCCGAGGAGTGATACGCTTTTGTCCGGCGGCGTTCGAGGGCCGGACGTGTTTCCCGCGGCCGACGAGTACGACGTGGACATCGCCGTCGACGACGACGAGGTAGAGCGCCTGCTGTCTGTGACGCCCGAGGACGTCGAAGCGGCATCGGCGCTCACCTACGCGCGGAACGTCTTTCTCCCGCTGACGACCGCGTGTCGCTACACCTGCACGTACTGCACCTACTACGACGTGCCGGGGCAAGCGACGCTCATGTCGCCCGACGATATCCGAGAGACGCTCCAAATGGGTGCCGACGCCGGGTGTACGGAGGCGCTGTTCACGTTCGGCGACAAACCGGACGCGCGCTACGAGGCGATTCACGAGCAACTCGACGCGTGGGGGTACGACTCGATTCTCGACTATCTCTATCACGCGTGCGAAATCGCGCTCGACGAGGGCTTGCTACCGCACTCGAACCCCGGCGACCTCACCGAACCGGAGTTCGAGCGACTGCGCGAGGTCAACGCTTCGATGGGCGTGATGCTGGAGACGACCGCAGACGTTGCCGCGCACTCGGGAACTCGTCGGAAGACGCCGGGACAGCGACTCAACACCATCCGCGCCGCAGGTCGCGCGAACGTTCCGTTCACGACCGGACTGCTGGTCGGCATCGGCGAGACGTGGCGTGACCGCGCCGAGAGCCTGCTCGCTATCCGCGAACTCCACGAGCGTCACGGCCACGTCCAAGAGGTCATCGTCCAAAACGTCGTCCCGAACGAGCGCTCCGACTACGAGACGCCGAGCGTCGAAACCATGCGGAGAGTCGTCTCGATGGCGCGCGTCGCGCTCCCTGCGGAGGTGTCGGTACAGATTCCGCCGAACCTCTCGCCGGCGCGTGACCTGCTGGACTGCGGTGTCGACGACCTCGGCGGCGTCTCACCCGTCACGGACGACTACATCAACCCCGACTACGAGTGGCCTGCACTCCGAGAACTCCAAGATATTGCCGCCAACGGCGACGTACCGCTCCGAGAACGACTCCCCGTCTACGACCGGTTTCTTCCCTCCGGACTCGGAGAGTCGGGATACGAGAGGTCGAACGGTTCCAGCACGTCGCAGGCGGCCGCGGAAACGGAGTGGCTCTCTGCTCATATCCACGGCGCGCTTCGGGCCGACGACGAAGCGGGACGGCGCTATCGAGCACAGCTTTCCGGGTAGCGGGAGGCACGTCTCCTCACGTCGAGCGGCGAGCGACGACTGAACGTGGATATACGTTTTACGGCTGGAAACGGTCTCAACGCGAGATTTACCCCCGAGGAATAATGATGCGAGATGACGAACGTAACAGCGCACTATGTCGCTTCAGGCAGTCGACTCAGTCGTTTTGCAGACGATACCGATAGAAGGACTCACACTCGGGGCACTGATTCAGCAGTACGTCGTGCCGGCGGTGCTGTTCGTCGTCGGCGTCATTGCGACGCTGATTCTCGGGCGGTTGGTTCTCGTTCCGCTCGTCGAGAGAGTTCTCCAGCAGCAGGGCCACGACGAGACGGTCCAGAGCCTCGCAGACAGTGTGATGGGAGCGGTCGTATGGATACTGGCGCTGGCTGTCGGCCTGATGCTCGCCGGCTTCGGCACCGTCATCGCGGCACTCGGCGTGTTCGGCGGTGCAATTGCACTCGCCGTCGGCTTCGCCGCCCAAGACCTGCTCGGTAACTTCGTCGCCGGAATCTTCATTCTGAAAGACAAGCCGTTCGAGGTGGGCGACTGGATAGAGGTCGGCGACATCACGGGCCGCGTCGAGGATATCGACCTCCGGGTGACGCGCGTCCGAACGTTCGACAACGAGCGAATCACGGTTCCGAACGGTGAACTCGCCAACAATCCGCTGACGAACCCCGTCGCGTACGACCGCCTCCGCCAGCAGTTCGTCTTCGGTATCGGCTACGGCGACGACATCGACCACGCCAAGGACGCGATTCTCGACGAGGTCAGAAACGTCCCGGAAGTCATGTCCGACCCCGCGCCGGACATCCGCGTGACCGAACTCGCGGACTCCTACGTCGGTCTCAACACGCGTTTCTGGGTGGCCGACCCGAACCGAGCGGACTTCGTCAAGATTCGCTCCGAGGTCGTCCAGAACGTCAAGGAACGTCTCGACGCCGAAGGTATCGATATGCCGTACCCGTACCGGCAACTCACCGGAAGCGTCGACCTCGGCGGCGAACTGACGACGGAGCGAGCGCAGCCGTCCGCGGACGACTGAGCGGCGCAGTAACTCCTTCGCTCCGCGTTCCGTTCTGTTAGCTCACTCCGCTAACCACGGCGCGAGGTCTGGGACTCGTTTTCTGACCGCCGCGTAAACGACAGCGACGACGAGCGTCGCCGCGGTGAGCGTCCGAACCGGCCCGGAGAAGAGAACGAGGCCCGGAAGCGAGAGCAGCACTGTCAACAACAGGTCCTCCGGCGACCCGTCCCAGCGGACGAGACGCTTCGGCGGAAGCCACCGGCCGAGCGGGTGGACGAACACCGCGTGCTGAGACGTATTCTCCCACGGTCGGAGTTCGTTGCCGCCGCAGAACCAGTCGGCGACGGAGTGGACTGCTGCGGAGAGAAAGAAGAAGAACGCCGCAATCGTCGCCATCGACGGGGAGGCGGCCGCGAGCACGCCCGCCGGAAGCACGAGACCCCAGTAGTAAACCGGGAAATGCAGCGTCTTGCGGTGTTCGCCGGCGAACAGGTCCAAATCGGGAAACACACCGCCGGCCATCGCGGCGAGTGCGACGGTCGGCGCGAGTTCCGGTGCGAGGACAGTGAGCGGCGTGGCGATGACGACACCTGCTGCGATGTGGGTCGGACTCATCATCGCGTAGCGACCCTCACTGTTTTTGCTCCTGCTGGTCGAGCATCGGCGTCCCGTCGGCACGAGGGCCGAGCATCGGGCCGTGCGGTCCGTCGTCCGGGTCGAGACGACGCGTCGTCCGGTAGTCCGTCGAACGTTCGACCGGCGGACGACCGATGGCCGACAGCATCTCGACGTAGTCGTCGAACGACCGGAACTCGCCGTACTCGCCGCCGGCACGTTTCGTGATTTCTTCGGAGAGAATCGTCCCCATGAAGTCGTTCGCGCCGCAGTTGAGTAGTTTGAGTCCCTTCGCGTTACCGTACTTCACCCACGACGACTGGACGTTGTCGACGTTGTCGAGGAACAGTCGAGACACTGCTATCAGGAGTTCGTCCTCGGCGTCCGTCGCCCCGCCGGTGACGACGCCGCGTTCGTACAGCGGGGTCTGCTGGTGGACGAACGAGAGCGGGACGAACTCGGTGATGCCGCCGGTTCGGTCCTGGAGGTCACGGACCTCCTTGAGATGCATGACGCGGTGCATCTCGTTTTCGACGTGACCGTACATGATAGTCGCCGTCACGTCCAATCCGACGGAAATCGCGCCCTCCATCGCGTCCACCCAGCCTTGTGAGTCGATTTTGCCGGGACAGATAACGTCTCGCACCTCGTCGACGAGGATTTCGGCGGCGGTGCCGGGCGCAGAGTCGAGGCCGGCGTCGCGGAGTTTTCTGTACACCGACTCGTAGGACCAGTCAGTACCGCGACGGGCGTGATACGCCTCCTCCGGCGTCATCGAATGGAGATGAACGTCGCCGACGCTCATCGCATCCATCTGTTCGAGATACGTACCGGGGTCCGTCTCGTACCTCTCGGGCGGTTTGTAGTTCACCGTCCGCGCGGCGTCGTCGTAGCCGCGGAGAATCTCGTGGTGTTCGTCGTCGAGTGCGAACCCCGGATGAAGCCCCGAAACGGAGGTGACCTCGTAGATACCCATGTCGAGGGCGTCTTCGACGACGGCTCTCGATTCCGCGGGAGTTTTGGTGAAGCCCGCATGGTCGATTTCGGACTCCGTCTCGAAGGCGTGTGAGCTGTTTTTGAAGTTACAGAACAGACAGCCGGTGTTGCACGCCGTCGTCACGTTGTTGTTCAGGTTGGCGACGAACGTCACGTCCTCGCCGACGACGTCGGCGCGGCGGCGGTTCGCAGCCTCCAAGACGAGTTCCTTACGCTCGCGGTCGATTTCTCGATTCTCGGTACCGGTCGTCAACAGTTCGACGCCGTCGTCGACGGTGAGACGCTCGCCGCTTCGGGCTTTCGCCAGCGCGTTCTCGAACGACTGGTCCGTCTCGGGCACGTGCTCGAACTCGAACGCCCTCGGCCCGGTCGGACCCACTCCGGCGTCCGGCGCTGGCGCGTCACTCATACTACGGCGCAACGCGGCGACGGGTAAAAGTGAGGTGGTCATCGGCAATCCGAGAGCGAACATCGCCCTTCTCGGACCGAAGCGTCGGGGCGAGCGCGTAGTTTTATGCTGTGGCTGGTTCGTGTCACCATATGACATATGACTGTTCGTTTCTCGGCGAACTCGACCTCGATGGCGACGTCTCGTTCGGTGACTCCCACCGTGACGGCCGAGCGGGCGACTGGGGAACGCCCGACGAGGAGAAGGTTCGCCCCGACGCCGTCGTGTGGCCGGGTTCTACGGAAGACGTTTCCAAGCTATTGGCCGCCGCGACAGAACGCGGCGTCCCGGTGACGCCGTACGCCGCCGGCACCGGATTGGAGGGGAACGCGACGCCCGTCGAAGCGGGAATCAGTCTCGATATGACCCGCATGGACGAGGTTCTCGACGTTCGACCCGAAGATTTCCAAATCGACGTCGAACCCGGCGTCATCGGCTCTGCCGTCGACGAGGCCGTCGCTTCACACGGACTGTTCTTCCCGCCGCTTCCCTCCTCCGGGGAGTTCTCGACGGTCGGCGGCATGGTCGCCACCGACGCCAGCGGCATGAAGACCGTAAAGTACGGCGAGGTGGCCGACTGGGTGCTCGAACTGGAGGCCGTTCTCGCCGACGGCACAGTGATAAAACTCGGCAGCAAAGCCGCCAAAACCTCCAGCGGTTACAATCTGAAAGACCTCGTCGTCGGCAGCGAAGGAACCCTCGCCGTCGTCACACGGGTGACGCTCCGACTCGCGGGCATCCCCGCACAGAAGCGCGCCGGACGGGCGGTGTTCGCGTCGTTGGACGACGCCACTGCCGCCGTCGCCGACGCGGTCACCTCGGGCGTCGACGTGGCGACTATCGAACTGCTCGACGAGACGAGTACGCGGATGGCGAACGCGTACTCCGATACTGACCTTCCGGACGCACCGACGGTGTTCTTCGAGTTCCACGCCGACCACGGCGTCGACGAGGAGGTGGCGTTCTGCCGCAGTCTCTTCGAGAGCAACGGCGCAGAGCGATTCGAGGTGAGCGCCGACGACACCGAGATGGCCGAACTCTGGCAGGCGCGAAAGGACCTCGCGTACGCGGTTCAGTCGTGGGACCCCGACCTCCGGCCGCTGCATCCGGGTGACGTGACCGTCCCTATCAGCGCCTACGGAGAGGTCGTCAGTTATGCCAAAGAACTCGCTGCCGACCGGGGTTTGATTATTCCGTGTTTCGGCCACGCCGGCGACGGCAACGTCCACTACTCGGTGCTCGTCGACCCCGACGACCCCGAGTCGGTCGAACTCGGCGAGCGAACGTACAGCGACATCGTCCACCGAGCGCTCGAACTGGGCGGGACGGCGACTGGCGAACACGGCATCGGCCTCGGCAAACGCGAGTATCTCGTCGCCGAACACGGTGAGGCGGCAGTGCGGACGATGCGAGCCGTGAAGGACACGCTGGACCCGACGGGGACGTTGAATCCGGGGAAGATTTTCCCCGACGAGTGAGGCGTCGGTAGTCCGTGGCTATCGGCTCTCTCTCGTCTTCAGTCGTGAACGAGCACGTCGAGAACGTCCGGACCCTCGCGCGAAATCGCCTCGCGAACCGCCGCTTCGATGTCGTCCGGTGAGTCGACCAACCGCCCCCGAGCACCGTGGCTCTCGGCGTTTTTCGGAATGTCGACCGCCGGGTCGAAGTCCATCCCGACGAACTCGTAGTCGTCCTCGTCGCCCCCGAACAGGCCGAGCGTGTTGTCTTTCAGAATGCGGTAGTTGCGGTTGTCGGAGACGACGACGGTCAGGTCGAGGTCGTACCGGGCGGCCGTGTAGAGCGTCTGCGGGTAGTAGAGATACGAGCCGTCGCCGACGAATCCGAGCACGGTTCGGGGGTCGTCTCGTTGGCTCTCGGCGAGTGCGGCACCGACCGACGCGGGAAGCCCGTAGCCGAGACCGCCGCCTTTGTTCGAGATGTACTGTTCGGGTGCGAGCGGCCACCGCGTCAGCATCGCGTACTTCGAGGTGACGCCCTCGTCGACGATGTAGGCGTCCGGGGCGGCGGCGCGAATCGCGTCGACCAACTCGGCTTTCGACGCGCGCGGGTCGTCCGTTTCCTCCCCTTCGCCGAGCGAGCGCATTCGCTCTTCGGCCATCTGCTTCATCATCTCGACCCGTTCGAGGCGGGCCTCACGTTCCCCGTCGCTCACACCCTCTCGGACTCGCTCGGCGAGTTCCGCGGCGATGTGGCCGAGGTCTCCGAGCACCGTCGCGTCCGCGGGGTGGTTCTTGCCGAGTTCCCATGCGTCGGGGCCGAGATGGATACACGTCGCGTCCGCGGGGACGAGGGGGTTCTCGTGGCGCGTCAGCGTCGTGTGCGTCGAGATACCCGCGAAAATCAGCGTATCCGTGCTCATCAGCGTCGACGCGAGACCCTCGTCCGGGGGGACGTACGACACCCACTGCGGGTGGTCGCCGGGGAAGTTCACTTCGCAGGAGAGAATCTCGCCGTGGACGCGTGCGCCGGTCGCTTCGGCGAATTCGACAACGGCGTCGATTGCGTCGGTTCCCGCTCTGGCGACTTCGTCGCCGACGACGAGGACCGGGTTGTCGGCCTCGGCGAGCAGTTCGGCGGTGCGGTCCAACTGGGTCGGGTCGCCGCGTCCGGCGTCGGGAATCGGTCCCAATCGCTCGGGTTCGGCGTCGGTTTCGGTCATCATCACGTCGAGCGGAAGCGCCAGAAACACGGGGCCGGTCGGCGGCGTGAGCGCCACGCGGAACGCGCGCCGGAGCATCGTCGGGAGCGCCGCCACGTCGAGCACTTCGTCGGACCACTTGCAGAACTGGTCGGCCAGTTCGCGGAGGTCGCCGGACAAAATCGGTTCCTCGTGGCGGAAATCGGTGCTGTGATTGCCCGCAGTGACGACGAGCGGTGCGCCCGCGACGCTCGCACCGTAGAGGTTGCCGAGGCCGTGGGCGAGTCCGGGCGTCACGTGGAGGTTGACGACGCCGACCGGCAGGATACTCGAATCGTGGTGGCTGTGATATCGGCGGGTGCTCGCGTAGCCTGCGGCCGCGCCGACGGCGACGTCCTCGTGGAGACCGAGTACGTAGTCGAGGTCGCTACCTTCCAACGCCTGCATCACCGGCAGTTCGGTCGTCCCGGGGTTTCCGAACAGGTGTGTGATGCCGTACTGTTCGAGTGCGTCGACGAAGAGGTCCGCTCCGGTGTAGCTGTCGGCCATACTGTACGACGCGCGGTCCCGCCGCTAATAGACTTGGGTCGTGTGAACGTAGCACGACCCTCCGAGTGTTTTAGAGTGAAGAGGCGACCAGACCGCCCGATGCGCTGACGAACCGCCGCGAGTCGGTCGAGGCCGGTGCGCGACGCGCCGCTCGCGGAGACGAAACCGTCGCCTGTTCGCAATCTGGGGTAGCGGAGCGGAAGCGACCTCACATACGGCCGGTGTGTGTATTCGAGACACAGCACAATTGTGCGCATTTCGAGCCACGCCTGTTCGAGAATCAACACAGAAGTGAAAATTACTTACCGTGCGCCGCCGCGTGTTGAGCTATGACGAGCGTCAAGGAGTTCCGCGTGGCCGAGGAACCGACTGTAGACTCGCTCGGACGAGGGAGTTTCGTCTTCACCGACGACTACTCCGTGTTCGACTGGGGGAAGATGCCCGACGAGATTCCGGGGAAGGGTGCGAGTCTCTGTACGATGGGCGCGTACAACTTCGAGTTGCTCGACGTGAACCACATCCCGACCCATTATCGAGGGGTCGTCGAAGACGGCGAGGAACGTGAACTCGGCGAGACGACCGAAACGCCGCGCGAGATGGCTATCGACCTCGTACAGGTCCCGAACCTCCGCTACGACGAGGGGTACGACTACGAGGGGTTCTACGACGCCGTCGGGAACAACTACCTGATTCCGCTCGAAATCGTCTTCCGAAATACGGTTCCTGTCGGGTCGAGTCTTCGCTCGCGCGGGGACCCGGCAGAGTACGGCCTCGACTACGACGAGTGGCCAGACGAAGTCGTCGACCTTCCCCAACCGGTCGTCGAGTTCTCCACGAAGTTCGAAGAGCGTGACCGCTACCTGTCGAGAAAGGAGGCCGACGACATCTCCGGTCCGGCCGATATCGACCGTCTCGAAGAACTGGCGCTGGCGGTCAACCACATCCTCACCGACCGTGCCGAACGCACGGGACTGGTCCACGAGGACGGTAAAATCGAGTGTCTCTATCACGACGGCGCTATCAAAGTCGCCGACGTCGTCGGCACGTTCGACGAGAACCGCTTCAGCTACGAGGGCCAAGAGATGTCGAAAGAGGTCGTCCGCCAGTACTACAAGCGCGAGCATCCCGACTGGGTCGACGCCGTGAGCGAGGCGAAAACCGAGGCGGACCGACGCGACGACCCCGACTGGCGGGCGCTCTGCGAGACAGAACCGCCGGCGCTCCCCAACAGCGTCGTCGAGACGGTGTCGCAGATGTACGCCGCCGGGACGAACCGGTACACCAACTTCGACTGGTTCGACGCGCCCGACCTCGACGAAGCAGTCGATACCGTTCGGTCGCTGTAGCGAGACACAAAAAGAAACGTGGCGTCAGTCGTCGCTCGGGTCTGACGGCTCAGCCGATTCGACGGGTTTCTGCAGGGACTGCGGGAGTTTTCCGTCGACGGGACGGTCCGGGTTCGCCGCTTGTGCTTCCTTCGTGAGACCGAGTTGGTAGTCGATATCCTCGCTGTCGCGGAGACTCGTCCGGCCGCGGTGGACCGTCAGTGCCCCGTCGAGGTGGAGTTTGACCGCTTCGAGCAGCGCATCGGCTTCGAGCGGTTGGCCGCGCTCTTTGATGTCGTCGACGGAGGCGTCGTCGGGGACGTCGAAGGCGCGTTGGGTGATGACAGGTCCTTGGTCGAGGTCCGTCGTCACGTAGTGAGCGGTAACGCCCGCGATTCTGACGCCGCCTTCTTTCGCCTGTCGGTAGGCGGCCGCTCCGGGGAACGAGGGGAGCAAACTCGGGTGGATGTTGATGATGCGGTCCTCGTAGCGGAAGACGACGTTCGGCGAGAGGATGCGCATGTAGCGCGCGAGAACGATGACGTCGACGTCGTACTCGTCGAGTAGTTCCAGTAACTGGGTTTCGTCGGCTCCGCCCTTCTTGTCGCCGATGTCGTGGAAGGGGACGTTGTAGTGGTCCGCCAGCGGTTCGAGGTCGTCGTGGTTCCCGATGACGACGCCGATTTCGGCGTCGAGTTCGTCGTTGGCCCACGCCTCGAACAGTGCCTCAAGACAGTGGCTCTCCTTCGTCACGAGCACGGCGAGTCGTTTCGTCTCGCGGTCGGTTGGGAATCGAACGCGAATCTCGACGCCGAGTTCGGACGCGAGGTCGTCGAGCGCCTCCCGGAGCGTCTCGGGGGTACACACCATCTCAGTCGTGTCGGCGTGCAGTGTCATCCGGAAGATTCCCTCGCGGACGGCCTGGTCGATATCCTCGATGTTGATGCTGCGGTCGAAGAGAAGCGAAGTGATACGCGCGACGAGGCCCGTCTTGTCCTCGCCGATGACAGTAATTTCGGTCAGCTCACGGGTCATACTCTCATCACCAAGGAACCGGGAGTGAACACGTGGTAATGTGGAGCATAACTGAGGATACGTCTTCCGTTCGTGGCAACAACCCGGGCGAGAGTGAATCCGTTACCACGTCGCTAGAGAGGCCATCTCTCCCGAATCCGTCGAAAGCGAAGATTTCCGCGCGAACGATAGTGAGCGACTACCAGCGGACGAATGGAGACGCGTTCTGCAACGCTCGGAGACACCACCCGTTTCGACGCCACCAGTATACACAAACGTGTGTATCAACGAGCATCCAAAAGCCATTTTACCCACGACCGCGCAGAGTTCGACGATGACCGCGTACACCGCGACGGTGACCGTCCGACTCAAGCGTGGCGTGTTGGACCCCGAGGCGGAGACGACGAAACGAGCACTCGAACGCCTCGGATTCGAACTGCAAGGGCTGCGCTCGGCGGACCACTTCGAGGTGGACGTCGACGCCGACTCCGCGGCGGACGCCGAAGAACGCGCCGACGAGATGGCCCAGCGCCTGTTGGCGAATCCGACGATTCACGACTACGACGTGGTGGTCGAGGAAGCAGAATGACCGTCAGCGTAGTGCAGTTCGGCGGGTCGAACTGTGACCGCGACGCCGTCTCCGCGCTCTCGCACCTCGGAATCGACGCCGAACGCGTCTGGCACGAAGACGGCCTCCCCGAAGACACGACCGGCGTGATGCTCCCCGGCGGGTTCTCCTACGGCGACTACCTCCGTGCGGGCGCGATGGCCGCCCAGTCTCCGATTATGAGTGACGTCTACGAGGCTGCCGAGCGCGGCGTTCCCGTTCTCGGCGTCTGCAACGGCGCACAGGTCGGCTGTGAGTCGGGACTCACAGACGGCGCGTTCACGACGAACGAGAGCGCGCGCTTCCAGTGTGAAAACGTGTTTCTCCGAGTCGAAAACGCCGACACGCCGTGGACCGCCGCCTACGACGACGGCGAAGTCATCGAAGTGCCCATCGCCCACGGTGAGGGTCGCTTCGAGATTTCGGGCGAGCGCTACGAAGCGCTCGAAGCAGGAGAGAAGGTACTGTTTCGTTACTGCGACGCCGACGGCAACGTCACCGACGCGGCGAACCCCAACGGGTCGACAGGCAACGTCGCCGGAATCTTGGGCGAGCGTGCCTCCGTCGCAGTGTTGATGCCGCACCCCGAGCGAGCGACGCTCGACGACGTGGGTGGCACCGACGGCGCGGGTATCCTCCGCGGGTTCGACTGAGCGGACGACTGGCGGCTGTTCGGGAGACAAAACACGGCTGGAAGTCGAAACGATTGCAGCAACGCTGTCGCCCCATCGGGAGGCGGAGGCGAGCGGGTGGAACGCCTACGTCGTGACGGGAACCGGCGAGTCGGTGGATATCCACCCCTCGACGTTCTGCTCTTCGCGTATCTCCAGCCAGCCGTCGGAGCAGTATATCGCCTTGTAGTTTTCTTGCGTCTGTTTCATGGTCGAAGTGGCGTGAGACGACCGACATTGCGGTGATTTGCCGCCACGCGGTCGTTCGACTACCACCTATCGGTAACACGGCATCGAGTATCACTATGAGCGGCCTACGGGAGCGTAAACGGTCGCCTACAGCGGTACGTCACTTACTACTGGGTGCTGCCGAAAACAAGTCGGTCCGCCGCCGCCATCTCGGCTTCTGGCGTCGCCAGTCGGTCGATTCGGCCGGTCTTACTTCGCCAGCGGCATCGCGTAGCTGGTCTCCTCTTCGACGACGGCGCGCCACGTCCCCTTGCAGTCGCAGTCGACCTGTTCGAACACCGAGGGGTCCTGTCGGATGTCGAAGTCTTTGATGGCTTTCTGCACGAGGTCGTCGCACTCGCCGCAGTTGTGTGGGCCGCGCTCGGAGCCGTGACCGACGGGGTCGGAGACGACGATGGCGTCGGCGTCGGCCGTATCGCGCAGCACCTCGGCGACCGACCAGAGCCACGGCGGGCGGTAGCCCCCGCGGAAGTGGAGTTCGTCGACCATCGTGTAGCGCTGGACGTTACACGGGTTCATCGAGACGGTGTGGGCGTACTCCGCACAGCGGCGGACGGAGGATTTCATGTCTTCGATGGCCTCGGATTCCGAGAGGAACGGCGGTTTCATCAGTAGATACGCTTTGATGCCCGCACCGGCGGCGTCGGCCTCCTCGCTCGCGGCGATGAAGTCGTCGAAGGCGAAGTACTTGTTCACGCAGTCGCGGCGGACGCGGTCGGTCGCGGTTTCGAGGCCGACGGCCACGTCGGTTTCCAAGTCCTCGGAGACGAAGTCGTCGAGTTTCTCGCGGTCGACGAAGTCCGGGAGCGATTCGACGACCATGCGCGTGCGGTCCGAGAACGTCTCCGCGATTGCTTTGCGGGTTTCGGCGGGGACTTCGCGCTCGTCGAGAAAGGAACCGGAGGTGTAGATTTTGATGAGCGGCGACTTCTCCTCGGCGTTTTCTTCCTCGTGGTCGAGACAGACTTGAATCTGGTCCATCAGCGCCTCGTGTTCGACCGTGCCGCCTTCGACGGACTCGGCGACGTAGCCGCACATCGTACAGCCGCCGGCGCGCGCCCAGCGACAGCCGCCGGTGTTGAGGATGATAGTTAGCGACTGATAGACGCCGCTCGGTGTGTTGTCCTCGTCTATCCACACCCGCGTCGGTTCGTGCGGGTCGTAGTGTTTCTCTTTCAGGCCGCGAATCTCGCGCATCACCTTGTTGTGCGCGTCCATTCCGCGTCCCCGTTCGTACACGTCGGGACTCGGCTCACTCATTGCTCGGATTCGGCGACGGGAGCGTAAAGCCGCTTCGTCTCCCTCTCGTCCGTCTCCGACGCTCGTACGCCCCGCACTCGGGCGATTCGACCGCGATTATTTGTCTCTCGCCTCCTGAGGGTGGGTATGCGCCGACGCACGGTGCTCGCCGCGGTCGTCGCCGGACTCGGGACGACCGCCGGGTGCGGCGGCCGACTGTTCGACGAGGAGCGTACGGATTCGTCTACGACCACGTCTCCGGAAGCGACGGCCGAGCCGTCGGATTCGTCGGATTCGTCCGCGTCGACGACGAGCGCGTCGGCTGCCGACCCACGGTCAAACCAGCGAATCGCCGTCAGAAACCTCCGGCGGGAGGCGACGTACGTCACACTCGTCGTCGAACGCGCGGCCGACGGGGAGACGATGTTCGCCGAGAGTCGAACGTTTCCGACCGGACAGGAACGTCGGTTCCCCGAAATTCCGCTGGCAGAAGGCGAGTACCGCGTTATCGTCGAGACGGACACGGGCGAACGAGCCACGTTCGAGTGGACCGTCGCCGAGGAGTTGGAGGGCCTCGCAATCGACGTCGACGAGTCGGAGACGACGTTTCGACGGTTCGTTCGGTGCCGGCCCGACTGCTCGCTCTCGCTCGGCGGCGAAACGTCGGAGTCGCTTCCGCTGAGTGGCAGCGGTCTCTCGCTGTGGTATCAACCGGCCGTGGTCGTTCTCGACAACCCGACGGCCGAAGAACGCCGGGCGAGACTCCGCGTGTCGCTTTCGGACCGGCCGCTGTTCGACTTCCAATATCGTGTCCCCGCACAGAGTCGTCTCACCGTGCCGACGACGTACCGACGGGGAACGTACAGCATCGTCGTCGACGAGGAACGCGAGAACGGCGACGACCAACGAACCGAGACCGAGTGGCGCGTTCCCGAGGAGTTCGAAAAGCAAGTCGACCTCGGACCGACTCATCGAGTGAGTTGCGGGAAGGCGAACCCCGTTCTGTGGCTGACGAACCGGAGCGACGAACGTCGAGCCGTTCGGATACACGTCACCGACGAAAGGGGCGAAACGGTGTTCGACGAGCGCCGGAGCGTCGCCGCCGACGAACGGCGGGCGATTCGGCCGGTGTCCGACGCTGGACAGTACGAACTCACCGTCGAGACGGAATCGGGCGAGACGGCGTCGACGACGTGGTGGGCGTGCCCGCCGCACAGTCTGATTACGGTACTCGTCGACGACGACGAACTGTTTCTCGACTGAAACAGCTCGGCCGCAGATTCATACCCATCGACCGCCGACCCCGACGTATGCGACGACGGCGACTGCTCGGACTGCTCGCGGCCGGGTCTGTCGGCGTCTCCGGGTGTGGAGAAACGAGCCGTCACACCGACGAGACACCGAAACGACGACGGCCCAGCGACACTGAGGGCCCGTATCGGGGAGCGGGTGCGACGCTCGAAGGAACCCGAGGCGTCCGGATTCGGAACGCTGGCGTCGACGAGCGATACGTGACACTAGCTATCGACGCTCTCGGCCGCGTCGGGGGCGCGTCTCAGTCCACACGGACCGAGGTGTTCAGCACGAGCGAGACGCTCTCTCGGGCAGCGACGGTCGTCTACCCGGCGTTGGTCGCAAGCGCGGACACGTATCGGTTGTTCGTCGAGACCGCAGACGGCGAGCGAACGGTGTACGACTGGGTCGTCGACGGCGCGCGAAGTGACCTCGACGTCGCTCTCGACGAATCCGGCGTTCGGTTCACGCCCACAGTCACCTGCACCCCGACGTGTTCGCCACTCTCGCTGTCACCATCGCCGGAGGCGTTCGACGGGCCGGAGGGGTCCGGTGGAGTCGACAGCCACGAGATGGTCGACAGAGAACGCGATGCGACAGCCGAGGCGTTCGGACCCGCACCGAGTTTCCGCCTCGATAATCGTGCGGCCGGGTGGCAAACCGTCCGCCTCTCGTTGGCTTCGTCGCCCGAGACGACTCAAACGACCGTCTCGCGCTATCGGATTCCGCCGAGTTCTCGACTCGTGATTCCGGTCGAACGGCGCACCGGGTCGCTCTCGGTGACGCTCGACACCGACACGGCGTCCGCAGAACGAACGTGGCCGGTCATCGTCCCACATCTGACGGCGACAGTCGACGACGAACAGGTCACCTTCGGATGTGACCTCGACGGGGGCCGGTGTCACGTCGTCAACGACGACGACGGCGCTCACGGCCTCCGAATCCGCGTCGAACCGTTGTCGGACCGGACACGCCCGACAGAGCGTTACTATCGCCTCGAATCGAGTGAGAGCACGACCGAAACCGGCCTGTTCGACCGTCTCGGACCGTTCTCGCTCGTGGTCGAAACGGACGACGGGTCGTGCCAGCACCACAGTTGGCTCACCTGTCCGACCGTCGGTCCGTGGTACGTCGTCGTCGGCGGAGACGGTCGTGTCAGGGTCTCACAACCGGTTCCACTCGGGTCGGCGAACGCACTCGGAGGAAGCCCGGCGTGATTCGAGGAGAGTCGGTACTCAGTCCCGACCGAGAACCACCGCGAGAACTGCGACGGTGACCGCCCACATCCCGACTCCGACTCCCGCACCCAGCGCGTTCGCGGCGGCGTCGAGGAGGTCGAACTGCCGTGCCGGAACGAGCGCCTGCACCAGTTCGATACAGAAGCCGTACACCGCACCGCCGAGGAAGCCGCCGACAGCGGCCCGTCGAGTCCGTGTTGCGAGAGCGTGTGACAGCGAGGCGGCGACGCCGGCGTAGGCGGCGGCGTGTAACCACTTGTCCGCACCGACGAGGCCGAAGGGACCGAGCGTCGGGACGCCGTCACCGGGCGGTGTGATGACGGAGGCGACGAAGACGCTGCCGGCAACGAGGAGCACGAACACCCAGCGAAGCCGTGTCGAGGGCGGCAACGAACGGGCTGTAGCGTGTGACGAAACCGGAGCCATTGTCCCCGACTGCTCACGCTGTCGAAATAAACATCCTGTTCGAGCGCGGTGGTTCGTTGAGACCGCGAATCGACGCGCCCGCTAGGACTTTTGCGGCCGATGTAACCAAATTAGATTACGTTACCGCGACAACAGCTAACGAACTGGGGACCTATTATAATCATAGTACCTTACAATGACTGAACTCGGCGGATTCCAAGACCACGTAGGGCAGGTCGACCTCACCGCAGGCGACGTGTCCTACCGAGGCATCGACGACGAGGACGCGCGCAAGTATATCGGCGCACGCGGCCTCGGCGTGAAGTACGTTTTCGACGCCGGGCCGGACGTCGACCCGGACAGCCCGGAGAACCGACTGGCGTTCATGAACGGCCCACTGACGGGTACGCAGACGGTGATGAGCGGTCGTATCGCCGTCGTCACCAAGTCGCCGCTCACCGGAACCGTCACCGACTCCCACCACGGTGGCTGGTCCGGCGCACGCCTGAAATGGTCCGGCTTCGACGGTCTACTATTCGACGGCAAGGCCGAAGAACCGGTGTACGCCTACGTCGAAGACGGCGAAGTCGAACTCCGCGACGCCTCCCACCTCTGGGGCAAAGGCGTCCACGAGACCATCGAGACCATCGGCGAGGAAATCGACGGCACCGTCGGTAAGAACGTCTCCGTGATGGCTATCGGCCCCGGCGGCGAGAACGGCGTGCGCTACGCCTGCATCGTCAACGAGGACGACCGAGCCTCCGGCCGCGGCGGTACCGGCTGCGTGATGGGTTCGAAGAACCTCAAAGCGGTCGTCGTCAAATCCGGCACTCGGATGCCGAAACCGGCGGACCCCGAAACGTTCCAGCAGGGCTACCAGCAGGGGATGCAAGCGATTCAGGAGTCCGACGTCACCGCGCCGAACGAGGGCGGCCTCTCGCTGTACGGCACGAACGTTCTGATGAACATCACCGAAGAGATGGACGGTCTCCCGGTGAAAAACGGCAAGTACACCTCGACAGAGAGTTTCTCCGCGAGCGAGGGGACGACCATCGACGCCGAGGAAGTCTCCGGCGAGAACGTCCGCGAGAACATCCTCGTCGACGAACCGACGTGTCACTCCTGCCCGGTCGCCTGCAAGAAGGAAGTCGAGGTGACGACCATGCACAAAGGCGAGGAGATGAACGTCCGCATGGAGTCCTACGAGTACGAGTCGGCGTACGCGCTCGGCCCGAACTCCGGCCACACCGAACGCGACGACATCGCGCTGATGATTGACCGCTGCAACGACATGGGCGTCGACACCATCGAGGTGGGCAACATGATGGCCATGGCGATGGAGATGTCCGACGAGGGCAAACTCGACGAGGAGGGCACCCTCGACTGGGGCGACTCCGAGACGATGGTCGACATGATAGAGCGCATCTCGATGCGCGAGGAGGGCCTCCCGGACCTGCTCGCCGAGGGTGCGCGGCGCATCGCCGAGAAGAAAGACGCCGAGAACAACTCGCTGGCGGTCAAGGGCCAGACGATTCCGGCGTACGACCCCCGCTGCATGAAGGGCATGGGCATCGCCTACGCCACCTCGAACCGCGGAGCGTGCCACCTGCGCGCCTACACCCCGGCCGCCGAGATTCTCGGCGTCCCGGAGAAGGTCGACCCCTACGCGTGGGAGGGCAAAGGTGAACTCACGGCGACGTTCCAAGACCTGCACGCCATCTCCGACAGCTTCGACATCTGCAAGTTCAACGCCTTCGCGGAGGGCATCGAGGAGTACGTCATGCAGTACAACGGCATGACCGGCCTCGACGTGACCGAAGACGAACTCATCGAGTCGGGTGAGCGCGTCTACACGCTCGAACGCTACTACAACAACCTCGCTGGCTTCGACGGCTCCGATGACTCGCTGCCGGCGCGCTTCCTCGACGGCGAGGGCGGCGTCGCTGGACAGGGCGCCTCCGAAGGCGAGTTCTGTGAACTCGACGAGATGAAAGAAGAGTACTACAGCCACCGTGGCTGGGTCGACGGCGTCGTCCCCGACGAGAAACTCGAAGCACTCGAAATCGACCTCGGTCCCGGCACCGGCGTCAGCAGCGGCAGCGACTCCGCCGCCCCCGCCGACGACTAAACTCCCACCTTTTGCGCTGTGGGGCGGCAAAGCCGCCCCTCGGCAAAAGCTGGAGTAAAAACACTCCTCCCTCGCTTCAGGCGGCTTCGCCGCCTTCCGCTCGGTCGTCGGTCGAAAATCGCTCCGCGATTTTCGTGCAGTTCCGAGAACACGAACTTTTCTGCGCGGTTCGGGCGTCCGAGAGCCATGAGCGAACGCCCTCCAGCGGACGACCAGAGCCGAGTCGAATCCGGACCCACAGACGAGGACGACGGAGACAACTCGAAACTCACGTACAAGCCAATCGTTGTGGTTCTCGTGTTCCTCGCCGTCGCCGCTCTCGTCGTCTTCAATCCATCTCTCTCGGTTGCACTCCTCACGGTTCTTCCGCAACTCGCCATCGTCTATCTCCTATATCGACTCGTCAACGAAGTCGGCCGCGTCGCCGACGCACTCGAATAGTGATAAAGAGAACCGAACGTTTTTGTGACATACCTCGGACAGTCCGGCCGTGAGTACAGACAGCTCTCCACCCTCCGCCGCCATGTTACTCGGACGGTTCGGACGGTACATCGCCGCAGTCGTCCTGTTTTCGGTGGTCGTCGTCGTCTTCGGCTTCCAAGAACTGCTCGTCGTCGTCTGGTTGGTCCTCGCGCTGATACCGCTGTATCTGCTCTACCGCTTCGTCCTCGCGTTCGAGCGAATCGCCGACGCCGCACAGCGGTTCGCAAGCGTCCGCGAGCGAGAGTCGGGGTCGGGGTCCGCGTCCGACGACCGCCCGTAAATCGTCACGCCTCGGCGGTCCGCTGTGGGTTGAACCACAGTTCGGCGCGCCGGGCGAGTTCTTTGTTCATCCACTCGTAGTCCAGCGGCGTCTCCTCGGTGACGACGAAACGCGTGAGCAACCCGGACACTTCCTCACGGTTGACGAGGCGCGTCCGGTCGTCGCCGAGTGCGTCGAGTTCGAAGGTGTGTCGTCCCCTGAACAGCCCCGGGACCCGAAGTTCGCCGACCCACTGGAGGCGGCGTTCGGGGACGACGTTCGTCACTCGACAGTCGAGTGTCGACTGTCGCCGCCCGGTGGGTTCGACGTGAATTTCGACGATTTCGCCCTCCTCGACCTCGCCGCTCGCTTCGGTGATGTACGGGTTCCACTCGTGGTAGGCGTCGAGGTCGGTGAGAATCTCCCAGACGATGCTCGGCGGGGCTTCGATATCGATGGACGTTCGGATGTGTTTCATGAGCTATGATTGTACGCGCTTGGAATCGATAAGGTTCGCGCGCCTTCGTGAAGGCGGGAGACCGACTGTGAGGAGGAGTGCGATTTTTGGTCTTCGGTAGCTCATCACGTACTGTGAGCGCAGAGAACTCGGAGCGACCCGGAAAATCCGTCGACGAACTCCGACGCATCTACGGCGACGCCGCCGCGGGGTTCGACCGCGCCGAACCGTTCGACCGTCTGCTGTTGGGCCGAAGTCGACGACGATTGTTCTCGCGGGCCAGCGGCCGCGTACTCGACGTCGCGTGCGGAACAGGGGCGAACCTGCCGTATCTGCCGGCGGGCGTCTCTGTCACGGGCGTCGACCTGAGTCAGGAGATGCTGAACCGGGCACGCCGACGTGCGGACGAACTCGGTATCGACGCCGACCTCCGCGAGGCCGACGCCGAGGCCCTCCCGTTCGAAGACGACAGTTTCGACACCGTCGTTTCGTCGCTGTCGACCTGTACGTTCCCGGACCCGGTCGCGGCGCTCGAAGAGATGGCGCGTGTCTGCAAGCCCGACGGCCGAATTCTGTTGCTCGAACACGGGCGGAGCGGTGTCGAACCGCTGGCCAAACTCCAAGACCGGTTCGCCCCGTGGCACTTCGAGCAGATGGGCTGTCGGTGGAATCAAACACCCGAACACGTCGTCTCGGACGCCGGACTCGATATCGATGGTGTTCGTCACCGATATCTGGGTATTCTCACCGAACTCGTCGCCGAACCCAGTCACTAGAATCGCTCAAGTCCGTCGTATCCGTCGGCCGGTCACTCGACGTTGCTCCGGTTTCGCCGCGACGACGGGGAGCAGTGCTGCGGCGAGAATCGAGGTGGCGATGGCGACGAGCACGATTATCGTGTACAGTGCGGGCGTCAACAGGCCGATTGCGAGGCCGATACTGGCGACGACGATTTCGAGCGCGCCGCGGGCGTTCAGTCCGACACCCATCGCCAGCGCGTCGCGTCGGTCGAACCCGGCGACGAGCGCCCCGCCCGAAACGCCGACGAGTTTGCCGACCGTTGCAACGAGGAGTAAAGCGACCCCTGCGAGCGCGACTGCTGGGTTCGCCAACAGCGTGAGGTCGACTCGCAGTCCGGCGGTCCCGAAGAACAGCGGAGCGAACACGCCCAGCGACACGTCTTCGAGCACCCGCCGTGCTTCGACGTCGAGCGCATCGCGTCCAACGGCGACGCCCGCCAACAACGCTCCCAACGTTGCCTCGAAGCCGAAGGCGGCGGTCAGCGCGCCCGAACCGAGTGCGAACGCCGCGACGAGTGCGACCTGTCCGCGCACGCCGCCGTCGGCCGTTCCGACGCGCCGGAGCAGTGCAGTCGTTCCTCGTCGGCCGAGCGTGAACGCGAACGCGGTGAACGCTGCGAGTGCGAGCAACGAGAGACCCGCAGCGTCGACGTCGAACTGACCGAACTGTGCGAAGCCGACGACGAGCGACAGCAGTAGCCACCCGGCGGTGTCGGTGAGCGTCGCCGACGCGAGCATCACCTGTCCGACGGGGCGAGCGGCCAGCCCCGTCTCGACGAGAATGCGGGCGATAACCGGAATCGCGGAGATGCTCATCGCCGTGGCGAGAAACAGCCCGAGCGCGAGTCGGTCGTCGGCGTCGACGACGAGAAATCCCGGGAGAACCCACGCGACGCCGAGACCGAGTGCGAACGGCACTGCGACGCCCGTCGTCGAGACGAGCGCAGCGCTGCCTGCACGCCGCCGGAGACGGTCGATATCCATCTCCAGCCCAGTGGTCAGAAGCAGAAAGACGACGCCGAGCCACGAGATGGCTTCGAGCAGATGGAACTGTTCGGGGGTCGCCGGAAACAGCGCGCCGAACACGCCGGGAGCGACCAACCCCAGAAGCGACGGACCGAGAACGACGCCGGTGAGCAGTTCGCCCACGACGGCCGGCATGCCGACCATCCGGGCGAGTCGACCCAGCAGTAGCGCGACCGAGAGAATGACGAACAGTTGGACGAACAGCGTCAGGAGTACCGCCCCTTCCAGCGGCGCTATCACGGGGTTTCGTTCGACGGGCGGGTGCTTAGTTTCGAGTCCGCCCGACGCTGACAGTCAGTGCGGATTAAACGAGAAACTGCAGCGTCCACAGCACCGCCATCCCAACGGCAATCGTCGCCAACACGTTCTCCGTACGCCAGGCGACAGCCGCCGCCGCGCCGCCCGCGAGCAGTCGTTCGTTCGAGAGCGTCTCGGCGACAGTCGGTTCGACGGTGACGACGGCCGGGAAGACGAGGGCGGCCAGCACCGCCGGTGGCACGTATCGAAGCGCCGCGGCGACGCGCGGCGGAACTGCTTGGTCTGACTCGTCGTCGCCCGACCGCCGGTCGAGAACGCCGAACAACGCGATAAACGAGAAGCGAATTGCGAACGTCAACACGCCGATAGCGAGCACGACGACCCACACCGTCGTCGCCGGGTACGTCGTGGTCACTGTCGACCACGCTCCGCGACGAGTCCCGCGACGATACCCACCGTCGCGCCGACGAGCAGACCGAGGTTCAGCGGCAGTCCGGCGGTGACGACGGCGACGACACCGCCGACGGCGCCGGCCGCCGTCGTCGGCACGTCTTTCATCGCCGGAACGAGGAGTGCCAAGAACACCAGTGGGACGGTGAATTCGAGGCCCCAACTCTCGGGAACGCCGGTGCCGACGACGAGTCCGGCGACGGTTCCCACCTGCCAGACGGCCCAGAGACTCGCCGCCACACCGAGATAGTACCAGCGGCGGTCGGCCGCCGAGAGCGTATTCGTTGTTTGATTCGTCGCATTCCTCTCGCGTCTTTCAACGTCGGGTTCTCGGTTGTTTTCGTCGACGTGCCGGTCGTCGGACGTCGACGCGGCCTCGGTCCGGTCGAGCGGTCCGTAGTGTGCCACCGAGAGCGCGTACGCCTGGTCGGTCAGCAGATACGCCAGAAACGCCTTGGTGCGGCCGGCCAGCGAGCGGAAGTACGGCGCAATCGAGGCCGAGTACATCAACATCCGGAGGTTGATGACGACAGCCGTGAGCACGACCACCGGGATGGCTGCGTCTCGCGCGAGCAAATCGAGCGTCGCCAACTGCGACGCGCCGGCGAAGACGAACACCGAGAGACCGACGGCTTGCGCCGCCGAGAGTCCCGCGTCGACGGCAGCAACCCCAAAAACGACGGCGAACGGGACGATGCCGAGAAACAGTGGCACCGCGTCCCGGATTCCCGCCCTGAGTTCCGTGGGAACGTTCATAGAAACTCTCGGAACACCGGCGGTGAAACTCCTGTCTATCCGGCAACGGCTGTCGGTGCCGTCATCTCAACAGGCTGAGTGAACTACGCTTCAGGAAACCCTTATGCGACGGCTCTCCGTGCCACGAACGTTGATGACAGACGACACGTTCACGCCGATGGACCTCGCGCGACTGCCTTCCTTTCACCACCCGAAACTCTCACCCGACGGCGACCGGGTAGCGCTGTACTACGACGAGTCCGGGCGCAACGAGTTGCACGTAATCGACGTCGAGAGCGGCGAACGGCGACGCATCACCGACGGCGAAGTGCCACGAAACGCCCGCTGGCCAGTGGCGTGGGACGCGACAGGCGAGCGCGTTTTCTTTCACCTAGACGCCAACGGCGACGAGCAGAACGATATCCACGCCGTTGCACTCAACGACGACGGCGAGATGGCGTCGGTCGGCCCCGTCGTCGAAATCGAGGGGCAGGCGATTCTCCACGACGTGACCGAAGACGGTCGGTACCTGCTGTACACGAGCGACGCGAACCAGCAGATGAACGTCTACCGCTACGACACCGAGTCCGGTGAGACCGAACAACTGACCGAGTACGCGTTCCCGGCCGGCAACGCGTCGTTCTCGCCGGACGGCGAGCGAGTCGCCTACGCGGCCAACGACACCGAGAATTTGGAGAACTACGACGCCTACGTGATGAACGCCGACGGGAGCGAGAAACAGAAACTCGACGTCGGCACCGTCGGCACGGAGGTCGGCCCGAGCGACTGGCATCCCGACGGCGACGCGGTGCTCGTCACCGACAACAGCGAGGACCTCGGCCGCGCTGGCGTCTACGACCTCGAATCCGACGAGGTGGAGTGGCTCGGTGACGGCGAACACGAAGAGTCCGGCGTCACCTTCGGCCCCGAGGGTGACCGTGTCGTCGTCACGCGAATGCGTGAGGCCGGCACGCTCCCCGTCGTCTACGACCTCGAAACGGGTGAGAGCGAGGAGTTCGAGTTACCGGAAGGCGTCGCCAACGTCGGCGGCTCCGTCGCCGACGACGGGACGCTGCTGGTCACGCACACGACACCGACGGCGCGGCCGACGCTTCTGGCGTACGACCTCGACAGCCACGAGTCGATGACGCTCGTCGAACCCGACTACGGCGATATCGACCCCGAGGCGTTCGTCGACGCCGAGTACGTCACCTACGAGTCGACAGACGGCCTCGATATCGGGGCGCTGCTGTACGACGCCCGTGAGACGGCCGCCGGGAGCGACCCCTCGCCCGCCGTCGTGATGGTTCACGGCGGCCCGCACTCGTGGTCCTCGAAGGCGTTCAACCTCTACGCGCAGTTTCTCGCGGCGAAAGGCTACACGGTGCTTCTACCCAACTACCGCGGCTCTATCGGCCGTGGCCGCGAATTCAAGAACGCGATTCACGGCGACTGGGGCGGACTCGAACAGGAAGACATCGCTGCGGGCGCACGTTGGTTGGCCGACGAGGAGTGGGTCGACGACGACCGACTCGCCGTTTTCGGCGGCTCTTACGGCGGGTACTCGACGTTCATGCAACTCGTCCAGCGCCCCGAACTCTGGAAGACGGGCGTCGCGTGGGTCGGCATCACCGACTTGCATCTGATGCACGAGGAGGCGATGCCACACTACCAGACGTTCTTGGAGACGCAGATGGGCGACCCCGAAGACGACTACGAACTCTGGCGGGACCGCAGTGCCATCGAACACGTCGAGAAAGCGGAACCGCCGCTGTACATCGTTCACGGCGTCAACGACGTTCGCTGTCCGATTTCGCAGGCGCGCGTCTTCCGCGACGCGCTGAAAGAGCGCGGGTGGACGGAAGCCGAAGGCGGTGTCTCCGCGAGTGGTGCGAGCGGAGACTCGTCGCAAGCGGAGCGCAGCGACGGTGAGTTCGAGTACACCGAACTCGGCGAGGAAGGACACGGGTCGACGGACATCGACCAGAAAGTGCGGGCGTACTCGTACGTCGGCGATTACCTCGACCGCAGACTCTGAGCGGTCGGGTATAACGGCAGGTCGACCTCGGTAGCAACGGACCGGCCTCGCAGCTACAGGCCGATAACTGCGGCCTGCCTGATTTCGAGCGCGGCATCGAACTCCTCTCGTCGCTCGCTGCAGCGACCGATTCGGCGCAACTGTTCTTCGTGCGTTCGGCGGAGCGCGTCGGTCTCTCGGCGGCCGAGTTCGAGTCGTTCGCCGACCTCGTCCCAGTGGTCGGTGGGGACGAAGAACGCCGCGTACTCGTCGGTCTCGTCGACGAGTTCGTAGCGACGGCGGTACTCCTGTATTCGGCCGCCGAGGTCGGCCTGCGCCCGGGTCAGAAGGTCGGGAAGACGTTCCGGTGGAATGCTCGCTTTTGCGCCCGCGACGAGCATGATTTGTCCTTCGATGGGGACGTCGTCGATGTCGACGACGGCCGACTCGGCGTCGTCGGCAGAGGCTACGTCAGCACTCTCGTCGTTTCCGTCGTCTCCCTCGGGCATCTCAGCCACCGGCGCGCATCGCTTTCTGTGAAAACTGCTCTATCAACGGGTCCAGCGTCTCGGCGTCGCCCTCGAAGACGAGCGTCACTTCGGTGATGTCGAGCGTCGGGCCGATATCGACTTTCTTCGAAGAGAGCGTCGCCTCCCAATCGTCGCCGACGACTCTGTCCTCCTCAACACGCTCGCCGCCGAGATTCGTCAGATAGTGTGCGGCGAGGCGCTCGGAGATGCCCCGAAACGACTTCTCGACCGTCTTCGTCTCTGTCTCCGTCTTTGCCGCGTCTTTCGTATCGGTCGTATCCGTCATCTCAGCCACCGGCCACCGGCGGGAACACGCTCAGCGTGTCGCCGTCTTCCATCGTCGTCTCGATACCCTGCATGTGCAGCACCTCGCGGCCGTTTTTCAGCACGTTGATTTGGGGTTTGAGGTCGCCGTTTTCGAGCAACTGCCCTTCGAGACCGTCGAACTCCGATTCGAGCGCCGAGAGCACCTCGCCGACGACGAGTCCCTCGTCGTACTCCCGCTCGATGGTTTTCTGCCCGACGGCTTCGCGGAACGTGGCGAAGAACCGCAGTTGAAGTTGCATGGTCGCAGAAGGTGTGGAAGCCGTAAAAAGGTGTGCTGGGCGGCAGTTCGCGTTTTCGGTGACGTGGTCTCGACTTCGGAGTAGAACGGTTCGCTGGTTCGTGGACGCGTCGACCCGATGGGTCACAGGAGCACGCTCGCCGCCATCGCAAAACCAGAAACAGCCCGATTGCGGCGACGATGAGCACGTTGGAGGCGTTGCGAACCTGCGTCGACGACGTGGGCGGGTCGAACGTGGGACTACTGTTGGCGTAGTCATCGTAGTTGTTTGGACGAGGTACTACACCTCGACGTCAACTGTCCGTTCGAACGTACCTCCTCGAACGTTCGACCGACCGGAACCTATAGCATGACTGCTCGAAAATGACAGAGAGATGGATTTTGGAATCGTCCTGATAGGGGTGGTCGTCCTCTCGTTCGGCGCTGTAGCGCACATCTTTCCGCACCGAATCCGGAGTTTCCAGAGTCCTCGACAGTGGCAGAAGAACCCAGAGAAGGCGAAACAGAGACAGGAGACGTACGGTCGAATACTGGGTTCTGTCCTCGTCACGGTTGGAGCGCTCTTGGTGTTCGGTGGGTTGGTGGTGTGAGTCCTCTCTTCTTTGGGGTTCCGGACACCGAATACCGAGTGAATTAGCCGAACAGTCCGTGCAGAAAACCTATTACAGTGTAAGCGAACGCACAGATATGTACCAGACGCCCTCCCCGACGCACGGGTACGTCCCCGTCGTCGTCGCGTTCTGGGTGTATCTCGTCGTCGCAGGAGCCGTCGCAATCGGGGCAGTGGAACTCGGCGTCTCCGACGGCGGGGCGGTTTTGGTTTTTCTCGTCGTCGCAGTTCTCCTCCTGAAACCGTTCGCTTCCGTGTTTCGGCGACTCACTCCGACGGCAAACCACGAGGAGTGAACTGGAAAGTAGTTCAGGAGGCGGACCCAGTCGTCACAGCTGTTTCCGGGCGAGAGTGAGTGAAAGATAAGACACGTCGGTTAGAATCAGGGGTACGCACATGCCTCTAGCAAGAGACACCCTCCTCTTCGGTATCGCACTGATTCTGTTCGGGAGTTGGATGCAACTCTACGGACTCGATGCGACCCCGATTCCCCACGTGGGGATAGTCCTCGCAGCGCTCGGATTCTTGGGCAGTGTGGTCTCTCGGGCCGCGTCGGGCAGCACGAGCACGAACACGCACACCGTCACCGAAGAATGAGCATCGCGTACTGGTTTGTCGTGCTTGCGTCGGGCGTCACCTCGGGCCTCGTGGGGTTCGGAGACGAACTCGTCACACAGAGAGTCGTCTGAAATCACATCGCTGACGCTCGGTGGAGAGAAGTACCGATTGTCAGCCAGCGAGCCGTGCACAAGAACGACTTGCTGAAACTCCGCCCCCATCAGGTCCGCAGGCGGTACGTGCTGACAATCGAATCGGCGTAAGACTCCCCCTATTGAAAAGCTGATTCCATAACAGATTGGGAACCTGCACAAAGTCATCTCCCGACGCCGGGCAGCCCTGTCTACAACGGCGGGAAACCCCGCAGTCAGCAGCGTCACCAACACCGAATCCCGAGGCGAATGCGAGACCGAGGAATCTCCTCGTCACTGGCATCTGGAGGCCTATCGTCCGTTGGACGCCGAAGTATCACTTCCACCTCACGCACGACACGGCGACTATCATTACGACGGTGATAACCAACACAGATAGGTGCAGTCCCCGACGGGAACGACGAGGAGACGCCGAAACAGTCGAACCACCCGGGATAGCCACCCGAAGTGGCCACACTCGATACCCACAACCTGTGTCGTCTCAACTCACTTCTCGGGTAGCCACGCGCCCGACGCAAGGGTGGACTCGCCGAGTTCGCCGACCAACACCACCAGCACGCCGACGAAAACGGCCATCACGGTGATACCGACGAGGCCGCCCGTCGCGCCCGACCCGATGGTCGGGGCCGTCCACGTCAACGGCGACTCGACGAGCGAGAACACCCGAATCGCGGTGAGGGTCAGCCACGCCATCGCGGCGATGATGCCGAACGTGAGCACCCACGATTGACGGAAGCCGTTTCTGAGGCTCATACTGTGCTATTGCGTGGCGAAATCACAAAAGTGTACGTCCACCTGCAACTGTTCGGCCAGCGGCGTCGCGTCGTCGACGACGGCACCGAGGCCGAGTCGTTCGACGGTCGCTTCGGTCGGTCGGCCGTCGGGTCCCCAGCCGCGGGCGACGTAGTAGGCGTCGAGCAGTCGGTCGAACGCTTCGGGGTCGATAGCGCGTCCGGCCGCCGGGCCGTCGGTGAGCGGTCGGCGCAGTGCGTCGGGGAGTGTGTCGTCGCTCCGGTCGAACCCCTCGCGGACGTTGAACAGGCGAACGAGCGTCCAGATTCGCTCACCGGTTTGGCTCAGTTCGGCGGCGTCGTGTGGAAGACCGACCGCGTCCAACCACGCCGCGCCGAGGTCGTCCCACATCGTTTCACCGACGAAGTCGTCGGCAACGAGGCTCCAAAGTACCGAACGAACGGTTTGGGCACCCGCAACGGCGTCGACCACGTCGGCGTCGTCCCACGTCTCGAACACCTCGCGTTCGACCGGACGCGCGCGCCGGTGACAGGCCCCTCGGTCGCTCGTCGCGTACGCCAGCGCCATCCCAATCGCACCGCGGGGGTCGTACGACGGCAGTTCCATCGATTTGACGGTCGGGACCAGCGCCTCGCCGCCGTAACGCTCGGCGGCGTCGGCGACGCCGTCCGCGAGCGCGTCGGCCAGTTCGCCCTCGCGCGTCGCAATCTCGGCGAGCAGTCGCCGGGCCGCCGACTCGTCGCCGAATCGGGCGTCGGTGTCGAGGAGTTCGGCGTCGGCGGCGCGGATTGCCCACGCAACGGCGTTTCCGGCGCTTATCACGTCAATCCCGAGTCGGTCGCACGTCTCGCCCAGCGCCGCGACGGCGTCGAACTCCTCCATGCCGAGTCCGGCCCCGAGCGTCATCGGCGCGGCCCCGCGTGGAACGCTCTCGTGGTCGCTTCCCTCGGTCGGTACCCGGAACCCGCCCGGAGCGGGGTCGCTGTCGTGTTCGCGCCCAACGGCGGCCTCGCGCGCCGCCTCGATGCCGATGTTCTCGGCCGCGTCGAACTGTCCACGTTGCCACCCTTCGGTGGCGAGGACGCCGACTTCGTTCGCGAAGTCGACGCTCTCCAGCGTCTCGCCCGCGGCCTGCCAACGTCCCGTCTCGTGGTCTTCGTAGCGGCGCTCGTACTGCTCGCGCAGGTCCCGGAGTTCTGTCGGGAGTTCGGGTGCATCACCCCGAGCGACGACGGCTTTCAGGCGTTTCGAGCCCATCACCGCCCCAGCGCCGCCGCGGCCGGCGTGGTGGTCGCCGGCGTCGGAGGCGATAGTCGCGTAGGCGACTTCGGATTCGCCGGCGGGGCCGATGCACGCGACAGCGGCGTCGGGGAACGCCGCGTCCGTCTCGACGGTGTCGTCGCCCCAGCGGTCGCCGGCGGGTTCGATAGTCGCCGTTCCGTCCGCGACGACGAGCGTCACTGGCCGCTCGGCGCGGCCGGTGACCAGAATGCCGAGACAGTCGTCGAGCGACCCGGCGAGGCGTTCGGGGAACGACCCGCCGCTGTAGGAGTCGAGAAAGCCGCCCGTGAGCGGCGACTTCGTCACCGCCGCGTAGCGCGTCTCTCCGGGCAGGTAGCCCGACAGCGGGCCGAGCATAAAGCAGAGGAGATTGTCCGGGCCGAGCGGGTCGACGCCGGGCGCGAGGTCCGCGTAGAGGTAGCGCGCGCCCAGTCCCTTGCCGCCGAGATAGTCGCGTCGCCACTCGTCGGGAACACGTTCTCTCTCGACGGTTTCGGTCGAGAGGTCCACCCGCAGCACCGCGTCGCGCGTGGAGGTCGTCATCTGGTATATAAATGATTCTTCACGGCAATAAGCGTTGGCGGGGCGGCAGTTTGGGCGGCGGCGGGCGGCCGACAGTCGACGATGTGCCCTGACACAAGAGGCTTATCGCGTCCGACCGAACCGCCACGCATGCGCACGGCAGTCATCATCGCCGGCGGGCGCTCGACCCGCTTCGGCGACGCCGACAAAGCGACCGCCGACCTCGCTGGCACGCCGATGATTCGCCGCGTCGGCGACCGACTCGTCGGCGTCGTCGACGAACTCGTCGTCAACTGCCGCGCCGACCAGCGCGCGGCGGTTCTGGAGGCGTTCGAGGGGTATCCTCATCCGGTTTCTATCGTCGAGGACGAGACGCCCGACGAGGGGCCGATGTCGGGGATTCGGACGGGTCTTCGGGCTGCCTCCGGCGAGTACGCCGTCGTCGTCGCCTGTGACATGCCCTTCGTCGACCCCGGCGTCATCTCGTACCTGTTCGAGCGCGTCGAGGAACACGACGCCGCCGTCCCGCAGTTAGAGGATAAGTGGTTCCAGACGACCCACGCAGTCTACCGGGCCGAGGCGATGGCTGATGCCTGCGACGAAGCGCTCGCCGAGGGTGCGCGCAAGATTATCGACCCGCTGTTCGAGTTGGACTACGTCGTCGTCGACGAGTCGGCGGTTTCTGAACACGGACGTCTGCGGACGTTCGAGAACCTGAACACGCGCGAGGAGTTCGAGGAAGCGGCCGATGAGTTGGCCTCGGGAGACAACAGGATATGAAGTGGCCGCACCTCACAGCCGACGCACAGGCTGACGGTACCGACGACCTGTCGTTTCGTGCCACGGTTCGCCACCAGATGTCTGCAGACGGTCCGGCGAGACTGACGCTCGCGGTAGCAAATGAGTCGACGCAGTCGGTCCTCATCGACACCGGTGTACCAGAACCGTTCGACGAACTCGTCAGCTGCTCCGGACCCTCAAGGCTGTTTCTCGCGCCGATAGTAGACACGTACGGCATCACCGGCCCTGCCGACCAGTGGATGGTTCCCGATGCACCAGTCGACGAGTGCTGGCGATTCGACGGGCCGATAGTGAAAGGAGACACCGGACTGTCGTACGGGGTCGGACCGGGAGAGGTACGTGGTCGCGAGCACGTGCCGCTCGAACTGGACGGAGAGGCGTGCTTTCCCAGCGGGACGTACCGGTTCGAGTCGACGGCGAGCCTTCGTATCGGCGACCCAGACGGTGAAAAACGAGAGGCAGGAGAGGTGACTCTCTGGGTCGAACTCACTGCCAAACGGTAACGGGGTACAACAGAGTCGTTCCACCGAAACGTGGTTACTCAACCACGTCCACGACCGCATCCTCCTGATTCATCCGCGCGAGTACCACTTTCGCCACGCGGTCACCCGCGCGCTCCAGCACCTCTGAGGCGATTTTACGGCCCACCTCTTCCAGTTCCGCGTCGTCGACTTTGTTCACGACCGGAATCGCCGTCGTCCCCTCAGGAACGCGCTTCAACCCACCAGTAGCGCTGGCGAGGACGGCCGCAACGGTTTCGGTCGTAATCGTCTCACCCACGTCGATACCCGCGATTTCGGCCACTCGCTCGGGGCGGTGAACCAGATTCTCGTCCAGCGGTTCGCCGACGACGTGCGCGCTGGCGATAGGCAGCACCGTGTCGGTCGTCTTTGGAATCTGCGGCTCTCGGTCGCTCGGCGCTTTGAAATCGCGCATCCGCGCGCCGTCGGCTTTGACGACCACTGGCCCGTTGTGGACATCGGCGAGCGTATCGAGGTGTTCGTTCTCGTAGCCGTGATATCGCACGTCGTCGGCCTGTCCGGGGACGAGACCGAGCGGGAAGTCGTCGGGCGTCGCCTCTTCGAGCGCCCCGAGTGGGTCGTCGGTGACGACGACCGTCTCTACGTTGTCTTCGAGCGACGGAATCGGAATCTGGACCGACGCGGTGACGACGGCCCGGTCGAGACGCGACGCTAACGCGTACATCGTCGTTTTCTTCCCCCCTGCGCCGACGACGCAGGTCATTCCCTCGCGGGCGTCGAGGGCGTCTGCGAGGTGCATCGGCCGCTAGCGCTTCCCGAAGCGGATGCCGTCCTCGACGAGGCGGTGGTTCCGTTCGCGGTCGATGTGCTCGGTCAACCAGTCGATTTCGTACAACTGGAGCATGAGGTCGGCGTGGAGGTTACGCCACGCGATGGCGTAGATGGGCGACTGGCCCCACGCACGGAGCTCCGGAACGAACTCGTCGTAGCGTTCGAGTTGCGACTCCAGTCGTTCGAGCGCGTCGGTGACGTACTCGGCGGCTTCGGCCTCGCTTTCGGCTTCGTCGACGGCACGGTTGATGCGTGATTCGATGCCCTCGACGGCTCGCTGCATGTCTTGGGCGGCGGCGTCGCTGTCGTCGGGTAGCGAGTCGACGATTCGACGGGGCACACCGAGTGAAATCTGCTCCATGGCTCGCAGTCACGCGGCCGCGTCTAAAAAGTTCGCTCGCCGGTCCGTTCGAGACCCCCCAAAAGTCTTCGAACGGGTCGGTGAACGTGTGGCGTCTCAATCTCGTCCGTCGGGTCGCCTCACCCCGTCGAGGAGTTCGGCGCGTTCTGTCCGCTGCCGCGGCGGGTTTGGCGGAATCTGTGATTCGCCAGCGACTCCCAGATATCCTCGGCCGTGCATCGAGAGCCGTTGCCCGTCGGCGGCATGTGGCGACGGGACCCGCCCGACCCGCCGTCGGTATCGGACGGTCGTCCGCGGGTGCATCCCCACGTCTCGCCTTCGAGCACGTCGGAACGGGCGGTGAGGTGGTCGACCAGCGCGCCGACGCGCACCGGAATCTCGGTCACCTCGTGTTCGCGGCGCTTCGGGTCGGCGACGGTGTTTATCCACTCCATCGCTTCGACGAACGCCGCAATCGCCGACGACCGCGTCTGCGTGAAGCCGATAGTCGTCGCACTCGTCGCCTCCCCTGCGTTCTCACGACAGTACAGTTCCCACTCTTTGTTCGGCAGTCGAACGGCGTGAAGCGAGAGTCGCCACCGCTCGGGGACGAACGTCACGTGGTCGTCCGAGAGGCGCTCGCACATCCACCCGTTCGGGGCAACGATGTCAGTGGTCGTAGCGACCATCATCAATCACCCCGAGAGTACGCACCGGTGTAGTCGGCGCAGTCGTCCTCGCTGGACGACTCGGGTCGGTGCCCTGTCCGAGTCCGTTGCCGTGGTATTGGGTCTGTGACATGGCTCGTGTGTCGGCCCGGTCCGGAGGCCCGGTTCCGGTGGCCGTGTCCGACGAAGCATCGTAGAACACGATATCGAATAAATAGCCACAACCGTCCACCGCGTAAATACGCAGTTTGTGAGTCTTATGCGTCGATGAAAACCGACCACAAGCGTCGATTCGTTTCGGTACGGCCTTCTCTCGCACTGACTCGGGAACAGGGTGACTCGGTACCTGATTCGAGACTGTTTTTCAGAAATGAAACATTTCGCAACAGATGGTCAAAAAACACACGTAGACGGCCTACAGCGGCGAAATTCGTTCCGACGGTTCCACCGTGAACGGTCGTAAACGGTCGCTATTTCTCTTCGACGTGTCGGATCTCTGCACCGATGCCGCGTGTCGATTCCGTCATCTCCGGACCCGACATCTCCGCTCTACCGACGGCGAACGCTTTCGGCCCGTCTACGACCACCTCGTCGCCGGGCCGAATCTCCTCGTCGGCGTCGACGACACCCGGAGCGAGGACGCTGCCGTGCGGGACGAATCCGTCGATTTCGATGCGTTTCGTCGGCGCGTCCGAAGCGTCCCACACGCGCGCGCCTTCGAGCGTGAACGACAACACGCCGTACTGCGGCACCATCGTCGCCAACTGCTCGCCGTCGCCGTCTCGGACCTGCAACTTGGGGTAACGACTGGTCATCCGGACGTCGACGTCCGAAAACAGGGCGTCGCCCGCGTCGTCGCCGAACTGGTAGTCGGCGATGGCTTTCACCGTGTTGTGCTCGCGTTCGCGCTTTCGGTACTTGGGTTCGTTCGACAGCGTCGACGCGAGATTCGCCAGCGACTCGGTCGTCGTCGGGTGGTCTTCGACCGTGTACTCGAACGGCATATCGACCTCCTTTTCGACGCGCTCGACGATATCGCGGTAGCCCTCCGGGGGAACGTGGGCGACGACGCGCGGGTACTCGTTGCGTTCGAGATAGCGCCGCAGCACCTCGGTGACGAACCGCTTTTCGTCCTCGGACCACCGGCCCGTCACCACCGAATCGTAGTGCTGGGCCGGATAGGTGAGTTCGAGTTCCTGCGGGACGACGCCGATAGGCGACGTCATCGACGCTTGGTGGGCACGGAACTGGATGGCGTCGTGGTACTGGCCGTGGCTCTGAGATTCGCTGTACGGCTTCCGGGCCGAACACGGGACGAGCACCAAGGGCGTATCGAACCGGTTTCGGTATCGGGTCGTCACCCGTTCGGCGAAGCGCTGAATCTCGACGCGCCGAAGCGAGTCTTCGGTCGCCGCCGTGAGTTCCGAGTCACGGATGACCGGCGTTCGCTCCTCCAAGTAGCCGTACTGCTGGTCGAACTCGCGGAAGGCGGCGGTGAGCCACACGTCGTGGCGGGCCTGCCCTTCGACGTAGTCGCGGAGTCGGCCGTCGCGGATGCGGCGACGAACCGTCGCCAACTCGGCTTTCAGGACGTTCTCGTTGTGTTCGGCGCAGTCCTCGCGGGTGAACTCCTCGCGGCCGCCGAGACACGCCGAACACGCGCAGGGGAGTTCGTCGAGGTCTTCGAGGAAGTACTCGGCGTCGCTCGTGAAGTACCTGCCCTCGAAGCCTTTGACGCGGGCGCGCTTGGCGTCGACGAGGTCGACTCCGGCATATGCGAGCGTCGCCACGTTCGTCGGCGTCGCCACCCCCGAGAGATACAGGGCGGTGTCCGCCGGCAGCGACTCGCGGGCCTCGATTACCGAATCTTTGAACGCGGCGGCGTGGCCGACGAAGCCGTGGGCGTCCGAGAGAATATAGGCGTCGGCGCCCACCTTGCGGGCGGCGTCGGAGGCGACGACGGCCGCACTCGGGTAGTCGGTGTCGGGGTAGTCGACGGCGAACGACTCTTTGACTTCCTCGCGCGTGCCTGCGGGGAAACCACGGTGCGGCAACACGGTGAGGTTATTTTCGTCGCCCTCGGGGGCGTCGCGTTCGGCGGCCCAGAGACTGCCGGCGTCGGAGACGACGTCGTCGACGAGTGCGGGCGTGGTGCGCGACTCCGAGAGGCGGAGTTCGCCGAGGCGAGCGGCCCCGTCGCGGGCGTGCACCTCGAAGTAATCGGTCATGGTCGCTCTCTGCGACGGAGCGTGAACTATCTTGCTTTGTTCGACGCCGCCTGTGAGGCGTCGACACCGTCGACGTCGACATCGCCGACGCGGAGGCGAGCACCCCCGTCGATACTATCCTCGAACGCGACGGTCCAGTCGTGTTGCTCGGCGACGGTGGCGACGATGGCGAGGCCGAGTCCAGTCCCCCCATCACCGGAGACGCCCGTCTCGAACAGCGTCTCGCGGATTTCCGCGGGAATACCGTGACCGTCGTCGTCGACGACGAACCCGTCTGCGGTGTCGCGGACCGTCACGGTCACGTCCGACCCGCCGTGTGTGACGGCGTTGCCGAAGGCGTTCTCCAGCAGGCGACGGAGGTTGCTCGGGGAGGCGTGGAGGCTTTTATCGCTCTCGACGACGAGCGTCGCGTCGGCCGTCTCGACGGTCTCCCACGCGTGGCGAGCGGCCGTCGGGAGGTGGACTGACTCCCGAACCGTGCGTTCGTCCTCGTCGAGGAGAACCAGCAGGTCGCCGACCAGGCCGTCCATCCGGTCGAGCGCCGTCTGCAGGCGGTCGAACTGCTCGTCGGTGCCCTCTCTTCGCGCGAGTTCGGCGTAGCCGCTGGCGACGTTGAGCGGGTTTCTGAGGTCGTGCGAGAAAAAGCGCGCCAACTGGCCGAGTCGCTCGTTCGTCCGTTCGAGTTCGCGTTCGGAGGTGACGCGTGCGGTCACGTCGCGGGTGACGCCCACGACACCTTCGAACTCGCCGGTCGCCGGGTCAGACGCTTCGACGCGGGTCAGCCTCGTCTCGGCGACGGTGCTTCCTGCTGGCGTCTCCAGTTCGACGTCGACGAACGCTCGGTCTCTCTCACCCGACAACACGGCGTGCATCGACTCCTCGTACGCCGCCAATGTCTCGTCGTCCATGATACCTCGCTCGCGGAACACCTCAGGTGCCCGTTCGGCGAGTTCGTCGGCCGGCAGGCCGTGAACTTCGGCGGCCCGCCGGTTGAAAAACACCCGTTCGCCGTCGGGGGCGACGAGATGAGCGCCGTCGTCCATCGTCTCGACGACAGCCCCGTACAGCGAGCGCTCACAGGTAACCTGCCGGTGTCTCGCGGCGCGCCGAAGCCGACTCCGAAACGAGCGTGCGGACGCGTCTGGAGACACTGCTTCGTCGACGCCTGCGTCGAGCATCGTTGCCCGAACGTCCGCGTCGGCAACGAGAGCGACGACTGCTGGCGCCGTTTTTCCACGAGCGGCCAGCAGTTCCTCGACCGGTGTCGCGTCGGCTGTCGACCCCAGCACGTCCGCCCCGATACAACACACGTCGACGCGAGAACCGAGTGCATCGAACGCATCGCCGCTCGCGTCGCTCGTCGGGACGAACGACAGCGTCTCCGTCTCCGCGGCGACTGCGCTCACCCGCTCTGTGGCTCCCGCGGAAGCGTCGAGGACTGCGACTCGGAGGGCGTCTGTCATACTCGTTGATTCGGACGGGTGTATTTAAAAATATAGACAATAACTATGCGGTAATACCTGCCAGTGTTGCTCAGGCGTCGTCGTCTTCGAGCGAGTCCGACACCGACGACAGCGGGTCGAGCGCAACCGAATCGGAAAGGCTGTCGAGCGCAGCGTCGGACCAGTCGTCGTACGCGAGCGTGAACGACACGTCGGGGTTGTCGGCGACGAGTGCCGAAACGCCTTCGGCGGCGGCCATGCGGGCGGCGTCGTCGAGTCTGTTCGGGACCTGTGCGTTCAACGGGTACGTGTCCGAGAGCGCTCCCGGGAACGGACCGAACGGCGGGACGACTTTCCAGACGGCGTCGTACTCGCTCTCGGAGGGCGTCCCGCCCTCGGTCAGGAGAACGGAGTCGTACGCCGTGAGGTCCAGACGGGCGAGACGGCGGTGGTGTCTACGGACCTCCGGTCGCTTCGCACTCTCGTGAGAGACGTGGAAGAAGGACCCTTTCGCCGCGGGGTCGGACTCCTCCAGTTGGTCGGCGTGGTCGAGCAGCGCCCGGTAGCCGTCGAGCATCGCCGGGTGGCCGCGGGCGCGGACTTCGACGAGTTCGAGGAGATTTCCGGCGCGGATGGCCTGTTTGATGCGGCGAATCTCGGCGAACGTGACGTGGAGGTTGTGTTCGGCGAGCAGGCGCTCGGTGTCTGCGTTGCTCGCACTCCGAACCTCGTCTGGCGTGTGCGACGAACAGACCGGACACGAACACGGGAAGTAGTCGAGGTCTTCGAGGTGCTCGGTGCCGCGAACGGTGAGATAGCGACCGTCGCGGGCGTACAGCGCGTACGCCGCGGAGTCGAACAGGTCACAGCCCATGGCAACGGCGAGTGCGAACATCATCGGGTGACCCGCGCCGAACAGGTGGACGGGGCAGTCGGCACCGAGGCCACGTTTCGCGGCGGCGACGGCGTCGACCATGTCGTCGTAGCGGTAGGCGTTCATCAGCGGGACGACGGCCCCGACGGGGAACACGTCGAGACTCGTCGCGTCGGCGTGGCGGGCGGCGCGTTCTCTGAGGTCGGGATAGGTCGACCCTTGCACGGGTGCGTTGACGAGCATCTCGCCCGCGTCGAACGCCTCGGCGTCGGCCAGTGCTTGCTCAGTGATTTCGAGTTCTTCCTCTGCTTGCTCGCGGGAGACGTCCGGTGGCGTTGGAATGTCGACGGGCGTGCCGATGTCCGAGCCAATGTCCTTCTGGAACTGCAGAATCTCGGTCGTCGTCACGTCGATATCGCCGTACTCGGCCAACTGGAACGACCCCGAGTCGGTCATAATCGCCCCTGAAAAGTCGAGCATCTCGTGGAGGCCCACATCGAGCGCCTGCTCGTGGAGTTCCTCGGTTTTGCGGATGATGTAGGAGTTCGTGATGAGAATCTCCGCGCCGAACTCCGACTGGAGTCGGGCGGGCGAAATCGTCTGGACGTTGGGGTTGACGACGGGCAGAAGCGCCGGCGTCTCCACCGTCACGCCGGCACGCGGCACGGTGAGTTGGCCGATACGTCCGGCCGTGTCACCCTGCCGCTGCTCGAAACTGTCGCGCATATATCGCCGCGTTTCGGCGGCGCGTCGGTAAGGGTTGCGTTCGACGGTTCAAGAGGGAACTGGCGGGAAATTTATACACTACCGACATGAACCGCGGTGTATGAACGCCCTCCCCGAATGGTCGAAACCCGCCGCGATGCTCGGGTCGCTGCTCGTGATGCTGGTCGTCGTCGATGCGGTCTCCACAGTTGTGACGAGTCAACCCCTGGTCGCGTTGCTCGCACTGGCGGTTCTCGGACTGTTCGGCGTCGTGACCGCGTCGATGTCCACTGGCTTTCAGGCCTCCGCCGCCGTTGCCAACGCGATTCGTGACCGGATGGAGTCCGAAGACGAGACGACGGAGTCGGACGCCTACGAGGCGTTAAAGCGACGCTACGCCGACGGCGATATCGACGAAGCGGAGTTCGAGCGTCGCCTCGGATACCTACTCGAAACCGACGAAGACCATCGCGAGTTGGCAGAGCGTGAAACGGAACTGAGTGCGAACTGAGTGCGAACTGAGTCCGAGTTCGCGATTTAGGGCCGTGCGAGTTCGTACTGCAACACGCCGAGCGACGTTCTCGCGTCCAGAATCTCGTTGTCGACGACGGCCGCGAGCAGGTCGTCGTAGCGCATCGTCGTCGGGCGGATGCTCTCGTTGAAATCCAACTCCTGTTCGGCGGTCGGTTCACACCCGCGGGCGACGAAGTAGTGGTGAACCGAGTTGGCGATGCCGTTTGCGGGTTCGGCGACGTAGAACTCTTCGACCGAATCGGCTTCGTAGCCCGTCTCCTCGGCGAGTTCGCGTCGTGCCGCGGCGGTGAAGTCGTCGTCGTCGGGTTCGGTGCCGCCGACCGGCAGTCCGAGGTTGACATGGTCGACCGCCTGTCGCCACTCCTCGATGACGACCACGTCGCCGTCGGGAGTGAAGGGCAGAATCACGACGGCCGGTGGTTCGTCGACGTAATGGAAATCCGTCTCCGTCCCGTCGGGGAGTCGCACGTCGTCCATGCGGATGTCGAACCCCGGACAGGAGTAGTCGATTCGGGAGTCGGTGGTCTCCCAGTCGAGCGAGTCGGTGTGGTCGGTGTGGTCGGTGGTGTCGGCGTCGTCGTTCACGTCTCGTGGTTCGCCGGCGAGTCGAAAAATCGCCCGGTCGATGTGTTGTTGCCGAGTGTCGGAAGCTCGTCCGGTCAGTCTTCGCTGCCGGGAAGTGGACGAAGCACTCCGTACCAGAGTCGGTAGCCGATGGTCGCAAGCGCGAAACCGAGGAGATAGTCGTGTTCGCCGTCGTCGGACTGCAGGAACAGGCGGTTCGACAGGCGGCTTTGCGCCAGTTGGAACCCGAACGCTCGGAGTCGGTTCGTCCGGATGCCGCCGACGTCGCGGTCACGCAGCCACAGATACCCCAGATGGTACAGCGTGCTGGAAGCAATCGTTTTCGGCGACGACGAGACCGGTTCACCGCGCTTTGCGGCTTCTTCGCGGACCCACCGCTCGAACAGCAACAAAAGTACTGAAAACACGAGTTGCAAGAGCGCACCGATTCGTCGTCGGACCATATTCGAACTACGTTACCCGGGATGATAATGTCGGGTGGTCGTCGTGAACGTGGAGCGCGGTCAACCGCGGCGTCGATTCTTCAGCGTGGATTTCCCGGCCGTGCCGAGACCGGCGAACACCAACCCGAGAGAGACGAGCGTGACGACGAGGTGAATCTCGGCGACCCAAAACGGGAGCGGCATGCTCGTCCGAAGCACCTGCAAGAAGAAGGAGACTCCCGGAACGCCGTCGGAGACACCGCCGATGGACCCGCTCGCGCCATCGGTGTACGGTTCTCCGCCGACCGTCTCGCCCTCGGGGAGGCGCTCGGCCTCGTACGGGATAAAGCGTGTCTGCACGCTCCAGACGGCTGCGCCGGATTCGTTGACCTCGACGATGCGCTGGTTCGCGGAGTCGGTGATGAGCGTGTTGCCGTTCTCCAAGCGGTCGGCGTCGCGCGGCCAGAAGAACTCGATTCCCTCGGCTTGAGTGAGTTCCCACGCAACGTTCCATTCGCCGTCGTCGCCGCGGTGGATTTCGACGACCCGTCCGTTCTCTGAGTCGGCGACGAGTATCGTGTTCTCGCCCAGCCACTGCGGGTTGTGCTGTCGGCGCAACACTGACGGGTCGCCAACGCGGCCGTCTTCGGGGTTCGGGTCGGCGTTGACGACGTCGACGACGCCCGCACCGCGTTCGACGATGACCAGTTGGTTCGCGTTACGCACCGAAACGAGGTAGCGGTCCTCGCCGATGCGGTCCACGTCGTTGATGTGTAGCCAGTCCTCCGTCGTCGGGTCGGTGGGACCGTCGGTGTAGAAACTGCTGGCGTTCCACTGCCACGTGATTTCGCCGCCGCGGACCGTCATGATGCGCTCGTACTCCATGTCGGTGACGAGGAACTCACCGGAGGGCAGCAGTTCGACGTCGTGGATTTCGCTGTTCTCGCGCGTTCGAACGGGGAAACTGAACTCGGTGACGACTTCGGGGTTCTCGCCGGGTTCGATGACGCGGAAACCGGTGTGCGTACACGGCGAGTCGTACGGCCCGCAGTCGGTGTAGCCGCTGTCCATGAACCCCGCGAGAACGCTGCCGTTGTCGAGCATCGTCACGTCGAAGTAGCTGTCGGCGTCGGCGAGTCGCCAAGCGACTTCCTCGTTTTCGAGCAGGTAGACGCTGCCGTACTCGTGGAGGCCGGGGCCGCCGCCCTGCGACCCGACCAGCGTTCGCACCGTCTCGTTGGACCGGTCGGCGTCGCTCCGCGTCGCCCCGATAGTCGGGGCGGTGGCAGCGCTCACGACGACCATTCCGACGAAGAGCACGACGCCCGCGAGAACGAGTGCCGCACTGGTGCGTTTCGTTACCATCGAACTACGCTATCTGTCGCGGAGACCACGAAGAAGGTTCCGACGGCGGCGTGGTGCGTCCGCGTTCGGTCTCTCCACTCTCGGTTCTCGGCCGTCCGGTCGGTTACTCAGTTGTTCTCGGTGTGACGGCCGGCCTGAGACCACCGTTAACCGGAGCTCCGGAGTCGGTTTCGGAGCATCCGGTTCGCACCACTGACGAACAGGCCGAGGTCGTCGGCGTGCGTGTAGTCGAGGTACGGGTCGTCGCAGAACGACGCGAACAGTTCGCGGGCCGTTGCACCGAGTCCGGGTCGTTCGACGTGCGGGGACTCGTCGCGGAACAGGCTGAGCACGTAGCCGAGTTCGCCGCGCAGCGAGTGGCTCCCGCTGTCGATATCGTAACTGGGTTCGATACGGTGTTTCTCGCCGGTTGCCGCCTGCCAGTAGTAGTACGGGAAGTCCGCGCCCGCGTGGACCGTCGCGGGCAGTGACTGCCACATCCGCGGGTTGATTTCGGTGAGGACGAACTCGCCGGTGTCGGCGTCGCGCATATACTCCACGCACGCGAGGCCGTGCCAGTCGAGTTGACGGAGCAGTTTGTCCGCGACTTCCTCTAACTCCTCGATGTAGACGGACTTGCGGTAGACGCCGCCGCCGCCGACGTACGAGTCGCCGCGAACCTGCCGGTGTTGGAACGTCGCCAGCGGTTCGCCGTGGTCGTACAGACCGGCGAACATGTACTCGTCGGAGCTTTTGATGTACTCCTGAACGATGGGGTCGTGTTTCATCTCGTCGAGAACGGCGTCGATGTCGGGACACTCGCCCGGTGAGAGGTGTTTGATGCTCTTGACTTTCGAGGACTCCTTCGGGTCGTAGCCGTCGATGTAGCCGTCGGCGAGGAGATTGTACCGAGATTTGATGATGAGTTCGGGGTCCCAGTCGTCGACGTCGCTGAGCAGTCGTGTCTCCGGTACCGGAACACCCGCTTTCTCCGCCGCGTCGGCCAACTGGAGTCGGTCCTGTGAGCGCCGTAGCACCTCGAACGAGGGAACGACCATGTCGACGACTTCGTCGAACTCGTCTTTGTACCGCGAGAACACGTAGGCGTCCTCCTCACGCGCCGGAATGACGGTTCGGACGTCCGGGCGTGAGGCGAGGCCGAGGAGGGCGTTCTTGTAACCGACGAGGTCGGTGTCGGGGGCCGGGACGGAGAGTCGCTCTCCGCAGTGCCGGGAGGCGAACACCGGTGGGCTGTCGTGTTCCGACGCGACGATGGTGTTGATTCCGCGCCGACCGAGCGACCGTATCGTCGGATACGTGCGTGACGGCCCGAGTCCGGTGGGAATCAACACCGATTCCTTCGTCCCACGGCTTTTAGCCATGACTCACCGTTCTACTCGAAAAGACATTAAGGCACTGTTGATTTTCACCCGTTAAGTCTGGCATTACACATATATCGGGGCGTAAAGGCGGACTTTGTTTTGATTTCTACAGAAGTTACAGCTACCCGGCGCTAAACTGGTGTTGTTGGCTTCTCGGTCGTGATATCCGGTAAGTGAATCGCAGACAAGTACTCCTTGTCGGGGGTACGAGTACCCTAACGGCGCCGAACTTGGCGGAAGCACCCGATTCATGGTCGATGCCGGATAGACGGCGCTCGTCGAAACGAGAATGCGGAAGAAGTGGGCCAGCGCAGATTCGAACTCGGCGAAACTCGCTTCGCTCGTCTCGCTGGCTCGAATCTTTGCGGCACCCACACAATCGCATTTCGGAGGATGACTCGCGCGCTACGCGACGCTCGTCGAGACGAGAATGCGGGAGAAGTGGGCCGGCGCAGATTCGAACTGCGGTTACGGCCACCCGAAGGCCGAAGGATACCAAGCTACCCCACCGGCCCGCACGACTGAGTTGCCCGGGCCGATGTTTAAGGGTTGCGAAAGAACAGAAACCGCGTCACGCCGTGTCGAAGTACAGGTGCGCGTGGGTTCGACATCCGGGGTTGAACTCGGCGTCGCAAGCGGGGCAACTGTACCCGGAGTCGAGATACGTCTCGACCGAAAGCCGCTCGCCACAGACCCCACACAGTATCGCCGGTTCGTCGAACCGGTCTCGGGGCCACTGTATCGCCTCGTGGTTGGCTATCGCTCTGTGGCACTCGAAACACGGGTAGTAGACGCCACAACAGGGAAACTGGATGGCGATGACGTCCCGGTCTGTGTGGTAGTGGTCGCACCGCGTCTCACCGTCCACATCGACGCCGCGGAGCGGAACGTCGAACCGGGAGTCGAACTCCGGAGAGTCCGGGCAGTCGTCGTCGGGCATCAGTATCGCGTGTACGCCTCGGTGTCGAGATAGTTGTGCGAGACGGTGATGGCGTGGTCGGCGTGGAGGATTTCGGAGCCGAGACGTACTCGCTCGTCAGCGCTGGCGTCGAGCAGTGACGCCTCCTCGTCGGTGAAATCGTGATGGTCCGAGAGGACGAACGCCGGATTTTCGGGAGGTTCGACGTCGACGACGGGGGTTCCCTCCTCGTGCAGTTGCATCACCGTCGAGTCGGCAGCGACGGCGTCGAGCGTCGCCTCGAACCCCATCCGATACAGCGAGACGCCGGGACTGCTCTCGGCGGGCATGTGACCGATGGCTTCCTCGCGGGCGTCGAGCGCCTTCCGAATCAGCGCCGCGGTGCTTCGTTCGTCGGGGTTCAGTCGTCTGAGTTCGCTGCCCTCGAATCGGACGGTGTACTCGTCACCGAGGACGAGATGTACCCGAACGTCCTCTCGTATCGCGTGCGAGAGGAAGAACGCGGAGTTGACACACCGACAGAGAACGTCGAGACGGCCCGCACCGCCGGCGATATCGTCCAGCGAGAACGACGGCGTCGTGGGAGCATCGTGCCCGATAACGATGAACTGTCGCATACCGAGTCTGGACGTGGCTGACCCTTTGTTCTGTCTACTCGAAGGAGCAGAACCCGATGGTGACACTCGTATCTGGTTTCGCTGCGCGAGGCCAGATTCGACGAGGAATTTCGCCGATGTTTCTAATTTATCTACAATTGCAGTTGTATTTTCAGTTAGTTTCTTCGCACCGTAGTTGTGCCAAGGGGTAAAAGCGCGTGACGGTGGCTCAATGAACCGTTACACTGCCGGAAATCCGAGCCAACTGGAGGATGAGAGTCGAAGATAAAGCACCTGTACAACCATTTAGAATAGAATCAAAGCGAATCTGCGCTCGGAGGACAACAACCGTCCAGAACTGGTGGTAATTGTTAAATTCTGTTGAGAGATACGTCCACAGAGCGTTAGGTATTTATATAATCGGCAAAGACGAACTGGTATCCTTCGCGAGTGATGTGACAGCGCATGACGAAAGATAACAACTCTCAACTGATCAATCGGCGTCGTATGCTGCAAGGCCTCGGCGTCGCAGGTATCGCGAGCGTGGCTGGCTGTTCCAGCGGTGGGAACGGCGGCGACGGCTCCGGCAACCAGAGCGGCGACGGCTCCGGCAACCAGAGCGGCGACGGCTCCGACGGCGGACAGTCCTCCCAGGGCGGTCAACTCAAGATGGGTCTCGTCAAGAGCCCACTGGAGTTCGACCCCATCGTCCTCAACGACGTGCCCTCCGAACAGGTCGCTAGCCAAATCTTCGAGGGCCTCTACGAGTACAACGAGTCGACGGGCCTCGTTCCGGCACTCGCAGCGAGCGAGGCCGAAGTAAATGATGAAGGTACGGTCTATACCCTCCAAATCGAGGAGAACGCGACGTTCCAGAACGGTGACCCCGTCACCTCCGAGGACGTGAAGTACTCCTTCGAGGCACCGGTCAACGAGGAGACCGAGAACGCCTCCGAGGTGAACATGATCGACACCATCGACACGCCGGACGAGAAGACGGTCGTGTTCAACCTCTCGTACCCGTACGGTGCGTTCACGACGACGCTCGCGTGGCCTATCGTCCCGAAATCCGTCCGTGAAGAGGACCCCGACGCGTTCAGCACGAGCATGCCCGTCGGCTCCGGTCCGTTCCAGTTCGACGAGTGGCAGGAAGGACAGTACGTCCGCATCAGCCGCTACGACGATTACTGGGGCGAGCCGATGCCGAACCTCTCGGGTGTCGAGTTCGTTCCCGTCGAGGAAGCGACGACCCGTGTGACGACGCTCCGCCAGGGCGAAAACGACATCATCGAAGAGATTCCGCCACAGCTCTACAGCACGGTCGAGCAGATTCAGGACGCAAGCATCCAAGAAGTGCCCGGTATCGGCTACTTCTACCTGGCGTTCAACTGTGCGAACGGTCCGACGACGGACCCCCTCGTCCGCGAGGCGGTCGACTACTGCTTCGACATGGACCAGGCGGTCTCGAACTACGTCGAACCGACGGGTGTCCGTCAGTACAGTCCGCTCCCGGCGGCGCTCGCCGACGAGTGGGGCTTCGACGTCGGCCAGTGGGAACAGATTCCGCACGGCAAGGACATCAACCAGGCCCAGAGCCTGTTCGAGGAAGCTGGTGTCAGCCAAGACTACTCGTGGCGCATCATCGTGCCGCCGGACGACAAGCGTGAACAGATCGGTGTCACGGTGTCGAACGGGCTGCAGGAAGCCGGCTTCAACAACGTCGAAGTCCAGCGCCTCGACTGGGGTGCGTTCCTGGAGCAGTACGTCTCCGGTAACGAAGACGACTACAACATGTACACGCTCGGTTGGTCCGGAACGCCCGACCCTGACGCGTTCACCTACTACATGTTCGGTGCCACGGAGGACACCCTCGGCGTCACCGACGGGACGTTCTACCACAACTCCAGCGAACGCGCCGCAACGGCGACCGAAAAGTTCGTTCAGGCCCGCGAGATGGCCGACCAAGAACAGCGCAAACAGCTGTACACCGAAGGTATCACCACGGTCCTCGAGGACCGCGCACACCTGCCGGCGTACAACCTCAAGAACAGCTTCGGCGTGAAGGAGTACGTCAACGACTTCGCCGAACACCCGGTGGACAGCTTCCACCTCACGTCGAACCACAACAACGTCTCGGTCAACAAGTAGACTCGCCACAGCCCGAGTCTTCTTCGTTACGTATTTCGATACTTGCCGTGGAAAACATTCACAACCGTACCGCCGCAGGCTGCAATCAGGGATGACAGACAGCAATGAGTAGACTCAGATACACGATTGGCCGGCTCCTCCAGGCGATACCCGTCCTCATCGGAGTCGTGACCATCACGTTCCTTTTGACGGATGCGATTCCGGGCGACCCGGTGAGCATCATGCTCGGCCCGTCGCCGAGTGCACAGCAGGCCGCCGCCATTCGGGCGAAGTTCGGCCTCGACCAACCACTGTACGTTCGGTACTTCAACTACCTGTTCGACGTAATCCGGCTCGACCTCGGTGAGAGCCTCTACTACAGCGTGCCGGTGACGCAGAAAATCATGGAGCGGCTGCCGATTACGATGCTGCTCATGGTGTCGAGCTTTACGTTCGCGCTCGTTACCGCGATTCCGCTGGGTATCATCTCGGCGAAACGTCGCAACAAGCCGGCCGACCACATCTCGCGCGTCGTCGCGCTCCTCGGTGTGAGCACGCCATCCTTCTGGATTGGCCTGATGCTCATCATCATCTTCGCGTTCAACCTCAACGTGTTACCGGCGACGAGCCTCGTGATGCCGTGGGCCGACCCGTCGACGGTCGACGGGGCGTCGAACCAGATAGACGTCATCATCACCGCAATCCAGCATCTGATACTGCCGACTATCACGCTCGGTACGTTGCAGATGGCGGCGTTCACCCGCATCGAGCGCTCCTCGATGCTGGAAGTGCTCGGTGAGGAGTACGTCAAACTCGCCCGTGCGTACGGCGTCAGTGAGGGGAAGATTCTCCGCAAACACGCCTTCCGCAACGCACAGCTCCCGCTCATCACCATCGTCGGCCTCCAGTTGACGACGGCTTTGGGCGGTGCCGTTCTGACCGAGACCGTCTTCAACATCAACGGGATGGGACGACTCGTCATTACGGCGATTCAGAACCAGGACTTCCTCTTGGTGATGGGGACGACGCTGATGTTCGGTGTCGTCTTCGTCGTCGGTGTCATCATCACCGACCTCTCGTACGCGTACGTCGACCCGAGAGTCTCCTTCGACGGTGGTGACTGATTATGGCACCCGATACATCCACTCCACAGAACATCGACGGTTCGGACGGCAACGCGGTCGACGACCCGCAGGAAGACGAGTTCGAGGCCCGCGTCGGCCTCTGGTACACCGTCTCGCAAATCAAACGCGACCCGACGGCGTTGGCCGGGTTGGGAATCGTCGCGGTCATGACCGCGATAGCGCTGTTTGCGTACATCGACGGCGTCTTCCTCGACTACTGGTTCGCGCAGACGTTCTGGTATCACCCCAACCGTGACCCCGCACAGGCGGAGATTCTGCTCCCCCCGTACGGACTGACCAACCAGATTTACCCGACCGAACCCGGCACGCTCGCGCACCCGCTGGGCACGGACGACCGCGGCCGCGACATTGCCGTGCGTCTGTTCTACGGCACGCGCATCGCTATCACGGTCGGTATCGTCTCGACCGGTATTGCGCTGGTGCTCGGGACGCTCGTCGGTGCCGTCGCCGGTTACTACGGTGGCTGGATCGACGACGCGCTGATGCGTGCAGCGGAGACCCTGTTCGCCATCCCGTTCCTCGTGCTCGTCATCGCGTTCATGGCCGCCTTCGGGCGTAACCTCACGTACGCGATGATAGGTGTCGGTATCGCCACGATTCCGACGTTCGCACGCCTCATACGCTCGCGGGTGTTAAGCGTCCGCGAGGAAGATTACATCGAGGCGGCGAGAGCCGCTGGGGTACGCGACAGGAACATCATCCTCAGACACATCGTCCCGAACAGTTTCGCGCCCGTACTCGTTCAGGCGACGCTGCAGGTCGGCATCAACATCCTCATCATCGCCGGCCTCTCGTTCCTCGGCTACGGAGCACAGCCCCCGACGGCGTCGTGGGGACAGATGCTCTCGTCCTCCCGGCAGTACCTGCTGCCGGACCCATGGTTCAGCATCTGGCCCGGCCTCGCCATCCTCATCACGGTGGTCGGCTTCAACCTCGTCGGTGACGGCCTGAGAGACGCACTCGACCCACGGATCAACAACTGATGGCAGAACCACTACTCACCGTCGAAAACTTGCAGACACAGTTCTTCACCGAGGAAGGTGTCGTCCGCGCGGTGGACGGCATCAGCTTCACGGTGGAAGAAGGAGAACTCGTCGGCCTCGTCGGCGAGTCCGGCGCGGGCAAATCCGTCGCCACGAGTTCCATCATGCGACTCGTCGAAGAACCCGGCGAAGTCGTCGGCGGGACGGTCAAATACCGCGACCAGGTCATCATCGACTTCGAGGAAGGCCCGGACGGCGAGCGCCGCCCCTCCGACGAGATGCTGTCGAACAAGCAGATGCGCGACGAGATTCGCGGCAACGAAATCGCCATCATCTTCCAGGACCCGATGGAGGCGCTGAACCCGGTGTTCACCGTCGGGAGCCAACTGAAGGAGTTCATCGAAATCAACCGCGACGTCTCCGGCAAGGAGGCAAAGCAAATCGCTATCGACATGCTTCGGGAGGTCGGCATCCCCGAACCCGAAGAACGCTACGACAGCTATCCGCACCAGTTCTCCGGCGGGATGCGCCAGCGCGTGCTCATCGCCATGGCGCTGTCGTGCGAGCCGAGTCTCATCATCGCCGACGAACCGACGACGGCGCTCGACGTCACCGTCGAGGGTCAGATTCTGGACCTCGTCGACGAACTGCAGGACAAATACGGCACCAGCTTCGTCTGGGTGACGCACGACATGGGCGTCGTCGCCGAAATCTGTGACCGCGTCAACGTGATGTATCTCGGCGAAATCATCGAACAGGCCGAAGTCGACGACCTGTTCCACGACACGAAACACCCGTACACGCAGGCGCTTTTGAAGTCGATGCCGCGGCCCGACGAAACCGTCGAGGAACTCAACCCCATCAAGGGCGTGATGCCCGAGGCAATCAACCCGCCGCCGGGCTGTCGCTTCCACACCCGCTGTCCCGACGCCCGCGAAGTGTGTCGGCGGACGCGACCGGTGTACCAAGACGTCAGCGGCCCGGAGGGCTACCCACACCGCGTCTCCTGCGTGAAGTACGAGAGCGTCGGCTACGAGGACTCCGAACCGTTGGATACGGAGGCGACCGCCGCCTTCGGTGGCGACATCATCGAAGCACAAGGTGAGAGCAATGAGTAGCACGACAACGAAGACCGAACCACGCGAAGACCGCGAGACGATACTGCGCGTCGAGGGACTGACCAAGCACTACTCGCAGGGGTCGGGGCTGTTCGACAGCATCTGGCCGAAGCCGAAGGTGAAAGCCGTCGACAACGTCTCCTTCGAGATAGAGCGCGGTGAGACGCTGGGACTCGTCGGCGAGTCCGGGTGTGGGAAGTCGACGCTCGCGCGGTCGGTTCTGAACCTCGTCGAACCGACCGATGGAGCAGTTTACTTCAACGGCCGTGACATCGCCAACCTCTCCGGCGAAGAACTGCGCCAACAGCGCGAAGACATGCAGATGATCTTCCAGGACCCGCAGTCGAGTCTCGACCCCCGAATGAAGGTCGGGACTATCGTCGAGGAGCCGATGCGTGCCCACGACCTCTACGAAGGTGAACGCGAGGAGCGCGCCCGCGAACTCCTGGAGAAGGTCGGCTTGGACCCACAGCACTACAACCGCTATCCCCACCAGTTCTCCGGCGGGCAGCGCCAGCGGGTGAATCTCGCGCGGGCGCTGGCGGTCAACCCCGACTTCATCGTCTGTGACGAACCCGTGTCGGCGCTCGACGTCTCGATTCAGGCACAGGTGCTGAACACGATGCAGGAACTGCAGGACGAGTTCGGTCTCACCTACCTGTTCATCGCCCACGACCTCTCTGTCATCCGGCATATCTCCGACCGCGTCGCCGTGATGTATCTCGGTCAGATGGTCGAACTCGCAGAAACCGAAGAGCTGTACGAGAACCCCCAGCACCCGTACACGCAGGCGCTTCTCGGGTCGATTCCGGTTCCGGACCCGCGGTCGAAAGGCCGCCGTGGCTTGCTCGAAGGCGACGTGCCGTCGCCAATCAACCCACCGTCGGGCTGCCGGTTCCGGACGCGCTGTCCGAAACTCATCGCGCCCGACGAGTACGATATGACCGAACGGGAGTGGGCGGACGTCCGTCGTTTCACCCGGGCGGTCAAGCGTCGGACGTTCGAGGTTCAGGGCGAAGCGCAACTCCGAAGCGAGTTCTTCGAACAGGGCGTCCCCAGCGGCAAGGCGGGCGACACCGTCGAGACGGCTCTCGACTCGCTGCTCAGCGAGGAGTGGGACCAAGCCGAGACACTCTTACAGGAGTCGTTCGCCGAACCGAGCATCTGCGCACAGGAGAAGCCCGACTACACCGTCGAAACGGAGCACGGCATGGACGTCCACCACGCGGCGTGTCACCTCCACAGAGACGGTATCGAGAGCACCGCCAACGCCGACTGATTTCGGCTCGACTTCGCGCCTCACTTTTCGCCGTCTCTCGTCGTTCGGTTTTCGTTTCTCGCCTTGGATTTCGCTTCTCGTTTCGTCGCTACTCGTCGCGTCCCTATTCGAGTGTTATCTCTACTGTATCCCGCAGTCGTCCGTCGCCGGTTGCGACGAACGCCGCGAGTTCGTGTGTCCCACGCTCGGGCAGTTCCCACGTCGTCCGGTCGCCGACGTGTTTGAGACGACCGTTCCACGTCCGCTCGACGACTTTCGTCTCTTTGCCGCGGAACGCGAACGTCCCGGGGTTGTCGCTCATATACCGTGTCTCGTCACTGCCCTCCAGCAAACCGTCGATGGTCCACCCCCAGAGCCGTCGCTTCGGCGTCGCAATCGTCACTGGCACGGGGAGTCGGTTCCGTATCGTGATGGTGAACTCGACGGGTTCGCCTCGCTCGTATCGGGTTCGGTCGACGGAGAGTCGAACCGACAGCCCCCGACGCGCCAGCGACTGTGGGACGAACTGGGCGAGTCGCTGGGCGATTGAACTGCCACTCTCGTCGAAACCGTACCGACTCTCGGGGTCCGACGCGGTGGGCGTTCTCCCTGGCATGGCCCTTCGTATCGGCTCTCAGAAGATGGCTCTGTCGCTCTCGGTCAACCCAACAGCGCGACAAACATCAATCCGAACCCGGAGACGACGAGCACGGCGGCGAAACAGCCTTCGATGACGCGCAGGTACGCCGCGTCGGTCCGGTTCGTGCGCAGGAGGCGGAGAAACGAGAGACCGACCGTTACGAGGCCGAGGCCGACGAACAGACCGGTGAGTAACTGCATCGTTCGATTCGTTCGACCGTCTCTCGGACGTTCCTATAAATGTTCGTGAACGTATTGTAATCTGATATCGAACCGATAGCTAGAGAAGCGCTTAATATCGTTACGTGAATTGTCGTAGTCAATGAAAGTAGAGGACGTCCGCGCGCTGCTATCGGTGGCGCGATTCGTCGGTGGTGCGAGGGACCGAGCGGAAGTACCGCTCAACGTCGCACCGTTGCTGCTGTTCGGACTCATCCTCGTCGTGCTCACCGTCATCGCCGAGGTCAGCCTGTAACGTGGAACTCCGAGACGAGGAGTCACAGACGGTCACGTCGGGTCGGACGAGCAACAGACCGCAACCGCGTCGCGCGACTCGCCCGACGTTCACGTGGGTTGTCTCGCCGTGGATGTGGGCGGTCACGGGCGTCCTGTTGACGCTGCTGTTCGTCGAGATGGCGTTCATCGGCGTCGTCGTGTACGGCGTCTCGGTTCGGTCGACGCTTTCGAGCGTCGCGGCCGACCCCGTCGTCGTTCTCGCAACGCTTCTGTGTGCGCGGTTTCTGGCGTTTCGGCTGTTCCAGTGGCGCCGCGACCACCTCGCCGACACCGGCGAGTTGTGGGTTCGGGATTCGGGGTCCGCCGGTGCACTCGTCACCGTCGCCTCCTTCTCACTCGTCGGGTTGGTGCCGACGGCGGCGTTGTTTCCCTTCGTGAGCGTCCACATCTCCGACCACATGACAATCCTCTCGGCGGCCGTCGCGGTCATCACGGTGCCGGCCTGCTACCTGCTGTTGATTCACTATTTGGGCGAACTCTCCGCGGCAGACCGGTATCGCCGTCGCTACCGCGTCTCGCCGAGCAGTTGGCACTACCTCTGGACGCTTCCAGCGGTCGTGTTCGCTTGGATGGTCGTCTCTGGGACGGTGCTGACGGTTTCGGGAGACGCCGTCGGTCTCTCGACGGTCGGTCAAGTACACGTCTCCGGTTGGGTCGTGGGTTACCTCGCCCTCTGTGCGCCGACGCTGGTGGCACTTCTGTACTCGCTGCGTCGTCTGTCCAGCGTCTTGTTGTCGCCGTTGCCACGTCGATAACTATCTGTGACCGTCACCGATAGGCCCCCACAACCAGAGCAGTTATCATCTATCACTCTCAGCATACAATCAGCCACAGAATCATGTCGACGAAAGACAGTACATCCCTCCACACCAAGGCGCTCAACTTCTCGGACGACCTCAGCGCGAACGTCAAAGCCGCAGCGATAACCGTGAGCGGACTCCTCGCCGGGCTCGTACTCGGTGCGATGGGCTACATGTTCCAGTTCAACCGCGACGACGTCATCGTCGGCGTCGCCGCCCTCGCCCTCGTCGTGTTCGCCTCCGTCGTGTTCGCCGTCGTGCGTGCGATGATTATCAGCGCGGAACTCGAAGACGACGGAACGGTTCTCGACGCCGCTCGTCACCCGCTGTTCGCCGCGCTGTTCATCAGCCTCGCTATCGCCTGTGGCGCGTTCCTGAGCGTCGTCTACCGGTTCGCTGTTCTCTGAGGTCGAAGCCGAACCGAACCGAACCACCTCGAAGTTCCGACCCGTCAGTCGTCACCCTGTTCGACCCACTGTGCGGAGACCGGGTCGACCATCTCGACGACGGCGTCGGCAGTATCGTTCTCGACTGCTTCGTCGAGTGTGTCGTAGGCACCGGCACGTGTGATTATCTCCTGTTCCATCTCCCGCATGAACTCGTCGACGGTGTTACCCATCAACAGAACCGGGTCGCCCTCCGCGAGCATCTCGTCAAGCACCGCGCCCGCGTTTTCGTCTCGGTCGTGCGTCGTACAGGGGACGTCCACGTGGCGGGCGAACGTCTCGGCGTTCCACCCGCCCACCCGTGCACGGTCGATGACGCCGCGGTCGGCTAAGACGTTCAGATACTCTGCGAACGATGCGGTTCGTCCCCGCCGGTCACGACGGAGGTAGACGAACGGCAACACACGGTCGTCGCCGGCCAACGCCTGTCGAACCATCTCGGTGCTCTCGATGTCGTTTACCTCCGCACCGTTGAACACGCGGCCCTTCGGGAGTCGAATCCAGTTCGGTTGCGCTCCGTCGAGATACGAGTCCAACTGCGCGTCGCTCAACCCCCGTAGGCCGAACGACCGAAGCACGGCGTCCAGCGCGTGGACCGTCTCCGCGCCGAGTAGCCTTCGGTGCCGTTCGGGAATCGACACCTGCTCGATTGTCGCCCCGCGTCTTTCGACTTCCTCGCGTAGATACTCGTGCAAAACCGGGTGCTGTTCGCCGCTGACAACGTGTGTTCCTGCGGGAATCGAACGGGCGAACGACCGCGCGAGTCGCTGTCTGTCCGCGCCGAGAGTGTCGTTGTGGTCGAGGCGGACGTTCGTGAGCACGACCACGTGTGGTTGGACGAACCGCTGGTTGAACAGTCGAGTCGTGTATTCGGTGATGCCTTGATTCTCGACGATAGCGACGTCACCCGTCTCGTTCTGGTCGAACCAGTGTCCGAACTGCCGGAGGATGGGGATGTTCTCGTACAGCGTTGTCCGTGTTCCCCGGCGGTCGATAGGGATGACTTCGCCGTTGTGGATGGTCACGGGGTGGTTGCCCGTGATTTTCGTGAGCGTGTCGTATCCGCGCCGCGAGAAGATGTCGTCGAGTCGGCGAACCGTCGAGGATTTGCCCCGAATTCCAGAGACGACGACGCGTTTTTCGATGTTCGCCAGAGTTCGTCGATGGTGAGTTCCCCGTCCGAGAAGCGACGGCAGTGAGCGAACCACCGCAGAAATCGACGGTCGCTCGTCAACGACGAGACTGTTCGCGTCGAGGACGTCTCGGGTGTCCGCCGGACGATGAAGATGGACGGTCGCCGTCTCGGCGGCGATTCGGAACCGTTCGATGTCGGCTTCGACCGCCTCGTAGCTGTCACGGGTCGTCGCACCGATGGCGAGAACCGCCTCGTTCTCGTCGACCAGTCGCCAGTCCAACTCGCCGGTTTCTGTGTGACCGACCTCGAAGGAGACGTACCCGCTGTAGATGCCTTCTCGGGACGTAAGTGCGCGCACCCGGTCGACGTTCGCCGCCGCGTCGGCGGGCGAGTCGGCAGCGTGGCCGCTGTACGCGAACGCGACGTCACCGTCCGGAAGCCCCCACTGCCAGTGCCAGCCGTCTCCTCGTCGGTACACCGCGAACTCGGTCTCTTTCGCGGAGAGTTCCGCAGAGTCCAGTTCGGCTTCCTTGGTCGCTATCTCAGTAGAGTCGCTCACGTCCCATCACCCCCACTGAGAACGGAGTTGCGAAACACGTCCTCGTCGGACGGCCGTTCGACGTGTCGGGAGAACGCGACGGCGGCGGCGACGAGCGTGCCGGCCACGAGTACGACTCCGACCACGGGGGTGAGTTCGGTGACGAGCGCCCCCGAAAGTGGGTCACCGACGGCCAGCGCCAGTGCGAAAAGCGGGAGAAACACTGCGACGACGAGTGCGGTCCGAGTCGGACGCTCGGCCGACGGGGTGACGTGGCGGTTGTAGGCGTTGACCCCCGCGAGGATGCCGACGAAGAACGCGGATAGACCGCGAACGACTGGCGAGTAGACAGCCAGTGGGACGACGAGGACGACGGCGAACGCGGTTCCGAGGCCGATGAGCACTCGTCCGTACAGCAACGTCCGGCGGTGCAGCAGTTCGATGAACAGAAAGGAGGCGAGTAGGGTGACGAGATACAGGGCGACGAGCCACGCACTCGCCAGTGCGTATACCGCCAGCAGTGCCAACGAGATGATGCCGAGTCGGACACCGAACCGACTGCGGGCGAGTTCGGAGAGACCCATCCCAGCGAGCAACAACACGACGAGCAGTGTCCGTTGAATGATGACCGGTTCGGTGGCTGTAGCGGTGACTGCACCCTTGTACACTGCGATGTCGGCGGTGTCGGCGAACAGGACGGGAGGAGTCAGCGTACCGAGTGTCTGTGCGGTCGCCGGCGTGACGAGCAGCCATCCGAGCGCGAGCAGTCCGGCGTACAGACCGGTCGCCGTTGCGATGTCGGGGAGTCTGTACTGGGGTTTCAGTTGGTGGTAGTTGTACGCGGCCAGACCCGGGAGGATGCTCCCGATGAACACCACCGCACGCAAACGGTCGCCGACGACGCCCGACAGCGCGACGAGAATCGCCAACGGAATCGCAGACCCGATGAAAATCGACGCGACGAGTTCACTGCGCCCGAAGATGAGGGTTCGTTCCTTCAGCACCGAGAGTCCGATATACGCGATGAGTGTGCTCAACAGAAACACTGGCAACATCACGACGTTCTTGAGGGTGTAGACGGCGAGGACACCGACCGTAATGGTGCCACCGAGGCGATAGCCGTACCGCTGTGTTATCACCGCGACGCCCAGCAGTCCCACGACCATGATGAGGCCAGCCACCAGCATGCAGAGACGGAGGGAGGTTGTGGATATAATAGTTCAACATATTGGAATCTCCTACGAGAAAGACGGCAGACGCTCGAAAAACGATGTGTACAGAAGCGTCGAAAGACCGCTCGGACGACGAGCGATGTCCAGAACTCAGTTGACCGTGTGTTCGTCCGGGTGACGCAACGAGACGAGGTCGGATTCGACGTCCGTGCCGGCCATCTTGGCGATGAACTCCAGCGATTTCGCGTGGCGTTCGAACGGCGACCCAGCAAGGGAGTCGAGCGTGCCGTCGAGTTCGACGCCGTCGTCGCTGACTCTGTCGAGTTCTTCGAGCGAGAGGCCGCGGACGTGACGAATCATCAGGCGTCGTGCCTGCTCGCTAATCCAATCGATGTCGCGGTAGTACGCTAGCGCGTTTATCGCACCGGTCGGCCCGAACTCGCGGCCGAGATACCGTGCCCACTCCATCGCGGTGACGTTCTCGGCGGCGTCGCGGGGGATGTTGCCGAGATATGGTTTCGTCTGCTCGCTGTCGACCGAACGGTCTCGTTGCATGTCAGTGTCCTCGCCCGAGTGATTGGGGTGACCTGTTAAATACGTTTCGTAGACTGCGAAACTCTATTGATGAAACGAATATTTGAGAGGAGAACAGCGTTAGAACGCGATGAGCGAGCTGACGACTTCGCTCGTGATGACGGCGACGATGGAACTCGACCAGACGAGCAACGCGAAGTGCGGCAGCGACGTCATCGAGTGCCCGCGGCCGATAACGCGGATAATCATCGACGCGAAGAACGCGTTGACGACGATAGCGACGAGGAGTAAGAACTCGATTTCGGGCATCGTGTACACCGAGGGGTTCAGAAGCGACCCGACGATGTTCGAGTCGACGTCCATCTCCGTCGAGATTTCCTTGAGCACGCGGACGACTTCGAGGGCCACGTAGTAGGCGAACGTACTGGAGAGAACGACGCCGTACAGCACGCCGAGCACCGTCCCGACTTCCTGTGCGCGCTTGCGGCGAAGGTTCAACACGGCGGTCATGTTTCGGCTGATAAGCGTCCCCAACTGTCGGGGTTCGCCGCCCATCCGCCGGCCTTTGACGTACATGTCGCTGAACTTCTGGATGAGGTACGACCCCGTCTCCGCCGAGAAGTGCGTCCACGACTGTTGGGAGTCGATACGCATGTTCAGTCGCCGGTAGAGGTTCGAGATGTTCTCGGTGAGCGACCCGAAGTCCTTCTTTTTGAGACTGGCGAGGACGGTCGACGTCGAACTCTGTTTGACGCTTTCTACGGCACCGAGCGCACGAATGAACGAGGGAAAGCCTTCGTCGCGGTTCTTCACTCGCTTCTCCTCTCGTTGCATCACGACCCCGGGAAGTAGAAGCGGCGTGAACGGAATCGCCACGTAGATTGGCAGCGGAATCTTCTCGGCCTCGATAGGCAACATTCCTTGGAGAGCGGCGTAGCAGGCGGCGGTGAGCGCCAGGGCAAGTCCAGCACCGACGACGAGACTCGTGCGGACACGGACGTTGCGGTCGAGCGACATCTCGCTCTGAAACCAGACTGGGTCTTTCGGTGCGATGCTGTTCATCGCGTAGAGGAACATCACCTGGACGAAAATCGACCCGAGGATGACGGCGATGAGCGCAGACGTCGGGTTGATGCCGATGAGAAACGGGATGACGATGGCGAATACGAGACCGAAGGTCACAGAGAGGTTCACCGACATGTAGACGTCTTTGACGAGTCCGAGTCGGTCGAGTTGGCTGTCGTACCGGGTGGTGAAACTCTGGATGATGGAGTCCTGCTCGTTGAGGAGGAACTCGCTTATGTGCTGGCCCGCGCCGACGGAGTACGCCAACCGTTCGAGGAAATCCTCCATCAGCGGACTGGCGACGAACTTCGCGCGCATCCGGCAGGCGTCGTCGAGGCTCTGGTTCCACGTGTCGACGAGGGCGACGATACGGCCCATCTCCTCGGCGATGGGGCCGTACTCCTTCTCGCGTGCGAGCGTCCGGAAGATTTCGACCCGGTCGATGTTCGTCGTCGATAACACCGTAATGTGGGTGATGAAGAGGTAGAACTTCTCTCGGGTCTCCTTTCGTTTTCTGTCGTGTATGAGTTGCGGATAAACGAGTGCGACACCCGGGATAAAGAACGACAGCAGAACGAGCGGCCCGCTGACGGGTAGCGGAGGTTCGATTGCGAGAACGGCGATGAAGGTCGCTTGCCCGAACAGAAGCGAGGGCAAGAGCATAAAAAACAGATACCGCTCGTACGGCATGTCCATCGTGTAGTAGCCGCGTTCGAGCGACTCCAGCATCTGCTGGAGGTCGAACTGGCTTCCGGAGTCCGCGTCGTCGAGATTCGACCCCGAACCGCCGTCCATCGTCGCCACCGCTTACCGCCCACCGACCTCGGTCAGTCCCGCGATATCTATCGGGAGCGCCTCGACGCCGTCGTTCTGGAACGTCTCGATAGCTTGGTTCACTTCGGCGTATTCGAGGACGTCCCCGTCGATGAGTCGCCGGATTATCTCCGCGCGGCGCAGTAGTTCGTCGTATATCTTCCGCGAGTCCTCGAAACCGAGAAGCGGCGCGATGCGGTCTTCGAGCACGTAGGAGTTGTTCATCCCGGTGAAGACGATGTCGTCCTCGATTGGGTCCCACGTGAACACTTGCCGGGTGACGACGCCGCCTTCCTGCTTGGAGTAACCCTCAATCTCTTGGATGCTCGTAACGCGTCGAACCATGTCGTCGCCGAGTTTCACGCGGTTCTGGAACACGCAGAGGTCGCAGTTACCCATGAACGTCTCGGGGACGGCGATGGGGTCCCCGGTGAACCGCTGGATGAGCGAGACGATGTCGCTCGCGTGGAAGGTGAGCATCACGGGGTGGCCAGTCTGGGCGGCCTGAAACGCCATCCGTCCTTCCGCACCACGGACCTCACCGACGATGATGTAGTCGGGGCGCGAACGGAGTGCGGCCGCGACCAAGTCGAACATGTCCACGTCGGTGCTGTCGTCGCTACCCTGTCCCTCACGCGTGAGCAGTTGCTGCCACGTGCTGTGCGGTGGCATCACCTCGGCGGTGTCCTCTGCGGTGTAGATTTTGGCGTCGCGCGGAATGAACGAGAGGATGGCGTTGAGCGTCGTCGTCTTCCCCGACGCCGTCTCGCCGGCGACGAAGATGGTCTGGTCGTTTTCGAGACAGAGCCACAGGTACGCCGACATCTCGGGGCTGAGCGTCCCCCACTTCGTAATCTGGAGAATCGAGAGGGGAACCTCGTTGAACTGCCGGATGGTCAGCGAGGGGCCTTTGATACTCACGTCGTCGGAGTAGATGATGTTGATACGCGACCCGTCTGGGAGGGTAGAGTCGATGACGGGGTTCGAGTCGCTGATGGGTGTGTCCATCCGTTCACCGAGGTTTCGGAGCCAGTTTTCGAACTCGTCGGGTGACCCAAAGTCGATGCTCGTCGGCAACATGCCGTAGGTCCCGTGGTCAGTGAAACACTCGTGCGGGCCGATAACGTGGATGTCCTCGTTCTCGGGGTCGCCCATCAGCGGTGCGAGGGGGCCGAGGCCGACGATGTCGCGCTGAAGGAGGTAGCGAATCGTGTGGAACGTCTCCTCGCGGACGGTGATGCGTCCACTGAGCAACGACCCGAGACGCGTCCTCGGGGTGCCGACGGTGACGACTTCGTTCAACAGTTCGTCGAGGTGGGCCTGAAACTGTTCGATGTCGCCGGGTGCAGGGCGCGAGACACTTTCGTCGAGGATGCGCTGTCGAATCCGGCGGTACGTCGCCTGGTCAGTATCGTCGAGCGACGGTTCGATGGCGTAGTACTTCGTCGGGACGCCGGTATCACCGAAGACGTGGCAGAACACGGGGTGGTCGTTTTTCACCGTCGGGTAGAGGACGTTCGGGCGACGCACCTCGTGTTCGTCGTCGAGTTCTTCGGTGTAGACGGGATACTCGTTGTACTCGGCGCGGAAGCGCTGAAGGTGTTCGTCGAGATGTGGGTGTTTCTGTGCGAGTGAACGCAGTTCCCCGGAGAGTTTCGTGGTTCCGAGGTCCGACATCTCAGGCCACCGTCCGACTCACGATACTGATGCCGCGGCCCGACTGGACCGAGAACCCGATGCTGTCGTCGACTTGCTCGCCCATCCCACCGAACTTCCGGACGAGCGCGTTACGGCGAATCTCACTGCCGACGCTTTTGGTCTGGATGTCGAGGTAGACGTCCGATACGGTGCGCAGCGGGCGGAGCGTGTTCGGACTAAGTGACTCGGGGTTCACGGTGAAGACGACTGTCGTGCCGTCAGTGACGATTTGTCGGAAGAACGTGATGAGATTCTGCATCAGGTCGTCCTCGTCGTTGGCGTCGCTGATGGCCTCGAAGCGCGGGTCGTGAAGCAGAATCGAGTCGAAGCCGTCGATGATGACGACGTCGCTTCGCCACATCGTCTCTGCCTGCATCAGTCGCGTCAGCATCTCGCGGTCGTCGGAGCCTGCGTCTTGACCGTCCATCCGTTCGCGCGTGTCCACGTCCGCGTGCAGGAACAACATCTGTTCGGCGAGCATGTGGCTGACGACGCTGTACGACAGCGAGCGCATCTGCGAGACGAACCCGGCCGCCTCCAGTTCCGTCGAAACGTACGTCACGGAGTGGTCGGTTTCGCAGAACCCGTAACAGAACCGTTGGGTGAGTGCGCTCTTGCCTGCTCCGTGACCGCCCTCGATGAGGACGAGACTCCCTCGCGGCAGTCCGCCGCCGAAGGAGGCGTCGATTCGGTCGCGGTCCGTCAGTCCGAGTGAGTAGTATCCGTTCATGATTCTGGTTAGGGTTGTTCGATGTAGAACATCATCTCCGCCGAGTCGCCGTTGACACGGACGACTGCGCGGTGCTCGCCGGGGTCAAGCGTCTCCGAGACGGTGAGTCTCACCGTTTGACCGGGCTGCCACGCCGACGTACCACCGATAACTTCAACGTTCACACCAGTGATGAGTCGGCCGTCGATGAGGAGGTCGATGCCTCTATCGGTTGCGAGCGTCCGCTCGCCGGTGTTCTTGACGAGCAACGTAATTTCACCGTCGGTACTGTCGTAAATCGATTCAGGGCTTCCCGGGTCGCTGATGATTTCAACGTCGGTGTCGATTCCCTCGACGATACTGTCACCACGGGTATCGAGCGAACTACTGAGGTCACTGACGTTCGCGGTAAGCGTGGTGGCAACGCCGGCAGCAACGGTCAGTGCCGCAATGAACAATACGAGTTGGGTGATGCCACCGTTACTGGACATTTAGGAACTCTCCCCAACGCTTGTCGAGATTTGGACGCCCAGTCCAGTGACGACGTTGATGCGGTCCGGTTGTTCAGCGACTTCCTCGACAGTAATGGTAAGTGTCTCGTCGGGCACCCACAGCGTTCTGTCGGGCGTGTCACCGATTCTCGTGGGATATCCGGTCTGTATCTCCCCGTTTATGAGGAGATCAGTTTCGTCTATTCGGAGCGTCGTGGTGCCGGTGTTGGTGACAGTGACAACCAGCGTGTCGTCAGCTGAATCATACGTGGTGCTATCGAATGAGATATCGGTGTTTCGTTGGGTGAGGAGACGGTCGTCCCTGTCGTCGAACGCTTCGGTGTGAGCTTCGAGGTTCTGTTCGACGACCGGGTAAAGAAAGCCGAAGCTCAGCAGAACGCCGATGAAGATGATGGTGGCGGCGGCGCTCGTACTGAACCCCATCTGCTTAGGCTACGGTCGTTGCCCGGAGGCCGTCGAGTTTCATGATGTACGCGAAACTCTGGTTGTGTTCCTCGCTCGTGAGGTCAGCGACAGCGCCTTCGGCAGACAGCGGCGCGGTCTGGACGCCACCGAGCAGGTCTTCGAGGTGGTTTTTGACCGACTCGTCTATCCAGTTGACGCGCTCGTAGTAGTCGACGGCTTTCATCGCGCCGCCGGGACCCGCGTTGTCGATGAGCATCGTCATCCACTCCATCAACAGGACCTCGGTAGCGAACGAGGGAGCGAGTCCCCGAAGGTACACGTCGGACGCGCTCGGCGTTTCCGGAAGCGACTCGGTAACCTCGACGACTGGTTCGGATGGCGTCTCGTCAACAGCCTCGCTGGCGTAGTCGTCTTCGTCGTCTTCCTCGTACGCGTGCGTGTCCGCGTGCTCGTTCGTCTCGACAGGAGTCGCGTTCGACGAACCGTTGCTGGCGGACACGACACCGTATCGCCCCTCGCTGTCGTCGGTTCGGCCCTCGGCGGACTGCTGCCAGTTCTCGCCGAAGGGGTTGACCTGCGCGGTCAAGCGGTCGTACACGCCGAGTAGCTGTGCGGTGTCGTCTTCGAGTCCGTCCAAGCGCGCCACCATCTCGTCGCGTTCGCTCTGGACGGCTCGCAGTTTCGACTGGGTCGTCTCCAAGTCGGCGGCGACCTGGTCGAGTTCGTGGCGGAGGTCCTCGATGGCGTCTCCTTGCCCGCCCGTCTCGGCGTCGTCATCGTCGCCCACGTCCGGGCCTACTTCCTCGTCGAGTTCTGCAGACTCGTCGGCTCCGTCGTCGGCCTCACCGGAGCGGCCGGTCTCTTCTCGCTGCGCTTGCGACGCGGGTGCGAGCGCTTCGAGTCCGAGCGAGCGCAGAACGTTTCCGATATCCATACTATGTCTGTTCTTGAAAATTAGTACGTATAAAACCTTTCCATAGATATTAGAGTCCCGATAAATTGGGTGTTTATCGCCCTACTGACCGAGAAGACACCCCGTCTTTGTCGTCTTGACCGGTTTGAGACAAACCGCCACTACAGTCCTTGAAAGCGTGTTTTAGCCCTGTTCTAACACACCATGTGGCCCCCTCTGACCGCCATTGTGCCGTGCCTAAGCCACTGTTATATGTCAAACTGAAATTAGTAGAATTACTACATTATTTTCTTCGAGACTGTCTTGTGAGGGCAAAGGTTTATGTTGCATTGCATTCTCGGAGTGAATAAGCCGCGTTCCAGCGCGGTTAGCAAGAACCTAACCAACCATGCTACCGTTCAACAAATCCAACAAAGACCGTGGTCAGGTCGGTATCGAGACCCTGATCATCTTCATCGCCATGATTCTCGTGGCGGCAGTCGCCGCCGGTGTTCTCATCAACACCGCTGGCTTCCTGCAGAACAAAGCATCCGCAACCAGTGAAGATTCCACCGAACAGGTGTCGAACCAAGTTCTCGTCGCAAGTGCAGTTGGCGAAGTCAATGATGACAGCTACTTCACTGAGGCCAACTCCGGTGGCGAAGTCATCACTGCACTGAAGTTCACGACGATGCAGTCGCCGGGTGCCGGTGAAATCGACATGGACGACGCGACCATCGAATACATCGGCCCGAACGGCAAGGTAACTCTCACGCACGCTGACGACCAATCTGCGTCCGCAGATAATGCTGAGTTCGGTACCAGCACGTTGAAAGATGATGACAGCTCTGTTCCGGTCCTGAACGCGAAAGATGACCGCATGGAGATTGAAATCAAGCTCGACAACCCTGGAGACCTAGCAAGCTACGAAGACGGTTCGGCGACGTACGACACCGCTGAACTTCGTCCGCTTGCAGGCGGCGAATCTGCAACGGTCCGCTTCGTCACGCAGTCCGGCAGCCAGTACACGTACATCGTGAACGTTCCGGAGTCGCTCAGCAGCTTCAGCGGCGCTTCGGTCGAAGTCTAAACTTCCAACTACCTTTCGAGGCTGACACACCCCTCGAATTTCTCGCGCTCGGGGCTGACACACCCCCCGACCCGCGAACATCCTTCTTACACCGAATCGCAATGATTGACTCGACGTTTCTGGTACTCGTAGGACTCACCGTCCTCGCGTTCGAGTTCGACACGGCACTGTACGTTATCTGGTGTCGGCTGGTCGGCATCGAACCGACACTCATCGTCGGCTACGCGAACCTCTCGCGTAGTTGGCGCGTGGTCGTCGTCACGAGTATCGGCGCATCCTTCGGCGTGTTCAGCAGCGTGGTCACCGACCTGTACGTCGGTGCGGCCGGCGTCGTCTTTGGCGCGGCCACGCTGTTCGCCGGCGTGATGTTGTACGAACTAGCACTGCACATCGCAAGCGAGGCAGGTATCGCCTTGTCTGTGACCGGTTCCCGGAGCGAATCGTAACTATGTTCGGTTCCGACGAGAGTCGACGGTCTGTGGACTCCGACGACGACAACTCGGACCCGCGCCGACGCGAACCGATATCGCGCGGCGTGCTCGAACCGACGGACCTCGACATCGAATCGGACGAACGCGTCCGAAAGCGCGGTGAGAACTCCTTCGTCGTCAGCAGCGACGACGCCGAGACGACACGGACGGAGACGACAGTAACCGACGAGGACGGCCCGCGGTTCGAGGTCGAACTCGCCGCCTCCGTCGACGGCCGCGTCTCTCACCGGCGATTCGTCGGCGACGACGCCGAGGAGTTGCTCGCGTCACTGGCAACGTGGTTTGCGAACCACAACGACGCCACGCTTCCGGACACGACGCTTCGAGAACTGGTAGAACGAACGACGCGAGAAGAGTAGCAAAGCGCCTTCGACACGCTTTGGGCTCTCGTCCGTCGTAGCACCGACATCGCTCGAGCGTCGGCACTGTAGCTGCTCAGAGTCCCCTTTGACGGGGAGATGTGTTTCTGTCCAATACCCCAAGCTGCGACGAATCCGACCGATTCGAGAGTAAAGAGGCTGCTACGCCATCCGGTCGAGGGCTCGCCGACCGGTGAGTAGTTGTGCGGTTCGCCAGAGCGCTCCGCCGAACGCGAGAACGCTCACGCTGAACAACGCCGTCACCGTCAGCGCCAACAGCGTCGTCTGTTCGGTGAACACCAAGCCGTAGGCGACACCCGCGTTGCCCATCACCGCTGCGAGAAACAACAGAACTGCCTTCTTGCGGTTCGAGACGCAGCGTTCGTGTATCCGTGTCGGTTCGTGCAGAAACGAGAGTTCCGAGGAGAGGCCGTCTAGCCGGTCGGGGTCTTCGAGCGCACGCGCGAGCGATACGCCGGCGTCGGCGGCGCGGGCGGTGTTTCGGTTCGACTGAGTTCCACCTCGGGAGACGAACGTACTGAGTTCGCTCAATGGACGGAGTTCGCCGGAGTCACCGGAGAGCCGTCGGGCTTGCACTGCTTTTGCCCGTGACTCGTACTCCGGCGGGTAGCCGACGCGCCGGACGAGTACCGCGCCGAGGGCGCTGACGATACCGACTGCGGAGACGAGCGTCAGGCTGAGTTCGGAAGCGACCATTGCACGACTCCTATCGCTCCTGTTCGGTGCGCGCGACGGTGTTGACGATGTCCATCGAACTCATCTCGTCGTTCAGGTAGGCGTTCGCCCACTTGGCAGTGACGTGATACTGCGTTTGGACGTCGTCGTATCGCTCGCTCACTTCAGCGACGAGTCGCGCACCGTTGCCGCCGTTGTTGATGTGGCTAACGAACTGGCTCGTCACTTCGACAAGTTCCCGGTTGTGTTCGTCTATGGCTGACGCGCCCGACGTGTAGCGGACGACGAGGTCGTCTCCTTTACGAACCATCTCCTGAACGTCGAGACCGGCATCAACGAGCAACCAACGGAGTTCACCCGCCGAAGAGGTCCCGTCGCCGTTCGGTTCCATCGTTTCGACCGGCCGTTCGCGCTGGTTCTCCCGGACACCCAATAACCCGACTGCGCTTCCGCCGACAACGGCGGCTCCGAACCCACCGACGAGTTTCCTCCGTGACAAGTTGTCAAAATTTACTCTCTCTTTCATCGTAACGTCTGCTACAGACACCCCCACCAAAAACGTACTGGGGAAACGTCGTGCGAAAAACGCCGAATCACGTCAGGAAATAGAGAAGTGCCCCCGCCGCGCAGTTCATGTACGCTGGCACCGTTACCTTCGGTAAGGGCGTCTCCGGGCGTCGGGGGGCATATGTCGCACGCAACACCATCAGCCAGCGGTGAGTCGGCCAGTATCGACGACGGAAACGAGAAGACGACGGACCCGATGGTTCGGCTCTTTTCGGCGTACGGCCAGGAGGACCGCTGGCTGTTCGTCGTCGGTCTCGTCGCCAGCCTGTTCAGTCGCCTCGTCGCGCTCGTTCCCCCACTCGTCCTCGGCGTCGCCATCGACGCGCTGTTCACCCCCGGCACCGAGACGGCGTACCGACTCCCAATCGTTCCCGACGGGTCGCTGCCGTCGACGCCGGAAGGGCAACTGTGGCTCTCGCTCGGCCTCATCGTCGGGGCGTCGATTCTCACGGTCGGACTCTCGTGGGCCCAAGGCGTCTCGCTGTCGCTGTACTCGAACCGCGTCCAGCACGCAATCCGCACGGACACGTACGCGACGATGCAGCGCCTCGACACGTCGTTTTTCGACGACAAGCAGACCGGCGAAGTGATGAGCATTCTCAACAGCGACGTGCGGAACCTCCGCGAGTTCCTCGGGTCGACGCTCAGCGGCGCAGTCCAACTCGTTGTTTCGGCCGTGGGTATCGGCGCGGTGTTGTTCTGGCTCAACGCGCAACTCGCGGCCGTAACGCTCGTCGCCATGCCCGTTCTCGTGGTGTTCACCGTCGCGTTCATGCGGACGATTCGACCCAGATATCGGGCGCTGCGCGCGAGCGTCGGCGACCTCAACACCCGTCTGGAGAACAACCTCTCGGGCATCGAGGTCATCAAGACCTCCAATACGGAGGTGTACGAGGACGGTCGTATCGAGGACGCTTCGTGGGACTACTACCTGAAGACGTGGGCGGTGGCCAAACTGGAGTACTTCTACCAACCGGGGATGGAACTCGCCGCCAACGTCGCGTTCGCGGCGACGTTCGCCATCGGCGGCTACTGGTTGGTCACCGAGTCACCGGGTTTCATCGGTGGCGGTGAAGCCCTCAGAGTCGGTGAGTTCGTCACCTTCCTGTTCATGACCCAGCGATTCGTCGACCCGCTGGCCGGCGCGGGCCGCATCGTCAACTCCTACGAGAACGCGCGCGCCTCCGGCGAGCGCATCTTCGGTCTCACTGACCTGCCCGTCACCGTCGTCGATGGCGAGAACGCCGTCGACCTCGGGCACGTCGAGGGCCGTATCGAGTACGACGACGTCTCTTTCGCCTACGAGGAGGGTCGACCGGTCCTCACCGACGTGAGTTTCGTCGCCGAACCCGGCGAGACCGTCGCACTCGTCGGCCCGACGGGCGCGGGCAAGTCGACAGCGGCGAAACTCCTGCTTCGACTGTACGACATTACTGATGGTTCGGTCCGCCTCGACGGAGTCGACGTGCGCGAGGCGACGCTCGACAGCCTCCGTCGCGCCGTCGGCTACGTGAGCCAAGACGTCTACCTGTTCGACGGCACAGTAAGAGAAAACCTCGTCTACGGCGCGTTCGACGCGACGGAGTCGGAGATGGTCGCGGCCGCAAAAGCCGCCGAGGCCCACGAGTTCGTCACCGAGTTGCCGGATGGGTACGACACCCGCATCGGCGAACGCGGCATCAAACTCTCGGGGGGACAGCGACAGCGACTCTCCATCGCCCGCGCAATGCTGCAGGACCCCGACGTACTCGTGTTGGACGAGGCGACGTCGGCCGTCGACACCGAGACCGAGTTACTCATCCAGCGGGCGCTGACCCGTCTGACCGAAGACCGAACGACGCTCGTCATCGCACACCGTCTCTCGACGATTCGCCGCGCCGACCGGATTCTCGTCCTCGAAGGCGGGCGCGTCGTCGAACGCGGTACCCACGACGAACTCGTCGACTCGGGTGGACTGTACGCGACGCTGTGGGGCGTGCAGGCCGGCGAGTTCGACCAACTCGACGAGGCCGCAGTCGCGCGGTTGGTGCGCGAGCGCGCCGACGACTGAGCGCCGACGACGACGGAGGCGACGTGCTCGAATCTCACATTTTATACGCACGTGACAAGACGCGAGAACATGGACCGAGACATCCGCCGTCGCCTCGACGTACTCATCTGGCTCTGTTCAGCGCTTCTCGGTGTCGCCCTCACGTATCTGGTCTTGAGTTCGGGTCTGATGCTGCTCGTCTTCGTACTCTTCATCACCGGCCTCGTCGCTGCGCCGGCGTTTTGGTACGTGAGCAGAGCAGTTCCTACCGAAACCCGAGAGCAAACGAACCACTGACCGACGGAAAAGAGACAGTCGAGATACCTACTATCGCGTGGCTCAGTCCGCCGCAGACTCCGTCGACACGACGCGGAAGACGACGACACCGTCGTTCTCGTACGCCGCTTCGTACCCCTCCGAGAGCATCAGCGACTCCACGAGTTGGTCGCCGCCGGTGGTCCGTTTCCCGCGGACGATGTACGTTCCTTTCGGGACGTAGAGGTAGTCGGGCGTCACACCCGCCTCGCTCACCGTCTCGGAGACGCAGTCGGCGGAGTCACAGTGCGACACCGAGCGATACAGTCGGACCTGTTCGGAGTACGTCTGCGACCCCTCCCACTCGACGCCCCACAGCCCTACCGTTATCGTCCGCTTGCTCACGTCGGGGAACCACTCGGCGGCGTCGCCGACGACGACGAACGTCGCGTCTTCGGACGTTTCCTCGCCGACCCACTCCATCGCGGCGACATCGTCGTCGTCGACGAAGGCGGGTGCGATAGACGGTTCGGCGACGGTCATCGAGTAGCCGACGACCCCCAGGCCGCCGACCAACGTTATCGAGATGGCGACGGCCGCGAGCGTCCGGCGGTTCGGCCGGGGAACCCGCTCGGCGACTGCGGTTCGGACGGGCGGCAGCAACAACGCGACGACGGCGAACGTGCCGACGAAGGCGACGAAGCGCGCCTGTTGAAACAGAAGCGCGGCGGCAACGGTCCACACGCCGAGGAACGGCCGACGGACGAGAAACAGCGCCACTGCCAAGAGTAACGGTACGGCCAGCCACGGCGTGACGGCGAATCCACCGCCGATACCGCCGTGGGTTCCGGAGGCAGCAGTGAACACGCTGAGGCCGTGCGTCGAGATGTTCCACAGGAGCCACGGTGTCGCCAGCACGAACCCACCGGCGGCGACGACGCCGCCGCGGAGAAAGCCCGCCAGCGACCGGTCGAGCGTCAGCCACAGGATGACGAAACTGCCGACGAAAAACAGCGTGTACGTCGGATGCGTCAGGAGTGTGAGGCCGAAGCAGAGCGCCGAGATGGCGAGCCATCGGCCGTCGTAGCCGGTTGTCTCGACGGCTGTGTACAGTCGGTAGCCTGCGTAGATACCCGAGACAGCGAACAGAAACGCCGGCGCGCGAACCAACCCGCCTGCGGTGATGTGCCACTGCAACACCTTGGGGTTGAGCGCAACGAGGAGGCCGACCGCAGACGCCGCTGGGCGCGAGGCGAGAAGGTCGCGCGCGAGAAGATATGTCGGCACGAGATACGCAATAGTGACCAACCCGGGGAAGAAGCGCGCCAGCGTGAACGGGCCGACGCCGGTCAAATCACGGATGAGGGCAATGGCGTAGAACATCAGCGGCGGGTACGCGAAGGGGACACCGTCGACGGTGTAGTACGGAATCCGTTCGGGCGGGAGGTAGCCGTTCGCCGCAATCTGTTCGCCCATCAGGTTGTAGAGGCCAGCCCCGTAGCCGGGATAGGCGTTAACCACGAGGTAGAGCGTGTAGACGGCGACGCCAGCGAGGAGGACAGGTGAGAGGTAACGAGCGTCGGCGCGTGAGAACAACCCCGCGACGGCGCTAGGGCGGAACTGCCGAAGTCCGGAGGCGAGTCCCGAGTCGTCGGCGTCGCCCATCGGCTGCGTCACGTGGTATCACCACACGTTCTACACGCGGGGGAGTGAAGAAGACGGCAGAGAGTCACGACTCCGTATTCACGCTCTGGGCGAAAATATGTTCTCGCTGGGCGACGGCCGATGCAACGTCGCGCGAGAGAGTTCGCACCCTGTGAGAAATTTTGGTCGAATCTACTGAGTTATCGTCTCAGTGGACGATGTGGAGACGCCTCAGTACCCCAGCGCGTTCCCGTCTTTTCGGGGTTCCGTCGCCGCCGAGAGAACGCCCTCCTTGTTGCGGACGAACTGCGCGCCGCCGAACATCAGCGGCGCGAGAATCCCCACCTCGTGGCCGAAGCGGGTGAGCGCCGTCGGCACACCGGAGTCCGAAAATTCCTCGACGGCCAACTGTCCGTCTTCGCGGTAACGCCAGCGCGGGCGGTCTAACGCGGCTTGAATCGAGAGGTCGTAGTCGACGACGTTCGAGATGACCTGGACGTGACCCTGCGGTTGCATGTAGCCGCCCATCACGCCGAACGCCGCCCAGTCGTCCTCGCCGAGTTTGGCGACGGCGGGCACGAGCGTGTGGAACGGTCGCTTGCCGGCCTCCAGCGAGTTCGGGTGGTCGGGGTCAAGCGAGAACGATGCACCGCGGTTCTGCAGTGCGATACCGGTGTCGCCGGCGACGACGCCGGACCCGAAGCCAGCGAACCGGGAGTTGATGTAGGAGACGACGTTGCCCTCGTCGTCGGCGACGCAGAGAAGCACCGTGTCGGCGTCTTCGGCTTGAGCGTCGGGAACGCCGAAACTCACGTCGTGGTTCGCCGTCTCGCCGACCTTTTGCGCCCGTTTTTCGGCCCACTCCTGCGACGCCAACGGCGGAATCTCCTCGTACTCGGGGTCGGTGATGTAGCGGTGGCCGTCGTGGAAGGCGAGTTTCATCGCCTCCGCGAAGTAGTGGATGCGCTCTGCGGAGTCGAGCGGGTGGTCGGCCGCGCCGAGTTCCTCGGCGATGTTGAGCGCTTCGAGTGCGATGAGCCCTTGATTGTTCGGCGGCAGTTCGTAGATTTCCGCGCCGTTGTACGTCGTCGACACTGGCTCTATGAACTCCGGGTCGAAGTCGGCGAGGTCGTCAACAGTCATGAACCCGCCGAGGTCTTGAATCTCGCTTGCGATTTTCTCGGCGATGTCACCCTCGTAGACGATATCTGCGCCTTCTTCGGCGATTCGTTCCATCGTCGCACCGAGTTTCGGCAACGACACCATGTCGCCCGTGTCGGGCGCTTCGCCGTCGAAGAGGTACGCGTCGCGGGCGTGGTCGGACGTGAACAGTTCCTCGCCGTGCTGCCACTGCGCGGAGACGACTTCCGTGACCGGGTAGCCGTTCTTCGCGTACTCGATAGCCGGTTGCAGTACCTCACCGAGCGTCATCTCTCCAAGTTCCTCGACGGTCGTCTCCCATCCGCGGGCGGTACCGGGAACCGTCACCGCGTGCGGGCCGAGGAACGGCATCCCGGCGTCCTCGGCGGAGTCGACGGCGTACCCGCGCGAGGCGGGATACCACGACGAACGCGTCTCCTCGTCGGCGTCTTCGATGGCCTCTCTGACTTTCTCGATGCTCGTCCCCGAGGGCGCACCGCCACAGGAGCGCATCGCGCCGACTTCGCCGTCGGCGGTGCGGTAGAGCGCGAACACGTCGCCGCCAAGCCCTGTAGAAGTGGGTTCGACGACGTTCAGCGCCGCTGCGGTGGCGACGGCCGCGTCGAAGGCGTTGCCGCCCTCTTGCAGGGTGGTGATACCCGCCTGCGCGGCGAGGGGTTGGCTCGTGGAGACCACGCCGCGGCGACCGTACACGGTCGACCGGCGTGAGGTGAAACTGTCGAGGTTGCTGGCGTCCATACCACTCCTTGGAAAATAGGCCTCAAAGAGCCACGCGAGTGGGGGGTTCTTGCCGGTGATGTCTCCCGGTCGCACACCGCACACTTGTTCTGTTGAAATCCTCAGAGGGTGAGAGGAATTGCGTGCTGCATCCAGCGGATGTGTTTAGCACCGAGAGCTTGGTTATTCCATTCCACCCACGCTGAACTAACCGCAGACAAGCACCTGCTCAGAAAGCTACCTGGACAATGCCATGCAGTAGAAACCACATAGAACTGAAAAGATTCCTAACCGATAGTATCTGAGTCCATCTGCTTCAAGCATGCCTACTGCTATTGAAGCAGCACCCAGGAGTAGAAACGTGATTCCTTCTGATGTTCTATTTGTGTCGCTCATGGATGCTATTAGGCGGAATTACATCTAGCTGACCTTGTTACACTTCTCTTGGTGTCTCTCATTTGTCTGTCCATTTGTGGCTCTCACGATTTTATTCGAAAGATGCAGGGAGAATGGCTGTGATGAGAACCAATATAGAAGGATTTCACCGAACTCTTTCAGCCGAAAACTGGTGACCGACTTGCGCGCTGTATTCAGCACACCCGCAGAAACCTACCCGTTGATTAAGAGTTACTTCGGAGCAATCGGAATCCTCTCTGTCCCCGTTTCACCGCAAGAACGGCGCAGACGACCACGATGCCAGCGCAGATGAGCATGAGGGCGTCGAACAGCCCATTTCGAGCGAGATAGCCGTTCGCCATCCCGAGTTCGATGCTGTATCCCACTGCACCAACGCCGATTGCAGCATTCACGTAATCGAAGTCAGCGTCTCGAATATAGTGGAAGAGCGAAAGGCCAATGCCACCAGCACCTGCGAGTGCCACAATCACAATCCAGACGAGAGCGGAATCGACCATGAGTAACTGTCACCAGAGAAGTTATTGGCGGTACAAATTCGACGAGTGATTCACTCAGTTTCGAGGGCTGCATAGATATCCGCATGACGGCGTCTATCGAGCCGCGCCATTTCGAGCGCAACTTCGCGGCGTTCCTCGTCGGTTTCTGCCGCGTGATACCGTTCGTAGAGTTCGCGGACTTCGTCGTCGGCAGATCGTGAGGAATCAGTGCTGGACGCCATCTCTTACCGTCGTGTAGTTTCTGGTGTCGTTTATCTGTTCCGCCGTGCACAGGCACGGAAATACACGACCGCGGTCTCGATGTCGATCTCCTCTGAATCGGTTGCAAACCGCTTCAGCAACGCTCGAACTTCGTTGCCGTACTTGAATGTGTATCCGTTGAGCATATGACATCCTCCTCGCCGTGAACGGCGAGGTTTCCTCTCGCTGGGGGTAGGTGGCTGCCTACCAGAGTCTGTACACACTGGTTACCTTGCGAGGAAGCCGCCGTCGACGTTGTAGGCTCCGCCGGTGGCGAACGATGCCCCGTCCGAACAGAGCCACGTCACCGCGTCGGCGACTTCCTCGGAGGTGCCGAGTCGGTTCATCGCGTGCAGTTGCTCGATTTGCTGGCGCATCTCAGAGCCTTCCTCCATGCCGCCCTCTCGCAGCAGCGGCGTGTCGATGAATCCGGGACAGACGGCGTTGACGCGGATTCCGTCGTCCGCGTACTCCAGCGCGGCCGTCTTCGTCAGACCGAGCACGCCGTGTTTCGCCGAGACGTACGCGGGAGCCGTCTCGAAGCCGACCTTGCCGAGAATGGAGGCGTTGTTGACGACGACGCCGCCTTCCTCTTGGTCGGCCATCTGCCCGAGTTCGGCTTTCATCGAGCGCCAGACGCCGGTGAGGTTCACGTCGATGACGCTCGTCCATTTCTCCTCAGTGTAGTCGGCCGTCTTCGCTTGGTCGCCGCCGATGCCCGCGTTGTTGAACGCGATATCGAGGCTACCGAACTCCTCGACCGCGGTGTCGACCATCGACTGCATCGACTCCATGTCGGTGACGTCCGCGTGGACGCCGATGGCGGTCCCTCCCTCGTCTTCGACGAGCGAGACGGTTTCGTCGGTGTGCTCGTCGTTCACGTCGGCGACGACCACCGACGCGCCTTCTTCGGCGAATCGCTGTGCGGTGACGCGACCGATACCCGACCCACCGCCGGTGACGATGGCGACTTTCTCCTCTAACAGTGTCATAGTGCAGAGAGAAACGCCACTCGTGGTGACAAATAGTTGTGGTCGACACAGGCCTCGAAAGCGTTTGGTGGAGTCCGACTAAGAGGTTCGACGGCCAGTGACCGACTCGATGTCAAGCCGATAGAACACGGGGTCGATGTCTTGGACCGTCTCACCGAAGACACGCAGCGACGAGTACGCCTCGTTGACGTCGGCGTCGTCCGGGCGATCCCCCGGCGAGAGTTTTGTGAACGCTCCACGGACGATGATGCTCCACGACTCGTCCGGTGACGGCGCTTCGTAAAGTACGAAACACGCCTCGGCCGTCTCGTCTGCGAACGCCAGTTTGTCGCTCTCGTCGTGTTTGCCGAGCCGGAAGTAGAGTGCGTCGCCGTCGAAGTGATACGAGACCGGAATGGCGTAGGCGTCGTCGTCACGGGCGAGCGACAGCACCCCGTCAGTCCCCTCTTCGAGCGCTTCTTCGACATCGGTCTGGTCCATGCCGACGGTGTAGATGTATTCGAGGTGGTGCATCGGAAACGTCTCCGAGTATCGTTCGGTGGCGAGTGGGATAATCCAGTCGTCGAAAAGACACTACTTCGGTAGTGTGCGACCGGTGCGCTTTTGCGTTCGGCGTGCGGCAACACGAGCGATGCGTGCGACGACCGACGAGACTCAACGTCTCGACCCAATAGCAGCTATTTCGGCGTTCGGCCGTGCGACGTACTCCGACCTCGTGACCGTCGTCGTGTTGAGCGTCGCCGCGTCGGTCGCGTCGGTCCCACTCGTGACGCTCGGGGCGGCACTGTTGGCGCTCGTCGAAACGATGACCGACGTCGTCGAGGGCGAGACCACCGGACAGATGGTGAGTGAACGAGGACGATTCGCCGCGTTTCGGAAGTCGTTTCGGCGTAATCTCCGGCGTGGTCTCCCGCTGAGTCTCCTCGCAATCGGCGTCGTCGTCACGACGTACGTCTACTCGACTATCGCACTCACCATCCGAGAACCCGTGTTCCTCCTCGGCGCACTCGCTGGACTGTACGCCGTCGTCGTCGTCGTGGTCGTGCTCTTTCGGGCCGCCTCGCTGGTGGCTCGCGCACCGGAACCAGCGGGTGGAGACAGCGACGCGAGCAGTGGACTCTCGGCGACGGCCGCACTTCGAGACGCCTCGTACCACCTTCTGGAAACGCCTTCGTTCAGCGTTCTCCAGTGTTGTTTTGCCGCCCTCCTGCTGGGACTCTGCGTGGCACTCGGCATCGCCGTCGTGATGCTGTTGCCGGGATGGCTGGCGCTGTTGGAAGTCGTCGCCTTCGAGGAGACTACTGGGGAAGGGGCCGAACGAATCGTCCTCGCGTACCGGGGTGAACTCGTGTGACGAGTAGAGAAGTACACCTCGTGAGCACCGTACCGGTGGCGTTTCTCGCCGTCGCTGTCGGCCACCATCCCGCCGTTGCGCTGCCGTTGGTCGTTGGGGTGTTGCTGCCCGAACTCGACGCGTTCCGCGAGGAAACACACCGCTCGTGGCTTCTGCATACGTTTCTGTTTCCGACCCTGCTGTATCAGGCGGCGCTGCGTCTCGGCCTCTTGTCTGCACTTCCCGCGGTAGCGACGACGATTCACTTTCTCGCTCTCGGGATGGGACTGCATTTCGTCGCCGACTACGTCTACCCGCGAACCCAGACGAATCCCGGCGCGGAGTGGCCGGTGCGTCCGGTCGGCTTCTCCTCGCCGTGGGGACTGCTGTGGCTGGGTATCTCGTGGGCGATTCAGTGGTACGGCTACCTCGCGGCGGCGTTTCTGCCGTGGCTGGGCGGCGTGTGAGCCGTCGGCCTCACGGACGCTCGATTGCGATGAGGTCGGTCGGCGTACGCAGATACAGTCGGTCACCGTCGACTACAGGTGCCGTTCTGTACCCATTCGAGGGAGCCTCGTAACGCGTGCGTCGCTCGCCCGTCGCGGTATCCAGCACCGAGAGCGTCCCGTTGGGGTCGACGACGTACAGTTCGTCGTCGGCTACCGTCGGAGAGAAATCGGCGAGCATACTTGTCAGCGACCGTCTGCCAAAGAGCGAGTTGAACGTGTGTTGCCCCGGGAACTTCCACAGTTCGGTCCCATCCTCCGGGTCGAGCGCGTACACGGTGCCGCGGTGAGTCGCAACGTAGAGACGACCGTCGGCCATAGACAGCGCCGAATGAACTGCGGCATCGAGCGACCGCATCCACTGTTGGTCACCATCGGTGGTGACCGCGTAACAGCAACCACCTTCGAGGTCCGTCGTTCCGCTCCCGAAGTAGATTCGTTCGCCGTCTGTAGCCGGTCGACATTGTATCCAGTCGTCGTCGGTGTCGAAGTACCAACGGTGTTCTCCACGTGCGATATCGACTGCGTGTAGGCGGCCCTGAAAATCTCCGAAGACGACCGTGTCGTCGCTTACGAGCGGTCCAGGCCCTTCTACTAATCGCTCAGTATCCCACCGTTTCGCGCCAGTGTCCGGCTCGAACGCTGCACCGGCGCCAAAGACAGTCGAGTTGGAAGCGACGAGTGAAACGCCGTCGGGCGGCCGGACGTCACTCCGCCACAGTCGCTCACCGTCGTCGAGAGCGAACGCAGTCAGCCCCTCTGCTTCGGGCACGTAAACACGTTTACCGTCAGCGCCGACGCCCGTGACGAGATAGTTGTCGTAGCTTCTCGTGTCTTCGTCAACCACCGTCGGTTCGTACTCGTGACTCCACCGCTCGGCTCCGTCAGTCTCTAAAACTGCGACGGTATGGAAGTCGTTGACCACGATTGCGGTTTCCAACACAGTCGGCCGAATCTGAAATGGCGCGCTTCCGATGGCACGGCCGATTTGGTATCGCCACAGAGTGTCGACCGAGGAGGGCGACAGTGTTGTACAGCCGGAGAGGCCGACCAGACCAGCGACGGCTCCGTTTCGGAGGAAGGAACGACGGGAGACCACGAGCCGATTTTCAATCCCGATTACAAGAACTTTCCGTGGTCGAAAGTACACCTGCTCCGGAGGTCCAGTGCTGTGGCGAGTCGAACGAGGGTGTTCTCCGACTGGCTCCGACGCCCGAGTGACACTACTCCAGTAGTAACACCTATACGCCCGGGACCGATTGTTCGTGATAGACCATGGCAAGCGCCGAGTACGACAACGTCTACAAGGTGTTCGACTCCGGTGAAGACGAAGTCGTCGCCGTCGAGGACCTCTCGTTGACCGTCGAAGAAGGGGAGTTCCTCGTGCTCGTCGGCCCTTCGGGGTGCGGCAAGTCGACGACGCTACGACTGCTCGCCGGACTGGAGACTATCTCCGACGGTGAGATACGAATCACCGACGAGGTCGTCAACGACGAGAAACCGAAGGACCGCGACATCGCGATGGTGTTTCAGAACTACGCGCTGTACCCGCACAAGACGGTCCGCGAGAACATGGCGTTCGGGTTGGAGATGACCACCGAACTCGCGGACAGCGAGATTCAAGCGCGCGTCGACGAGGCCGCGGAGATGCTCTCTATCACCGAACTCTTAGACCGCCGCCCGAAGGCACTGTCGGGTGGACAGAAACAGCGTGTCGCACTCGGTCGCGCTATCGTCCGCGAGCCGACGGTGTTCCTGATGGACGAACCGCTGTCGAATCTGGACGCGAAACTCCGCACCGAGATGCGGACCGAACTCCAACAACTGCACGACAAACTGGGCGTCGCCACCGTCTACGTCACCCACGACCAGACGGAGGCGATGACGATGGGTGACCGCATCGCCGTCCTCGACGGCGGGCAACTCCAGCAACTCGGGACGCCACTCGAATGTTACCACGAACCATCGAACCGGTTCGTTGCGGGGTTCATCGGCTCACCGTCGATGAACTTCGTCGAGATGGAGTACGACTCGACGGTCGGCCGTGGACTGACCGACGGCGTCACCTACCAGTTCACCGACGAGCAGGCCGAAATCCTCGGGAGTCGAAACCGGGTGACGCTCGGTATCCGTCCCGAGGACGTCGGACTTGCGAGTCAATCGGGCCCGGATACGGTAGAAGCGACTGTCGAAGTCGTCGAACCGATGGGCCGCGAACACCTGCTGCATCTCGACGTCGGCGGCGACGAAGTGACCGCGTCGGTGTCGGGTGACTACAACATCGATATCGGCGACAGAGTACGCCTTCGATTCCCCCGTGACCGAATCCACGCCTTCGATGCCGACTCCGGCGGGACGCTGTTCAACCGTTCGCGGCAGACCGAATCGTTGCCCGACGGCGTGAAACTCTAACTCGCCGACACACCGAAACGCCGAAACCGACCGAACGCGCTCTATCCGGTATCCGAGCATGGACACCGACCAACTCCGCGCCACCCTGGAGCGGACCGGACTCACCCAGTACGAAGCAGAGGCGTACATCGCAACCGTCGAACTCGGCAGCGCCCCCGCAACCGAGATAGCCGACGCCTGCGGCGTTCCACAGGCGCGTATCTACGACGTACTTCGCAATTTGGAGAGCGAAGGCTACATCGAGACGTACCAACAGGGGAGTCTCCACGCCCGTGCGCACGACCCCGCTGCGGTCGTCGACGACCTGCAGGCGTACGCGGAGACCGTGACGAGCGCAGCTACCGAGATACGTGAGCGATGGGAGCGCCCGACCGTCGAGAACCACCGCGTAAGTGTTCTCAAGCCACTCTCGTCCATCTTCGACCGCGCGAGAGAGGCTCTCGAAGACGCCGAAAACGAACTGCAGGCGACGCTGACGCCAGCACAGTTCGAGTTGTTCCGTCCCGCGCTGTCGGCGGCCGTCGACCGGGGCGTCGTCGTCAAACTCACGCTAACACCGGAGGCCTCCGGTGGGGCCGACGATATCGATATCGACTCGTTCGACTTCGCGGGCGTCGCTACCGAAGTCCGACATCGGACGTTGCCGACGCCGTTTCTCGTTCTCGCCGACCGAACCCACGTCTGTTTCGCCCCCGAAGCGCCGCTGCACCCGAACCACGAGTACGGCGTCCTCGTCAACGACTACTCGCTGTCGCGCATCTTCGATGCGCACTTCCAGACTGCGTTCTGGGAGACGTGGGAACCGGTGTACTCCGCGCGTGACGGCACACTGCCGGCGACGTACACGAACATCCGCGAATGCATCGACGACATCTACGACGAGTTCCAAGCCGGACGTGACGTGACGCTGACCGTCTTCGGACAGAGTCGGACCGGGCGCGAAAAGCGGGAGCTCACCGGCCGCGTCGTGGATGTGAACTACGTGGCGAGCGACGGTGACGCCGGACCGCTGCTGTCGAGTTTCGTCGAAGCGGCGACGCTCGAACTCGATACGGGCGAGGAAGTCGTGAGCGTCGGTGGCTGGGGTGCACTCGTCGAGGATATCGAAGGCCAGCGGTTCATCGTCGAGAGAATCGAGTGAAAACGGTCAGAGAACAGGCAGTGTATCGCAGACGCTCAGGAAGTTCGCGTACAGCACGTAAAAATATCGACGTGCCGAATCGGCCGCCGATTCAGAGACTCGGAGTCGAGTCCACAGAAGCGGTCTTCTGCTCTCGAATCTCACGGTAGAACGCTACCGAATACAGTGCACCAACACTCCCGATAATCGCCGTGAGGACAGTGCTGAGCACGATTTGTGCGAGTGTGCTCGTCAACGAAAGCTGTGCGGGCGCGGCCGTCGCTGCTGCCATACTCGGTTGCGGCATCAGGAACATCTGAGCGACGGTCATCGCACCGACGACGATGAACATACCACCGAAGGTGACGAGGAAGTAGCCAGTAGTGCTCAGGAGGTTTCGGCGCACGAGCCCGACGCTGCCTTTGAGCCCCGAGATGGCGCTTTGACCGTTCAGGACGATTTCGTGGCTGTAAAACTGGATGAAAAAGGCGAACACCAGATAGACGAGACCGACAACGAGGCCGATACCGCCGCCGATGAGCAGTCCGGTCTGACTGCCGGTCGCAGCGGAGAAAACGCCGGCGAAGATGGCGATGAAGAGACCGACCATCAACACGAGGGCGACGCCGGCAACGAGGAGGTATGCGGCAAGCAGCGAGACGTAGTGTCGCTTCCCGGCTTGGACGAAGGTCTCGAATCTCGTTTTCGTTTTGAGCGCTTCGTCGGCCATCCCAATCATGCCGCCTTGGACGAACGGAGTGCCAAAGACGTACACGACCAGAAGTAGCAGAGAAACGACAATCGAGAGTAGTGGGCTAACGTACTGTGCGAGCAGTTGCGGCGCTTGCAGGAGACCGAACAATCCGACAATCGCAACGAGAATCGGATTTCGGACTAACGCGCCGGGGACGTTTCGGAGGGCATTCAGGACAGCCATCGGTCATGTATCTAAGCTAGTTTCAGATAATGATTCCGGTGAGTTGACTCGTTTAGGTGGAACGAGATTTCTCGGAGAGTCGTAAACCGCCAGACTGCAGGCAGTGATATCAGGGTGGTACTAAACGGAGGCGTCACGAGGGACACTGTTCGTCGGGCCCAAACACGTTCTTTGCCCGCTCGATTCGTCGGTACTGGTCAGACTCGCTCTACAGTCAGTGTTTATATGTACTCACTGAGAACGTCAGACATGGTCCTCCATAGACATTTCCTGTCGTTGGTCGTCTTGTTGACCCTCGTACCCACGCCCGCACTCGCACAATCCGGTGTCGAGGCACCGGCTGTGGGGTCGGGTCTCGCCGACCTTGCGGTCATCCTCCTGCTTCTCGCGCTGCTCGTGGTAATCAACGCCGCGTTCTCCGTCGCCCTCGGTATCCCCGTTCTGCTCGTCTCGGAGTTCGTCTACTCGAACTCCTACGTCCGCGCTATCGAGAGTCGAATCCACGACGCCCCCGTTCGTTCCGGCGGCCTCGGAATCGCGGCCACAATCGGTGGCATCGTCGGACTCGTCGTGTTCGCAATCGTCGTGACACTGCTCACGGACGCCGGCCTCCCGGACGCCGTCGGCCTCGTCCTCGTGATTCCAGTTCTCGTCGGCGTACTGTTCGTCTACGTCGGGTCGGCAGTTTCAACCGTCGTTGTCGGGTTGTATCTGCTTCGGCGGGTCGGAACCAGTGAGTCGAATCTCTGGGCTGCACTCGTCGTCGGCGCGGTTCTCGTCAACATTCCGCTTCTCGGCTTCTTTATCTCGCTTCCCGTGTTTCTCGCCGCTCTCGGCGCGATGGTCAGCCGATTGTGGAACAGTCGACGAAACGACTCGTCCGGCCCGGGTCGACAGCGTCCCGTTGACGGTCCGCAGTCGGTGACACACGAGTCTCGGTGACTGCTCCTAACCGGTTTGAAGACGCTCCCAAGTCGGTCAGACGTTCGAATCGGATACCGAAACCTCGTCAACGCGCTCGGCAAGCCACCCACCGATTCGACCACCCACAGAACTGACCGCAACCAAGACGCTCATCAAGATGACGGCGGTCAACAGCGCGACCCCGACCGAAATCAGAACCGTTTCGACCGTGTTGGTGGGGGCCTTGACGACTGGTGGATAGTTGAGGAATTGGAGGAGTGCCAGCGTACTCTGCCAAAGAACGACTGGGACGCTTCCCACGAACCCAGTTATTGTACCTGCGCGAGAACTCGAATGCACCCGTGACCGGTAGAGGTATCCGGAAATAACGCACGCGACAAACACTGGGGCCACCTCACTTCTGTAGTAGGCAGTCTTGGGAGTGAGTACCCAGTTCATCCAAACCGTAATCGGAATCGAAGTAGCACCGAGAAGAACGGCGAGTCGAAACGGTTTGGCGGCCACATCAGCCAAGAGATTCCGCAGCGGAGACATACGAGAACAAATCGTCAACTCAACATAACTATGTCGCCGGTGGGAGGCGCACAGTCGAAGCAGACCATCGTCTCGTCACCGAGGTTGTAGGAGTCCATCGCTGTGAAACTGTACGAACTTACTTTCGTACGTCGAGCACACCCCGAGCCCATGTGATACTGTGTCGGGGTTTTTCGGCCGTGAAATCGTCGAGTTTGTTCAGTCTACGCCCCGTGTGATTGGTTCAACGTTTGCCATTATTTCGGTTCGTCACCCAGCAGAAAGCGATACCGACGTAAGGACAGGTGTAATCTCATGGCGAACTGTCAGGGAACGACTGCTCGGTAGCTGATGACTGAACTGCAGACGGTGACCGTCCAACAGTCGACGAAAGCGCAGTGATAAGCGACGGAAACAACGCGGATGCAGCAGAGTAGTTGAAATGACAGACTGTCGTGCGCCGAAGTCAACCGGGAGAATCCTCAATAGAGCGAGGAGACACGTGTGAAGCAGGATGCAGGTGTTCTCGTCGTCCGATGCTCGAAAACGTGGGGTCCTCGTCGCCGTTCTCGTCGTGGTCGCGGTCGTTCTCCTCTACCTGCTGGCTCGACAGTACGCACCGTTCGTCTTCGACGCCGACGAACTCCGCGCGTGGGTCGAACAGTTCGGGTATCTTGCCCCGGCCGTGTTCGTTCTCGTCCAAATCGTTCAGGTGGTCGTCGCGCCGATTCCGGGACAAGCCGTCGCACTGGTCGCTGGCTACCTCTTCGGCCCGGTGGCTGGTACGGTGTACAGTATCACGGGTGTGCTTATCGGCAGTGCAATCGCGTTCCTGCTCGCGGACCGATACGGTCGGACGTTCGTCGAAGATATTCTCCACGAGGACGTCGTCGATCGCTTCGACGAGTTCGTCGACCGAGTCGGGTTTCCGGGCCTCGTCGTGTTCGTCGTCATCCCCGGACTTCCGGACGACGCCGTCTGCTTTCTCGCCGGACTCACCAAGTGGCGACTTCGAACGTTCATGGTCGCTATCGCCATCGGACGCCTCCCGGCGTACGTGCTCACCGTCTACGCCGGCGGCAGACTGGCGAGCGGCGAATTCCTCGAGGGAATAGTGATTCTCGGGTGTCTGATAGTCGCCTCCGCCGTCGGCTACTACAAGCGAGAGGCGATACGGGACGTGGTAAGCCGTCTGTGGGAGCGTACGTCGCCCTGAGACGCGAGAAATTCTACAGACTGTGTGAAAAATCCACAGCAGCGGATACTTTACCGAGACCATGCGGAATACAGAGCACAAATCGGTCAAGTCGTACGGTGAGTAACACCCTCGCCGAACTGTTCGGGAGGGGCTCAGGTGAGTAGTGAGAGGGCAGTGACCTGTGTACACCGATACCCGCGACCTACAATACCTCCCGAAGTCTGAACCGACTCGTGGACTTAGAACGCGTCTCCAGTCACGGCTCACGCGTTAGTCGGCACTAATTTGTCGAACGCGCTGGAGGACGATGTAGCCCCCGCTGCCGACGACGAGTGCTGCCCCAAGGTTGGTCAACTGCAAGAACAGAGTCTGTTTGAGTGGGACCGTCCCGACAAGAAAGAGCGTCACTATTTCGAGCGCATTCACGACGAAGAGGAGAGCGATTGCCAGCAGGGCACAACCGAACGTGAGCCCGATGACCCGACGGATTCCCATGAGTGAGCATCTGGGTATCGTTGCAAGTGTTTTGCGACTACAGCTTCTTCCTCGGTTCTCGAAAAATCCTACTGCATAGACCCCCCGAGCGCTGCACGTCGCTACTGACAGCGTTCTGTGAGGTCTCTGTGGTCGTGCTGAATAGAGGGCGCGAGTCGGCCACTCGTTCTTTCCAGCCCTCCGTTACATACAGGACCTGACCCAACGAAGAGAGCCAAAAAATACATCAAATCATTATGAGTTTCAGTCGGTATGAGTACTAGCACGGGTGCAAGCAATTCACAACTGTTCATAGCAATTGGCGGATTAGCTTTGGTGCTTCAGTCGGTAGTATTTGAAAGCACCTTTGGAATTGTGGAAAGTCCCGGAGTCTCTGGCGTCCTTAGAGACGTGCTGAGCGGTGGTCTACTACTAGTGGCAACGGTCTGTCTTCTTGGTGGTGTGTATTTAATTTCCCACAAGCCCAGATGAACCTATATCTGTCTAATAGCTTCCCGTTGACCAGCTGGGACGAAGTGCCCTCACTTACTGAACTCACCCTCTCTTCGGCACGCCGTTTTCATTCGGTTTTGAGAATTTCGATGGGAGTTACAAAACGGAACGACCACAGTACGAGGATGTAGGCCGCTCTCGTGAACCGAATCGCACAGAACGCCTGTGACATCCTCCCCGTGGCAAACGGCGGAGTTCTTTCACCGAAGAAAGATAGTTGTCCACTAGGCAACCACTGGTATCATGACCAACGGGACGACAGGGGCATCGGACGCGTCGGAGGGAGCACGGAGTCCGCGGTCAGTTCTCCGCCGTGTGTGGCTCTGGGTGGCGAATCTCAATTTCTGGGTGATATTTGGCGGGTTCAGTGGACTGGGGTTGTTGGCGATGCAGACAGAGCGGTTCAGTCCGCTCGCAGTGGTGTTCTTCCTCATGGCCGGAATCCTCCCGATGGTGTTCCAGACGGTCGGGAGTGACGAAGACGAACACGGCTACGAGTACGAAATTAGTAACCGAGAGCGTCTCCGGTACGTCGTTTCGGCACTCGTCTGGAGTATCACGCCGTGGGGGATTCTCACGCAAATCCTGCAGTTCGGCGGGCAACTGTTTGCGATGAGACGATATCGACGACAGTACCCGAGCCACGACTACCGCCTCCCCGAAAGCGACCTGACGCTCCCGTTCGACGGCCAGTGGACCGTCGTCAACGGTGGTGTGACAGAGGAGACGTCTCACTCGTGGATGCTCGTCTCGCAGCGATACGCCTACGATTTCTTCATTACGGACGGAGATGGGGCGAGCCACACCGGTGACGGCACCGACCTCGAACAGTACTACGCGTTCGGCGAACCGATTCGGGCACCGGCGGCCGGGAGAGTCGTAGCAACGAAAGACGGACTCCGTGACCACCCGTGGCCGGGCAGCGGCTGGTTGGAGTGGCGAACGTGGGACATTCGGGGCAACCACGTCGTCCTCGAACACGCAGACGGCGAGTACAGTCTCCTTGCGCACCTTCGAGAGGGAAGTGTCGCCGTCTCGGCGGGCGACCACGTGGAACGCGGCGAGGTTCTCGGCGAGTGTGGAAACTCCGGTCACTCCGGTGAACCGCACCTCCACTATCAACTCCAAGACAACCCGAACTTCTGGACTGCCGCCAGTCTCGTTCCGCAGTTTCGAGACGCCACCGTAACGCGTGACGACGGCCGGCGGGACGGACACGAGTTCTATCGGCCACCCGATGGAGACGCGAGCGTCGCGTATCTCTGGGCGGGTGACCGAGTCGCAAACGCGGATTCCGAACGGGTCCCACCCGAGCAAAGCGCTACGACTGACCGCTCTCGGAGTTCGTAAAGAACTGAACGGACGCACTCCCCTCACAGTGAAATCGTCGACTCCGTCGAGAACGCGTCGGAGATGCCCGAGAAGGTGCCGTGAAATCTCGCGGGATAGAGAGTGTGTACAGCAAACGCCCACCGACAAACGCTGTGAGAAACAGTATCTCTCAGAACCCGCTAAGAAAACGATTTATCCTCTGTGAGCCTCTGAGCAACAGGATATCCCAGCGTACTATCGACCTCGAAATACATGACTGAGAAACATCTATCCAATGGCAACGAACCGACTGTGTTTGCAAAGTGCACAGATTGCAAGAACATCTATCCCGCACAGGAGAAGACGAACGGGAACTTCCGTCCAGTAGGGACGGACGGGTCGTGCAACTGTGGGAACGAAGAGTTCGAACGCGTCGAGTGAACGACGGCCACGTGTCTTTCTGACTCAGTCTGCTCTCACGGACCGAAAAGCTCGCTCACGGAAAACAGAAGGGGCGTGGAGCCGAAACTATCCTTTCATGCCGCTGAGGCTCATCCCGCGGATGAAGTAGTTCTGCGCCGCGAGGAACGCGACGAGAACGGGTGCAACGATGATGAGCGCCGCCGCCATCATCAGCCCCCACTCGGCGAAGTACTGGTTCCGGACGGCAAACAGTGCCACCGGAAGCGTGTACATCTCGTTCTCGTTGGCGATGATGAGCGGCCACTGGAAGTTGTTCCACGCGCCCATGAACGTGAAGATGGCCAGCGTCGCCAACGCGGGCTTTGCGAGCGGCAGGTAGATTTTGTAGAACGTCTGGAACTCGTTGCAGCCGTCTATTCTCGCCGCTTCGCCGAGACTCGTCGGCAGGCTCTTGAAGTGCTGTCGGAGCAGGAAGATACCGAACGGTCCCGCGATGAGCGGCGCGATGAGTCCCTGATACGTGTTCGTCCAGTTCAACTCGACGAGGATGAGATACACCGGGATGAGCGTCACCATCCCCGGGATCATCATCGTCGAGATGAAGCCCAAGAACAGCTTGTCTCGACCCCAGAAGTCGAGTTTCGCCAGCGCGTAGCCTGCGAGGCTGTCGAACGTGAGGTTGAACAGCGTCACCGCACCCGCGAAGATGACGGTGTTGATGAACCACCGAACGAGTAGGATGTCCGGTCGCTCCCACAGTTGGACGAAGTTCTGCAGCGTCACCGCCGCCGGGATGAACGTCACCTCAGACGCTTGCGGGTTCGCCGACAGCGACGTGGTGATAGTCCACCAGAACGGCAGCGTCATCCACAGCGCACCCGCGGTGACGACGGCGTACAGCAGCGCCGTCTTCGACCAGTAGCCGACGCCCGACCGTTCGTAGCCGGGGTACTCGTAGCTCGAACGCGCCATCAGTACTCAACCTCCCCGGAGCGCTGGTGTCTGTACTGGTAGTACGAGAAGACGAAGATGATGAGAAAGAGGATGAACGCCATCGCCGCTCCCTCGCCCATCAGCCCCTCGTCGAAGGCGCGCTGGTAGATGAGAAGCACCGTCGTCGTCGTCGCGTAGTACGGCCCACCTTCGGAGAAGACGAGCGCGATACCGAACACTTGGAACGCGCTGATGACCGCCATCACGATGACGAAGAAGTTGGTGTTCCCGAGGTTCGGCCACGTGACGTGCCGAAACAGGTGCCACCGACTCGCACCGTCGATACGCGCCGCCTCGTACAGTTCCTCGGGGATGTTCTGCAGTCCCGCGAGGAAGAAAATCATGTTCGACCCGATGCCGCCCCAGACGGCCATGAGCATCACGCCACCGAGTGCGGTGGCGGGGTCACCCGCCCAGTTGTGTGCCAGCCCAATCGGTCGAAGAAAGCTGTTGATGACGCCGTCGGCCGAGAGGAACCAACGCCACATGACGGCGCTGGCCGCACCGCTCAGCATGACCGGCATGAAGTACGCTGCGCGGTAGGCCTTCTTCGCGCGGACTCGCTTGTCGAGCATCAACGCGACGGCGAGGCCGCCCAGAATCTGCAGCGGAACGGTCCCGATAGCGTAGACGAACGTGTTCTTCAGCGAGTACCAAAAGAGGTTCTCGGTCGGATTGGTGAACACGCTCAGATTGAGGCCGTTGGTCGTCACCGGCAGCGGTTGGAGTACGGTCAGGTAGTTCTCGATGCCGATGAACTCCCCCGCGTTGCGGAGGATGCTCCACTCCTGAAAGGAGACGTAGAACGCGAACAACACCGGACCGAGCAGGAACGTCGAGAACACGAAGACGTTGGGTGCGACGAACAGCCAGCCCATCAGGTTGTCTTGGTCTTCGGAAACACCCATGCGCCGCCCGGCGGCGGTCCGTCCTCGTCCGAGGTAGTCGCGGGCGGCGCTCCCGAAGGAGTCTTCGCCGCTTGCGTCACCTTCTTCGAGTGCCATTTTCAGTTGAAGACTTCCGAGTTGATGTTCTCTTGGGCGTTTTCGAGTGCCTCTTGGGCGGTCTGTTCACCGAGCATCGCCCCTTCGAGTTCGGGGTTGAGCCGGTTCATGATGGCCTCACTGTTGGGGCCGTACGCGAACGGATGGGACCACTCGCCCGCTTCGAGCATCTTCTGCTTACGTGGGTTCTCGTTGTAGTACTCGAGGTCGGCGTGAGATTTTCGCGCCGACAAGGCGAGTCCTTTCTCGGCCCATCGAGCCATCCCTTCGTCGCTCGTCAGTTCGCGGACGAGCATCTTCGCGGCCTCCGGCGAGTCGGTGGACGTGCCGATACTGTACGACACCGGGAACGCCGTCGTCGCCTTCTGACCACCCTGCGGCGACGGAAGGTTTGCGACGTCGACGTTCTTGTCGACTTCCGGGGCGTCCTGTTCGAGATACGGGAACGCCCACGCGCCGATGCCAGCGACGGCGACTTGCTCGTTACCGATGGCCGCACCGTGCCAGCCAGCGCTGATTTCACTCGGCATTGCGAGTAGGCCGTCCTTTTTGAGGTCGGTGAGGAACTGCAGCGCTTCGATGCTGGCGTCGGAGGCGAGTGCGACACCGCTGCCGTCGTCTTCGAGCACCTGTCCGCCGTTCTGGTAAATCATCGCGTGCCAGATGCGAGCGTTCGGGAACTCGATCATCGGCGCGTCGACGTCCAGATTGCTGTCGATGGTTTCGAGCGCCGAGCGCAGGTCGCTCCACGACTCGGGGACTTCTGCGCCCGCCTCCTCGAACATCGCGGTGTTGTGGAACAGTCCGAGCGTCGAGAAGTCCTTCGGGATGCCGTACAGCGTCCCGTCGTAGCGGAACGCGTCGAGGACGGGGTCGATGAAGTCGTCGAGGTTGTAGTCGTCGGCGTTTCCGAGCGAGTCCACCTCCGTGAGCACGCCCTCGGAAGCGAACGAACTGAAGTAGCTTCCGTCGAGGTAGAACACGTCCGGCGCGTTGCCCGCGCCGAGTTGCGTCTTCATCTTCTGTTTGTACTCCGACTGCACCGCGTTGTACTCGACGTTGATGTTCTCGTGGTCGGACTCGAACTCCGAGAGCAGTTCCTTGACGAGTTCGGACTCGGTGTCGTCTGCGGCCCACCCCGATAGCGTCAGGTCACCCGACGGTGCGCCGCCGGACCCACCGTTTCCGGAACTGTTCGACCTGCCGGAACCGCCGGAGCCACCGGCCCCGCCGTTTCCGGAGTCGTTCGAACAGCCAGCGAGCAACCCCGCAGCGCCGGTCGCACCGGCCGCACGCACGAATCGTCGCCGCGTCAGTCCGCCGAAGCGAGTGCTATCGTCTGCCATGTTCTGCCTATCTGGACACCGATTAATAAACATTCGGGATTTCTCACTACTGGAGTAGTGTGAACCGGGATGTATAACTGGGGTCCGGTCACATCACCTGCTAGATGAAGACAGACAGTACCGTGGCGAACGGGTCGACGTTCCTCGTGACCGACGAGGACGGCGTACCGACGCGCAGCCACGACGGCTTCTACCACCGGGACACGAGGCATCTCGACCAGTACCGACTCGCGGCAAGTGGAAGAACGCTCGAACCGCTCGAACTGGTCGACGTTCGTCCCGCCGAGCGACTCGTCCACCTCGCCACCCCGCTGGAACGCGGCGCACGGGCGGTTCAACTGAGCCGTCGCCAGTTCGTCACCGAGGGACTGTACGAGGCGGTGAGCGTGACGAACCTCACGCACGACCCTCGCACGGAGACGCTGGAGCTGTCGCTCGGCAGCAGATTCGACGACCTGTTCGAGGTGCGTGGGTTCGACGGCAACGCGCTCCGGGACCGCGACATCGACGTGGAGACGCGCGAAACCGGCGTGACGTTCGGTTACGACCCCGACGACGTCGACTTCGACGCGTCGGTGTCCGTGACGACGAGCCACGATGTGGAAGTGAGCGTCGACGTCGCCGACGACCGAGTCGACGCCACGCTCTCGGTCGCGCTCGAACTCGATTCCCAGGAGTCACAGCAGTTCTTCGTGGCTGTGACGACCGGCGGAGCGGTCTCGGACCCCGAGGCGGCCGTCGAGGAAGCCCGACAGGAGGTCCGCGAGCGCGAACGCGAGTGGAACGACGCGACGACACTCGACGACGTACCCGAGGGATGGGAGTCGGTGCTCGAAGAGAGCCGAGAGAACCTCTTGGAACTCCGTCTCGACACCGACCACGGACCGATGCTCGCCGCGGGAATGCCGTGGTTCGCAACCGCTTTCGGCCGCGACTCACTCATCGCCGCCTACCAGTCGCTGGGGCTCTCGACCGACTTAGCGAAAGGAACCTGTCGCTACCTCGCCGCCCACCAAGCCGACGAGGAAGACGAGTTCCGCGACGCCGAACCGGGGAAGATTCTCCACGAAGTTCGCTACGGCGAACTCGCCGCCCGCGGCGAGGTGCCGCACTCGCCGTACTACGGCACTGTCGACGCGACGGCGCTGTTCGTCGTGCTCGTCCACGAGACGTGGAAGCGCACCGGTGACGACGGGTTCGTCGACGAGATGTACTCCCACGTCGAACGCGCACTCGACTGGCTCGACGAGTACGGCGACTGCGACGGTGACGGCTTCCTCGAATACCCGACCGACGGCGGCGACGGCAGCCTCACCCACCAAGCGTGGAAGGACAGCGGCGACGGCATCATGCATCCGAACGGGAGCCATCCCGACGGACCGCTGGCCGTCGCCGAAGTACAGGGCTACGCCTACGACGCCAAACACCGTGCCGCCGACTTGGCACGCCACGCTGGCGACGAGGGACGGGCGGCCGAACTGGAGCGAGAAGCCGCCGACCTCAAGCAGGCGTTCGACGAGGCGTTCTGGCTCCCCGAGGAGAACTGCTACGCCGTCGCGCTCGACGGCGAGAAGGAACAGGTCGCGTCGGTGACGACGAACGCGGGTCACTGTCTGTGGAGCGGCATCGTCCCCGAGGAGCGCGCGGACGCCCTCGTCGACCGTCTCGTCGCCGACGATATGTTCACCGGGTGGGGTATCCGGACGCTCGCGGCGAGCCACGACGTGTACAACCCGCAGAGCTACCACCTCGGCAGCGTCTGGCCGCACGACAACTCACTCGTCGTCCTCGGGATGGCTCGCTACGGCCGCGTCGACGCCGCGCGAAAAGTTGCTGAAGGATTGGTCGCCGCCGCCGAGAAGCGCGGCAACGACCGTCTACCCGAACTGTTTGCCGGGTTCGCGCGCGAGGAGACCGAAGTGCCCGTCTCCTACGGCGAGGCGTGTGAACCACAGGCGTGGGCCGCGGCCGCCCCGCTTGCGTTCCTGCAGGCCGTCGCGGGCAGTGTCGCAGAAGTCCCGGACGAACCGGATTCGCGGGATGCGCCGACGCCGAGTTCGTAGCCGCTGAGGACGAACTTCGCTTGGTGGCCGATGTGGTACGTAGCCGTTTTTGACAAATTTTGAATAGCTCGGGGTTAGCGTGCTATATAGAGGGCGCGAGTCGGTCACTTGACGGTCGTCATCTGAAAGAGGCTCGGAGTAATAGAGACGGCGTATCTATCGTTCAGGCGGTGGTAACGATATCGAGGACGATCGCAACGAAACTCAGGCAGGCACCACCGACTATCACCATAAGTGCTCCAGCAGAGATAGTGAACTCGGCAGGATCGGTTCGGAGAGACTCGTATACAGCACCGAGGACCATTCCACCCCCACTCAGTAAGAACAAAATCGAGATAATATCCACATCTCCGCCAGCGATCGTAGCCCCTGAATTAAAGAGAAATGAGAGTCCAAGAACGGCAAGCGCGCCGTTATAGAGATATAACCGTTCCATATCCTGAGATTCTACGCCACTCTACAAATAATTGACGTGGGTCGATATTACTTCTCTTCAGCATATACGTCCTTCCCGGCGGCCAAGTTGATTCAGGAGGCGGACATCTGTTGGATGTCTCCTCTGAGTGTTGCACGCCGATTCTGACAGCACTCGGGGAGATTTTTGCAGTCGTGCTGTATACAGGACGCGAGTTTTGCACAGAGCCGTTGGGAGATTCGTTTATATCTCCCAACTGTCTAATGGTAATATGAGACTTCCCTCCCCGTCATACAGAGAGTACGTAGAATTTGTAGCGACTGTACTCGTAACCATCGTAGTTCTCCAATACGCCGGAATCTTTGGCCCCTCGGGAGATATTGATATAACATATCTCGTTGTCACGGGCCTTTCTCTTCCAGTGATTACCTATCTTCTGACAGTCGCCTGTGCGAATGTCTCTTGGGCTTCGCAGTGGGATAGAATGGTTCAAAGCGAAGAGTGAACGAAAGTCAAGTTACACTCCATATGATACAGCTGATTCAGTAAATCAGGAATGGAATCAACGTGACCACGTGCTGCATGGATACTCTTTCTGTTGTGCGCCACTACTGACAGCTTCTGAGTAGGTTTTGCCGAGACTGTGCTGAACTCAGCGCGCGAGTCGGTCGCCACACAGCACCTAGTCCAATAGAATTGAATCGCCCAGTAGCAGATGACGTACGCAACAGCCATAACGCCAGCAGCGGGATCGTATAATATGGAGAGATACCGTTCCCTCAACTCCGTTGATTGGGGTGTGATTTTGTTCGGAACAGTCGCTGCTATACTGTGGCAACTCTCAGTTAACGGTTCTTTCACCTCGAAGCTCACTGGAGCAATATTATTCGGCGGCGTCTCTCTTGGAACCGGTATGTACCTATTCCGGTTGTTCCGTGAGCAATAAGCACACCAATCTCTCCGTTGTTCCATCGCTAGTTGGCTGAGCTAAGGTACCACAACCTGCTGAACTCATCCTCTAGATTCAGCACACCCTGTATGACGGCGGATAGATGATTTGCAAACGATCACGGATTCGGCCACGCGCAGACACCCGACTCTGAGGGACTGTTACGGACCGAATCTGCGAACAGAGAGCAGTTCACGGAGGCCTTCCGTGTCGAAGTCTGCGTCGGAGACGACGAGTTCCTTGCTTTCGGACCGGGCCGTCGCCGCAATCATGAGGTCGCGTGGCGACAGCGGGTTGCCGGATTCGAGAAGACGGTTCTGCATTCTGGCGGCTTCGAACGCGACTTCTTCGGAGAAGTCGAGGGCGGTGACTCGTCCGAAGTTCTCACGTGCGCCGATGAGGTCCGTCTCTCCGGGCGAAAACACCTCTCCAGCGAGAACCTCGTAGATACAGATACTGGACGTGACCAAGACCGGTTGTTCGTCGACGAACTCGACGACTTCCTCGACGCCATCGAGGTAATCGATGATAACTGACGAATCGAGAAACGTCACCGCTCGTAGCTCTCCCGGGAGCGCTCGATTGCCTCACGCGCCTTTTCAGCTTTGTCGGTGCCTTTCCACGCCCCAGCGTTCATCCCTGCTCCCTCGTTCGCCAACCGGTCGAGAAACTCGTCCCAACTCTCGTCTTCACGCTTCAATCGCGCCAGTTTCTCTTTCGTCTCGTCAGAGACGCGGATTGACGTGCTCATATGCATACGTTGTGTATGCAGTCGGAAGTAGTTTGAGGAAGTCGCCACTCTGGGATGGATACAGGGAGTTTCGGGGTCGAGGGTGGTCCGTTCTTGTCCGACCGAAGTGAACTCACCTGCTCGACGGTTCAGCCGTCGAGCGTCGTCTCGAACGTCAGTTCGACCGCTCGCTTCTGCAGTTCCAGCGGCAGACTCGCTTTCACCGCACCGCCCGCAGTCGCCTCGCCTTCGCTTGCTTTCTCGGCGGCCATCGCCGGCGTCAACGGGACGTGGACGAATCCAACCGGAATCTCCAACTCCTCCCGTTCGACGAGCGAGCGGGTGCTGTAGAGAATGTTGTTACAGAGGTGTGTCCCCGCCGTGTTCGAGACGCGTGCGGGAATTCCAGCGCCCAGAAGCGACTCGACGACCGAAACGACCGGGAGCGTCGACAAGTACGCGTCCGCGTCGTCGACATCGATAGGTTCGTCTCGTGGCTCTGCTCCCGCGTTGTCGGCGACGCCGCCGTGGTCGTTGACGTTGATGCCAACGCGTTCGACCGAGATGGCCGACCGACCGGCCGCCAGTCCTGTCGAGACGATTACTTCGGGGTCGTAGTCGGTAACGAGCGTCGCCATCTCGTCGGCGGCGACGGCGTACTCGACGGGCAGCACGCGGCCGACGATTTCGTGGTCTCCGACCGTTTCGCCGTCGAGTTCCTCGGCGAGCGTCTGCGTCGGGTTCTCGTCGTCGTCGCCGAACGGTTCGTAGCCGGTGAGAAGTACCGTCATCGGTTCTCCCCTGCTCCGCTTCGCGCCTCGTCGTCGTACGGCCAGCGCCCGCCCATCTTCAGTTCGGTCACGTAGCCGTCGTCGATGCTGTCTCGAATCTCGCGGCGCGTCTTCTGCGGCGTCTCCACGTCGTCGCCGGCGAGGTGGTACGCGGTCGTCGAAAGAATCGTCGCCACGTCGCGGAGGTCCCGTGGGTCGAGTTTGTCGAGGGTGTCCGCGTGGGTGTGACCCCACCCGCGGCCGCTCTGCTCTGAAGTCGAAGAGGCCATAACCGCAGGAACGCCTTCCTGAACGAACGCCCACTGGTCGCCGTGCGGCGAGATGGTATCACCCGACTGGATGGGCACGTCGAGTTCCTCACCCACAGCCTCGAACGCGTCACCCATCTCGTCGAAGCCGTTTGTGCCCACGCGGACGTTCCGGGAGTTCGCCGGCCCATCGATGTTCAGCACGCATTTCACCGAATCGAGGTCGTGGCTCTCCGCCCAGTGGTACGCCCCCCAGAGGCCGATTTCCTCGGAGCCAAAAGTAACAAAACGGACTCGGGAGTCGAGGTCCGATTCGACGCTGGCGAGCAACCGACCGATTTCGGCGACGAGCGCCGACCCCGCGCCGTTGTCGTTCGCGCCGTCGGCGATATCGTGGGCGTCGACGTGGGCGGTCACGAGAACTTCCTCGTCGGCGTCAGCAGGCCCCAACACACCCTCGACGTTTCTCGACTGCGTCGCCTCGTTGCGGCAGTCCACGTCGAGTTCGACGACCAACTCCTCGTCGTCGGCGTAGCGAACGAGTCGCTCGCCGACCTCTTTGGAGACGCCGACGGCCGGAATCGGTCCCGGTCGGTTGTGATACCCGACTTCGCCGGTCGGCGGTAGCGACCCCTCGATGTGATTACGAAAGAGGAAGCCGACCGCGCCGTGGTCGGCGGCGTTGACGTACTTCTCCATGCGGTGGAGCCATCGGTCGGCGTTCTCAGGGGTTGCACTGGAGACAAGCGCAATTGAACCCTCCAACTCGTCGCCGACGGCGTCGAACTCTTCGTAGGAGCCGTCGCCGACGTCGACGACCGGCCCGGAGACAGTTCCCGAGGGTGACCCCGGCAGCGCCAACACGTCGTGTTGGCTCTCGTGGCGTCGCGGATGCGACCCACGAAGTTCGAGCGAGGAACTGCCGCGCCACCATCCCGGAATGTCGAACTCGTCTATCTCGACGTCGCGGAGACCTGCCTCTTCGAAGGCGTCGGCGACGACTGCTGCGCCCGCCTTCTCGCCTTCTTGGCCGGCCATGCGGTTGCCCACGTCGACGACCGACTGGAGCGTCTCCCAGCCGAAGGTGCTGGTCTGTGCGTCGCCGACGACGTCGTCGGGGAGTCGTGTCATGCGATAGCCTTCGTCGGTGGTCACAAGAGTCTCCGGGAAGCGGTCAGTTACCCACAGGTCAAACTACAGTTCGACCAGATGTCGGCGTGAATCTCATCTCGGGGTCTGTGTATGGATGGATTTTGGGGTCTGCGCGCGGGGGAGGATATCAATCTGAGCGATAGGGATTGGTTGCCGTGTCAAGACGATAGACATCCGAGGCGGCGTCGAAGTCGTCGTCGAATGCGTAGAGGTATCCGAGCCCTTCCGTTTGCATGTAAGCAACGATGCAAGCATCAACGAACGAGAACCGCTCGTACTGGCGAAAGAGTGCCTTCCCGGTGGCGAAGGCGTCCTTGGTCAGTGAGTCGATGTGAAAGCAGGTGTTCTCTTCGATGCGATCGAGGAAGTCAGTGGCAGCATCGTGACCGGCATGCGTCGTTAACCCGTTCAGCGTCTCGGCGAGAACGTAATCGAGAACGACCGCTTCTGGAAGGTCTCCGGTGTCGATGCCGCGGAGAATAGGAAGCGCGTCTTCGTGTGCGTTGTCGCGTCGGTAGGCGGCGGCGAAGAGGACGGTCGTATCGACGAGTGCTCGCGGCATCTAACTGACGTCGACGCCCCACGCATCGTGGTCGGTAGTCACATCGGTCGTTTGTGCGCCATCGTAGCCATCGAAGTCACTGAACGTTCCGCTCCGTTGTTGGACAATTTCGACGCGGAGCGTCCCGTTGTCTTCGATGTGCCAGCGAAGTTTGTCACCGTCGTCGATATCAAGTTCGCGACGGATTCGTGCAGGGATATTCGCCTGGTTTCCAGAGACCTTGCTTTCGGAGTTGGTACGTTCACTACTCATACACTGAGCTACGTGACCACAATTTATGAAGCCTAGTGTGCGTACACACTAACTGGCGGATTTGATGAAGGTGGACCTACCTGATTCAACGAGAGAGTCCCGGTCTTTAGGCCGGGCGTGAATGCGACACTCCACTTCACAACCCACGTTCGACGCTTGTTCTTAGGACAAACGCCATTCCGTTGGCGACCCACTCCTCAGTATGGACGCCGCAACGGCGGGCAGACTGGCAGTCGGGGTGACGGAGGAATCGAACCGATGAGCGGCGACCACCGACTCGGCTTGCGACCGGCGACGACCGAGTACGCCGACGAACCGCTGCGAGTCGAGGGCGAGATTCCGTCGTGGCTGGAGGGAACGCTCGTCCGCAACGGACCGGGGTCGTTCGCCGTCGGCGACGGCCGAGTGAGCCACTGGTTCGACGGGTCAGCGATGCTCCGGCGGTTCGAAATCGCCGACGGCGACGTTCGGTACTCGAACCGGTTTCTCCGGAGTCGGCAGTACCAACACATCCGTGAGCACGGCCGTCTCCATCTCCGCGAGTTCGGCACCGACCCGCGGTGGCGCGGACTCGGACGCCTCCGCCGCTTCAGTGCCGCCGCGGTGACGGACAACGCCCCAGTGTCCGTCGTCTACCTCGGTGGACGGCATTTCGCGGCGACGGAGACGCCGCGGTGGACCGCCTACGACCCGGAGACGCTCCGGACGAGAGCGCCGAAAGACTTCGACGAATCAGAGGACGAAGTCGGAAGAGCGGGTCCACTCGCACACGTTCACTACGACCCGTTTCGGGGAGAGACGGTTGGGGTCGCAACCCGGTTCGGCCTCCCGAGTGAGTACCTCGTTTACCGCGTTCCCGACGGCACCGACCGCCGCGAACTACTCGGCCGGGTGCCGATTCGCCGCCCTGGCTATCTCCACAGTTTCGCGCTGACACCGAACTACGTCGCCGTACTCGTCCCGCCGTTTCGGACGAATCCACTCGCGTTACTCCGGAACCGACCGTTCGTCGAGAACTACCGGTGGCACTCCGACCGCGGGACACGTGTCGTCGTCCTTGACCGGGATAGCGGCGAACTCGTCGTCGACACCGAGACGGCCCCGTGTTTCGTCTTCCATCACGTCAACGCCTTCGAGCGAGACGGTGCGCTTCACATCGACGTTGCGGCGTTCGAGGACGCGAGCGTCGTCGACGCGTTCTACCTTGACACGTTTGACTCCACAGAGTTCGCGCCGCCGGGTGCAGAACTCCGGCGTCTACAGGTCGACCCCGAGACGGAGCACGTCGTCACGCGGACGCTGCATCCGGGTCACGTGGAGTTTCCGACGATTCACTACGCACGTTACAACACCCAGCCGCATCGCTACGTCTACGGCGTCGGCACCGAAGACCCGTCGCCGGATGGGTACGTCGACCGACTCGTCAAAATCGACCTCGACGAACGTCGTGGCCGCTACTGCGCCTCGAAGACGTGGACGGAACCGAACGTATATCCGGGCGAACCGCTGTTCGTACCGCGGGTATCGCCGGAGTCGGACGAAGGAACCGGAGAACCCGTCGTCGAAGACGACGGCGTCCTTCTCTCGGTCGTTCTCGACGCCGAGACCGAGCGGACGTTTCTTTTGATTCTCGACGCGGCGACGATGACCGAACGCGCACGGGCGGTGTTCTCGGAACCGATTCCGCTCGATTTCCATGGCCAGTTCTACCGACGTGGTGAGCGACCGACGCGTTCGATGGCATGAGAAAATAGAACTCGGTCGATGTCCTCTGACTGTGAGTAACGCACATGAGACGGACAGAAGATGTGCTCAACGAAACTCGATACGGTGAACTGGACGTATCAGAGTGCTTTCTGTGTGGTTGACGGTGACTGTTCTGAGTCGTCGGCTTCGTTCGTACACTCTCCGAGAGTAGAGTCCGCAGAGAGAGTTTCACGTCCATACCGTAGTATTAGGGTTCCTGCGACAACCCAAACCGGGGCCGCGTAGGCGGCCAAAACAGGGATATTAACTACCGACAGGTCGGTGACGAACGCACCCCCGATGCCCGAAGCTGCGTTGACTCCGCCGTGGAGCACCATCGCCAAGAAGATGTTCCCATCGGTGCTGTTGTACAGCCACGTGAACACTATCGAGAATCCGATAACGAGGAATCCATAGAGCAAGAGGGACCGGCCACCGTACCCCGGGACGTCGAACACGAACAACGGGAGGTGCCAAACTGCCCAGACAACGCCGATGACCACGCTGGCAGTCAAGGCGTCGAAACGCTCTTGGAGAGTCGGTAGTGCAACCCCACGCCAGCCGAGTTCCTCTTGACCACCACCGACGAAGGTCACGAGCAGTAGCGCAACAGGATATGTTGGCACGATTCGTGCGACTTGAGCGGCAGCGAAGTCACCCGTCGTGGCGACGAAAATCCCACCCATTGCACTTCCGGCCAGTACCGGTACTCCGAGCGCTACGAGATACCAGCGCGTACCGACGCGCCATTCGAACCCTTCACGCAGCCACGCACGAATACTACTGCCGCGTACCCACAGCAAGACGATAGCGGCGAGTGCAGGGCCGAACCCACCGGGGAGAATGTGCAGATTCGTCGCGGAGGACTGGGTCATCAGCACTGGAATCCAGAGCCCCCACGAGATCGACAGCGCAAGCGCGAAGAACGTGGGTGCGGGATACCGATTGGCTATCGTTCTCAGGCGCGTACTACGAGCGGTTTCTTGACGCGTCGTCATCACATGTCGTCGTTCAAAGGCACACCAAATAGAGAGACGAGCAGGACTTCAGGTCCTGAAGTGGTCGGTACCCCTTTAGGGTCATTACATGAATAGTCGTCAATGAGTGAGGTGACTCAATAGCCCCCGATGAGTGAGGAGAACCCAGATATCGAAACGGTCGCCGGACTCCTCGAAGACCGGACGGTTCGAGAAATCCTCACTAAAACGAGCCAAGAACCTATGTCCGCACGTACCCTGAAACAGCACTGTGAGGCGTCAGGCCCGACTATTTATCGGCGTCTCGAACGACTCCGGGAGGCGGAGTTTGTTGTCGAACAGACCCGTCCAGACCCCGAGGGTGGCCATCATCGGCAAGTGTACGTTCCGAACCTTGACCGGATTACCATCGGGCTCGAAAACGGAACGCTCTCGATGCAGATTCGGCGACAGGAAAACATGGCCGACCGATTCACTCGTCTCATCAGGGAGATGTGACTATGCTCGAGACGCTCTCTAATAGACTCGGGTCGGTCGTGCTTCAAGCCAGTGGGCAGCCCTCAAGCACTGTCGAAGTAGGGTTGATGGCCTACGAGTTACTCGGGGCGGCACTCGGCGTGTTCATCGCGTACCTTGCCTATCGTGGGTATCAGCGGAACCAGAGTCGACCGATGCTGTTCGTCTCGTTAGGGTTCGTTCTCGCACTCGGAGTTCCCCTTGCGATTACTCTCCTGTATCTTGCACTGCCAATCAGCGGTGGTCAAGTCGCAGTACAGGTAGTCAACCAGACATTCGAGGTTGTTGGCCTTCTGAGTATCATCTACGGTCTCAGAGCCTAAGTCACGACACGGTCACAGTCAGCAGTGGAAGCTGTCTGGTCGCAAAGTCGCCGAGTGAGGCGTAGCCTCAGTGCGCACACGAACTGGCGGAAGAATCACATACCCCCCGTGTGAAACGGTATCTTAGCGACTGTCGTGACAGCCTCCGGATGCGTTATTCCGTCTATATGCTGATATTATATTATTGAATTATCTGTGGGAAGTGTTTAAATATATTCATGCCAGTGCCGACCATCGACTGTAGTATGAGCCAGAACGACTCTGCAATGGCGGACTACCTCGCAAACAACCCCCGTATGGTCGGCGTCGTGTTCACGATGATGCTGCTGCTCACACAGGCAGGAAACGCAGCAGCGGCGGCGGCAGGTACTGTCGCTGGGCCGTGAAATTCTACAGTTCGTACAGCGGTATCTCGTCGCTCCACCGGAGTTCGTGACGGAGACGAACGGGCATCCCCTCCAGTTGGAGGAACTCTGCCAACTCCGATTTTGAGACCTCGAACGAAAGCTGACTGTTCGAGTTGAGCGTGTACTCCTCGTTGTTTGATACGTAGGGAACAATGAGACCACCCATCCCTGACCGATCAGTGGGATATCCTCTGATTTGAATGGAGTACTGGCCTTTGTTCTCGTGTTCTTCTACCACACAGAGAAGTGGCGTCCCACTTTCAGCCTGCGTGATCGCCAACCCTCCATCGCCGACAACGACGTACTGACTACCCACGATGCTCTCACCACGAGCGGTTTCGAGCGCCACCGACAGCGGGAAGCCGCCGTTGAGCAAGCGGGCGAGCGTCGAACCGATACGCACCGCTCCGCTGTTGATAACGTCCGAGAGCGTGACGATACCGCCGATAGCGCCTGCCTCGATGAGGGATAATCCCTGCTCGTAGGAGGTACAGCCGTTCAGAAGGAACGCGTCAACACGGACGTCATCGAGTTCCCGTGCGTCGAGGCGGCCGTCAGTGCATTCGAAGCCGCCCTGGTCGATGTGACCGATGTAGTGGAGGAACTCCGTCTCCTCGCGGAGCACCTCGGTCAACTCGTCGGTGGTGAGAGAGCGGTGAATCTGCACGTCGAACGGGAGTTCCTCGCGCGACCCGTACACCTGGTCGATGTCGTCGCGCTCCTCGCTCATCTGAGTGTCGTTGCAGACGACGACGATGTCGATGTCGTCGTCGGCCATCGTCCGACTGAGCCGATTCCGATACGCTTCGATAGTCGCTTTGTTCGCGCCGACGGGTGTTCCCTCGCCGACCCACGCCTGTTCGACCGCATCGGCCGACTCGGGTTCGACGAACTCCATCGACGACGGCTGTGACGCTGTACTCCGGGTGAACTCGTCACCGTCGCGGAGGAACTCCTGAACTGCGTCTACCTGTATCTGTGGTGCTGCCGTCGTCTTTGTCTGTGTCGGCGTGCGAACGATTGCAAGGTCGTCGACCAAGAACGGGAGGAGTTCCGCGCTCTGGGCGCTCGGTGCGACGTGACTGACGAGTTTCCACTCCGGTTGGTGCGGTTCCAGCGTCTCGTACGGAACCGAGAGGTACGCTTCGAGTCGTTCGTCGGAGGGGAGGCCGTAGAGCCGTTCAAAGTCGATGTCGACGGTCGATTCGACTGCGCGACGCTCGTGGAGGTCGACTTGGTACAGTCCCTCGGTTCGACAGAGACAGTCGAAGAAGAACACGTGTCGGAGCACGTGTTCGAGTTCGCGTTCGACGCCGTCTGGAGTGTCCAAGCGGTGTTCGAATCCTGAGTCGGTCACGAGTCGAGGCACTGAGCCGGGTTCGACGCGCGCACCGAGGTAGTATGCAAGCGGTGCAGCAGCGTAGACGTACGAGCGTTCGCGCGGGAGTTCGATGCGGATTCCCGTCTCGGGAGCGACGATATCCTCAGGCGCCTCGAAAGAGTCGCCGAGTTCGACCGTCGGCGGATGACCGCGAAGCGTGGGGTAAGAGCGCTCGGGTGATGTCGTCTTTACTGCTGACCCGAACAGCGAGACGGCGCGCATCGCGTCTTCGACGGAGTCGGTGACGGTAATGGTGCCGGCTGGATGTTCGTGGTGCGAGCGCGCACCCAAAAGCACCGTTGTCTCCTCGCCGAAGTCGAGACTCTGGTTGGTCCGGTCGACGGTGAGTTCGCTCGACACCCGGAGATACATCTTGATTGGCGTACAGAGTTCGATAGCGTACTCGCCGTCGGGGAGGCTAAGCGAGTCCGAGGGAGTAACGTGTGCGAGCATCGTCCCGTCGGTGTCGCGGACGTAAATCGGGACGACGGTCGGCAGTGTCAGCGACGATGTGCGAAAGGAGACGGCGGCGTCGACCGGAAAGCGGAACTCGTCGATATCGATGGAGTTGGGAGTAACCGCACTGGGCGTCCCGAGCTCGTATCGATGTCGTTCGATGGGGTCGACAACTTCGATACCGTCGTCGTCGCTGCACCCGAACCGCATCGTCATCGAGACCCCCTCCAGGGCCGGAACACGGTTGGGTGAGTAGTCATTGCTCTTCGAATTTAGCTGAAAGTATAACAATGTGTCGCCGTCACCGAAGGTTCGGTTAGCACTCTTTAATCGGTGGCTGAACAGTGCTCTTACCGCGGCAGAGTTCGCTCTTGGTTAGGGAGAAACGCGCCGCCGTCTGGGGAAATTGGAGCATACATTCTTGTCACTGCGGCCAGTCGTAGGTTGGATCACAAACGACAAAGTCGGAGCGGCCGCCTCTCGGTTCCGACGCATTTATTCAGTCTCTCTGTCGTTCGCAGATAGAATGCGAGCGTCGGGTGCCGCCGTATGGCTCTCTGTGTTGGCCGTCGTCGTTCTCTCGGTAGCAAGCGGTCCGCTCGTCGCCGGCGTCGATTTTACTGCCGAAGACACGGAAAGTCAGAGCGCTCCCGAACGGGCACTCGGTAGCGGAAACGCGACGGTGACCGACGTCTCGCTTGACCTTGACGGGATTCGACTCGAGCGAGGCGACTACGGGTCACAGACGTACTATCTCCAGGTGCCGGACGCGACGGTAGACCTCCAGTCGGTGACCGGGCAGCCGATACTTGCCTACAAGATTCGGATTCCGGCCCTGGGCATCGAACGGAGTTCGTCCGCGTTCCTCGACGAATCGTATACGGAAGATGGACCAACGACGCTTGCACTGTCGCTCGACGACGGACCGGTCGAACCGGGGCGAGTGACCCAGTCGAGCTACGAAGCAGAGGTATCGGTGCTGTTGCGTAGTCAGTCCGGAACACGGGTGCTTCGACAGGTTTCGGTCACTGTGGAGGTCCGAGAGTGAAGGACCTGAAACAACGAATCGTCGCCGCGGTGTTCGGCGACCGGTCGGGACTCGCGCTGTTTCTTCTCTCACTCGCCTTCTTCGGTCTGTTCTGGCGCGTCGGCGTCTTCGTCAACGACACGTACACCGTCGCCAACGCGTTCGTCGGCGTTGCCGACGGTCATCTGTACGTCGACGAACTTCGGTACGGTCCGGCCGACGGTGCGACACCCGGCATGAACGTCGTTGATGGCTATCTGTACGGCCGAAACTACGGCCAGATGGCGCTCGCGCTGCCAATTCTGTGGCTGTTGGAACTGGGTGCGTTGGTCGCGGACCCCCGGCTCGTCGTCGTCGGTCTCTGGTGTTTCACCGTGCTAGGCGCATGCGTCGTAGTCGGGAGAGTCGTCGACCGTCCGGTGATGGGCAATCTTGTCGGAGCTGTCGCCGCCATTGGCCTCTTCGGCGTGAACCTTCTGTTTGCGACCCCGTTGGACCCGAAGTGGTTCCCTCTGATGGCGTTGCAACTGGCCTCTATGGTCACAGCAGCGCTCGCGGGTGTCGCCGTGTATCGACTGCTCGCGTGCGTCGCCGACAGACGGGCCGGACTCGTCTCGGGGGCGATACTGGTAGTTGCCACACCCGTTGGCTTCTGGGCGTCGCTGCCGAAGCGACACGCGACGATGGCGCTCGTCGTCGCTGTCGTGTTGTACACCTTTTATCGAAGTCGCGAAGTCAGTGAAGAGAGGCCAAACCGGGCGCTCGGCTTTCGGTCGGCAGCGTACGCGACGGTCGGACTCTCGACGTGGGTGCAACCTGCCGAGGCGCTGACGCTGTTCGTCGCACTCGCCGCGGTGGATTTCCTGACCGTGCGGCGTACCGACTGGCGAACACTGGGTGTTGTCGCCGTGGCGTTCGCGCTCTCGTTGGTGCCGTTTCTGGTGACGAATGCCGTAGTGACTGGCAATCCATTGTCACCGCCGCGTCTCTGGACGCGCTTTACGGGTGACCAGGCGCTCACAATCGACCCAACTAGTGGGGCCAGCGGCGAACTCACTGGCGGAGACAGCGGAACCGGAAGCGATGGAAGCGCTTCGACCGCTGGCCTCGTTGCGTCCATTGGTGCAGTTCTCGGCAGTGCTCTCGACCGGGCGGCGCTGTTCGCTGAGTACGTTCGACAGGGATTGGTTGCGAGTTTCGAACCAATTCGCCTCTACCGCATCTTCGTCCGCAGTGGCTATCTTTCGCACGTAGCTGGCGACGACGGCGGCGAAGCGGTCAACATGGCGTTCGTCGAGTCCGCGCCCGTTCTCGGTGTGCTCATCGGTGTCGTCCCCCTCACAGTCCGCCGAGTGAGAGAGCGGACCAATAGGGAGTGGAACCGCCGTTCGGTCCACGAGCAACTTCGTCGTCTCCGCAGGTCGCTTCAATCCCCGAGGCGCGCGACGGACCTGCTGGCTGTGGCGAGTTTGTGGACGTTTTCGCTCATCTACCTGCATCGACTGCCGCTGCACGCGATGGTGACGGTTCGGTATCTCGTACCGTTGTTACCGATACTGGTGTACGCCGCCGTCCGTCTCGAAAGCGTCCGCGAGGCACTCAGCGAGTGGGCGACGCTCGCGTGGAGTTACTTCGGTGCTCTCGCCATCGGCGGTCAACTTCTACTGCTCGTACTGCTTCTCGACGGCGTCCAACTGGGTGAAGCGATTCAACTCCACGCGCTGGTTCATCTCGCCGCGGCAGCGATGCTGGCGCTGTGGGTACTCGTCTCCGAGACGGGGCTCGGCGAGGGTTCGTATCCGCGCCTTGGAGCAGCACTCGTCGGCGTCGCCTGTGGGCTGACGACGGTGTTCTTGCTCCTTTCGGGATGGGAGTACTTCGGTTACGCGGGCGAGTTCGCATTGCCGGCGGTTCGGACCTTCACGCGGGCACTGCCGTTGTTCTGAGAACCGAAGAATCAGTTCATCCACAGTGAAAAGACACATATCCGATGCGTTCTCGGTGAGTGGTATGAAAGCAGTCGTGCTCGCGGCGGGCAAGGGAACTCGTCTGCGACCGCTCACCGACGAGAAACCGAAAGGACTGGTCGAAGTCGACGGTCAACCGATTCTCACACACTGTTTCGAGAAACTCGCACGTTTGGGTGCCGACGAGTTCATCGTCGTCGTCGGCTACAAGAAAGAGAAAGTTATCAGCCACTATGGCGACGAAGTCCAGGGCGTCCCCATCACGTACGCGCACCAGCGCGAGCAGAACGGGTTGGCGCACGCGCTGTTGACCGTCGAAGAGTACATCGACGACGACTTCGTGTTGATGCTCGGCGACAACGTGTTCGAGGCGAACCTCGGCGACGTACTCCGTCGACAACGCGAAGAGCGCGCCGACGCGGCGTTCCTCGTCGAGGAAGTGCCCGAAGAAGAGGCGGGTCGCTATGGGGTCTGTAACACGAACGACTACGGTGAAATCGTCGAAGTCATCGAGAAACCCGACGAGCCACCGACGAACCTCGTGATGACTGGCTTCTACACGTTCTCGCCGGCCATCTTCCACGCCTGCCATCTCGTCCAGCCCTCCGACCGCGACGAGTACGAGATAACCGACGCCATCAACCTGCTGCTGCAGAGCGGGCGAACCATCGACGCGATTCGCCTCGACGGCTGGCGTGTCGACGTCGGCTACCCCGAAGACAGAGAGGAAGCAGAGCGGCGGTTGCAGGAAGAAGTCGCCGAGACGGCGTAGTTCGGCGTCGTTCGGGTCAAGCGACTGTCACCGGCCTTCGGAGGATTTTAACCGTTCTTTCACTGTGTAGCGTGCAATGACAGATACGCGCGAGGCGACGACTACCCTCCTCGCGGAGCGCCCGAACGCCGAATCGGCGCTGCGCTCTATCCTCGCCGCCGACGAACACGGCACGTGGACGTTCGACGACGTCGACGTCGATTCAGGACTGTTCGGCGAAATCGTCGCGGCGGACATCGTCGAGAAGCGAGACGGTGGGTACCGCGTCAGCGACCCCGCGGCAGTGCGTGCAGCGCTCGACGGCGAGAGAGCGGCGACGCCTTCGACCTCGAAATCCACGTCACGGTCGGTGACGATGCCTTCGCTCTCGAACGTGAGCGTCGACCGAACCGCAGCACTGGCACTCGCGGGGGCGCTCGTCTTTCTCGCACTCGTCCGACTCATCTCTATTTCGGCGGTGTTCCGCGAAGGCGCTATCGTCCTCTCGGCGAACGACCCGTACTTCTATCGCTACCTCGTCGAAACCGTGGCCGCGGAGACGAACGGCCCGTTCGACATCGGCGCGGTGGCGTCGCTACCGCATCGGGTCACGGCCGGCGAACCGCTGCTCGTGGTGACGCTTTGGTTCTGGACAGAGTTGTTGGGCGGCGGCGCGAACGCGTCGGGAATCGTCCTTTCGGTTTACCCCGTCGTCACTGCGGTGCTAACTGGTGCGTTGGTGTATCTGACGACGCTCCGGTTGAGCGACGACCGTCGGGTCGCGCTCGCAGCAGTGCTGGCACTGGCGTTGATTCCCGCCTACGCCTATCGGACGAGTCTCGGCTTCGCCGACCACCACGCGTTCGACTACTTCTGGCTGGCACTGACCGCAGTGGCGTTGGTTTCGTTGGCCGCAGAACCGAGTCGACGTGACGCCAAAACCGCGTTCTGGAGCGCCCTGTTCGGCGTCGCCGTCGCCGGACAGACACTCGCGTGGGAGGCCGGGCCATTGCTAATTCTTCCGCTGGGACTGGTCGTCGTCGGATGGGCGACCACGACGGTTCAGGCGGGGAAGTCGCCGGCTCGTGAGTTGGGTGGGCTTATCGGCGGGCTTGCACTCGCTGCTATCTTGACCGCGGGAGCGCACTTCGCGCTGGGGTGGCACGGAACGACCGTCGCGTTCGCGCCTGCTGGGTTGTTCGTCGGGTCGGTCGCCGTAGTGGGTGTCACCGAACTGGCGTTGAGACAGGGGTGGTCCGCACGGATGCTCCTCGGTGGAGAGGTCGTCGCGAGCGTCGTCGTTTTCGGAGCTCTGCCCTTCGTCATCCCGCAGATGGGTGCGGAACTTCAGAGCGGGGTTCAGTTCCTCTTTGAGACGGAGGGGATCGCAGAAACGCAGTCACTGGTGAGTGCTGACCAGGGGTCGCTCGTCGGACCGCTGCTGTCGTTCGGCTTGTTTGTGCTCTTGGGGCTTCCGTACGCCGGGTGGGCGCTGCTTCGGTCGTCCCGGGAGTACGAACCGGGCTGGTTGGCGATGGGGATTTACACGTGGTATTTCCTAGCGCTGGCGCTGGTTCAGTTGCGCTTCGCCGGTGAGTTGGCAGTGTTCCTCGCGGTGTTTGCGGGACTGGGATTCGTTCATCTGGCGGCGAAGATAGACGCCATGCGGATGCCAAAACCGTTCGCGGAGGTAGAGTCCGGTCGGCGCGGACGTGAAGCAATGGGGGAGACGGTCGGGTTGGAACGTCCGGAGCGTCGTGAGGCGATGTCTCTGTTGGGTCTTGGGCTGTTCGCCGGAAGTTTCAGTTTCGTCCAAGTTCCGGTGAAGACCGGGCAATTGCTGGTTCCAGATGGGCTGTACGATGCCGCGATGTGGATGCGTGAGTATTCGGAGGAAAAGGGATTGGAGTATCCCGAGAACTACGTGTTCAGCGAGTGGAGTTGGAATCGGGCGTATAATTACTTGGTGAACGGGAACTCAGATTCGTACGGCTTCGCGTTCAATAACTATCGTGAGTTCCTCGGGTCGAGAGACGGCGAGGAGTGGTACCGACGGTTGCGAGACCGTGTTGGGTTCATCGTGACTGAGGATGGGCCAGCTATCGCCGGTGATGGTCGAGGGGGTGAGTCGCTCCACTCGCGACTTCATTCGCAGTACGGTGGTGGCGACGGTTCGATACCGGGTATCGGGCACTACAAGGCGCTGTACTCGAGTACCGATGGTTCGCGGAAAGTGTTCGGTCTCGCTCCGGGGGCTGTACTCGTTGGACGCGGTGACGGCGGAAGTCAGACAGTGCAGACGGAGGCCAACGTCGGCAACGAGTCGATTACGTATGAGCGGTCTGTGCAACCGACTGAGAACGGGTGGTATGCAGTTCGGGTGCCGTACGCTGGTGAGTATTTGTTGGCTGGACAACGATACCAAGTTTCGGAAGAGGCGGTTCAGTCTGGCGGGTTCACCCCTGAGAAAGGTTCGCGTGCAGTATGGTCATTCAACGAAGGGCGTGGGGAATTTGTGTTCGACTCACAAGGAGGTTATCACGGTTCCGTGAGTGGGGTGACGTGGGCAGAAGGATTCGACGGGTACGCTCTAGAATTCGACGGAAGTGGGTCGGTATCTGTACCTGATGCTGAGGAGTTGAGTGGTGAGGGAGGACTCACCGTGTCGGCGTGGATTCGAACAGATGAAGGAGTAGATTATCGTAACGGACTACAGTACCCTCGTTTGGTCTCGAACAGCGAAAATGGTGCCTACGAAGGGACAGAAGGGTATCAGCTCGCGCTCTGGAGAGGCCGTGTCATGGTTGCACTCGGTGATGGCTCGGAGGCCAGCGCGACAGTACTCTCCACAGAACACGTGGACGACGGCGAATGGCATCATCTCGCTGCCGTTCGGGACGGCTCGGAAGTCCGTCTCTACATCGACGGCGAGGAGGTGCGTCGTGGAGGAATCGAAACAGGGCTCCCTAGCCGAAAGCATCTCAGAATCGGAGCATCTGTCAATGACGAGCGACGATTCAAAGGAGCAATCAATCAAGTAGAGATTCGAGGGGAAGCTGCTAACCCAGAAGAGGTTGCCCAGCTTTCAGGGCAGGGTGGGAACTGATTCGTTCACATCTCGGTGATGTTATATCCGATGAAGTATTCGCCCCGAGCGATGCGAATACTCGTCACTGGTGGTGCCGGGTTTATCGGCGGCCACCTGACCGAGGCTTTCGTCGCGGAGGGAAACGACGTCACCGTCCTCGACAACTTCGAGCCCTTCTACGATCTCGGGATCAAACGACGGACTGTCGAACGGTGTCGAGCGGTCGCTGCCGACAGTGAGGGCAGCTACGAACTAATCGAAGGCGACGTACGCGATTCCGACCTGGTGTCTGACCTCGTCTGCGACGCCGAGGCCGTCGTCCATCAGGCCGCACAGGCGGGAGTCCGGACCAGCGTCGACGAACCGCGGGAGGTGACCGACATCAATCTCGGTGGGTTAGTCAATGTACTGGAGTCGGCTGCACGGAGCGAAACCCGTCGCGTTATCTTGGCTAGTTCATCGTCAGTATACGGAAAACCGCAGTCGCTACCCTACACCGAAGAGCATCAGACAGAGCCGGTGAGCCCCTACGGGGTGACGAAACTCGCCGGCGAACACTACGCTAGAGTGTACAACGAACTTCACGGCCTACCGACCGTGTGTCTGCGGTACTTCACGGTGTACGGGCCACGAATGCGACCGAATATGGCGATCTCGAACTTCGTCTCTCGGTGTTACAACGGCGAGCCGCCAGTCATCTACGGCGACGGGTCGCAGACACGGGATTTCACCTACGTCGACGATATTGTCGACGCGAATCGATCGTTGTTGGCAACCGACGCCGCGGACGGTGGAGTACTGAACGTCGGTAGCAGTGACAACATCTCGATTCGGGAGTTGGCGGTAGCCGTTCGGGACCAACTCGCGCCCGAACTCGATATCGTCTACGAAGAGCCCCGTCAAGCCGACGCGGAGCACACGCACGCATCTGTAGAGAAAGCACAGGAAGCGATTGGTTACGAACCATCGCGGTCCATCGAGGAGGGCGTTAGAGAGTTCATCGACTGGTACGACGAGAATCGGGAGTGGTACGAGCCGCTTGTTCGGTCGTCGTGAGAGACTCGAACCCCAGTCGTTCGAATTCTCTGCCTTTCTCCGTCCTCCTCTTGCGGGACATCACCACGTCTATCTTCGGGATAGTCACAACCGGATAACGACGCCGTTTTGTATTCGCCCCGGTGAGAAATTCTCCAACGGACCCCGGTTAGCTCCATGTCTACTCTCCAAGATACGAACGTCGAACTCGACTGGCGTCAGAAGCTGCGTGCGATGTATCGAGTCGCCAAATTCAAGCCGAAACTCGCCTCTGCAGTCGTCTGCTTCAGCATCGTCGCAGCAGTGCTGGAGGGGTTCGGCCTAAGCTTCATCCTACCAATTGTAGAACTCGCGCAGGCGGGCGGCATCAACCCAGGAGAGACAGATGGGTTGCTCGGATTATTTTTCTCTATCTATAGCATCCTCGGAATCCCATTCACAATGGGCTATCTTGTCCTAGGTGTCGTCACAATCATGACGGTCAGGTTCACGTCAAGTTTCCTCGTTGGATGGTTCCGTGGTGCCATAGAGACGCAGTACGTCCGGCACTTACAGCAAGAGGCGTTCAACAATGCACTCAACGCGGAAATCGGATACTTCGACACGGAGGGCTCTGACGACATCCTCAACGCTATCGTCACGCAGGCGGAGTACGCCGGGCGCGTGATTCGCTACGCGCTCCAAACCGTAGAGCAGGCGATGTTGTCGTTAATGTACGTCGCCATTGCGTTGTATCTTGCACCCGTACTGACTGTCGTCACGGCAGCGCTCCTCGCTTCGGTAGCGGTGCTATTCCGAAACGTTCTGGAGGGCGGCTACTCGCTGGGTGACGAGGTGGCCGACGCGAAAGAGGGGATTCAGGAGAACGCACAGGCTGGAACGCAGGGGATACGCGACGTGAAACTGTTTGGTCTCGCCGGCGAACTTCGAGAGGGGTTCACCAAATCTGTCGAACAGTTTGAGCGCTCGCGGATCAAACTGCTTCGCAACGAGTCGGCGATAACGAACTTCTATCAGTTGGTGACAGCGGTGAGCGTGTTCGTACTCATCTACGCCGCACTAACGTTCTCGTCGCTCGAACTTGGAGCACTCGGAGTATTCCTCTTTGCGATGTTCCGCCTCGGACCGAAGGTGAGCAACCTGAACCGACTCGTCTACCGTGTCGAAGGTGAACTTCCGCATCTCGTCCGGACACAGGCGTTCGTCGCCGAACTCTCGGCGAACCGTGAACCCAGTGAGGGCGAGAAACCGCTGTCCGGCCGCATCGACACCATCGCATTCGACGACGTTCGATTCAGTTACGACGAGGAGAACGAACCAGTACTTCGTGGCGTCGACTTTGCCGTGGACCGTGGTGAGTTCGTCGCGTTCGTTGGCCCCTCGGGGGCAGGCAAATCGACTATCATCTCGCTGCTCGCGCGGATGTACACCCCAGATGAGGGGACGATTTCCGCCGATGGAACGCCACACACGGAGGTCGGTATAGAGGAGTGGCGTTCGCGCGTATCCGTGGTCAGACAGGACCCCCACATCTTCAACGACACGCTCAAACGGAACGTCACCATCGGCAACCGAAGCGTCTCACGAGACGAACTCGAAACAGCCTGTGAAATTGCCCAGATCACTGAGTTCGTTGACGACCTGCCGAACGGCTACGAGACAGTGCTCGGTGATCAGGGCGTCATGCTCTCGGGTGGGCAGCGTCAGCGCGTCGCCATCGCGCGAGCGTTGTTGAAGGATGCCGACTTGCTGGTGCTCGACGAGGCGACGAGCGACCTTGACACATCGCTGGAGAGACGAGTACACGAGGGTATCGAGGGGATGGAGCGCGACTACGCGATGCTGGTCATCGCGCATCGGTTGTCAACGGTGACGAACGCTGATCGGATTTACACGATGGAGAAGGGACAAGTAGTGGAATCGGGGACACATGCAGAGCTTCTCTCAAACAATGGAGTGTATGGAGAGTTGTATAATATACAATATTCGTAGGTAAAAATTATGACCGATGAATAGTTCAAATTTTGAATGAATCGATGTCTGATGGGAAGGTTTTTTAATTCTAAACAGGTCTTTTTTGTATGTTCGATAATGTTTCTGCGTCTTCTCCTGAGAGGGGCATATTATACATAGCTACGGAAGATGATTTCATCGAAGAAGCAGAAAAATCCGCACAGTCAGTCAGAGAGACTATGGGAGAGATTCCGATTGCACTAGTTACCAGTAGAAAGTGGGTTGATTCTCCCCCAGGTATTTTTGATATTGTACTTGAGTCACAGACTAATTCTGGTGACTTTGGGGTTAAAGTACAGAACATACACAAAACTCCGTTTAAAAATACCATTTATTTTGACACAGATATTTATCTTGGAGAGGGAGTCAATGAATTGTTTGAGATTCTAAACGAATGGGACGTGGCTGCGGCACATAATCTTACAGAATACAACTTTGGAGAGGTGAATGTCCCCAAAGACCATCCCTTAAACACACTACCCGAAGGTGTGCCAGAATACAATACTGGAGTGATCGCATTCAAATCTAATGAAGATGTATCCAATCTATTTTCAGATTGGAGAGAAGAATATAGATATGATTGTGATTGTGTCATGGATCATCCACCAGATCAAGCTTCGTTTAGACGCTCTCTCTACAATTCGGGCGTAGGGATACACACGCTAACTCGGGAGTACAATTGTATTTTCCGAACGTACGGCCGTGTGAGTCGAAGAGTGAAGGTTTTCCACGGCCGACTCAAAGAAGTGAATGGTCATGGAGCTCGTCAGGGAGGGGACGTAACAGACGCAGTTCAGGAAATAAATAGACTGGAGAAAAATCGTGTATACTTCACAAGTTTGGGGAAAACAGTAGTTACAAATCGCAAAGAGGAGCGGGCAATTATTCTGTTCAGACTGATACGACGTATTAAGTTGAGAGACCTAAAGACTATGATTGGAAACCTAATTAAAGACCTGCTTGGGAGAATTTATTGATTGGACAGCATATGAGATTCAAGAGACATGACCGAACGGATTAACTCTGTATGATCTTCACCGGCCTGATGCCGGTTCCATACTGAACTGAGATTGGTTTCCAAGATGTCTCGTTCTTCAAATGATTCTAAAAGATATTCGGCACTTTTATGCAACTGATTAGGCCCCCGAAGTGAGGGTCCGAAATTTAAATAATTGGTATTCGGATGTGTGTATGTTCTCGCATATATCTTGCTGGTCAGCCAATTTGTGGCAATTTTCTTCACACCATTAATGTTCCCTAATAGTCTGGAAGACGTAATCGGGAGTCCATAATTTGTGCTAGATGGGAGTGAAAATAGATCCGGAAATGCTGAACAAACAACCCGTCTAAACAACTTACGGCCTCTACGTTGATTTCTCGGAATGTTTAGCCAAAAGGAGAGCCACTCATCACAGAAAAATGGTGTGAGATATTGTTTGTCAGGTACAACTGTTGGTCGGATATAGTTCTCCTGTCTAATAGCAAAGTCTAATTGCTCTTCATAGCTCAGAAGTGATTCATCAAAATATGCTTCATTCGGCAAATGCTCAAAGAAATCTGGCTTATGGAGTAGAGAATCGCCCATGATCAAATTATCATCTATGAACTCGGATTTGGCTAGTTCCCAATCGCCATGAAGATCTGAGGGCTGGTGGGATCCCACACTAGGGTCACCCATGAATCCAGACCAAAAGACGGTGTTTTCCTGTTCAAAATTCTCGATAGGGAGTCGATTGGCCCGTGCTTCTAAAATTGGTACTGGTTTCGAGGATAACTGCGCAACGTTAAGTAATTTGTCTATAGACCAATCTATCTCAGAGCTCGTGAGGTCTATTGCAATGTTTTTCACGCCTGCGGCTCTTGCAATTTGCTGTCCTAACTCAAAGTCCCATGTCTTGGGAGATCCAAAACTCACAGTTATGACATCTTGTTGATCTATTTCGTCGCTCGTGACTAGACCCGCTAGTATTGTCCGGGAGTCAAGTCCACCACTAAGAGGAACTACATGTGTGTTATTCTCACCCACATCTTCGATATATTTTTTTATAGAATCCCGTACACATTGTTTACCACGTTCTAGTAGATTCTGTTTGGAACTTTCAAGAGGTTGGTTGGAGATGGCACTCCGAATTTGTGGTGGGATATCTGTTGTTCCACCGGCAGGACAGTAACGAAAATATAGAAATGTCAGACAGTCATTCATCGACCAAGAGTTAGATTCGTTCACTACATACTCTGCCAATCCAATTAGGTATAAAATTCTCACGGAGAGTTATTCTGAAACAGTTCACAAGAGTGGCAACAGAATAGCGCAGAGAGACACGGCGATGAACGTGCCACTTTTACCTAATCGCTGTAACGGAAAAAGATGAAATGAACATCCTATTACTCACCGACTGGACCTACCCCTGCGACCACCAGTTTCTAACGAACGTCTACGCCGAGAACTTCGTCAAACGCGGCCACGACGTGACGTGGGTGATGCGACCGGATGACCCGAATCAAACGTGTACCGAGCACCAAACGTGGAATCACTCAGATGTCTACGTTCTGCCGACAACAGCGTTCAACCCCGTTCGAAACTACCTCCGCTACCGAACTGGAAGAATAACCGAGAACGCGTTGTTCTCAACGGATATCGACTTCGCCGACTTCGACGTCGTTCACGTCCGAAACGACCTCCCGATGGGACTTGCTGCAGCACACATCGCGAACACTCGCGACGTAGCGTTCGCTCATCAAATATCACATCTGAAAGCCGAAACGCTCGTCGAGGGCTACCACGAGGGATTCGAGAATCGAGCGGCGTGGGTAAAAGGTCACTTGGGGCAGCGGTTACGTCGCACTATTGCGGTGAACGCGGATACTGTACTCCCAATCAGCGAAGCGATGAAGCAGTACCTGAGTCAATCAGGCTACGAGATGCCAATGGAGGTACTACCCACCGGAACCGAGGTCATAGACGAAGTTCCGAACGGAGAACCTTTTCGGGAAGCATACGGTCTCAAAAGCGAGTACCTGATGCTCTACATGGGTACGCTGACCCCTCTCCGTCGCTTGGATTTCCTCTTTGACGTTCTTGCAGAAGTAAACGAAAAACACGATACCGAACTGGTGATTGCCGGGGGACGGTTCCCAGAGAACCGAGAGAGACTTCAGCGCCTCGCTTCGCAGTCAGGGATGTCGTCGAAAATCACGTTCACAGGCTGGATATCCGATCGAAATGAACTCCATCGTGCGGTGGCTGCCGCCGATGTAGGTGTCTCTCCCCTCCCGACGGATGGGCTTCTCAGAACGAATGCCCCGATTAAAACACTCGAATATATGAGTTTACGTACACCCGTGGTAGCCTCGGCGACCCCGGATCAACAATCGGTACTTGATGCGTCTGGTGGTGGCTTTGCTGTCAATTACACCGTACCCGACTTCTCGGTGGCAGTTTCTAAACTCTTGAATTCCGAAGAACTTCGACGAAAGATGGGATCTCGTGGCCACAGTTACACTACAGAACAACGGAATTTCGAGGTTCTGACCGAACGCACCGAGAAAATATACGAACGAATGATAGAACAATGACAATTACACAGAGACGCTACCGGAATTTCTGAACGAATTAAATTTTTCCTGAGACACCAAAACTGTTCTCCATCAGTCGGTTAGCGAATGAGTTTTGTATGGCGATAGACCCTATTCGCCTGATGGTTGTTTACGCCGTCATCACGGCTTCTCTGGTTCTTGCTCTCCTAGTGCGTTACTACGGGGATTTGACTTATCGACTCATGGCGACACTCTCGTTCATTGGTCACCTAATAGTGTCACTCCTTTTAATTCCGAATGTTCCGTACTCGTGGGATATCAGTAAATTCCATGAAGCCGCAGTAGCGTTTGCGACCGGAGGTCCCGTAACTGCATCATCAACTGTTGCGTCGTTTGGGACATTCCAAGGCCTACTGTACGTAGTTTTCTCGCCAGATCCAGCAGTAGTCTCAGTGTTCAACGCCCTTCTGGCTGTACTCGTCTACCCCCCCATTTCGTACATCGTTCGACAACTGTATCCGAACCTCTCCGACAGAAGCCACGGAGTGATGACACTCGTGTTGTTCCTTCCGCTTCCGTTCCTATTTTTTGCTGTGCCGATGCGAGATGCGTTATCGGTCTGTCTGTTCTTCGTGTTTCTCAGCCTATCAATTCAGTGTATGCTCTCACGAGACGAGGTCAGAGGACTGGTACTCCCGCCGCTGTGGGGTCTCGTGTATTTGCTCCGTCCCGAACTTGCACTTGTTCTCTTGCTTGGACTCGCTGCAGCTGGAGTCGTAGAAGTTCTTCGGGCATTAGAGTCGGATATCTCATTACCAGCATTGACAACACTTCTTGGAGGAATTGGGCTCGTCGGATTCGCGTTGTTCGCCGAACTTCTCTACTCCTTCGAGCGTGCCAACTACCAGCTTGCGTACCGCGCATCAGGTGGCGCTGTTTATCTCGAAGGAATGCAGTACACTTCTTGGCTCGATTTCCTACTCGTGGCACCAGCACGAGCGCTCTATTTCCAGTTTGCACCGTTCCCGCTCCACATAGAGTCGATCTTTCATCTCCTCGCGTTTGCCGCAACAGTCATTGTAATTATCCTCTTCGTTAGCGCGGTACGCTCTCTGTACCACTGTGAGTATGACGAAACAGTGGCTGTTTTCTTAGTTGTCGTCTATCTCGCCGGTATCATGGGTTATGGAGCCATCAACTCGAACTTCGGAACGAACGTCCGTCACAGAATCGTCTTCGAGTTTCTTCTCGTCATCATGGCTGCACCAGTAATTCAACGCTGGGAATTAGTGTTCCGTCAGTGGCTCGGTGTAGTTCCACGTCAGCGCGGTAAGGACCACGAAGAGGAGAGCGAAACTGAGAAATTTAACAGTCACGTCCATGCCGGAAGACAGCACGCGAACGATACTGAATATCAAAAATACTCCGAGAAGTCCGACTAAGACTCGTTCGTCGTTCAACAGAGTCGTGGCAGCAGTTCCCTCAGCCCACTCGCGCACTCGCATCGCGCTACGATAGAATACGGAGTGCTTGATTATCTCAACGAGGTCGCGAGCCATATTCGTCCGAAGAGCTCTATTGCATATATCGATTTCTTTCCACCAACGATGTAAGCACGTCTGTGGTTTTTTCCACAGTCCGAGGCCAGTGGTACTGTTCGACGATACGTGATCTCGCACGTGTACCTATCACATTCGAGTCTTGGTGATCGAGACAGGAGACGAGTGCTTGGGCGATAGATCGACTATCCTCGGCATCAACAAAATACCCAGCGTCGCCGACGACATCAGTCATCTGTTCAAGCTCGCTCACAACAACCGGCAACCCCGAAGCCATGGCCTCCAAAACTGTACGTGGTAGGCCTTCTGCACGACTCGGGAGTAGCAACACGTCACCGGATCGGTACACCTGCGGCATCTCGTCGTAGGATATGTAACCCAAAAAGTGAACAGCGTCTGCGAGTTCTAACCGTTCGGTGAGTTCTTTGAGTTCACCTTGCAACGGACCGCTTCCGCAGATATAGAGTTCAGCGTCAGGGCATTTCTCTCGAAGCAATGCGAGAGATTCGATTACTTTTCTAGGTTGTTTGCCCTCGACCAAGCGGCCGACGAAAAGCACAACCGGCACCTCGTCCTCAATCAGAGAGCTCTTCGGACCACTCGGACAGAAACGCTCTGTGTCGATACCATTAGAGACAACCTCGATACGCGAATTTACATTGAAACTACGAACCCGCTGTCTGTCCGTCTCCGTATAACAGAGCACTACATCGGCCTGGTTGAACGTCCACTGCCCAACACTCCGCAGGTACAGATCGAACAGCCACTCTGGCGCATTCTGCGAGTACAACCCGTGGTTCGTTATCGCCAGCGGAATATCGCCCGACCGTCGCTTCAGGGCCGCGAGATTCGTCGAAAAGTACAGATGCGAATGTGCGTGAATTACGTCATAAGAGTGAGCAGTCTGGAGGAAGGATGCAACGCCACCAGAAATATCGTTTCCGAGTGCACTCACGGTCGTCGGGTACCGTACGACAGAGTACCCGTCTCGATCTTCCCTATGAGGATTGTCGATATCGTCACTGACGGTCAAGACGGTTACGTCGTGACCCATCGCCGCCTGGTCGCGGCTCATCGCATGAACGTGATATGGACCACCGCCTTTCACTTCCGGATAGAGTTTCTGCGCGACGCGAAGAATTCGCATACGAAATCCGTCCGGCGTCGCACGCAAGAGCGCACCGATTGCGGTTCAGTGTCTCGTTCCCGGATCCTTCACCGCAGAGTCGACCAAACGTCTTCGAATACCTTCCAGACCTGCCGCACAATGATCTTCACATCGAAGGAGAACGACTGACGACGGATATATTCTAAGTCGTATCGCAGTTTCTCGTCTGGGTCGGTACTCTTCGCGTCGTTGATCTGCGCTAGTCCGGTCAGTCCGGGCTTGACGAACCACCGTTTCCGCCACATCGCGGTTTGACGTTCCAACGCGACTTCTTCATTTGTCCACGCAGCCCTTGGGCCTACAGTGCTCATCTTCCCAGCCAAGATCGCCCATAGCTGTGGTAGTTCGTCCAGATGAGTTCGACGAAGTACACGTCCAACGCGCGTGATCCGATCGTTATCGTCGTCTTCGATTGGAGTCGAGGATTCTCCTTCCGGAACCATTGTCCGGAACTTGTACACCTCGAATGTCTCGCCGAAACCAGCAGTACGCTCTTGACTGTACAGAATCGGTCCTTCGCTATCCAATTTAATAGCGACTGCCAGAAGCAGCATTAGCGGAGTGGACACTAACAGCCCCGTCGCCGCAAACACCACGTCGAATGCTCGTTTGAGCATATAATCTTGCATGTCCCATGGCTCGACATCGACGTCGACGAGCGTCCCTGCACTCGCCTTCGAGGTCAATACCGAATCTGCGTAATCACGGTGGACTTTCACCTCGACACCGTGTTCATGGCAGGTATCGATTGCGCCGAAGAACTCTGCACGGTCTGGGCGCATGAACGCGAGAACGACGGTGTCGATGTGCTGTTCGACGAGCACGTCGTCTAATCGGGAGAACCCTCCGAGGTGAGAGAGTTCAGGTAGCATTGTACCACCGTCAGCCACCGCGTCGCTCACATCGGTCTCTCCGGTAACTGTCGCGCGTCGATTTGGAAGTGCACTTGTTGGACAGACGTATCCGAGTACAGGTAGTGAGACTTCACCCGCGATACGGTCGATGAGCGTCGGGTCGTCGCCGACGATGACCGTTCGTCCGGAGTCGACCGGAGGACGGCGACGAATCCAGACGAACCAAGCTGGCAGGGCGACCAACAACACACAGACGACGACAACGAGCGTCGCTCGTGGAAGTCTGTGTGACCACTCGAAGTAGCCGAACGTCGCAAGCGCAAGGCCAGCGATGAGGACGTGCTTCTGCGTGAGCGAAACGACGTCTAGGATTCGACGTGGTCGCGGCTTATACAACGGCACCAAACTCACGAGAACGGCGAGAATCGTCGTCCAGACGGCACGGTTGAGAGAAATTCCCTCCAGTACAGTCGAATCGAGGCGATTGAACAGAGGGACGTAGCTCGTGAACAGTAACTGCACCAGTGGGTGGTTGGCAAAGTACACCGCAAGGGCGGTGAGGCTGGCAGCGCCGACGACGCTGACGACCCGGTACCGCCACCCAGTAAGCATCGTATTGTGGAATAAATCGCCGAGTCATAAACGCTATGATTAGGCCAAAGATGAATCTCGAAATCAAAAATCGGTGGGTCAACCATTTCGGTCGGACAGCAGAACGCACCGGTAGATGTGCGCAGAGAGTGGTACCTAGGTATTAGTTGTGAGTCCATACATTCATTATGATTGACTGGCGTGTGTTTCAGAGTACGCATGCAGGAAGGAAATCGGGGGCCAGAAGCGAGGGAGACAGCGGGTCACAGTAGAGAAGACATCCAGCAATGCACTGTGTGCGGTGCAGACGACGAACTTCGCGTCCACCACCTCGACGGGAGACGAGAGAACACTGAGGCGGAGAATCTCGTGTGGATGTGCAGAGACTGTGACCAGAACGTCAATACCGAAAGTGAGGAATCGACGACGTGGAACAACCATGCTGTTGTGCTGCCCGACGAGATCTCGGCGAAAATCGACCGAGAGTTCATTCGTCTCGTCTGCGTGTGCAGACGTGACCTCGGGTGGAGACCCGATAAGACGCGTCACTATTACCCGCTTGTCGCCGTTGATGGAGTCTTTGCCGTCGGTCGCATGACCGCAGAAGCGTTCGAGGAACGGCTCGTCGAACTCGGGCTTCGATAGAACCTAGAAAGCACTTTTCTCCTGCGCTATTTTGTGGAATTGGCGTCCTGACGGAAACCAAGAGATATCAATCGCCACAATAATTGTCAACGCAGATGACTCTACGAACTATTATATACAAATTTGTGGATGATATCATATGCACGACTTGAGTGGCTTCCAGCGAGACCTCTTGTACGTGATTTCTGGGTTCGAAAGACCGTCAGGACAAGAGGTCAAAACCGAACTCGAACAGTACATCGATGGCGAAATCAACCACGGGCGACTGTACCCGAATCTCGACACCCTCGTCAACAAGGACTACGTCGAGAAGGGACCGATCGACCGACGAACCAACTACTACGCAATCACCGAGAAAGGTAGAGAAGCAATCCGCAATCGACGTGGGTGGGAAGACGGATACCGGTCGATCGAAGCGTAGTCAGAATACGCTGACTGGAAGCATCCAAACTCATGACCACGTAGAGGGTTGAACGGACATAGCGTTGAATGTGCGTTCAGCCGTTGTTATCCGATTTTACTTACACTCTGCATTGAAAGAGTATTTGTAGTGACTATGCTACCAACTGACTAGACGACCTGCAGTTGGCCGTTGAAAATCTATGTTCAATTTAGTCAAGCGGGTGCTTGGAAGGGGCGTTTCACCTGCGCCAATCTATGAGTGCCGTCGCTGCGGTACGACCCACCACACAGAGTGTGAGCGGTGTTCGGCCTGTGAGTCTACCGAGATCGTCGAGTACGACGCAGAGTCCTTAGAGTAGCCGGAAGTGTCTCTCGTAGAGTCTTAGACGAGTCGTTCTTGAGTTCCAACAACCGATATCTTCGGACAAGTAGTTTTAATAGAATGTATTTTAATCTTGAATGTGGTGGCCTGCAAAGGCGATCATAAACTGGTGGCACCCATCATGTTGCTGGTTTATTTTTGATTCTCAACGGCAGTTCCGGAGTCTCAGAAAGCAGACGGCATCGTCTGGAAATAGTCGTCGATGAGTTTCGCTCTATCAGTGACCGAACGCCCTGAGCGTACAGCAAGGAACTCTGTCTATTGTTTTGGGCCGTGCCGTGAAGAGGTCAGTTTCTGAGTTCAGGAGGGAGTGAGGTATTCCCCAGTTGGCCACGTCGCTGTGTGTAGTAGTTGATTCCAGCAGAGACGACAAATGCTGTGATCGCAAGGACACCGACACCGCCGTCAGGGAACGAAGCAAACACACCCACATCCAGCCAAGTAACCACCTGGAGCGCGAGGGCAACGAATCCAAGCCCAAGGTAGTACTCACTCCACGGAATGTCCCGTCCAGAGACGACCTCGAGATACACTTTCAGTGTATCTGCACGCGGAGTGAGTTCAATATCCAAATCGTTCATATTGACCAGCCCTGCGTCGACGAGTTCTGGTAGGTGGCTTTGCTGAAGAGAGTTGTATACGCGACGTCGTTGCGTCGTCGTCACTTCCTCAACGCTTACCTCGTTTTCCCAAGCAGCGACTCGAGTCGAGAGTTCACCAAGGCTTACTGGCTTGCCTTGATGTTTCAGATGATGGAGTGCGAAACGGCGTCGTTTGTTTCGGAGGATGTAGAAGATATCCTCTCGGCCGAGGTCGGGGGATGCTCTTCCGGCCATCTTACTGCGACTCGGAGAAAGGGGTGTTCAGCGTATGCGAAATGAAAGTCATTGGTCGGGTGTCTCCAGTTAGAAAACCTTCTGGAATAGAATACAATAAATCTATTTGATATCTATACAACACGAGAAATGCGTGAAAGACGGTGTTGGCTAGATAACGGACCGAGAGTAATCGAGTACGCAAGATTCGAGAAAGCAGTCCGAGAAAGAGAGGGAGAGAGCAACTCGGGAAATTGGAGACCGCAGAAGGACTACGTCGTCGGCGTCGACGCCTCGGGCTGGACGTTTTCAGGTGGACTGATCGACTCCAGAAGCGTGTCGATCACGTCATCGGTCGACCGGCCACTGAGTTCAGCGTCCGTACTGAGAAGCAGTCGATGCCGGAACACAGCCGGTGCCAACGCTTTGATGTCGTCTGGAATAACGTACTCACGGTCGTGAATCGCTGCACGAGCCTTGCTCGCTCGAAGCAACGCCAGTGACGCACGTGGAGAGGCACCGAACTCGATTTCGTCGTCTGCTCGTGTCGCGTGGACGATGTCGATGATGTACTGTTTGACCCTGTCTGCGACGTACGTGTCTGCGACTGCGTTGCGTGCAGCCTCCAATTCGGCCTCGCTCACACTCTGTTCGACTTCACTCGGAGACAACTGTGGGTCGTCGTCGAAGCGTGTCAACAACGCATGCTCGACGTCTTCGGTCGGGAGGTCCACGATCAGTTTCTGTTGGAAGCGATCTCGCTGTGCCTCAGGGAGTTCGAAGGTCCCCTCCATCTCGATGGGATTCTGCGTTGCAACCACCATGAACGGCGATGGCAACGCCAGCGTTTCGCCATCAAGGCTGACAGACCCTTCCTGCATTGCTTCCAACAGCGCACTCTGTGTCTTCGGCGTTGCTCTGTTGATCTCGTCTGCAATGACGAGATTCGAAAACACCGGTCCCTCTCGACGCTCGAACTCACCAGTCTGCATCCGATAAATCGTCGTCCCTGTGATGTCTGCGGGGAGGATGTCTGGTGTCATCTGGATCCGGTTCGATTCGAGGCCCGTCGCGCGCGCGAAGACGTTCGCAATTGTCGTCTTCGCAACGCCAGGGACTCCCTCAAGCAGCACGTGCCCGTCGGTCAACAGTGCGACACTGAGACGTTCGAGGACGTCCTCGTTTCCTAAAAGAACTGTCTCGGAGGCGCTCTCGACAGCGTCGTAGAATGTCGCCGCACTATTCTGACTCATTATCATCCTCCTGATGCTGTGTCGTTAAAAACACCTGTCATTGGGAGTCGAGGAAAATCAGTGTACAATGGCTGCTCAGTCGTTTCGACGCAGTGGCGAGAGTATTTGTCGGAAACGTCTCGCCTTGGGGTTACTGCTGAAAACCGCTGTGATGGCCCCGAAGCTGAGTAGACCGACGAGCACCTGCAAGAACGTCGACTCTCTAAGCGTCAAGAGTGCAACCGCCAACGGTGGTTGTTGCTCTGTCTGCGAGTAGTCGAACAGCACGTATTCTGTATCAGAGATCAGGTTTTGGCTGAACTGCTGATTGCCTGGTCGCTCCAACATCGAGTTGATGAACAAGCTAGGGTCAGAGACCAAAATCACGCGACCGTCTCCTACTTGCTCGGTGACGACCACTGGATACTGACTGAGCGTTTCGTTGTCGTCGAGTTCACCGTTCGGTGTCGTATCGAGGTAACTGAACTGCGATGAGCGAGCGACGACCGTGCTGTTGTTCGCTGTGATGACCGTCCCGTAGTTGAGCGTGAGTTGATCCACGTCTTCGGTCATCGGTGTCTCGTTGACGCCTGTCGCAACAGGCATCGCTGGGGATCGATAGTTTTCCCGTTCGTCTCTGAGGACTCGTCCATCGAATCGTGCAGAGACGCCAATCGAACGGAGTAAGCGATTGCTGTGTGGCCCATAGTCCTCTGCGACAACGAGGGTACCGCCATTTCTCACGAACGAGTTCACGTGTGTCCGCTCTTGTGGCGAGTAGCCACTATCAGGAGAGAGAATGAAGGCCGTAGCGTTCGCTGGTGTCTCCTCATACGCTGAGGTGTTGAGCCCGATTTCGGTTGTCGTGTCGCTTTCTTCGGTGAGTGACTGCAGTCCGGAGGCACCGTTCCACCCGGCGTTATAGACGCCAAATGAGGCCGCAGACGTACTCGCCGCAAACAACGTTGCGACACAGAGAGTGACGATGAGCCCTCCGAGGAGCAGTTCGGGATACGAGTACTCACGGCCGAACAGTCGCATCTAAAGCACCCCCGGTGGGAGAATGGAGAGAATCCGTTGGATGACAATGTATCCGAATACGGCCAGTCCGAGAACAATGAGCCAGCGGAGTCGTTTCCGCCACGTCGGCGTCACCGCGAAGGGAGCGGTGAGTTCAATGATGACGAGAAACCCGATGAGCGAGCAGACAAAGAACAACTCAAGGGTCAGCGACTCGAGAAGCGTCAATACGAGAAGGACGCCGAGCATCCACCCAAGTTGTGCGTTGATGAACCGCGCTCGGCGAACGGTTGTCATAATTACCTGTCAGAGAGGGGTGCCTTACCAACCTATCGGCTTCCGACGGCCGAGTCGGCGTGGGATTCACTCATGCGTTGAGGTGGGTGAGCGGCGACATTCGACTGAGACGCCAGACAGCGGTCACAGAGCCAAGAACGCTCATCACCGGCGCGAGAACGAGTCCCGCGATAAGAACCTGATCAGAGGCCTGCACGAGTCCCTCGAACCCGACGAGTTGCGCTGCGAGGACGTTGAGGAGATCAGCCGCTGGAATCGTAAGTGCGACACCGAGGATTCCACCAAGTACTCCCAGTATCAGTGCTTGCGCGACAACGACAGTCGAAAGTGTCGCCGTCGATCCACCAAGCGCTCTGAAGGCGGCAAACTGCTTTCGTTGCTGATAGACAAGCGAGAGCAGTAAGTTGACCGTGAGCGCAATCCCTGCGACAAACGCGAGTGCAACGAGACAGAGTCCACTTGCGATGACCACTGCCTGTCGTTGCAGTGTCGCCTCGAATTGCTCTTGGTTCGTCCGAATAGTGTACTGGGGATATTCTGCTTCGAGTTCGGAAGCAACCTGCTCTGGGCTGTTACCCTCAGTCAACGACACAGAGATCATCGTCGACCGGTCGCCACCAGTTGTCCCAGTCACCTCCTGGAGTTCGCTGAGGGGGACGACCACCGTGGGCGCACCGAGGAAATTCGAGTACGTCGGTGAGATACCGACAATCGTGAATTCGTGCTGCCGTGCACTTGCAAGCGTGCCACCAATATAGATCGTATCTCCGACAGAAACGTTGAGTGCGTTCGCGGTCTGTCGGTCGATGACGACCTCGTTGAGCATCGGCCCCTCGTAGGTGCCGTTCGCGTAGTGGATATCCTTTTGACTGATTGCTTCTCCCTCGGTGATTTGGACAGACTTCCCTCGAGCGGGGCCGCCGACACCAACGAACGTCTCGAACTCTGACGTGCTGTTTCCTACGTACACAGTCTTGAACGCGAGTGGTGAGGCGGTATGGATATCATCACGAGCTTCGAGCGTATCCTGAAGCTTGTGTGAATCCATCACGGGATTTTCCACGCCACCAGCACCGGGTGTGAGACGTGCCGTCCCACCAGTAATCCAGAGATCCCGCCCGGATGTGTCGAATTTTTCCTGGCCAGTGGCAACAACGCCAGTCCCGACGCTGGCGAGAAGCGTTGCTGCAAGAACGGCAAGCGCCAGTCCAACAACCGCCAAGACGGTTCGCATTCGCTCGTGTTTGAGTTGGGCAATCGCCACTGACGTGCCACCACTGATTCGGGTCAACCAGCTCATTCTTGGAGTCCCTCCACAGGGCTTACTCGACGACTCAACCACACTGGGTATGGCGCAGCGACGAGTCCAATGAGAACGGCGACGATGAGTCCGTAGCCGAACATCAGCGGATCGAACAGCGCAATCGAGTCCACGCCCAGTAGGTCATACGAGAGCGCGTTCACGACAACGATTCCACCGGCACCAAGGACGACTCCAACGAGGCCACCGGCGAGTGTTATGATGACAGTCTCCGTGAGCACGAGAAGCGAGCGCGAGCGAGCAGAATACCCCACTGCGCCCAAGAGTGCGAGAGTCGAACGATCTGCGAGAATTTCGAGTCCCATAATTGTCGCCACGAGTAAGACCCCCGTCACAAGCGCGGTGACGAATGCGGCTAAGCCGATTGCAAGCGACAGATTCGACGTCGAAACGTCACGACTTGCAAACCCAGTCTGCGTGACGACGTCAGTCCCGGGATACAGTGAGGCCAACTGCGGTTTGACGCTTGGATCGTTCGTCGAGACGAGTAGCTGATTTGCTTGGTCACCGCCCGTACTCCCAGAGATCTCTTGGAGTTCGGAGAGGTGGACGAGCCCGATTGGGAACGTTCCAGCACCCGATTGCATGTTCCCCTCGGTGACATTGACGACCGACAGCCCTCTCTCTGTATCGCCGCTTTCGACTGTGAGCTCACTCCCAGAAGAGGCGTTGAGTAAGTCTGCAGTGCCGTCACTTACAACGAGATCACCCGTCCACCGACCGTTGTACGCACCATCGGCGTAGTATGGGTCACCGGGTTCTAAGCCAGCAGTAGAGAGTCCGGACACTTCCCGGTCTGTATCATCTGGAATCACACCGACGAGGAGAATGTACTCACTCGTGCCATCGGGGCCAGACACGCGTGTGATATGCGTCTGTACAGGAGTTGCGTATGTTACGCGATCGTCGTTTCCAAGCCGTTCTGCAGCACTGTGAACACCGCCAAGCTGTGGGCCATCGACTTCGACCGCAATCGAAGACTGGCCGGTCTCCTCAGGGACGATCCAGTAATCAACGGATTCACTCTGGATAGCCGACTGCGAAGCAAGGCCGAGTGATACGCCAGTCACGACGGTCAAGAGCATGATAGCGAGTGCAACGCCACTCATGCTCAGAATGACTCGACTGGAAGACGTGGTAAGCCGACCACGGATACGAGCACCAGCCAGTCGAATGAGGCCAGTGAGTCGTCGAAACTGTCGTGACCTACGCATGGTCGTCAATGCGCTCCCCGTCTTGGAGTCGAACAACTCGATCCATACGGTCGAGCGTCTGTTGGTCGTGAGAAGCAACGACCAGTGCACACTCGTCTCGCAGGTCATCGAAGAGATCCAGAATGGAGGCCCCGGTCTCGGTGTCGAGTTCGCCAGTTGGCTCATCTGCAATGAGCAGCTTTGGCTTCGTTGAGAGCGCTCGTGCGATAGCGACGCGCTGTTGTTCGCCCCCACTCAGTTCACTCGGTTTGTGCGACTCCCTATCGCCGAGACCGACTTTTTCGAGGAGGGTTGATGCACGTGACCGGCGTTCTTTGCGACTCAGTCCGAGTTCGACGAGTGGGAGGGCGACGTTAGCGCGTGCAGAGAGCGCAGGGAGGAGGTAGAAGTGCTGGAATACGATTCCGATATTGTTCAGTCGCATACGCGCGAGCGCGCGTTCACTGAGCGAGCTCGTGTCCGTGCCGTTGACGGTTACAACACCCGAGGTGGGAACGTCAAGTGCTGCGAGAAGGTGAAGCAGCGTCGATTTGCCACTCCCACTTGGACCTGCAATCCCGACGAGTTCGCGTTCTCGGACAGTGACTGAAACATCCGAAACCGCGGTTACGGTTTGGGTGTGTTCTTTTCGGCCCAAGAGACTCCCAGAACCGCGCCCAGTATAGCTTCGAGTGACGTTTTGACACTGAACTACGGGCGCCGTCTGTTGGTTATCTGCGTTCTCGGACGTCTGGGGACCAGTAGACGTCGTGCTATTCGCTATTCTCATTGAACGCGACTTTCAGAGACTACTACAAAAAAGTATCCGACGGAAGTCGTTACTTGAGCTTTTCTTGGAGGTCTTCGCGCTTTGCGAGCGCGACAGCCACGCCGATCACGACAACGATCAGGACCAATACGAGGACGACCGGACCGGAGAGCAAGCTGCCGCCAGTCTCGTCGTCACCATCGTTGGTGTCGTCGTTGTTATCAACTTGGTCGACCGGTTCGTCTTGAACCGTGATCGCACCAAGTGCCTCGCCGTTGATTGCGAGGTCGTACGTGCCTGCTTCGTCGAAGCTGACCGAGAAGGTCACCTGCTCGCTTTCGCCAGCGGGCACGGTGACTTCCTTCGTGTCGACGACGTCACCGTTGGCGGTGAGGTCGACGGTGTAGGTTCCTGCTGCATCGCCGGTGTTCTCGACGGTTGCGGAAACCTCAGTTGCCTGTCCGACCGAGGCGGTCGTCCCAGCAAGCGACGGACTGCTCAGTGCGAAGGACGGCTGTGCAGGCTCATCGTAGCCGATCGCGTAGACGGTGAAGCCAGGCGAGCTCGCACGGTAGTTGTCGCCGTTGCGGTGCTTCGTTTCGAGTGTCTGCCACTCGCCATCGTGGAAGCGAAGCAGTTGGACGTCGTCAGGCGAGACGCCCTCTGGGAGTTCCGAACTGTCGAGTCGGAAATTGAATTTGACGTTGTCGATGTCGTCGTCAGAGACGCCGTTTGCGTTCACCTCGAAGAAGCGAACAGCCGACATCGGCGGCGTCGTGACGCTGCCTGGCTGACTGTCGAGGTCAGCGTAGTCAACATTGAAGCCCGACACCGTGTTCTCCATCGTGATGTCGAAGTTCTTGAGCGAACCATCGTTGTCAACGTTGAAGCCGACAGTCTGGCCGGCGAAGACCGTGCCAGTGCTGGCGGTCATCTGACCGTTGCTCTCTTTGGCTTTGATGCGGTCCGGACCGCTGTCACCATCGTCGCTGCCACCAGCGGGTGCGCCGCCGCCACCGCCGCCACCAGCGTTGTTGTCGTCGTCTCCGTCGTTCTCGGAGTCGTCGCCATCGCCGTCACCGGAGTTGTCACCCTCGTCGGGTTCTTCACCGGGGTCGTAACAGGTTTCGCCCTCTGGTTTCAGACAGAGCGAACCTTGGTCGACTGCGAACTGCGACGGGTCGTCACCGACTGCGATGTGGACGTAGACGTACTTCGTCTCGTCCCAATCTTCGTTGGTTTCGACATTGACCGTATCCTGGGAGTCTCCAGAGATTGCGGTAAGTGATGCATCAATCTCTTGGCCGTCGTCGGAGTCGTCTTCGTGAGCCTCCGAGACGATTTCACCAGCACTGTTGATGCTCATCGTCGGGTTCAGTTCCCCATCACCCATCGATTGGAAGGAAGTCGACTCTTCGGCGACGTTTACGTGGCCGTTGACCGACGTAATGTCACTCGTCGTACTGACATCCTCGATGTTGCCGTCGTCGTCTTTCGTGACCGTGATATCGAGGTTGCTGTTTACGAACGTGGACTTCTCATAGACGAGAACCATGTGCTCGGTCGAGTCAGGGTACTCGCCTTCGGACGAGAACAGCGAGTCAACCTTGAAGGTGAGCGTCTCGCCAGGGTCCGCGTAGACGTCCTCGTTCTCTGCTGCTTCAACCTCTTTACCATCTCGTACGAGGTCTGCCGACGAGCGTCGCGTCTGGACAGGCACGGACTCCATGCCGATAATCCGAGTCTCGCCAGAGACGGAGAGGTCGTTGTTGTGTGTACTGAAGCCGTCTCCCTTGTCGAGCGGCTGGGCGAGGAAGAACGCGTAGTGACCTGCCTCAGTCGGCGTGTAGGAGGTCTGGAGGTTACCCTCTTCGTCAATTGTGAGGTCGTCGCCTTCGATGACCTCAACGAACTCTGCGTTGTCGTTTACAGTCTGCTCGAACGACTCTTCATCCGCGCTGGACTGCTCAAGCATTTCCTGACCGGATTGGCTGTCGAATCCGTCACCCATTCTGGCAACGACGAGTTGGACGTCCTCTCCGGCAAACTGCGAAGTGTCTACAGTACCAGTACGGGTTCTGAAGTTAAGTTCGATCTCCTCGTTGACGTTACCGACGACTAGAACGTTTTTGTTTAGCGGGATGTTCTTTTCGTCGGTCGTCAGAGACGCTGAAGGAGCTTCGATGTCGACAGTTCCTTCCTGGAACTGTCCTGCTCGCATCGAGAAGGGAGCATAGTCCCACACACTCACTTGACTAGTTACGTCTGTACTTTCGCTTTCTAACTCAGTGGAGTCTGAGTTAAATAGGACTGCATCAGATCCCAGCGATTGAGAGTGTGAACTCCCGATCGCTGCGACGCCTTGTACCCCCATAGTCGAAACCACCATGAGAAACACAAGACAGACAGCCCCTACTTTTTTAGAACTGAATGTCATCGTGTGCTGTCTATCTTCTTAGTTGATATTATTTACGGTTAACATATGTAAGCTGGTACATCCTCAGATACCGTAGAATCGGGGAGATTCGTTCTCAACGCCTGCAGATATTTTGCGCTATAGACAAAGTACTGAACGGAATAGTTTTCAAGCAGGTCACACTGCATCTTCACGTATGTACGCACGCGTAGGCGCCGTCCTGATCTCTGCTCTCCTCTTACTTTCGGGAGGGACAGTTGTCCTCGCAGATAATCCGGACTACTCGATTAGCGTCGAAAACAGTGTAGACGTCCCAGATCGTACACTCACACTCCAGGGGACCGACTATGACGTCTCTGAGATTGGCTCGGTTGAGCCTGGTGAGGATATTGTCGTGAATGCCGATGGACCAGATGGTGAGAGCTATCGCGTTCTGCTCTACAATAGTGAACAACAGTCAGAGTATCGAAGTGATCTCCAATCGGGCTCTAGCACAGTTTCGTTCGATACGGGGCCGCTCACACCCGGTTCGTACCTTGCTCTGGTATACGGACCCCAAGGAGACATCGAGCAAGTTCAGCCGGTTGTAGTCAACGGATACGATGTCTCCCAGTCGGTTCCTGAGTCGACGACAGCCGGCGAATCGACCGAGGTCACGATCGAAGTCTCTCCGCGTGAGGATGCGCCTGAAATGAACGAAGTGGAGGTTGCAGTCGTCGCACAGGGAGAAGCCACACAGCGAGTGACTGCAACGAAAGACGGCGACCAGTACGTCGCATCCGTGACCTTCGATTCGAGCGGTACGTATGAACTGTACACCACGGTTCGTGGGACCGATACCTACAACGACCGAAACGAACTGCTGGCGCTCACGCAGACGCAAGAAGTCGTCGTAAACGAAGAGACGACCAATGCTGGAAGCGGGGGTTCATCAGGCGGTCAGGATGGACCGTCCGATGATACGACGACAACAGCGGCGACTACAACGGTGCAACCAAACAATACGACGACAGCTACCGCAACTACGTCGCCACCGTCTGAAGAGACGACCACTCAGACATCCAGTTCGACTCCGTCGACAACCGAACCTGCGACCACTACGTCGGCACAGACCGATTCGGATGTTATCACGCCCAACGCGACATCTACGACTTCGAGCGAGACAACGAGTACGACGACGCCTGGATTCTCGATGTTGCTCGCAGTCGTTGCACTGTTGGCCAGTATCTGTGGCTTCACTCTCCGACGACAGTAGTAGCCACTCGTTTTCTTAGGAAATGGGAGTGAGTAGTGCCACATGGCACTACGACTGACATTCAGTTTGAGTGTGTATAAGTGCTCTGAATTTGTTCTTGAGACAACACTAGGTTAGTCGCAAACGAGGCGACGATTCAGACACGAATCTGTCTCATATCACAGTTCTCGCTGAACTTGACTGGTGTCGAGTTTGCTTCGAAATATCGAAGATCCAATACTAAACGCGCGAAACACGCAGTATATGATAACCTCCAGCACAGTTTTGTTCTCTAAGCATATATGTCGTGAAAGAGCGTATGTGTGCCTGGTCTTCTCCAAATCTCAATGATTCATCTACTGTACTGTATGTGAATATCCCCACAGAGACAGTAGTACAGATCGACTCACTCTTACAGAGCCATGGTGAGACCACATCAACGATTTCCGAGAGTTCTTCACAAAATGCGCTTAGTCGCGTCGAATCTACTGATGTCAGTTGTGTCGTGAGCGGTGTGCAGTTAGAAGATAGCCGGAAACTTTCGTTTCTTAGGGCCACGCAAGAAGCAAAAGCAGACCTCCCATTTGTGTTCTACCAGAAGGATGCCTCTGACGAGTTTGTTCGGGATGCACTTGCGATCGGTGCAAACGATGTTATCCAGCCGAGCGAACAAAGTGATCGCATCGAAGTGCTTGCTGCTCGAATTGCACAGGCAGTCACGCGATATCGAACAGAGCAGAGACAATCTGAGAATCAACGTCGCTTCGATACGCTCGTTAGTAACCTCCCGGGAATCGTGTATCGATGCTCGAACGAACCTGACTGGCCCATGGAGTTTGTCAGTAGAGGCTGCGAAGAACTCACTGGGTACGCACAGGAGGAACTCATCGAGGGGGAGATCGATTTTGGGACCGATGTCATCCATTCAGCAGATCACGATCGAGTCTGGGAAATCACGCAGACACAGATCGCTGCTGGAAAGCCGTTCAACATAAATTATCAAATCGAAACAGCGGACGGACAGAAAAAGTGGGTGACAGAGAAAGGATGTGCCATCTTCGAGAACGGAGAAATCGTTGCCTTGGAGGGATTCATTTCGGATATCTCAGAGCAAAAGCGACAGACCCGACGCGTCAAACTCCTCAACCGGGTTTTGCGGCACAATCTCCGAAACAGCATGAACGTCGTGATCGGATACACTGATCTGATCGCAGACCAGGTGAAGTCTGAAACGGAGAAAGAGTACGCAGATGTCGTAAGCTCAACTGCACATGATGTTGCTGCACTCAGCAAGAAAGTCGGACAAATTCAGGCCGTCTTCCGGCCAGAGTCTCCGTCGCTTCCCCAAGCAGATCTTAGTACCCCAATCACTGACGCAATAGACGAGATTACAGCAGCATATCCCCACGCAGACATCGGGGTCGAATCCAACTTGGATGTCCGTATCAAGGGCCCCACCCGACTGCAGGTCGCATTACAACACGCACTGGAGAATGCAATCGTCCACTCAGGGCTAGAAGCACCACCAGTAGTCGTGGAAACCCGTCTGCTGGGCCCAGACAATCCTCGGAAAGTCCAGATACAGATCAGCGACGAAGGTCCGGGAATTCCAGAGATGGAACGGAATGCGCTCGATGAGCGTCAAGCAGTTAGCGACCTCTCTCATGGTTCTGGACTCGGCCTGTGGGTTATGAAGTGGTATATCGAATCCATCGGCGGGGAGCTCACCTTTAGCGAACACAACTCGTGTGGAGCAACTGTCGTGTACCATCTGCCGAAAGCAGACGATTGTTAGCTGAAAAGAGTCTCTAGGAACCCGGATTCGAAGTTTATCTGAATGCGTCTTCCAGCGGCGGTACGACCTGCTTTTTTCGGGACATGACACCCGGGAGGAACGCTTCTTGCTCTGAGAACGCCGTATCCAATCCAGCCTCAACGGTCTCGATTTCGTCGCCCGCAACAAGCGCGGTCGTGTCTTCTTCGAGAAGATCTGTTACGAGAAGTACGAACGCCGAATACTCTCGCTCTGTGGCGACATCATCCATGGCTTCGAGGACGGCGTCTTTCTGATGCAACACGACGGCGGGTTCCACCGTTTCGATTTGCCCAATCCCCAACTCGTGAGTGCCGAACTCGAACTCTTTGAAGTCACTGAGGATCATCTCTCGGGGCGTTTTCTCACCGATTTTGCTTTTGTGGGTGAGCAGTTCCTTTCCGTACTCCTCGTAGTCTACGCCTGCAATCTCGGCGAGTTCTTCTGCGACGACTCGGTCTCGGTCGGTTGTCGTTGGAGAGCGAAGAACGACTGTGTCGCTTAGAAGGCCACTGAGGAGGAGTCCAGCAGTTCGCGTCGAGGGAGTTTCGCCTGCGTCGTCGAACAGTTCAGAGAGAATCGTTGCGGTCGACCCCACGGGTTCGTTTCGGAAGAGGATGGGACTGCTCGTTTCGACGTCCCCGATGCGGTGGTGGTCGATGATTTCCATGATTTCGGCCTCTCGCGCGCCAGTCACGGTTTGGCTGTGCTCGTTGTGGTCGACGAGTATCAGTTGTTCCCCGCTGGCGTCTTCGAGATGCGAGGGAGCGTCGACATCCCATCGCTCAAGGACGAACTGCGTTTCAGGGTTGAGTTCTCCGGCTCGGGCGGGGACTGCGTCTGCTCCCTGTTTTTCTTTGAGGCGTGCGTACGCCACTGCAGAGCAAATCGTATCCGTATCAGGCTGCTGGTGGCCAATTACGTAGGTCGATTGAGACATTGTCACCTCGTGGCCGTCTCGACTGAATAGTACTTCGATTCTTCGAGGCGAGAACTGTCGTGGGGTTTGGGATACTGGTGTGTCTCTCAGAATTGACCTCGTGGTACTCACACAGGATGCCACGGTGAGGATTCTATTGACCCCGTTCAACTCAGGACGAGAAATTTGCCAGTGAAGAACCACCAGCCGGCATCGGAGAGTAAAATCGTGGCCGCGACGAACAGTGCAATCGTAACCAAACGACGCACTGTGGGACGGATTTGCCGCCAGCGGCACTGGAATTCAGCAACCACGGTCTCATGTTTCCCACACAGTATCGCACCGATGATTACGATCAGTGGTGCTTGCGAGATGAGTATCCAGACGGAATGGGCAGCAACGACTGACCAAAGCGACGTTTCCCGACTGGCGACGACGATGAGGGACGCAAACGCTGGGTCGACGAATGCCGTGAGGGCAAAAAACAGGCCAAACCCGACCAGGGCCGGCAGGCTCGTTCCATGAGAGACGCGTGAACTGGACGTATGTGCCACAGAGTTACGAATACGAACGAGTCCCCAGATGAGAAACCCGAGACCAAGCCCGACCTCGAGTGTTGCTATCACCGGGTCAGTTGGCACAAAGAGCGTCCAGTCGAGTTCTGCGATGCGAGGACCAAGCACCAAAGACAGAATCGTTCCAGACACGATTGTGCCGACAATCGACACCACTCCATAGAGAGTGACATCCTGTTTGCGAGCCCCACCGCTGAGCGCTCCAGCAGCAAGCAACGCCTTTGTGGGATCTAATCCAGCAACGCCGAGTCCCAATGCGGTGAGTACGAGCTCAATCATCTAATGGATGTCTTTGGATATCAGTCAAATTTCGGTCTTCACTCTGACTGCTTGATTGGCTACTTATAATTTTTCTGAATATGGACTGCAGGATATTGTTCAGATTTTCAGAATGTGTTTTCTAGAAGATAGTGACGAACAAGAGATAGAAAGACGATGCTCACGACGATGCCGAGATTGATCAGTTTTTGTGATTTCTCTCGTCATACAACGTCACTGAGACCATCCCATAGCCTTCGTAGAACGGTTGGAGACTTCCATCACTGCCGCCGGTTGCGATGCGTCCGTCCGGTGTGTCGAACACGAGATTGTTCTCGATCGGAAATTCGTTGGTCGGCTCTCCAACGAGGTTCTGGCGAATCTCGACAACTGGAACACGTTCGTATGTGGTTGTCTCTTCAGATCCGACCGCCCGAATCGTTACATCGGCTACAAGCGCTCGATCCTCCGCTGAGTGCAGTGCAGCGTTGGTTACAGCAGTCCGAGCGTGGTGGTACGTCGCTGGCAGCGGATCGGGGTCTGCGGTGAAGCAGACTTCACCCATTGGCCAGAAGTTACTGATGGCATTGCCGAAGAACCCACCGGCGATGTCTTGCTGGGAGAAGACGAGCGCGTACGCAGAGCCATGTCGACTCGAAAGAATACTGTGAGACCCCATCACACCAGATTTCTCGTCGGCGACAACGGTGACTGGCGGGATTGCGTCCCACGTTTTGGCGATGGTTGCATACTGCTGCCAGTCAACGTCAGTTGCGAGGTTCTCTACTGGGGAAACAAGCTGAAGATAGATTGTGACGCCACGATTGCGAGCCGCCTTGAGCGGTTCTCGCAGATGTGTGAACGTAGTTGCTGGAACGGTAAGCACGACTTCGTTCTGTGCGTGTTCGATCGCTCGAATGATTCGCTTGCGTGTAGTGGTGCGTGAGTGAACGATTTCGACAGCTGGATCGGGTGTTTCCGAACGGTGATAGAGGGTTTCGATGTCGGTGTTCAGTTGGTCAAGCCGATCGGTGAAACTGCCGAGTGCCTCTTCGGGTGGCCGGGCTCGAAGGCGGGTTGGGCTTGCGGTTTCGTCGATACTGATGAGCCCACGCTCGCTTAGTTCCGTGGCGAGGTCGTAGACGTACGCCTGGGAGATTCCGGCTTCTTGTGAAATCTCACTCGTTGTTGCAGCTCCCGATTGGAGGATAACGAGATAGGCTTCGGTCTCTTTCTCGGAGAAACCAAAGGCCGTGAGGTGTTCTCGAAGGGAGTCCTGAGTCATGGTAGAGGATTATAGTACTATCTACAAAATATTTTTCCGACAGTGGAGTGTGGTCACTACATGGAAACGGCCACCGACGGCGACACCACACAACACTCCAACAGCCGTCGCTGGTGGACACTCGCAATATTCGGGTTCGCCGCACTCGAGGGCGCAACGCTCCAAATGCAGGGCGCAATCATTCCTGCGCTTCGCACTGATTTCGGCACACCCAACTGGCTTCTCGGCATGGTTGCGCCCGCAGGAACGGCAGGCTTTCTCGTGTTCGTGGCTGCCGTCGGTGCCGTCGCCGGTCGATTAGATACTCGACGACTCCTCCTCGTTGGGATTGTAGGCACCGGTCTGGGTGTGTTCTTGATGGGGGCGGTCCCGTCGTTTGGATTGTTCTTGGGAGCACTAGTCCTACGTGGCGTGTTCAGCGGAATCGGGCGCGGAAGCGATCGACCACTCCTGAGCCATCTGTATCCACGTCGACGCGGTCAGTTGTTCGGGTACTACGATATGATGTGGGCCGTTGGCGCGACGCTTGGCCCGCTCACTGTTGCGGCGGCACTCTGGGCTGAAGACTGGCAGCTCGCATACTACGCGCTTGGTGCGTGCTTCATTCCACTTGCGGCACTCATCTGGTACCTACCAAGCCCGTCGGTCGATGGTGGAGGTGACGACCCCCTCACCTTCGAGGAGTTGCGTCGAATCAGTCGAAGTCCGGCAGTGATGGTGATGGCAGCCGGGATCTTACTCACAACCGGTGTTGAAGGGGGGCTCTTCACGTGGTTGACCACGTACGCAGAGGGACGGCTCTCGAGTTCGCTTGTGACGGTGTCGTTGAGCGTGTTGTTGGTTGCGTATATTCCGGGACGATTCGTTGCGGGGTCGTTGTCGAAGCGATTTGGATACGTGCCCTTGGCGTTCGGACTGGGTGGTCTCTGTTTGGTGTCGGCTGGGTACACGTTCCTGATTGCGTCCGGAATCTGGTTGCTCGTGGGTGTGTTCTGTATCGGACTGACGCTGTCTGGGCTGTATCCGACACTGCTCGCGTATGCGACTGAGAGTGCTCCCGAGCATAGTGCACCGGTGAATGCGATTGGATTGGTTGTGTCTTCGTGTGGCATTGCTGCGGTGCCTGCACTGATGGGATTCGTAATCGGGGACTCGGGTGTCGGCTTCGCAATGCGATTGTTGTTCATCCCGCTTGCGGGGGTGTTGGCTGTCACTGCAATTGCGTGGGTTCGTATTGGCACGGCTGGCCGGCAGGTATGACCGTTTGGTTGCTCGGGTGTTGGGACAGATCATCGAATCATCGCGGTCCTGAAATGAAAATTCACTAATAACTCTGTGGCGGAGACACATACTAGCCATGGGAGCAAATCCACCCTCCGAAATCGAAACCCTTCATCGAGTCAGCCTCTGGCGATGGCTTGGAATCGCTCTCAGTCCCCTCCTACTCACTACCATCGCACTCACCATCTTGTATACGACAGTTGGTCGCTCGCCAGTCCCAAACACGCCTTCTGGTGTCTATGCTGTGTCATCCGTCGCCGTGGTCGGCATCTTATTCAACTGGCTCTCACCAGTGACCCGCTCAAAGATGCTTCCGTTTCGCATCCCCTCTCGACAAGAGACTGCTAGTGCGATCGTCATCGCGTTACTCATCACAGTTCTCATCGACCCGATTGCTGCGCACACAGCCACAGTTCTTGGCGCAGGCGAATCCTCTAGCGACTCACTCAACTCACTCTCCGGAACGCTCGTACTCGCTGTGAGTGCCATTCTCATCGCTCCGATTGTCGAGGAAATCCTCTTCCGTGGAGTCGTCTTTGACGCGATTCGCGTACGGTACAGCGCTACGATCGCCATCGTCGGGTCAAGTCTCTTTTTCGGAGGCATTCATCTGCTTATCGGTGGCGTATCCGGTGTCGTGTTCTCGACACTCTCTGGAGTCCTATTCGGGTGGATGCGACTGCAGTACGACAATCTCACAGGACCCACACTTGCACACGCATTGGGCAACACCTACTCAGTCGTCGTCATGGCAGGTTATCTCCCCGCCTTTTTCGCCTGAACAGCTCAGAATCTTCCCGAAATCAGGTTTGAGATTCAATGCATATCCTCGGCAGTTGGACCTCGTAGTCGATCACCGTTTGACCCGCTGGAACAGCATCCCTAGTGTCCAAATATCGAGCGAGGCGACGACGACGAGTTCGGGGAGTGCAATCCCTTGTGAGCCCCCAGAGACGACTGTCACCAACCAACCGACACCTGCGAAAGCAGAGAGTGCAAGGACGGTGGCTGCAAGACCCATCGTCGACACTCCCTGTGAGAGACTTCCGATTGCATAAATCGACAGTCCAATCGGGATGAGTGCGAACTGTGTGAGCGCAACAGGGTTGTGAAGTGGCGTCGGGTGTGGGAAGACGCCCACGAAGATACTGAGAACGTACGCGGTTCCAAGGACGATCGCCCCGAGTTGTTTGGTCCGATGCGTGGTCTGTGCGACGATTCCACGGACGAAAATCGCTAGCAAGAACCCACCAAGAATCAATCCACCGTTGAAAATCCACATTCGCTGGGCATCGACTGCACCGAGGTCTGACAGTGCGCTGGTGGTCCAACCAAAGGTCGGTGAGAGCACAATCGCAGCGAGCAACGACCCATAGACCACAAGGAGACCTACGGCCCCAGATTGTACTGCGAGTGCGTCCACTGTGGAGGGGGTTGACGTCTTCGCGGAAACGTTCATGCAGGGATTCTTCACAGGTCTATGCTTAAGAATATGGGTTTGCTTCACAGACGCACGATTCTTCATCGAGAACGGGCATCGCCGATATCTTAAGTAGTGATGGTGTCAGCCCACCAGAGGAATGAGGAAGATGGTCGCGTTGAATACTCCGTGGACGAGTGCTGGAGCAGTGAGGGTCTCTGTTCGGTGGTACACCCAGCCGAAGATCATCCCCATCGAAGTGTAGTAGGCTAACATGTGGATGAGTACTGCAGCGGGTGGCGCGAGCAATGCAACGGTATAGACGTGAAAGAGGGCGAATGCAGCGCCAGCGATTATAATCGAGCTTACGGGAGTGAGGGCTTCGCGGAGTCGAGTTTGCACCACGCCTCGGAAGAAGAACTCTTCGACGGGTCCGACTACTATCAGCGAGAGGATTGCTGCGAGTAGAAGTCCTGTCCCGGTTACGCTGTTGAGTTGGCTGTATTCGGCATAGCCGGGTGAGAGTTCGATCGCAGGGATGATCGTGTCAGTGATTGCGATGGAGAGAAAGGCAGTAATGAAGCTCAAAAGGAGTCCGATAAGGAGGACTGGAGATGCTTCGCGGGTTGGGAGCTTGGTTAGTAGTCGGTGTGATGGGCGGAAGTGGAGGTAGATGGCTCCGATAAGGAGAAATGTGAGTTCAGTTCCGAGAAGGCTGGCGACGAATGTGGTTGTTGTACCTGCGTCTCGGCCAATGACGGTGATTGTCACCAGTGCCGTTGTGAAGGTTGCTATTAGTGTGGCTATGATTAGACCGCCAACGACGGCTATTGTGCGTGCAATGCCACTGTTGGTGTGTTCAGTTTCGTCACCATGTGTTGGTGGTGTGGAGGTTGGGTCTGACACGGGTTGGGAGACTCGTGTTTTGCTTGTAAGTGTTATCTGGATGACTGTTAAGTTGACAAATTGATATCTAATTCGAAACCCACACCGCTGGTAATCCCAAATCATTCTACATGGCGGACCCTGGAGACGAACCCCACGAGGACACATATGCCGTTTTAACTGATGAAACCCGTATTCGAATCCTGCTCGCGCTCGCAGACCACTACACCGACGCATGGACCGCAGAGTGGCCCACATTCTCACAACTGCGCGAAAAAGTCGGGATCAAAGACACCAGCCGGTTCAGCTACCACCTCACAGAACTTCAAGATCAATTCGTCCGGAAAATCGACGGCCAGTATCGTCCCCGTGTAGCTGCCCTCAAAATTGCCTCCGCAATCCGAGCCGGGACCTACACCGACACGTCAGTCAAAATCAAAGAACAGCAAACAGACTACCAGTGTCCACACTGTGATGACACGCTTCTTGCAACCTACAAAGACCATCACCTGTACGTCGGATGCCCCACCCACGGCGCTGCAGTTGCATATCCACTCCCTCCTCGAGCGGCAACTGACCGACCACTTTCAGACATCATCAAAATTACTCTGCAAAAACACGCGTGCGACGTCCGACTCTTTCGTAATGGAGTCTGCCCACAGTGCTGGGGCACTGCTGGCATCTCGTATCCAGGTGAATCCATCCCTGATTCGTACTTACTTGACGACGTTCCATATGCAACAGTCGCTTGCGACGCCTGCTGGCTCACGTACCCACTCCCCGTTGCACATACTGTCCTTGGCCACCCAGCGATTGAAACACTGTACATCGACCATGGGTTGGATCCAATAGACGCACAACTCGGACCACATGATTTGGCTCGCGCGAGTGACGTTGAATACTTGGACAGTGATTATAGCTCTCTCGAACTCACGGTCGAACTCGAGGACGATTCGCTCGTTTTTGACCTTGACGAGTGCTGTCGCGTCCGTCAGTACCGGTCTTGATCATGGTCATTGAGTGTCAGACCCCAGCGAAGAAACTATCTAGTCAAATGCCCTGTATTTCGAGTGATGTCCTCCGACTCCGACGAAGAAGACAATCCAGAAAACCAGATCAACGAACGACTTGACCGCATTGTCAACTTCCTCGCCACCTACCTTCCGTGAAACTCCACTCACGAGAGAGATTTTCGTCGCTCGTTACGGGGAAGGTCTTACCCAGGGTAGAATGCGACAAACCACGCAAACACGAAGACCACGCCGAGGATAACTGTGCAGACGACGTACCAGATGGCCGTAAGACCCAGAATGATTCGTCCATCGAAGCCTGAACCAGAGGGCTCCCAGAAGCCATAGTATGGTAGCACGAAGCCAGTGACTATCCAACTGCCCCCGGCGGCGATGAGCGTTGCAGTGAGCGCCCACAGCGGTGTTTGAATTCCAAAGAAGCCACTGAATAGTCCGCCACCAAAAACAAGCGCGACATGGACGAGAGTGAGAACTCCGATGCCCGCAAGGTAGTTTGCGACAGCGTGGTTAGATGGGCCTGCGTTGAGGAGTCGTCGACAGCTCTTACTCGCAAAAACCGGTGCGCAGAGAGTACTTATTGCGAACTACAGTCCAAGAAAAATCCCTACTGGGAGGAGGTGACTGACAGCCATGAACTACTAACATGTGACTGCAAACAAACAGATATTGAAATAGGTTCGCTTGTCTTCCTCGAACTTCCGTTCGCTCGCTCACACAGATGCAAGGAGGAAGCCCACGACTTCAGTCGTGGGTTACTGACCGGCAGTTTGCTCACACGACGCCCGCGCCGATGGCGAGGGCGGCGATACCAGAGACAGCCGCTATCAACGCACCAGCGTACGCGTATTTGTACGTACTGAACGAATCTGCGAGTTCGGACTCGGGCTTATCGGAGATGATGAACTGGCCGTCCTCTGGCGGGGTGATAACGACGTCGTCGGGTTTCAGTGGATGTGTTGCGGTTTCGCTGGCGCGAACTTGCCCAAGGAGATAGATGTCGTCGCCGGGACCAAGCGTCCCTTCGTAGTAGCGACGTTCACCGTGGGCGTTTCCAAAGTCGATGATGTTGGTAATCGAGTCGGTCTGCGTGGTGACTCCAGATTCTCCCTGAACGAAGTTTTTGATGCGTTCGGGAGGCTCAGTGTCCGGTCGGACAGTGGTTTCGACGGAGAAACTGCTGAGTGACGCGAGGAGATTGTCGACGGAAACGCCATTCGAGAGATATCGGTCGAAGTTAATCGGGCCGATCTGGATCTCGTCGATTCCTGTGCCTGTCGAGGCGTCTTTCACGTGGGTGCCGACCTCAACGCGGACGTACCCAGTTTCGTCATCGAGACCAAACGGAGTTGCGTAGATGCCTTCGGCACGTGTCTCCCACATCTCGGAGTCACCCGTCTCGTTCCATTCTTCGACTTCCCATGCTGAGAGCACGCTCTGTTCGCCTTTTATCGGGGAGTCGAAGGTGTCGTCTTCGCGTACGGTGCCTTTGAGTTCGACGAGGCCTTCCTCTTTGATATCTCGAACGTCAGTTGTCTCGGTATCCTTGATGAGCGTACTTTTTCGGTGTTGACGACGACCGTAGACGGTTGCGAATGCTGCGATGGGGAGGAGGACAATGCCTGCTACCAGTAGTATCGAGGACATGGAGAGGACAGTCCTACGATTGTTCTGGTACTGTAAGAGGTTTCCTCCTCTTGAAGAGTGAGTAGAATGAAGTGAATGTATGGCTCAAAGGGCAGATATCGCTCGAGGATTCAAAATCTATATTCTCTCTTTGTTGGCTGCTCTGGTTGTAGGTATGGTTGCAATCTTTTTTGTTGGAGGAAGTGCTGAGCCGAGAACTCCCTCTAGAGCTATTGTTGTGTTCGTGTTCTTCACGACGCTCATTGGAACGATGATCGCATATGATCGATATAGTGACTAATGGGGCTGCTGGCTTGCTTACTGTTGTCATATGCCAAAAAGGAAGACGCTGGTTTTTGATTGTGCATCGTCCGCAACATCGCCAGCGTACGATTGAACCGTTGAGAGTATCGAATGCCACGTCACTACGCTCTATATCGAGATTTTTGTTTCAGTGATTGACTCTTCACGTGAGCCGGTGACTGTTCCGTTGGTCTGCCAGCTCTCAACCACCTGCTTGAGGCCTTCCTCGAATGAAGGGTATGCTGGTTGCCAGTCAAGTTCGGTCTTGATTTTCTCGTTCGTCGTTGGCATCGGACTCGTGAATCCGTTGACGTTGACCTTTCCGATGAAGAGCCGGGCGAGCCAGCCCGGAATCCGACGTGGTTCTGGAGCATCCAACAACTCCGCCAGCCGCTCGAAGAACGCGGCTCCGCTCACTGGTTCGTCGTCAACGACGTGATAGAGACCATTCGCGTTAGCCTCGATAGCTGCAACGAACGCCGATGCTGCGTCGTCAACATGCACAAACGAAAGTTTCGCATCCTGTTGGCCAAGCAGCCCACCACCGACAATGGGGAGTTCGCCTTCAAGGAGTTTCTCTCCCCAGAGTCGGGTGTCTCTAGCATCTGCTGCATAGAAGAACCCACACCGAAGAATCACTGCCTCGAAATCGTCGACTGCTGCACGTGACTGGAGGAGCCTCTCGACTTCTGCGGCAGACTGTGTGGCTCTATCTGGATATCGGTCAGCGGTCTCATCGAACCAAGACCCATCAGGTTGACGCGCAACCCACACCACACTCGGAAACAACACCTGCTTCAACTCACTGGGAGCGGTTTCGAGCAGATTCTGCATCCCCGTTTTTCGGACACGACCGTTCTGCGCCCATTCGTCCTTGCTGGGCTTTGGTGACCTTGGAATGACTGTCGCAGCATGGACGATGACTTCAGTATCGTCGTCGATCGCTTGTCGTAGTGTCTCGGGGTCAAGGACATCTCCGTATCGTGCAATGGCCCCATTCTGTTCTACGAGGTCGGCTCCTGCATCATCGCGTACAAGTCCAACTACTTCGTGGCCGTGAGTGGTGAGTTGGGCTACGAGTCGCCGACCGAGAACACCTGTTGCGCCCGTGATGAACACCTTCATACACACATATTCTGTGTGGTGAGCTGAGTCGCTGCTGCCGGACCCATGGGAGGGGTTTATTTTGACTGGTCTGGTCACCCCGGCTATGAAGCATCTACGGGTCCGAATCACCGCAGGTGGGCGTGAGGCCGACATCCACCCGATGTATGACCTGTGGGCGAACGCCCCCTTCATCGAGCGTGCAACCGCCCTCCAATGGAACTACACTGGCGACGCATTCGGGATTCTTCACTTCGCTGTCGGTGATGCTGCTGCCTTTGAGAACGCCATTGCAGATATTCCGGAGGTGCTCGACTACGATATTGAAACGGCTGGAGCAGACGCCTTCTACGTCTATATCCGGGATGCAACCACTAATGAGTTGAGTGACCTCTTTGGCCCGATCACACATGGTGGGCTAGTAGTTGTCCCACCCATACGGTATCACGAAGATGGGACAGTGACGTTCTCCGTTTTCGGTCCAGATAGCGAAATTCAACACGCAGTTGAGAGTGTGCCCGACGTAGTTGACGTAACGATAGAGGAAATCAGTGGACTAACTTCGATGGCTGCCGTTCTGGAGACACAGTTGAGTAGACGCCAGCGCGAGGCCGTCGATGTTGCTGTTGAACTCGGATACTACGAAGTACCACGGAAATCTAATACGAAGGATATCGCTGCGGTGTTAGAATGCTCGCCTAGCACGGCGGCCGAGCATCTCCGGAAAGCTGAATCAAAACTCATCTCAACTGCGACGTCACCCTCACGATAACCACATACAATTCATTTTTTAACAAGTGTTATAGATATCCTCTGTGACAAATAGTTCCCCCGCAGAACGGATACGAAAAAATGCAACTGGAATCGCCTCCACACTCGTCACCGGTGTGTGGCTTTCGCTCTTGCTCATCGGTCACAGTTGGTGGATCGGTGCTCTCCTCTTCGGATATATTGTGTTTATCCCAGTCGTGAGTATGATCTTTGACGAAGAATACGACGACGAAGAATACGACGACTGGCAACAGTCCGGGTCGTGGAGGTCGAAGACAAACACATCGTCGACTCCCGACACAGAATCACAGACTCCTACAAAAGCAGCAACGCCCGCTGAAACCCCACTTGAGACAATTCGGCGTCGCTATGCAGAAGGCGAACTGACTGAAGCACAATTCGAACGCAAAGTCGAACAACTACTAGAGACAGAAACGCTCGAGGACATCGAAGACGCCCGCAGAGACCGTCTCATCGAGTCGAACTAACCCACACCAAGGAGGGTGCCACATTCTCTTGAATTTGTATTCTGTGCGAGTCTCAAAGTGGTCTATCGGGAAGGTTCCACGCGTGTTCAACATCGATGAGTTCTGCCGCGTCAGGCAGACCCTTTGCAGGACGTTCTACGAGATCCATTATTTCTTCTGCTCTGAATACGCGGTTCTGTTTGTTTCCGGTGATTTCCGTAACGACCCCGTCTGCTTCTAAGCGATCAACAGCGTTGTTCGCAGTCTGGTAGACGACATCAATTCGTTCGCTTGCTTCTCTAACCGTGAAGTATGGATCTTTAAACAACGAGAGAGCAAGACTCCGAACCGACTTCGGTTGCTCAGCATATTCGGTCACGTATTTCTGACGTGTGTTAATGAGCAATTTTGCCCGTACAAATGCTTCTTCAGCTTGTTCGCGGATTCCTCGGAGGAAAAAGAGGAGCCACTCATCCCACTTGCCCTCCTCACTTACAGCTAAAAGAAGATCTGTGTACTCGGTGCGACGACGTTCGATATAGGCGCTTAGAGAAAGCAATGGGTAGTGAAGCAACCCACCGGCGATAAGCATTAGAACGACGAGGATGCGGCCGACACGGCCGTTACCGTCCTTGAATGGATGGACCGTCTCAAATTGGTAGTGAGCGACAGCTACGTCGATCAATGTGGGCAGAGAGTTGCCTCCCTGTATAAAGCGTTGAAGATCCTCCATCAGACCCACAACAGTATCTGGTTTGGGAGGCACGAACCGGACACGCGTTCCAAACCCACGTGGGATGTCCTCCTCGATGACAGCAAACCCAGGACGAAACTGTCCAGGTAGCGGGTCCTCGTCATCACTACGACCTTGTTCAAGCAATTTCCTGTGGAGTTGCTTTATCAGTTCAACGGTGAGACTGGAGCGATTGAACCCTGCTGTGCGCAGATACGATACTGCCTCATCAAGCGCGTGGATGTAGTTCCGAGCTTCCCCGACATCGGCCTCGTAGTCATTCTCTGCAGATTCTCGGAACGTTAGTTGATCCACATCGTAACGGTATATGTCGGAGACTGTGACGGCGGTACCTTCAACTCGCGAAGACTGTTCTGCTTCCTTGTAAACGAACGAGCTGAATACTGCACCAGGGTTGTCAATCTCGCTGCCCAATCCCTCGAGACGACCAAGCGCCCACATTGCTCGTCCGTGTTCAACGATAACCTCATCAGAGAGATCAAGCCTGGGTGGGAGTTTGTCTGGGAAGTATGCTTTCGGGAGACGTTGGTCCTCACGGAGTGGAAGATACTGTCCAGGTGCATTTGGTGGGAGGTCGTAACCGTCGATCATTACGTCCAAATAGGCACTACCAATTAAAAAATTATCGCCTTTTTTGGAATTGCACGGCCAGTATAGAACTACAATTGCAGAATAGCGATCCTAAATAGAATTGCAACCTCTGGTAAGCATCGCTGTTCAATCTCGGTGTGTTGCGAGTGGAGATTGACTTCTCAAAGCCCGATTGAAGACGAAATCACACTCGTAGCCCGTGATAACTAAAATGCGATGTGACTGCCCCAGAGGCACTCAGTCTGACAAAAAGCGCTTTGATACCGGTGTATTGGTCCTTTCTCTGGTGTTCGAATACGGTGACATTCGAGATGTACATCGTATGTTATCTCACACCAAACACCGGTACGACTTTTACTTTCGACACAACCTTGGAGGGTATGTGTTCACCCGACTCAATCGTATGGGGCAGTGGTTGTCTCATCTTCGGGGTGCCTGCTGCCATCTGGCCCTACCAAATCGCTCGCTCCGAAGAACTACTTGATGCGATCGGACGCAAACCCGCAGGACCAGTCGAGCCCACAGAATGGAAAGTCAATCTCACTCGTGGCGTCGGCATTGTGCTAACACTCCTTGGCATCTTCCTTACCATCTCTTGTGTGATGTGAACCGTCGGCCCTCAAGGAGCAAACAGGGTGCTGTGAGCGAAGAAAAAGGGTGTTCGCTTGATGCAGAAAACAGTCCGATGCTGGAGACAACCCGTACCCTACGACCACTTGTATCAGCCTAGTCGGTCACTTTTGTCGAAGCATGGATTCCTTGCTATGGCTACGAGAAACGCCGCTGGTAGAGTTCTACGTCAAAAAACAGTGACAGGCATGCCAACGAATACTGAAAACCGCGAGTGATGGCGAGTCGTTGAGTTGTGTGGCTCAGGACGCTATTCGACGATGATGGCTCCTCGTCCCCCGAGTGACTCGTGCGGTTCGCAGGCGTATCGGTAGATGCCCTTCTCCTCGAAGGTGTACTCCAAGTGAACGCCTGCCTCAGTGTAGACTTCGTCCGTCCTGACGTCGATATCCTCGAAGGCGACGGTGTGTGGACCACTATCCTCTGCCCACTCCCATTGCACAGTCGTTCCTGAAGAGATCTTCAATACTACCGGATCGAACGCAAACGTCCCGCGGTTGCCTTCGGCTCCGGTAGTAATGGTCGTGGTGTCCGTATTCGTTTTGTCGGTGATGGTGCCGTCGAAGGTGTTGCTCAACTGAACCCACTCGTCGACTTCCTCGATGCCAGTAGTTGGTGGCTCTTTGACGATGACTGCGCCTTTCATGCCCTCGTCACGATGTGGTTCGGAGACGAACCGATACACCCCAGTCTCTTCGGGCAAGAAGAGGTATTCGTACGACGTTCCCTTCTGGGCGTTCGTCCGCCCACTATCGAACGTACCGTCGAGGGCGACCACGTTGTGTTGGCCGCCGTGGCCAGTCCAATCCCACTCGACAAACGTTTCGGGAGGAACTTCGATTACGGGTGGGTCGAACGCCCACTCGTCATCGACAGGATTCCCAACCCAGATTGTTGGCTTCGATCCTTTGCCGTGGCGAATGACCTCTCCATCGTATCCATTCGCGTCTGCAAGCCACTCTTCTAAGGACTCTTCGGGAGTTGACTGTGGAGCGTCGGTGGTTGGTGACTGTGTCTCTGTGTCAGTTTCTGTCGACTTATCACCAGCACCGCCGGCGACTTGCCCAGAATTCCCACTGGTAGTACAGCCTGCTGTTACGGCGAGACTGGCAAGTCCTGCAGTCTTGAGGTACCGTCTCCGGGTCGGGGACTGTTTCATTGCAATTTGACCATCGGGCGCTGCGCCGAACAATAAGGGGGATGATTTTCAACATCTGGAAATCATCACTTCTACTTTATATTGGGGCAATGACATCCAATCGGTAGTACGACTATCGAATCTCACACAGACAGCACCCTCACTAACACGCTACCTCAGTCGTCGCCAATTGATGTTCACCCCCCAAGATGGCCAGCCCTCACAGACACGAACCAATCGGAGTTGCCTCTTACAGGGAGTCACAATGCGATCTCTCAAGTGTCGACAAACATGCCCAGTGAGTCTCCACCCAGTACAGAACTGCAAACCGTACTCGAAACGCTTGCAGACCCCGGGTGTCGAGAGATACTCAAAGATCTTGAGCAGCCACGCAACGCAAAGGACGTCTCTGAGATGTCGGAGTTCTCCCAGACAACTGCATACCGCAAACTGCAAGCACTCTCTGATGCTGGTCTCGTCCGCGAAGACACAGAAATTCGGTCCGACGGCCATCACGTGAACACCTACGAGCGTTCGATTACGGGTGTGGCAGTCATGTTCGAAGAAGACGGCGAGATTGAACTCGAACTCGGAACTGTTCGACAGCCTGCAGACCATCAGCTCGCACAGTTTTGGTCGCGTATGAGCGAGGAATTATGACTAGCGAAATACCGTTTCTCGTTATCGTTCTCAAAACGATTACACTGCTCATTGGTGGGTTCATCACCTACACCGCCTTTTCGGCAGCTCGCAAAAGCGGCTGGAAGGGACTGACGTATCTCGCTGCAGGGTTCGGCATCGTCACCTTTGGATCTCTTCTCGCCGGTGTTGGAGACCAACTCTTACTGTTCAGTACACATAATGCGCTTATTGCCGAAAACGCGTTGACGGCCATCGGGTTCGCGGTTATCGCCTACTCACTGTACGTTACCCAGTGATCAGATGACCGAGTAGAGTGTATTTACCGTTGGGACCGAGTACATGGTCCAAAGAAGCAGGTGAACGACGAGCACTGCATGGACATCTCCTTGTATCTGCGTGGCTGTCCTCTGTCTAAGTCAGTACGTTCTCGAATTTTTAACTCTTCGTCAAATTGTCGGTAACATCACTACGTCTGTTACATCACTCCCGATACTTATTCTGGTTTTCAGGTATCAGATGACTATTTTCTCACATCTGGTTGTTGGCTCTAAGGCAGTTTTTGCTGGCTCTGTTGAAACTCTCGTAAGTGGATAATTTGCAGAGGCCGATACTGAATACAGAGCGCAAGTCGGTCAGTCTTCTACTGCGACCCGATTAGACGAAGCGTTTGAGTCGAAGCGAATCTCTATCGCTCGCTTCACCGTATGCCTCTCGCTGGCCTACGACTTCAAAATCGTGTTTCAGATAGAATGATTTGCCAATATCGTTGTCTGGAACAATGGAGACCCACTGCTCCGTTGCCCCCTGCTCTCGTTGTTGCGCTGTTATTGATTCGAGCAGATGAGAGCCAATTCCTCTTCGTTTCATCGTTGGGTCAACGTATAGGACAAATACTTCTCCAGTAGACGGGTCAGTGAGGCCACCACCACCTGCGCCAACTACTTCGTCATGTTCAAGCGCGACAAGCCAACCGTCCCAGTCTTCTGGCGAGTTTACCTCCTGTGCCACCTGTTCGGGAGTGTAGAAATCTTCAATGGTCGCTTCGATCTCTTGCTCGGGAAGGATGCCCGAGTAAGTTTCCCGCCATCCTTCAGCACAGACACGACAAATTCCATCGACGTGGTGTGGCTCCGCAGGAACCACTGAGACAGTCATAACACCAATCGTTTGCCTGGCGATTAAGTGTTTTCTCAGTACTATTTTGACCCGATTCCCTAGCCACCAAAATTCCAATTGTTGACATTCGCGAGTGCGAGGTTCACCCTCTCTATTCAGCACGTCGCTTCGGTCTGATTCTGAGGATTTCGACAGAACCGTTTTGCTCCCTTGTTAGGTGGCGTATCCGCACTCACTAGCCGGTTCTATTCTGAATAGTCGACGTCGACACACCAGCCACCAATGCGCAGTGCATTGATCATCCAGCAACTCTACAAGGAGAGGTTGGTCGGATCCGTGATTCTGTGCTCATCACGGTCAAACGGTTGAACGCGAACACACGCGCTTATACCTCGTTCCGTTTCGTCGATCACTGTCCAGCGAGATGCAACGAGGTGTAAGAGGTGTTTGTTGCCTGCAGACGACAAAACGAGTCTACACTACTGAGACAGCCCTACAGAAAGGCAACTGCTGTACGACTAACTAGTTTGCAGCGGTCACTTCTTGGTCCTGTAGCCGACGTTCGGCCTCGTCACGGTCCTCTGGGTAACCGACGTCAACGCGCCAGCCATCGATACGCAGTGCATCGATCGTCCGGCCACTCTGCAACAGCAGGTTGATTGCGTCCGTAATTTCGTACTCGTCACGGTCGGAAGGCTGGACGAGATGGCAGGCGTGGAAAATCTCCGGTGAGAACGTATAGAAGCCAGTCATCACGAGGTTCGTCGGGGGTTCGTCGGGTTTCTCGATAACTTCAGTAATCTCGCCGTAGTCGTTCGTGTTACAGACACCGTAGCGACTGGCTTCTTCTTCGGGAACTTCCTCAACGAGGAACGCGGCGTCGGCGCGCTGTTCTTGCTGGCGTCGCATGACGTCACCGAGGTTTGCCTCGAAGATGTTGTCACCGAGCATCAACACGAAGTCGTCGTCGATGTGGTCCTCGACAGTAAGGAGGGCGTGTGCGAGTCCGTTTTGTTCACGCTGGTGGGCATAGGTGATGGGAACGCCCTGGACTTCGTCGCCGTAGTAGCTGATAATCTGTTCTTTGTCGTGGCCGACAACGACGATGAACTCGTCTGCCCCGAGGTGTGCGAGCTTCTCGAAACAGTGCGTCAAGATTGGTTCCCCGTCGACTTCGACGAGGCCTTTCGGTTTGTTATCGGTCAGTGGCTTGAGCCTGGTTCCCTTGCCGGCTGCGAGGACGACTGCCTTCATAGCACACTCGCGGAACTAATTGCACGTAAGTCTTTTCACAATAACAGAGTGTTTGGATTGTCTGGATTATCTCCTGAACATTCTTACGTGGTCATATCCACACCCTGAGCAATGCGCGTCAGCATCATCGGGAGCGGATACGTTGGGACCACCCTCGCTGCTTGTCTTGCGGAGTTCGGCCATGAAGTCGTCAACGTCGACATCGACGAATCAATCATCTCACAAATCGAAGCCGGTGACGCCCCCATCCACGAACCGGGACTGGATGAGTTGATTGCAGAACATGGAGGCAATCGACTTCGGGCGACAACTGACTACGAGCGTGTACTGGAGACTGACGTTACGTTTCTCGCGCTCCCGACTCCGTCGGATGAAGATGGCCACATTAATACCGGAATTATCGAGGCTGGTGCGCGAACCCTAGGAGAGACACTTGCAGAAACAGACGAGACGCACCTCGTTGTCACCAAGAGTACGGTTGTCCCCGGAACCACCGAAGACGTCCTTGCCCCGATTGTCGCTGATGCATCAGGCAAGACGCTGGGCGAGGACCTCCTCATCGGGATGAACCCTGAGTTCCTCCGAGAAGGCAGCGCAGTCTCAGACCTTCAAGATCCAGACAAACTCGTGTTCGGTGTGAACGAGGGTGAGGCGGCGAGTCTGCTGCACGAGTTGTATGCGCCGCTGCAAGAAGAAAATGACAGCGAGATCCCGGTTGTTGAAACCGGAATTAGGGAGGCAGAGATGATTAAGTACGCGAACAACGCCTTTCTCGCCTCCAAGATCAGTCTCGTCAATGAACTTGGGAACATCTGTAAAGAATTCGGTGTCGATGCCTACGAGGTCGCAGATGCAATCGGACTCGACGACCGAATTGGTGAACGCTTCTTGCGGAGTGGCGTTGGCTGGGGTGGTTCGTGTTTCCCAAAAGACACAGCCGCCATCATCACCGCTGCACAAGAGGTAGGCTATGACCCGCAACTGCTCGAGGCGGCAGTCGGCGTAAACGAGAAACAACCAGAACGACTGCTCTCGTTGCTTGATGACCGGACCGATGTCGACGGAACACAGATTGCTGTGCTTGGGCTTTCGTTCAAACCAGGGACTGACGACATTCGTCACTCCCGTGCGATACCAGTCATCGAGGGCTTGCTGGAGCGAGGTGCAACCGTCGTCGCGTATGATCCTGTTGCAGCCGAGAACATGCAGGAACGGTTCCCAGATATCGAGTACGCTGACAGCGCTTCTGATGCACTCTCCGATGCTGATGGAGCGGTTGTCGTGACTGACTGGGATGAGTTTGCTGCCCTTGATGACGAAGTCGAGGCGATGAAAAATCCGATTGTGGTCGATGGCCGCCGTGTGATTACCCGCCGTGAGGGAATCGAGTACGACGGGCTAACGTGGTGAGTTAGTTCTGTACGACTTCAGTCGCTTCCTCGGCTGACTCTGCTTCGTCTTCTGCGTCTTGTGCGACCGTCGTGTACGACCCAATAACGCTCTCGGAGAGGTCGATGTTCTCGACGGTTGCTTCGGAGTCGATTACAGTGTCGTCGACGGATGCGTTCGTGACCTGGCTGTTCGGGAAGACTACCGAACGAGCGAGTGTAGAGTCACTCACGGTTGCACCGGGAAGCACTTGGACACTCCCTTCGAGACGTGAGTTTTCGACGGTGGCGTCGTCGGCGATGAGCGGTTCGCCGGCGAGCGCCCAATCAATCGCTTCGAGATAGCCGTCTGCAGAGCCAATGTCGAACCACGCACCCGAGAACGTGAACGCACGAACGGTTTGTCGCGACTGCAGCCACTGGAGGAACCAACCCGGTTCGTCTGGGTTGTTGTCTGAAGAGAGGTACTCGTCGAACTGTGAGAGCACCTCCGAGGGGAACGCATAGCAAGCAAGCGAGACGAGCGTACTGTTGGGGTTCTCAGGTTTCTCTTGGAAATTTACAACCTCACCGTCGTCGAGTTCGACGAGACCGTACGCTTTGGCCTTCTCTTTTGATCCGACGTCGTACGCCGCAAGCGATGGCGTAGACTGCTCTTCGAAGTGGTCGATGAACTCGTCGAGGTCGAAACTAAAGAGGTTGTCTCCGGCGACGACGACGAGATCCTCGTCGTTGTCTTCGAGGCCTTCACGGTTGATGAGTTGGGCGAGTGCACCGACGACACCGAACTTCTCGTCTTCTTCGACCGTCTCCTCGACGGAGAGCCGTGGTTTCTCGAACTCGGATTCTTCGAGGTGGGTCTCGAAGTCCGGGGCGAAGCGTTCGTTGGTGCTCACGAAGACGTCCGAGATACGGTCGTCGTTTTCGAGGTCCGAAAGCAGCTCGTCGATGACTGTCGTCTCACCGACTGGCAGCAGCATTTTCGGACGGTCTTTGGTTAGTGGCCAGAGGCGGGTTGCGTACCCTCCAGCGAGTACAATCGCTTGCATAGGAGCGTACCAGCCCTTGATAAGTAAGAACCTTACTATGTTGACTATTGAGTTGACTCAACTATTGCCAAGTTCATAAAAAATCGTGAATGTCTCGTTATCGCCACTCTTTGAGACTGTAGTGGAGATTAGATGAGATTTCAGGATCCTCATCGAGGTTCTGTGGTTCGATATCTGTCTGCGTCTGAATCTGTGACTCAGACTTCCCTGCCCATGGGTGTTCGATGAGGCCGCGGCGAATGAGCCAGCGATGGACGGCGAGTGTGAAAGTCCGTCTAACTCCCATAGACACTGATAGAGTATCTGTCGGCATTGTAATGTGAGTGCTACCGACTGGACTTTTGCTGTAACTCCAGTCTTCGATTGTTTACTGCTGAGCTAACAGTACTGTGGGAAAGAGTTATTAGGTAGCTCATATGTGATTCTTGAGTAGATGGCCTCCAGTCAGCGTGATACCAAACGGCACGGGGATGAGTCCGAGCAAAGCAAGCTACGGTGCCGAACCTGTGGTATTTCGGTCTCTCGTGAAGAGACGGGAATGCTCTCGATGTCGATTATGATGAACTGTCCCGAGTGCGGGTCGCCGCTTTGAGTTGAGTTCGGAGAGACTACCACATTAAGGACCATGTAAATTATCGACGAATCAGAGACTTCTACCTTCTTAGAGTATTATCACGAAAGCAACTCTTTAGTAGTAGCAGTATTCACTACTTTTCAGAGATAGGTTAGTGTGACAAGACGTTCTGTTTCGCTATCCTTTTGCGGCCATTCAGGTCGCATACACCCTATGTGTCAAGGGGGGGAATTCAATACAAAATGTCAACGCAAAAAACAAACGCAAATCCACTCCGGAACTCACAATCCACCACGATTGACGTTCCAGACGATATCGTAAGCGACCATCCCGGCGACAAATATCTCGTCGACGAGGATAGTCAGAAGACGCCTGAATTCACCATCGTGATGCCCACCCTCAACGAAGAACAGGGCATCGCAGAGTGTGTCCGCCGTATCAAGAACGCACTCGTCGACCTCGAGATGACCGGCGAAATTATCGTCAGTGACAGTTCCACTGACCGAACACCCGAGATTGCAAACGCACTCGGTGCACGCGTCGTCGTCCCGGACAAGCCAGGATACGGGTATGCGTACATGTACGCCTTCGAGCGTGCCCGTGGTGACTACATTGCCATCGGCGACGCCGACTGTACGTACGACTTCGAAGAGCTGCCGAAGCTCTATGATCTCGTGGCGAACGGTGACGCCGACATGGCCATGGGAAGCCGCCTCGAAGGCGAGATTCTGCCCGGGTCGATGCCGAAGCTTCACGAGCACATCGGGAATCCGTTGCTGACGAAGTTCCTCAACGTCTTCTACCGCGCAGGCGTCAGCGACGCCCACTCTGGCATGCGTGTCTTCTCGAAAGACGCACTCGAGACAATGGACCTCCAGTCGACAGGGATGGAGTTCGCCTCCGAGATGATCATGGAAGCCGGCGCGAAAGATTTGGAAATCGAAGAGATTCCAATCACGTACCACCCACGCGAGGGTGAGGCAACGCTCGAGAGCTTCTCCGATGGCTGGCGCCACGTCAAATTCATGCTCGTCAATGCCCCTGGACAGCTCTTCTCAATTCCAGGAATGCTTCTCGGTGCACTGGGCATGCTCGTCATGGGACTCGCATACACGGGTGTCCAGCTTGGGCCTGCCTCGCTCGGACTTAACTCGATGATCGCCGGCAGCCTCATGACACTCGTCGGGTATCAGGTTGCAAGCCTCGGAGCCTTTGCGACCGTTGCGAGTGACCCAATCCAGAAAGCAAACGACCCCTTCACGACGTGGCTCACCCAGCGTGTGAGCCTCGAACGTGGCGCAACGATTGGACTTGCAGTCTTCGCCGCCGGGGCAGCGTACGCCGCGCTCGTTGTTGGGCAGTGGTTCACCGCAGGATTCGCATCGATTCCTGTTGCAGAGGCCAACATCGCGGCCTTCACCGCCATCATCCTCGGGATTCAGATGATCTTCGGATCCTTCTTCCTGAGTTCGATCGCAGAGTAGGAATTTTGACTGCGGTTTTTGTTCGCTGTAAGCCGCCTTGTAAACACTTTCAGTGGGTTTCCAACGCTGACAGCAGACAGCCGTACCTTCTGAAATCACACGAAACGAGGGGGATCAGTAACACTGTTGGTCGCAGTCCAACTTTCTACACCTCTATACTTGCTCGGCTATGGAGACAGCAAAGGTGAAGCTGAAGTCTCCAATTGGGAGTTTCGAGAGGCGATTTTTGACGCTGACTGTAAGAAAAGTATGCGAGCGAAAGAAGAAATGGTCAGAGCGTGAGTCAAAGATCTTCGAGAGTGGGATATTTTCGATCGACGTGCTGATCCCTCCGACTATCGCTACCACGTTGTAAATAACCAGAAGACCCTGGTTTCAGATGGTAGTGGGGTTCCAGAACCGCGCCTTCGGAATCTACGAGGTTTGATTTCGACGGTTCCTGTTCGAAGTGTATACGGAGAAATCGCCGCGGCAACTACTGCGGGGTCTGCAGCACTAATCTGTGGGCTAATCACGATGGTTCATCTCTCGGCACCTCTCTGGGCGCTCATTGGAGTGTTCGCGCTCGTGTGGGCTACAGTTTCGACGGCAATCGTAACTGGTGGGTTCGGTTTATTGGTAACCACTACGCGATCGGATCCTACGACTTGGTTTCTTGACGAGTCTGCATAGGGTTCTGGGTAGATACTAACTTGATATTGATCGTAAATGATCTCTGTCAACCACCCTGGCGTGCTCGTTCGGTTCGTACGTCTGAGTTGAAGGCCCCGCATCGAATGGTACTGAAATCAAAAATGGCCACTTAGATTGACTTAGTAATGACAGATACGTTATTTATAAGTGAACAAATACAGAATCAAGATTATGGAGATTGATTTAGGATTTATACCTGTTGATCGGCCCGGTCACGGGGGCACAGGGTCGGTACAAACATCGACATTATTAATTGAAGAAATGTCCAAGCATTTCAATTTGACAGTATATATCTTGTCAAATGATAGTGTTGATTATCAGAAATTGCCAGCTGTAAATAAAGTGGAGTACGTGATCTTGGACGACCTAGGGACTATGCCACACCCACTACATAACAAAATCAAGTCTCTATCAACGCTTAAAACCCAACTTTCGGAACACGACCTTGTGCACTCCTACTGTTCAGAGTATATCTACCCTCTCAATGATGTCGATACTCCTACAATTGTTACGCTCAACTCGTATCGCCCTGTCTGTCCAAAAGAAGATTTGCGGTTTCTGAACAACAGCAAATGTAGTGGTCCACAAGTTCTGAAGTGCACAGGTTGTGTTTTGAGGAGTTCAATCAAACGCAACCAAGGCTTTCGAGAGGAAATAAAATCAAATTATACGTCGCTCTACCAATCGAAGTTAACTAAAGACTCAATGGAAGGAAAAGACAACATTTCAGTATACCACTGTTTGTCTCCTCATCTAAAATCGGATTACGATTCTCTGGGATTTTCCAGCGATAAAATGAAAGTTATTCCTCACTTTTATGATAAGTCGTTCTATAATGATCCATCAGATGATGAAACCAAGGTTGATGTTGAGTCACCTACCGTCCTAACCGTTGGAAGATTGGAAGAGAAAAAGGGGGTCCAAGATCTTATTCGGGCTCTTCCTCAAATCGTAGAAAATGGGTATACGCCAACGGTTCGGATTATCGGTTCAGGATCTTATGAGAACAAACTCCGAAAGCTAGCAGATGCCCTTGGTGTAGACGAATACATAGTTTGGAAAGGGTTTGTAGATTACGAGAGACTACCAAAGTGGTATTCTGAATCTGACTTGTTTGTCTATCCAGGTCTCTGGGATGAACCCTTTGGAAGGGTGTTCTTGGAAGCAATGGCTAGCCAGACTCCTGTTCTATCATCAGAAGTTGGCAGTGTGGAGTATATCCTAGGAAACGCTGGTCTAACCTATGAACCGGGAAGCTCCAGCCAACTGGCTACCAGATTTGATGAGATACTATCTCATTATGACAAATATAAAAATGAGATACCAAGTCAACTCAGAAAATTTGATAAAAAGGCGATAGTTAAACAGTTCAGGAACTTGTATATGGACGTGTCGAAGTGATGCAGCTATATCTGACTCTCTAACGCGGCATATCTATATAAGAAATGTTTTGGTCATCCTATAGATATCTGTGATTATGATTGGGGTTAGCGGAGTATTTGGTGACAATTTAGATGTCAGAGTTGACTGGGAGAGCACCTCAGAAAATGAAGATTCGTATAAGACAGAAGAGGGTGTGGTAAACACATCGTATCATACGCAAAGAAATAATCACCAACCTGCGGTCTCTAGTGATAATACTCATTTTTGGGTTTGGGGAGACATATACGGGTACTTTTCAGGAGAGGAGTACAAACGCCGAACTGGATCAATTATTTCTGGTTCTGCAAATTACCTATCGGATCTCTATGACCAACATGGTAGAGAGGTAATACAAGAACTAAACGGAGAATTTTGTGCGATTATGTATAACCCGGAAAGAAAAGAAGTCTCGATTATTTCAGATCATCTTGGTTCTAGACCTGTATATTATATTTGTGAATCAGAATCGATCATATTCAGCACATCAATCTCTACCATTTCGGAACATTCGACAGAGATCTCGAAATCTCGTATATACGAGTATCTTCTTTTTGAGCGTACGCTTGGTACTAATACCCTGTTCGAGGATATTCACCAAACACACCCTGCATCTGTTTTGACCTATGATTTGATGAACAATGAGATCTCGAATGAATACGTATATTGGCGACCAACATATGATCCCAGAGATCATTCATTTAGTGAATTCGTAGACAAATTCCAGTATCTGTTCACTCAGGCAGTTAGCGATCGGGTAGAGCCAGACACTGAGCTTGGTGTCTTGATGAGTGGTGGGAGTGATTCAAGACTTATAGCGGGTTGCCTAAGCCAGCCATTCACTGGTTATCACATGAATGAGTCTATGAATAACGAAGCACAATTAGCTAAAATAGTCACTGAGTGCTGCGGAGGAGAATTTAAATTATTAAAAAGAAGTAAAGACTACTACCCTAAAATTCTTGATTCAAAAATAAAATATTCAAATTTTAATGGTTCTTTCAGCGAGGGCCACTCAATTGGGTTTGATAACATAGATTCAGACATAGTATTATCCGGACTATGGAGCGACAGCATCTTCGGTAGTAATTATGTACCTCAAAAGAAAGTGAAAATACCAAGAACAGACGAAGTTGTTGAAATTCCGACCCACGTCACTATATCATCTTTACCAGAATTTATTGAGTTGCTGCTCGATTCGAAAAGCTACCACTTTTCGACGAGATACGCGGATGCCTTTAGACGTGTGAGAACTAACGCTCAAATTCACGAAAATACCGTTGTAACCGCTAGAGAAATATTATCGCAAACAATTGATAATAGGCGCGACAGTCTATCAATAGGTCATATTCAGTACTCATCCTTAACCAACGCCGCACTGTTCGCTTATATCTACCCTATATCGAACTCTTGGAGCTTCTTTTTTCATGAGGGTCTTCTCCAGCAGCAACCATATAGAAACCCATACATCGACCGTAGACTCTTGGAATTGCAAAACCAGATCCCCGTCTCCATGCGACTACGTAAGGAAATTGTCAATTCTACGATCTCTAATCTCTCATCCAAGTTATCGAGGATCGAGCGGGCAGATTCCGGAGTGCCACTTAATTATCCATTCTCCATTAGATATCTATGGCGACATCTGAACGGACTCCGTGGACTACTATCTCAAAGCGATACACCAATCTCTTGGAGGACATCTGGATCTTGGCCGGAACATTCTATTCTCTTACGTGAGTCATCAAGTTTCAGTAATCATTTTGATGAAGCTACCGATGTTATAGACCGTCTGCCAGGAATTTCGACAACTACATTCGATAGCATTGTGGCCGAACATATGGACGGACGAGATAATACATATCAGCTACACTCACTTCTCACCTTGACCAGTCATCCTGCGATTCGGTCCTTCTACAATTAAACGAGAGTCCTACGATTAGGATTCAATGGAGTAGGCTGTCGCTTTGTCAATAGACATTGATTATATGATGCTAATATCCGATGAGGTATTATTCGCTACTTCGGGTTTCAACGACCAGATATATTGTTTGATGATTGGGTGCTAACTAAAAGGTAACTAGACAGTGTTATCAATGACGTATTTGCAGGTCATAAACAAACAATCTATAAAGCGAGTCGTATTATCTGCTTTCGTGAATTATCTCTGAGGTAAGATGGAAACATACTTACAGGCAAACACGTACGTACATACGAATGGCACATAAGCTTCCAGAGGCACTCATTGTCGAATTATGTGTTGTGAGAAGTCTTGAGGACGGAGGTAGTCGATCAAGTGTTATTCGGTGGATGCCATCGTTGGTGGCAACCTGAAAGCCATGAATCGAAACCAAGGAACTGGAAAAGAAAAACTATTGCTGGGTTCCTGCGGTATCTCTCTGATAATCTCTATTATCGGAATACACAGCATTGGGTTCTCTCACAATAAGTCTCTGATCTCATCAATAAGCCCCTACGGCTATTTTCTTGGCATTTCTTTCCTGGCCTTGCTCATATATTTAATAATTTATAACAATAAAGACGGGTTGTGGATTTATAAATTGTATACTCTCCTGACATTACATCTGCTGGTCCTGCTTTCAATTCCATTAGCTGCTGATCATTACTTCTATGGGCGAAAAACGGATGCTATGGACCACACTGGAGATATTCTAGATATACTCATGACCGGACAAATACCAACATTTGACGTCTATCCAAATTCACACCTCTTAGTTGTCAGCTTAGTTGAAATAACTGGTCTATCACGATTTGAAGTGATGATGGCAACACCCATGGTATTTTTCTTCGTTTTCATATCTGCAGGAATATTACTCAAACGCCACTGGTCAATGTCTGTGCGGCACATGGTGCTACTTGCTCCACTCCTCTTCCCGTTCGCAGCTCCCAAAGATACGGGGAACTATACCTATTTTAAACCATATCTATTCGGGATGTTTTTCCTTGCATTTTGTTTGTCATTGTATTTCAGAATAGAATTAACAAGTGACAAAAAGCGCATGCGATTATTATTTGTCGTAACCTCATTCGCGGCGGTCTTTTATCACGTACTGACAGTATTCGGATTCCTTGTGTTTTTCAGTTTGATGTTCGTGTTCGCTCAGACCGGTGTCGAGGATCAACTAAAAATTGATACAATATCCTCTATTTGGCCGGCAGTTCTCTTATTACTGCTCTTCTCGTGGATCTCCTTCCGTGTTGAATTCTTTTTCCGTCTCGCAGTTTCTAGAGCGTTCACCTTCCTAACTGACCTTGATGAATTTCTCAGCGAGACGTCACTACTCTTTGCTTATTCTTCAGAAGCATCAGAAGCCACTGGTGCAGGATATTCTCTCCTTGAATTGGCGGTCCCACTTTATGTTCCAGTGGTGTTGTTTGGTCTTGTATCTGCACTCGCAATGGTATATTTAATCTTCGTACTGTATGTAGCTGAGAGGACAACAGTTCAAACAAAGCGTGACTATATGGTCGTTTGTTGGTTGCTTGGTACTGGCTTATTTATGATTGGAAATGCGGTTATAAACGTTATTAATATATATCCACTCAGACCACTTGTCTTAATTCTAATATTTGGGGGACCAGTAGTCGCATCTATATCTGAAATCAACCCAAGTATCTCAAAAATCGTTACTGTTTTATTCGTTATCATTGCGGTCGTATCTTTGCCCACAATATACTTTGACCCTGTTAATGACCGCACTAACGTACAAGTTATGGAGTCCGAGTTAGCAGGCACAGAACATAATCTTCAGTACAAAAATAGTGATTCGAGGATACTGCACTATCAGACAACACAGCACCGGTATGCCTCTGCGGTAATTGGTGAAGAGGACATCAATAGGGTAAATCACTTAGCCCCCAATGGTCGGGCTCCTACACTGCATGATCAATATCCAGATTACGGAAAAAACCGATCACATATAACTACGAATCAACCTACATACATATGGTTGACAAAGTATGATTTTTGGTATGCATACGATTATCGGTCAAAATACAATCATGGACCGATAATCGACCATGTCAAAAGGGATACTCAAGCAAACAAGGTCTATTCGAGCGGTGAATTCCACCTCTATTTGGTAGCGGCCAATAATTCCAGCAAGTAGGATTGTATAGTTATGCTGGGTATAGCTATGCTGGCTTCCTCAATCGGTTATACCGCACTGCCTAAATGTAGACGAGCAGGTAAAAGAATCTGTTGTTCATGCTACTCTGAAACCTGCTCACAGAGATTTCAGACATTGCAACGCTTGGGCCTTGGCAGCGTGAGCAGATGGCGAGATCCCTCAGGCCGTTCGCTGTCCTCCTCCACAGTGCTGGTCTCTCGTTCGGGGAAACAGGAGGGATTCTCCACCTCCTCGGCGTGGGTCGCTTGTTTCAGGCGATCTTTCTAGTGGGGTCAACTAATCTATGCGTGGGCAGCAGCTGAGTGCACGCCAATGTTATGCAATATTCGCTCATTACTACAATTTTCAGCGACCACATTAGTCGCTCAACGGTCAAATGCCTACTCAGGAAGTAAACTAGAAGATGAACATTATTTCATCGTCCAATAATTCAATGCGAATCACTAAGATAGTGTCTATAAGAAAACGATACTAGTATGGTCACTTTTATATCAGGATATGCGTAAATCACAGATATGCAGGCTAAGGAAGAATATCTTGAGGAATATGACCGTCTAGCAGACAATTTATCTGGCTTCAAAAATGGCAGTGAACTTATGGATTATGTCCTTGAAAAGACACTGGTGGAACTCAATAAAGAAACAGACATAAGTGAAAAGTCTAGTTTAAATGAGGAGTCTGTCCAAGAGCGTCTTCAGGATCTGGGGTACATGGAATGACGGATAGAACCGTGTATGTTATTGGTATTGATGGAGTGCCTCCACGGTTGCTTGACGAAGCAAGATCTGGAGGATTTGTCGAAAACATAGATCATCTAAAAACGATAGGAGCAAGTGGAACAACTAAGACTGTTGTACCCCCTCTCTCAATGGCAGCATGGAGTAGCTTTGCGACAGGTCGTGACCCAGGAGGGCATGGAATATACAATTTTATGCTAAGAAAAGAGGGGAGTTACGATACGAAATTTGCAGATGGAAATATAATTCATCAAAATTCGATACCCATCTGGGACTATCTTGATGAGAGAGGGATCAAATCAGGAGTAATGAACCTAATGCCTGGATATCCGCCGTCAGAGTCTGATGGGTTCCATATTGGTGATTTAGTAACGTCCTCTCAAAGTAGTGAGTTTATGTATCCACCAGAACTCAAAGACACGGTAGAACAAAATGTGGCAAACTATGAACTTTACCCATATTCTCCCTATACGCCTGATAAGTCTGAGAAAGATCTTCAGAACTATCTAAGTGATTTATTTAAAATGGAAAGAATTCGGATGGGGACTGGGAAGTATCTAATAAATGAGAAGGATTGCGACTTTTATACATATGTGTTCTCTGGAAGTGATTCTATCCTTCATTGTTTAGCTCATATCCGAGATGAAGACCATCCTCACCACGAACCAGAACTCGTAGATAAGTATGGAAAGAAGCCACTCGAACTTCTAGAAATGTACGATGAATTTATTGGATGGCTTTTTGAACAATCAAATGAAGAAGACGTAATCATGATATTGAGTGATCATGGTCATAGTTCTGTTTATCACCAAATCAATCTTAACTCGTGGCTCTACAACAACGGATATCTAGAGTTAAAGCCTGGAATCGAAACTAGCTTGAAAGTTGTCGGATATAACTATGTGTACGATGCTTTTGAATCAGTACTCCACAAATTAGGCCTCTTCTCAAAATTGAAAAATTTGGTTGCAACGTCCGATTCTGAAGGGGAGAGTAAGAAGAGTCTGAAGGATTTAGTAACAATCTCTCGCTTTGATTACGACTGGGACGAGACTACTGCATACACAATTGCTAGCGGTGGGCAAATTTACCTGAACACTCAGAAAAACCATCCATTAGGTTGGATTACTGAGGAGAATTATGATTCAATTCGGGAGTCATTGCGTGAAGAATTACTGAGTATCAGACACCCGGATACTGGAGAGTTTGTGATTGATTCAGTGTATTATGGTGAAGAGATCTACGGTAGTGAGCATAGCGAAACCCGACCAGACTTAGCAGCTCTACCATCAAATAATTACCAAATACAGTATCCACAAACAATGAAAACTAACGAGATATTCAGTACACCCCCAAAACCTGGAAACCATACATCCGAAGAAGATCGGAATGGTATATTTGTTGCAGCAGGCGGAGGGTCAGATGGCGCTGACGTCGAGATGAACATTGAAGATTTTGCCCCGACTTCCTTAGCGCTCCTTGATATACCCGTACCTAGTAGTATGACAGGAAACGCTCGAGAGGATATTTTCAATTTGGACGCGGAATCCAAGAGTTACGACGGACGTGTAATTGCAAAAAGAGCGGTCAGAAAAGTTTCAAAGAAACTCCGTAAGTAGGTACATCACTATAACATAGATAGATAAATATTGACGTATTCATCGATCATCATTTCGTTTGAAAATTTATTGGAAATCCAGGATTCACAGGCGCTAGATACTTCAGAGTTGTGAGTTTTGGCCCAACTAAGTGCCTCCTGAGCGAATTTTGTGGTTTCGTAGGCTGGAATGACTGACCCAGTAGATCCAGTATCAATCAGTTCCCTATGGGAACAGATGTCAAATGCAATAACTGGGCATCCATTTTGTTGGGCCTCCAATACGGTTAGTGGGCACGCCTCGGCTCTAGAGGGGAACAACAGAACATCTGAACTTTGATAAAACGGTTTGATCGAATCAACACTACCGTGAATAGTTACTCCCTGAATATTCTTGAGTTCCTTGACTAAACCCTTGTCTGCAGGATAGCCAATGACATCTAAATTACAGTTATTTGACTGTTCGGTAACCGATTTCCAGATTTCAGGGAGATGTTTTCCTTTCCTCGGCCCAATACGACCAACAAATAGTGCATTGACCCCATCATTGTATTCTCGATCGTTGACTTTATCAGTGATACCATTATACACACGTGACGATTCAATACCCCTTTTGCGTAACTGCGATTTTGAATAATTAGAAACAGATACCACTTTATCTGACATGCGCATTAGAATATCATGGGGTATTTCTAACCCCACCCCCTCGATAATGTGTTTCTTACTTAAGAACCACGAACGAGGCCAATTACTATGGCTAGTTACTACGTGGGGTATCGAAAATAATTCGAAGTAATAGCCCATGTTGTCGTGCGAGTGTAGAATATCTGGACCGAAGTTGGATATATGTTCTTTGATTATTTTATATCCTTCAATTGGCTTTCTCGGTTTGGTGACGATATTTATATTATCATCTATCCAATTGGTTTTGGTGTCCGATTCATTCGTTATGATAGACACAGCGTGCCCACGCTCAACCAAACCTTCTGCCACTCGAACACAAACTTGACACGTTCCATTCCATGGTACTAACCACTTTGTTAACATTGTGACCCTCATTTGACTAAATTCTCATATATTTTATAATATTCGTGCGCTGCTTTGTTCCAGGAAAAGTCATTTCGGCGATCATGTCCCCGGTTGATAAGTTCTGATTTAGTATCCTTATTAGTAACTATTTGAACAATCATCTCTGCGCACTCCTCTGAATTCTTAGCCTCGATCTCCAACCCAGCATTAGATACGATTTCAGGAGCCGCACCCTGATCTGAGTGAACAATTGGGGTACCAGCCTCCATAGCTTCTAAAAACACGATTCCGAATGATTCTGCGTAAGAAGGGAATACAAAGACATCAGATTCTTCGTAAAGAGATTTGAGAATAGAGTCTGTAATATCTTTTGCAATAGTAATGTTATCTGCTAACGTAGTATGGTTGCTTATATGATCATGTATGGTTGTCTCGTCATACCCACCAGATCCAGTGGCCAGTACTAGTTCTAACTCCTCGTCCACGAGTTGGCACGCTTTTGCGAACCCGTCGATAACAGTTTCTCCGTCTTTGAATCCGTGTAGCTTCCCTGTGAATAGAATGATCTTTTTTTCCCTTGAGATGTCGAATCGCTCGCGTATATCAGTACTATCAGATCCAAATAGACTCGGACTACCACCATTGTAGACTACCTCAGAGCCCCTAGTATCTGGAAGTCTGGTGGAATTGTAATCGGAAACAGAAACTGCTTTTCCGAACCGACAGATAATCGGTAAGCAAATCGATTGCTCAATTGAGTATTGGATCGAGTATTTGATTGAATCGGACATGGTGGACGGATCTCCACCATAATGAAACGTGAAAACGTAAGGTGTTTTTGTGAATAGTCTGGATAAGAGAGCCGGAGAACCGAAGCTAGCATAGTTAATGTGAACTATGTCGTGTTTTTGAAATTCAGTTGTGTCTCGGAGAAAATTCTTGATCAAGCCCTTATTGGAAGCTATCTGGACATTGTCTGGAATATCGGTCCACCAAGGATGAGATTCGGGGTCTTCAACAGAGACCGCAGTTGGATAAACAGTAATATTGTCGCAAAGAGGTCCTAGCTCTTTGACTAATTCAGTAGTGAATCTTCCAAGACCTCCATAATCGATTGTACCTTGAAACCCAATATTCATAAATATATGAAACTAAGCGCTATTTTTATTTCTATCCATTCGATGAGGCGAGGTGTCGGAATTGGAGATACTTAGATGAGAAGAGAGCGACAAGGTGGTTACAGCAATATCTCATCAGTCGGCTTTCAAAACCTCATCACGAATAAAGTACGTCCACATTCCATTATCAAAGACACCGATGAATGTGTGAGAAAATTTCGCAGACATCACTATTGGCTTGGCTGCGAATCAAATAGTTCTGAGAGTCAAAGTAAACCAGTTGATTGATGTGATCCGATTCTTGTTCATTGCTTAATGAATTCAGAAAACTCGGCAGGTGACCGTCATCACTTACTTTTCACCGGTGATTCAATGCTGGCATCGGATCACTGGAACACTAATCCACATTCTCTCCAAATACGCAACCTGTTGTCGACTTCGGATCTATCTGTAACGAACTTGGAGGCCCCAGTAGATGCGGGTAATGCTGTACCAAAATGGGGCGCGAATATCCACACATCTCGGAGTGCAGTTCATACCCTCGGGAGAGAGTATGACGTGGTCGGATTAGCAAACAACCACACGATGGACTATGGGTTAGAGGGTTTAGAAGCAACACTCGATTCTTGTGAGAACGCAGGGTTGTCGACTGTTGGAGCGGGTCATACGTCGTCGGAAGCACTTTCGCCACACGTTGTGTCTCTCAATAATACATCAATTGCACTGTTTTCAGTGGCTCAACGTGAGTTCGGAATTGCGGGCCCAGAGACTCCTGGCGTAGCATGGAGCCATGACCCGTCAATAATGCTGCAGATTAGAAATGCCGCAGAGACGAATGACTTTGTCTTTATTAACGCCCATGGTGGGGTAGAACATTGCCCTATTCCACCGATCACGTGGGTACGGCATTTACGGGCCATGATTGACGCCGGTGCTGACGCTGTGATTGGACATCATCCACACGTCCCACAAGGATGGGAGATTCATGATGATGCACCAATTTTCTACAGTCTCGGAAACTGGTTATTTCATCAACCAGAATATCCGGCAACTTTGCGAAGCTATTGTGTTGAATTAATAGCTAAGCGCGGTAACCTAGAAGATTTCACAGTCCACCTCACCGAGTCCCAAGACGGTGTTGTCGACAAAATACCGCCAGGTGAAGCAAAAGAATATCGTCAGTATCTAACTAAATCGGGCAAGGTGGCTGGTGAGCGCGCACACTGGCAGGCTTCTGCCGCCAAACTGTTCAACACGACGTACGCTCCTCGGCTTGAAGATTGGCCAACAGGCCGCTTAGAATCCGCTTTGAAACATCCTGTTTGGGGGCTTGACCGCCTCACTCGTGGGATTACTGTAGAGGAAGAGAGGCTTGAGAAGGATCTCGCGTTCCTCAATTATTTTCAGACAGAATCGCACGACGACGTAATACGGACGTTATTGGAACTCCGCACGGGAGTGACCACCGATGAACGTACACCAAAAGTTGTAGAGGAGGTAGAGAACTTGTTTGGCAAAGTCCAATCTGAAGACGATCAGAGAGTCCTCGAAAAATCGTTACGTCGTGCTAAAAAGGTATTAGAAAGAATCAAGAATGAGTAATCGATCAATATCTTCAGCATTTGGGTCTGTCTTCGGCGCGAAAATAATCACGATCCTAATTGGACTAATCTCCACACCTCTAATCGCTCGTCTGTTAGGCACTGCAAAGTACGGAGAGTATGCGACAGTTCTCTCGATATTTGGTATTACTCAAATACTGATGAGTTCTGGTATCACTAACGCTGCTCAGGCCTATTTTGGTCGATCAAGGGGAGAAGGATGGGTTGACGACGTTTGGAACGTACTCTTTCGACTCGCAGGAATACTTGCCCTTATCACAGCCGGGTTATTTGCAGGAGTAGCATACTTTGGAGTTGTTGAGAGACATCTTGGTCAGGAGTACACGGTGCTGTTCTATCTGCTTGCAGCTTACGCGATCGCAATGCAGTACAGTGGATTAGTACGTCGTGCACTAATGGGCTTGAAACTGGAGAGATATTCAGAGCCACTAACTATCCTAAAGCGATTGTCGTTTGCTGGTTTAGCTGTCGGATTAGCATATTCTGGGTATGGCGTCGTGGGGGTGATGATTGGACATATTGTTTCCTGTACTCTGGTCACGAGTGCTGGGATCTACCTCCTCCGGGGACAACTTGACCTCTCCAGTACATTTGCAAATGTTTCCTCAAATTTCTCTACTCGAAATTTGTTATTTTTCAATTTAGGAAGCATCCTGTGTGCGTTCTTTATTAGTACTCTCTATCATATCGACATCTTGATGTTACGCTTGACAGTCTCCGAAACTGAAATAGGGTATTATCGAGCGGCTCTCGTACTCGTTGAGATGCTGTGGATTGCGCCTCAATCGCTACAATTAGTTTTCACGCATACAGTCGCTGATTATTGGGATAATGAAAACTTCAGTAAAATCAGCGAGCTCGCAACACAAACGACGCGTTATGTGTCTTTGTTGACAATTCTCCTTGCGTTTGGATTGGCCGCATTATCCGAGATCTTTGTCCCGTTGTACTTTGGAATAGAATATGAGCCAGCGATTTCGCCGCTATTGATTCTGCTACCTGGAACTGTCGCGTTCGCTATTGCCCGACCAATATTTGGTATCTCTCAATCCTACGAAAACTTAAGGCCAGTAGTCGTCGCAACTGGTGTGACTGCGATAATCAATTTTGCACTAAACTTAGTTCTAATTCCTCGGTACGGGATTGAAGGTGCAGCGATAGCGACAACGATAGGTTACTCATGCCTCCCGATTACACAAGTGATTTGTGCAAAATACCTTGGCTATTCACCAGTTCATTGGAAAATGGCTACAAGAATTCTCCTAACATCAGCAATTGCAGGGCCGCTAATTATTTTTATTGCTTACTCAATTGAGGGACTATTAGCACTCGTGATAGTGCCACCGGTTGGTGGAATTATTTACTTGCTAATTGCACTACTCACGAACGCAATCCCAAGACAGGATGTCCAAATCGCCAAGGAATTTCTGACCTCATTTTTAGCATAATACGAGTATCTATTGTCGTTGAGGAGTAAATTTCGCGCTGAACACAGACATAGAGTGGAATGTACAAGACTGGTTCCAAAATACCGACCAGTCCTCTTGTAATCTCGACTATCAAAGAATCGCAACAATTGGCGGTTGAAATATTAGTGAACTGAGATGCTTTGGGATATTCTGTCGAGTCAATAGTAACAAAGCTCGGATTACACTCGAGAGTTAGAATGTATGAATAGTGCGGAAAGCGACAGCTACACCATTTTGTATCCAATTTTTGCTTCTCTGTCGCTAGTGCTTGAGATAAAATCGCCAATGCAGTTGTCCCCGCCAAAGACTACGTTGCCCTCTCCAACCCACTAGTACGCCCTCCTCTGAGCAGCAGCACCCGGGAAACCCTTGTCGTGGATAGGAGTAGTAGACGAGATAGAAACGAGGATCGGGTGAATGTACGATCGAGACTAATCACAACAGGTGTGATTGCGAGTGTGCTCACCACAGACGACGTCGGCTGGTATCGTACTAGCGAGGCTTAAGAGCTGGTCGGGAGTGGAGCTTCGAGAAACTCCGAAAGCAGCTTCGTGAGCCTTTCGGGCTGATCTTCAGCAATGAACGCGTACGAGTTCTGGACTTGCCTAAGCTGTGCGTTTGGGAAGCTCTCAACCAATTTTTCGGCGTCTTCGAGAGGGAACACCGGATCTTCAGGGGCCCACACGATCAACACGGGACCATCGAACGCCGAGAACGTCTTCGCTGCCTCTGTCGTGTATCGTGAGGAGACTCCGAGGAGGACCTTTCGAAGGTCTCGTTGTACGTCGGTGTTGTTACTCAATGACTCAACGTATGTGGAGAGAGTTTGTGGGTGGATTGGATGCTTTGCGAGGATCTTAAATGCAAGACGGCGGATCCTGTCTGAACGGAGAGCGAAAGCAAATAGCTCAACGAGGCCGGGGATCCGTGCAGCCAGCGTGAACGGACGGGCCGCAAGCGGAGGGAAGTTGTCGAATGCGTCGCAGTTCGTCAGTACCAGCCGCTCGACGCGGTCGGGGTGCTCTGCAAGGAACACTTGACAGAGTGCACCGCCCGTGTCGTTGCCAACGAGAGTTACCCGGTCAACGCCGAGTTCATCAAGGAACTCTGTGAGCAGACCCACGAGTCCTTTCGGCGTCAGATCTGCATCTGGGTCCATTGCGATTTGATGCCCACCCAGTGGGAGTGTCGGGACGAGACAGCGAAAGTCTCGAGAGAGGGGTTTACAGACGTTCCTCCAGAGGCCACCGTTGACAAATGCTCCATGAACGAAGAGTATTGGTTCGCCAGACCCAACGTCGTAGTACTGAATCGGTCCATCCGATAGTCGCATTTCGTGCAGCTGCTGCCCCTCAAAGGCTCCCTGTGCGGGTTTGGTCTCAGTGTAATCCATATTAGTGATATCGCCGTCCCAGAGCGTCAAGACACCGACGCGGAAATTCCGAGGTGCGCGGACGCAACCCGCTTGACAGTGGGGTTGATGTACTCCGAAAAGCTCGTGACGGCATGGAAGGAGAAGACCTCGCCGAATTACTTCGGCTTCGTCACGGCGTCCTCAGGTCGCTCGTCGAAGACCCACGGCCGAGACACGAACTCGTCGATGTACTCCCCGATTCGAAGTCGACGATCTACAAGAGTCTCTCACAACTTCAGGATGCAGGGCTCGTCAAGTCAGTCGAAGATGAATTCGTTCCGACACTGTTCGGTGTGACAGCGCTTGCCCGCTACGATACGCTCGTCGAGACTGCTCACGTCGGTGATTTACTCGCTGACTTTCCTGGAGACACAGTCGATCCAGCTGCGCTGGTCGGTGCAGAGGTCGTTCGGCCTGACGAAACCGACGCTGAGCGACATCTCGAAGCAGTGTGGAATCTCTTGGAGGGTGCAGAGAGCGCTGGTGGTGTTGCCCCTGTCGTTTCACCGGGATACGTCGAGCGATTCCGCAAACTCATCGATAGCGGACTCACGGCGGAACTAGTACTTCCAACTCCTCTTGTGAACTCACTTCGAGATCAGCATACTACCGCTCTGGCCGCAGTATTAGAGCGCGCTGTCATTTACGAGACAGACATGACAGTGCCATTCGGCGTGATTGTGACAGAAGGTGTTCGTCCGCAAATGGCGATTGAACTTCGCGATGGTCCATTCATCACTGCATTGATTATCAATGATACGCCAGACGCGATCCAATGGGCTAAGATGACTGTCGAGCGTTTTCAAACGAATGCGGTACGAGTTGAGTCTGAGGAGGAGTGACCCACATGTACAGCAGCGTTGAACGCCTCTGAATCTGATAGAAACTGTGCGCTGAACTGAGAGGATGAGTTCAGTATACGAGTGTTGTTCGTTTCACTCGCTCAGTAGAGGAATACCCGTTGGGGAGATCTACAGAGAAAACAAGGCGAGTGCCTCGGGGTCAAGCCCCGAGGCAGTTCACGAACGTTACAGTGCGTTCGGTGGGGTAGGGGAAACAGATATCCTCGTACTCTTTCCAATTCATCTCATGAATCAGCCCTCCTCGGAGACGCACCCGCTGTACGGCACTAACCAGCGGGCGCGAACTCTCCGAATGTTCTTGATTGCGCTCGTAGGGACTCCATGGCTACTGCTCATCGAGCCTACCCGTCGAATCGCCTCACTCGAGGCGACGATAGCGGCCATCGGACTGGGGGTGGTTTGTGGGATCGTGGCGACCGTTGGATTGGCCGATACTGACCTGCAAGACGTTAACGACGTGACAGCGGTGGTCGTGACGCTTGTCTGTATCTGTGTGGCAACCCTCATCCTTTGGCTGATTGTCCCCCGACAGTATCTTGGGGCGGTGCTTCAGTTCGTACTTGCGTTTTCATGGGCTATGCCCGTGTCGCAACTGCTCCGTCACTACTACCGAGCGCCTGCTCTGAGCTAAGCACACGTCTACCTCTCGATACGCTTACACTCTCTACGTGACAGCGATCACGAGTGAAATGAGTGACCGAGACGCGCTCTGTATTCAGCAACGGTTACAACGAACTACCTATTCCCTGTCAGAAGGCGCGTGCTGAATAGAGAGGGTGAGCTCAGCAAGCAGTCGCTACTACGAAGTCAAAACCGAGAGGGGGGTGTGTCGTACCTGTCTTGCCTTGTGTTCTACTCTCGGATATCCGGGTCAATAGGTCCTGAGAGTGTCTGATTACCATGTCGGACCTTCTGTCACGCTCTGAACCCAGAGCTTGAGAAACTACAGTGTGAATCTATTGCTCTTTGTCTTGGCATAGGCAAGTCCCACCCACGCGAACGGGGCAGATACGAACGAGATGATGAAGTGTCCAGTTAGTATCCCAGTTGCCAGTCCAGCCATTGACAAAAGAGTGACTAACAAACCAAGCTGTACTCCTCGGTTCTCCGTGATCTCACTCATCTTCGGCCTCTTGATTACCGGTCAACTTCTTTCGGTGCTTCTTCCCCAATTCATACCCGACGCGGCCAAGCTTGTACCTCAGATGAAGCAGAGTGAGCACAACAACTGCAAGGATTGGGAAAATCCAGTGTTCATGCCCTAATATGATTCTATCAGTACAAGTAAGTCTGTATCACTATTCATTGGCATGGTCTTGAACGACGATTGACGCCTGCTCCCGCCCGTGTTCAAACGGCAATCCAGATAGCGCCAATCCAGATACCAACAAAGAGCAGCAGGAGTACGGCCAATTGGTCGTGAGAAATCGAAAACGGACCATTTCCTTCTCCTGGTGAGGGGTCTCCGAGCAGTATGTCCCTCAATGATACGTAAATCGGGAGCAGACCCGGTGCTCCAAGTCCAGCGAAGAGGATCGCTATGGCGAGATTCCCCTCGAAATAGAAGAAGAGGCCAAACAAACTGATCGATAAGAATAGACCGCCAACTACCAGATATTGGTAGTTCGAAAAGTCCTCACTTGACTCAGCGGTGAACAGGTTCTTCCAGAAACGAGTGACACGAGACCGTCCGAAAACACCCACGAGTAGGAGAACTGGTATCAGCGCGGCGAATACCAGACCCACGTCCATGAGCGATACTGTACGTTCAGGTTCATGAGCATGATGGTCGGTTACGCCGCTTACCGGACGTGAACAGTACGAATTTGGATTTCGAGTAGCAGCGAAAGGTGTCCTACAACTCCTACAGATACACACTCCGATAGACGATATTCTGACTCTCACCCTCTGACTCGATGCAATCGTAGGTCCAAGCTTCCGCAAGTAGCGCTGAATCGTCCGCGTCGGGGCCGATTCACCCGTCTTCTCACAGTACAAATTTCGGATCTCACTGGTCGGACCGACTGGCTAACGCTTACAACTACCGACTCATTTTTAACAATGTCAGACAATCTGAATCTCATGCTCTTACAAACGACGACGTCCAACCCAACCACGTTCGGGGTCATTATGGTTGTAATTGGGTCGCTCGCGGCGATCGGGACGGCCATCCTTTACAAATCTCGTCCAACAAGTGTTCGGCTCGGTGGGCTAATTGGTGGCCTAGCGGGATTTTCGTATCTCTACTTCGTCTATAGCGGAGGAAACACTACGGCAGCGTACGTTACAATGGCACTCCTTGGACTCATGATTCTTAGTGTCATAGTATACGGGTTTGAGAGATATCAGACCTATTCGAGAGGCTATTAGCGATTAGGGATACACACTCCGATACACGATATTCTGACTCTCACCCTCGGATTCGATGCAATCGTAGTTCCGCAACACCCGCAAATAGCGCTGGATCGTTCGCGTCGACGCCGACTCACCCGTCTTCTTACAGTATAACTGCCGAATCTCACTCGTCGGCCCAATTGGCTCGTGCTCAACGATGACGTCGTAGAGCGTCCGATGCTCATCAGGCAATGAATCCAACAGCGAATCGCGCAGCGCTGACTTCGCACGCGACACTGCCTCACCAATTATCTCGGGAGTGATCCGCTCCAGACCTTGCTCGACTGCATCCTCCGCAGCGGTGCGAAGCAACACAATCCCAAACCGAGCATCGCCGTCGACGTGCTCGGCGAGCGCCTCCAGGTCGTCGTCGCCGACGAATTCAGGAGTCGAGAACGCGTTTTGGGCGCGCTTCTTCAGAATCCCGATGAGTTCCTCTACTGAGTAGCGATTGAACTCGATCTTCCGAGCGCCGTGAAAGCGACTCTGCAACCGGGTGTCCATCGACACCATGAGGTCCTCTTCACGATTGCCGACGAGGATGAGTACGAATCGTGGAATCTCGAAAAGGTCATACAAGACTTCGGGGTCGACGGCGTCGGCTTCGTCGAGGATCGCCACGCGTGGGTGGTCGGCAGTGTCTTCGAGCTGCTGGAGGAATGCGAGGTCGGGCGAGGATTCGATATGGACGGCCATCTGCCCGGCGAGTTCCCGCGCAGCGAGAAACAGCACTTCGCGGCGTTTGTGGTAGCTTCGGTCGTTTACACAGACGGTCGGCGTATAGCCACCTTCACCTCTGAGGATTTAGGGTTCCACTTTCTCATCCCGATCGTCGAAGGCGTTGTAGCAGTTCGTACAGATGTAGATGCCACTGCAGGGCTCTGGTTCACCGAAGGCGTTGATGAGTTCACGAAGGCGGGGACTAGGATTGACGAACACAACGGCAGTTTCACGGTGGCTGTAGAGCGTGGAGGTCTCACACCGGGGGCACTCGCCGGCCATCAAGTAATGATGCTCACAGGAGCGTAATATACAGTGGGGGGTGGAGGACCCAATATAGCCATTCTCTCGAAAATCACACCAATCAAATACGACGAGTTCACAGCGACGGCTATGCCGCTTGAACAACCACGCAACATCACCCACCTCCAAGAACACGGCCCGGTCCCCGACGACGAACTTCCGACAGAGGTCACACCCCTACACCGCGAGGCTGGTCTTCGATTCTTCGCGGTGCGTCGAGGCAGAGGTGGGGTCACATCGATTGGCGGTGAAGTCACCCGCATCGCCTACCTCGAAGACCACGACCGCGAGGACGTCCTCCGAACGTTCCTCGACGAGAATCCCTCGCTCGTCGAAGCAAAGCAACGCCGCGCGATGACCCAGACGATCGGCCAGCAAGGACGGTCGTGGTCGAAACTGGCGAGTGAGGTCCTCGGCGACTACTACGACAGCGTTGAGTCGCGTGGTCCGAACTGGGAAGAAGAGGAAACCCAGGAGTGCCCACTGTGTGGTGAGGAAGTCAATCGAGGCGGCCTCCCGGCGCATCTGGTGGAGTGTCCGGAAGCTTAGTAGTAACCCACGACTGAAGTCGTGGGAGGAATCCGACTCCGAACCGGTTACAGTCCATAAATGTACTTATCAATAAGCCAGCCTACGAAGAAGAGCACCGAAAGTAAGCCAGCGGCGAAAATCGAACCGCCAACTGATCCGGTGTCTCTCCACCCAACGGCAAGGCCAACACAGACGACGAATCCGGCAACAATAACCCGCCAGTCCATGGGCACTGTTTCTCGACCTTGATGATAGTTCTGTGTGCTGTATGTGAACTACCCAGATGTGTCGGTAGCGGCCGACCGCTGGTGACTGACTTGCACTCTATATTCAGCACGGCTTCAGAAAACGATCAGCGGCTGAGGATCTCAACAGGACCCGTATTGTAGACTTTCGAGGTCTCGCCGTAGCAACGTCGAGCGACGACGATCTCCCTTACCCAGTAATCTCGTCGATCAACTCACGTGCAGCACGTCGAACTGCATCGTCACTTGCGGTCGGTGGGTGCCACCCAAGTGCGGACAATTTCTCGATCGAAAGCCGCATCTTCGGGACGTCACCAGTCCAGCCTCGATCGCCACCTGTGTACTGATACTCCGGTTCGAGACCCATTTCGTCGGAGACGATATCAGCGATTGTCGTCACCGACGTCGTCGTCCGGGTCCCCAGGTTGTATGTGTTCAACGTCGCGTCTGCGTGCTCGACGACGTGACACATTGCGTCGACGCAATCTTCGACATATAGGTAGGATTTCTCCTGTCGCCCATCGCCGAGAATTTCGAGTTCATCTGGGTTGTCGTCAAGTTTCTCAACAAAGTCGGGAATGACGTTGCCACGCTGATTCGGGCCGACGATATTAGCGAAGCGATAGACCCACGCAGTCATACCGTGCGAATGAGCGTATGTCGAGACGAGTGCTTCATCGGCGAGTTTTGAGGCTCCGTACTCACTGATCGGTTCGAGTGGTGCGTAATCTTCTGGCGTTGGCCGTGGGGCTTCACCGTAGATCGTCGATGACGACGTGAAGGCGATGTTGTCGACGCCAACCTCGTCCATCCGTTCGAGGACGTTGTAGGTCATCTCAGTATTTTCCTCGAACAACTGCCGTGGATTCGCGTAGTTCGTGTCCGTATACGCCGCAAAGTGAAACACCATGTCCGTCTCCTCAGTGATGACCCGAGAGACATCCGAGGCGGTAGTCATATCTGCCTGCTCGAACGCGACGTCTTCAGGCACACGGTCGCGCTTGCCTTTCGAGAGGTCGTCTGCGACGAGAACGCTATTATCTGCGGCGAGGCGAGCTGCAAGATGTGACCCAACAAGTCCTGCACCACCAGTGATAGTGATGGACTGTCCAGAGAGTTCCATGTAGTGGCTAAGTCGTCAAAGACCGCACACAAATACCCACTCACTTCAGTCTCGTAATCACCGTGTCAAGGCGGTCCGACGTGGGTCTGAAATCCATGACCTGACACTGCTGTAAGCGGCCTTGCCATCCCCGTGTAAGCGCAAGCAAAGCAAAGATCGGAGGACAATCTTGATTCACGTCCGCTCCATCGAATACACCCTCCAGTAGCGGAATCTTGCATACACACCGCGTCTGTCTGAGTCAAATCAGACGTGTAGTTCTCGTGAGAGGCGTGGGTTCTCACCTCGAGGGTTGGCTAACGCGTCTTTGTCACCTCGTGCTTACAGCACCGTCAGCCACCGACTGCGTTCCCCTGTGGCAAACTCTCTGAACTTCCAGTCGTGGCTTGCTGCATTGCTTCAAACAACGCATCGGCTTCAGCACGCGCCTCTTCTCCACTGGACTGCGCGTCACTCTCTACAGTCGTCTCCACGCTCTCAGTCTCGACCTCGAAGTTCGCGGTCTCGATTTCCTCCAGTGTCTCTTCGAGACCGTCCATGTAGTCCGTGAGCCGAGTTACATCCGCGACCAAGGTGTTCTCCTTGTTCGGGTTGTCTTTGCCGCGGAACTCAAAGAGTGACTCCTGGTCGCCCTTCCGGGTGAAGTCCTCGAAGGCATGGAAGGCACGCCGAACGGTCGTTGATTGCCCACTCCGCGTCATATCTTCGGCATTGCGGAGACAGCGCTTCGCCTGTTTTGAGGTGTACTGGTATTCATCGCCCGAGCGCTGGCCACGCTCGATTACATCTCCGAAGAGCCGGACTGCTCGGCGTGTGCTCGCGTGCTTTTCTTCACGGAGGTACTCTGCGTCGCCGTCCTGGAAGTCTTGGTGGAGTTTATGCAGCGGCAATAAGAAGTCGCGCATGAGTTCTTTGCGCGTCGCTGTGCGCTCTCCAGTCTCGATGTACTCTTTGACCTCTCGCACCAGCGACTTCGTCGTCGACACCGCCGACCCGATTGGCACACCGCCGATGTAGATGTCTTTGGGATCCTTTGCATGGCCTTCATCGGTGAGTTCGCCACGGATCTCGACGAAGCTCTGCTCGTCGCGTCGTTCATCTAACCGTCGACGAAGCCGCGCATTCTCTTTGCGGAGGCCTGTGAGTTCAGCACGCAACTCATCGACTTCCTCACGTGTTGGTCGACGCTCGAGTGCTTCCTCCAGTGAGTCAAGCCGAGAAGTGAGTGTCTCGATTGTGTCTGCACTGGAAGCAACGGTGTCGACACCGCCACTCATTGGTTTCCCTCCGGAGAAACCACTGCGTCGCGCTCGTCTGTGATGCGTTCTGAGACGTCCTCAACGAATGCTCGGCAGTCGTGTTCGAGGATGCGTTCTGGGAGACCGACTGCACCACAGGTCTCACACGTCGTGAGTTCAGTCTCTGAGTCGTTGTTGTCCTGTGAGTGGTTGCAGTTGAGGCGTTCGCGTTGACACCCGTAGCAGAACTCTGTCTCAGGCTGGTCGTCGAAGGCGCTCATGCGGTTGCCTCCGAGACACGCCAGAGCGTCTCGACGAACCCAGTCTGTTCACAGACGATTCCTGTGATTTCTCCTGTCCAAATGCTTCGCTGGGTACCGAGGATGTAGGTTTTCGCGTTCGCCCAGCCACCACGGACTTTGACGAGGTGAATGAGTTGATCTTCGTCGTTGACGACGGGGAACTCACGGGTACCGAGGTTGACAACGGTGAGTGGCTTCGACCGGTCCTCGAAGAGTATCCGGTCTCCACGACGAAGGGTCTGAATGTTGGTGATTGCTTCGCGTGCGTTTCGACTGTCGGTGCAGTTTTCACTGCTGGTTGCGTTAGTTGACATGCTTTCGCTTCCTCGAAAGCGCGGTCGGCGTTGCACCGCCGGCCGATTTCTCGGCAGGACCACCCTTTCATCAGTACCATCTATGCAATCACTCTGCTTAAGGTTTCTGTTGTAAACTGGTATTAGCTGCAACCTTTGTCAGTAACCAAGAGAAAGCTTAAGCAGTTGAGACGAGTCGTTACTGTTGTAAATGCCGGGCAGCGATTATGAGAGAATGACCCTCTCTCCAGACGATCTTAACGAATTAGACCAGTCCGTACTTGACCTTCTAAATGAAGGCCGAGTTACACCGACGCTGGCCCGAGAGCTTCTGATTTCTCGGGGCATTCGAGAAACAGTCTCACGTCAGTATATTAATCAGCGCCTCAAACGATTAGAAGAGCACGACCATATCGTGAATTTGCTTGAGACGGGCGTTTATGAGATTCGCACCGACCCTCGAGAGGGTAACTGACCCTCTGAGTATTTACTGTACTTGCGTCTCGGGTTCCACGATTATCCTTCCGGTCATAGTTCGGTCGTGGAGGATGCAATAGTAGTCATATCGTCCGGGGGTCTCAAATGTGTGAGTGTAGGGAGCGTCGCGTGTGATGTCGCCTTTTCGTTCAGTGTCCCAATCGTATTCGGCCCTCTTGCGACTTTCAAATCCGCCGCTCGCAAAATACTCTGCATCGGGTGGGACCCGGTTTGCGGTAACTGAGTGAGCAATCCCTGTTCCATTTACCCACCCGACGCTCTCACCTGGTTGGATGGTGAGTGACTCGGGAGCGAACGACCACGGCCCCATGGAGATGGTGTGGTCAGTATCTGGCGTCACTATCTCTGGTTGTGCTGGAAGTTCGCCATTTGGTTTTTTCACGACGACAGTCCCCACCATCGTTTCTTCGTGTGGTCTACAGTAGTAGTCGTAATAGCCGGGTGTCTCGAAGGTGTGTCGGAAATATCCGTCTTCCTCAATATTATGCCGACTTCCGTATCCGTCTTCTCGTGCACGAGACTCCGATTCGAACCCTCCACTGCTGAAGTACTCTGCATCATCAGGAATTCGTTCTTCGTACGCAGTGACGGTGTGACTGCCGATGCTATTGTTGACCCACGTGAGCGTCTCACCAGTGTCGAGAACAATCCGTTCTGGGTTGAACGCAAAACCAGTCATCCCAACGGCTGGTCCGGTCAGTCGATATGCTAAACTCATACATCCTGTTGTGGCGGCGATTGCTCCAACTCCCATCGTTCGCAGTGCTGAGCGCCGCGAACAGGACTGTTTCATACCAGAGACTAGTCAGTGAATTAGCATAGCGCTTCGGATGAATGGAGGCCTTCTACCTCATCAGTAATCCGAGAAGCGTCTTACTGACTCGAGGATAGAGAGGGTATGTCGGTCAATATGATATCCCTTGGTCCGTGACTTCAACGTATAGTCCGTAGTACGTCTCACTTCCCGGTGTGATGGTCGAGTGAGAGCCGGTTGTCCTGGGTAGCGACGTAGCTGTCCCCTCCTTCTGGGTTCGAGGCGTTCGACATTCGTGGTAACAGAATCCGTTCCAGAACACACCCATATTGATACATCTGTTTTTGAATATATTCCCCAGATACTGCCTCGCTGGAACTCATTTATCCACTGACAGCGTACTGATGATATGGGTTCATGCAGAGTCAGTGAGACGCCATCTGACTGCCATAGTACTCAGACATTCACACAGTGGTTGGAACTCAATTGTCGCAGTCGAAACCGTGAAACGAGAGGGTGCCGATTCGGTGCAAGGACGGTGTGGCGATGACGGAAACAACGCCAATGGGGCGTCGCGAGGGTGAGTCGGTCGACGTACACCGAGCAAACGAACCGCAGCGAACGTTACCCATGGATTTCGTCCGGCGCGTCTTCGATGCGAGTCCGATCAGTATTGTCGTGGTTGACCCAACGGGGGCGTTCGTGTTCGCCAACGAACGTGCAGCGGAGACGCTCGGCGTCACAGTTGAGACGCTCACCAACCGAACCTACGAACAGTCAGACTGGAAGATATATTATGACGATGGGTCACCCATCCCTGTAGACGAACACCCTATTTCGCGCGTCTTCAGAACCGGTAAGCCGGAGTTCGGCTTCGAACACTGGATCGAGCTTCCGGACGGCTCTGAACGATGGCTGTCGAGTAACTCCGCTCCCATCCTGAACGAAGAGCCAGCAGTTGAGTACGTCGTGGTCTCGTTCGAGGACGTAACGGGGCTGAAACGTCGTGAGGAGCGACTGACCACCGAACACGTGCGATATCTCGAGTTTCGTGCGGACCAGTCCGCTGTTCCACCTTCGCTTCGGGTCAAACACGGCAAGACGAGAATCGATATCGAATCTATCGTATCGATGCCTGACGGGACAACCGTCCAGTACATGGGGACGTCGGATCTCGCTGCGAGAGCTTTCGTCAGCGCTGTTGAAGAGGTTCCTCACTTTCTCGAAGCGCGCTTGCTTAGTACGGCCGATGGGTACTGTCGTCTCGAAGCCCACTCGGAGTCAGCGACGGTCTCGGAAGTCTTTGGGTCGCTTGGCGGACGCGCCCGTACCGTCATTATCTCTCCCGAGGAGGTCCGTTTTCTCGGAGAGATTCCGGGCGACGTTGATCCTCGGTTGGTCGCTGCCGGAATTCGACGCTTCCATCCTGACGTCGAACTCATCTCGGAGGAACTCGTTTATTCGCCGCATCTGTTGTACGACGTCGTGGCGGACGCGCTGACGAATCGACAGATGGCCGCGCTCGACGCCGCGTATTTCAGTGGGTACTTCGACACACCACGGGCTACTACCGGTGACGAGCTGGCCGACAAGTTCGGTGTAACGCGGCAGACGTTCAATCAGCATCTTCGCAAGGCTCAGCGGACTGTCTTCGAGTATCTGTTCGAAAAGTCCGGCGAAGATGCGCGCGGATCGGTACTCGAATGCGATTTGAGACACTGCAGACTCCCCAGAGAGGGTCACACAGAGTAGGCGGAGAAAACCCACAACTTGAGTCGTGAGAGGATGTCACTCTACGGTCGTTTCACACCTGCGTACAGGTGCGGGAATCCACCCTGACTAGTCAGTGTCTCCGCTTAGTACGTTGAATCGCTTAGTGAGGGAATGTGTGCTACCAAGAAGCAATCTAACTCATCTGCTGAGTCTCCTTTCAACGACAATGTGGATTCTGGTCCCGAGGGGGAATTCGCTCACACAAACTTCAGCGAGGATCCCCACTCGGTCGTTCTCGCGATTGTCGAAACCGTGGCGAGCATCACCAACCGCGATATCACCGCGATGCCACCGTTGTTCGATGTTATCGACCCCGAAGCACTAACCGACCTCTTGACGTCGCCTCGAGAACGATCCATCGAAGTGTGTTTTTGGTATGAGGGTTGTCAAATTGATGTTTCGAGCCGTGGTGACGTGACTGTTAGACCGCTACACCAGTGACCCCTCCCGGCCCAGTGTAGTCGACTCCAGCGTCTTCGTGTATATTTAGCCAGCTCACTGGCCTGCTGCATTCACCCTATTCATTCTCGCGTCCAAGAGACCGTGGCGAGGTTCAGTCTCTTTGTCTCTGGCTTCCGTCGTGACGGTATGGGACGACTCGCTGGTACGCTCGAATTCACCATGACAGTGATTCGGGTGGCATACAAAAAGGAGATCAAGTACCCAGCGGGTGCACTCGCCTACTACGCGTTCGTCTCGTTCGTTCCACTCCTCGTGTTGGTGTTTGCGCTCGTCGGCGAGGAACTGGCGATCGAAATCTATACTGTGACGCCACAGTTTCTCACCGTCGAAGCCCAACGGTTGGTCTACGGGGCTATGACTGCTGTTTCTGGGCGGACGTGGGCAGGCGTATTCGCCCTCGGGATTCTCGCCTGGGGTGGTGCGAACGTCTTGACATCCTCCCGCGCCTGAAGACGTCCCCAGAACGCGCAGCGTTCTGGTGGGCGAACGAGACACGTTGTGTCTCGTCAACGCGGGAATCCCGAGCGTTGGGATATTACGGTTTGCAGTCTACCACTTGTTCCCTCGGTGAGAATCCGTGGGACAAGTCATGAAGGTAGACTCCGGGCTGTGCCAACCAGCCGGTACTCCTATCCCCACCCAATCTAGGTGCAGACTCGGAGTTACTTTGGTTCAGGTCGAGACGGATGTTCTCCGCCCCGTTCACGTCAGCGTTGAACGCCGCATCACACGGCTCACACACGTACAAGCCACGCTCAACACGCTGACTATCGTCTTCTCTACCGCAGACACAACACGTCTTGCTCGTATTCCGCTCAGACACCTCTACGACTTCGATTCCTTCGACTTTCGCCTTGTAGGTGAGAATCTTCGTGAAGCGGTCGAACGCCCACCCGTGCAAGTCGAGGTTCCCGTGACGACCCCAGTTCTTCGATTCACCCTTCTCATCCTCTCGGACGCCAGCGAGTTTCCCGATATTGATGCGACCCACGCCACACTCAACACACTTCTCAACGATGTGCTTCGCTAAGGAGTTGAAGAAGTGGGTTCGGCGTTCCGACCACTTGTGGTGCAATCGAGTGGCCTCAGAACCGCCTGAGTCGTCGCACTTGGCGATTTCCTTCGGGAAGTAGTACCCGTCCTGTTTCAAGCGATTTCCGGGGTACAAGTCGGCCTCCTCGGTGCTGTATGCGACCGCCGCGAAGTTACAGATACCGAGGTCAACGCCTGCTGTCTCGTTGCCGGGAGCGTCAGGCGTCTCTACTTCGTGCTTACACACGAGGTGAAGTTCCCATCGTCCCTTTGACTTGCTGTAGACGGCTCGAACTTGTTGCAGATTTTCAACTGTGACCTCGGGACGGGTCTCGTATTCAACGAGGATGTAGTCCCAGTCTCGCGGGTGGTCTTTGTGATTCGCGCCTTTCGAGAGGCGGATACGGTTGTGTTTGGTATCGTGGCGAATGCCTTTCTGCTTCCACGTCACTGTCGAACGGGGGTGTTCTTCGTGGACGCGGTTTCCGTCGTTGTCGTAGTAGTTTTTCTTGCGGTAGCCGGGCGGATTCGCTCGGTCGTCTGACTTGCGTTTTCCGAACCACGAGTTGAAGGCTTCAGCGAGTTCCTCCAGAACGCGCTGACTGGACTGAGAATGTAGTCCTTTGTAGTTGTCATGGCCTTTCAACTCGCTTTTCAAGTCCGAATCGTCGGGAATTTCGCCCGTTTCAGCCCACACTTCGTGGGAGTGGTAGTTTGCAACGTTCCATAGTTTCGATGCACTCCATCCATGCAGGTCGAGCATCCGCTCCACTTGTGAGTGGTTGCGGATTTTCGCTCGGTATGTGCGATGGATGTGCATTCGTGGAACAGCTCCATAACAGGTTATGTGATGTTCTATTGTAAAAATGTGGATTTGAACGTGGAATATCCAGCCGGTTAATCGAACGGTGATTAGTTTAGATTATTGTCGGATTCATCCTGCGCCTAAAGGCGCAGGTATTCTCTTTGATTTCGTATAACTGCGAGTTAACGTCAAAGAGTTGCTTCACTCATCTCGAACACTCTCTGACGCAGACGCACTCTGCATTCAGCAGTCGGTGAGCGAACACCTCAACCGCTGTCAGTAACGGGGTGCGAGATACAGAGGATGTGTGCAGCAGACTTTGGTTACACCAGTGGTTCCGGTAGCAAACGTTACCCAGTAGTATGTTCTACTAAGAAGTATGGCCACGTCGGTGAAAATGGACGACGACACCAAGTCTCGGCTCGAACGATTACAGGCCGAAATTCGGCTGAAGACGGGCAAGCGAGTGACACAACAGGAAATCCTCGCACGGCTCGTTAAGCATGCCATCGAGTCCAAGGCAGATCTTATTGACTCGTTCCGAGAAAAACGTGTTCCCCTCGCCGAATCCGAGCGGGAGAATTTTCACGATGGGATGGTCTCGTCCGGAGTCTCAACGAGCGAAGAAGACATCGACGACGTGCTGTACGGATGAGTGTCTTCGTCGATACTGGCGTGTTCTTTGCGCACCACGATACGGATGCGGATCGGCACGACCAGGCCGTCAGTGCATTCGACGAGTTGCTTGATGGGGAATACGGACAGCCGTACACGAACGACTACGTTTTCGACGAGACCGTGACCCTCACGCGCGCTCGAACAGGTTCGTTTGAGGCTGCGGACACCGTCGCCAGTCGCATTCTCGGAGAAGATCCCTTCCCTGGTGTCTTCGAGATGATCCACGTCGAACCGGACGACGTTCGGACGTCGCTAGAAACGTTTCGTCGATACGACGACCACGACCTCAGCTTCACTGACGCGACGATAGTCGCTCTGTGTGAGTCGCGTGGTATCGATGCTGTGCTGAGCTTCGACACAGATTTCGATGGCCTCATGAACCGTATCGAACCAGGATATTAAGTGGTGACTCGCCCGGAGTCTCACACCTAAATCCTGCTGAAGCTGCCAGAATACGCATGGAACAGACAGAGGGTGTGTCTATCAGATTTGAACCGCATTCTCCGCCGGACTGCGTCGATGGGCAAACACAACTAAACTGACTCCAAGAAGAACGGCAAGAACTCCGGGAACGAGATACGCGATATTCGGAGCGCATTCTCCACCTCCAGAACACATCTGACGCTGGAATGCGTACCAGACTGAGATACAACCGAAAGAGACACTGAGACCACCGAATCCCTGAAGAAGGCGAGACCAATTCATACAGTACAATCACTCTAAGATTGGAAAAATAGCTTCCGCAAAGACAAAGGGCAGTTTGACCGACTTGCGCGCTGAGTTCAGCACAGTCTCGGCAAACTGTCCGCGTCTGAGGATTTCAACAAAGCCATACGAACTTGTTTCGCCTCAACGGGGTACAACCGAGCTAGCGGTTGTCTCGGCTGGTTTCGGTAGTGGCCTCGACGTCTTGAGCGCCGCGTTCGGTGATCTCGACTCGTGAGGATTGGTCGGTCAGTCGATCGTGACCACGGCTGTCCCGCGCTTGTGCCCGGTGTCGACGTAGCGGTGCGCCTCAATGATTTCTGCGACCGGGTACCGCCGTCCGATCACTGAGCGGATTTCCCCGGAGTCGAGGAGTTCTTGTAGCTCTCTGAGGTATTGTTTCCGCACACCCGTTGACTTCATGCCCGTGGCCGCGAAGACGGCCCGTCTGTCACCGACCAGCCTCGTCCGGGCCATGTCGAAAAGAATTCCTACTGAAGGAACGGTCGTGATGTACTGGCCGTTCGGGTTCAGCATTCGGTTGAACTGCGCGAACGACCCCTTGCCCACGGCGTCGAAGATCACGTCGTACGTCTCACCTGTCTCGGCGACGTCGGTGGCTGTGTAGTCGACGACTGCGTCGGCGCCGAGCGATCGCACGAGGTCGACGTTCTTGGTGCTGCAGACGCCGGTGACCGCTGCACCGACGTGGGCGGCGAGTTGGACGGCGAACGTCCCAATGCCGCCTGAAGCGCCGTTGACGAGGATGGACTGGCCAGGTTGGAGGTCGGCTACGTTCTGTACGAACAGTATCGCTGTGAGGCCGTTGTCGGCGACGGCGGCTGCCTCGGCGTCGCTCACGCCCGCGGGCGTGAGTTCGAGTGTGCCATCTTCGGGGACGCAGACGTACTCGGCGTGTGCGCCCGAGTTGGGCGCGGTTGTCCCGAACACCCGGTCGCCGACGGTAAAGCGCGTGACGTCCCTGCCGATAGACGCAATCTCCCCGGCGAATGCGTCGCCCGGGATTGACGTTGGCCGTCGGAGGCCGCTGAAAAACCGGACTGGAAACGGTCGTCCCTCACGCATGGCAGAATTGGCCGGTCCGACGGTGGACGCGCGGACGCGAATCAAGACTTCGTCGGGCTCCGGGGTGGGTTTCGGCGCGGAGTAGGGCCGCAGAACCTCTGGGCCACCGTACTCTGTGGCCGCTACGGCTTTCATTCTCGTGTCGGTCTCGGTCGGTCGTTCGGTGGCAGTCGTCGGCATTTTGAGAGAGAAGTAGGGCGCCGAGTGAGGTAAGCTGAGTGCTCGATAGGAAATCTGTATCAAGCGATTCGGTTCCGTCACAGTGAGTGCAGAATGAGATTCGGCTCGCTCACGTCGTCTCACCCTCGAATGCTCGCAAGAGGTCAGTACTCAGCCCGGTGCGTGAGAACACGGTGACCGAGTCACACAGATGCAAGGAGGAAGCCCACGACTCCAGCCGTGGGTTACTGACCTGCTTGAATCACTGTCTCCCCGTACGGGACGATGAGAGCCGAGTCACGTTGTACTGCAACGAGAATTGTTTGGTCAGGGATGAGCCCGCGTTCGCCCGCGTCGGCGAGAGATACCCCGACGAGTGCTGCGTCGGGAGAGACCTCTAGTTCGAGAATCTCTGCTCCGTCGTTGAGGTCGATGAACTCTTTGACACTCGGCCTGAGCGCCCGCCGGTAGAGATACTGGCCATTGAGTTCGTGCGGACTCCCGACGACGTTAATGCCGAGGTTTTCGTGTTCGGATAGATGTGTCTCTCTGTCTGGAAACAGACCCTAACATACAAATTGAGAAGCTGCATACACCCGTATGCAGATGTCCAAGAGCATTCGCCTGTCCGAGGAAGCCTACAATCGACTTGCAGCGCATAAAGAGGGGGACGAGACGTTCTCTGAGGTTGTGCTTCGTCTCGCCGGCGAACGCTCGCTTGTAGAACTCGCTGGGATTCTTTCCGACGAGCAGGCAGATGCCCTCGAAGACGCAATCGAAGAACGCCGCTCTCGTCGTCACGAGGATCTCGAAGAGATCACAGAGGAACTACAAGAGGTCTGAAGTGCTACTCGATACCTCCTTTCTCATCGATTTGATGCGTGGCGACGAAGACGCCGTCGAGAAGGCCCGGGAGCTCGAAGAAAACCTCATCCAGCAGCGGCTCTCCGCAATGACACTCTTTGAACTATACTATGGCATTTCGCGGTCAAACCAGTCGGAGGATGAACGGAAACTCGTGGAGGACGTTCTTGCCTCCAAACCAGCGTACCCGGCAGATACGGCAGTGATGCGGAAAGCAGGTCGCCTCTCTGGAGAACTCATGAACAACGGAAATGCAGTGGGCGATGGAGATGTAATCATTGGTGCAACTGCAGCCATCCTTGACGAACCAGTCCTTACTCGAAACGTCGAGGATTTCGAGCGACTCGACGAGATTCAGATTGAGCAGTACTGATCGCTTTCGTTGCCAATCGACTGTATTCTCCGCTTCTACAGGTAAGCTACTACGGCCTAAAGGCCGTGGCATTCAGCGTGGACTCCCACTCAAGCCAAATTTGGCACGGATGTGACTCCGTTCGTGTTCAGCATCCCGCTGTTCAAGCGCACGCCTACGGGTGCGCCTCCTTCGCCTCCAGTTCGGTTGCGAAGGAGTTTCAGTCCGATGTTTTTTGAGGCGTTGTAGTCCGCGTGGTTCTTGTACCCGCATTGCTGGCACGCAAACGATTCGAGACGACGATTCCCGTCGTGGGTGAACCCGCACGTCGAGCATCGCTGTGACGTGTACGCAGGGTTCACCTGCTCAGCCGAGATACCTCTTACTTTGGCTTTGTACTCGACGTTGACGACTCTTCAGGTTGTATCGAGGGGAGCAAATGCGTCCGTCATAGGTCGTCGAGGCAGGACTTGGGTGCCTCGCACCCTTCACTCAGGAACTCGTCTTGTTCATGGGTTAGAGCATACGGATACACACTCAGTGTGACACTGAATTTTTGCCCACAGTATTGTTCAGAACAGACAATACAGCATACAGACTCTCAACTCCAACAGACAGGTACTGAACAGAGACTACCTCAAGGCCGATTTGCAACCGAATTGAACAGAGAGTAGCTGTCGGATTCACCAGCGGGAAATTTCTGAAGCCACCAGCGAGCTAACTCGACAACCAGTATCTAGCCTCGAAACCGAGGAGTACACCCACCAACTATGTCGAAAAATCCGTTTGAGCTGCTTAGTCGGAGTGAATACTGATGAATGCCTGCAATGTACGACCAGAAATCATCCGGAATAACGCCTGTATTCGAAACTGTATCTCAAATCATCTAGCTCGATCGGCGAGCGGAAACGAACCCCTATCTGAAGAATACCTCAACAGTCGAATGAGAGCCTGAAACGTCGGTATACGAATCAGGTTAATAACAAACCGTCGACTCATCAAGTCACGTCTCGACGAAGTGAAACCGCAGGACGTGACGGATTTGTACATGGGTTTTCGTCATTGAGATGGGTGACAGACCGAATCTAGTCATGTGGCCTCTATTTCGCCTCAGACGCCGATACCAAGACCGATAGCCCTCGAAAGGCAGTTTTTCAGGTTAATAATCTCCGGGGAATGACTTCGTCTCAGTACCTCGAATTTCCATGAAATCCACGTCGAGAAGCCGATTGTATGGAGAATTCGATTCGAAACTGCAGTCTGTGTTAGTAGCACCGAGAACTCAGATTTGAGAGGCGATGCGCTGCCGGAGTGTGTCTTTCACCGATACCGATGTGAGTTGTTCTACAGGCCCTGCTAAAGAGGGTGAAAGCGGCATACTATCGACGTAGACGCTGCGAAGAGTCCGATGAAAAAACAGCCACACATGCGTTTGAGCGGGTTTCGCCGTCAAATTAGCTGATAGAATCTCTCAAATGTCTTACTCCGGGAGAGACGATTTCCCAACCACCCGCATACCGAGGTACACGTAGACTGAGAGCAGACTGTTCGGATACAACAGCGATGTACTCTCGTCTCCGGCAGTGCAGAAACCACTTGCTTCCCTCTCGGAGTCAATCGAAGTGGTGTGTATCTCGATGAGATTGCGCAGAGACGAGTTGGGAGACGATAGGGATGATTGGTCGGGAATCGTGAATTGAGCGTATATACACCCGGAATATACGGGCCGTGATGTAACCCGGTTGTGGGAGGTATGTTCAATCGTCTATGATGGAGCCCTCCGAAAACGCAGCCTCAAATCAATCCGCTGAGCCTCTCGCGGACGGGTCGCTCGAACACGTAGTTACGGGTGCTGTCGGTCACCCACGTCGCCGAGCTGTTCTTGCGTATCTCACAGAACAGCGACGACCTGTCCTCCTTGAGGACCTCGCTGTAGCGGTTGCGCGAAGAGAGTACGATTCTCCGAGCAGCGAAGACATCGAAGAAGTACTGACCGCTCTCTACCATCGGCACCTCCCCAAGCTTGCAACTGCGGACATCGTCGACTACGAGGGAGAAGGCGACTGGATTTCGGTCGAGTTGACCGGAGAGGACACCCCACTGAAAGCCAGTCTCGAAGCAAGCCTCGGTGAGGATGTCAACGAGTACTACACCACGTAGAGAAACTCGCAGAACAGTACACCGAGGGTACTCAGAGGCGTCTTGCAGGGCTGCTGGTTCTTTGTCAAAACAACCGCTGATGAATTCTGCTTGCTGTGTCCTGCAAACTGGAAGTCACTCCTACTCGAAGTTGGATTCGGGCAACACTCAAGACGCCGCGTATTGAGATACTAGGTTGTGCTAGATGTTGCCATGTCACTCGCCTCGTCCAAATACATCAGCGACACGCGCATGCCTCGGTCGTAGACCATCCCCGACGCGCGACGCCTGTTGACAGACGACGTGACATTGCCAATTTCCAGACGTCACGATAGAACCCAACCACGCACGGGAGATTCAAATGAGCATCACATCACGTATCACCGGGTCGAAACACACCTTCGACTCGGTCCGAGAAGTACTGGCAAAAGCAAACGAAGAAAAATCAGGAGACCAACTGGCAGGAATCGCGGCCGATTCGGAAGCCGAACGAATCGCTGCAAAGGACGCACTCGGGTCGCTTTCGCTGGAAACACTCCGAGAGTCGCCTGTAGTGCCGTACGAAGACGACGAGGTAACCCGAGTCATCCAAGACGGTGTCGACGAAGCCGCCTACGACCGACTCAAAGATTGGACCGTCTCCGAGCTTCGCGAGTTTCTCGTCGACGAACAGACGCGTGAACCCGAAATTGCACGTATTCGACCGGGACTAACGAGTGAGATGGTCGCCGCCGTTGCGAAACTCATGTCGAACATGGACCTGATTCAGGCAGCCTCGAAGATGCAGGTCACCGCTCGGTGCAACAACACTATCGGTGCAGAGGGGACGCTCTCGTTTCGACTCCAACCGAACGACCCCAGCGACGACGTCGAAAACATCCGCCATTCGATACGGGAAGGACTCTCCTACGGCGTCGGCGATGCCGTTATCGGAATCAACCCGGTCGAGGACAACGCCGAGCGAACAAAGCGACTGCTCGACGTGACGAAGGAGTTCATCGAAACGTGGGACGTTCCGACGCAAAACTGCGTGCTCTCACATCTCACCACCCAGATGGAGGCAGTCCGACAGGGTGGCTCCGCCGACCTGCTGTTTCAGAGTCTCGCAGGAACCGAAGCCGGTAACGAAGGCTTCGGCATCGACGTCGACCTCCTCGACGAGGCGTACGAGTTCGGGAAAGAGCACTGTACGGCCTCGGGGCCGAACATCATGTACTTCGAGACTGGGCAGGGCTCGGAGCTGTCGAGTGACGCCCACGCGGGTGTCGACCAAGTCACACTCGAAGCTCGCTGTTATGGACTCGCCAAGCGCTATGACCCGTTCTTGGTGAATACGGTCGTCGGATTCATCGGCCCCGAGTATCTCTACGACGGGAGACAGGTCATCAGAGCCGGACTCGAGGACGTGTTCATGGGCAAACTCACCGGCATCCCGATGGGCATCGACGCTTGCTATACGAATCATATCCAAGCCGACCAGAACGACATCGAGAATCTCGCCGTCTTGCTCACCGCGGCGGGGTCGAACTACTTCATCACCGTGCCGATGGGTGACGATACGATGCTCAACTACCAGTCGAACAGCTATCACGACGCCTCGGCGCTGTGGGATATCTTCGACATGGGCCCGGCCCCGGAGTTCGAGACGTGGCTCGAGTCGATGGAGCTCATGGAAGACGGTCGATTGACCGCACACGCTGGCGACCCAACGCGGTTTCTGGAGGGAGATCGATGAGCGACTCACCGAATTCAGACGACACCGGACCCGTAGACGAAGACGCGCTCGCACGAATCGTCGATGCCAGTCCGTCTCGACTCGGCGTTGGACGAAGTGGTACTCGACCTCGGACATCGTCGATGCTGTCGTTCCGAGCAGACCATGCCAGAGCCCGCGATGCTGTCTTGACGAAGGTCTCCGAGGAGATGATAGAAGAGACTGGCCTGACATCGATTCAGAGTCGAGTTACAGACCAAGACGAGTATCTCGCACGCCCCGACTTGGGTCGACAGATTAGCGACGAAACCGAAGCCCGGATTCGAGACGAGTGTACGCTGAACCCGGATGTCCAGATTCTCGTCTGCGATGGTCTGAGTTCGACGGCAGTCGAAAAGAACGTCCCCAACCTGTTGGCGATGCTCGTAGATGGACTCGAAGAACGTGGGTTCGAGGTTGGGACCCCGCTGTTCGTCAAGTTCGGTCGCGTCGACGTAATGGACGAAATCGGTAAGACACTCGGTGCAACGAGCGTCGTGAACCTCATCGGCGAACGGCCCGGGTTACACACGGCTGAGAGTCTGAGTGCCTATCTCGTCTACGAGCCACACCCGGACAAACCGACGGCGAAGAAATCGGTCATCTCGAACATCCACGTCGATGGGCTCCCAGCGGTCGAAGCAGGCGCGCAAATCATCGACCTCGTCGAACGAATGCACGACCAACGAGGAAGCGGCATCGACCTCGACTAAAACCGAAACGAAGGATGTCCCAAACTACCCCTCCGACACTCACCAGCGTCGGTATCGATATCGGAACGACGACAACGCAAGTCATCGTCAGTGAACTCACCGTCAATCGGTCCGGCATCGGTGCTGTCACCGTCGATATCGGCGAAACGACGGTCGTCTATCGAGGGGCCATCCACGAGACGCCGCTCGTGGACCGACACACACTCGATACGGACGCCGTTCGTGAACTCGTCGAATCGGAACTCGAAGCAGCAGGCTACTCGGCTTCCGCCATCGACAGTGGTGCCGTCATCGTCACAGGCGAGTCGTCGTACAAAGAAAACGCCGAGGAACTCGTCAACCACATCGCAACTCACACTGGCGAGTTCGTCGTCGCAGCAGCAGGCCCCGAACTGGAAGCCGTCTTGGCCGGAAAGGGCTCGGGAGCTGCAGCGTGGGCCACAAAGAGCCACGAAACAGTGCTCAACGTCGACGTCGGGGGAGGAACGACCAACATGTGTCTCTTTTCGGGCGACGACGTCGTCGAAACACGGTGTCTCGACGTCGGGGGACGATTGCTCCGATTCGACGAGACAGGACAGGTAACCCACATCTCAGAGCCTGCAGAGCGACTCATCGAGATACGCGGCCTCGATATCGCTGTCGGAACGCGACCGACCGACACAGAACGTCGGCGACTCGCAACCGCGATGACTGAGTTGCTATTCGACACAATCGAAGGCCCCCCGCTTTCGTCGGTTACCGACTCGTTCACTATCGGGTCGAGCGAGTACACAGGAAAGACAGTCGATACCGTCGTCTTCAGTGGTGGGGTCGGTCGCCTGATTTCGAAAAGAGAGGAGACGAACGACGAATCGGAGTTCGCCTTCGGCGATTTCGGGGTTATCCTTGCGGCTGCGATTCGCCAAGAAATCGACCGACGGTCGCTTCGCGTTCGTCACCCCGACGAAGACATCAGGGCAACTGTCGTCGGTGTTGGAACCCAGACGACCTCGTTCAGCGGGGCGACGACCCACATCGACGAATCGTTACTCCCGTTGCGAAATCTGCCGGTCGTCGAGGGGTCTACGATAACTGCAGACCACGACTACGCGACCATCGTCAGTGAGTTACAGGGCTGTTTCGAGCAGGGGTGTGAACTGTACGAACTCGACGAGACGTCGCCGTTCGTCCTGTCTCTGCCCTCGATTTCACCATTAGACTATGGGCGAATCAAGGCGCTTGCACGAGCGCTGGGTGACGTGTACGAGCAGTATTTCACGAGCGAGTGTCCCCGAATCGTACTGACGAGACAAAACTGTGGGAAGGCACTCGGCCAGCAGTTGCACTCCGCGTCGAACGCGAACACACCTCTCGTCGTCGTGGACGAAGTCGTTGCTTCCGACGGCGATTATCTCGATATCGGAGAGGCGCTTGGGAGCGGCCAGACGGTCCCGGTCGTCGTGAAATCACTCGCTTTCGGGAGTTAAAGCGACGTTTGGGTTTTAGTTTGCAAATCCGTCTGTCGCTTACTGACGTATGTAAATGACAGAAGATTCAAAATACTCCTCTGCAACAATGAATTATGAAGCTGATCGTTATTGGGGTCGGTCAGGCGGGTGGACGAATCGCAGATTCACTAGTAGCTTTCGAGAGGACACAGTCCTCTACGTTCACAGTCGGAGCGTTCGCGTTCGATACAACACAACAAGACCTTGACGCACTCACAGCGATTCCCGACCAACATCGTATCCTCTACGGCCAACTCGAAGTCAGTGGTCAAGGCGTCGACGGAGACTCCGAACAGGGAAGCAAACTCGCTGAAGCAAACTGTACTGAGCTACTTCGCTCACTGGACGATGTGCCAACATCACAGGCGGACGCAATTCTTCTCACGACGTCTTTAGGTGGAGGCACGGGAAGTACAGCAGTTCGTCCGTTGACCGAAGAACTTCGCCAAACGTACGACGTCCCAATTTACGGAGTTGGTGTGCTTCCAGCTACTGATCAATCTCCTACTGCGGCCCAAAACTCAATCCAGTCGCTTCGTACACTTACCGGGGTGGTCGACAATCTATTGCTGTTCGACAACGAGGCGTGGCTCACGTCTGGTGAGTCAATCGAGGACGCTTTCGAGCGAGTGAACGCAGAGTTGGTGCGCCGACTCGGTGTCCTCTTTAGCGCAGGAGAGGTCGACGCATCCGAAACTGTCGCCGAAAGCGTGATCGATGCAAGTGAAATCATCAACACGTTACATGGTGGTGGCGTCTCTGTGCTCGGATATTCGAGTACGACCGTCGAGACCACCGAGTCTAATCCAGGTCTTCTCTCACGTTTGCTGGGCAGATCTGAGCCAGAGCCCGTAGATGCGACCAAAGCAATCAGTGTCTTAGAGACTGGGTTTCGGAAAGCCATTCATCAGGGACTAACAGCGCCTTGTTCGCTTGCGAGTACCGAACGAGCACTTGCTGTAGTGGGAGGTCCGCCCGCGTGGCTGAATCGTCAAGGAGTCGAACGCGGGAGACAGTACATCGAAAGCGAAACCGAGTGTATGGAGGTCCGCGGAGGAGACTATCCACAGCCCGATAGAGAGAGTGTAGAAATCGACATTCTATTCTCTGGAGTATCTCTCGATTCCCGAATTGATGCGCTTCAGAACGCTGCGTCGAAGTCAGAGCCGGTTCAGGAGTTACCTGAAAGTAGGCGCTAAGGCCCCTCCTCAACGAGCGAGTAGGATGAGATACAGCGTTCACTTTGAGCTAACAGGCAAGCGGCTTCGTCTCACTCAACGACATTGTTTTTGAAAAGTATGCCTGCAGCCCCCCGACTGCAGACGAGCCATGCAGTGAGTGAGATGACAGTCACAACTCACGTGCTAAAGTTCGGATGTACTGGAGACTAAATCCAGTCATTCACCCGACAACACAGTTGTTTGGCAACTCACACATAGGTCTTGTGTGTTAACAGAGTGTTCCGAACAAAAGTACTGACAGGGCAGACAATATTCACAAAGAGTATAGAGTGAAGCACAAAAGAACAGGCAATGTGGCCATGGGGTCATCTGGCATTTGGATATCTGTGGTATCGTCTTGTCGGCCATCGATGGGAGTGGCCACATACAGATAGCACTGTCATAGCGCTCGCTTTTGGAACCCAGTTTCCAGACATTATCGACAAGCCGCTCGCTTGGACGCTTGCGATTCTGCCTTCCGGCCGTTCGTTGGCACATTCGCTACTCACTGCCACAATCGTCATTGCGGTTGCGCTCGCTATCGCCCGATACTTGAGCAACAAGTCGATTGGTGTTGCATTCGCCGTAGGGTATCTGAGTCATCTCCTCGGAGATGCGCTCGTGCCTCTATTCGAGTTAGACCCAGTGTATTTGCGATTTCTTCTGTGGCCGCTGTATCCACCGCCGCCGTACGAATCAGACACCAGTTTCCTCGAACATTTCCTCAACATCGAGACCAACCTCGTTTTTGTCTCCGAGATCGTCATGGTCGGTTTCGTAGCGGTGCTGTGGATATCGGATGGATGTCCGGGGATACGGTGGCTTTGGTCTACTCGCTCTGGAAGATAGGCAACCATACCGTTAGATGTCGGTGTCCGGGATTTGAGCTGGTTGGCGACGAATGCAACGCGAAAACACGGTCAGGTGGATGTCAGCGATTCGGGATCTACCGTTCTACAAACAGAGAATTCCGGTCTTCGCCGAGAGGAAATGCAACACAGTACTGACCACCCGTTATTTGATATCCCACTGACACACTACCGAAAGTGTGTCCTCAGTCGCAGTGACGGTCGTAGAGACGGGTCTACGGAGATGTTGCGCGAGTCCAACAGCGAGGAATGAGGCAATCGGGTTTTCGAGTACATCTGCCCGGGAGTAGGTTGGGCTGCTAAACGCGACACGTACGCGACCAGATTCGGCCTCAACAGTTGTTTCTGTCGTATCTGCGAGTTCGAACATATGGAGTACCGCGTCAACGAGTTCGTCGACTGACTCGGCGACAGAGCCAGTTTCACCCGAGGACTGTCGACCGCTCGTGTGAAACTCGCGGTACAGATGAATTCCGGAGGGAACCAGCGAAATTCCGCGGGCTTTGTCAGCCTCGGTGGCGACGAACAGTGAGTCAAGCGCTGACTCAGCTGGAATCGAGTATTCGCTGTATTGGGGGACGAACAGTCTGACTGAATCCGTTGCAGCGTCGTCTCTGTTTGATGACCGGGGGATGTACACAGTCTGTCCGGTGAGACCGAGTTCCGTAACGAGTGACTGTTCGTTCGTCGCTTTCGTGTCGTAGACCCGCTGTGTGACGTCCGCTGAGACGACTTTGTCGGGCGTAAGATAGTACGTCAGCACTGCACCGAACAGACCCACGCCACCCAGTGCGAGCAAGACATTTGCGACGCTGGGAAACAGCGCTGAGGCCGCTGCAGCGAGTGCCCCGACGATTGCAAGTCCACCTGCGGCCCGTCGATGAGTAGCCTGTTGTGCTTGGTGGTAGGCGCTGCGAAGGCGCTGGTTTTCTCGCTGGAGCGTGTCTCGTTCGTTTCGGAGTCGTTGTTCTTCAGACTGTGCCGTATCGACAGCAGACCGTGCGGTACTGTCCTCAGACTGTGAAAGTGATGAATTACTCATGGGTGTTCTCCGTTGCTGTGACGAGGCCAAGACGAACGCGCTCGTATCGATGAATCGTGTAGCCGACGAATCCGATAAGGCCGGCAAGCAAAGCAGCAGCGCTGACAATCGAGACCGAACCCGACTCGAGGAAAACGAATACGACGGTAAGTCCAGCTAGAGCGAGTACGAACACGACACCGCTGGCTGCCAGGTTCTGCGTCGATGCATAGAGAGGGCAGAACAGAAGCAGTCCCAACCCGAGATGCATCACGGCCGCCGAAAACGGTGGAAGCGCCGGAAGGGCGAGAAGCATGAGAGCACCGGTCGCGTATGCGATCGGTGCCGTCATAAAAATCGCAACGAGCAGCGAAAGCACAGCAATCCCAACGCCGACGACTCCGCTCGTAATCACAGCCACCACAAGGAGAACACAGAACACAGAGACTGTGAGCAGACGCGGCTCACCTGCGACCGATGTGAGAGACGACGAACCAGATAGTCGGTCTACAGATTCCATTCGAGCGAGTCTCTGACTGAGCATAGTTAATCATTCCGAGACCGAAATGCGAACAATGGCTAGTCAGGGCACCGGTTAGGGATCTCGTTGAGCGAGCAGCGTCTTGACCCGGTTTCGTGGCCCTAGCTCGAGCGCTTTCACGCGGTCTAACCGTGCGAGCGTTCGACGAAATTCCTCGAACTCCACGTATTCGCGGTAGCTATCTTCTCCGGCTATCGGACGTTGCGTATTCGTATCGAAGAGAACAGCTGGCGTGAGGAAGGTAACCATCTGATGTCCATTCTCACTCAGCCGCGCGGCGGAGTCGAGAAGCGTCGGCTGGTTGAGATCTGTCGTTAGCAACTGCACCTGCACGCTTCCAGCGTCACGGTGTTCTAAGATTATGCGTTCGACAACTTCCCCGAGCACATCCGTATTTGTGTATGCCGTTCGGAAACCCGTCTTCAGATATGGGGAAAGTGTCTGTCCCAACGTGGAGTCGTCTTCACTGAATTGGGTGCGAAGCTGTGAACGTTTGAGTGAGACGCGAGTTCGCTGACCCTGCGATTTCTGTGCTAGCTCCGACTGTGTAGAGAGTTGATTGAGTTGATATCGGATTCGGCGGAACTCGGCGCTGGTCTTTGCAGCTTGTTCGGTGAGCGTGTACTGCCCCTCCTCGAGGAGATACAGACTTACCGGATCTGCTGTCTTCTCGGCTGAATCCACGAGGCCAAGTCCAACTTCACGGATGTAATCGAGCGGCGTCTCTCCAGGTTGGCCTCTTTTCGTCGACGCTCGGGCATCAACAACAAGGATAGTGCGCTGTTCGGCTTCAAGTTCGTATTCGGTGACGTGAGGAGAACCAAGTCGGGCCGTTGCTTTCCAATCAATGCGATTTGCGGAGTCGCTGTCGACGTACTCTCGCAGCTCGTACGGCAAGAGCCCGCTGCCGGATTTGTCTGCGTCGTGTTCACCGTACGCCGAGGCGAGTTGACGTCCGCCTTGCCCGACGTAGACATCGTGCGGTTCTGGTGGTTCGATGGTGACTGCTGTGGCCGTCGAAAGATCGTACGTTTCGGTAAACATCTGTGCTCCGTCAGTGAGTGTCACAGAGATATCGGGAAGTGTGAACACACCCGCGACAGGGTATCGAAGCGCACAGGATGTCGAGTCAGCTGTCTCTTTTCGCTGGAGTTCGACGGTTCGAGATTCAGTGGACGTTGCTCTCCCCGCAACTGGCGTAGACAGTGTCGCCGTCACAGTTGTCGTCTCGTCGTTCGCACGAGAGAGTTGTATGGTGACGTCTACATCCGAGTCAACCCGCTGTCGAGGGTGGCTGAGATACAGCTGATGTTCGAGGGTATCGAACGTCTGCGAAAACCCCCGTACGGCGAGGATTTGTTGGGACAGAAGCCACCCACCGAAGACTACAACAGCAAAGAGAAGTGTTCGTTCGTCGAAGAGAGCCGAAAGCACAGCAAGGGCCAACAGAAGAGAGATTGCTGTCCAACCTCGGCTCGTCACACGCATTACGCGGAGGTGTAGGGCACGTCAATTGAATGTTCTGTTTGAAACTTGTGAATCTGTACAGGAATTGCCTCGCGCCGTCAGAGCGCTCCGTCAGCTTTCTCTGGCTGCAGAAGCCATCCTCACGCCTGAAGGCGCGGGTGTGTGCTTGAGTATATATCATCCGTGCGTGAGAAGAAAGAGAATTTATACTTCGGATAACACGACCCATTCGTGACACGCCCGACTGTCGTCCGTAATCGAATTCTAGTTGGGATTCTCGCCCTGCAGGTGGTACTCTCTGCCGCGGTTCTTCCGGTCGGTGCGGCGACCCAGATAGAATCCGAGAGTGGTGAATCTCTCGGGATAGATGCATTGGGTAACACCGAGAGAGTACTCGAACAGGTACAAAACAACAGCACGAGGCGTCACGTCAATCCCGACGAGGTCGACAGTGAGGGTGATCAGGCCCAACTCCGCGAGCACTTAGCGTCACAACTTGCGTCGAGACTCGAAGAGAGTTCCATTGAACTGGAGGATGGAGAGTACGAGCAAGCGGAGGAAACGCTCGGAGACGACTACTCTGAGTTACTCGCAAAATACGTTGAGGTGAGCGGGGACGGAACTCAAGGGAGTTCCAAGCTCAACGAAACACGGACGCAACAGCGTGAGTATGTTCAGACGGTGCAGGAGTACCGTGAAACATACGCTGAATATCAGAAGGCAAAGCGCGCGGGCAACGAAGAGAAAGCCCGACAGTTAGCACGAGAGCTCGATAGACTCGATAGAGAAATTAACTCGACAAGCACGTCGCTTACCGACTCGTATGAGACGCTTGAAAACGAGACGAGCGCAAACTTCACCGGCGAGACGACGCAGGTCAACGCCACCCAGCAGAACATATCCAGTCAACAGACGAGGGTTCGACAGTCAGAGTTCGTACGGACGTCTCTGTCGGTGACTGCAGGATCGAACGAGACATCGTATCTCGATCCGCTTCCGATCAGTGGGCGTCTGACTGCGGCAGATGGTAGCCCTGTAGCAAATCAGAACGTTACGCTGGAGTTCGGCACACAAACTGTCCAGGCGGAAACTGACTCCGAAGGTCGATTTTCGACGCAACTACGTCCGCAGTCTCTATCAGCAACTGATAGCAAGATTGCTGTTCAGTACGTTCCTCAGACGAACTCAACCTACTACGGCACAAACACGACCATCTCCGCAACGGTTCGTCCTGTCGAAGCCAAAATCACGTTCGCAGACGTTCCAGAGACCCTCAGTTATGGTGAGAACGTCACGCTGTCAGGCACGGTAACTGCAGAGGGCCGTCCAGTCAGCGACGCCCCGGTTAGACTCATGTTGCAGAATTCGTCGCTGGCCACGGTCAGGACGAACGAAACTGGAGCGTTCAACTTTTCCACGTCAATGCCTGCAAACGCTTCGAGCGGGGAAGCGGCGTTTGCCGCACAACTTGGCTACCGTGGTAGCGCACTTACCTCGAACACGACCGCTGTCCTGACAACCATCGAAAGAACAGAAACGCAGATACAATTCAATCTAACCCGTGACATAGCGTCGCAAGCGCAGTTGTCGGGGCGTCTCGAAACGCAAGGTGGCAACCCAGTGTCGAATCAGGAGATTCTCGTTCGGTTCGACGGGAGCGTACTCACCACAGTGACGACGGACGAAAACGGTGAGTTCGACGCAGAAATCACACTCCCTGCAAGCGATGACCAAGCGGACGCCGAACAAACACAACAGCTCGCGGTAGAGTTTCAAGGAACTGGTACGAACTTGAGAGATGTCCGTGCTGAGAAGGCACTTCCACCAGTAGCAGGAGCCGAGGGAGGCAACTCAAACAGTTTCGTCTTGATTGGCGTCGGTGCAACAATTATTCTCATCGTCGGAGGACTATTCTTCGGTCAGCGATGGTTGCGCGCCGAGAGACAGTCGCAATCTGAAACGACAGCCACTGAGAATCCGGAGATAGCCGATAACAACTCTCAACCGAGTACAGTAGACCGACTGGAAGAATCAGAATCAGTGCTGTCACTGGCACGTGATGCACTCCAGCGAGGTGATGCGGACGTCGCAGTCGAACTCGGATACATGGGGATTCGACACCGACTTAGTGCGCAGTTTGGCCTTGAGAAACAGCAGACTCACTGGGAGTACTATGGACGCGTGAAGTCTGAGCACGGCAAAGACGTTGACATGGAGAAATTCAGAGCACTTACCGCTGCATACGAAACAGCAGCGTACACGCGAAACGGTGTCTCTACAGACAGTGCTGCAGATGCGTTCGATGCAATCGAATCGATTCTGTCTGACAGTCCGCAACACTCTCAGAACGACTGAGTAGCATCACCTCCGAGATGAGAATCTGTTCGGATATCGACTCATTTTTTACACCTGAATTATAGGAGCCGAACGTGTCCTCCGAAACTGACTGGCGACTGCTCGTTCCGGCCCCACTTCGTGCGTTGCCGGCGGACCTCGTCGCGGTCATCGTCTTCGTCTGTGCTACTGCGGGGGCAGCGTTGTTGCCGATCGTCGATGAAACGCCACTGAGGCTTGTTCTGGGACTGCCATTTGTACTGTTCGTTCCAGGATATGCGTTCATCGCAGCGCTGTTTCCGGAAGCCGGGACTGGACCGAAAGACGAGAACTGGGAGGGCGTCGGAGAGTCCGCAGAAGGAATCGACGGGTTAGAGCGCGTTGCGCTTTCGTTCGGGACCAGTATCGCGATTTCGCCACTGATTGGGTTGGTGCTCAACTTCACACCGTGGGGAATCCGGCTTGTGCCGATTGTCGTATCCCTCAGTGCATTCACACTCGTCGTAACTGCGGTGGCAGCGCAGCGTCGTCAAGCGCTTTCCGTTGATGAACGATTTGAGGTGCCGTACCAAACGTGGATTGCAGCCGCAAAAACGGAGCTGTTGTACCCCAATACGAAGACGGACGCTATACTCAATGTCGTGCTCGCTGCGAGTGTCATTACCGCTGCAGCGAGTGTGGGATATGCAGTTGCCGTCCCGAAGGAGGGAGAATCGTTTTCGGAGCTGTATCTATTGACTGAAAACGCGGACAACGAACTCGTAGCAGACGACTATCCTGCGAACCTTACGCAGGGCGAACCAGCGTCGCTGTACGTCGGCATCGGAAACCAAGAGCACGAACCAGTCAACTACACGTTGCTCGTTGAACTCCAGCGCGTTAGCATCTCGAACAACTCAACTACGGTAGTTGAAAAACAGCGGATACACCGCTTGGAGACGAGACTCGCACACAACGAAACCTGGCACCACAACCACACAGTACAACCGCAATTGACTGGCAAACGCTTACGACTCACCTATCTGCTGTACAAATCGGACCCACCTGCGGAACCGACGATAGAGAATGCGTACCAAGAAACACATCTGTGGGTGAACGTGACGCAGTCGAATACACCCTCAAATTCGACAAAGATCGCCGCGTAGAAGGCGTTACCGGATGCTGTGGACAGATGGTGCATTCTCTGAAAAACTGCCTCAAATGTCAAACCGAAAGGTTATTTTGCCAGAAATAAAATTTCGATGATATTCAATGGAAGAAGGAAGCTCATACATGTGTTTCGAGTCTGTAATCGCTGACCAGAGAAGAAACCCTAGTGGGGTTTGAGCCAGTGATACAGGTATTCGGCACGAAGTGGGGTCTTCTTCTGTTTTTGGTCAGCAGTTCCCTCCTGACTGTTCTGCTCTTTTCGATTCAGTGATGTTGAAGAACGAACCATGTGACCCGCGTCGTCACTGTAAATTATTGTTGGATTCATCCTGCACCTAAAGGCGCAGGTATTCTCCTTGATTTCGTATAAGTGACTGACGACACTGTGTTCCGGTTATGCTATTATGCTAACACAAAAGAGCTATAACCAGCCTGTCAGAGTACATCACACGTCGGGCGCGTACGGGAGCAGATGTCTCCGGTTTTGCCTGACGACGGCACGTGAGCTGTGACTGTCATCTCGCTCACTGCATGGTGCGTCCGCAGCTGGGGGGCTGCGGACGTCTCTTGGCTTCGCGTGTAGTGTCCTGTTCTTCGGCAGTCATCTCTCAGTAGATACAGTCCGACTGGAACTGAGAGTGCTGGTACTCCTAAAATGTAAATTGTAGACACAATTTCTAAAAGCAGAATATCCAGTACATTTATTAACGCGATGTAACCAGCTACAGGCAATGGTGACGTGGCGCGACCCGGTCGTACTCGTTCTCTCGTGTTTTCTCCTCACCGCCGTGGTCAGCGGCCCCGTCGTCGCCGGTGTCGACCTAACTCCCGAGGACCGCGTCGACGACGACAGTTCGACGTTCACAGGTGCGACGGGCAGCGTCACCGTCTCGGAGACTACGATTCCAAGCGAGCGTTACACACTCCGTCAGGGTGTCACTGGGTCGGGAATCCACAAACTCGACGCCCCGATGTCGACCGTTTCGGTAGAGACGACTTCCGGACCCGTGCTCGTCATGTACTCGCTTCGAGTACCTGAGCTGTCGTACGACACCGAGGTGTTCCGTACCGTCGACGAAGGTTTCTCCGGAGAGTTGACCGTCGGATTGGACGACGCCTCGGTTCCCTCGAACCGCCTCGAAAACGACACGTATCGAGCGACCGTCGAAATCTCCGTCAGGGAGGAAAGCGGGAAACGAGTGCTCGACCAGCGAGAAATCACTATCGTGGTCGCATAACATGGCTTATTCAGTATCCGAAACCGACCATCCGACGGACCGCTACGCCGAGTATAAGAACCGGGTTCTGACGCTCGTCTTCGGCGACAAGTTCGGACTGCTGCTGTTCGTGAGCAGTCTCGCCTTCTTCGGACTGTTCTGGCGTGTCGGTTTCTTCATCACCGACAATTACACCGTCGCAAACGGTCTTTACAACGCGGCCAACGGCCACCTTCTCGTCACCGATATCGTCTACGGCCCGCCTTCCGGAGAGACGCCCGGAATGATTGCGGGTGACGGCGGTCGGTACTCACGGACCGTCGGCCACATCGTACTCACACTGCCCGTAATGTGGGCGCTAGAAGCGCTCACCTCTGTCGCCGACCTTCGAGTCGTCCTCACCGGACTCTGGAGCAGTGCGATTCTCGCAACGGGTGTCGTTCTCGGCCGGGTTCTAAAGAAAGAATCGCTCGGACGAACCGCCGGGGCTGTCGTCGCCGCCGTCGTTTTCGTTTCGAACATCGCTGTCGCCACACATCTCGACGGTCGGTGGCTCGCACACCTCTCACTGCAGATAACCTCGATGCTTGCCGCCGCGCTGACGAGCGTACTCATCTATCGTCTCGTCTCGCGGACGCACACGACTCGTGCGGGTGTCGCTGCCGGGTTGGTCGTCATCTTGGCGACGCCGGTTGGCTTCTGGGCGACGATTCCGAAGCGACACGCGCTCATCGCGCTGTGTGTCGTCACAACCGTCTACAGTTTCTACCTGAGTCGAGAGACCACCGACAGTGAGAAATCGCTCCGATTTCGCGCGCTCTCGTACGTGTTCGTGGGGTTAGCGACGTGGGTTCACGCTGCCGACGCGTTCATACTCTTCGTCTCGCTGTTGGTCGTTGACCTCCTGACCGCCTCCTCGAACAGTCGACGCGAACTCACAGTGGTGTTTGGTGCGTTCGGTCTCTCGCTCGTGCCGTTTTTCGTGACGAACTCGGTCGTCACTGGGAATCCGCTCTTGCCACCACGGTTCATGCCCGGTTACGAAGCCACCGAAGTAGTCTCGACCGGTGGTGGTGCGGAGAGTTCGTCGTCGACGGGAGGTTCCGGAGCCTCTGGACAGTCCACGTCGAGTTCTTCGTCTAATGGGGCAACTGGAGACGGAACCACGGAAGCAGGGTCAGCGAGTTCGCCGGAGTCGGTGTTTGCACCGGTCTTCACCGCAGTACAAGCCGCGAGTCTGACCGTCGCGGAACTCGGGTCTATCCTCGTCCGTCACCTCTCGCGGACGGCCGAACGAGCGACCGACACCCATCGACTCACCGCGACGTTCGTCCGAGCGGGCTACATCGAAAGCGTCGCACGCAAGGACTTCGGACAGAGTGCGAACCTCTCCATGCTCGAAGCGATGCCGGTGTTCGCTGCAGTTGTGTTACTGCCGAAGGCCGCAGTTCGACGGGTTCGCGCGCACGGCCGAGATGCGCTGTCGGCGACCGACCTCCTCGTCGCGGTGTACGCCGTCGTGCTCACGCTCATGTACCTCCCGCGACTGCCGCTTCACGCCTCTATCACCGTCCGGTATCTGCTGCCGGCGATGCCGCTTTTCGTCTACACGGTGTTCCGATTCACCGAGAGCCGAGAACTCCTGCAGTATCCGCGTGCGCTCGGGTTCTCCTACTTCGGGACCGTCGTCATCGGCACGCAACTGCTGCTCACGTACGCGCTGATGTTGGAAGCGAGTATCGGCGAAGCGATGCAGATTCACGCGCTTTTCAACCTTGTCGCTGCGGCCTGTCTGGCCGTGTGGGTGCTGTTTCACTCGTTCGTCTCCGAGCAGGCGAGACCCGTCGGTGCGGTCGTTCTCGGCTGTGTCTGTGGGCTCACGACGAGTTTTCTTCTCTTGTCGGGGACGATGTATCTCGCAACCGACAGCGGCTACGTTCTCCCCCTCATCGACTGGCTGAACGCACAGTTGAGTTGGCTGTAGCCGGACGCGTCGCTGTCGTCGGCGAATAGAGTACGAAAACGGAACCGTGGCAGGAAAGCGTTCGACGTAGCGACGTTAGACTGTGAGCACCGGCACCGACGCTGCCCGCCGGACGCAGTCGGTGACGCTCTTGGGCGAGAAGAACCGACGCAAACCCGTCCGGTTCGGTTCGCCGGCGACGATGAGGTCGACGTCGTGGTGGTCGGCGTACGCAGCAATCTCGTCGGCAGGAGTGCCGTACCGAAGCTGTTTCGTGAGCGAGACACCGGCTCTCTCGGCAGCCTCGCCGAGGGCGTCGAGCGCCTCTTCAGCAGCTTCCTCGCGACGTTCGACGACCATATCCCAGTGGTCGACCGAGGCGTTCATCCGCACGACCGAGAGCGCGTCGACCTGCGCGCCGTGGCGGGCGGCCAGCGCCAGTGCGACCTCACCGACCCGTTCGTCCATCTCCTCGTCGACAGCGACGAGGATATGTTCGAAGACAGCGTCTTCGTCGGTCTGGTTCGCTGGGTCCGAGTCGGAGTCGGACTGTTGCTCCGTTTCGGGCACTGCGACCGCGGGAGACTCGTCACCGAACGCCGAATGGACTGCCATTACACACGATAGGCGGTGTAGAAGTATATATTTGTCCAGAAAACTATTCGAGACCATTCACTCTTTCACGTTACTACGTCTACTCAGCTCCCGCAAGCCATTCACGGCGTGAATAGTCGGAGATGTATCTCAACAGCTATGCCGGCGGCGGAACGAGAGACAGTCATGACGGACCCGCTCGAGGAAATCGAGTTCCTCGCGCGCTCGCAGAACCGAATCGCCGTGTTGGACGCGGTTGCGAGCGGGCCACACACTCGACGGGAGTTAGAAGAAGTAGTCGGGGCGTCGCAACCGACGCTGGCACGGATTCTCCGCGATTTCGAGGCGCGCCACTGGGTCGAGCGACGCGGCACGGAGTACGTTCCGACGCCGTCGGGGTCGTTCGTCGCCGACAGTTTCACCGAACTGCTCTCGAACGTCGAAACCGAGGTTCGCCTCCGGTCTGTCGCCCAATGGTTGCCGATGGACTCCCTCGACGTCTCGCTCGCTCGCTTCGACTCGGCGCGCATCACGCGTCCGACGCGGACCAGTCCGAACGGACCGCTGAAGCGAGCGCTCGAACTGTCGGGGGAGGCAAAGACACAGCAGGTCGTCTCCTACGTGCTCAACCACGAGATGCTGGAGACGCTGCACGACGCGGCCGTCGACGGAACGCAGTCGCTTCGCGGCGTCCTTTCGCGCGAGACAGTCGAGACACTCTGCGACGATTCCACGTCGAAACAACGCCTTCGGGCACTGCTGGCCGCCGAGAACACCGCGCTCCGACTCGCTGACGAGCCGATACCGTTCGCCGTCGGTGTCGCCGACGAGACGGTGTACTTCTTTCTCAGAGACGACGAGGGGTTGCTGCGAGCACTGTTGGAGTCGACCGACGAAGCGGTTCACGAGTGGGCCATCGAAACCGTCGAAGCGTACTGGAACCGCGGTGTCGACGTCGACACGGCGAGTTACGAGTCGTAGACGGGTGCGCGGTGTCGGCGGCGTGAAACGGTCTTCAGCCTTTCAGTCGTTTCCGGCGAGTCGCCGTTCGTCTTCCTCGTCGTCTTGACCATTGTTTTTGCCTTCTCCGTCGTCCCTGTCGTCCACCTCGCCGTCGACGACAGGACGGCGCTCGCCGAGGAACGTCCGGAGAATCGAAATCGTGGGAAGTAGGTTACGCTCGTCACCGTCCAGTCCGACGAAGAGCATCGGCGTCGTCTCCGACCCGCGTGCGAGCACGTTGATGCCCTCCTCGAACACGCGTATCGTCAGTTCGAGGTCGCCGATAGGTTCGTACAGCTCGGTCTGTCTCTCGGCGGCGAGCTGTTCGAGTGCGAGGTCGTCGACGATAGCGTCGATATCGGCCGCGGAGTACTGCTGTATCGTCTCCGCATCCGCGTAGAGGAGGTTGTACTCGCGGGACTCGAAGTTGCCGTACGCGACGGTGCGTAAGCTATCGCCGGTCTCGTCTTGGAGCGCCGTTAGGAGTACTGAATACTGGTCGCTCGGGTCTGCGTGTCTCATCTGCTCGGCCAGCCACTCCGTTCGTTCGCTCATACCTGAATTACTACTCGGGGAGTACTAACGGCGTACAGTCGAAAAACCTTGGTATTTCACGGGTGTGAGACACTAGACAGGTCTCTGACGGCGGTCTTTACCGGGCCGAGGTCGACCTTTCTATCACGTAACGGTGCTGTAGTGTCCGATTACCTAACTGGGTAGTTCGTGATGAGCAGACAATGCGTCTCATCCAGATATTCATCCCCAACGATAGCCGCGTCGCGGTGAGAAAGCGGTTAGAGGAGATGGGTGTGGAGTATCTGTTCACGAACGAGGATAGCCACCGCGAGGGAGTCGTCGCGTACGTTCCCGTCCCGTCGGGCGCGGTCGACAGAGTACTCGACCGACTGTACGACGCCGGCCTCGACGAGGATACGTACACCGTCGTCACCGACGCCGCACGCGCGAATATCCCGAACGTCGACGAACTGACCGAGCAGTACGTCGAGATGCCGAAAGGGAATCTGGGAACCTCACACACCGAGATACGAGAGCGTGCCGAGGAACTCAAACCCGCGACGCCGACGTACATCGCCTTCGCGGTCGCAAGCGCCATCGTCGCCGTCGGCGGCCTCTTGCTCGACTCCGCCATCGCCATCGTCGGAGCGATGGTTATCGCGCCCTTCGCGGGGTCGACGCTCTCGGCCAGCGTCGGCGCGGTCATCAGCGACCGGGAGATGGTCGTCGACAGCGCGACATCACAGATACTCGGCCTCGTCGTCGCCTACGTGGGTGCAGTGGTGATGACGTTGTTTCTCCGCGAAACAGGGTTCGTTCCGCCGGAACTCGCCGTAACGCGCATCGGTCAAGTGAGCGCGTTTCTGACGCCGAGTCTACTCACGCTGGTGATTGCAATCACGGCAGGGTTCGCCGGCGCACTGGCGCTGGCGACGGACCTTCCAGTCTCTATCGCGGGTGTCGCCGTCGCCGCAGCTATCGTTCCGGCGGCCGCGGTGGCCGGCGTCGGTACGGTCTGGGGACTGCCGGTCGTCGTCCTCGGAGCGCTCGTCTTGCTTCTGATGAACATCGTCTTCATCAACCTCGCAGCCTACGTCGCACTCGTCTCACTGGGTTACCGCTCGTCGCTCATCCGTAGCGTCCGTGAGAACGCGCGAATCTCGCTTCGCTCCGGTGCGTACGCCGTAATCGTCGTGCTGTTTCTCGTCGTCGTCGTCGTCACGTCGATGGCGACGTTTCAGCACCTCACCTTCGAGCAGGACGCAAATCAGGAGGTCCAGTCGATACTCTCGGAGAGCGACTACAGCAGCCTCGAACTCGTGAGCGTCAAAACCGAGTACAACGGGCTGAGCCCCACAGACAACGGTGTCTCGGTGACCGTGACCGTCAGTCGAACCACCGACGCCGAGTACGAGTTGTTCGCCGACGAACTACGGGCGAGACTCGGTGCGTCGACGAGTCGGCCGGTGACGGTGAACGTCCGCTTCCTCGATTACCAGCAGTCGGAGTCGCTCGAAACCGTACAGCGCGTACCGACTGCGCCGAGTCGACCGGTGGCTTCGACGATATCGACGATATGACCGGGTTACATATCGCTCGTTAGTTCGCCGAGTCGGTCGACGGGGACCGCGCGCATCGTCTTGGTGTCCAACCCGTGTCGTTGGACGGCCATCGCAATTTGGAAGACGGCGTCCTCGTCGTCGGCCGAGAACATTATACAGAGCAAGGAGAATACCCGCGCCTTTAGGCGCGGGATGAATCCGACAACCTCTACACTATCCACCGTACAAACGCTCGGCAGGATATTCCATGCTCTAATCCAAACATTTACAATAGAACGCTACATAACCAGTTATGGAAGCGTTCCACGATGCACATCCACCGCACCTACCGAGCGAAAATCCTCAACCACAGTCAAGTAGAGGAGATGCTCGACCTGCACGGGTGGAGTGCGTCGAAACTCTGGAACGTAGCGAACTACCACTCCAGAGAACAGTGGGGCGAAACGGGCGAGATTCCCGACGACTCGGACTTGAAACGCGAGTTGAAGACTCACTCAAAATACAAGGGATTGCACAGTCAATCCAGTCAGCGCGTTCTGGAAGAACTCGCTGAAGCCTTCAACTCGTGGTACGGCAAACGCAAGAACGACTCTCGTGCGAATCCGCCCGGCTACCGCAAGAAAAACTACTACGACAACGACGGCAACCGTGTCCACGAAGAACACCCTCGTAGCACGGTGACATGGAAGCAGAAAGGCATCCGTCACGACACGAAGAATAACCGTGTGCGACTCTCAAAAGGCGCGAATCACAAAGAACACCCGCGAGCATGGGAATACATCCTTGTCGAATACGAAACTCGCCCCAAAGTCACCGTCGAGAACCTACAACAGGTCAGGGCCGTCTACGACAAGGCGACAGGGCGCTGGGAACTGCACTTAGTGTGTAAACACGAAGTGGAGACTCCCGACGCGCCGGGTAACGAGTCGGCTGGTGTTGACCTCGGCATCTGTAACTTCGCGGCAGTCGCGTACAGCACCGAGCAAGCCGACCTGTACCCCGGCAACCGCCTCAAACAGGACGGGTACTACTTCCCGAAAGAAATCGCCAAGTGCGACGACTCGGGGGGCGAACGGGCCACTCGACTTCACGCGAAGTGGTCGGAGCGCCGAACCCACTTCTTCCACAGCCTCGCCAAACACATCGTAGAGAAGTGTATCGAGCGTGGCGTGGGTCGAATCAACATCGGAAAGCTCGCAGGTGTCCGAGAGGACGAGAACGGTGACTCAAAGAACTGGGGCAAGCACGGCAACCTCGACTTACACGGGTGGGCGTTCGACAGGTTCTCGAACATCCTCGAATACAAGGCCAAAGTCGAGGGTGTCGAAGTCGTAGAGGTGTCTGAGCGCGACACGAGCAAGACGTGTTGCGTCTGCGGTAGGAAAGACGATAATCAGCGTGTTGAGCGCGGCCTGTACGTGTGTGAGGAACACGATGATGCGTTCAACGCTGACGTGAATGGGGCGGAGAACATCCGTCTCGACATTAACGGAAGTAACTCCGAGTCTTCGACCAGTTTGGACGAAGATAGGAGTACCGGCTGGTTGGCACAGCCCGGAGTCTACCTTCATGACTTGTCCCACGGATTCTCACCGAGGGAACAAGTGGTGGACTGCAAACCTTAATATCCCAATCCAGCGGTGCGGTGCCGTGGGATTCCCGCGTGTTCACGCGCGGGAGGATGTCAACTGGAAGTCGTAGTTGCCGAGGAGAACGTAGCTCTGGAGGACCTCTCCACCGAATCGCTCGATATCCGCTCGAATCTCGCCCCAAATCGACCCGATTTCTTGCGGACTCTGAAACTGCTGTTCGTTGATGTCTGCGAGGAGGGTGTACGTCGACATACGCGGGGTTCGAGACAGATTCGGTTAAGCGATTTCCCGGACTCGACAGTAGTACAGCACGACGAGAGACTCCGGTTTGCGGTCATGGAGTCTCGTTGTCTGGGCGTCCCGGCGTCTCCGTTGTCGGGTCCCGGTTCTCTGTCACCGAATCCAAATCACCCAGTCGCCGAGTTCTCACTCGACGGTGACGCTCTTGGCCAGATTCCGCGGTTTGTCTATCGACCGTCCGAGCGCGTTCGCCACCCAGTAGGCGACCAACTGCAACTGGACGTTGACGAGCACCGGCGCGACGCGTGCGGACCCCGAGGGGACGCGCAGCGACGCGTCGGCGTAGCGCTCTATCTGGTCGTCGTCGGTGACGGCGATGACGGGGGCACCGCGGGACTCGACTTCGCGGACGTTACCGAGCGTCTTCTTCGCCGGCGCGTCCTCGCCGGTGACGACGGCGAAAACCGGCGTGTTCTCGGTGACGAGCGCCAGTGTCCCGTGTTTCAACTCGCCGGCGGCGAACCCCTCGGCGTGTTCGTACGTTATCTCCTTGAACTTCAGCGCCCCCTCCAACGCGACGGGGTAGTTCAGCCCTCGGCCGATGAAGAAGTAGCCGTCCGCGCCGAGATACTCGGCGGCGACTTCTTCGGCCATCGATTCGTCGAGCACCTGCTGGACCCGTCCCGGGAGGTCCCGAAGCGTCTGCAACACCGCCCGGCGTTCCTCGCTGGAGCGTTGGTCACCCGCGAGATACTCCACGAGCAAGTTGAGAGAAACCAACTGTGAGGAGAACGTCTTCGTCGCCGCGACGCCGATTTCCGGCCCAGCACGGATGTACAGTGCGTAGTCACACTCGCGGGCAGCGGTGCTACCGACGACGTTCGTCACCGCGAGCGTCCGTGCACCGCGCGCCCGGGCCTCCCGCAACGCGGACAGCGTGTCGGCCGTCTCGCCGCTTTGGGTGATGCCGACGACGAGCGAATCACCCAACGGTGGCACGCCCGTGGCGTACTCGCTGGCGAGGAACGCCTGAGCAGGAATCCCGAGCGAGTGGAACAACTGGACCCCATAGAGCGCCGCGTGATAGGAGGTGCCGCAGGCGACGAGGTGGACCGCCGAGGGTGTTTCCAACCCCTCCAGTTCGGACAGCGTCACCTCGCCGCGGCGTTCGTCGACGCGCCCGGAGAGACACTGTCGGAGCGCCCGCGGTTGCTCGTGTATCTCTTTGAGCATGTAGTGGTCGTAGCCACTCTTGCCGGTGTCTTCGACGTTCCAGTCGACCGTCTCGACTGATTTCTCGACGCGTTCGTCGTCGCCGTTTCGCACCGTCCATCCCGACGGCCGAAGCGTCGCAAACTCGCCGTCGTCGAGGTAGACGACGCGGTCGGTGTGCGCCAGAAAGGCGGGGACGTCGCTGCCGAGGTAGTAACTGTCGTCGCCGACGCCCAACACGAGCGGCGAGTCCTGTCGGGCGGCGAACACGGCCTCCTCGCTGGCGACGACGCAGACGAGCGCGAAACTACCGGAGAGTCGTTCGACCGCCGCGCGGAACGCCGCCTCCGGCGGCGCGCCGGCGGCGAGTTTCTCCTCGACGAGGTGGGGGACGACTTCGGTGTCGGTGTCGCTTCTGAACTCGTGGCCCGACGTCTCCAGTTCCTCGCGGAGGTCGTCGTAGTTCTCGATGATGCCGTTGTGGACGACGGCGACGCTGCCGGTGCAGTCGGTGTGCGGGTGAGCGTTCTCGTCCGTCGGCGGCCCGTGGGTACTCCAGCGGGTGTGACCGATGCCGACGCGGCCGCTCACGGACTGCTCCGAGAGCGCCTCGCGGAGCGCATCGAGTTCGCCCGCTCGCTTGACGACGTTCACGTCGATTTGGCCATCGGAGAGCGCGACGCCCGCCGAGTCGTAGCCACGATACTCCAGTTTCGAGAGGCCCTCGACCAGCACGTCGAGCGTCTCGTCGCCGCGGCCGACGCAACCGATGATACCGCACATCAGCGCACCACCTCCGACTTGGGAGCGAGCAGTCCGGAGACTACTGTTCCAGTCCGCAGCGTCGCGTTCGACCCGACGAGCGTCCCCGGTGCGAAACTCACGTCGCCTTCGGCGTGGACGCGGTCACCGACGACCGCTCCGAGTCGTTTCCCCTCGTGAATCTGTGTGTCGACCCGGACGTCGGCGGGCCCGCCGGTGACGACGCACGACGGTCCGAGCCAGACGGCCTGTCCGGTGACGCAGTCGACGACCGTCGAGTTCGCTCCGATACGAGTGTCCTCGTCGACGATGGAGTCGACGACGACGGCGTTCGGACCGACCGTGGCGTTCTGGCCGACCGCAACGTTCGGACCGACCACTGCGCCTGGCCCGATTTCGCAGTCGGCGGCGACGACGACCGGCGCTTGCAGCGTCGCGTTCTCGTGGACGCGCGCGCCGGGTGCGACCCAGACGCCGTTTCTCCGACGTCGAACGCCGGCGTCGGTTCGCGTCTCGGTTTGGTGACCGTTTATCCGCTGGTTCGACGAGCGGAAGACGTTCGTCCCGTCGGCGAGCAGTCGGCGCGTCGCCGCCAACAGGTCCCACGGGTAGGTCGCGTCCGTCCAGTATCCCTCCGACTGAACCCCCCTAACGGACGTGTCGCTCTCGACCAGTCGAGCGATAGCGTCCGGTAGCGGCGTCGTGCCGTCGACGGTTGGCGTCTCCCGAATCGTCTCGAAAATCGCGTCGGTGAACGCGTAGACGCCGGCGTTGACGAGGCGGTAGTGGCCCTCCAGCGGTTGTTCGACGAGTTCGACCACGCGGTCACCGTCGAGACGGACCGAGCCGTATCTGGACGCGCGTTCGCTCTCGACGACGCAGAGCGTCGCCGCGGTTTCGTCCTGTTCGTCCCCAGAGCGGCCGTCGTGTGCGTCGACGACGTTCTGTACCAACTGTGGGTCGACCACTTGGTCGCCGTTGACGACGAGGAACTCCTCGCCGACGCCGTCGGCCGCCTGTAACAGGGCGTGGCCGCTGCCGAGCGGTTTCTCTTGGACGTGGTAGGTAACTGAGACCCCATCGTAGGTGGGTCCGAAGTGGTTCTGGACGCGTTGGCGCTTGTAGCCGACGACGACGTGCAAATCCGTGACGCCCGCGGACAACAGCGCGTCGAAGACGTGTTCGATGATGGGTCGCGTCGCCGCCGGAAGCATCGGCTTCGGGCGGTTTCGCGTCAGCGGGCGGAGACGCCGCCCCTCGCCCGCCGCGAGCACGACGGCCGACTGAATAGACATACAAAATGTGTCCGCAACGAACGGAATGAAGGTTGCTTTCTCTCCACCGTCGTGACTGTCCCGCGAAGTGAACGAAAAATTCGCTGTTGGTCGCTCTCACCCGGGTTTCGGGCGTTCGTCTATCGGTCGCGCGTGACCGACTCGCCGGGCTTCGTCGCCGCGCCCTCCGAGAGGATGACGCCGGAGTTGAGGCTGGTGTTGATTCCCGTCTTCGCCTCGTCGCCGCAGATAACACCCAACTTTCGGCGGCCCGTCGAGATGCGTTCGCCTTTGACGGTGAGTTTCACTGCTTCACCGTCGTGGCGGAGGTTCGCCACCTTCGTTCCGGCCCCGAAGTTCACGTCGCGGCCGAGGACGCTGTCACCGACGTACGAGAGGTGGCCGACCGTCGCGCCCTCCATGAACACGCTGTTTTTCACCTCGACGCCGTGGCCGACTTTGGCGTCTTCGCCGATGACCGTCGCCCCGCGGACGTACGCGTTCGGACCGACCGACGCGCCCGAGCGAACGAGCGCCGGCCCTTCGATGACGACGCCCGCGTCGACTGTTGCGCCTTCTTCGACGACGACGTCGCCGCGCAGGTCGGCCCCACCGTGGACCTCACCCCGAATGTCGCGGTCGAGTTCACCGACTTTCCACTCGTTGGCCGCGAGCAGTTCCCACGGGCGTCCCACGTCGAGCCAGCGGTCGAACGGCACGTCGGTGACGTCCGACTCCTCGCAGGCACGAGCCAATACATCAGTTAGCTCGAGTTCGCCGCGTTCGCTCGTCTCCACGTCGAGCCAGTTCTGTGCCTCCGGCGGGAAGATGTACGCGCCGGTGTTGATGCGGTCCGACGGCGGGTTCTCGGGTTTCTCGATGACGCCGCGGACGTTGCCGTCGCGGATGTCGAGAACGCCGTACTCGCTGGGGTTGTCGACGCGGTACGAACCGACGGCGGGGCCGTCGTTGTACAGTTCTTCCAGCGACGGGTGGTCGTACAGCGCGTCGCCGTTGAGCACGGCGAACGGGCCGGGGTCGAGATACTCCGCGCCGGCACGCACCGCGTCGGCGGTCCCACGCTGTTCCTCTTGGACCGCGAACTCGACGGGCACGCCGGCGTACTCCGCGCCGAAGTACTCCTTGACTTCCTCGGCCTCGTAGCCGACGATGAGAACGATTTTGGACGCCCCGGCGGCCACGGCGGCGTCGACGGTGTGGGCGACGAGCGGTCGGTCTGCGACCGGAAGCATGGGCTTTGGACGGCTCTCCGTGAGGGGGCGCATCCGCGTCCCCTGCCCGGCGGCGAGCACGAGCGTTTGCATATACTCCCACGCACACCGACCAGCAAGATATGAATTCCGACTCAAGGCATGCTAATCTTAGCCACACACGGAGTCGCTAGTTCTGCCGTTCGGACGCACGCAACAGGCGAGAGAAAAGAGCTAAGCGGCGCTCAGAGCGTTACGACGAGACCACCGACGAGCGCGAGCGCGCCGAGGCCGACGCAGACTGCCCAGAAGGAGACGCGTCGGACGACTCGCATCAGCGCGTCGATAGAGAGGTAGCCGACGACCGCCGCCGTGCCGAGCGCGACGGCCGCCTCCGTCGCCGTGACCCCTGCGAGACCGCCGTCGAGCGCCGCGAGCAACCCGCCGCCGAGCGCCGCCGGAATCGACAGCAGAAACGAGAGCCGAAACGAGTCGGGACCGTCGTGGCCGCGGAACAACAGCGCGCTCGCGGTGACGCCCGAGCGGGAGACGCCCGGGAGGATGGCCAACCCTTGGAGGCCGCCGACGAGAACGGCGTCGACGAGGTCCGGCGAATCGCGCGTGTCGAGCGTGAAGCCGCCGGCCGCTCGCTGGAGTATCCCGGTCGCAATCAGGAGGACGCCGACGAGCGCGACGAACGCCCCGCCGGTGAGCGCCGTAATCGCGTCTTTCAACAGCAGATACGTGCTGATACCGACGATACCCGAGGCGAGCGTTGCGATGGCGAGAAACGAGAGCGTCGCAGTCTCGGAGAACGCCGACGAAGGCCGCCACGACGGGAGTTCCGAGAGCGTCACCGCGAGTTCGTCGCGGTAGTACACCGTCGCGGAGACAGCGGTGCCGACGTGCAAGAAGAGCGCAAACTGAACGGCCTGCGTCGGGTCGCTGCCGACCGCAGAGAGTGCGAGCGCGAGATTCCCCTCGCTGGAGATGGGCAACCACTCGAAGATACCCTGGACGAAGCCAGCGAGCAGTGCGATGAGAAGCTCACGGTCCATGGGCTATGCGACGTGACGGAGTACATGAGCGTTGTCGTTTCCCGACGACGGCGTGGTGACCACTCCGTCGCCCGTGAATCGTCAGTCAGCCGTCGGAGCCGAACACCCAGAACTCGCTGCCCACGAAGTTCAGCACGCCGCTGAACGCCGTAGCGAGACCGAGTGCGGCGTACGACCCCACGACGAGGCCGAACAGCCACAGCGACGAGAGATAGACGAGAAAGCCGACGGAGTACACCGAGAGATGTTTCGCGTAGCCGCGGACGTAGCCGAGGTCCGCCGCCTCGAACGTAAACCAGCGGTTCAGGTTGTAACTGGAGAAGTTCGCAACGAACCACGACAGCGACCCGGCGACGACGTACCAGAACAGCGGCGCGATGACCGCGAACACGACCAGATTGACGACGAAACCCGACACACCGACGAGAGCGAACTTGGCGAGACGGGTCAGTCGCTCCCGCGTCGCTGGCACGCCGACAGTCCGTCGGATATCTGTGTTCATAGCTGTGAGCGAAAACGGAGCGGGTGTCCTGTGGCCGCTGTAGCGACCGGACGTTTGTATATGTGTTCTCGCTTCGAGGAGAGATTCAGTCGAAAGAGAATGTCGAAAAGAGGGTTTCAGCGCTGCTTCGCCACCTTACCAGGCGTACTCCTCGCGGGGGTCCACGTCGTCGCGTTCGCGGTCGAACACGTGTTCACCGTCGACGAACACGTGTTTCGTGCTGGATTCGATTTCGTAGAACGGGCCGTCCCAGACGGCGATGTCGGCGTCGGTGCCGACTTCGAGCGTGCCGACGCGGTCCTCGATGCCGAGGATTTCCGCCGCGTTTCGCGTGACGGTTGCGAGCGCCGCCTCCTCGGGGAGACCGGCGCGTACCGCGAGGCCGACACAGACGTCGAGGTGCTGTTGCGGGAGAACAGGAGCGTCGGTCTGAATGGCGACTTTGACGCCCGCATCGTGGAGGATTCCCGGCGACTCGAACGTAATGTTGCGGAGTTCGTATTTGGCTCCCGAGTACAGCGACGGCCCACAGACCGCGGGCACGTCGCGTTCGACGAACTCGTCGGCGATGAGGTGGCCCTCAGTGGCGTGTTCGATGGAAAAGTCCTCGATGCCGAACTCGTCGGCGATGCGGAACACGGTCATGATGTCGTCGGCGCGGTGGGCGTGGACGCGAAGCGGCAGGTCACCTTCGACGACTTTTCCGAGGTTCTCCAGTCCCAAATCTCGGTCGAACGGGTCGCCGTCCTCGCGGGCTTTCGTCCGTTTGGCGACGTAGTCCTCGGCATCCATCAGCGCCTGTCGGAGCGTCGCGGCGACACCGGGGCGAGTCGAGGGCTGTCGACCCTGCTGCTCGCCGTGGAACCGTTTCGGGTTCTCGCCCATCGCGGCTTTCATCCCGTCTTCTTGGATGAGCATATCGTCGGCCGTGAGGCCGTAGGTTTTCATCGAGCAGATGACGCCGCCGACGACGTTGCCCGACCCCATCCGCGCGGAGACGCTCGTCACGCCGTTCTGGAACGCGTGTTTCAGTTCCTCGTCACGCGGGTGGAAGCCGTCGAGCGCACTCACGTGCGGCGTGACCGAGTCGGTCCCCTCGTTGAAGTCGGCGTCCTCAGGTTCACCCCACTCGGCCATCCCGGCGTGGCTGTGCGCGTCGACCAATCCGGGCGTGACGTGTGCGCCGTCGACGTCGAGTTCTTCGGCGTCGTCCGGGGCGTCGACGTCGCCGACGGCCGCGATTTTCCCGTCTTCGACGAGGATGTCGCCCTCGACGGTTCCTTCGTCGGTCGCCGTGTGAATCGTCGCGTTGCGGATGACAGTCACGCTCATGCTCGGTGATGTGCGTACGGCTAACAAAGTGTTTCGATTCGAAATATGTCAATCGCTCAGTCGGCGGTCTGCAGCTAGAGTCGACCAGTAACGAGTTCGTTGGACGGCGTCACGGCGACTAAGCGGCCGTACGCGTGGAGTTCGTCCTCGACTGCCGGACGCCACTCGAACGTTGTCGTCACTCCGTCATCGCGTGCGACCGTGACGGAGTAGGTGGTCGTCGAGTCGGTAGGAACACCGTAGACGACGGCCCCGCTCGTTGCGTTCAGTTCGTTCTGGAGATGCACCACTCTCTCGCTGGTATCGGCTTCTCGGACGATCACGGTCAGTACGTGCGCCTCGTCGTCGAAGTTGAACAGTTGTAGACCGGACGCGTTCTCCGCATCAGCGTCCGTCGCTGCGACTCCCTCCGTCGCTCTCGACGAGATTCGCGTCGTCGTTCGGTTGGAGACGAAGTAGGCGGCGTGGGAGTGCTCGTCGGCGTGTTCTCCACTGGGAAGTGAGATACCGCCCGTACAGTCGGCGAAGGCGACATAACCGTCCGTAGTTTGCGTCGCCACCGACCCGTCGCAGGAGAGTGTTGTCTCGGTCGGCGTTACTGGGACGGTGTTAAGAACGTGAACTCGTTCGCTGGCGGCGACGTAGTTGGAGACGTTCTCGGCCGTCAACTCGCCCGGTTGCTCCGGAAGCGGACGGTCCGGAGCGGTCGCACACCCGGCGAAAGCGAGGAGCAGACAGACGAACAGCGTCGGCAATCGACAAGGGAATTTGGAGGACACGGCGAGTACTTACGGTTGTGTTTCGACGGTCGGTAGAAAAACGTGACTCGTAGACGAACAGTACCGACAACGAACATCAGTTAGCCTGAACGAGTGCGTCGGTCCGCACACTTTCCTCACTCTCGAATCAACAGGACCGGTATCTTCGTCGAACGCATCACCCGGTCGGTCGTACTCCCGAGGAGTTTTTCGGTGAGGCCGGCGCGACCCGTCGCGCCCATCACCACCAAGTCGACGGCGTTGTCCTCGGCGTAGTCGACGATAGCCGTGTCCGGATTGCCTTCGAGAATCACCCGTTCGTAGTCGACACCGGCGTCTTCAGCACGTGAGACGGCGTCGTCGAGTGCGTCGTCGGCCTGTTGTTCGAGCGTCTCCGACACCTGTTGGGCGATTTGTCCGGAGGCGGCCGACGACATCTCTGTTCCCACGTCGACGACGTGAAGCAGGTGAACTGTGGCATCTCGGGTGTGGGCGATATCGACGGCGTGTTCGACCGCGGCGGCGCTGGCGTCGCTTCCGTCGGTCGGGACGAGGATGGTGTCGTACATCACGCGGGTGTACCGGCGCGAGTCGGAAAAGCGCTGGACGACACCCACTCTCCGTGACCCGTCGACAGTGACGACGGTCCGAAACGCCGGAGTTCCGCGGGCAGAGGGTTAGTCAGTCAGTCAGTCCGAATCCGCGTTTGAACAGCACGGTGTTGATGCCGACCATCACGACGGCCATGAGCGTCAGCACTGCGAGCGAGAGGTTCGGGTTCACTTCCGAAGTGCCGAGGAAGCCGTAACGGACGCCGTCGACCATGTAGAACATCGGGTTGAGGAGTGTCGCCGTCTGCAGCGGTCCGTCGGGGAGGTTTTCGAGTGCGTAGAAGACGCCGCCGAAGAAGACCAGTGGCCGAAGAATGAACTGGTTCATCATCGTCAGGTCGTCGAAGTCGTCGGCCCAGAGGCCGCCGACGATGCCGAAACTGGCGAACAGCACCGTGATGACGACGGCGAAGGCGACGAGGTACAGCGGTCTGGTGACCCCGACGCTCGTGAACACCGCGCCGACTACCGAGATGATGATGCCGACGATAACGCCGCGGAGCGCGCTCGAAAGCGTGTACGCCCACACCATCTGCGAGTACGACAACGGCGAGGTGAGCGCCTCGTGGATGTACTCGTTCCACCGGCCGTGGAAGATGGAGAACGACCCGTTCTCGAAGGCGTTCGAGATAGCGCCCAACACGACGAGACCGGGGAGGATGAACAAGATATACGGAACGCCCGCAATCTGGCCGACGCGGTCGCCGAGGATGACGCCGAACACCGAGAAGTAGAGTACATTTGTGATGAGCGGCGGCACGAACGTGTTGCGCGGGCGACGGACGAATCGCAGAATCTCGCGGCGCGTCAGCGTTTTGAAGCCAGTCGGGAACACCCCCATCAGCGGTCACCTCCGGCCCCGCCGGATGTACCGGGCGCTGCTGCGGTCGCTTTCTCGGGGTCGTCCTCCCCGCTGTCCTCGTCTTCGCCGCCGACGGTCTCCTGTCCACGCGTCATCTCGACGAACACCTCTTCGAGCGAGGTGCGAGAGATTTCGAGGTCGACGATTTCGAAGCCCTCGCGGTCGAGTTCGCGGACGACGTCGGGCGCGACCAACCCACCCTGTCTGGCGGTGACGACGAGGCGGTTGCCGTCGAGTTCGACGTTCTCGACGTTGCCCTCGCCCGCGGTGAGCGTCGGCGCTTCGGCGGGCGGATTTCGCAACTGTATCTCGATGCGGTCGGCACCGCGGTCCATCAGGTCCTCGGGGCTGTCGACGGCGACGATGCGCCCGGAATCCAAGATGGCGACCTCGTCGCAGAGGCGTTCGGCCTCCTCGATGTAGTGGGTCGTGAGCAGAATCGTCGTCCCACCGTCGTTGAGTTCGGTGATGAGGTCCCAGAGGTCGTGACGGAGTTGCACGTCGACGCCCGCGGTCGGTTCGTCGAGGATGAGCAAATCGGGTTCCGTGATGAGCGCCCGGGCGAGGACGAATCGGCGTTTCATCCCGCCGGAGAGCCAGTCGAAGCGCGTGTCCCGTTTCTCGTAGATGCCGACGCGCTTGAGCACCTCGTCGGCGCGTTCTCGGGCCTCGTCGGCCGGGATACCGTGGTAGCCCGCCTTGTGTTCCAAGACTTCGCGGATGGGGAAGAATCGGTCGACGTTGAACTCCTGCGGGGCGAGACCGATGGCGTCGCGGGCCTCGCGGTAGTCGTCTTCGACGTCGTAGCCGAACACTTCGGCGGTTCCGCCGCTCTTTCTGACGAGGCCGACGAGAATCGAGATGAACGTCGTCTTGCCCGCGCCGTTCGGTCCGAGTAGGCCGAAAAAGGAACCCTCGGGCACGGTGAGTGACACCCCGTCGAGCGCCTGTACCCCTTCGTACCGTTTCCGCAAGTCACGGACTTCGATGGCGGCAGTCATTACCGTTCGTCGGCGACGGACGCGATTAAGAACAGCGAAGTCGGAAGGAACGCGGGTTGGTAGCGTCGAACGGGGACAGAAGGGCGGCGCGGCCGAAGGGACGACAGGGGTTCGGTGAGACGACGGCGGTGCAGAGACGACAGGGATTGGAGAGAGGAGACCGAATCGGTCAGCGGCGACCGAGACCGACTATTCGAGGTGGTGGTACTCCAGTTCGTGGCCTTCGTCGATGGCTTCCTGCACTTCTTCGCTCGGAAGACCGACCGCGCGGTCACGGAGTTCCATCCCCGTGTCGCCGCGGTGGACGAGGACGTTCTTGCGCCACTCCTCGTCTGTCTCCTCGTAGTCGGTGCGGTAGTGCGCACCGCGCGACTCGGTGCGGCGCTTCGCCGACCGGAGCACTCCTTCGGCGACGGTGAGCATGAACGCGAGGTCGATGGCGTCCTCGAAGGCGCGACTGGTTCGGTCGCCGTCGAGGCCGAGTTCCGCCGTCTTTTCGCGAACCGCAGCGAGTTTCTCCAGACCGTCGTCCAGCGACTCCTCGTCGCGGAGGATACCCGCGTGGTCCTCCATCACGTCGCGGAGTTCCGCGAGCAACTCGGCGGGCGGGACGTCGCCGTCGCTCTCTGCGAGGTCGGCGAGCGAGCGGAACTCGCGCCCGGCGAGCGACTGCATCCCGGCGGGCAGCGTCGGGTTCTCGTCACCAGCGTCGAACACGCTGGCGACGTGGTCGCCGACGAGTTTGCCGATGGCGACCGTTTCCGCCAACGAGTTGCCGCCGAGACGGTTTGCGCCGTGGACTCCCGCGACCGTCTCGCCGACGGCGTAGAGTCCTTCGACGCCCGTCTCGCCGGTGTTGAAGTCGATGTCGACGCCACCCATCGAGTAGTGTGCCGTCGGCGCGACTTCGACTGCTTCCTCGGCGAGGTCCAGTCCCAAGTTCTGGAAGCGCTCGTACATCCGCGGGAGGCGCTCCTCGATGAACTCACGTTCTCGATGCGAGATATCGAGGTAGACGCCGCCGTTGTCCGTGCCGCGGCCTTCTCTGACTTCTTGGGCGATGGCGCGGGCGACGACGTCGCGGGCGTCGAGTTCCATCTGGTTCGGCGAGTAGTTCTCCATGAACCGCTCGCCGTCGGCGTTGAACAGGCGGCCGCCTTCGCCTCTGACCGCTTCAGTGACGAGGCGGCCGGACCACTCCTCGTTCCAGTCGGGGTCTTGGACCATCCCCGTCGGGTGGAACTGGACGAACTCGAGGTCCATCAACTCCGCGCCGGCCTCGTACGCCAGCGCCGCGCCGTCGCCGTTGTTCTCCTCGTCGCGCGAGGAATGGCGGTCGTACAGTGCCGAGTAGCCGCCGGCGGCGAGGACGACGTGGTTCGCCTCGAACAGGACGAACTGGCCGTCGTCCATGTCGTAGCCGACTGCGCCGTGGACGCGGTTGCCGTCCGACAGCAGACGCGTCACCATCACGTTCTCGCGGTACGGGATTTCTAACTCTTGGGCCTTCGAGACGAGCGTCTCCAGAAGCGCCTCTCCGGTTCGGTCGCCGACGAAGCAGGTTCGGCGGAACGACTGCGCGCCGAAGTACCGCTGGTTGATTTTGCCGTCCTCGGTCCGGTCGAACGGCATGCCCCAGTCGGCGAGTTCGCGGATGCGGTCGGGCATGTGTTTCGTCGTCAGTTCGACCGCGTCGGGGTCGTTGATGAAGTGGCCCTCGTCGTAGGTGTCGGCGGCGTGGATTCGCCAGTCGTCCTCCTCGTCGAGGCTACCGAGTGCCGCGTTGATGCCGCCGGCGGCCCACGTGGTGTGTGCGTCGCCGTGCGAGCGCTTCCCGATGACGAGGCTGTCGACGCCCTGCTCGGCCAGTTCGATGGCCGTTCGCGCGCCCGCGGCACCCGCGCCGATGACCAGCACGGGTACCGTCACTTCCTCGTACTCGGGGACGTCGCCGTCCGTCTCGGACGGGTCAGTCGGAGGTGTTGGTGTCATGGAGCTAACCATGTCGTTCTCAGTGCCGGACACGCCTAAGCCCTTCGCGCGCGTGCGCGCGAGGGGCCGATAGTAGCAATGTTACTAATAGGCACGAAAGGCGTGGCAAGCGCGGACGAGCCGACGTCGAAGAGGATGACAAATCGTGACACACATCGGTAACGTTTATGTATTAACCGCGTGACGTGTCTCGTAAGCGCCCGCAGAAGCGGGCACGGTGAACGATGCTCGGCCAAACCCACCACACCACGACGCCCGCCCCCGCCGCAGAGCGGATGGCGAGTGGTGTGTCCACCGGCACCTGCGCCGGAAATGGGTCTGGCCCATCCAAGCCGTACGGTCGGTTCGACTCCGTCATCGCGTGACGACGCGACGCCTCCGGCGTCTGCGTTTCTTGCGCGGTCGTCGGAGTCGAACCCTACGGTTCATTCTCCGGCGATTTTCGACGGCAGCGACGCGCGTGTCCCGTCTTCGGTGACGCCTCTCGATTCGATGGGCGTCGACGGCACACGCCCCGCTCGCCGTCGTGACGAGTCGTTTTCGACCAGCCATCGCCTCGCGCGATGGGGTCGGTAGCTCAAGCGGCAGAGCAGTCCGTACAGCGGACAGGTGAGGAATCGACTCCCTCCCGGCCCCCTCATGTCAGTGCAAAAACTGCCCGCCGTGTCGGCCGACGCCGACCTGACGGCGTTCGTTTCGCGCGACGCCGCCGGTGACCTCCGGACGGCCGTCCGCGAGCGACTGAGAAAGCTAGACGGCGTGACGAACGTCGACGAGTTCGAACTCTGCGGTCTCCAACCCGGTCTGAACGACCTGACCGTCGAGGTTCGGACGACGCTCGTCGTGGAACTCGACGCCGACGCCGCGACGGGTGCGGCGGCACGTCGAGACGCCGCCGCGTTGGAAGCACAGTTGCTCGACAGTTTCGGCGTCAAAGAAGCGTCGGTCGTCTCGGAGGTGCGCGATGTCCGCGACGTGTGAGTGTGCGCTCGTTTCCGGCGCGCACTCTCCGCGGTCCACTGGTGGGACACGCCGGTCGATTCCGGCGGAGATGGGTTCGACTCCCATCGGAGAGCTTTCTCCGTATCCGGTGACCGCAGAAGTGTGCCCGCGACCGTATCGCCCGACTCGACGGCGACGTTGTCGGCGCTGAGACGCCGAGACGTTTTGTCAGTCGCCGCTGAACACGCAGTGTGACCGACCCGGCGGAGACACGCCCCGGCGCAGTCGAGAGGGCAAACGAGGAAAGCGACACCACCTCGGCCGCACGCGTCGCCGAACACGCCGAAACGCTTCAGCGACTGCACCGTCTCGGCCGACTGCTCGACAACTCGATTCGGATTCCGGGGACGAACTACCGCATCGGCCTCGACCCCATCGTCGGGCTGATTCCCGTCGTCGGCGACGTGCCGATTACGGCTGTCTCAGCGTACATCGTCGCCGAAGCAGCCTACCTCGGCGTGCCGAAAGTGACGGTGCTTCGGATGCTGTTCAACCTCGTCGTCGACGCACTCGTCGGGTCGATTCCGGTCGTCGGCGACCTGTTCGATGCCGTGTGGAAAGCGAACGCGAGAAACGTCCGACTCGCTGAAGCACGACGCGGCGACCCGCGCGCCGAAGAACTCGACCGCCGGTTTTTCACGCTCGTCGTCGGCGGGTTGTTCGTCCTCCTTCTCGCACTCGGAACCGCCTCGACGCTAGCGGTGCTGTGGCTGGTCGGTCGACTCGTCTAAAACCGGATTCGTCGCTCGGTCGTCGCCGTTCAATCGTCGCCGAACGCCGCATCACGTCGCGCACTGCTGTCGGGGACGTAGACGTTTTCGGCGTCGTAGCCGCGGCTGACGCGCGCCTGCAGGCGAACGACTTCGTCGAACGCGTCCCCGCCTTTCAACAGCGCGAAGCCCGCGACGATGAGCGCAAAGCCTGCAACAGTATCCATAGAGAGCGACTGGCCGAGCGCCGCCCACCCGACGAGCGCCGTGACGACGGGGACGACGTACTTCACGAGGCTGATTTCGACGGCCCCGAGTCGGTCGAGCAGGTCGAAGTAGAGCACGTAGCCGACGGCGCTGGAGACGAGTGCGAGATACGCGAGCGCGGCGAATGCCGTCGGCGTCCACGACACCGACAGCGGCGGCGTCTCGCCGAGCAGTCCGCTGACGAGGTGGAGGAACCCCGCGCCGAGAAGCATCATCCACGCCTGCGTCGGTATCAACGACAGCGAGGCGTCGTAGCGTTCGGTGAGGACGGTTCCGAGTGCGAAACTCACCGCCGCCAGCGCGAGCAACACGACGCCGAGGAGGTCCGCACCGAGCGAACCCCCGCCGGTGGCGACGACGACGACGCCCGCCAGACCGAGGAGGACGCCGACGATGCCCCGACGGTCGAATCGCTCGTCAGGGAGGAGAAACCGAGCGAAAAGCGGCGTCAGCACGGGCGCAGTGCTGGCGACGATAGCGGCGATAGAGCCGCCGACGTAGCGCTGTCCGGAGAAGAGAAACGCGAAGTTCAGCCCGATGACCAACAGGCCACCGACGGCGACGAGACGCCACTCGGCGAACGTGCGTGGCCGCCAGCGGTCGCTACGAACGACCGCAAAGGCGAACAGCGCGAGTCCCGCAACGTCGTAGCGGAACGCGGCGAACAGCACCGGCGGCAGCGTTGCCAGACCGGCGTCGATTGCGAGATAGGCAGTTCCCCAGATGACCGACAGCGTCAGAAACAACGCAAGATTACGATAACGGCTCATTCCGATAGGTGGTGGCGGGCGTAGCAGACGGGGGTACAAGAAGCTTCTCGCAGTCGTGATACCGCGGTTCATCCTGAACCGTGATACATCGTGAACGACCGTCAGAGACTTTCTTTCCCTTTGCTGGCGGTCGGCGGTGACACCACGAATCGGCGGTCACCGAATAGCAAGACGGAAAGGAGCGCCGCCACGAGTACAGGCCATGGGAATCCTCGACGACGCGCGCGCGCTGACCGAGGGCGGGCCGCTCTGTGACGCCTGTCTGGGCCGGGTGTTCGCCGACCGAAGCTACGGACTCACCAACGCCGAACGCGGCCGGTCGCTCCGCGTCGCCGCGGCGCTCGAAGACGACGACGAACCCGAGGACGTCGACCCCGCGGACTGTTGGGTCTGTGAGGGCCTCTGCGGGCAGTTCGACGAGTGGGCCGAACGCGCCGCAGCGACCGTCGACGGTAGCGAAGACGAAGCCGACGCCGTCGAGTTCGAGACCTACCAAGTGGGAACGCGGACGCCACCGCTGGTCGAGGAGAACGAGGCGCTGTTGCGCGAGATGGCAGACCTCCCCGAAGACGCCGGCGAACCGTTCAAATCCGAGTTCAACCGCGAGGTGGGCAAGCGGTTCGGCCGCCTCACCGACACTACCGTCGACTTCGGACGCCCGGACGTACAGTTCGTCCTCGACATCGAAGACGACACCGTCGAGACGGAGGTGAACTCGGCGTTCGTCTACGGTCGTTACCGGAAACTCGTCCGCGACATCCCGCAGACGGAGTGGCCGTGTCGCGAGTGCGACGGCAGCGGCCGACAGGGCAGACAGGCTTGTGACCACTGCGGCGGCAGCGGCTACCTCTACGAGGACAGCGTCGAGGGCCTCAGCGCCCCCGTCGTTCGTGACGTGATGGACGGCGTCGAAGCACTGTTCCACGGTGCGGGCCGCGAGGACGTCGACGCATTGATGCTGGAGACGGGTCGCCCCTTCGTCATCGAAATCAAGGAACCGCGTCGCCGCGACGTCGACGTCGACCGCCTCGAAGGCGACATCAACGCCTTCGCCGACGGGAAAGTCGAAGTCGAAGGCCTCCGCCTCGCCGAACACGACATGGTCGAACGCGTCAAAGGACTGGACGCGAGCAAGACCTACCGTGCGGAAGTCGAGTTCGACGCCGACGTGAGCGCAGAGGCGCTCTCGGAAGCCGTCGAGACGCTCTCGGGGTCGACCATCGAGCAGTACACACCTCACCGCGTCGACCACCGACGGGCGAGTCTCACGCGAACGCGGCACGTCTACGACGCGAGCGCCGAACACGTCGACGCCCGCCACGCGACGGTCGAAATCCACGGCGAGGGTGGCCTATACATCAAAGAACTCGTCTCCGGCGACGAGGGCCGCACCGACCCCAGTCTCGCCGACCTGCTCGGCGTCTCCGCCGTCGTCACCGCCCTCGACGTTCTCGCGGTCGAAGGCGAAGACGAACCGTTCGAGCGCGAGGAGTTCTTCAGATAGCGAATCAGCCGACGGGACGGCGTCTCACTATATGATAACAGTCCACAAGGTTATCAGTCAGTTTCGCTTACAGTAACGCAGACGCTGCCGGACTGGTGTACCCAACACACGCGAGCGTACCTTCATGAGCAACCCGGTGGGGGACCGCCGAACGGCCACCCACAAACCGTCCGCGTGTCGACGTTCCGGCGGCGTCGCTCCTGTCAGTGATTATCACCAGTTCGGGTGACGCAGACGCTTGGACCCGACAGAAACGCTTATTACCAGTAACTCATAGCAAGAATTATTACTAGGTACCGATAGCCGTCGCACGGGTGTCGGCAGATTGCGGGAGGTATCTGACACACCTGCGGTCGAAGCGGAGGTCCCCCGACATCCATCTCTGGCTGACACACCTCGCCTCCCGCGAGGCCTCCTACGACAGCGGTATAATAAATTATTGGCACGATACTCAACCGTTGATACAGTCACGTCTTTTGTCGTGTTGTGTGAGACGGCGCTGGGATAGACGGAAACATCTTAGCGTGCGCCCCGAGAGGCGCGACTATGCAACTCGGTGCCGACGAAGCGGGGAAGGGGCCGGTACTCGGACCGATGGTCGCGGCGGCGGTTCGCGCGCCCGAGACGGCACTGCCCGACGGCCTCGACGACTCGAAACGCCTCTCACCGTCGAAGCGGGAGTCACTCGCCGACCACCTCCGCGGCCACTCGGCGGTGTCGGTCGGCGTCGCCGTCGTCACCCCCGAACGCATCGACGACCCGGAGACGGACATGAACGGACTCACCGTCGCTGCGCAGGCGGAGGCACTTTCGGCCGTCGCCGAAGACGGCGACGTCGCCGTCGTCGACGCCGGTGACGTGGACGAAGCGCGGTTCGGCCGCCGGGTTCGGACGGCCGTCGAAAGTGAGGGCAGAGAAATCGAGGTACAGTCCGAACACCGCGCCGACGAGGCGCATCCGGTCGTCAGTGCCGCGAGCGTCGTCGCCAAAGTCGAACGCGACGCCCACGTAGAGCGACTCACCGCCGAGTACGGCGACGTCGGCAGCGGCTATCCGAGCGACCCGACGACGCGCACGTTCCTGCGCGAGTACGTCCGCGACCACGGCGTGCTTCCCGACTGTGCGCGAGCGTCGTGGCAGACCTGTGCCGACGTGCTGGCGGCCGCCGAGCAGTCGGCGCTGTCGGAGTTCTGAGCGAGGAGTTAGAACATCCCGAGTGCAATCGCCCCGAAGAACAGGCCGAAGACGAGCGTCGTCGCCAACAGAACAATCATCAGGTAGTCGAACGCGCCTTCCGGTGTGCCGAGCGATGGTACGTGCATAGCAGTCGCTTCGACATCCACCGCCTTGTGCATATAGGATTCGAGTCGGACGAGAGCGCGAAAACGTCGTGACGAATCGGACGTTCGACAGAATCGACTACCGAGACTGGTCGGAATCTGCCGGAAGCAAAGAAACACCGCATCGGTCGTGACGTGGCGGTTTCGGCGGGTCGTCGGAGGTGGTTCTGGTGGTCGGAAGGTGACCGAGAGTCGGTCAGCGGTCGGTCAACAGCGTGCGCAGGATGTCACCGTAGGCGGGTCGGGTGACGAGCACACCGACGAGCACGCCGAGGATGGTGAAGATGGCGAACCCGCGCAGGTCGCCGAGCGAGAGCACGGCGAGCGGACTCATCGCGATGATGGTCGTCGCGGCGGCCGCACCGATGACCCAGAACGCCTTCTTGAACCGCGACTGGAACACCTTCCGCGACTTCACGTCGCCTTCGGCCATCACCTCGTCGGCGATGATGATGAGGTCGTCCACCCCCGTCCCGATGACGGCGATGAAGCCGCCGATGACCGCGAGGTCCAGCGGGTAGCCGAGCCACGCCGCCGCACCGAGCAGGATGACGACCTCCGACAGCGCGGTCAACACCATCGGCGCGGCGACACGCGCAGAGCCGTAGCGGAAGAAGACGACGCCGCTGACGGCGAGCACCGCGATGATGCCGGTGATGAGCGAGTTCATCCGGAAGTTCTCACCTTGCGTCGGCGAGATGTACGACGAGGTTCCCGCTCCGCCCGGACCGATGTCGAGCGGTGCCGGAAGCGCACCGGCGCGGAGGTTGATAGCGAGCTGTTGGGCCTCCGAGTAGTTCGACGTCTGGAGGATGAACCGCGGGTTGCTCTCCCACTGACCGCTTTGCATGTCCTCGGCGAGACCCGGACTCATACCGGCGGAGTAGACGACTTCGCCGTCGACGACGGTCAACAGACACGGTTGCGTGCCGTTGGGGTTCTCGTCGTAGGTACAGAAGGTGCCACCCTGACTGGCGACGCCCGTCTCGACCATCGTTCGTTGGAACTCGCCCGCTTCGGACTCACGGATGACGACGGGGACGTTCGGCGGTTGGCCCTGCTGGCCCTGCTCGGGATTGCCGATGTCCTGGAAGTCGCCCTGTTCGAGCACCAACTGACGGCGGTACTCGGTGTCGCCGGTCGAGTTGTTCTCGACTGGGTAGTACGCCTCGACTTGTACCTGTCCCTGCTGGCTGACGAGTTCGAGCACGTCCGCACGCTGCTCGTTCGGCACCTCGATGAGCACGAAGTACTCGCCGGTTGACGTGGAGACAGTCTGCGCGGAGCCGCCGGAGAGCCCCGCCTGATTGATTTTGTTGCTGATGACGGCGACGGTCTGTTCGCGCGTCTCCTCGGTGACGCCATCGCGGACGTCGCCGTGCTGGTAGCCCGCAGCGTCGAGCGCAGCGCCGAGGTCGTCGGGCGTCACGTTCCGCGTCGTGACTTCGACGGTGGCCGCGCGGTCTTGGGTGGGTTGGCGGGCGGTCACATCCGTCGCGTCGACGCCCTGTAACTCGGCGGCGACGTTCTGGGCGACTTGCCCGGTCGAATCGTTGCCGAACTCGACCTCCTCGGCGGTGACGCCGACGAGCGGTGCGCGGATGCGCGTCCCACCCGAGAGGTCGAGGCCGTAAACGAGGTTCGTGGGACCTTGGCTAGCCCCGACAGCGGTGTCGTTGCCGATACCTTGGTCGTCGCCAGCGCCGCCGATGGAACCGAACAGCGCGACGGTGCTGCCGGCGAGCAGGACGACGAGCAGGATGACGCGCCAGTTGTCGCGGAGCGTCCCCATCAGCGCTTCACCCCTTCGTACATGTACCAACGAAGTAGACTCAAGTTCAGGAGGTAGGTGTTCATCAGGTCGGCAGCAAGCCCGAAGACGAGGATGATGCCGATAGCCGAGAGCAGTTGGATGCCGAACAGCGTCGCCGTGATGGTCATCACGACCATCGCCGCCAGCGACGTGAGCGTCATCGTCACACCGGTCCGCATCGCTCGGTACGTCGACTCGTAGAAGTCACCCGACCGTCGGAGGATGTGGTCGTTAAGCAGGATGTCGGAGTCGACGCTGTACCCGATGAGCATCAACAGCGCAGCGACAGTCCCCAAAGAGAGTTCGATGCCGAGCAGGTTCATCAACGCCACGGGGATGACGATGTCCGAGAACGCCGAGAGAACGACGGCGATAGAGGGGACGAACGTCCGAAACAGCGCGAAGACGAGCAGGCTCATCCCGAGGAACGCAACGGCGATGCCGCCGAGGGCGAGGCGCTGGGAGTCACCGGCGAAACTCGCAGAGACCGTCGACAGGCTCACGAGTTCGAGCTGTTGGGCCGCGTCGTTCGGCGGATTCACTACCGTCTGTTCCAACTGCGCGGGGTCCGTGCCGGGGCCGAAGGTGACGACGTACGTCCCGTCGGAGGGGATGGACTGAATCGACTCGATTTCCGTGTCGAACGCCTGCTGGATGACCTGTTCGGCCTGTCCGTCTGGGGCGTCGACGGCGAGTCGCATCTCCGTACCGCCGGAGAACTCGGTTCCGAGTGCCACAGGCGCGCCTGTCGTCGCAAACGTAGCGACGATGACGAGAAGCGCAAGCGCGAGGACGGCGAGCGGAACCGCCGCGAGTTGGCGATTCGTGTACCGGGTGTAATCGACCTCCGGTACGTCGAATGCAACCATGCCGGGCGGTAGTCAGCACGTCGAATAAGCCTTCTTAAATTTCCACGAACTCATGTGTGTCGGTCACATACCCTCTCGTATGACCGAATCGACCGAACAGTCCGGCGAGAACAGCCAACGAACCGCTACCCGAGTTATGCTCTCGCACCCGAAGAACCTCAGCGACTGGGGCCGCGACCAGATTTCGTCGGACCGCTATCGAGGGTATCTCCGGCGGAAACTCGACGCGCCGATGGTGGGCGACAGCTTCGAGACGTTCGTCGACGTGGGTTGTTGCGGTGACAGCCTCGACGTACCGTTCCGCGTCGAAGCCGTCGAAGGCGGAGAACGCGTCGGCGACGAAACCCAAATCGAGTATACAGAGCGCGACGAGACGATGGACGGCGGGTGGCGCGTGCAGAGCAAGGCGGGGCCGAGGGGAGGGTAAATCCTCGGAGTTATCGAGACCCGACATCCGTTCGTGGTACGATATGACATCCGCTAACGCGGACCCCAAACGTCTTAACCGTCTCCGGGCGCTATTTATACTATGAGCGAAGAATCCGGGCGTCGAAACCTTCGAATGCCCAACGACGACGAGATGTTCGCGGTGGTAACAGAGCACAACGGCGGTAACCACGTCCGCGTTCGCTGTAACGACGGCAAAGAACGCATGGGCCGCATTCCCGGCCGCATGAAGTACCGCACGTGGATTAACGAGGGCGACGTCGTCCTCGTCGAACCGTGGGACTGGCAGGACGAGAAAGCCAACATCGAGTGGCGCTACACCGACCAAGACGCCGAGCAGCTCCGCCAAGAAGGCCACATCCAGTAGTCGAATTCTCCGGACGGCGCGTAAGCCGTCGATAGAAGGAATACCCCTGACGCGACGTTCTCGATATTTTCGCACCCCGGCGAGCGAAGCGGTTCGCGCTCGGAACGACGCGTTCGGGCCTCGGCGGAGTCTCGGTGCGGGTTCGCTGCGACGCGTCTCTGCACGTACGCGACAGCGTCAGGGCATGTACCGGACGACGACGACGCCGGGCGACGACCGTATCTCGACTCGGTTGACGCCGAGTCGCGCCGCCCGAGAGAGCAGCCCTTCCTCGTCGTCGAGTACGTCGGAAACGGCCTGTTCGGTCGTCTCCTCGGGCACCGTGACGACGTGAATCTCGCCGATACCGGCGCGTTCGCGGCGAGTGAGTTCGCCCACCGGTTGCTCGCTCGCCACGTCGCGCGCCATCGTCGTCGGCGACTCGCTGCTCTGGTCGATACTGAGCGAGCGGCGCGAGTTCACTTCGACGAGTTGCCACGTGACGTTCATCGGCGGGTCCGGCGAGACGACGCCCTCGACGGCGTCGTAGCGTTCGACGCCGGGGTTCGACGCCAGCGTGTGGACCTGCCCGTCTTCGACATCTTTCAACACGGCCGTCTCGTCGTCCGCGGCGGTGACGAGAAACGTCCCTTCCTTGGACTCGTCTTCAGTCATGACCAGCGATAGACCGCCGCGACGTTTTTCGGTTTCGTCGTCTCGTCGGTGTGTGTCGGTGTGTCAGTGAAGCAGTGTCGAGCAGTTCGCCACATCGATGCATCTCTGCGTCACCGCAGGCGACGGTGAAGCCCGAAGATGAGAAGCGCCGCCAGCAGCGGCGGAACCAGACCGAACAGTTGGGGCAAGCCGTAGAGGAACTCGACGAGCGGCGCGAGCGAGCCACTGACCGGCGTCTGGAGGTCCGGCGGGACAGTGATTATCGCGCCGACGTACAGCGAGGCGAGGAAGACGAACCCCGAGAGGCCGAGTGCGAAGTCGTAGTGTTCGTTCTCCCGAGTCTCTTCGCGGCGGTGTCTGCGGGCGACGAACAGCGTCGGCGCGAGCACGGGTGCGACGAGGAGCAGTCCGACGACGGCGTAAAAGGACCGAGAGAGCGTCAACTGGCCGCCGCCGAGGTCCACGGTCCCGGCGATGAGGACGACTAAGCCCATCCCGACAATGAGTGAGAGAAACAGCGCGACGAGCGCGCTCACAGCGACGTAGAGGCGAAACAGCCACGAAGTCGAATGTCTGAGCGCGTATGGAAACGCACCGAAGACGCCGTTGTAACCGTCGGCCATCGTCGATAGTTGGGACTGGGACCGATTAAACCGAGCGGTCCGGATTCGACGGGGGTCGACCGGGTTCAACTGGGTTCGACTCCCGTCGCCTCGCAAGCGCCGCAGACGAGGACAACGCCTTTGGTGTCGGCGCGCGCGCGTTCGGCCATGTACGTCGACCTCGGCAACGTCCTCGACTCGACGCCCGGACTGAGCCGCGAGCAGTTAGAGCGCCTCGACGACCGAGTCGCCGACGCCCACGAGCGCATCGAGGCCGGTCGCGCCGACGCCGAACACGGCTACGCGGCGTTGAACCTCCCAGAGACGACCGACCCCGACGAGATTCGTGCCGCCGTCGAGCCGTTCGGCGACGCCGAAGCAGTCCTCACCGTCGGTATCGGCGGCAGTGCCCTCGGCGCGGCGACGGTGTCGGAAGCGCTCGGCGGCGACGTCGACGCCTACTTCCTCGACAACGTCGACCCCGAGGACACGACGCGGCTTCTCGACTCCTTGCCGCTCGACAGCACGGCCGTAAACGTCGTCTCCCGGTCGGGAACCACGGCCGAAACCCTCGCGAACTTCCTCGTCGTCCGCGAGGCCATGGAGTCGGCGGACGTCGACTGGACCGAGCAGACGTTCGTCACGACGGGTGATGAGGGTAACCTCCGACAGTTGGCAGAGAAACACGACCTGCCCGCGCTGAAGGTGCCCGACGGCGTCCCCGGCCGGTTCTCGGCGCTTTCGACTGTCGGCCTCGCGTGCGCGGCGATTCAGGGACACGACCTCGACGCGATTCTCGCGGGCGCGGCCGACGAAGCGGACAAACTCTCGGGGTCGTTGTTCGACTCGCCGGCGTACGCCTACGGCGCGGCCTCCTACGCGCTGGACCGCCGCGGTGCGACGGTGAACGCGATGATGCCCTACGCCGAGTCGCTCGAATACTTCGCGGAGTGGTTCGCACAACTGTGGGCCGAGAGTCTGGGTAAGGAGGGCGTCGGCCAGACGCCCGCACGAGCGCTCGGCGCGACCGACCAGCACTCGCAACTTCAACTGTATCGGGCGGGACGCCACGACAAACTCGTCACGCTCGTCCGCCCGCGCGAGCGAGAGGACCGCCCGATTCCCGAAACCGAGTTGGAGGGACTGTCGTACCTCGGTGGGTCGACGCTCGGTGAACTACTTGATGCCGAATTCGAGGCGACGGAGGCGAGTCTCGCCGCGGCGGGCCAACCGAACATCCGAGTCGAAATCGACCGCGTCGACGAACGCGGCGTCGGCGAACTGCTGTACGGGATGGAAGCTGCCTGTGTGCTGTACGGCGAACTCGAAAACGTCTCGACGTTCACCCAACCGGCCGTCGAGTGGGGCAAGCGCGCCGCCCGTGGACTGCTCGGTGGCGGCGACTTCGAGGAAGCCGACGCGGTCAGCGACAAAACGCGACTGGAAATCGAGTAGTCGACTCTCTCGGCTTCGTTTCGTTTTGCGGCGGCGACCCGACCGGTGCATCTATTCGGCGTCGGCGAGTACGTACGACGAGCAGATGCAGTCAGACCCATCCCCGCAGACATCGCAATCACAGACGCATCTCCAAGCCGCCGCGAACGTCGTCTTCGTCGTCGCCGGCGCGTTCGCCGTGGGTATCGCCGTCTCGCTCGTCGGCGTCCTATTGCTCCAACTTCTCGGCATCTCGACGGACGCCCCCGCGGTGCGCGCCGTACTCGCGTCACTACAGTACGTCGGCTTCGGCATCGCGGCGTATCTCTACTTGGAGCGACGAAACGAGTGGAACATCGTCCGCTGGCGCGTCCCCGGACTCCGGGACTTCGGGTGGATGGTCGGCGGCCTCGTGATTTTGGTCGCCGCACTCGTCGGCGTCTCCGTCGTCATCCAGCAACTCGGTATCGAGGTGGCGGCCAACCAAGTCATCACGACCGGCCAGCAGAACCCCATCTACTTCCTCTACATGATTCCGGTGACGATGCTGTTCGTCGGGCCGATGGAGGAACTCATCTTCCGCGGCATCGTTCAGGAGAAACTCCGCCGAACCTACGGGCCGGCCGTCGCCGTCGTCGTCGCCAGCGCCGTCTTCGCCGTCGCGCACTGGTTGGCGCTCGTCGGCAGCAGCGGTGGCAGAGTTGCGAGCATCGCCGTCATCTTCGTCCTCGGCGCGGTGCTGGCGCTGTTGTACGAACGAACGGAGAACCTCGTCGTCGTCGCCGTCGTCCACGGCCTGTTCAACTCCTACCAGTTCCTCGGGCAGTACGCTATCGCCACCGGACTGATTCCGGGCGCGTGAAAACGGTCCGCGTGTAGTCCGGACGAACGCGACTACGCCGGATTCTTTCTGGTGAGGTCCGACCCGCAGATGGGACAGCGGTCGTGTTTTTCGTCGAACTCGCGGCCACAGCCAGCACACTGGAAGCGCCAGTTGCGCTGTTCGTCGATGCCGTCGCGGGCGATGACCTTCACCGAGACGCCGAGATGTTCGGCGACGTTCTGCATCGCGTAGTCGTCGGTGACGAGCGTCGCGTCGAGTTCGAAGGAGGTAGCGAGAAGCCGCATGTCCGTCTCCGAGAGCACGTCGGCGTCGCCCGTCTCCTCTGCGGCGCGACCGATGGTCTCTACCGCGCCTTCGGCGGGGATGTGGATGTGCATCCCCGCGCCCTCCATCGCGTCGAAGCGGAAGGCGTGTTCGCCCTCCAGTTCGGCTTGGACGTCAGGGATGGAAGCCACTTGCTCGTCGGTGTGATACTCGTGGATGAACGCCGAAGAATCGAGAACTTGCATCTACCTAGCGCTGGACGACGATGTAGTCTTTCACGGCTCTGACGTGGCTGACCGGGACTCGGAACCGACCGTCGTCGTCGCGGTCGAACGAACTCGCGTCGAGGCCGAGCGCTTCTTCGTCGGGAGTGATGAGCAGGTCCGAGAGCGCGCCCGTCTTGTGGTTCATCGTGATGTTGTACAGCATGCCGAGTTCGGTTCCGTCCGAACCCATGACGGCTTTGCCCGAGAGGTTCTCGGCGAGTATGTCGGCCATAGCCGCCTATTCGAGTCCGGTCACATAAACGCCACGGGGTTGTCTGACGGGTGTCTGTCGTCCACGGCGTCTCCAAACAGTATTTCTGTAGTGACGGTCGCCGATTGTGTTATTTCTCTCGGGGCGAAATCGACAGCGTGCGGAGTTGAAACACTTAACTTCGGCCCCCGATATTCGACGGATAAGAGAAGTTCTCCGGGGCGATTTTCATGTCAGATACGGACCAGCCACCACAATCCGAGACGCTTCGCACACCCATCGTCGCCGTGTTGGGCCACGTCGACCACGGGAAAACCAGCCTCCTCGACAAAGTTCGCGGTTCAGCCGTCAGCGAGGGCGAGGCCGGCGCAATCACCCAGCACATCGGGGCCACCGCCGTTCCACTGGAAACGGTGTCGTCGATGGCCGGCAGCCTCGTCGACCCCGACGACTTCGACCTTCCCGGACTTTTGTTCATCGACACGCCGGGTCACCACTCGTTTTCGACGCTACGCTCACGCGGTGGGGCGCTCGCCGACATCGCTATCCTCGTCGTCGACGTCAACGACGGCTTCCAACCACAGACCGTCGAAGCGCTCGACATCCTCAAACGCACGGGCACGCCGTTCGTCGTCGCCGCCAACAAAGTCGACACGACGCCCGGATGGAACCCACAGGATGGCTCGCCAATCAAACCCTCCTACGACGGCCAAAGCGACCGAGCACGGCAGATGCTCGACACGAACCTCTACGAGATAATCGGGCAACTCTCCGACGAGGGGCTGTCGGCGGACCTCTACTGGCGCGTCCAGAACTTCCAGAAGAACATCGGGGTCATCCCCGTCTCGGCGCTGACCGGCGAGGGGATTCCGGACCTTCTGGCCGTCCTGATGGGTCTCTCCCAGCGCTACATGAAAGCGGAGATGGCCGTCGACATCGCCGGCCCCGGCGCGGGGACGGTGCTCGAAGTCAAAGAAGAGCGGGGCTTCGGCGCGACGCTCGACGTAGTGTTGTACGACGGCACCGTCCGCGAGGGCGACACCATCGTCGTCGGCGGGACGAACGGCCCTATCATCACCGAGATTCGTGCGCTGTTACAACCGCAACCGCTCGCGGAGATTCGCACCGAGAAACGCTTCGAGCGCGTCGACGAGGTCAAAGCCGCGGCGGGTGTGAAAATCGCCGCTCCGGACTTGGACGCCGCGATGGCGGGCGCACCGGTCCGCGTCGTCCGTAGCCGTGACACCGACGAAGTGATTCGAGACGTGCAGGCGGAACTCGCCGAAATCGAGGTCAACACCGAGGAGGAAGGCGTCGTCGTGAAAGCCGACACGCTCGGAAGTCTGGAGGCGATGGCCAACGCGCTCAAAGAAGCCGAGATTCCCATTCTCCGCGCCGAAGTGGGCGACGTGGCTCCCCGCGACGTCGCCGTCGCCGGCACCGCCCGTGAAGACGAACACAAAGTCATTCTCGCGTTCAACGTCGACATCCTGCCGAACGCCGAGGACGAACTCGACCACAGCGAGGTCAAACTGTTCGACGACGACGTCATCTACCAACTCATCGAGGAGTACGAGGAGTTCGTCGACGAGCGCAAACGCGCCCAACAGGAGACGGTCCTCGACAAAATCGTCCGTCCCGCGCGCTTCCGCATCCTGCAGGACCACGTGTTCCGCCAGAACGACCCCGCCGTCGTCGGCGTCGAAATCATGTCCGGCACCCTGAAAAACAACATGCGTGTCGTCAAGTTCGACGGCGACAAGCCGACGCGCGTCGGCCAACTCTCGGGGATTCAAGAACAGGGCGAGGACGTCAAACAGATCCGCGCGGGCAACCGCGTCAGCGTCGCCATCGACGGGCCGACGGTCGGCCGTCAGATAGAGGAGGGCGACGAGTTGTGGGTCGAACTCCCCGAGAAACACGCGAAGATTCTCGAACAGGAACTGTCGGGCGAGATTCCCGCCGACGAGTTGGAGGCGCTGCAAGGCTATCTCGACAAACACCGCCGCCGCGACCCGTTCTGGGGTAAGTAGGCGGGTCGAGAGCGGTTTGGTTAGCAATCGGAACGGTCGGTGCTCCTTTTAGTAGTCTCACGTTGTACACTCGGTCGAGGTGAACGTTCGTGAGCGTTAGCAACGACCCACTCGACGCCGTAGTCGACGTGCCCGACGGTGTGTCGCGTTACGACGTGGTGTTGGTTCTCATCCCTGCGCTGCTGCTGGCGGGGGTGGCGGCGGCAGTCGTGTCGTCGCTTGCGATAGCGTACGGGGCCGCACTCGGTGCGGTGCCCGCCTCGGGTACCGTCGGCTACGCGTTGTTCGTCGACTCGCCGGTCGAATCGACTGCCGAGTAACTGACGAGACACGACGTACCGCAACAGCGGACGGAGCCGTTCGCCTCCCTTTCGACTCCTAATCGCTCCGAGAGCGACAGTGAGAGTAAGAGCAACAGTGAGACGAAAAGCGACAGCGACGGCGCTGTCGCTCGGGAAACGACGACGCAGAACGGGTCGATTCAACCGAGACGGTTATCGGGCGGTCGGCGTCATGCCGTCGCCGACGGCGGCCATCACCTGCATCGCGGCGCTGGCGGCGAGGCCGCGGGCGACTTCGCGGCGGTCTTCGTCGTCGAGGCCGGATTCGAGGTCGTCGGTGTCGGGGTTGAAGCCGGCGCTGACGGCGTGTCCGGCCGGCGGATGGACGGCGACGGTGGCTCGCGGGCCGTTCGAGTCGTAGGAGAGTTCAGAGCCGATAGCGTAGCCCTCGGGGAGATACTCGCGGGTCTGGGCGACGATGCTGGCGACCGCTCGGCGGAGTTGCTGCTTCTGGTCGCCGGTAAGTTCCGCCGACAGGTTCGGCTGGTCGGTGTCGACGGCATCCGGAACGCCCGCAAAGGGGGTGTTTCCGTTCATACTAACTCAATCGTCCTCGTTAGGCGGTATCCGGCTAAAAAAGCGTCGGCATGAGCAATTTTATATAATCGGTTCGCTCTCGCCGTAGGCGGCCACGACGAGCGCCGTCGTGTATTCGCCGGCGTCGGCTTCCGTGGAGGCGACTTCGACCCGTTCGTCGGTGAACGTCCACTCGCGCAGGTCGCGGCCGGCGTCGAGGCCCGCCGTCACGCGTTCGCGGACGGTCTCGGCATCGGTCTCGCCTGCGGCCTCGTAGAACAGTCCCGGGCCGGGACCGGTCGTCCACCCGAGTCCGGCGGAGACGCGACCCGGGCCGGCAGTGGTCGCCCGCGCTTCCACGACAGTGAGACGCTCGCCGGCGGGGCCGAGGTCCGGCGCGGTACCGACGAACTCGACGTCGGCGTCGGTGGGAACTACAGAGGAGACGGCGACGAGGTTGTAGTTGTGGATGTTGGCGTCCGCGAGGGCGGCGTCGTACGACGACATCGGCGTCGGGCCCGTGGCGACGCCGCTCACGACGCGAATCGTGCTCATATCGGAAAACGACACGGCGAGAAGTAAGCGCTTGCGAAAACAGCGTGCGGCGAGTGCCGAATGCCGAACGCTGGGTGCGGGTGTCCGATTTTCCGGACTGTGTGCGGGTGTCCGATTTTCCGGACTGTGTGCGGGTCCGGGATTCCGAACTGTGTGTGGGTTCGGGGCTTCGAGCGTCGGGTTTCGACGTCGGCGTCGAACTGCGGGTATCCGACTGTCGTCAGTCGTCAATCGTCAGTCGTCAATCGCCAGTCGTCAGTACTGGTAGTCGGTGAACTCGCCGACGATATCGTCTTCTTCGGCTTCGGCGAGTTTCTCGCGGGCGGCCTCGAAGTCGTCCATCTTCACTTCGGTGCGGTCGTCGCGGATAGCGAACATCCCCGCCTCGGTGGTGAGGCTGGCGATGTCTGCACCGCTGAAGCCGTCGAGTTCGTCGGCGAACTCGTCGAGGTCGACGTCGTCGGCGACGTTCATCCGACTCGTGTGGATTTCGAGGATACGGCGGCGACCCTCCTCGTTCGGCTTGGGCACTTCGATGAGGCGGTCGAAGCGGCCCGGTCGGAGGATGGCCTCGTCGAGCATGTCGAAGCGGTTGGTGGCGGCGATGATGCGCACGTCGCCGCGTTCCTCGAAGCCGTCCATCTCGTTGAGCAGTTGCATCATCGTCCGCTGGACCTCGGCGTCGCCGGAAGTCTTCGAGTCCGTGCGTTTCGAGGCGACAGCGTCTATCTCGTCGATGAAGATGACGGCGGGTTCACGTTCGGCGGCCAGCGAGAACAGGTCACGGACCAGTCGCGCCCCCTCGCCGATGAACTTCTGGACCAACTCGGAGCCGGCCATCTTGATGAACGTCGCGTCGGTCTGATTGGCGACGGCTTTGGCGAGCATCGTCTTGCCGGTGCCCGGCGGGCCGTAGAGAAGCACGCCCGACGGCGGGTCGACGCCGACTTCCTCGAACAGTTCCGGCGAGGACAGCGGGTCTTCGACTGCTTCTTTGACCTCTCGAATCTGCTCGTCGATACCGCCGATGTCGTCGTAGGTGACCTCCGGTGACTCGTCGACTTCCATCGCCTGCGCGCGGGCGTCGGTCTCGTCGTCGAGGATTCGCTGGACGGCGAAGGAGTCGTTGATGGCGACGCGGTCGCCGGCCTCCAGTTTGGTCTCTAGTTGCGGCGACACCTCGGTCAGCACTTCCTGATTGTTGCCGTGCTGTTTGATGACGACGCCGTCGTCTGTCACTTCTTCGACGGACGCGAGGTACAGAGACGCCTTCTTGAGGGTGTCGTTGCGGCGTTTCAGTTGGTCGACCTCCTCTTGGAGACCTTCCATCCGGTCGTCTGCTTCTTCTAGCCGTTCATCTAGCTCCTCGTTGACCTGCATGATGCGTGCGAAATGTTTCTGCATCGCATCGAGTCGCTCGGCGTCCGACATCTCTGGGTCGAGGTCGAGCCGAGGGCGGTCGGGGAGCGACGGACTCCGAGACATTATCTACCCGAACCATGGAGTTACGCGTAAATGGGCCTTTGGGTAGCCCAAAGCTGAAAACCGGCCGACGTTTCGCCGTCGACCCCGGTGTCGAATTCAGTTCCGAGCGGGTAGAGAAAGAAGGAAGCTACGAGAGGAGAGCCATCGGATTCTCGAAGACGACCTGTCGGATGTCGTCGACGTCGACGCCGTGGCGGTAGAGTTCGAATATCCAGCGTTTCAGCGCGAAGATGTCGTTGCGAAGCACGCCCGCGCTGTCGGTCTCCAACAGGAGTTGGTCGGGACCGTACTCCTGTATCGCCGCCGCGACGTCTGCCGGCGACACGCCGTGAAGCCACGGGTAACTCACCGTAAAGGAAAGAAAACAGTCGGTGTTCTCCATCACGAACGGGACGACGTCGGCGTGGCCGTGCGAGAGCACTAACTGGTCGTCGGCCAGTCCGGCCTCGTCTTTCAGTTCGACGCTTATCTCGATGGCGTCGCGTTTGACCGTATCGCCGTCGAGAACTGGCTCTTGCTGGAGACTCGTGTCGAGTTCGTATCGCGGCATCTGCCCGCGTTCGTAGTCGGGGATGCTGGCCTGTCCGGGGTCCGAGGGAGTGTGGAGAATCGCCGGAACTCCGGCGTCGGCGGCGAGTTCGAGTTGCCGCCGGTTGACGTATCGCTGGTCGTCGAGGCTCCACGCGTTCACGTGTTGGGTAGCGTTGATGCCTATTTCGCCGACGGCCGCCACCTCGTCGAGCGCCAGATAGTCAGGCATCACGTCGAACAACTCGTCGACGTCATCGACGCGAGTGCCGGTGTGGACGCCGATGGCGAGTCTCGCATCGAACGGGTGCGAGCGTCTGATAGCGCCGAGTCGGCCGAGCGCATCGTCCCACAGATACCGGACGTCGTCGGGCGCAACGGGCTTGTACGGCGTCCAGTAGAAGCCAGCGGCGACCATCACCATCGCGTGACAGCCGCCGAGTGCGAACTGCTCGCGGTCGTTCCACGAAAGCGTTTGCGCGTGGTTGTGAACGTCGACCCACGGCAGGTTCGTCAACTCCGGCGGGAGCATCTCGTCGTCTCCGTCGCTCTCGCGGAACGACGGGTCTATCGGCCGCTTGGTCGGATACCGGCGAGCCATGTGTGTACGTCGCAACCGAGAGAGAAGAAACCGGCCCCAACGTCGGTCCAGAGCGGACCCCGAGTGCCGAGTCGCTGGAAACGTTTACCACCTGACGGACCGCACTCGAAAGTGACGTATGCTGACACACACCGTTCGGGGCGGCGACGACGTCTCCCTGCACGTCGTCGAGACCGGCAACGCCGACGGGCGGCCGATTTTCTTCGTCCACGGCTACTCGCAGAGCCACCGCTCGTGGACGCGGCAGTTCAACTCCCGACTGACCGAGCGGTACCGACTCGTCTCGATGGACAACCGCGGCCACGGCCAGTCCGAAACACCCGAGGACGGGTACGACCGCTCGGACCTCTGGGCCGACGACGTTCGGGCCGTTCTCGACGCGCTCGAACTCGACGACGTCGTCCTCGTCGGCTGGTCGTACGCCGGACTCGTCGTTCTCGACTACCTCGACGCCTACGGCACCGACCGCGTTGCAGGTGTGAATCTCGTGAGCGCCATCTCGAAGATGGGAACCGAGGCGGCGACGGCGCTTCTGGACCCCGGCTACATCGACCTCTTACCTCGACTGGGCTCCGACGACGCCGAAGAGAGCGTTGCAGCGCTCGAAGCGTTCCTTCGCCGGTGCGTCCACGCGGAGCTATCGACTGCCGACCTCCAGTCGATGCTCGGCTACAACGTCGTCGTTCCGCCGCGTGTGCGGCGCTCGCTCCGGTCGCGGACCGTCGACCACGACGACGTTCTCGCGGCCCTCGACGTGCCTGCCCTGTACGTCCACGGTGAACACGACGCCGTCGTCGACGTGGCGGCCGCCGAAGGCAACGCGGAGCGGACGCCGAACGCCCGACTGTCGGTGTACGAAGACGCAGGACACACGCCCTTTTGGGAGTCACCGGGGCGGTACAACCGCGAACTCGACACGTTCGTTTCGGGACTGTGAGCCGCCGCGTGCGGGACTCGTACCGCCAACGGCCGAACGCTTATTCCGAAAACGCCCGTTTTCGCCCGTGATGGCCGATTCTGAGCACGCCTTCGAGTTCGAGTTCTCGCCGGGGAAAATCGTCTGCGAGTCGGGTGCAGTGGATGAAATCGGCGCGGAACTGGAGCGTCAAGGACTGGACCGGGCGCTCGTCGTCTGCGGGTCGACCGTCGGGTCCACCCCCGAGGTCATCGACCCCGTACGCGACGGCGTCGGCGACCGACTCGCCGGCGTCTTCGCGGAGACGACCAGCGAGAAGTATTTGCGAACAGCGGTCAAGGGCGCACAGGTGGCCGACGAGGAGAACGTCGATGCGCTCGTCGCACTCGGCGGCGGGAGCAGTCTCGACGTGGCAAAAGTTATCGCCACACTGCGCTCGCACGACGACTCGCCCGAGAACGTCGCCGCCGAGGCCATCGATTCAGGCGAACTCTCGGTCGGCGAGAACGGAACGCCGACGCCGATTGTCGCGGTTCCGACGACGCTCGCGGGTGCGGACCTCTCGACCGTCGCGGGCGTGACGCTGGCGATGGGACCAGACGACCAACAAACCGGCGGCGGCGTCGCCGACGCGGCGCTGATGCCGGCGGCGCTGTTCTACGATTTCGACCTGTTTGCGACGACGCCGCAGTCCGTGCTGACCGCCTCCGCGATGAACGGGTTCGACAAGGGGCTGGAGGCGCTGTACACCAGCAACTCGACGCCGATTACCGACGGCACTGCCATGCGCGGCCTCCGTCTGCTGCGGTCGAGTCTACCGACGCTGGGCGGGGACGACGAGGAGGCGAACGAGCGACTCGCACAGGCGGTGACGGGAACCGTCCTCGTTCAGTACGGCGTATCCACGCCCGGACAGTACAAACTCTCGCTCGTCCACGCCTTCGGCCACGGCTTCACCCGCAACTACGACGTTCATCAAGGAGAGGTCCACGCCGTCGTCGCCCCGCACGTCCTGCGATATCTCTTTGCCAACGTGGACGCCCGTCGGGACCTGTTGGCCGAAGCGCTCGGCGTCCGAGTCGAGGGGCGCAATGACGACGAACTCGCGGCCGAAATCGTCGACGCCGTTGTCGAAGTGCGCGACGGACTGGGGCTGCCGTCACGACTCCGTGACCTCGACGAAGTTCACCGGGAGGCGTTCGACGACGTATCCGAGACCATTCTGAACGATAGCCTGATGGAGACGGTTCCGTCCGGCCTCGAACCCACGAAAGCGGAGATTCTCGCGGTGCTCGACGCGGCGTGGTGATAGAAAAAGTGCCAGAAGGGGCGGATTTTCAGCGAGTCTGGAGGTCGGGAAGCATCTCCTCGATGCGTTCGATATCCACGTCGAGCCACGCCGGAACCCGGAGCTGCTGGCCGAACTCCTCGGGCGTCTCGTCGAGCGTAAAGCCCGGACCGTTCGTCGCGTACTCGAAGATGGCTCCGCCGGGTTCGGTGATGTACCGCGACTGGAAGTAGTCGCGGTCCTTCTTCGACGTCGTGATGTAGCCGTTGTTTCGGAGCGTGTCGCTGAGTTCCTTCTGTTCCCACTCGTTTTCGACGCGGAACGCGACGTGGAGGTACGTCCCGATGCCCATCACGCCCTGCGGCGCGTTCGGCCGGATGAGTACGTCGATTTTGTTCGCGCGTGGGGTGTCGACGGGCGCTTCGTACCGGACGCGGTCACCGGCTTGCGGGTGGTCGGCGCGGCCGACGCGCTCCCAGCCCATCGTCTCCAGTACGTCGAACGTTCCCGCCGGGTCGTTCGAGTGAATCGTGACGCTGTGCATCCCACGAACCCCGTGTTCGGTCGGTACGTCACCGCCGTCCCACGGTTCGATATCCGACTCGCCGGTGACGAGTTCGTACGGGACGCCGTCGGGGTCGGTGAACTCGATGGCCGTCTCGCCGAACCGTTCGGACGTCTCGTAGTCGACGTCGTGGTCTTCGAGTCGTCCCTGCCAGTACTCTACCGACCCCTCGGGGATGGTGAGTCCGGTCGAACTCATCTGTCCTTTCCCGACGAGTCCGCGCTCCATCTCCATGTTCGTCATCGGAAAGTAGGTGATGACCGTTCCCGGCGTCCCCATCTCGTCGCCGTAGTAGAGGTGATAGATTTTCTCGGGAACGTCGAATCGAACCGTTCGCTTGACGAATCGCAGTCCGAGCACGTCGACGAAGAAGTCGTAGTTCTCCTGCGGGTCGTCGGCGAACGCCGTTACGTGGTGTATGCCGTCTACTGATACCATGCTGAGCCCTCACGAATTGTTAGCACAGATATATAATATACTTTCGTGCTATACTCTCGCGGGGTGGATACTCAGCGCTCGGATAACGAGCGAAACATCGAGCGGGGCGCGTTCGGGATAGACGACCCTCGGAGGGCATCCCCGAGGGTACTGCAGTTCTCCTGCGCTACGATATGCCCGTCGCTCTCTTACAGCACGCCCGCCTGTTCGGCGCGGGCGACGACGTTCTTCGCCATCTTGTTCGTCGCTTCGTCGACCATCTCGCCGTCGACCGACACCGCACCACGACCCTCGTTCGTTGCCGTCTCGTAGGCGTCGACGATGCGCCGCGCCTTCTCGGCGTCCTCGGTGTCGGGCGCGAACACCTCGTTCGCGGGTTCGATTTGACTCGGGTGGATGGCCCACTTGCCGTCACAGCCGAGCAGACTCGCGTGTCGACAGGAGTCGCGGAAGCCTTGGGTATCTCCGATATCGGCGAACGGGCCGTCGATGAGCTGTAACCCTTGGGCTTTCGCGGCGTGGGCGAGACGGGCCAGTTGGTAGTGCCAGTAGTGGCCCGGATACTCCGACCCGCTGCCGATGGTGAGTCCGGCCGCGCCGACGCTCGCGGTGTAGTCGCCGGGGCCGAACACCAAGGATTCGATACGGTCGCTCGCGGCGGCGATTTCGGGGGCGTTGTTCATTCCCTCGGCGCTCTCGATTTGGGTCTGGAGGCCGATTTCGCCCTCGGGAAGCCCGTTGTTCGCCTCGACTTGGGTTAGAAGGTTCTCCACTGTCCGGACCGTCGCGGGGTCGTGGACCATCGGCACCATGATGGTGTCGAGATACTCGCCCGCCTCGCCGACGACTTCGATGACGTCGTCGTACCACCACTGGGTGGTGACGCCGTTCATCCGGAAACAGGGGCGCGTCTCGCTCCAGTCGTACTCGGTCAGGCCTTCGATGACATTTTGGCGGGCGTCGATTTTCTCGTTCGGCGCGACCGAGTCTTCGAGGTCCAGAAAGGCCTCGTCGGCCCCCGAGTCGGGCGCTCTCGAAATCATCTTCGGGTCGCTGCCGGGCGTCGCGAGTTGACTCCGGCGCAGCGTCACGTCGGACATCTAATCGCCTCCCTCCGTGCCAATTGGCTCGGACTGTTCCTCGCTGTAACCCGCTGAACTCTCGATACGCGAACGCGCCTCGGCGTCGAAGCGCATCTCAGTCTCCTGATACTGGTCGACGAACGAGAGTTCGTGGTGGGACTCGGTCGGGTGACCGAGGTAGCGTGATTCGAGGTCGAACTGCCCTTCTTCGGCCTCGTCGGCCAGTTTCTGGAAGTCTTCGTAGACGGCGTGTGCACCCGAGTGCAGGCCGAACAGCGTGATGAAGATGTAGCCGTAACCCAAATCGCCGAGTTCGGCGAACGTGAGCGGGTCGTCCTCCTCGGACCACGCAAAGGACGACGAGTAGTTGAACGCCAGCGTCAGGTCGGGGTGCGTCTCGTGAATCTCCTCGGCGTAGCGAATCGCGTCTTCTCGACTCGGGTCGGGCATCTCCGGCCAGACGATGTCGACGCCGGCGTCGGCGTAGATACGGCCGCGTTCGAGGTGTTCCTCCCAGTCACCGTTGGCCGAACCGTACGCATCAGTACGGGCGATGATGACCGTATCCTCCGACTGCTTGGCATCGACGGCCGCCTCGAAGCGGGCACGGGCCGCTTCGCGGGAGACGATTTGCTTGCCCGCGATGTGGCCGCAGCGCTTCGGCGTCGTCTGGTCTTCGATGTGAACCGCAGCGACGCCGGCTTTCTCGTACTCGCGGACTGCGCGGCGGACGTTGTGAATCCCGCCATACCCCGTGTCGCAGTCGGCGACGACGGGGATGTTGCAGGCGTCGACGATTCGTTTGGCGTTTTCGACCATCTCGGTCATCGACACCATCTCCAAGTCGGGGAAGCCGAACTGTCCGAGCACGGTGGAGTAGCCGCTCATGTAGGCAGCGTCGTGGCCCGTCATCTCCGCGAGACGGGCGTCGAGGGCGTGATACAGGCCGGGCGCGAACACGTACGGCTGTTCGTCTAATTTGCGCCTGAACTCTCGACCCATCGGATTGTCGATGTCACGGGTGGTGATGGCGTCGCCGGTGGGTCGTTCGTCGCCGTCGCCCGGCGACGTCTCGCCGTTCTGACTCATCGACGGCCCTCCTGCGGAGTCGTCTCGGTAGGCCGCTTCTGTCGGTCCAGTGCGCGTTCGAGGCGCGTAATCTGGCGCTTCAGGCTCGCGAGTTCGGTTTGGAACTCGCGCTGTGTGTCGGTCGGTTCGCGGGTCTGGACGAAAGGGACCAACGGCGCGTCCTCCTCGCTCTCGTCGGGTCGCATCGAGGGTCGAATCGTCGTCTGCGGGGTTCGGCGGTCGGTCTGTTCACGTCGTCGTGTCGGGTTCGTCTCTGTCATCGTGTCGGTGGTCTCGGTCGCTGAATCGGTCGGCTGTCGGTTCGGTAGTCGGCGGCTTTGCGGGTCGCGGGGTGTGCGTGTACTGCCATCGTGATTCACCGCATCAGGTGGGACTGGAGAGTCGTAGATAAAGTTAATGATTGATAATGATAATATTTGTTAATGGCTTATTTTGTGTATGAGGTGTTTAAGTGACAAGTGGTAACGAGGGACAGGGTTAGGGGCGAATATAGTCGAACACGCGAGATTCGATTTTCTGAAGATGCTCGCCCACGGTGGCGACCGAACAGCCCAGTCGGTCCGCGATATCGCTATGAGTCGCCCCCCGTGGAACGTCGTAGTAGCCGAGAGACAGAGCAGTATCCAGCACCACTCGTTGGCGCTCGGTCAACAGAGCCAAGATTTCCCCTCCCGCGTCCGGATACGGTCCGATGCGCTCGATGGTCGCGTCGAGTTCCGGCGGCACCTCAGCGAGCGCCTCTCGTAACACATCGTTCGTCTCGCCGAGCATCTCCACGCTGAGCCTTCCGTCGCTGGTGCTCCCGATTGGGAAGTTGAAGAACACCTCGTGGGTTCGGGGGATTTCCAAGAACCGCTTCATCGCGGGCGGTGGCCGAGCGTGGATGTACACGAGTCCGTTCTGTGGCTCCTCGCTGGAGATACTGTACCCGAGTACGTCCGTGTCCTCGCCCAACAGTCGTCTCGCTTCGTCGAGGTCACCTCGGAGTCGACCGAGGAGGACGACGGTTTCGTCCGCGAGAACGTTGAGGTGGTAGATTTGCTCTCTCTCGAACTCCGAATCCGCACCGAACATCCGGTATGCGATGTGTCGACCGGCCGGTTGGTCGAGGGTGAACGTGACGGCCCGCATGTGCTAATCGCTCTCCACGTCGATGCTCTCTGGACGCATAGCGTTCAGTTCGCGCCGCTCGCACATATATAGTACCGACAGTACTAGGCAGACTCCAAATCCGTCCGGTCACCGTACTCACTAGTGGGACCATGACCGTGTCACGAACAGAGCCGATGGGAGACGAAACGCGGAACGAAGCGTACAACTACAGGCATTTCGGCCCGGAGTACTACGACTTCACGACTTTCGACGGACCCAAACCGGGTGACCGCACACCCGACTTCGAGGCGGTTACGCTGGACGGCCAGACAATCGAATGGTCGGAGTTCAGAGGAAAGTGGGTCGTCCTCGAAACCGGCAGCATCACCTGCCCCATCACGGATTCGAAGGTCCACGTGATGGACGAACTCCAGAAGCAGTTCGAAGACGTGGTGTTCGTCCTCTTGTACACCAGAGAGGCGCATCCGGGAGAGCGCTACGATGCACACGACTCGTTCGAAGACAAACTCGAACGAGCGCGGACGTTTGCGACCGAGTACGACGTCGAGCGCACTGTCTTAGTCGACGACGAGGAGGGGACCGTCCACAGAAAATACGGTGGGATGCCGAACTCGGTACACGTCGTGAATCCCGACGGCGTGGTCGTGATGCGAGGCGACTGGAACGACGTCCGGACGGTGAAGAAGGTCCTCGAAAACAGAGAGGAGAACAGAATCTACGGACGCGACATCTACAGAGGCCGCCCCGTATTCCTCACGGAGAAGAAAGGGGCCACAAGGGTGCTAATCGACGCAGGCCCGCGGGCCGTCTGGGATTTCGTCACAAATGCGCCGGCACTCGCACTGATGCATCTGAAGAAGGAGTTCAGAGGAAAGCAGTCGGGAAGGTAGTCCGATAGCTGCGCGCTGTCTACTCAGTACGGCCCCGTGAACGACTCTTTCTCGATAGTTCGGACGAAGCCAGAAAAACAGAACCCGCTTCTCAGGCTGTTATTCGAGGTCCATCAGGTCGGCGACGCGGTCCAGGTAGTCGCCGTAGACGCCGAGTGCGTCCTCGATAGGTTCGGGCGAAGTCATGTCGACGCCCGCCGTCTCCAACACTTCCATCGGGTACGCGCTGCCGCCCATGGCGAGCGCCTCGCGGTAGTCGGCGGCGGCGTCCTCGCCTTCGTCGAGAATGCGTTCGACGACGGCGACGGCGGCGCTGATGCCGGTGCTGTACTGGTAAACATAATAATTGTAGTAGAAGTGCGGGATGCGCATCCACTCGCGGGCGATGCGGTCGTCGACTTCGGCGGGTTCGTAGAACTCGGCCTTCAGGTCGCCGTACAGTTGGTCGAAGGCGTCGGGGGTGAGCGGTTCGCCCGCCTCGACGGCCTCGTGAATCTGCAACTCGAAGTCGGCGAACATCGTCTGGCGGTACAGCGTCGAACGGAACCGTTCGAGATACTCGTCGAGGACGTGGCGGCGGAGTTCGTCGCTCTCGGCGTTTTCGAGCAGATACTGGGTGAGAAGCGTCTCGTTGACCGTACTCGCCACCTCGGCGACGAAGATTTCGTAGTCGGCGTACTGCCACGGTTGCTCACCCTTGGCCAACTCCGAGTGCATCGAGTGGCCGAGTTCGTGGGCGAGCGTAAACATCGAGGTGATGTCGTCCTGATAGTTCATCATGATGAACGGCTGGGTGTCGTACGTGCCCGCCGAGTACGCCCCGGCGCGCTTGCCGCGGTTCTCGTACACGTCGACCCAGCGGTCTTCGAGGCCCTCAGCCATCCGCTCTTGGTACTCCTCGCCGAGTGGCGCGACGGCCTCGATGACGTACTCTTTGGCCTCTTCGTAGCTGATTTCGGGGCCTTCCTCGCCCGTCAGCGACATGTAGAGGTCCCACATCTGGAGGTCGTCGACGTCGAGTGCCTGCCGCTTCAGGTCGGCGTGACGGTGGAGTTTGTCGAGGTTGTCGCGGACGGTGCCGAGGAGGTTGTCGTACACCTCGACGGGGACGTTCGGGCCGTCGAGCGCCGACTCGCGGGCGGTGTCGTAGTTGCGCGCTTCGGCGAGTTTCACGTCGGCTTTGACGCTGTTCTTCAGTGAACTGCCGACCGAGTTTCGTACGTCCTCCCACTCGTCGTAGAACTGCTCGTGGACTTTCTGTCTGAACTCGCGGTTCGGGTGTTTCTGGAGTTTCGTGAAGTTGCCCTGCGAAATCTCTATCTCGTCGCCGTCGGGGTCTTCGACCGTCGGGAACGTCAGGTCGGCGTTGGCGAGCATCGAGTAGAAGTCGCTCGGTGCGCCCATGACCTCCGAAAGGTCGGCCAGCAGTTCCTCGACTTCCTTCGAGCGGGTGTGCGGCTTGGCGCGGAGCACGTCGTCGAAGTAGTGTTCGTACTCCGAGAGTTCGGGGTTTTCGTCGATGAACTGCTGGACGTCGTCCTCGTCGAGTTCCTGCAGTTCGGGTTCGACGAAACTCGACGCACTACGAGCGTCGGAGGCCAGCGACTGTGCGCGCGCCGACAGCGCTTGGTACTCCTGATTCCGGGTGTCCTCGCTGGCGCGGAGTTGCGCGTAGGAGGTGACTTTCGAGACGTCGCGCATCACCGATTCGAGCAGTTCGAGCAGTTCGTACAGCGTTTCGGCGTCTTCGGTCGCTCGGCCTTCGTACGCTGCGATGTCGTCGATACGCGACTCGACGTCCTCGTACGCTTCGTTCCAGTCGTCGTCGGAGGCGTAGATGCTCTCCAAATCCCACTTGTACTCCTCGTCGATGTCGCCGCGTTCGGGAACCGAACTCATGGTCGGGAGTTGGCCGGTGCGGGCGTAAACCTTGCCAAGTGCAGACAAGGCAACTGTTGCCGATGATTTTCGGCTGACAGAACTTGGCTCAGGACGGCGACTTCCGCGAACCGAGCATCTATGTCACGGTGTGTCCAACCGCGGGCCATGTCCGAACAGGAGACGACGCCGACGAACGCGGAGGAAGCGACCGACGCGTTCGCCGCCGCAGTGGGCCGCACGTGGACCGACGACAGCGCGTGGAACTTCATCACAGACCTCACCTCGCTCGGCGACCGGATGGGCGGCAGCGCGGGCGAACAGCGGGCGGCGGACCTCGTCGCCGACGCGTTCGCCGACGCCGGCGTCGACGACATCAAACTCGACACGTTCGAGATGAACCAGTGGACCCGCGGGTGGACCGAACTCGAACTCACCGCCCCCGTCACGCGGCCGTTCGACGCCATCGCGCTGCCGTACTCGCCGTCGGGCGACGTGGAGGCCGAACTTGTCGACGTGGGCTACGGCACGCCCGACGAAATCGAAGCCGAGGACGTCGACGGCAAAATCGTGGTTGCGAGTACGACCACGCCATCTGGGCGGTTCATCCACCGGATGGAGAAGTACGGCTGTGCGGTCGAAGCGGGCGCGGAAGCGTTCGTCTTCGTCAACCACATCGAGGGTCAACTGCCACCGACTGGCTCGCTCACCTTCGGCGACGAGGGGTCGGTGCCGGCCGTCGGCGTGAGCAAGGAGACCGGTGCGTGGCTGAAAGAGTACGCCGCGAACAACGGTGGAGAGACGGGCAGCGTCCGCATCACCGTCGAAGCCGAGACCACACCGGGCGAGAGCCAGAACGTCGTCGGGCACGTCGGACCAAAGACGGACGAAGAGCTGCTGTTGCTCGCACATTACGACGCCCACGACATCGCCGAGGGCGCGCTCGACAACGGCTGTGGCATCGCCACCGTCGTCACCGCCGCCCGGATTCTCGCACAAGTCGACCTCGACATCGGCGTCCGCGTCGCCGGCGTCGGCTGTGAGGAAATCGGCCTCTTGGGTGCCGAACACGTCGCCGAAACAACCGACCTCAGTGAGATAAAAGCCGTCGTCAACGTCGACGGCGCGGGGCGATTCAGAAACTTGGTCGCACTCACCCACAACTCCGACGCGATGAGCGTCGCCGCCGAGCGCATCGACGACGCGACGAGACAACCCATCGACGTGAACGACGAACCCCACCCGTTCAGTGACCACTGGCCGTTCGTCCGCGAGGGCGTCCCGGCGTTCCAACTTCACAGCGACAGTGGCGAACGCGGCCGCGGATGGGGCCACACCCACGCCGACACCCGCGACAAAGTCGACGACCGAAACATCCGCGAACACGCCATCCTCACGGCACTGCTCGTCGACGACCTCTCGAAAACTGACGCGCCGCGTCTGGACCTCGACGACCTCGCCGAGACGTTCCGCGAGAACGACTTCGAGGTCGGAATGCGCGCCGCCGACCTCTGGCCCGTCGACTGGGAGTAGTCAGCTCGTTCCGTCCAGTACCGTCTCACAGACCCGCGCTCTGACCGCACCCTCCACGCGCGACGCGCCGAACACTTCCCGGACCGTTTCTGCCGCGTCGGCGTCGCGTTCGAAGTTGACTCCCGGATAGTCGACTCCGGTGAGCACCAGCCCCGACGCGGGCGCAGGCGGGATTCCCTCTCTTCCTTCCAGCGAGTCGGCGTCGAACGCGTGGTCGATTCGCTCCATCGGTGCTCCGGACCCAACGATTCTCACAAGCGAAAGAACGCGCCGGACGAGTTCACGGGCGAACCCGGGCGCCGAGAGTGTGAGAACGAGGAACTCGCCGTCGCGCCGCATCGACCCCGACAGTTCCCGAACCGTGTTCTTTTCGTCCGGCGTGAAGTTGCGAAAGTCGTGTTCGCCGCACAGCGCCGAGAGGGCTGCTCTCGCTCGGTCGTCGTCGACGGCGGCGTAGGGCTCCGGCGTGAGATATTCCTCCTCTCCGGTTTCGGGGGCGTAGAGATGATACGTGTACTCGCGACGACTCGCGTCGTGGGTCGCGTGGAACTCGTCGGGAACGTCCGCAGCGGCCCACGCGCGGACCGTCCCCGGCAACTCGCTGTTGACCGCCCGCGGCGTACACCACTCGGGGCAGTCGAAGGCAACGGTCTGCGCGACGGCGAAGACGCCCGCGTCGGTGCGCCCGGCGGCGGCGTAACCGGAAGGCCGGTGACGCGTCTCGTCGTAGATGTCGAGTTTCGCCAGCGCGTCGAACAACGCGCCTTCGGCCGTCGGCACGTCGGGTTGGCGCTGGAAGCCGTAGTAGGGGCGGCCGTCGTAGGCGACGCGGAACGCACGCTTCGGCATCGGCGAACGTTCGCAGAGCGGGCGCTTAATCGCCGCGACTCTCGACTCCGGTTCCGAGGTCCGAACCGAGACGAGTCGGGACGGCGAGACGGCGACGGCTACACGTCGTCGGTAGACGCTCCGTCGGGTGGGACGGTGACGACCGGTGCCGGCGAGGTTCGGACGACCCGTTCTGCAACACTGCCGACGAGGAACCGTTCGAGGCCGCGGCGACCGCGCGTGCCGACGACCACGAGGTCGATGTCGTTGTCCTCGACGTAGTCGACGATAGCTTGGGCGGGAGAGCCACGGGTGACAGCCGTCGTGACGGCGACACCGGTTTCTTCGGCAGCCAACTCGACGGCTTCGACTGCCGACTCCCCTTGCTGTCCGAGTGCCTCCGTCATGAGGTCCGAGCGAACGTCCGCACCGTACGCCATCGTGTCGATGACGTAGAGCGCATGTAAGCCGGCGTCGAACGTCCGTGCGAAGTCGATTGCGCGGTCGGCCGCGGCCGTCGCCGACGGACTGCCGTCGGTTGCGACGAGGATGGTGTCGTACATGAGACTCCTCCAGATGGGCGTACGACGACGTGCAACGAAAGTATGATGTCTGTTAGCACCCGCCAATTATAGGCGACACTACCGGTAGAACAAATCAGCCAGATAGCATTAAGAGCCGTCGTCACCGACGTTCACTCACCGATGCCCTCCACTCACACCGACCGAATCGTCGACCGGTGCCGTGACCCGCGTGTGTGGCTCCTCACGCTGGTGATTCTCGGCCTGTACGTGCTCGGAACGAGCGTCAACGACGCCACCCCGTTCGGGATGCTCGCCGCCCCGGCGTTTCTGTTCATGTTCGCCTACATGATGACGCTCGGAACCGTGCTGTTGACGCTCTCTCCGGAGACGTTCGTGACGTTCTTCGGCGGGTTCGTCGTCTTCACCTTTCTGACGTCTGCGCTGCTCGTCTCGGGATACGACCGTCTCGCCCGACGGGTCCGAAAGAGTCCGGCGACAGACGTTCAGGCGTAGTCGTCGTACGACGGCGCATCCCGGTCGCCGGGGAAGTCGTCGACGGGGGCGGTGGTCTGTTCGCCGCTGTCCATCTCTTTGACGGTCACCTCGTCGTTTTCGAGGTCCTGCTCGCCGACGATGACGACGGTCTCCGCACCGATGCTGTCGGCGTATCCCATCTGTGCACCGAAGCTTCGACCTGAAACGTCGGTCTCGACGGTGTTGCCTGCCGCACGGAGGTCACGAGCGACACGACTGGCGACCGACCGCGTGTCGCCGACCGAGAGCACGTAGTAGTCCGTCGACGCGGCGTCTTCGGGCCAGACGCCCGCGCGCTGAAGCAGGAGGTTCAGCGGCGCGTGGCCGGGGGCGACGCCGACGGCGGGAGTCGGTTGCCCGCCGAAGCTCTCGATGAGGTCGTCGTAGCGGCCGCCGCCGAACACCGAGCGACCGACCTCTCCCGTCGAATCGAAGCACTCGAAGACGACGCCGGTGTAGTAGTCGAGTCCCCGGGCGGTCGTCAACGAGACGGTACAGTACTCGCGTGCGCCGAAGTCCTCAGCCGCGGCGAGCACCTCGCGGAGGTTGTCGACGGCGGCTTCCACGTCGTCGCCGCCGAACTCGGCGATTGCGTCGAGGTCGCCGCCGGTGACGAGGTCGTCGAACGACTCGGCGTCGTCCCACGAGAGACCCGCGTCGGTGAGCAGGCCGAGATACTCGGTCTCGTCTACCTTCGCGCGCTTGTCGACGGCGCGGATGGCCGCTCGCGTGTCGACGTCGTCGTCGAACGCGGTGAGCAGTCCGCCGAGAATGTCGCGGTGTGAGACGCGGAACTCGAAGTCGTCCGCGGAGAGACCGAGGTCGGTCAGCGCGTCGGCCGCAAAGGCCAGAATCTCAGCGTCCGCTTCAGGCTCGGAGGACCCGAAGATGTCGACGTTGGTCTGGTAAAACTCTCGGAAGCGGCCCTGCTGGACCTGCTCGTAGCGCCAGAACGGACGGGTCGAGACCCATTTGATGGGTTTCGAGAGCGCCTGCTGTTTGGCGACGACCATCCGCGCGACCGTCGGCGTCAGTTCCGGTGTCAGTGCGACCTCGCGGTCGCCTTTGTCGGTGAATGCATAGAGTTCGTCGACGATTTCCTCGCCGGACTTGTCGACGTACATCTGCGTTCGTTCGAGCGCGGGCGTGCCGATTTCGCGGAAGCCGTACCGCTTTGCGGCGTCTTCCATCGTGTCGATGACCTCCCGTCGAGGGGCCATCTCGTCGGGGTAGAAATCACGAAATCCCTTGAGGTGGTCGTACATGTACGGTGGTTTGCGGAGCGGTCGCTTGAAGCCTGTCCTTTTCGTGGAAGGTGACCCCACCGTCGGTGGCGAACGTTCAAATACGGGAAGAGAGCCACCGTTGCAGGTGCGCTGACGTACCGACGCAACGCGGCCGAGGCGGGAGTGCGACACGCCGCTTGCGAACTGACGACCGTCGCCTGCTAGCCCCTACAACCAGCCGAGAACGACATCTAAAATCGACGAATCGAGCGCGATGAGACCGACGCCACAGACCGCCAACGCCGCGGCGACTAGCCGGGTCCCGAAGAAGTCCTCACGCAACAGGACGCCGCCGAGAACGACGGCGACGACCGCCTGCGTGTTGATAATCGGGGAGGCGATGCTCGCCGGCACGGCGGCGAACGCCAACGACGTGACGTGCTCGCCGAGTGCGACGAGAAAGCCGCCGACGGCGAGTTCACCGACTGTCCGTCGCGTGAGCGCGCCGTCGGGCCACGACCGAACCGCGAAGGGGAGGACGACGACGGTGACGCCGGCGAGGAGGACGACGACCCACACCTGCGGTTGGAGGCTCAGTTCCTGGAGTGCAACCCGTTTGCCGACGTCGCTGACGGCGTAGCAGGCGGCGCTCAACAGCGCGAGCTGTGCCGCCGTCGACGACGACGCCGCGCGTATCGGGTCCGCCAAACGGCCGCCCCGGTAGTTGGCGACGTACACCGCGAGCGTCGCCACGACCACGCCAAGCACCTGAATCGGTGCGAGACGCTCGTGGAGCAGCGAAATCTCGATGGGAAGGACGAACACGGGGACCACCTTGTTTATCGGCGCGACGTAGGAGACGTCGCCCACGTCGAGCGCCCGGAGGAAGATGAGAAACGCCGCGCCCGTCGCACAGATAGTGCCGAGGAGGATACCGACTGCCTCAATGCCGAGCGCCGCGACAGACGGCGTCTCCGAGAGCGACGCCGACGTGAGAAGCACCGGGAGATACCACGTGATAGCCGCGATGTTGACCAGAACGGTGAGAACGGAGCCGGGAATTCCGTCGAAGTACCGCTTGAGGACGAACAGATAGACGCCCCAGACGACGGCGGCGACGAGCGAGTACGAGATTCCCGATGTCACGGCTACCGCTCGCGTCTACGGGGGTATGAGCGATTCGGTCGACGCCGACCTCGAAGAAAGCAAGGAGACGGTATCCCAGCGACCGCTCAGTCGAGGAGCCCGCGAACGTACGTCTGTTCGTGTTCGGGAAAGACCTCGCCAACCGATTCGGTCCCGTATCGGTCGGCGAGTAACTGCCGGAGTTCGCCCTCGTAATCAGCTTTCGGGACCGTCTCGCTCGGCCCGACTTCGATATCGAGGGTCTCGTCGACGAGGCGGTCGACCGCCCGACGGCCGAACCCCGACAGCGGTGCGAGGTAGTCGACGTCGTAGCGGTCTTCGAGACTCTGTGCTTGTGCCCGCGAGATGGTCGGGACTCGGTCGTCGCGCCGGGTTCCGTCGGCGATGGCGTCGTAGCCCAGCCCCGCGACGGCCTCCAACGCCGCTTCGTGTACCTGTTGGATACCGTTTCGTGGGTAGCCGTCGGCGTGCATCTGCTCGACGGCGTCGGTGGCGATGTCCTCGTCGAGTTCGACCGTCTCGAACGGATAGCCGAGCGTCTCGGCGGCGGTTTTCGCGTGTTTCCAGTCCTCGGTGACGCCGAAGTGTGCGGTGACGAGGCGCACGTCGTAGAACGAATCGAGCGTGAGTGCGGCGAGCGTCGAGTCCTTGCCGCCGCTGTACAGGAGGGCCAGTTCCATCAGCGACGGCGGATGTTGAAGCTCTTCTTGTCGGGCTGCAGTTCCTTCAGCAGCTGTTTCATCTGCTGTTCGTCGATTTTAGACTGGATGCGTCCACTCTGGGCCAGCGCGACGAGTTGCTGTTCGACCTGTTCGGCGAAGTCGGGCTTGCTCATCTGGACGGCGTTGAGTCGCTGGCGTGCGCCGTCGGTGAGGTACTGCCGGAGTATGGCGTCTTTCTGTGCCTGTGCGCGGTCTTCGGCAGCTTGCTGGGCCTCCTCGTTGGCCTGTTGTTGCTGCTGACCGTCGGCTTGCTCTTGGAGTTCCTGGAGTCGCTCTTGACGGAGTTCGTCGAGTCGCTCGTCGTCGGGATTTCCGCTCATACCTGAGCTTTTCGCGCGCGGCAGAAAACGATTACGGACAGCCTGACGGCTTGCGGGTCGGAACGTCTGAAAAAGGCGTGTGTGTCCTCTACGCGTAGCGTTCGAGTTCCGGGCGGTCGAGCGACTCGAAAGCCGAGGCGGCGGCGTCGTCGAGGAACGCGCGGCCGTTGTCGCTGAGGCGGCGGCCGTCGCCGCCGGCGCTCTCGACGAGGTCCTCTTCTTCGAGTTGCTGGAGGATGACGCGGATGATTTTCTTGCTGCCGGTGTCGGTGTGGGCCTTGGCGACGCGGTAGCGCGTCGACCCGCGCTTGCGGCCACCGTACTCGACGGCGAGACGCTCGACGCCGAGTGGGCCTTTCGTGGCGAGTTTCCGGAGGACACTGGCCGCGCGGACGAACCAGAAGTCGTCGTCCTGCGGTGGCAGTTCCCGGCTCGAACCGGTTTTGGCGAACTGAATCCAGTCGGGCTGTTCGATACGGTCCTCGAGTCGGTCGGCGACCTCCTGAATGAGGTCGTCCGCCGGAACGTCATAGAGGGTTACCATGGCTACGAGTTCTGTGTAGCGCTGTTTAAAAGCATCGTATTAGGGTCGTCACCGGGACGTGAGAGCCGTTCGCGTGCTTGATTCGAAGCTACTCACGAGGTGTCGTTGTGGGGTGGTGTCACGACGTCCCGTTGACGCCGAGTACGCTCACGACGACCCCGCCGATGAGAATCGGAAGCCAGTACACCGCACCGCGGTAGATGACGATGGCGGCGAGAATCGCCGACTGCGTCACTGCAGGTCCCGTCGCCGCCAAGAGCAACACGAGAAGAACGCTCTCGATACCGCCCGCACCGCCGGGAAGCGGGGTGACGCCCGCAATCGCGCCGATAGGGACGACGAACAGCATTATCGACAGCGGGACACTCGTGCCGACGGCTTGGAACGCAAGCCACAGCCCAAGCATCTGACAGAACCATCCGGCCGCCGACAGCGACACCGCGAGGAGCAGGCCTCGGGGGTTCGTGGCGACGCGTTCGATAGCACCGAAGAATCGGTTGATGCGGCCTTCGATGCTCTCGGCGGTCGGTTTCGAGACCCGAGGGAGGAAGTCGGCGATGCGGCGAATCGCGGGCGTGAGGACGCCGACGGCCTTGTCTTCGAGTTGGTATCGTCGCTGCCAGCCGACGTAGACGAGACCCGGAACGAGAACCGCGAGTGCGACGACGCCGAAGACGGCGAGTTCGAGATTTCGACCGAGCGTCGTCTCCGTGGCGAAGTACACCGCTCCCGCGAGCGCGAGCGTTATCGAGGGGACGAAGTTGAGCGTGTCGACGCTGGCGATGGCTGCGAGTCCGGTCTCGTACTCGGCGTCGGACGTCTGTGAGATGAGAAGCGCCGTCACCGGTTCGCCGCCGGCCTGTCCGAACGGCGTGATGTTGTTCGAGAACATCGCGCCCGAGAAGACGAGCAACGATTTGATGGCAGAAATCTCGACGCCGAGCACCGAGAGGACAGTCCGAAGCGACAGTCCCCACGCGAACAGCCAGCCCAGCGTCGCAAGAACGACGAGCGCGACGAGGCCGGGGTCGGCGTTCTGCAGTTGGTCGACGAGGTCGCCGACACCGATAAACGAAAAGAGAACCGCGAACACCACCAACGCGCCGGCGAAGCCGAGTAAGGTGGCTCGCAAGTTCTCTCTGGCCATACACCTCCGACGGTCAGTGAGGCCATTAACCCACCGGAACCGACAGCAGTGGTAGCGATGGCTTACGCGGTGCCACGGTCCGGTAACCGTGTCACTGTGCGACGGAGCCACATGAATCCGGTCGACGAATACCTCGGTGGCTTTTTCGCGCCGACACCGAAAGGCCGGGTATGGACGAGCGGACGGCGCTGCGAACGTTGGCGGCGGAGCTCCCGGCGGCCGGTGACGACGCCGCAGTCGTCGACGGCCTAGTCGTTACGACCGACATGCTCCACGAAACGACGGACTTCCCGACCGGAACGACGCGCTACACCGCCGGGTGGCGAGCGGTCGGTGCGTCGTTGTCGGACGTCGCCGCGATGGGCGCGCCCGCCGTCGCAGCGGTCGCCGCCTACGCCGCTCCCGAGTTCGACGAGGACGAACTAAGCGCGTTCGTCCGCGGGGCACGCGACGTCTGCGACCTCGTCGACGCCGAGTACGTCGGCGGCGACCTCGACGACCACGACGAGTTTACGACGGCGACGACCGCCATCGGCCGAACCCACGACCCGGTGTTTCGCTCCGGCGCGAACCCGGGTGACCTCCTCTGTGTCACCGGAACGTTCGGGAGAAGTGCTGCCGCTCTCCGGTACTTCGAACGCGGCGACGCCGAACGCGGCAACGACCTCTTCCAGTTCGAACCACGGGTCGCCGCGGGCGTCGAACTCGTCGACGACGCGACGGCGATGATGGATTCGAGCGACGGACTCGCGCGGTCGGTCCACCAACTCGCGGAGGCAAGCGACTGTGGCTTCGCCGTCGATTCCGCGGCGGTTCCGGTCGACGACGCCGTCGACGACGTAACCGACGGTGAAAACGACTACTGGGAGTCGGCACTGCACTTCGGCGAGGACTTCGAGTTAGTGTTCACACTCTCCGAGTCGGCACTCGAACGCGCGACGTCGGCGTCACCCACACCAGTCACACGCATCGGACGCGTCACCGAGGGGTCTGCGGGGATTACGCTCGACGACGGCCCGCTACCGGACAAAGGATACACGCACTCGTCGTGACGGAGTTGTGAGAAAGTCGGCGCAGTCACTCCTGCGGCAGTCACGCGGTCATCAGCTGAATCGGCACGAGCATGAAGCAGAGCAGTCCGAGCGCGAACGTGAACAGGCCGACGAACTGCCGTTTCCAGCCGATGCCGGACTCGTCGATGGGGTGGGCAGGACCGTTGAACGCGATGAACAACGAGAACAGGCCCCAGAACGCCCACAGACCCACCGACTCCTGCAGGCCGAGGTCACGGACGTAGTAGAGGTAGCCCGCGAGGCCGAACAGGCCGAGGGGAACGAGCGTCGCCACCGTCTCCTGTCTGCGGCCGAGCATCGCCCGAACCATGTGGCCGCCGTCGAGTTGGCCGACGGGAAGCAGGTTCAACACGGTGAAGAACATCCCGACCCAGCCGCCGATGATGACCGGGTTGACGGTCTGGGGATAGCTGTAGTCGCTCGGTTGGCCGACCACCGTGGCGATGAGGTCCAGCAAGGGGGGATTGTTGAACTGGATGACTTCGGTGCTGCCGACGAACACCCGCTCGGGAATGGTAATCGGGTCGAGCGACAGCCCGATAGCGGTGACGAGAATCGTCGCCGCCAATCCCGCCAGCGGGCCCGCGACGCCGATGTCGAACAGCGCCTTTCGGTCGGGCATCTGCCCGCGCATCCGGATGATGGCTCCCATCGTTCCGAACGGGAAGACGAAGGGGATGAGATACGGCAGCGACACGTCGACGCCGTGGTACCGGCCCATCACGTAGTGGCCGAGTTCGTGCGCGCAGAGAACGCCGAGGACGGCGGCGGTGAAGGGCCACGCTTCGAGCGCGACTAAGGGATTCTCCTGAATCGCACTGATGGGGATGTAGTACCACGCGTACGCACCGACGAACAGCGTCGAGGTGACGGTGGCGACGAACAGCAGCAGGTTCTTCCACGGGACGCCGTCGACGCCGACGGACATCGGTTCGGCGACGAGGACGTCTAAACCGTCGTTCGTTCGCGCGAGGCGCACGTCGTAGCCCGCCTCACGGAACGACGGCCACACCGCTTCGAGTAGCGAACGGCGCGAGACGTGCGACTCGCCGTAGTACAGCAGTCTGTCGTCGTCCGTACGCACCTCGCGAACGTAGAACACCGAGTTGAATCGTTCGAGTGGAGGACCGTCTTCGGGAACGGCCACGGGGCCGTACGGAGGGCTGTCGGCCTCGTCCATCAGATACTACGTCTACCGCACAGAAGGGTATAAATCCGGGGTCGAACCGTGTCGGGGAGCCGACACGGTCGGCGAGAGCTGAATTCGTCGGAGACAACGAGATGTGTCGAAGACCCGACGTCGACGGTGGGGTGTCGACGACGCCGGGCAACGCAGAGTGTCGTCAGCGGGCCTGGAACCGAGGTAACGGTTCCCGGAGACGAGGGGAGTGCATGGTTCGCGTGTGGAGTCAGCAGGTGGGGACCGTCACAGGGACGGCTTCGTGTGCAGGGACCGAGGTACGTCGCTTACGAGGCGGGGGCGACGCGCCACGTGGTCGCACTCGTGTACGACCACTTCTCGATGGTGAGTTCGTGGGTAGAGTCACGAAGCTTCACCATCAGCGCGCCGATCTCTTTGGGTGAGAGACCGACCTCGTCCGCGATGAACTTGCCCTTGAAGTACAGTTCGCCGTCTTGCGCTTTGTCGACGAGATACTGTTTCAGTCGGGCTTCTTTCGAGCGTCCGTCGGTGGAGGGGTTCGCTGTTGCGCTCATTGTGGTTCTGACCTCATCGACTACATGGCCGGTTGGGATGTTATAAAGGCAGGAACGTTAGCCACAGTTCGGCCTCTTTCAGACTAAAGCGACGCAAAGGGTTCGTTTTACGACGTTTTTTCAGACCATTAGAATCTTCACGAAGGGTTTTCAGACATCTATTCTTTGCTTTTAGTACAAAAACGAATACGCCGATTATCTGGTTCCTTGACCGTTTTGAGGCAATAATATCTGGTTTCAGCGCCCCCAACCGCTCCGAAACAGTGGTTGAACGAGGAGAATGTTACCGCGATGCGAAAGTTACGACGATTTGTCGTGAACCCAGAAGTCCGACTCGACGGTAGTCTCCTTCTTGAAGATGGGGACTTCGTCTTTCAGGCGGTTGATGCCGTCTTCGACGGCGCGGAACGCCTCGGTCCGGTGACCGGCGAGAACGACGACGAAGACGATGTCCTCGCCGTCCTCGATGACGCCGGTTCGGTGGTGCATCAACACACGCTCGACGCCGTCGCGCGCTTCGATGTCGTCTTTGATGGCCGCGAGTCGCTCCTCGGCGACGCCGTCGTACTTCTCGAACGTCAACTGCGTCGTCCGCGGGTCGTCGTCATCGTCCTTCGCGCGCACTCGTCCGGTGAACGTCGCAATCGCACCCGCACGGTCGGCGCGTGAGTCGTTCTTGAGTCGGGCAACGAGTGATTCGAGCGTGACGTAGGGGTCGAGCGACTCGATTCGAGTGGCGAGTTCGTCGAGGTCCGCGTCGTCGAGTGAGGGTACGGTGTAGAGCGGTTCGGATTCGGCCTCCCGGTCGTCCGGTCGGTCAGTGTCCTCGCCGAGAACGACCGTCGGCAGTCGTAGATGCTCGAATCCCGCCAGCAAGGCGAAGTCGTAGTCCACCGAGAGGTGGTCGAGCAGGTCCGACTCCGAGCGGTCGCGGCCCGCACCGACCCAAACACCGTCGTCGGCGAGACCGTAGGACGCCGCCGAGTCGGGCGCGGGGTCGCTCCCGTCGGGAAGTCGTTCGACTGTCACGACGCGGCCGTCGAGCCGCGCGGCGAGTCGCTCGGTGAGCGTCGTTGCACCCGGACCGACGACGCAGAGTGGTCGCATATCCGGTAGACGGGGGACCGAGCGGCTTTAGTGTTGCTCAGCGGCCCGTTGACGAGGTGTGTGAACACGTCGACTGTGCGCGAGGGAGGTGTTCCCGCACCGCGGAACGTGGCGGAGTTGATAACCCTTAAGACCGAATCCCAGCAACCCGGTTGCAATGAGAGTCGTCATTTCTATCGGCGGGAGCGTCCTCGCGCCGGAACTCGACGCCCGTCGAGTCGAGGCACACGCCGCCGCAATCGAGTCACTCGCCCGCGAAGGCTGCGAACTCGGCACTGTCGTCGGCGGCGGTGGCGTCGCCCGCGAGTACATCGACGCCGCGCGCGGCCTCGGTGCGAACGAGGTCCAACTGGACCAAATCGGCATCGACGTGACACGTATCAACGCGCGTCTGCTCATCGCCGCTCTCGGCGCGGGCGTCAACCCCGCCCCGGCACACAGCTACGAAGACGCTGGTGAGGCAATCCGCCGCGGCGACATCTCCGTGATGGGCGGCGTCGTCCCCGGGCAGACCACCGACGCGGTGGCCGCCGCACTCGCCGAGTACGTCGACGCCGACCTGCTGGTGTACGCGACGAGCGTCGACGGCGTCTACAGCGCCGACCCCCGCAGCGACGACTCTGCCGAGAAGTTCGAGGAACTCACGCCCGAGGAACTGGTGAAAGTTATCGCCCCGATGAGCACCGACGCCGGGTCCTCGGCACCGGTGGACCTCTTGGCGGCGAAACTCATCGAACGCGCGGGGATGCGCACTATCGTCCTCGACGGCACCGAACCGCAGCGACTCGAACGCGCGGTGCTCCGCGGCGACCACGAGGGGACCGACATCGTCCCTGCCGCGGCGGGCACCGAACCCACGTACTGGTCGCAGCGATGAGCGTAGACGACAGCGACGACTCGGTTCCGGCGGCCGCAGGCGAGGGTGATACCGACGAGACCGGCGAGACGCGCCACGCCTTCTGGGCCGACGAGGTAGCCGACGAGATTCTCGCGCGCGACCCGGACGAGCCAATCGTCATCAAGGGGGGCATCTCGCCGTCGGGCGTCGCACATCTCGGCAACTTCAACGAGATTCTCCGCGGCTACTTCGTCGCGGAGGTGCTGCGCGAACGCGGCTACGAGGTTCGACAGGTGTTCACGAGCGACGACAAGGACCCGCTTCGGAAACTGCCCCGCAAACTCGCGGACAAAGACGGCAACATCGTCGGCCTCGGCGACGTCGACGCGGGTGCGCTCGGACAGAATCTGGGCAAGCCGTACACCGACATTCCCGACCCCTTCGGCGAGGCGGAGTCCTATGCCGCACACTTCGCGGCGCTCATCGAAGCCGACGCCGAGCGTCTCGGTGTGCCGGTCGAGATGATATCGAACACCGAACTCTATTCGGACGGGACCTTCGAGCCAGTCGTTCGCCACGTTCTCGAAAACGCCGACACTGCGCGCGAGGTTCTGGCCGAGTACCAGAGCAAGGTCGACGACGACTACGTGCCCTTCAATCCCGTCTGCGGGAACTGCGGGAAAATCACGGAGACAGTTACAGCAATCGACCTCGACGCCGGTACCGTCGACTACGTCTGTACCGACATGACCGCCGGCGACAACACGATTTCGGGCTGTGACCACGAGGGGACGGCGACGTTCCGCGAGGGGAAACTGCCGTGGCGCTTCGAGTGGCCCGCCCAGTGGCAGGTCCTCGGCGTCGACTTCGAACCGTTCGGCAAGGACCACGCAGAAGGCTCGTGGCCGAGCGGCGACGACATCGCGCGCAACGTCCTCGACATCCAGCCGCCGGTACCGATGACCTACGAGTGGTTCACGCTCAACGGCGAACCGCTTTCTTCGTCTGCCGGGAACATCGTCACCGTCGCCGAAGTGCTCGAACTCGCCGAACCCGAAGTTCTCAGGTATTTCTTCGCGCTCAACCCGCGGCGCGCCCGCGACTTCGACCTGCGGCGTCTGGACCTCCTCGTCAACGACTTCGACCGCTTCGAGCGCGTCTACTTCGACGAGGAGACCGACGAGAACATCGAACAGTTGGCCGACCGGGCGTACCCCTTCCTCGTCGACGAAGTGCGCGAGGAGCGCGTCCGATTCCCCTACACGTTCGCCGCGGTACTGGGGATGGTCGACGACCCCGAACTCAGAAGACAGATGGCGAAAAACGAGGGCCACATCACCGACGAGACGCCCGAGTGGGCCATCGAGGACGCGATGGAGCGCGTCGAGAAGGCTCGCACGTGGGCCAAGCGGATGGACAACGAGTACAACTACCGTCTCCAGACGGAGATGCCCGACGTGGACCTCGACGACGACGTGGCCGACGCGCTCGCCGACCTCGCGGCGTTCGTCGAAGACGGCCACACCGGCGAGGAGATTCAGGGCGAAATCTACGAGGCCGCCAAACGCCACGACATCGACACCGGCGACCTGTTTCAGGCGGGTTATCTCCTGTTCTTCGACCAGACGCAGGGGCCGCGTCTCGGCGAATTCCTCGGCGAACTCGAACAGGAGTTCGTGGTGAAGCGGTTGCGGCGAACGGAGTGAGTTGCAGGTTCGGGAGAGCGAGGTTCTCCCGGCGGTTGCAGTGTGGAGGCGGTCCTCTGCCAGATTTTGTACCGCGAGCGAGCGGAGTTCCCGTGAGCCGGAGTCGAACGAGAGCTTGGGAGAGCGAAGCTCTCCCGGCGTGAGCGAGCGGGCCGAGGAACCCTCGAAGGCGCGGAGCGCCTGAGGTGACGCTGTGTTTTTGGTCCAAGAGCAGACGCGTCGCGTCTGCTAAGCCTTCGCGGTGAAACCGCGAAGACAGCTTTTACCGAGCGAAACCGCTCTGCGGTTTCGCGCAGCGTAAAAGGTGGGTCAGTTGTCCTCTATCGCGTCGATAACCACCGACCCGACGACGACGAGGCGTGGGTCGAGCGCGCCGTCGGCGAGCGAGATGTGATACTTGTCGCGGAAGGAGAACTGCTCGGAGATGGTGCCGTACGTCTCACTGCCGTCGGGCGAAGTAATCGAATACGAAAACGGCAGCAGCGTCGTCACGAGACGGCGAATCGCAGCCATGACGTGGTTGTCTTCCTTGACGAGCGCAACGACGTTGCCGGCGGCGTCGTGAAGTTCGTACTCGTGTTTCAGAAACGAGGACACGCGGCGTTTGACCGCGCCGATGGGTTCGTCGGTTCGACTGTCGACGATGTCGTAGGCGGCGTTCACGTCGAGCATCTGGCTCGCGCGGACCCGAATCCGCTCCTCGTCGGTGTCGGCGTCGTTGAACCGGAAATCCTCTTTCAGACGGAGCTTCTTCTGCTTGGAGGTCAGAATCGCCTCGGAGCCCTCACCCTCGTAGACGGTGTACTTGTTCCCGATGCCGAACTTCTGTCGGACCTCGTAGACGGTCGAGTCGAACACGACCGACGTGTCACAGAGTACGAGTATATCTCTTCGGACAGAGAGCGAGAGGACGCTCGGACGCACAGTTAAGGCCCCAAAACGCGTATCTGCGCCGACGGTCGCCTGCGACCCGTGTGGGCGTCCGCGGAGCAACCCAATGCGCCTCAGCCACCCACCCGCCGACTCCACGCGCGAGGACCGACCCGACGAGAACGACGCGACCGACCCGGAGACGAGCACGCGGTCACGGCGACTCGTAGCGGTCGGTGTTGCGCTCGTCGGTGCGGCGGCAGTCGGCTACGCACGGTGGCGACGGCAACGGCCAGTACGCATCGAAATCACCGACCCCGACGCTCCGACGGCCGAAGAGTCGCCGTGAATCGGGTGGAAACTCGCCGAGATAATCCGAACGTCTTTCCCGCTACCAACCCTTTCTTGGGCCAATGAACACGCTGCTTTGGGTACTTATCGGCGTGGTCCTCTACACCGTACTCCTCCTCTTGCTGCGACAACGCGGCTTGCTCCCGAGTTCGGTGAAGATACAGGGGCCGCTGATGACGATACACACCCGCCGCGGGCGGGCGTTTCTGAACTGGCTCGCCGGACCGAAGCGCTTCTGGCGGGCGTGGAGCAACATCGGCGTCGGTATCGCACTCGTCGTGATGGTCGGAACGTTCGTCCTCTTGGTCCTTCGAGGCGTCCAAATCGTGCAGAATCCGCCCGCCCCGACGGCGGTGAACGCCCCGCGGAACGTCCTCGTCATCCCCGGCGTCAACGACTTCCTCCCGCTGTCGGTCGCGCCCGAGATTCTGCTCGGACTGCTCGTTGGCCTCGTCGTCCACGAGGGTGGCCACGGCCTGCTCTGCCGAGTCGAAGATATCGACATCGAGTCGATGGGCATCGTCCTGCTCACGATTCTGCCCGTCGGCGCGTTCGTAGAACCCGACGAGGAGAGCCAACGCAAGGCAAGTCGTGGCGGACGGACCCGGATGTTCGCCGCGGGCGTGACGAACAACCTCGCGGTGACTGCCATCGCGTTGGCGCTGCTGTTCGGCCCGGTGACCGGTGCAATCGCCGCGGCGCCGGGTGCGGCCGTCGACACTACGTTCCAGAACTCGGCGGCCGCAGACGCCGGCATCGGGGCCGGCGACCGTATCGTCGGCTTCGACGGTGCGAACATCACGTCGGCCGAAGACCTCCAGAACTCGCTGCGAGACAGCGACGCCGCGAACGTGACGATAACGCTCGCAAACGGAACGGAGAAGACGGTCCAGCGGTCGCTGCTCGTGACGGCGATGTCGCCGAACTCGCCGTTAGCCGGCGATGGACCCACCGGCGTGGAGACGAACGACACCATCGTCGCCGTCAACGGCACGACGGTCAACACCGAGTCGGGACTGCGTGAAGCGGTCGTCGACAGGCCGCTCGTCACGCTCACCGTCGAAGATACAGACGGAGAACGCTCGAACGTCACCGGCCCGATGGGCGTCCTCCTCGGCGTCTCGCCGAACGGCGCGCTGAGCGAGCAGACGGGCGTCCCCGGCGGCGAACAGGTCGTCGTTACGAGTATCGACGGCGAACGGACGCTGAACTACACCGACGTACAGACCGCACTCGACGGCGGCCAACCCGGCGACGAGGTGAACGTGACGGCGTACGTCGACGGCCAACTGGAGACGCACTCGGTGACTTTGAACCCGGCGAACGACGGCACCGGCCGTGGTCTGGTCGGCGTGACGCAAGGGCCCGAACTCAGCGGTATCAGCGTCAACAGCCTCGGCGTCGTCTCCTACCCCGCCGAGCAGTTCCTCGGCATCCTCGGCGGCGACGTGCAGGGTGGACTGTTCTCGCAGGTGCTTTTCATCCTGTTTCTGCCCTTCGCGGGAACGGTCGTTCCCGGACTGGAGTCGAACTTCGCCGGCTTCGTCGCCACGAACGCGAGTTTCTACACCGTCAGCGGACCGCTTTCGGTTCTCGGCGGCGGTGTGCTCATTCTCGCCAACGTGCTGTTTTGGGTCGGGTGGATAAATCTCAACCTCGCCTTCTTCAACTGCATCCCGGCGTTCCCGTTGGACGGTGGGCGCATTCTGCGTACGTCGACGGAAGCCATCGTCTCACGGTTGCCGGTCGACGGTAAACAGCAGTTGACGAGCACGATTACGACGAGTATCGGGCTGTTGATGCTCGTCAGTCTCCTGTTGTTGATGTTCGGCCCGCAACTGCTCTCCTGAGTGGGCGAGTCTCTCTTTCTTCGGCGTGTGGACGCGCTTACGAGTCGAACTCGATACCGTAGCGCTCGTAGAACGTCTCGGGACTGTCGTCGATGCGCTCGAAGTTTCCGAAGTCGCGTTCGTGGTGGCGAATCAACTGCTCGATAATCCACGAACTGAACGTCTCGTCGAACTGCCACGCGTCCTCGGGACTCTCGACGTCGAAGCGGCCGTCGGTGGCGAAGGCGACGTAGACGTGGTAGAAGCCGAGGATGACGTCGGCGAACTCCTCGGCTTTGTCGCCGGTTTCGGCGCGCTTTTCGACGAGTTCCTCGTGGCCGCTGTCGGTCAACGCGAAGTACTTCCGGTCGGGTTCGTCCTCGCGTTCGACCCGCTCGGCCCAGCCTTTCTCCTCGAACTTGTAGAGAATCGGGTAAACGGAACCGTACGACGGCTCCCAGTGGCCGCCGCTAATCTCACGTATCTCTTTGAGAATCTCGTAGCCGTACCGCGGTTTTTCGGCTAACAACTCCAAAACCAGATACGAGATGAGGCCTTTCGGTGGGCCGCTTTTCCGCATTAGTTGCCCATCAGAGGGCCGTTGTGAAAGCGTTTCGGTTAGTAGGACCTCGACTGATTGGTCAAACAGTCGGTGTGTCAGTGCTTTTCGGTCGTGTCGTCGCCGAACCCGCTCGTCGACTCGGCTTCGTAGTCGACATTGACGTCGTCCCCCGCAAGCGCGACGTGTCCGTAGTTGAGCAGTGCGACGAACACCCCGCCGCCGACGGCGTTGCCGAGCGTCGTCCACGTGAGAAAGTGTGCGAACTCCCCCAGTGTGACGCCCTGTCCGAGGAACATCGCGGCGAGTACCTCAGTGGTCCCCAACAGCGCGTGGTGAAACGGCGCGAAGCCGATGGTGGAAGCGACGACGAGGACGATGACGACGCGGCTGATGGTGTCTCGACTCGCCGCGACGAGCCACGTCAGAAGGCCCATCAGCCAGCCGGCGACGACGCCGCTGGCGGTGATAACCCACCACGGAAACGGGAGCAGCGCCTCGGCCATCGACCCGAACGCCGCTGGGTCGACGATGTTCATCGGCGGGCCGATAGCGGCGATGAGTCCGGCGAAGCAGGCACACCCGACCAGATTGGCCGCGAGGACGACGCCCCACAGTTCGAGGAGGTCGCGGACCGACGCCCGGTCGGTTAGCACGGGGAGAACCGCCATCGTCGTGTGCGCGGTGAACAGTTCCGTCTGGCCGATGATGACGAACAGAAAGCCGACGGCGGAGACACCACCGAGCGTGAGTTGTTTGGCGAGTGTCGAGGGGAACGTCGGCTGAAACGTCAGCGCCATCCCCATGAACAGCGCGCCGAAACTGACGGTGAGGCCCGCGGCGAACCCGGAGATAGCGACGCCTTTCGCCGGGCGGTGCATCTCGGTGAGCGCGTTCTCCATCTCTCGCTCGATGATGTTGCGGTACGAGAGCGTCGCACCCGTCGGGTCGTCTGTTGTCGAAGGCATCGAGTAGTTGGGAAAGACGACGCTCGCTGGGTTCAAACCAGTTGGGGCGGAACCCACAGAACCGGCGACGACTCAAAACGCCCTTAGTCGACGGGTTCCAACGCCGAGATATGCCCCAAGCGCCGCAGACCGAGGAAGGGTGGTACGCGCTGCACGACTTCCGGAGTATCGACTGGGATGCGTGGCGCGACGCGCCCGAAAGAGAGCGCGAACGCGCCGTCTCGGAAGCCGTCGACTACCTCCAGTCGCACGAAGCCATCGAAGACGCCGACGACGGCGCATCCGCGGTGTTCTCTATCGTCGGCCACAAGGCCGACCTGCTGATTATTCACTTCCGACCGACGCTCGACGCGCTGTCGACGGCCGAGCGTCGTTTCGAGCAGACGGCGCTCGCCGGATTCACCGACCAGCCAACGTCGTACGTCTCCGTGACGGAAGTCAGCGGCTACGTCTCCGACGAGTACTTCGAGGAGGGTGCCGACGCCGTCGACGAAGGGCTTCGACGCTACATCGAGGGGAAGATGAAACCCGACATCCCCGACGACGAGTACGTCAGTTTCTACCCGATGAGCAAGCGCCGCGGCGAGGAGTACAACTGGTACGACCTCTCCTTCGAGGAGCGCGCGGAACTCATGTCGGGACACGGCGACGTGGGCCGGAAGTACGCCGGCAAAATCAAGCAGGTCATCGCCTCCAGCGTCGGGTTCGACGACTACGAGTGGGGTGTGACGCTGTTCGGCAGCGACCCGACCGACATCAAGGATATCGTCTACGAGATGCGTTTCGACGAAGCGTCGTCGCGCTACGGCGAGTTCGGCCAGTTCTACGTCGGTCGACGGTTCCCGCCGACGGACCTCGGCGCGTATCTCGCCGGCGAGTCGGTTCCGACGAGCGAACACGAGGACGGTCACCATCACGGCCACGCCCACGGCGAGAGCGGCGGGCACCACGGCGGTGAGGGCGGTAGCCACGGTGGAGAGAGCGGCCATCACCACGGCGGCGACAGCCACCACGGCGGCGGCGACGGTGGTCATCACGGTGACGATGGCCACGACGAGGAGTCGGCGAGCGGTGAGGAGGATATCCGCGGCGAACTCACCGACCTAAACATCTACGCCGGGAAACCACACGGTGAGGACGTGTACGCCACGGTGCTGTACTCGGAAGCCGACACCGACGAGGTGTTCGACGAAGTCGAAGGCCTCCGCGGCAACTTCGAACACTACGGCACGCACGTCAAGACGGCCGTCTACGAGGCGAACGAGCGCGGACGCGCGGCCGTCGTCAGCATCTGGGAGACCCAAAGCGCCGCCGAAACGGCCGCCGGATTCCTCTCGGAACTGCCCGGCATCGTTTCGCGGGCAGGTGAAGAATCCGGGTTCGGGACGATGGGGATGTTCTACACCGTCAAATCCGAGCATCGAGCGGAGTTCGTCGACAAATTCGGCGTCGTCGGTGGCCTGTTAGACGAGATGGACGGTCACCAGGAGACGGACCTGATGGTGAACGTCGAGGACGAAGACGACATGTTCATCGCCAGTCAGTGGCGCTCGAAGGACGACGCGATGGGCTTTTTCCGCAGCGACGAGTTCCGCGAGACCGTCCAGTGGGGCCGCGACGTGCTGGCGGACCGCCCGCGACACGTCTTCCTCGCCTGAGTCGTCAACTCACCGACTCACCGCGTCTCGACTGACGCGCCCGCTGCGTTCTTCTTGACGCTCTCGATACCGTTTTTCGCAGCCGATTTCGACGAGTAGCCCTCGCCACCGTCGGCGATGATGTTGCCGTTTCGGTGGCGAAGTCGCCAGCGCCACTCGTTGGCTCTGTCGCGGTACAACTCGAACGTCGCCGCCGCGGGCGGGTCGGAGTCAGCAGCGTTGGTGGTGTCGTCAGTGTCGGCGGTATCGCCGGTATCGCCGGTATCAGCGGTGTCGGCGGTGTCGGCGGTGTCGTCAGCGCCAGCAGAGATGCTCGTCTCGATATCAGCGGATTCGGCTTCAACGTCGGGACTGGTAGGCTCCGGTTCGGAAGGTTCGGCGGGCGCTGAGTCGACTGCTTCCGGTTCGGTGTCGGAGTCGAACTGGCCGATACGCTCGCCGTCGGCGACGACCGAAACCGAGACGTGGACACGTGGGTCGGACATACTGTATCTGACGACGTCGATGAACGTATTAGTTACCGACGGTTGTCGAGGGTGCGTAGTGAAAGTGAGTGGACCGGTGGACGTTACGTCGCCCTCCGGCGAATTCGAAGCGAAACGAGGGGGTTCAGGGAGTCGTCGAACCGTTGTTCGGAACTACGATTCGGATTCGTCCATCGACCGCGCGAACCGGAGATACGGTCGGAGTTCGTCGTGTGGGTCGGTCAGGCGAAGTCGACGAGTTCGTTCGTCGTACTCGACGAACCGCGAGTTGGCCAGTTTCGGTATCGCAGTGTGGTGCAGTTCGAGGTGGAGGCGGCGTCGGTCGTCGTAGGGTGTTATCTCCCGTCCGAGCACTCGCTCGACGAGACGCTCGTAACGAATCGGCCCATCCGAGTCCAAGAGGACGTACAGGACGCCTCGTCGGGAGGGGTCGGCGAGCAACTCGAACGCCGTCGACGGTGAGAGCGACCGTCCGGAATCGTTGGTGGACATCACTGGTGTGGGCTGTAGCCTGCGACACGATACAGACTGGGCTGATTCGCCGAGAGTGTGGCGACACTCGTGTTGCGTTGGAGGGTGGTCAGCATCTGTCAAGTGAGTACTATAATGCCTAACGGTATATAACCGGGCCCTTGTGCGAGAGGGGGCTATAAGTAGGTGTGCAGGCGCTGACTACCGACTCTCGTCGTCGGATTGACCGGCGCAGAGCGTCTTTGCGATGAGATTTGTTTGTCCACGTCGAAGTCGTTCGGAGGCGGCGTGCGTGGAGATACCGAACTGGTCTGCAACCTCGCCGAGTGTCGTGTCTCGAGGGATGTTGAAGTACCCCATCTCGAACGCTACCGAGAGCGCGTCGTACTGCCGTGTCGAGAGGTCGTACTGTGCGGCTTTCGGTTGCCTGTCTTCGGCGATACTGTCGAGTTCGAAGTCGAGTTCGTGGCTGTTGCAGTACTGTCGAAACGCTGCAAGCGAGTCACGACTGTCGAAGCGGACGACGAGCGACCACGCGTCGTCCGACCACTCGGCGGAGAGAAGGGCCGAACGTCCCGCTTTGAGGCCGTCGACGACGGTTGGGTCTTTCGTCGTCCAGCGAACGCCGTAGAGTGCGACGTCGGCGTCGCCGTCGCCGTCGAGGCGAACCAGGTCTCCGACGCTGGCGTCAGAATCGGCGGCGTCTTCGAACGCCTCGAACTCGACGTTGCTCACCCAAACGAACGGATACGGGAGATTCGATGGAACTTGACGGTCGAATTCGACTGTTGCACCCGGAACATCCGCCAACGCCTCCTGAAGAACGAACGAATGGGGAGGAACGGCAAACGTGACGACGAAGCTCATAGCGGACGTTCAGGGTCTGAAATATTAACAGTGGAGTACGCCCTTTAGAGCCAAAGGAAGTGAAATGCGTGTGCTTCCAGCGATTTGGGGAGGGAAGCCAGACTACTGTTTCCTTTAGCGGTAAAGACAGTCGTTGGCTGGCGCGCTATCGGCGCATTTGATATCGCGCTCAGTAGTTTACTGGCCGGCGTTCTGCTTACCGGTGTCGACCAAGTCCGCACCGTCGACGGACGAGCGAAGGCTGTCCATCCCGTCGTCACGGGTGATTCCGAAGTTCTCTCGATAGAGTTCCTCGACGCGTTCGACCTCCTCGTCGGAGAGCGGCGGCGTCTCGGAGGCCGCGGCCCACTCGTCGATATCGTCGGTCGTTCGGAACGTCGGCGTCACCGACGCGACGGCGTCGTGGCTGAGCAGCCACTGGATGGCTGCCTGCCCCATCGTTCGCTCGCCGTCACGTTCGAGGAAGCGAAGTGCTTCGACTTTCTCCCACCCGGTTTCGTACCACTCGTCGGGACGGAAGCCGCGGTGGTCGCCCGCCTCCAGTTCGGTGTCGGGCGTCACCTGCTCGTTCAGCAGTCCGGAGGAGTGAGGAACGCGGGCGATGACGGAGGTCTCACTCTCTTCGCGCGCGATGGTGTCGAGGAAGTGCCGTCCGGGTGTCTGCTCGAACACGTTGAACACCGTCTGGATGGCGTCGAAATCGAGTTCGACGGCGCGGTCACCCTCCGCGAGCCACCCGATGGAGGGGCCGAGTGCCCATCCGAGTGCATCGACGGTCCCTTCTTCCTGTAAGGATTCGAGCGTCTCGACCACTTCGGGCGTCACTTCGTCGACGTTCGCGTTGTGCAGTTGGAGGAAGTCGACGTAGTCGGTGTCGAGGCGCTCCAAACTCCGCTCGACACAGGTGCGAATCCACTCCGGTTCCAAGCGTTTGGGTAACTCGCCGTGGCCCGCCTGCGGGTTGTTGTAGAAGTCGTAGCCGATTTTCGTCGACAGCGTCACCTCGTCGCGGCGACCTGCGAGTGCCTCGCCGATGAGTTTCTCGCTGTTGCCGTGTCCGTACACGTCGCCGGTGTCGATGTACGTGATTCCCTGGTCGAGGGCGTACTCAACCATCTCGATGGCTTGTTTCTCACTACGGTCGCCCCACCAGTCGGTGCCGACGACCCACGCGCCGAAGCCGACTTCGCTCACTTCCACTCCCGAATCGCCCAGCGTTCGGTAGTTCATACCGCGCGCTAAGGTGAGACGACACTTATCGGAACCGGTTCGGCTAGCGAACAGCCACTGGCCGGAATCGACAACGCAGACAGCATAGCCGACAGTCGCAGAGAACCGCCAAGTGACACACCAGTAGAAATAAACCATTTTTTGCGATATGAAATCCAGTCTCGGCGATTCGACCACCCGGGTTCCTCGCTGCCGGTCGGTTCATAGCCATTCGGGAGTGAGAACACGCCTCACACAGTGTTTTCTTCGCCGGTGAGCAATTCCGAACCATGAGCGACGACGGAGGAGACGGGGAGACAGGACGGTTGCAGTCGTATCTCGAATCGTCGCTCGGGTGCCACGTCGTCGAAACAGCCGTTTTGGAGGACGGCCTCAACCGCGTCATTCGGATTGGGACTTCCGACACGCCGCGAGCGTACGTGGTGCGACAGCCGAACAAGAGCCGAAACGACGAAGGGTTCGTCGACATCGCTACCGAGCACGCGGTGATGGAACGGCTGGAACCGACCGCCGTTCCGGCCCCCCGAGCAGTCCACTTCTGTGCGGACGAATCGATTCTCGGGTCGCGGTTCTCGGTGATAGAGTACGTCGACGGTGAGAGCCTCCACTGGGGCGAGTCGCTCCCGAGAGGCTATCGAGACGAGTCGTCCCGCGAGCGACTGGGAACAGTGCTCGTAGAGACGCTCGCGGAGTTGCACACCGTCGACACCGAGCGGTTCGCCGACGTCTGCGAGCGGGTGTATCCGCGGACGCAGGTGGAACGAAACGTCGCCCAGTTGGAGGCCACAACGAACAGAACCGGTCACGACCCGGAGACGCTCCGACGAGTGGCCGACTGGTTGCAGGACAACGCTCCGGAGCCGTCGGTGACGTCGGCGACGGCGCTGACTCACGGTGACTACAAGCCGGACAACGTCTTCTTCACGTGGGCGGACGGGCCGTCGGTCAGCGCAGTCGTCGACTGGGAGACGGTGAAGCTCCGAGACCCGCGAACGGAACTGGGTTACTTCCTGTTCTACTGGCGAGAGGCGAACGACCCGTCGCTGGCGCTGGACGAGTTGGCAGCACGCCATCCCGAGTCGGTGATGGCGGAACTCCGCGAACGCGAGCGGAACGGGTTCTGGCCGTTTACGAAGCGACAGGGCAGTCCGACCCGGCGAGAACTCGTCGAGCGGTGGGAGCGCTCGACAGGACTCACGTACGGGAACGACCGGTTCTATCGAACCTTCGGCGCGTTCATGCTGGCGACGGTCTGGGAAGGGCTGTACGCCGACGCGCTCGAACGCGGCGAGGACGCCGCTGGCTGGGAAGCCCATATCGAGTACGTCGCGGAACTCGCGGCTGCTATCGCCGACGGCGAGACGTCGTCGTAGGTGGTCGCTGGGGACGCCCGAAATCAGCAACGACTGCGAAGTCGGCAACGCTTAATCACTCAGCGACGACAGTCGTAGAAGATGGACACGCTCCCTGTGCGCGTCGCGTGTATGTACGTGGCCGACCGCTCGCCCGAACAGCGAGCGGCGTACGAGTGGTGTGCGGACTCGGTACGGACGGCGGATATCGTCTCCTTCGGTGCCGTCGCCGACGGAGCCGTCTCCCTCGACGGCTACGACGCCGTCTGGTGGCACCGCGACGACCCCTTCGACGACCACGACGCCGTTCGAAACAGCGCGCGCCGAGTCCACGCGTTCCTCGAAGACGGCGGCGGCTTACTCCTCTCGCTACACGCGCTCTCGGCAGTCGAGGCGCTGGCTATCGACGAAGTTCGTCCGGACGCGACAGGCGTCGAGGACGTCCACGAACCGGCTGGGTTCGCCCGCAGAGCACTCTACGCCGACCACCCGATGTTCGAGTCCTTCGACGACAGATTTCACGTCGCGTCACCGGAAACCGAGCGACCGTTCGCCCGATACGAAGCGTTGGTCCCCGACAGAGGAGCGGTTCTCGGGAGTTCGGTACGCAGCGACGACCTACTCGTCGGCCACAAGTCGCTTCTCTCGTGGCGTCTCGGCCGCGGGGCCGTGGCGGGCGTCGGCGAACATCTCCAGTTCGGGGTCGCCGACGAGACACACGGCCGCGACCGATTCGTCCGGAACCTGTTGGCGTCACTGGCGGGCGACCGCTGGCCTGCGTTCACCGACCGCCCCACGAGTGCCGACGGGTTCGCCGACGTGCGGGCGGCGCTTGCCGACGACCACCACCGACCGGGCTACCACCTCGCCGCGCCCGCCAACTGGCTGAACGACCCGAACGGACTCGTCCACTACGACGGGAAGTATCATATCTTCTACCAGTACAACCCCGCAGGACCGTTTCACGGCTCGATTCACTGGGGACACGCGACGAGCGAGGACTTGCTGCACTGGCGCGACGAACCAGTCGCGCTGTCGCCGTCGCCGGAGGGTCCGGACCGCGACGGCTGTTGGTCGGGATGTACCGTCGTCGACACCGACGGGACGCCGAAACTGCTGTACACCGGCGGCCGCGGACAGGTGCAACTGCCGTGTCTGGCGACCGCCGCCGACGACGGCCTCCGGACGTGGGTGAAACACGCCGAGAACCCCGTTATCGAGGAAGCGCCGACCGACCCGCCGGTGTTGGCGACGAACGACTGGAACGCGGAGTTCCGCGACCACTGCGTCTGGCGACAGGACGGCGTCTGGTACCACCTCATCGGCGCGGGCGCACAAGCCGGCGGCGGTGTCGTCCTCCTCTACCGGGGGACGAGCCTCGACGAGTGGGAGTACGTCGGCCCGCTGTTCGGCCGCGACGAACCCGACCCCGGGACGGTCTGGGAGTGCCCCGAACTCCTCGACTTCGGAGAAGCCCAGATTCTGCAGGTGTCGAACTACGACGAGACCATCTACTTCGTCGGCGAGGCAACTCTGCCCGACACTGGGTCGCCCGGCGGTGACACCGCCGACACCACCGACACCACCGACACCACCGACACCGCCGACACAGCTCACTTCGACCCGACGAACGAAGGCGTCCTCGACTACGGCGACTACTACGCCCCGCAGTCACTCCGTGCCCCTGACGGCCGCGTCCTGACGTGGGGATGGATTCCGGAAGCCCGTGACCTCGACGCCCAGTGGCGCGCCGGATGGTCGGGCGCGATGTCGGTGCCGCGGGAACTCGACATCTCGGCGGGAGAGATCGTCCAGCGCCCGGCCGCCGAACTGGCGAAACTTCGCGGTCGGAGCGCACTCTCGGGCGACGTGTCGCTGTTGGCAGGCGAGCGACGGACGCTCGACCTCTCGGGCAACTGCTACGAACTAGCGTTCGATATCGAACTCGACGCGGATGCAACGTTCGAACTCGGCGTGTTCGAGTCGCCCGCGCTCTCGGAGCGAACGGTCGTCAGATACGACGGCGACGCCGTCGTCGTCGACCGGTCGGCGTCGAGTCACGGACCGGGGGCGGAAGACGAACAGCGCATGCCAATCGAGGGAGACACGCTCTCGCTTCGCGTCTTCGTCGACGGGTCGATTCTCGAACTGTTCGCAAACGAACGTCGGTGTCTCACCAGTCGAGTGTATCCGACGCGGGCCGATTCGGAGGGCGTGTCGCTGTCGGCGGTCGGTGGCGACGTGACGTTGCAGTCGTCGAGAGCGTGGGAACTCGACGCGACGTTTCCGGCGGGGAAGCGACGACAGTCGTAAGATGGTAGTTAGCTTCGTCGGCTGTATCCTCCCTCGTTAGGCAGTCGCTCACCACGGTCCCACCACGATTCTGGCAGTTCCTCGCTCGCCACCGGAAGGTGGCCGTGACCGAGCGTGCCGACGACTTTCGTTTCGTTGCCGTCGAGTTGTAGGCGCACCGTCGGCGCGAGCGTCCCGCCGAAGCGCCGCAGTTGCTCTGATTCGGGGAGGACGGCGACTTCGTCGAGGCTCGGGCGGTCGAACTCGAAGTAGTTGAAGAACGAGGTGACGAGCAGTTCGTCGCCGTGGTCGTACGCGAGCCACGAGTACGCCTGAAACGGCGCGTTGACGGGGTTCGTCAGCACCAAGCCGGAACCGTTGAGCGGTTCGTACTCACCGTGTAGCGAGTCGGCGACGAAGCCGTACAGCGCGTCGTAGCCGTCGAGACCCGGCGCGAACGTGTGGTCGTGACTGGAGATAAAGAGGTAGTACCGGCCGTCGCGGCGGACGACGTGGGGGCGTTCGAGTTCCTGATTCACGCAGACGGCGTCGAGTAAAGGGGGTCGAAGCTCGAACTCCGTCGGGTCGCCCGTCGGCGACTCGGCGATGCCGACGCTCCCGTTGAACTCCTGTTGGGCCGCGTCGCCGCCACAGGCGTCGGAGCCTTCGGGGACAGGCGTGTTCGCCTCGAAAAGGAGGTAGGTCGTGCCGTCGTCCTCGAAGAACCACGGGTCGCGGAAGGTGTAAATCATCCCGCGCGACTGGCTCTCCGTCTCGTAGTACTCGCCGTCGGGTTCGAGGAGCACGTCGTGGGTCCACGGCCCCTCGATTCGAAGTTCGTTCTCGGTGGTTTCGACGGTGCCGCCGTGGCCGACTGCGAGTCGCTGCGTGTAGGTGAGTTCCTCTTCGCCCCGTCGACCCGAAGCGGTGTAGTAGGCGTAGACGGTTCCCTCGTCGTACAGTGCGCTGCCGGCCCACTGCCGCGACCCGAGCGGTCCTTTCTCGTCGACGTCGAAGACGGGGCCGCCGGTCTCCCAGTTCTCGCCGTCGCGCGAGTAGAAGTACCTGATAGTGGCGACGTCGTGGCGCTTGCCGGGCAGCAGTTCCGAAGAGGAGGTGAGCGCGAGGATGACGCGGTAGCCGTCGATGTCTGCGATAGAGCCGTCGCGTTCGCGGAGAAACCACGTGTCCCAGATGTGCAGTTCCGGGTCGACGGGTGCCTCCGGCGGGTAGATGATGGGGGCGACGGTGTCGTCGGAGCGTTCGATTGCGGCGGCGTGGTCGCGGGTCCACGCGGGGGGTGCGACCCCTCCGTCTGGCCTCGGCGTGTGCTCGTTCATGTGTCTCAGGATACCGGGAGGGATTGAAAATGGTCCGCATCCTCTGTGGCGGTCAGCCGACGCGAACGGACGCATCTCCGCTTCGAAGCCGGTACTCACGAACTGCGACTCCAGTATTATGTGACTCGCGTCCTACCGACTCCCATGGAACATTCACGTCGTACGTTCCTGAAAGTTACTGGTGTCAGCACTGCTGCCGCGTTTCTCGGCACCGGCGCTGCTGCCGCCTCACAATCACAGGGCCGCCTCACCGAAGTCGTCTCCGTCACCGACCCGGTTCCCGAGAACGTCGGATTCGACTGGAACGGCGACCTCTACATCGGCGTCACCGGCGGGAGCGTCCGTCGCCTTCCCGCCGGACAGACGGACGAGTCGGGACTGAGCCTCGACGCGACGGAACTCGTCGCGGAGTATCCCGGGTCCGTTGCGGGCGTTCTCGTCGAAGACGGCATCCTGTACGCGGCGGTCAACGGGGAGATGGGCGGCGTCTACGCACTCGACCTCCGTGCATCGTCGGCCGAACCGCAAGCGTTGGCGACGCTCGTCGGCAGCGACGAGGAAGGATTCGTCAACGACTTTTACCAACTCGGCTCGCGCCTACTCGTCACCGAGTCGTTCGGCGGTGTCGTCTACGAACTCCCGCTCACCGCCGATTCGGAGTGTGAGCCGACGGTCTGGGCCGACAGCGACCTGCTCGCCACGCCGAGTTTCGGCGCGAACGGCATCACTGCGATTCGTGGCGACGTGTTCGTCGCCGTCACGCGCGTCACCGAGAACACGGGCCGAATCGTCCGGATTCCGGTCGCCTGCGACGGGAGCGCCGGCGAACCAGAGGTGTACGTCGAAGGTCCACAACTGTTCGGTGCGGACGGTCTCACCTCCCGCGGCGCGGAGTTGTACGTCGCACTCAACGGCCAGAATCGTATCGCCGTGGTCGACGACGGCGGAAACAACGGGGCGGGAGGTAACGGAAACGGCGGTGGTAACGGTGGAAACGGAAACGGCAACGGCAACGCGAACAGCACGGGCGGCCGAGTCCGGACGGTGTTCGCCGGCGGGGCGCTCTCGTTCCCCTCGGAAGTCGTCTTCGACCCGACCGACCCGGATACGGCGTTCGTCTGCAACTTCTCGAACTCGGCACCCGAACAGGGTGGTGTGCTTCGGGGAGCGCTTCCCGGGTCGGCGCGAAGCCAGCGTAGTCAGTAGTAGCGCCGTCGCTCCCGTAGGCTACATCTGCGGGAGTTCCGAGAACGTCAGGTCACCGTCTCCGGTGATGCGTAGTTGGCCCTTTCTCGATTTGTTCGAGACGAACCACTCCCACTGTTCCGATGTAGATTCGGTTTCGGCGTCGATTCGGTAGGTTCCCGTCGTGTTGACGAACGCGGCCGTCTCGTCCGTTCCCGGGATTCTGTCGTCGTTGCGGGTCTCTACAGGCGCTAACTCGTAAGTGGAGTGGTGTACGGTTTCGCCGGCGTACGTGACGGAGAGTGAGAGCGAATGCCGGGTAGTATCGCCATTCTGCAGGAGTATCGTTCTCGGCTTCTCTGCTGGTGGTGCCCGCTCGCGTGTGACGGTGGTCGTCTCGTCCGTTACGGTGTCGTCGGCGCACCCGGCGAGAACCGTGACGACCGTTACAGAAGCGACACTTTGCGAGAACCGTCGTCTGAGCATGCGTTCGATGCGAATCGACGCATGAAGAGTGTTACTCCCGGTTTTGCGTGGTCTGACCCGACGCGCACACACCCGAACCGATTTGACCGACGACGGCCAATTTGGTCCAATGACAAAGCGTCACATCTCGCTCCCCCTCGCGGCCGAGGAAGGAGTTCGAGCCTTCATCGACGAGGTTGACGAACGACTCTCCGGCGAGGAGGACACCTGTGACGTGGTCCAAGACGTACTCGTCGACCTCTACGGCGACCGGGAGGCGTACGAGCGCTGGCAAGCGGGCGAAGACGTCTCGAACGCCGAACGCGTCCGTCTGCAGGGGTACGACCCGTGCAACTCGACGCTGGAGTCCGAGTACTACGCCGAGAAAAACGAGGAGAAGTTCAAGCGCTCGAAACATCTCCAGTGGCTCTGGCGGCAGTTCGACGCGACGCCGATGGCCGACAACGTGGAGTTCGCGCTCCGATTCCGACAGATGCTCGCGGACCACCTGTTCGAGGAAGCGGGCGAGAACCTCCGCCTGTTCAAAGGCATCACGATGACGTACGGCCACAACATCCGCGTCGGCGACAACACCGTCATCCACGACGACGTCCACCTCGACGACCGAGGCAGACTCACCATCGGCAATCGCGTCTCCATCTCCGACGGCGTCCACCTCTACAGCCACGACCACGACATCGTCGACCAGACGGCAGTCGAAAACTTCCACACCGTCGTCGAGGACGACGCCCGCGTCACCTACGACGCGATGGTTCGGGCGGGCTGCAAAGTCGGCGAGAACAGCGTTGTCGGCGCGCGGTCGGTCGTTCAAGGCGACATCCCAGCCCACCACGTCGCCGTCGGCACGCCCGCGAAAAGCGTGAAAATCAAACCCGGATGGGAAGACGAAGCCGAACCGCTGGAGGCGGGCGGCGAGAACCGTCAAGCCGAACGGAAGATACCGTACGACCTCCCCGACGGCATCGACGTGTTCGACGAGTTCGGCCGCGATATCGAGTCGCCGAACTGACGCGGAGAGACGCGAGACAGGGAGGCCGCCGTCGCATCCACCGAGAGCGAGAGGTTCGAACGTCGAAACGTGGTTTTTTTGCGATAGTTTTTGGTTAGTGAGGCCAAACGTCGCGTCACATGGACCGACGGACCTATCTCGGCCTCGTCGGCGTCGCCGCCGTCAGCGGTTGCCTCGACGACTCGTCCACGGCCGACCCGCCCGAAAACGACACCTCCGACCCGTCGACCGACAGCCCCCAGACCACCTCGCCACCTCCACAGACCATCCAACACGAGACGGTCACGACCGGCCTCGAAATCCCGTGGGGGGCGGCGTGGCGCGACGGCGACCTTTATCTCACCGAACGTCTCGGCCGTATCGTCCGTATCCCCGGCGGACGAGGCGATTTCGAGGAAATTCTCACCGTCTCCGACATCGTCGACGACGGCGAAGGCGGCCTGCTGGGTCTCGTCTTCCACCCGGACGAACCGGCAGCGTTTTCCTACCACACCTACGCGGGCGGCGAGTACGAGTTCACGAACCGCATCGTCCGCCACGACCTCGAAAACGGCTGGGAGTGGGAACCCATCATCGACAACATTCCCGGCGACATTATCCACGACGGCGGCCGACTCGCCCTCTACGAGAATAGTCTTCTGGCGACCGTCGGCGACGCGAACGACCGAGAGGAGGCACAGAACACCGACTCGCTCAACGGGTCGGTGCTCCGGTTGACGTTCGAAGGTGAACCACACCCGGACAATCCCTTCGACAACGAGGTGTTCACGTACGGCCACCGAAACCCGCAGGGGTTGGCGTTCCGTGATGGAAACATCTTCTCGACGGAACACGGCCCCGACGAGAACGACGAGGTGAACGTGCTCGAAGCGGGCAACAACTACGGGTGGCCCGAAGTCGGTGGCACCGAGAGTACCGACGAGTACACCGGCGCAATCGCCGAATACACGCCGACTATCGCCCCCGGAAGCGCGACGTTTTACAACGGCCCGTACCGCGAGTGGCAAGGCCAGTTCTTCTTCGGAACGCTCGCGGGCGAACACCTCCGTCGCCTCCGCATCGACGGCACGGAGGTCGTCGAGAACGAACCGCTGTACGAAGGCGAGTTCGGCCGCCTCCGAACGGTGTTCACCGGTCCGGACGACCACCTCTACGCCGTAACGAGCAACCTCGACGGCCGCGGCGAACCGCGTGACGGCGACGACAGAGTCATTCGGTTCTTCCCCGAGACGGAGTAATCGGTCGGCGAGCGGCCCCCAACCGGACGACAACGCTACGATACTCAACCACGCGACGACTCAATATCGGGCGAACCGTTCGTCGCTCGTTTTTTCGCTGCAGAGAGCATCTCCATCGTCCGCTTCAGTCGGAGGTTTCGCTGTTTCTCGTTTCGTTTGATTCTTGGCGTCGCTTTCGTCAGAAAGACGACAGCCCCGGGCGATTTGTCGACTCCCGCCAACAGACCGTCATCGCACCGTCGACGGCCTCGTTTATAACTGAGACCGAAGACACAAGTGCCATGATGACAAATGTCATAGTATGCGCGCACTGTGGGGATGGATACTCGTGTACGTGCTCGGGTTGGTCGTCCTCCAACTGCTCGTCTACCGATATCTCGGTGGCGAGGGCGGCGCGTTCGCCGAGGCCGACAGCGCCGGCGCCCGACACGGCAGCGGCGACGACAGCCCCGAGCGTGAAATCGTTCGTGACCGAACGGGAGCGGTGAACGTCGGACCACCGACGTCGACGGCGACGGCCGAGGCGTACGGTAGGTCGACTGCAGAGCGCGTCTGTCCGCACTGTGGGGCCGAAAACGAAGCGGACACGACGTTCACGTTCTGTCGCAACTGCGCTCAACGACTCGCGTAACCGGCGAACGAAGCGCCGCCAATTTGTCGCCGCGGCCCGTAGCGACGGCGTGCCCCGAAGCATCGCCATCAACGTCGCCGCGAACACGAACTTGCCTGGGTTTCGCGGACCGGTGTACCCCGACGGCCGGTTCGAGTACGTCCCGATTCCGGAGCGAGAGGAGACCAGCGAGCGAGTGCCGACGTACGGCGATCTCTCGTTCGGATTCGACCTCCCGCCCTCGGTGCTCGACACGCCAGTCCACCTCGACCCGGCGTTCGCGGGCGTCCACGGCGCGACGCGACACACCTACGGCGACGAACACGGCGTCAAAGCCGGCCCGCTCTCGGAACTCTCGACTGGGGACTCGCTGTTTTTCTACGCGACGTTGAGTCTCCACGGCGACTCACCTACCTCGCGCCGCGTCGTCGACGACGACTGGGGAACGTACCTCATCGGCGAGTTTCGCGTCCAGCAGGCACTGACGGGTGAGGAGTACCTCGAACTACCGGCCGCCGACCGGGAACGGTTCGCCGAGAACGCCCACGTCAGACGCGACCCGTTCGACGCGAAGGTACTCGTCGAAGGCGGCGAGGAATCCGGGCTGTTCGAGCGTGTCGTACCGTTGAGTTCCCGTGAGGCGGGGGCGACGGCGAACCGCCTCGTGACGGAGCTGTCGAACGACTCGGGGAAAGGGCCGTGGTGGCGGCGTCGTTTCTGGTACGACGAGTCGGCGACAACGGAACTGCGGGCAATCGTCGACGGAAGCATTCCGGCGACCGATGCACCGTGGTTCGGACGGGACTCGAAATAGAAAAACTCCACGCGGAGACGGCGAAAATGACGGTCACGGGTCGTGACTAGCGCGCGGGTTAAATTCTCAGCGCGCCTTCGAGACGGCATGGCACTGAGAGACATCGACAGTCACACGAAAATCGAGCGCCGGACCATCGCCGGACAGGAGGCGCGTGTCTATCTCGACCCCGACGAGATTCACGTGGAGTGGCGACCGGGACGGGCGGTGTATCTGGGTGTCCGCGTCGGCGACAGAATCAAAGACGCCGACCGCGACGTCGCCTCCCCGCGCATCGACGAGTGGGAGGTCGAAGAGATAACCGCAGAGCGAGTGGTCGGCCGAAGCGTCAAAACCGGTGACCGCCGCGAGTGGGACCGCGAAACGCTCGAACGCGGGTTGGTCGTCGGCAACTACGCGACGAATCTCACCGAGTTCGCAACCGTACTGGTCCACGAAATCGGGGTACACGGCGGCCGCGACCCGTACGTGACCGTCGTCGCCTACGGCGACAACGGCGAGAAGTACGGCCGACGCTACGGCTTCGTCGACGCCGACGACCGAACGGTCGAGTTCCGCGACCAAGACCCGGCGGTAGACAGACTCCCTACAGAGATGGCGACGGTGTTCGACGAACTGGTCGACGGGGTGTTGGTTGACGACGGGTACACCATCCGGTAACTCGTTTTTTGTGCTTTTTACAGAACTGCGCCGACCGGGAGTTCATCGAGTGAAACGAGATGAACGTCGGTCGGCAAACGACCGAAGGGAGTGCGCCGACCGGGAATCGAACCGGAGCCAGACGTTCCGACTCCTTTCAGTCGTCGGCTGCGACTGGCAGGGTTCGGATTCGATATGCATTTCGTCTCGCTTCGCTCGACAGAACTGCGCCGACCGGGAATCGAACCCGGACCGGTGGCTTGGGAAGCCACTGTCCTACCATTGGACCATCGGCGCTCACTTCGTTCACACCGTACCTCGACGGACTGCGTCCGTCTCACCATCGGCGCGCTGCGCTTCGCTTTCGCCCCGTGGTTCGCCTCACTTCGTTCGGCTCACCATCGGCGCTCACTGCGCTGAGTGCAGCCAAAAGTACCGGACGGGAACACTTCAAGATAGCGTTTCACAGAACTGGACACACGTCCACGGAATTCCGCGAGGAGATGCCTATTAGTCATCCACGGCTCTACGACTAGTCGATGAGTAGCGAGACGCCGATTCTCGACGACACTGCACCGCTTGACCTCCGCCTCTCCGACGACGAACTCGAATCGACACGCGAGCACATCGTCGCGTTCATCCGGAGCGTCGCCGACGACGCCGGTGCTGAGGGCGCGGTACTGGGCCTCTCCGGCGGCATCGACAGCACGCTGACGGCCCACCTCGCCGTCGAAGCGCTCGGCAAAGACGGACTGCACGGCCTCGTGATGCCGAGTTCGGTCAACACCGAGACGAACATGAGCGACGCCGAACGCGTCGCCGAGATGCTCGAAATCCCCTACGACGTGGTCGAGATTCAGCCCATCGCGGAGAAGTTCTTCGACGCGTTCCCGGAGGCGGCTGACGACCGGATGGCCACCGGCAACGTCTACGTACGCACCCGCGCCGTGCTGGGCTACTTCGTCGCCAACCACAAGGGCCGCGTCGTCCTCGGGACGGGCAACCGCAGCGAGGCGATGACGGGCTACTTCACGAAGTACGGCGACCAAGCCGTCGACTGCAACCCTATCGGGAACCTGTACAAACAACAAGTGCGCCAACTCGCCGACCACGTCGGCGTTCCCGAGGACCTCGTGATGAAGACGCCCTCTGCGGAGATGTGGCTCGAACAGACCGACGAGGAGGAGATGGGCATCACCTACGACATCCTCGACGCGATTCTCGCACTGCACGTCGACGGCCCGCTGTCGACGGCGGCGACGGCGCGACATCTCGACGTGACGGAAGCACAGATTGAGACAGTCGAAAAACTGGTCGCCCAGAGCGCGCACAAGCGGTCGATGCCGCCCGCGCCAGAAGCGTTGGACCTCTAAGCTCGACCCCTACTGTTCTCTATCTGCCGCGATATCGGCGGCGTGCGCCCGCACGAGTTCGCCGAACGCCTCAGCCTCCGCCGCTTCTTGTTCTCTCTTCTCGCTGTGGTCGCGCATCCGTGCTTTCACCACTGCCAGCGCGTCCGGTTCGTTCGCGGCGAGTCGCTCGGCAACCTCCAGCGGATTCGCTTCGATTCGAGAGACCAACCCCGTCCGAAGCGCCTCCTCGGCGTCGATTGCGCGTCCCGAGAGCGCGAAATCGAGGGCGTCGCCCTCGCGCATCACCCGTGGAAGACGAACCGTGCCGCCCCACGCACCGAACAGGCCGAAGCGAACGCCGGGTTCGGCGAACGTCGCTTCCGGCGTCGCCACGCGGAGATCACAGGCGAGAGCGAGTTCGACGCCGCCGCCGCGGGCCGCACCGTCGATACCGGCGACGACGATACTCTCCGACGATTCGATACTGTTCGCCACTCGCTGACCGTGGCGAGCGAACGCTTCGGGGTCCGAAAGCGACGCGACCACGTCTAAATCCGCCCCGGCGCAGAACGCCGGTCCCTCACCGTGCAGGTAGACGACCGGTACGTCGGCGTCGGCGGCGTCGGTGACCGCTGCCTCCAGCGCGTCCAAGTCGGCGGGGCGGAGCGCGTTGCGTCGGTCGGGTCTATCGAGGGTGACGACCCGCAAGCGCTCGCGGTCGGTAACGCGAATCATACCGGTTCTGCGGGGGAGTTTCCAAAGGTCTTTGCCTTTCCCGTCGCTACCGTTCAGTGATGGACGACGCCGTGCGGACCCGCGATGCCGCGCGCGAGGCGCTCTCTGATATCGACCCTCCACAACTGCTGGACGCGCTGGACGCGCGCCTCGCGGAGGCGTCGATGCTGCCGGGAGCGCTCGCACTGGTGAGCGCGCGGGCACTCGACCCCGACGTGGACACCGACGCCCTCGCCGAACGCGCCGCCGGCGTCCAACTGATTTACGAGGGCCTTCGACTCACCCGTGACCTCGCCCGCGATGAACCGTGGGCGGACGAGACCGCCGAGCGACAGAACGGCGCCGACGACCTCATCGCGGGTATCGAGGCCGACATGCTCGTTCTCGCCGCCGACGTGCTGGTCGCCCGGGGATTCTTCGTTCTCGCCCGAACCGAGGCGGCGACCCGCGCCGTCGACACCGTCCGAGCGTTCGGTCACGACCAGACGCTCGGCCGTCGGTCGCCGGTCCCGGCCACCGACGGCGAGACCGACCGCGACACCGACTCCTTCGACGGCAGACTCGAAGCCGACGTGCTCGATTTGGCGGTGCTCGCCGGTGCGACGGCGGTCGGCGAGTCGGTCCCCGAGTCGCTGTCGGCGTACGCCGCCGACCTCGCCGCCGAGTACGGCACGTCGTTTCCGGAAGCGCCGTCGGCGCTGCCCGAGGCGGCCGCCGAACGAGTGGCGGCCGATGGTGGGGGAGACGACCCCGTGCCATCGCCTACCGATAGCTGAAGCGAATCGAAACGCCTAAAGACGAATCGGGCAAACGAGTGAATGCGCATCAGGCGCCTGGGTAGCTTAGCGGTAAAGCGCGTCCTTGGTAAGGACGAGAGCCCGGGTTCAAATCCCGGCCTAGGCTTTCTCTCCATTCCACTTCTGCGAGACGCTCCGTCACCGAGCATCTGCTGGAATCGCCTGAAGCCGACTCGGAATTTGGACAGGCCAGACGCAGCGCGAACGAGGTGAGCGACCGTCTATACGAGTCGAATCCGGCCGAAGATTTTCGCACGAACGCACGCGGCGAGCGGTAGCGTCGAGTCTCGACCGTGATTCGGTCGGCTCTGGTTTCGGTAGCGGAGTCACTGCCGAGCGGAGTGACGCGCCTCGAACGGGAAACAACACGAGTGCGAACTGTTAAACCGGCTGGTAGTTACAGAAAACCAGATGACCGACACGGACACCCGGTGCGGCTTCGTGGTCTCGGAAGTCACTCGTCCAGAGGACCGAGACGCCGTAGCCTGTTCACGCCAGCCCTTGGAGGGGTTCAACCGGTGTCTCTGGCACACCTCGTCCGTCGATGCGGTAGGCCCTGACGAGAGAGAAGCGGCGCTTGCGGAGTTGTTGGCTGCGGAATCCGACGTACCGATGCTCGATGGTGCAAATCTCGCCGGTGTGAATCTCTCGGAAGCAATCGGTGAGAGACAGTTCACGAACACGTCGTTGCGCGGTGCGGATTTCACTGGTGCAGACCTCTCCGACGTGACGCTCGACGGCTGTGACCTCCATGGGGCGACGTTCACCGAGGCGACGCTGGACGGGGCTTCGTTGACGACGGCCCGACTCAACGACGCGGAGTTCCGACAGGCGTCACTCGTGGACTGTGACCTCCGGAACACCGACTGCTCGGAAGCGACGTTTCGATACGCGGACCTCGAAGCAGTGCAAGCGCGTCACGCAGACTTCCGGAAGGCGGACCTTCGGTTCGCCAACGCACCGGAGGCGAACTTCATCCGCGCACGTCTCTCGGAAGCCAATCTCGCGGGTGCCAACCTCACCGACGCGGTGCTTCTTAGCGCCCGTCTCAGAGAGACCCTCCTCCGAGGCGCGACTCTCTCGGGAACGGCTTTCCACCGCACCCGTCTCCAGAAGGCGACCCTCTCGGGTGCGATAGCTGACGGGGCGAACTTTTACGAGGCCGACGCCACCGACGCGGTGTTCGACGACGCGGTGCTTACGGGTGCGTCCTTCCGCAGCGCCGCCCTCACTGACGCGAGTCTCGCCGACGTCGACGCCGAGGACGCGAACTTCCGCGCCGCAGACCTCACGAGTGCCGACTGTGACCGTGCCGTCTTCACCCGCGCAAACCTCTTCGACGCAGTGCTTCTCGACGCCGACCTGTACGGCTGTGTGCTCGTCGACGCGAAAATCAACGACGGTACGCAGTTCGAGGCCGCCACTGGGCCGACCGAAACGACGACTGATGGTCCGTCACCAGTGACGCGAGACATCTGGCGAAACCGGATGGTCGAACGGCTCTCACGGGACAATGCGCTTCCGGACCAGGCCAGAACTGCGTACCGACGACGAAAGCGGAGTCGACGGACGGCCCACCGTGAGAACCGTGAGTGGCGTGCGTGGGCCGGGTCGCTCCTCTCGGGTGGTGTCATGGGATACGGTGAGAGTGTCTCTCGGGTGCTGCTGGTCGGTCTCGTCGTCGTCGTCGGAGCAGCACTGCTCTACCCGCTCGGGTTCTCGGAGGCGCTATACCTGAGCGCACTCCACTTCATCAATCCAGTCGCGCGTGTCGACGCACTCCCCGTTTCGTACCACGGTCTCGCGGTGCTCGAATCCATCGTCGGCATCCTCCTCCTCTCGGTACTCGTGTTCGTTTTCGGGCGGCGGTCGACTTACTGATTCACGTCGACACGTCGAGTGCGTCGACGCCGCGAATCGTCGCCAGCGCGTCGGTCTGCAGCGGTCCGTTCGTTGCGACCAGTGGTCGCTGTTCTTTGGTTGGCTCCCGACCTGCTGTGTACTGGTCACCATCTACGTCGGTGACAGTCGCTCCCGCCGCCTGCGCGATAACGAGACCTGCCGCAACGTCCCACGGATACGTGTCGTACTCCCAGACGACGTCCGCATCCCCGTCTGCGAGACGACAGAGGTTGATAGCGGCCGACTCTCGTGGGGCGACCTGTGCACCAGTCGACTCGAACTCCCGCAGTACGTGGCCACCGAGGTCGAACCCCGAGACGCAGGCTGATGACGCGAGGTCGTCAGTCTCGGTGACAGAGAGTCGCTGTCCCCGGCTTGCGGTCGCTGCTTCCGCAGAGTCGTAACGAAGTGCTGGGCCGTCCGCTCGCGCCGCGAACAACGTCTGCGTGTCAGGTAGGTAGACCACACCCAATCGTGGCCGGGTGTCCTCGTAGTGTGCGATCGAGACGGCGTACTCGCTACCGCCAGCCCGGTAGCTCCCACGGCCGTCCAACGGGTCGCACACCCACGTCCCGCCGTCATCGGAGGTACGGCGAGTTTCTTGGATGAAGACGGCGTCGTCGGTCTCACCGAGCCTCTCCACCAGTTCGTCAGCGGACTCGGCTGCCGCCTCTGTCACGACGTCACCGGCACTCACCCACGCGGCATCCTCGTCGCGTGGATTCGACAGTTCTGAGAGACGTTTCCCGGCGGCCAGCGCTGCGCGCGTCGCAACATCGAGGCGAGACATCGTCATCGGCGACTCCGTGAGTTGATTTTATAAAGCCCGCCGGTCGTGCGGGACGTGTCTGAGTCTCCGGAGAAGAGGCGGCACGTCGAACAAGCCATCTCCAGCCGCGTCGACACAGACAGCGTCACTCGGGGACTCTCGACGACCGTTCACGTGACGTATCGAACTCGAATCGTGCGCCGCCTGACTCCGACTCCGTCGCTCGCACCGACCACCCGTGGGCGTGCGCCAGCGTCCGCACGATGTTCAGACCCAATCCGGTTCCCTGCGAAGGTCCAGTAAAACCCAACTCGAAGACGCGCTGGCGGTCCTCGGGCGGGATACCCGGCCCGTCGTCGGCGACGGCGAACCCCTCGTCGATGTCCTCGACGGTGACGGCGACACCGTCGGTGCCGTGCTCTACGCTGTTGCGAAACAGGTTCTCGAACAGTCGACGCAGTCGGTCTTCGTCGGCGTCGACGGTGCCCGACGCTCGAACGTCGAGCGTCGCGTCGGCGGTGTCGACGTTTCGCCACGCGTTCTGTGCGACGCGGTTCAGCGAGACGGACGTCCGGTCGGTGACGGTCCGGCCGTCGCGGGCGGCGGCGAGCACGTCGTCGACGATACGGTCGATTCGGTCGAGCGCTTCGTCGACGCGGCCGAGGTGCTCGGAGTCGTGTTCGCGTCGCTCCAGTTCGAGAAAGCCTTTGGCGACGGTCAGCGGGTTTCGGAGGTCGTGGGCAACGATTTCGGCGAACCGTTCGAGGCGTTCGTTCTGGTCGGCGAGGCGGCGCTCGAAGGCGCGCTGTTCGGTCACGTCGCGGCCGATACCGCAGAGACCGAGTACAGTTCCGTCATCGTCGACCAGTCGGCGGCCGGTGAGTTGAAATCGGACGAGTCCCTGCGTCGTCTCCGCGCGTGCTTCGACGACCGTTTCGCCGTGTTCGAGCGTCTCGTCGACGGCCCGGCGCACCCGCGGTTGGTCGGCTTCGAGAAAGAACTCCATCGGAGACCTCCCTGCTATCTCCTCGTCGGTGACGTCGAACAGGTCGGTCAGCACGCGATTCCACCGTACGAGGCCGCCGTCTCTGTCGAACACGTAGAACGGGTCGTCCAACTCGTCGAGTGCCCGTTCGAGAAACGCCCGTTCGCCGTCCGATGCGAGCGGCGGATGGTCGTCGTGAGTGGCCGTCTCGTCTGTGCTCGTCGTCTCGTCACCCTCCTGCCCGGTCTTCTCGGTCGGCCGTTCCGGCATCGAGCGGAGAGACAAGAGGTGGGTGTATAAACGTTCACTCTAGATAGACAGTCGGAGTCGGCGAGCGCAAGACTCGAAAAAGCCGGGAGTTAGGTTCCTTCGCGGAGTTCGACGCGTCGAACCTTGCTGTTGTGTGTGCGAGGGAGTTCCTCGACGAACTCCACCGTCCGCGGGTGTTTGTACGGCGCGACGCGTTCGAGACAGAACGCCCGAATTCTGTCGGCGTCGACGGCCGACCCCTGTCGGCGGACGACGTACGCTTTCACCGTCTCCGTTCGGCGCTCGTCGGGCACGCCGACGACGGCGGCGTCGACGACGTCCGGATGTTCGTACAGCGCGTTCTCTATCTCGCGTGGGTAGACGGTGTAGCCGGCGGTGACGATAACGTCGGACATCCGGTCGACGAGTTCGTAGTAGTTGTCCGCGTCGCGGCGGGCGACGTCGCCGGTGCGGAAGTAGCCGTCGTCGGTGAACGCCTCCGCCGTCTCGGCGGGTCGCTCGTGGTAGCCTTTCATCACGTGCGGGCCACGGACCAGCAGTTGACCCGTCTCACCCGGCGGTACTTCTCGACCCTCCTCGTCGACGAGTTTACAGTCGGTCGCCCGCAGCGGTTGACCGATGGTACCCAGTCGGGGGCCGAACGTCGACCCGAAGCCGACGTGGGTGCCGCCGCCCGTCTCGGTGAGGCCGTACGCTTCGAAGAGTTCGACGCCCGCCGTCGTCTCGAAGCGCTCTTGGACCGACGTCGGCAGGCGGTCGCCGCCCTCCATCACCTCTTCGAGACTGGAGAGGTCGTACTCGCCGAAGCGCTCGTGGTTGACGATGTCGACGTACATCGCGGTCACCGCGCCGAACTTCGTGATTCGCTCGCGTTCGATGGTCGCCATCGCCGTCTCGGGGTCCCACTCGCTCGGGTCGCGCAGGTAGACGGCGGCCCCGCGAATCAACGGCTGCCACGTCCGGTTGACGAAGCCCGCGATGTGCGCCAGCGGGAGGATAGAGAGAAACCGTTCCTCGTCGGCGCGCAGTGCCGAGCGCTCGAACGCCATGAACGACTGTGCGCGCAGGTTTCGGTGCGTCAACAACACGCCCTTCGGTTTGCCGGTCGTTCCGCTCGTGTACGGCTGCATCGCCACGTCGTCGTCCTCGCGGTGGACCATCGTCGAGTCGGCGTCGAGCGACGAGAACGCGACGGTGTCGAAATCGAACTCGAAGTCGAACCCGATGTCGTCCGTGGCGTCAGCAGCCTCGTCGGTGGTGGCGGCATCGCCGTCGGTGGCAGTCTCGTCTGTGCTGTCGTCGACGAGAATCACCAACGGGTCGGTGTCGAGTCGGTCGAGTGCCTCGGCGACTTTCGGCAACAGCGACGGTTCGGTGACGAGCGCTCTCGCGTCGCTGTCGGCCAACTGGAAGACGAGTTCGCGCGCGGTGAACTGCGGGTTCGCCGGCGAGAAAGGCAGTCCGGCTTTCAACGCCGCAAGCGCCGTGAGAACGAGTTCGGGGCGATTCGAGAGAAACAAGCAGAGGCGGTCGTCGGGTGCGAGGCCGTGCTCGTGCAGTGCCCCGGCTACTCGTGCCGACCGGTCGCGGAGTTCGGCGTGAGAGTACCGTCTCCTCTCGGTTTCGAGGGCGAGTGCGTCGCCGCGAACCGTCGCGGTTTCGTCGTAGACACGCGCTGCGTTGCCGGAGCGCGCGCCGGGTGAGAACGCGCCTGAGTGCATCGGTTCTCGTTCGGCGATACCGATGAAAAGCGCAGTGTCCGTTTCACGATTATGAACTGAGTTCCGGTCGGAAACGTTCCCGTCACCCGGTTTTAACTCGGTATTTTTCGGACGCTAGTCACTGTCTACCATTTAGCGCCACCCAGCATTCGGACGGTGAAACTATGTCGTCGGTCGTCGAATCGACACAGGATGGACGCTGAGGACGCTGAGGACGCTGAGAACGCTGCGGACGCCGACAATGCCGACGCCGCTGCCGACGAGGACGGCGCTGCCACCGACGCGGCCGGTGACGACACGGGAGAGGCGGAACGCGACTACCACGTCCGACAGTACGAATCGGCGGACCGGGAAGCGGTGTTGTCGCTCTACGAAACGGTGTTCGACCGAACTGACCCGGACTGGTTCGACTGGCGCTACGTCGAGAACCCGTATCTCGACGAGACGCCTATCGCCGTCGTCGAAGCCGACAACGGAGACGTCGTCGGTGCACGACCGAGCGTGCCGATTCCGCTGCGCATCGGCAACCAGCGCGTTCTCGCGGTGATTCAGGTCGACCCGATGGTTCACCCCGACCACCGCAGGCGCGGCCTGTTCTCGAAGATGGTGACGTACGTGTACGACCACTACGCGACCCGCGACCCGCAGGTCTCCATCGGCTTTCCGAACGAGGCGGTACTCGGGGCCCTCGACAAGTTAGGAGAACGCCTCTCACTGCATCGCGGCGTCAGACGCGAGTGCCCGGTGTACTACCGCGTGCAGGACCCGACTGCGCTGACCTCGCTGCCGTCGATTGGCGGCGAACGAGCCACGAACGCAGTCGCCAAACTCGCAGCGACAGCGACACGGAGCTATCTCTCGCTTCGGACAGGCAGACCAAGAGACGCCGACGTGACCGTTCGTCGCGAGGCGGGCGTTCCCGTCGAAGAGTTGACGACGCTCGTGGCGACGTCGCCGCTGCCGCACGTCCACGCCGACAGGGACGCCGAGTTCTACGCGTGGCGGTACGCGAACCCACGCTTCGAGTACGAAACGTTGCTCGCCGAGTGGGGTGGCAGTCCCGCCGCCGCGTTCGTCGTCGGCACCCAGAGAGACGTGGCCTCGACTGTCGTCCACGTCACCGACGTCGCGCCGCTGACCGGCGGCGAGGTGTGGACGGACGCGGTCGACGCGCTCTTGGCGCGTGTCGTCGCCGACAACGACGACGCCGCGTTGCTGTCGGTGTTCGGCGAGGCGCTCCCCCGAAGACTGCTCGAAAAATACGGCTTCGCTCGGAACGACGAAGCGCCGCTGTCACGGGTGACGACTCCGAACTACCTCGTCGCCCGGCCGCTCACCGACGAGCGGATAGACGAGTGGGTGGTCGGCGGACAACGGCTCTCGGAGGGCGAGCGCTGGCGATTCACGTTCTGCGAGCGGGAACTCGGGTGAAGACAGAGGCCGGGTGCGCGGCCGGGCGCGCGGTGAGTCAGGTGTCGCCCGTCTCGCCGAGATAGAGGACGAACCCGCCGACGGCGACGGTGACGACAGCGACGCCGACGAGCATCGTCCGGATGGCGAGCACGCCGCCGAGACCCGGTTCGAGGAGTGCAACGGTTCCGCCAAGCAGAATCGGTGCGGTGGTGCTGCCGACGCGCCCGAGCGACTCGCCAGCGCTGACGAGACTCCCCCGTAGTTCGTCCGTCGCCAGATTCGAGATGGTACTCCGGTAGAGGCTGAGTACGACGCCGAAACCCGCGCCGACGGCGACGGAGCCGAGTGCAGCGACCGGAAGCGACGGCGAGAGACCGAGCGTAGCGACGCCAGCGGCGGTGCAGACGAGTGTGGCGAACAGCGGTATCGCCCGGCGGTCGAACGCCGCCGTCAGGCGGCCGACCTGCGTCGCACTCACCGAGGAGGCGACGCTCGCCAGCGCGACGAGCGCACCCGCTTGTCCCGCCGACCCACCGAGAACGCGAGCGACGACGATGGAGACGTAGGTGAGAAAGGCGAACCACAGAAAGGAGGGCACCGCCCGGCCGACGAGCGTCGCCGCGACGCGACGCTCACGAAGCACGACCGAGAGTGCTTGCAGCGTCGACGGCGAGTCGTCTCCTTCGGAACCTTGGTCGCCGCCGTCAGTTGCAGCGCCGGGGGCGTCGTTGTCGGCGTTCAGCGTCGGGTCGTCGAAGAACAGCGCGACGGCCAGTGCCGTCGGTAGCGCGAGCGCGTACAGATAGAACGGATACTGCCACGAGAGCGCGACGAGCGCGCCCGCAAGGAGCGGAAACACCGTGAGCGACAGGCCGACAGTCGTGAATCTGAGACCCTGTGCGGTCGCTTCTTCGTCGCCGTCGAACAGGTCGCCGACGCTCGTGATGAGCACGGGCGCGATGCCGGTGTAGCCGATGCCCTGCAGGAGTCGAAGGCCGACGACGACCCGGAAGTCGGTCGTCAGCGGGATGGCGACACCGGCGAGACCGAAAAGCGTCAGTCCCGCCGTGAGCACGGGTTTGCGGCCGTAGCGGTCCGAGAGAATCCCGACGAGCGGGATACAGACGATAGCGGGCGCGGTGAACGCGGCCATGAGCAGTGTGACCTGCGCCTCCGTCGCGCCGAGCGGTCCGCGCAGCGAGTCGAGAACCGGCGAGACGACCGAAGAGCCGAGCGGTGAACTAACGCTGGCGAGCAACAGAAGCTGAAAACTCCGGTTCGACAGCAACGCCGTGTCGTCGCCGAACAGTCGCGTGCTGAGACCCACGTCGGAACCAAGCGGTATCGGTGTTTCAGCCTTCCTATCCCGGAGAGCGCCGCCGCAGAGAAAACACCGGAACTCACTGGGAGTTATCGGAAACTATCGGAAGCTATCGGAAGCTATCGGAAACTACTGGAAGTCCTCGACGAAGCGGTCGGGGACGTACGCCAGCAGTTCGGCGGGTATCGCGTCGACGAGACGTTGCGCCAGCGGGACGAGCGTCTTCCGCAGCAGCGTATACACCGCCGAGATGCCGAGTGCGACGCCGACGACGGTCTGAGGCGTCCCCGAGAGGACGAACAGCGCGGGCACGCCGAAGACCGCACCCAAGAGGAAGTCCTCGGGCGCGCCGTCGTAGCGAATCCAGCGCTTGGGCGCGAGCCACCGGCCGTTGAAGTGGTCGTACACCGCTCGGTCGGAAGTGCCTTCCCAGGGTTTGAGTTCGAGGCCGCCGCCGAGAACGTCCATCACCGAGTGAACCGCCGCCGCCGCTAGAAACAGCGCGACGGCGAGCGCTATCGGCGAGGCGACGAACGCGGCGACGAGGGCGGCGACGAACGCCGCCAGCGAGAAGTACACCGGAAAGTGCAGCGTCTTCCGGTGTCCAGCGTACAGGTCGAAGTCGGGAAACAGTCCGCCGAGTCCGGCGGCCGCAACGGGGAGAAGGCCGCCGTCTGGGGCGACGACGAGCGCGAGCACGACCCCTATCAGGGCGTGCGTGGTGGCCATCATCGCCCCCGTGTATGAGATAGGAGAGCAAAACCGTGTCGGGCGAGGTGCGAACTAGTGACACACTAGTCCACCTGCATCACGGCGGGCCGTCGACGGCACAACGTTTAGCGCGTACGCGGCCGATATCTCTCCACGATGACGCTGTTTTCGCTCTCGCCGCGTCGGCAACGGCGACTCACCCGGGCACTCCAACTCGTCATCGCCGTCGTCTTTCTCGTCGGTGCTGTCGAGCGAAACCTGAGTGTCGTCGTCAACGCGTCGATAGCGCTCGTCGTGACGTTCCTCCCGGCGATTCTCGAACGCGACCCGGAGTTCGACCTCGACGCCGGCGTCACGCTGTGGGTGACGCTCGCGGTGTCGTTGCACTCGCTCGGGATGCTCGGCCTCTACACCGCGATACCGTGGTGGGACAGCCTCACGCACACGCTGTCGGCGACGGTGGTCGCCGGTGTCGGCTACGCGACGGTGCGCGCCGTCGACGAGCACACGCGAGCGGTGTACCTCCCGCCGCGGTTCCTCTCGGTGTTCATCCTCGTCGTGACGCTGGCGTTCGGGGTGTTCTGGGAGGTCTTGGAGTTCAGTATACGGGGCGTGACCGACCTTCTGGGTATTCAGGCCGTCCTCATCCAGTACAGCCTCGAAGACACGTTGACGGACCTCGTCTTCGACGGCGTCGGCGCAATACTCGTCGCCCTCTTTGGCACACGGCGACTGTCGACGACGGTCGATTCGCTCGTGGGCCGACTCGAACGGACACGCGGACGGTGAGGCGACGGGCGATGGCGACGGCTCCACACGAACTCCACGACGAGACGTAGCTTTTTGAGGAGGAGCACGGTATAGAGAGCCATGCGATTCGTTATCGTTGGGTACGGGCGGGTCGGCTCTCGAACCGCGCGTATCCTCAAAGAGGAGGGGCACGACGTCGTCCTCGTCGAGAACAACCGGGACAAGGTCGAACGCGCTCGTGACGCCGGGTTCGAAGTCATCGAAGGCGACGGAAGCAACGAGGCCGTCTTGGAACGCGCCGGACTGGACGACGCCGTCGCCGTCGGCGGCATCACGGGCGATTTGAACACGAACTACGCCGTCTGCATGATTGCCAGAGAACACGGCTGTCGGACCGTACTCCGCATCGACGCCGACTACCGCGAGGAGATTTACAAGGAGTACGCCGAGGACGTCGACGAGATAATCTATCCCGAACGTCTCGGCGCGGCGGGGGCGAAAACCGCACTGCTCGGCGGGAACTTCAACGCCATCGGCGAACTCACCGAAAACCTCCAGTTGTCGGCGGTCACCATCCCCGAGGGGTCGCCCGTCGTCGGCAAACGCGTCAGTGAAATCGACCTGCCGTCGACTGCCCGTATCTACGCACACGGCGACGACCGGGAGGCGATGACGATTCCGCTACCGCAGACGACCATTCAGGCGGGCGACAGAGTCGCACTCATCGTCGAACAGGAGTCGCTCGAAGACGTTCGTAAACAGTTGCTCGGAGACGCGGCCGTCGAGAGCGCCTGAATCAAGGGGAAAAGCGCGATACGTTCGCCCGGGGCCGGCCGCGGGGGACGGCCGTCCCAAAGACGAACTCGGATGCCGTCGGGTGGGGTTCGGCGAGCATCCGGGCGCGAACGGGTGGGAGGATGGGAACAGATGCCGTCTACGCGCCCGAGTAAACCGACCCGACGGACGAACTTAAACCCGCGTCAGACGGGCGTGTGACTGCTGTGCGACAGCGAATTCAGCCGATTAGCTATATGACACGTTGCTGTCTGAGGGCCCGAGAAACGGACCGCGTGATGGCCCTCGAAAGTGGCTCTCTGATGACGCCGAAAGGCGGACCGTGCGACCCCGACCCAAAGTTACAATTTCGCCGCGCGTGACCGCCCGTTATGGAAGGAATCGGACCGCCGCTTGCGACACCGTTCACCGAAGACGGCGACCTCGACGAGGGGTCGCTTCGAGAACTCGTCGGCTGGGTCGAAGCCCGTGGTGTCGACTTTCTGGTCCCTTGTGGGTCGAACAGCGAGGCCGAGTTGATGAGTGTCGAAGAGCGCGCTCGCGTCGTCGAACTCGTCGTCGAAGAGGCCTCAGTGCCGGTGCTCGCCGGCACGGGTCATCCGGGCCTCAGAGAAACGAAGCGTCAGACGCAGTTGGCCGCCGACGCCGGGGCCGATGGCGCACTCGTCGTCACGCCGTTTTACTTCCCACACGACGAGGGGGCGCTCGAAACCTACTACCGCGAAGTCGCCGACGACGCCGAAATTCCAGTGTATCTCTACAGCGTTCCCCCGTACACGAACGTCACGCTCTCGTCCGACGCCGCGGGCCGTCTCGCCGACCACTCGAACGTCGCCGGGATGAAAGATTCGAGCGGGAACCTCGAAGCGTTCGGCCGCACCCGACGCCTCGCCGGCGACGAGTTCGACTTCTTCGTCGGCGCAGGCAGCGTCGCCGCCCACGCCCTCGACGCCGGTGCCGACGGCGGTATCTTGGGGCTGGCCAACGTCGCCCCCGAAGCCTGCGCGGAGATATACGAACGCCACCGCGAGGGCGACACGGAGGGTGCGCGCGAACTGAACGCCAGTCTCGTGGAGTTGAACCGCGCGGTGACGTCGGTCCACGGCGTCCCCGGACTGAAAGCGGCGATGCGCGCCCGCGGCGCACCCGCCGGCTACGCACGAGCACCGCACCGCCCCGTCGACGACGAGACGCGAGAAGAGTTGGAAACGCTCGTCGCGGAACTGTAGTCGGGGAACGCAGTCGTCGAGGCCCACGGCTGTCGGTATCTCACAGCGACCGAACGCCCGCACCACCGTCCGTAGAGTTATTACACGACAGTCTGTCGACAGCTCTGTGAGCGAACCCCCCACCTCAGCTGACACGCGTCCGAACTGGACGCGCACGTTCGGCGTTACCGCCGTCGTCAGCATCGTCTACACGGCCGTCGTCGTCGGCTACAGCGTCCTCTCGTCGAACGTCAGCATCAGTGGCCCCCTCTGGCAGTCCGGTGGAATCTTGACGGTGTTCGCGTTCGGGTCTGTGGGTCTTCCCGTCGCGCTGTGGTACCGCTATCGCTACCGGAGTCCGGTCGCGTTCATGAGTCTGATGCTCCTGTTCTGGCACGTGCTGGTCGAGTTTCCACCCGTCGGAAGCGGACAGGGCGACTCGCCGGGTTTCACGTTCGTGTTCGTCCCCGCGCCGCTGTACGTTCTGGTGTATCTGCTGCTCGCCGGAGGAGAGTCGTTGCTGCGAAAACGTGGCCGGGAACGGGACGGGACCGACCCGACTGCCTGAGTTCTCTCACCGTCTCGAGTCGATGCGGCGGCTACTCGTCGACCACCGTCGCCCGCGTCGCCGTCGCTTTGAACGACGCGACGACCGGCACGCCTTCCTCCAGTCCGAGTCGGTCGACGCTCTCGACGGTCACGAGTGCGTACAACGGCGCGTTCGCGCCGATATCGACTACGACGGTGGCGACGGCCGTACCCGAATCGAGGTCGGAGACGACGCCGTCGAAGCGGTTGCGGGCGCTCGTCGCCGCCGACGGCGGGGCGTCGTCGGGCGCGTGCAACGTGACGGCGTCGGCGCGGACGCTCACCTGTACCGGCGTCTGCGCGTCGACGCTCCCGGCAATCTGGCCGTCAGCGTCGACGACGAGCGCACGGACCGGCCCTGCATCGGTGTCGACGACGGCGAGTTCGCCGTCAGAGTCCGCGAGGCGGCCGAACAGCACCGCCTCCCGTGCCCCCGCCGTCCCCGAGAGCGCGGCACGGAGACGAGCGAACCGCGCCAACAGTGCGGTTGCGCCGTCCGTGAGTTCGCTGCCGCCGCCGTCGGCCCCGCCGCGTCGGCGTTCGACGAGCGACCCGAAGGCGGATTCGAGCGTCTCCAATCGAGACAGTGCGCGAGCGCGGGAACGGCCGAGTGCGGCGGCCGCACCGCTGACCGAGCCGTGGTCGTCGACCGCACGCAGCAACGCGGCGTCGCCGTCGTCGAACGTGACGCCGTCGGATGCGAGGTACGCCTCGAACGCGCCGTCCATACGGTCCGTTCGAGAGCCCACCTAATCAGTACACCCGTCGTGAGTCGCCACCGACTCCGTCAGTAGACGAGTTCGCCGGCGACGAACTGGCGGGCGCGGTCGTCGCGCGGCGACTCGAACACCCGTTCTGTCGGGCCGTACTCGATACAGGTTCCGCCGAGGACGACGGCCGTCTTGTCGGCGACGCGGCGCGCTTGGTCCATGTCGTGCGTGGCGAGAGCGACGCCGATTCCTCGGGCTTTGGCTTCGCGCATGGCGTCCTCGATGACGGCGGTGTTTCGCGGGTCGAGGTTCGAGGTCGGTTCGTCCAAGAGGAGTACGTCGGGGTCGACGGCGAGCGCGCGCGCGACGCCGACGCGCTGGGCCTCGCCCGACGAAAGCGAGTCGGCGTGTTTGTCGACCATCTCGGCCATCCCGACCGTTTCGAGCGCCGAGAGCGCGGCCGCCGGCGGCGACCACCGGCCGACGGTTCGACGGAGCGAACTGCGGAGACGGGCCGCCCGCGAGCGTCTGACGCCGAGACCGTACGCGGCGTTGTAGCCGACCGACGCCGAGAACAGCGAGCGGTCCTGTGCGACGAGGCCGATACGTCGCCGGAGTCGGAGACGCTCGTCGTCCGACAGCGACCACGCATCGCGGGCGTCGCCGTCGCCGCCGCCGCCATTGGTTCGAGCACCGACGTCTCCGTGGCCGTTCGTCCGGGCGTCGGCGACGTGGTCGGGGGTCAGTTCAGTGGACACGGTGTCGACGCTCTCTCCTTCGGCGAGCGCGACACGGCCGTCGTCGGGCCGCGAGAACAGCGCCAAAAGCCGCAGGAGTGTCGTCTTCCCGGTGCCCGACGGGCCGACGATGGCGAGCACGTCGCCGGGGTCGACGGTGAGCGAGACGTCTTCGAGAACGGAGTCGCCGTCGAACCCGTGTGAGACGCCGTCGGCGACGAGGCGAAGACGGCCGGTCGTGTTCTCCTTGTGGCTCATGCTCGCCCTCCGTCGCGGATGCGCCCGCCGAGTGCGTTGACCACGAGGACGAGCACGAGAAGCACCGCACCGAGTGCGAGTCCCGTCTCGTAGTTTCCGCGGCGAGCTTCGACGGTGACTGCCGTCGTCAGCGTCCGGGTGAACGAGGTCTGTTCGGGCGGGTAGACGATGTTACCGCCGACGATGAGCACCGAACCGACTTCGCTGATGGCCCGGCCGTAGCCCGCGAGAACGGCCGTGACGATGCCGTAGCGCGCCTCACGAAGGACGAGAAGTCCTACGTCGGTGTTCGTCCCACCAGCGGCGAAGGCGGCGTCGCGGAGGTCGCCGCCGACGCTCTCGACGGCGGAGATGGAGACGCTGAGGACCACGGGCGTGGCGAGGATGGTTTGGGAGATAATCATCGCCTGCGGGGTGAACAGCAGTTGGAGTTCGCCGAGGGGACCGGCGTTCGACAGCGTCAGGAGGACCACGAGACCGACGACGACGCTCGGAAACCCCATCCCGGTGTTGATGACCGTCGTGAGGAGGCGTTTGCCCGGGAAGTTGCCGAACGCGACGCCGATGGAGACGGGGAGGCTGATGAGCGTGCTGATGGCGACGGCGACGGTGCTGACGTACAGCGACACGAAGGTGACGCTGACGAGGTAGTTCAGGTTCAGGTCGCCGAACGCCGAAATCACGGTTAGATATGGAGATGGGGCGAATTAATAGTCTGCCGGGACTCGCGTTTCGACCCAGTAGAGGAACTGCTTGTCGCGCCGCGACAGCGACTGACTCTCTTGGGCGCTGTACCCCTGCGGGACGTACTGGTCGAAGTTCGGTTCCTCCGAGAGCGCGTTCGGGAAGAACAACTGCGAGTCGTTGGCGGTGTAGCTGTCGATGGTGTTCTGGCCCTCGGGACTCGTGAGAAAGCCGACGTACGCCATCGCCAGTTCGTAGTTGACGTTGTCGTGCTGGGCGGGGTTGACCGGGATGACGCCGTAGGGGTTCTGGAGGATGACCGGCCCGTCCTGCAGCGGCCCTTGGACGTGGATGACGAGGTCGATTTCGTCCTGCATCGAGAGGTACGTGCCGCGGTCGGCGAGGGTGTACGCGCCCGACTGACTCGCCTGATTGAGCGTGTCGCCCATCCCTTGGCCGATGGCGCGATACCACTGGCCGCTGGGTTCGACGCCGGCCTCCTCCCAGATGAGCATCTCCTTTTTGTTCGTCCCGGAGTCGTCGCCACGGGAGACGAACGTCGACTCGCTCTCTGCGATAGTCGAAAACGCCTCCGTCGCGCTTCCCATCCCGTTGATGCCCGCAGGGTCGCTCTCGGGACCGACGATGACGAAGTCGTTGAACATCACGTCGCGGCGGTTGACGCCGTGGCCCTGCTGGAGGAACTCGTCTTCGGCACCGCGTGCGTGGACGAGAATCACGTCGGCGTCGCCGGCCGCGCCCGTCTCGATGGCCGCACCGGTCCCCTGCGAGATGGTGTTGATTTTTGCGCCGAACTGCTCTTCGAACATCGGGTTCAGTTCGTCGAGCAACCCGGTGTCGTACGTACTCGTCGTCGTCGCCAGCGTGAGTTCCTGCTGCTGTTCGCCGTTGCCACCGTCGCTCTGCCCACCGCTGTTGCTCTGGTTGCCCCCGGTGCTGTTGTTGGGGCTCTCCGAAACGTCCTGACTCGAACACCCGCTCAGCCCCAGAATCGCACCGACGCCCGCGGCCTGCACGAACCGCCGTCGTTGTATCTTCATGGATTCATCGAAGGCGAGGGCGTGGTTAAATGTTACTCACTTGGCGTAACCGTTCGAGGTTTCGCCCGACGGTACTGGTGGGAACATACACTTACTGAGAACACTCATCACTCTTGCAGTACAGGCCCCGATAATGGCACTTGCCGACGTTCGGGAGGGACAAACGCTTCGCTTCGACGTCGGTGAGTTCACCGGCGCGCTCGGAGATTCGGTTACGGTTCTCCCTATCGTCGTCGCACTCGGCGCGCTGACGCCGATGTCGCTCCCGCACGCCCTCGTCGCCTTCGGTCTCTTTCAGATCGTCTGGGGCGTCGTCTACGGCCTCCCGTTGTCCGTCGAACCGATGAAGGCGCTGGCGGCGCTGGCCATCGCCGGTGCCCTGAGCTACGGCGAACTCGTCGCCGCCGGCCTCGTCGCGGGCGTGGTACTCCTCGTCGCGGGGCAGACAAACGCCATCTCGTCGGTCGAACGCTACGTCGGCGAACCGGTGGTCCGAGGCGTCCAACTCGCGGTTGCGCTTCTCTTAGCACAGACCGGCGTCGGACTCGGCCTCGGGAATCCCACACTCGCAGCAGTGGCCGTGGCGCTCACACTCGGCGTCGTCGCAATCGGGCGGCCGCAGGCGGCGACGCTCGTCGTTCTCAGTGTCGGCGGAGCGATAGCGGCCGTCGTGACCGGCGTGCCGACACCGACGATTCCGGCCTTCGGCGTGTTTCCCGCCGGTGGCCCAGCGCTCTCTCTGGGTGCCGCGGAGGGTGCGGCCGCACAGTTGGCGATGACCGTCGGCAACGCCGCCGTCGCCACGTCGCTTCTCTGCTCGGACCTCTTCGACGCCGACGTCTCCGCCGACGACCTCTCGACGAGCATGGGCACGATGACGCTTCTCTCCGTCCCCTTCGGCGGCCTCCCGATGTGTCACGGCAGTGGCGGCCTCGCGGGCAAGTACGCCTTCGGCGCGCGGACCGGCGGCGCGAACGTCGTCCTCAGCGTGTTCTACGTCGTCGCCGCGCTGTTTTCGGCGCTGGTTCTCGCGTTCCCGATGGCTCTCTTGGGTGTGCTACTCGTCCTCGTCGCGGTGCAGTTGGGCCGGAGTGCGGTGCAGACGGAGTCGCTCGCGCTGACCGTTCTCGTGGGTCTCGTCGGCCTCGTGGCGAACGTCGGTGTCGCGTTCGTCGTCGGTGTCGTGGCGTGGGGACTGGCGTCGAAGGTCGGCGGCGCGGGAATCGCCGACCGATAAGCGTCTTGTGGTCGCGCCGCCATCTCCCGCTATGAGTTGGGCCGACCTCTTCGAGCGAGCAGCGGCGTACGACGTGGACGAAGACGAAGTGCGCGAGGAACTCGAACGACGACGGAGCGGCGATGACTGAACGCGCGGAGGTGACCGACCGGCCCGAGGCGTCGCCCGCCCGCGTCGTCGCCGACGCCGACGTACTCGCGGCGGACGTGCTCTGCGGCGGTGACGCCCGGCGGGCGCTCGACTCGCTGCGAGAACACTCGTGGACGACGCTCGTCGCCAGCGACGCGCTACTGGACGACGCGGAGGCGATTATCTCCTCGCTCGCGGACGCCGAACTCGCCGCCGACTGGCGCGCGCGAATCGAGACGCTGCGCGAACCGGTCGACCACGCCGACGGAGACCACCCGGCGCTGGGGTCGGCGTACCACGGCGGTGCGATGCATCTGCTGACGCTGGACCCGCGTCTCCAGACGGCGCAAGCGGGCGCGACGCTCCGGAAACGAGTTTCGCTGAGCGTTCGCCACCCGAAAGCGTTCGCCACGCTGTTCGACGCCGGGAGTCTGTATCGGGAAGTCGAAGGCGGCGAGTATCCGGGGCCGGACCGCGACCCACGCGCGTAGACGGGCCGGGGTCGACTGTTGTATAGATGATGATAGAAAACGGGAGAGGAGTTCCGAGCAGTCGTAATGACTGTGTTTAGAGTATTACTTTCATCCTCATTCAAACGCTCACTCCGTTCGCGTTCGAACCTACGTCGGACGCGTCGCGCCCGACGAGGTATCAGTCACTGCGTTCCTGATACCACCGATGGACTCGCTTCGCTCGCCCGTCGAGATTCGCCTCACTACCGTTCGGCGAACCACTCCCCGAACTTCGCCAGCGCCCGACCCCGATGCGAGATGGCGTTTTTCTCCTCGGTACTCATCTCGGCCATCGTCTTCCCGTCGTGTTCGAAGATGGGGTCGTAGCCGAACCCGCCTTCGCCGCGCGGAGCGACGAGACGGCCGCGAACGACGCCCTCGAACAGTTTGACGGGGAGCGGTTCGGTCTCTTCGGCGTCTCGCTCTGCGCCCGTTGCCGCCGCCGTGACCCGGTCGTCGCGGTCCACCGGGTCCGGCGAGGCGGCGAAGGGATCGCCGTCGCAGTACGCGAGTACACAGCGGAACGCTGCTCGCCTGTTCTCCTCGTTCTCACCGACGCGCCAAACGCGTTCGACGCCGAGAGTGTCCTCGACGTACGAGGAGTACGGCCCCGGAAACCCGCCGAGGGCGTCGACAAACAAGCCCGCGTCGTCGACGAGGACGGGGTCACCAACGTGGCGATAGGCCTCTCGCGCGCCGTGGGCGGCGATTCGCCCAAGGTCGTCGCTTTGAATCTCCGTGTAGTCGAAGTCGACCTGTCCGACCGACTCGCCGAGGTACGTCGTCGCCTCCGCGACTTTTCCCTCGTTGGTCGTCACGTAGTGAAGCATGTTCGAGCAGGGGGCCGCCCGCCGCAAAGAGGCGTCGGTCTCGGTGGGACGAGACGGGCGAAACGGGGTGCGAATGCAACGCGTGAGAAATTATATCATCGTTTGTCATGGGGTGAGAACTACATAGTACTCGGTATCAAAACTTAAGAAAAATATTAGCTTTTAAGCCGCTACGATTATTTATGCCGGGTATGTCCGGGGCACGGCAGCAGCACGCAGCGGAGTTGGTGACAGTCAGGAAGGAGATGAACGCCCACGGTGCGATGACCGTGGAGGCGGTCGACTCGAACGCGACGCGGCACATCGCAGAGTACGAGACGTCGCAGTTGCAGTCGACACTCCAGCAACTACCCGCCGGCGCGTCGGTTCCTCTGGAACTGCGTCCGGTCGGCACACGCGGTAACGTCTGGCGCGCGACGGCACTCGCTCGTCCGCGACAGTAACGCGAAGCGAAGAAACGGAGGTCTTAGTCGTCGTCGACGACGACTTCGACGGGACCGTCGTCTTCGTACTCGGCATTTTCACGGCTTTTTCGCTCTTGGAAGAGCAGCACTGCCGCGACGAGTAGCACGACCCACGAGCGCCAGTTAGCGAGGTTGAGCGTGTAGCCGACGCCGAACGGCTTCTTGACGAGCATTCGGTCGCCTGGTTGCCAGTACGAGGACAGCATCCGACCGGCGCTCGGGCGTTCGAAGTTGTACGGGACACCGAACAGTTCGCCGGTTTCTGGTTTATCCGCCATGCGAGAGCGGTACGCCCGCCTGTGATAAATCGTTTTGGCTGTGTCGTCGTCGCTGCGAATCGACGGCAGGCGACGTACCGTCACGTCGGCGCGCCGGTGCAACGAGAGCGACCGGTTCAGCGATATCGGCCGCGTGATTCGACGCTCCGCAGACGCGCGAGCACCTCGTCGTCGCCGGCGGCCGCGTACCCCGCCTCGAACGCTTCTAACAGGGGTTCTGGCTCGGCGGCGGTCCCTTCGATGCTCTGTTCGAACACGTGGAGGTCCATCGCGTGGTCTTCGACGTGACCGGTGTGGAAGCCGAGACCGAAGTCGATGAGAAAGGTTCGGTCGCCGTCGACTCGCACGTTCCGCGTCGTCGGGTCGCCGTGGACGATGCCCGCTGCATGGAGTGCCGCCAGATGCTCCCCGACGCTTGCGACGGCATCCGCGTCGAGCGTCGCCGCCAAATCCATCTCGCCGACACGCTGGAGGGTGATGGTCGCTTCCCGACGGTCGATGTCGCGCACCAGCGGCGTCGGGACGCCCGCACGCCGCGCCTCGCTCGTGAGACGTGCCTCCGCGACTGTCCGTTCGCGTCGGAGTCGCGCATCGAGTTCCGGATGCCGGTACGCCTTCGGGAGGCGGCGTTTGACGACTTCCTCGTCGTGGAACTCGACGGTCGCTTCAGCGCCCTTGACATCTGCGTCGGCGTCGACGGCGCGCGCGACGGACTCGGCCGCGCCGCGCCACGTGACGGGGACCTGGTCGGGTCGGTAGTTCGGGTCGATGGCGGAGTCTTCGATTTCGATGGTGTCGCCCGCGGCGTACATCTTCGCGCCCAACACCGCAATCATCCCGGCGTTGTCGCGGAGGAAACGGGGGTCCGGCGCGTAGAACGCTGCGCCGCGTTCCTCACACATCGACGCCAGCATCTCTCTGAGACGGGCGTTCTGTCCGACTCCCCCTCCCAAGACGAGTTCGTCGGTTCCGGTGAGAGACAGCGCCCGTTCTGCAACTTCGGTCAGCATCCCGAAGACGTGTTCCTGCAGCGAGAAGCAGATGTCCTCGACCGTCTCACCATCGTCGTATGCCTGCTTGGCGGCGCTCATGATGCCCGAGAAGGAGAAGTCCATTCCCTTCACCGTGTACGGCAAGTCGATGTACTCGCCGTCTGCGGCCGCCTGTTCGACTTTCGGCCCGCCGGGATGGGTCCAGCCGACGTGGCGAGTGAACTTGTCGATGGCGTTGCCGACGCCGGTGTCCATCGTTTCACCGAGAACTCGGTACCGGCCGTTGTGGTAGCCCAAGAGATGGGCGTTGGCCCCCGAGGCGTTGAGACAGACCGGAGAATCGAACCCGGACTCGTGGCGGCCGATTTCGAGGTGGGCGACCATGTGGTTGACGCCGACTAACGGTACGTCGAGCGCTCCTGCGAGCGCTCTCGCGGCCGTACCGACGATACGGAGACAGGGGCCGAGGCCCGGTCCGCGGGAGAAAGCAACGGCATCGATAGGGGCCTCATCTCCTTCGGCCGTCTGCTCGGCGTGGTCAAGAACGGTTTCGACGACGCTCGGGATGGCCTCGCTCATGTGTTCGGCCGCCTCGCGCGGGTGAATGCCGCCGCTATCGGGTTCGTACGGGTCGGATTCGATAAACGTCTCGTCGCGTTCGGTATCGTGCAGTGCAGCGCTCGCGGCCCACGCCGTCCCTTCGATACCCAGAACGCGCACGTTCGATTACGCTTCTTCGGCTTCCGCGTCGCCGTCCTCTGCGGTGATTTTGTTGCGTTCGAGCATGTACTCCTGCTCGACGTCGCGGGCGAACTCGGGGCTCTCGTACACTTTCGCGTAGCCGGCGGTTTTGCGCATGCCGAACTTCGTGTCGAGTTCGTGGACGACGACTTCGTCGGAGTTCTTGTCGAGTTTCGCCGCGAGACTGTCGCGGACCGAGAGGCGCGAGGGCGTCGCCTCGTCGTGCGTCATCGTGAATCGAACGTCCGTTCTGTGCAACATCGGGTTCTCCTCCTCGTCGATGATTTCGATTTCCATAGTTCAGTTGCTCATAAATCCCGGCGAAGCAAGTAAAAGGATTTCGAAGAGCGGGGGAGCGGACGGCCGATACGCGAGAAACGAGCGGCGAGCGGTCGCCAGTGAGCGGTCGACGGCCGACGAACGCCCGCCGCGTGGCCGCCGAAACCGAACGTCGACGGCGAGTGAGCTGAGCTCAGACGCCGCGTGACTCGAATTTAGATACCGAGCGTCTCGAACGCCGCGTCCGTGTCGCCTTCGAACTGCGCCATCAACTCGCGCGCGTCGGTTTTCGCCTTCGGCGTGACGGGAACACCGACCATCCCCTCGTCGGGTTGGCCGTAAACCACGAGCGAACCCACGGGTGCGACCAAAATCGCAGGCAGCGTCGCCAAATCCTCCTCGCCCTCGGTGACGACGACGACAGTGTGCTCGTCGCTGTCGACGGCCTCGCGCAGCGCCGCGAGCAGTTCCTCGGAGAGCGTCGCCGCGGGGTTCTCGACTTCGATGCGCGGGTTGTCGCCCGAGAGCACGCGGCGAATCTCGTCGCCGACGGCTTCGCGTTTGGTCTTGCCGTCGATGACAGCCACGTCGGGGTCGCGGTCGGCAGTCCGAAGATGATAGGTGACGACGTCGCCGACGGCGATTATCTGTCCCTCTGCTTTCGAGAGCAGTCGCTCGGTGTCAGTGTAAACGGGGCCCAGCGGCTCTTTGAACGCTCCCCGGAGGTCGTCGGGGAGACGTAACATCAGCGGTTCACCGGACCTTCAGTGCGTAGCCGCCGGGTTCGTCGACGTTCATCTCCCGGGCGATTTCGCTCTCTTCGGGATGGGTGACGACGACGTACCCCGCCCAGTCCTCGGTGAGACTCGACGACCCGCAGTGGTCACAGCTCTGTGAGTCCGGTTCGTTGATGTAGTGGCACTCACGGCAGGCGAGGCGGGGTTTGGCCATCAGTTACCCTCCGTCGTGGCCTGTCGCTCCTCGCGTTCGGTCTGGAGCCAGCCGTGTTTGCCGAGGCCGGGCTGTTTGGCCGTGAGACCGATTTTCGAGTCGCGCGGGTTGCGCTCGTCGATGCTCTTCGTGACGATGCGGACGCGCACGGAGTCGCCGACACCGAGCGTGTCAGACGATTCCGTCGACGCCAACTGCTGGTTCTCGCCGTCGTAGGCGAGATACTCGTCCGAGATTTGCGAGACGTGTAGCAGGCCGTCGACCGGGCCGATGCCGACGAAGGCACCGAACTCGACGACTTCGACGACGATACCGTCGACGACTTCCTGCATATGTGGGTCGTACGTTATCGCGTCGAACTCCGCCTCGTAGTACACCCCCGGGCGGTTCGGCAGAACCGAGCCGTCGCCGATGTCCTGCACCTCGACGATGCTGACGACGCTGCCGACGTCCTCGTCCATCCGTCCTTCCAACTTGTCCTGTAGCAGACGCTTCACCCGTTCGGGCGTCACGTCGGCGAGGTGCCGCGGGGGCACCTCGACCGTGTCCTTGAGTCGTACCCTCTTGTACATGTTATGGTTCTGTGATACTCAGTGTGTTCCGACCCCTTAAACCGATTACTCGAACGCCGCGTTCGAGCAGGCGGTCGCGCAGGGGTTGGTCGTTCGTGACGACGTACTCACAGTCGCCGCGTGCGCCGAGTTCGACCAGCGCGTCGTCGGCGTACGTCGCCTCGGTCTCGACTTCTCGACAGCGGTCGGCCGCCAAATCCGCACCAACGCTCGCCGCGACGCTCTCTTCGCCGTTGCCCGCCGAGAGTTTCGCCAACTCGGCGACGACGGACTCGGGGACCACGAGGTCGACGGAACCCAGACCGAACAGTCGGTCCAGTTCGTCGAAGACGCGGACGTCGAGTTCGACGGGCATCATGAGCGCGTTGGTGTCCATGGCGACAGCGACCATCCGTTATTCGGCGAGCGTTCCGATGCCGATGAGTCGCCAGCGCGCGCCGACGCGGCGGTTGATGGCTATCTTCGCGCCTTCGGCCGCACAGACGGGGCGCTTCAGCGACACTTCGCACTCGCCTTCACGGGCACTCGTCACCGCGCCGACGGTCGTCGCGGTGCCGACGGTCAGCATCAGCGGTTCGCCCGTCGAAATCTCCTCGATTTCGTCCTCGCCGCCGACGACGCGTTCGAGCAGGTCGACGTCCATCTCGAACGCGTTTCGCGTCGGCGGCAGCGTGCCGGGCGTCCCGGCGACCTGTCCGGCCAGCGCGTCACCTTTCGTGTAACTCGGGTCGAGACCGGTGCCGACACCGAGCAGTCCGCCCGGCGTCGCCGTGTCGAGCATCTCGCTGCCGGCCTGAAGCGACCGGACCGTCGTCGTGATAGGTTGCCACTCGGACTGGCCACCCTCTTCGACTTCGCGGCCGGGGCGCAGTTCTATCTCGTCGTCGACGTCGAGCGTGCCGTCGACGAGACTGCCGCCGACGACGCCGCCGGAGAGGTTCCCCCACGTCGTCCCCGGGCGGTTGATGTCGAAGCTCCGCGCGACGAACATCCGTGCATCGTCGCTGTCGGAGCGCTCGGGCGTCGGAATCTCGTCTTCGATAGCGTTGATGAGCAAGTCGAGGTTGACGCCCTGCTGGGCGCTCACGGGGACGATGGGCGCGTCCTCGGCGACGGTGCCCTCGACGAACTCCTGTATCTGTTGGTAGTTCTCGACCGCGCGGTCGCGGTCGACGAGGTCTACCTTGTTCTGTGCGATGACGACGTTCTCGATACCGATGATATCGAGCGCCATCAGGTGTTCTTCGGTCTGCGCCTGCGGGACGTCTTCGGTGGCGCTCACGACGAGCACCGCGCCGTCCATCAGCGCCGCGCCCGACAGCATCGTCGCCATCAACGTCTCGTGGCCGGGTGCGTCGACGAACGACACCGTGCGAATCCGTTCGCTCGGTTCGCCGTTCTCGCACTCCTCTTCGACCGTGTAACACTCCGGTTCGTCCATTCCCGGACAGCGTCGGAACGTCGCGTCGGCGTAGCCCAGTCGGATGGAGATTCCGCGCTTCATCTCCTCCGAGTGCTGGTCGGTCCACGAGCCACTGAGTGCCTGCACCAGCGTCGTTTTCCCGTGGTCGACGTGGCCGACGAGTCCGATGTTCACCTCCGGTTGTTGTGTTTTCGTCACCATTGACCTCCTAAGAGCAATCTTGCGAAAGGTTCGCCCCGTGCGAGTGATAAAGTTGCTGTTCTCACCGCGTCTGAGAGTTCGTGCCGTGTGAACGACCACCGTACGAAGCCCGCGAGACGAACGATGCGGAGTCCCCTCTGGTACGACCAATTTCCTTTTGACTCCGTACCGCCTCCAGTACTGCGTGCAGGAGTTCGGGTTCGAGTTGGCTCTCTGTGGGCATCTGGAGGCGGCCAGCGACTGGTCGGAGTGGCTCGTCGCCCGCCAACTCGGCGGGGCCGTTTTCTCCCCCGGCAGCCGAATCGTCGACGCGATTCTCGTCGAACCCGGCCCGGCGTTCGACGCGCGCACCCGAATCACCCCCGACTCCATCCCCGCACTCGCCATCGAGAGCGACGTCGGCGTCGGGCGCGCGACGTACTGGCGAGATGCGTTCGACTGCCACCCCGAGACCGCCCGCGAGGCCACCGACCGCGCCGTCGAACTCGGCTTCTTCGAGGTCGAACGCCGCGGCAGTCGTCGCTACGTCCGCCGGACGACGCGCTACCCCGACGACTGGTTCTCGCGCCTCGTTGGCATCGAGAACAAACCCGATTTGGCTAAACCGGGCGACCTCGAGCGCCAACTCAGAGTCGACGTGAGTCTCGGCCTGTTCGACGAAGTGATTCTGGCGACCGAGAGCTACGTCACGCGCGCGCACCTCAACCGCATCCCCGAGGAAGTCGGCGTCTGGCGCTTCGACCCCGACAGCGGCGAGCGAGAAGTCGTCCGCGAGGCGACGACGCTCTTATCCGACGAACCGGGCGTCGAACTACTCGACGAACGCCCGCTTCAAACGGATATCGCCATCGTCAGCGCGGAGGAGAAAGCTCGGAAGCGGCGACGAATCGCCGAACGCGCCTACGGCAAAGGCTGGCGGACGTACGAGTTACCGCCGTGTGCGCGGATGGCTCCGACCGACGACGGCCGTCCCCACTGCGAACATTTCGACTGCGTCGTCGACCCCGGAAGCAGATGTGGCGAGTCGTGTCCGGGATTCGAGGCAGGCGAACAGTGGGAAAACGAGTTAGACGAGATTCGCGCCGAGCGCTCTCCGTGGGTCCGAGAACCGTCGGGTGTCGCACGCCGACAGAGTGGACTGGACCAGTTCGGCTAGCGAAAAAATCGGAGTCGGAATCGGAATCAGAGGTCGTACTGTTCGCCGTCGACTGCGAGTGGCTCCTCGAACGCTTCCTTGGCCGGGTAGAAGTGCGACGTGTGGACCAACCGAGTCTGCTTCGCGTTCAACTCCTCGGCCATCGAGAGCGCCCCCTCGCGGGTCATATGCTTGTGGCCGAACGTCCGCGGGACGCCCTCGTCGTCCTCGTGGCGGCCGCCCGCCGGGTGATGCTCGCAGAGCGCCGCCGGGACGATGGCGTCGGCGAGAAACAGGTCCGGGTCGGCGAGCGCCGCCCGCGAGTCCTCGGGGATGTCGTAGTTCGTGTCGCCCGACAGCGAGAGTTTCGTCCCCGTCTCGGGGTCGGAGACGACGAGACCGTAGCAAAGCAGCGGCGGATGGTCGACGGGGACGAGCGTCACGTCGAAGCCGCAGACGCGAAACGATTCGAACGGCGTCACCGCGTGCACCGTAATTCGGTCGAGATAGTCGAACTTCGAGCGCACCGTCTCGGCGACGCTCTCGCCCGTCTTCGGGTCCGTCTCGTCGGCGGCGTACACGGGCAAATCGTCGAAAATGCGGTAGGCGTTGCCGAGGCCGTCGAGGTGGTCGAAGTGGATGTGGGTGATGACCATCGCCTCGGGCAGCGGCACGTCGTGGGAGAGAAACTGGCTGCGGAAGTCGGGGCTGGCGTCGACGAGCAGCGACTCGCCGGTGCGGTCGTTCTCGACGTGAACCGAGAAGCGCGAGCGCTCGATACCGCGTTCGCGCGCCGTCCGACAGGTGTCGCAGTCACACCCGACGGTGGGGGTACCCGTCGTGTCGCCGGTTCCGAGGAGGGTGACGCGCATCAGTGCTGGTGGTCGTGCGCGTGGTCGTGGTCGTGGTCGTGGTCGGCATCCGGCGACTCGCCGTTGCCCGCGATGAGCGAGTCGGAGTCGTCCATCATATCCATGTTCTTCAGGTTGTCCCGCTCTTCGAAGTCCTCGACGGCGTCGAGGATGTCCGCTTGGGTGAGCGACATCCGTTCTTCGGTCAGCGCCTCCAAGACGGCCTCGCGGAGCACCATCCGGAGGTCGCTGCCGGTGAGACCTTGGGTACGGGCGGCGACCGATTCGGGGTCGAACTCGGCGATATCCATCCGGTTCGTGATGACGCGGAGGATGTCCGCGCGCATCTGTCGGTCCGGTTTGGGGAAGTTGACGATTTCGTCGAAGCGTCGCCACGCCGCCGAGTCGAGTTGGTCGGGGTGGTTCGTCGCCCCGATGAGCAACACGTCGTCGCGGATGAGCGAGATGTCGTCGATGCTCTTCAACAGCGTGTTGACCGCGCGCTTGAGCGCCGCGTGTTCGTCGCTCCGTCGCGTTTTGGCCACGGAATCGAACTCGTCGATGAAGAGGATACACGGCGAGAGTCGTTTGGCGACCTCGAACGTCTTCTCGACGTTCTTCGCCGTTTCACCGAGATACTGCGAGGTAATCATCGAGAGTTTGACCTCGACGAACGGGAGACCGAGTTCGTGAGCGAGCGCACGCGAGACGGTCGTCTTCCCGGTTCCGGGTGGGCCGACGAACAGCAGTTTACCTATCTCTCGGAGGCCGATTTCGGCGAGGTAGTCGCGGTGTTCGATGGCTTTGACGATTTTGCCGATTTCGCCCTCCTGGTCGGCGGTGAGTACGAGGTCGTCGAGCGTCATCTCGATTTCCTCGGGCGCACGGACGTGGACGAGGTCGAGCATCTCCGAGTCGCCCTCCTCGTCGTCGGTGTCGAAGTACGCTTCCAGTAGGCTGTCAATCCAGACGCGGTCGGCGTGAATCGGACGGTTTTGCTCGCGGGCTTCTTCGTGGCTCACGTCGATTTCGTCGCGGCCTTCCGCGACGAACGCGAGCGTCGGGTTCGTGACGAGGCGGTCACGGTCGGCGCTCTTGAAGAACCACTCCAGCGCCATCTCCGGTTGGGTGAACGAGAGCGTACCGGAGAACTCCGTTCGGTCGGTGAACAACAGGTCCGAAACCGCCTCCCAGGGGCGTTCGACGCCGGTCGCGGTCTGGGCGTCGGTTTCGGTGACAGAGAGGGGACGTTCGACGCCGCCGAGCGGTTCGACGCCGTCGGACTCGGTGTCGGAGGCGTCGCCGTCGCGCTCGGCCCAGAAAACGCGCCGATAGCGTGGTGGGAGGTCGTTCTCGTCCAACTCCCGGTTTTCGTTGTACACGTGAGCCGTGAGAAGGAATTCGACGACTTCGAGAGCCGGGCTACTCATCCCCGAGAATTAGCTGCCAGAGCGTCTTAATACCGTCGAACCCGCTCCGAATCGCCGCGTTTGCTCCGGGACAGAGACGTTCGGAGGGAACGCACGCAAAGGTCGACTGCCGGTCGACGACTGTCGGATAAACTCGGGTTCTCCGACCCTCGGTTCTCCCACGTTTATCAGGATAGACCCCGGAGGGTCAGATATGCCAACACCAGTCATCGCGGCGGCGCGACGAACCGCACAGGGCAAGGGCGGCGGCGTCTTCGAGGACGTCCGCAGCGAAGACCTCTCGATTCCGCTCATCGACACCATCCTCGACGAGACGGGGCTGTCGGGCGACGACGTCGACGACCTGATGTGGGGCGTCGCCCAACAGCGCGGCGAGCAGGACAACAACGTCGCGCGCGTCATCGCGTTGCTCTCGGAACTCGGCGAGAACACACCCGCGACGAGCATCAACCGCTGGTGCGCGTCCTCGATGCAGGCCATCATCAGCGCCAGCGACGCCGTCGCGGCGGGTAATCGTGACGTCGTCGTCGCCGGCGGCGTCGAGAACATGTCGCGGGTGCCGATGGACGGCGACTCCTACCAGCACCTCCACCCGGAACTCTCCGAGCGGTACAACGTCTTCCAACTTCAGATGGGGATGACCGCCGAGAAAGTCGCCGAAAAGTACGACGTGAGCCGAGAAGCGCAAGACGAGTACGCGCTCCGCAGCCACGAACGCGCCGCGGCAGCGACCGACGAGGGCTACTTCGCCGACCAAATCGTCCCCATCGAAACCGACGACGGCCTCGTCGACGAGGACGAAGGCATCCGCCGCGACACGTCGCTGGAGACGCTCGCAGGACTGTCGCCCGCGTTCACCGGCGACGGGAGCGTGACGGCGGGTAACTCCTCGCAGATTTCCGACGGCGCGGCGGCGACGCTCGTCACCAGCCGCGAGTTCGCCGAGGACCACGGTCTCGACATCATGGCCGAAATCGGCACCAACGCCGTCGCGGGGGTCGACCCGACGGTGATGGGTATCGGCCCGGTCCCGGCGACGCGAAACCTCCTCGAACGGAACGGCCGCTCCATCGACGACTACGACCTCGTCGAACTGAACGAGGCGTTCGCCTCCCAAGCCGTCTACGCCCGCAGCGAACTCGGCATCGACGACGAGAAGTACAACGTCAACGGCGGCGCAATCGCGCTCGGCCACCCGCTCGGTGCCAGCGGCGCACGCTTGCCGGTCGGTCTCGTCCACGAGATGATTCGTCGCGACGTCGACCGCGGACTGGCGACGCTCTGTGTCGGCTTCGGTCAGGGCGCAGCCATCGAGTTCTCGCGGTAAGACCGCGGAAACCACCTCTTCGGCGACCGACGAGTCCCCCGGAAGCGAGCGACGGAGTGTAAGCCACCCAAGATACTGTGGCCCGAGATTTTTCCAGTTGGGCGTTGGCGTTCGACGTAGAGATGAGCCGGAACGAGCGGACACGACGTGCTGGAACGAGCCGACGAGAACTGTTACGTGGCGTCGGAGTCGGTGCGCTCGGTCTCACCACGATAGGTGCGTCCGCCGCGGTCGGGTCCGCACAGACGGCGACGGTGACTGCGGCTATCTCGGACGGAGCCCCGTCGTTCAGCGACGATGCGGACTACACCGGCCTGTTCGTCCATCTGCGGGGCGTCTCGAACGACCAGAGCGTTTCGAGACTGGAGAGTTGTAGTTTCTACGGCGGCGACGACGAGCCAATCGTCTACGTCGCCCGCTTCATCGACCGAACCACGGAGGACCACCCGAGCGAGGAGACGTTGCTGTACGGCATCGAAGGAACCGACGAACTCGGCGTCGGGAACCTGTACGTGGTGAACAGCCAGCAGTCCTGTGATGGCCCACTCATCGAACTGGAACTCGAATCGGTCGGTGCGAGTACGATAAACGTCTCGACGAGCGCTAGCGACGCCGAGTCGAGTCCCGAGACCGACGGGGGAGACGCCGGTGGGGAGACGGCGGAGTCGACGGAGACGACGACACCCGGGTTCGGTCCGCTGGCGGGGGCGGCGGGCGTCGGTGGGGCCGCCCTGTGGTTCAGTCGGAGAGACGACGAGTAGTCTCAGTCGTACTCGTCTCGTCGGCCGCGTCCACACTGGCCGATGCTGACTGTCACCGCCGTCCGTATTCGCCCGCAGTGAGAGACGTGCTACCGCTTATTGTGATGGCGGCGTTCTCTCCGACATCAGATGACGGAGGCACACGAGACGGTAGCGAGCGTGACGCGGCGACAGTTGGTCCGGGCCGCCGCGTCGGGGTCCGGGACGACAGCCGTCGGCCCGGCGTTCGTGGTGGCTCCGAACGACCGGCAGACAGACACGACGACAGTGACCGCAGAGGCGATACTTCCCGAATCGACGGACCACAAGCGCGACCACGTCGGTCGACTGGTCCACGTCGTCGGCCGTCTCACGGAGGACAGCGCTACTGACGTCGTCGACGACGAAACTCGCCCTGACGGGCGACGACTCCAGCAGTACGAAGCCGTCTTCGTCGAACCCGCGACGACCGACGCCGCCAGCCGAACGAGTTGTGCCGACCTTCAGGTTCTCAGTACGACGCCGCTTCAGGTGGGGTCGTTGTTCGTCGTCGAACGTACTCGGCGCGAGTCGGACCGCATACACGTAACCCTCGAACCGGTCAGCACGAGTCGAACCGAACCGGAGCAGTCGACGGGAGAACACGGCGCCACCGTTTCGGCGACCGTCGACCGCTGCAGAGGGGTGACCGCTGCGGGCGTCGAAACGTTGTCTACGCTCGCCAGCGTCTTCGCGGTGGTGTACGCGTTCGGTCGGCGAGTCGGTAGTCGCTAGTCGAAAGTCGAAAATCGGGAGTCGAAAACCGACGGTCAGTCGTCGGCGGGAGCCGATTCGGCCGACCCGGGAACCGTCCCGTCGCTCTCCCATCCTCGCACCTCGTAGTACTCCGAGAGCGCGGCGTCGAACGACGGCAGGTCGTACGGCACCGTGTCGTCGTCGCGGTCGAAACCGCGGGCGTTGTTGAACGCGCGTTCGAGTTCGACGACGCGAGCGCCTATCTCCTGTAACTCCTCGTAGGGCGCTTCGAGCAGCGTCGAGAGTCGCTCCGGCGAGAGGAAATCTCTGGAGAACTTGCAGGCGACGGCGCTGTCGAGCACTGCGTTGTGGTTCTCCTTCTCGACGACGAGGGCCGCTTTCCCGTCGAGTCCTTCGGGGGCGACAGCCTGGTCGCGGGGGACCAGCGGGTACTCCTTGGCGTAGAACTCGGCGTACATGTGGTCGGCACCGCGGTTCGAGGTGGCGAACGCGAGTCCTTGGCCGTTGAGGTGGCGGCCGTCGTGGGCGGGGAACTCCATGCCCTTGACGCTCCAGTTCTCGACGCCGAGTTGCTCGTGACAGCGGGCGACGCCCTCCGCGAGCGTGTCGCCGACGCCCTCGCGGTACGCGATTTTCTCGACCAGTTCGTGGACCAACTCCGTGTTGCCGAACTCGTCTTCGCTGGCGAGGTACGCAGACACCGTATCGCCACAGGAGATGGTGTCCATCCCGAGTTCGTCGCAGAGTTGGTTCGACTGCATCACGGCCACGAGGTCCGAAACCCCCGCGTTCGCGCCGAACGCCATCACCGTCTCGTACTCCGGGCCTTCGGTCTCCACCCCACTTTCCTCGTCACGGGTCGGGAGTTTGCAGGCGAACGCACAGGCCGAACAGGTGCCGCGTTTGTACTTCTTCTCGGCGACGGCGTCGCCGCCGATATCCTCCGCACCCTCGAAGGAGAGTTCCGAGAAGTACCGCGTCGGCAACGCGCCGACGTGGCTTGCGTACTCGGTCATGCCCGCAGTCCCGGATTTCTTCATCGGGTGGTCGGCGGTGGCCGCCTCGCGGTGAACGTCGGTAGTGACGTCCACGAGGTCGAGCGTCGGCGCGGCGTCGCCGTCGAACGTGACGAGTTTGACGCCTTTCGCGCCGAGCACCGCTCCGAGACCGCCGCGGCCGAACGCGCGACTCTCGGAGGTGATGATGGAGGCGAAGCGAACGCGGTTCTCGCCCGCGGGACCGACACAGAGGGTGTGCTCGGGGCCGAAGTCGTGAGCCTCCTCGACGTACTCGGTGACTTCGCTGGTAGTTGCGCCTTCGAGTTCCGGCACCGTCTCGAACTCGACGCCCTCGTCGGTGACGTGGACGGCGAGCAACTCGTCGCTCGTGCCGGTCACCTCGACGGCGGCGTAGCCCGTCGCCACGAAGTTCCGCGAGAGAAAGCCGCCAGCGTTCGAAGAGAGCAATCCGCCAGTGAGCGGCGAGAGACCAGTCGCGCTCATCCGGCCGGTGAAACTCATCTGCGAGTGCTGCAGCGGGCCGGTTGCGAAGAGGACGCTGTTTTCGGGGCCGAACGGGTCGGCGTCGGTCGGAATGCGGTCGGCGGCGAGTTTCGTGCAGACGCCGCGGCCGCCGACGAACGCTTCGAGTACGTCGTCGACATCGACGGTCTCGGCGGTTCGCTCGCCGACGTCGACCGAGAGCAGTGGTCCCTGTGCGTGGTGCATACTCGCGCTTTCGGGGACTCTCTGATAAACGTTCGTGAACGTCAGTTATTCACTGCAAACTCGCTTCGTTCGGCGACGGTGCGGACGGGCGACCCGTCGACGCTGTCGAACGACAGCGGGTACGCGTGGAGACGGAATCGGTCCGGGAGGTCGGAGCGGGTGGGGTCCGAGAGTCGAAGGTTCTCGAAAATCAGTCGATTGCGCTCCAGCAGCGCGTGGTGGGCGGGGAGGTCGGCGCTGCCGAACGGGTCGGGGCTGGCGCAGTCCAGTGCCACGTCGTAGCCGCGGTCCGCACACCACGCGGCCGCATCGGGCGAGAGAGACGGATGGTCGTGGTACTCGTCCGTTCCCCAGTAGCGGTCCCACCCCGTCTGGAGGACGAGTAGTTCCGATTTCGGAGACGGGTCTGCGGTTTCGAGCGCCGCAGTCGAAATCGTGGCCTCGACATCCAGTGGTCTGAGGTCGACGAGTTCTGCGTTCAGACGGAAGCGTGAGACCGGGAACGCCGAGAGCGGGTCGCCGTCTTCGAGTACGTGCGACGGCGCGTCGACGTGGGTACCGGCGTGGGTTCCGAGTCGGAGGTCGGTGACGCGGTAGCCGTCGTCGGCGTGGGTCGCGTGCGGGTCGACTTTCACTGGTGGGTCGCCGGGATAGACGGGCGTAGTCGAGGAGAGCGGATGCGAGAGGTCCCACATGAGTCGACGTTCGAGTGAGGGGAGGAAAGTCGTCGTGGTTAGCGACAGTCAGAACAGGACCGAAGCGATGCGACGCTATCCGTCACTCGTCGCTCGGGTGAATCATCGCCATGGCGGCTTTGACGGCGTCGTCATCGCCGAGTAGCGTCACGCGGTCACCCGCTTCGAGCGTGAAGTCGGCGTCCGGAACTTTCGCGTCGCCGTTACGCGAGACGAGGGCGACGAGACAGCCCTCCGGCAGCTCCGGGCCGAGGTCCCGGATGGTTTTGCCGACGAGTTCGTCGGAAGTTATCTCGACTTCTTGGACGTCACCGGAGCGTCCGACCTCGCCCATCCAGTTGGCGAGCGCCGGGCGCTCGATGTAGTTGTCGATGGCCTGCGCCGTCGCGTACACCGAGGAGATGGTCCGGACGCCGAGGTCCTCGAACGCGTCGACGTTGTCCGGGTTGTTCGCCCGCGCGAGAATCGTCTCGGGGGCGAACTTCGAGTTCGCCAGTTGCGACACCAGCAGGTTCACGTCGTCGTCACCGGTGGCGGCGACGACGATTTTGGCGTTGGCGGCCCCCGCGGAACGAAGGACATCTGTGTCGGTGCCGTCGCCGACGTGGACGGTGAACCCTTGGTTGCGGGCGAGTTCGACCATCTCTTGGTTTGCTTCTATCAGTACGACGTTCTCTCCACGGGCTTCGAGGCGTTCGGCGAGCGCTCGGCCCACCTTTCCGCCTCCGATAACGAGTACACGCATTGGTATCACATCGAGGTATTCCGCAATCTGCCGCGCGAAGCCACCCTCGAAGACGACGGTGATGAGGATGACGAGGAAGACGGTGCCGACGAGGACGTTGGCCTCGGGGTTCAACCCCGCAGCACGCAGTTCGATAGCGAACAGCGTCGCGACGGAGGCGGGGATGATACCGCGGGGGGCGACGAAGCTCATGAACAGCTTCTCGTTGCGGGTGAATCGGTCGCCCCGCGCGGAGACGAACACCAGAAGCGGTCTGATGACCAGCATGACGAGCGCGACCACCAGAAGCCCCCCCAGCCCCAACTGAATCAGACTGTTGAAGTCCAGAAGCGCCGCCAGCGTGATGAAGACGAACGAGAGCACCAGCAGCGTGATATCGCCTTTGAAGTCGATGATATCTTTCTCGTAGGGGATGTCGGCGTTGCCGAGGAGGATGCCCGCCGTCGCAACGGCGGCCAACCCCGCCTCCGTCGAGATGTAGTCGGCCGCACCGTAGGCAGCGAGCGCACCCGCCAACACCAGCAGGCGAGCGTTCTGCGGCGCGTTACCCGGCGAGAGGTCGACGTACCGGAGTGCGTAGTACAGGATACCGGCGACGACGGTTCCGACGAGCAGGCCGACACCGAGTTTCGCGGTGAACAGTCGCAGCAACTCCGTCGGGTCGGAGATGTCGAGGAGGATGGCCTCGAAGACGACGATGGCCAAAATTGCCGCCGTCACGTCGTTGACGATGCCTTCGGTCTCCAGCGCCGCTTCGACCCGGTCGCGGGCGGGGACGACTTCGAGAATCGGCGTGATGACTGTCGGACCGGTAGCGACCAACAGCGCGCCGATGAGGACCGCGACGAGCCACCCGGTTCCGAGTATGAAGTGGATAGCCGCCGCCGTCCCCACGAGTGCGATGAGCGCACCGACGGTCACCAACCGGAGCGTCGCCGCAGGAGCCTCGCGCAGTTTGTCGACGTGGAGGTGAAACGCACCCTCGAAGACGATAATCGCCACCGAGAGGCCGACGATGGCCGACAGCGCGTTGCCGAAGGAGTCGGGCGTGACGACGCCCAGCACCGGACCCATGACGATACCGGCAGCGATGAGAAACAGCACGCTCGGTATGCGGAACCGGTCCGAGAGTATCTGTGCGAGCACGCCGACGCCGATGATGGTGGCGACGAGCGGAAGGAGATTACCTGCCCCCTCAGCGGCCACTAGCGTCCCTCCATGTGATTACCGCGTTGGTAGGGAGGAATATAACTACGGCTGTTTCGGCGACGGGTCGGCGAGGCACGCACGAGCGAGTGAATTGCGTTCTGAAACACGAATCTGGCGAGTCGAAAACGGAGGAGTCGTCGGGTCTCTCGGTCAGTTCGCCGCCTGCGGTTCGTACAGCAGGTCGACCTGGTCGGCGTATCGGTCGAGGATGTTCCGGCGTTTCTTCTTCATCGTCGGCGTCATCAGGTCGTTGTTCTCGGTGAACTCCTCGGGGACGAGGCGGAACTGCTTTATCTGCTCGTAGGACTCGAACTGCTCGTTCGCCGCTTCGACTTCGGCTTCGATGCGCTCGTACACCCGGTCGTTTCGGCAGATGGCTTTCGGGTCCTCGGGGAGGTCGATACCCTCTCGGTTCGCCCACTCGCGGACGCCGTCGAAGTTCGGCACGACGAGGGCGCTGATGAACTTCCGGCCGTCGCCGAGCACCATACACTGCTCGACGAGGGCACTGGAGGCGAAGGCGTCTTCGATGGGACCGGGGGCGACGTTTTTGCCCGTCGAGAGGACGAGAATCTGTTTCGCGCGTTCGCGGAAGGCGATGTAGCCGTCGGGACGAATCTCGACGACGTCGCCGGTGCGGAACCAGCCGTCCTCGTCGAACGCCTCCTCGGTTTCGTCGGGGCGGTTCCAGTACCCCTGCGTGACGTTCGGGCCTTTGACGAGCAGTTCGCCGACGTCGCCGGCGGTCGATTGCTGGGTCTCCTTGCCGACGACGGCGTCGTCGACGCGGACGTCGACGTCCTGAACCGGCAGACCGATAGTGCCGATTTGTGGGTTCTCCGGTGGGTTGACGGCGATAACAGGTGAGGTTTCGGTCAGCCCGTAGCCTTCGAGAATCGGCAGTCCCATCCCGTGATACAGCGCGCAGAGTTCCGCCGAGAGGCTGCCGCCGCCGCTGATGAAGAAGTCGATCTGACCGCCGAGCGCTTCCCGTACCTGGTCGAAGACGAGTCTGTCGGCGACGCGGTGTTTCGCGGTCAACAGGGTTCCCGGGTTCTCGGTGGTGTGGTACTCGCGGCCGACGCCGGTGGCCCACTCGAAAATGCGTTCTTTGACGGGCGATTCCGACGCTTGTGTCCGAATCGCGTCGTACAGTTTCTCGTAGACGCGCGGGACGCTCGTTCCCACCGTCGGCCGGACGAGTTGGAAGTCCTCGCGGAGCGTGTCGGGACTCTCCGCGTAGGCGACGGTCGCCCCTGCTGCGAACATGAGGAAGTGCCCGGCGAGACGCTCGAAAACGTGCGCGAGTGGCAAGAACGAGAGCGTCGTCGCCTGCGGGTCGATGACCGGCAGGTCGCCTTTGTCGCGGCGTGGGCCGAACCGTCGGTAACACTGGTTGACGTTCGAACGGAAGTTCCAGTGGGTGAGTTGGACGCCCTTCGGTTGGCCTGTCGTGCCTGAGGTGTAGATGAGACTCGCCAGGTCCTCGGGTTCGCGGCTGTCGAGCCACGACTGGTACGCTTCCTCGTCGAAGACGGCCGCCCCGCGGTCGTGGAGGTCGCCGAGCGTCAGGATGTCGTCGCGGTCACGCACTGCCCCACCCATCCCGCTGCCGTCGGCGAGGTCGTCGACGACGACGATGAACTCCAAGTCGAGTTCGTCTTCGACTGCCAGAACCTTCCGGAGCAACTCGGCGTTCTCGACGACGACGGCCGAGGCGTCGGGGTCACCGAGCAGGTACTCCACCTGTCGCTCCGACGAGGAGGTGTAGACGGTGGTGACGACCCCGCCAGCGGCGAGCACCGCGAAGTCGGTCTGTGCCCACTCCATCCGGGTGTGACAGAGGATACCGACTCGGTCGCCGGTGTCGAGGCCGAGGTCACGGAAACCCGCCGCGAGGTTGCGGACGATGTCGCGCATCTCCGCGTAGGTGACGGTGCCGTACTCGTCGGCCGACGCCGCCGGCACCACGTTCGGCGCGAGCGACCGGTCGTAGATACCGCCTTTGTACCGCTGTGCGATGCGGTTGGCGTTTCGTCCGGCGCTCTCCTCGAACATCACGGGGAGCGTCGTTCGACCGATGACCTCGCTGTCGTACGCCGCTTCCGCGTCCCGCCATTCCATACCACGCAGATACGGTATCCCACATTTAAAAGAATGTACGTTTGCGAACACGACAACGCGTCGTGCGTTGTACGGGATTGAACGCAGTGGTCGAAGACGTCGACGAGGTCGCTACTCGGACTGTCCGTCGCGGTAGTCGAGATAGCCCAACACGCCGCGGACGTTCAGTCGTTCCTCGGCCGTCGCTTTCCGTTTACCCCACGTATCGACCATGTCTGTGTGTTCGACGAAGTGGTCGATGACTGCCTCGTCGTCGAGTTCCTCGCGTCGCTGTCGAACCGCCTCGACCCACTCGACGAGCACACGTTTGTACTCGCTCATCAGTTCCTCGGAGAACTCACAGGGGCCGAAGTGACCGAAGCACAGCACCTCGGGGTCGCGTTCGACGATGGTGTTGACGTCTTCGAGACACTGTTCGAGGTCGAACTGCGAGGGTGGCGACGTCTGTCGAATCTTGTTCTCGGCTGGCACCCAGATGCCGGCGGCGTCGCCGGTGTAGAGTGCGTCGGTCGACCGGTCGTGGAACATCACTTGGTGGGGCGCGTGGCCCGGCGCGTGAATCACGTCGAGCGTCCGGTCGCCGAGGTCGATTTCGTCGCCGTCCTCCAGTCCGTCGATGCGGTCTTCGGGGACCGGTTCCGGTTCGACGTAGAACTCCCACTGGTCTTCGACGGCGGCTTTGGTTCCTTCGACGAGGCGCGAGGGGTCGACGAGGTGGCGAACGCCGATGTCGTGGCAGAGAACGGTTGCGTTCGGACACGCCTCGGCGAGAAAGCCGGCACCGCCGGCGTGGTCGAGGTGGACGTGTGTCGGGAGGATGTACGCCACGGCCTCGGCGTCGATACCGACCTCCTCCATCGCGTCGAGGATGCGTTCGTAGTGGGTGCCGATGCCGGTGTCGAGTATCGCAGGTCGGTCGGCGTCGACGAGATAGACCGACCCGTACGATTCGGTGCCGTACATGCCGGTGTCGACGTAGTAGGTGTCGTCGATGCCGGGAACAGGAGTGACGTCGCCGATTGCCATGTACCGTTGGTGCTCGCGGCGGGCAAAAGCGTTCGGACGCCGGCGGTCCTCCCACTGAACTCCCGGAGGCGACGATGAGACGACGGCACACGGATGCGACACGGTTTTGCCGGGGCCGACTGAATCTCGCACAAATGCTCAGCAGACAGTACCTCCGGGAACACGCCGAGGAGGTCCGGACCGCCCTCGACCAGCGAGGGATGGACGACGTCGACCTCGACGGAATTCTCGATATCGACGAGGAGTGGCGCTCGCTCAAAAGCAAAGGCGACGACCTGCGACACGACCGAAACCAAGTGTCGAGCAAAATCGGCCAACTGAAAGCCGAAGGAAAAGACGAGGAAGCCGACGAGGCAATCGCCCGCTCGCAGGAACTGAAGACGGAACTGCAGGACGTCGAATCGCGCGCCGACGAACTCGAAGCGGAGTTGCAAGAGGCGCTCTTGGAACTGCCGAACGTCCCCCACGAGGACGTGCCCGTCGGCGACGACGAGGAGGACAACGTCGAGGACCGCCGCTGGGGCTTCGACGACCTGCGCGACCTGCCCGACGAGGTGACGCCGCACTACGAACTCGGCGAGGACCTCGACATCATCGACGAACAGCGCGCCGCGAAGACGACCGGGTCGGGTTTCTACTTCCTCAAAGGCGAGGGCGCGATGCTCGAACACGCGCTCATCCAGTTCTTCCTCCAGGTACACCGCGAACAGGGTTACGTCGACCTGTTTCCGCCGATTCCGGTCAAGAGCACGTCGATGGTCGGCACCGGCCAGTTGCCCAAGTTCGCCGAGGACGCCTACCGCATCGGCGGCGGCGAGACCGACGAGTACGACGACGACGACCTGTGGCTCTGCCCGACTGCAGAGGTCCCGGTGACGAACATGTACGCCGACGAGATTCTACTGAAGGACGACCTTCCGCTCAAACACCAGGCGTACACGCCGAACTTCCGTCGTGAGGCGGGCGAACACGGCACCGAAACCCGAGGTATCGTCCGCGTCCACCAGTTCAACAAAGTCGAACTCGTCAACTTCGTCGAACCGTCGGAGAGCTACGACCGTCTCGAAGCCTTGGTCGAGGAGGCCGAGGAAGTGCTGAAGCGACTCGGTCTGCCGTACCGGGTGCTGACGCTGTGTACCGGCGACCTCACCTTCGCGTCGGCGAAGACGTACGACATCGAGGTGTGGGCACCGGGCACCGAGAGCGACGACGGCCCCGAACGTGGCGGCCGCTGGCTGGAAGTGTCGTCGGCGTCGAACTTCGAGGAGTTCCAAGCGCGACGCGCCGGCCTCCGCTACCGGCCCGAGCGTCACGAGTCGGCGGAGTATCTCCACACGCTCAACGCGTCGGGAACCGCCGTCGGTCGTATCATGGTCGCACTGCTGGAGTACTACCAGAACGACGACGGCACCGTCACCGTACCCGAAGCGCTCCGTCCGTACATGGGCGGTCGCGAAGTTATCGAAGGCCACGAACCGGTCGGCGAGAGCGCCGTCGGTGCGGGCAAGAAGGACTAACCTTCCGAATCAGTCTTTCCGCGCGAACGTCCGGAGTTCGACGACGACACCGTCTTCGAACCGGTGGATATCGACGAACTCGAACAGTCGCTCGCCGTCGGCGTCCAGCAGACGACCGCGGACGACGAGTTCCGTTCTGTCCTCGTTTTCGTACACCTCGTCGAGTTCGTGACTCGTGTCCTTGTTCGGCCGGTCGTCGCGCATAAAGGAGACGAACGCCTCCCGGTCCTCCAGCGTTCGGTCGGGGCGGTCGTGGACGAACGCGGGCGCGAGGAGGTCCGACAGCGCCGAGTAGTCGTGCTCGTCGAGCGCCGAGTAGTACGCGCGGACGACGGCGGCGTGGTCCATGTACCGTATCTCGAAGCGGCGCAGTATGATGGTTTTGGCGAACAGGCGAGCGACCAAGCTCCTGATTGTCGCGCGCCGGATGCTCGCGCTCCCGCCTCGTCCGGCGCGCGGCGAGTCGTCAGGTCACGAGTCGAGGTGGTCCCGTCATCGAACATAAACGCTCGTCGCCTGCGTATCGTTCGACCGACGAACGAGGCGCTTTTCTTCGCTCGTCGTCCACTTCCGGTGTGGAGCTTCACGTCCGGTACGAGGGTGACGACGACCCGACCAAATGTACGGCGAGGAAACTCGCCCGATTCGACCTCACAGAGTTACACCGCACCGACCGGGCCGCCCCTCGCGGCGTCATCCTCAACCCCCACGCAGACCAGGCGCTGTCGCCGGCGGACGCACCGCGGGCCGAAGACCGGGGACTCGTCGCACTCGACTGCTCGTGGGAGTCCGCCGAACGCGCGATGTTCACCCTCGGCGGCATCCACCGCGCCCTGCCGTTTCTCGTCGCCGGCAACCCCGTGAACTTCGGGCGGCCGATGGAACTGACGACGGTAGAGGCACTGGCGGCGGCGCTCTGTATCTTCGGTCAGGACGCCTACGCCGAGGAGATTCTCTCGAAGTTCACGTGGGGTCATACGTTCTTGGAACTCAACGAGGAACCGCTGCGGCGCTACGCCGAGTGCGAGGATTCGGCGGAAGTCGTCGCAGTACAGGGCGAGTATCTCGACCGGGAGTGAGCGGGTCGCTCCGCGTGGAGACGTAATCTGGCTCGGGCGTCGTTCGGGTCGAAAAGTGAGGAAGTCGAAGTCGTGTTGTAGTCGTCAGCGACCGGCCGGCTGGGTCCGGTCGGCGGGCGACGAGCGGTTCAGCATCGCGCCGACTGCGCCACCGACCGCGCCGGGGATGGCGTAGAGGCCGAGGTACAGGAGGCCGACGAGTGCGACGGTGAAGCCGACGAAGCCGAAGAGAACCGTCCCGAAAACGGCCAGCACCGCGTAGACGAGTATCGCGCCGATAGTGGTGGCGACGATACCGTTGACCGCGCCGTTGCCCATCCCGCGACCCGCGACGTAGCCCGCAGCGAGGCCGCCGACGATGCCCGTGAGACCCCATCCGATGACGGGGAGTGTGAGGTCGGTCAGTGGAATCGAGTTGCCGCTGAGCAACCCAAGTACCAGCGTGACGACGAATCCGAGTCCGATTGCGCGCCAGTTCAACTCTGCCATGGCAACGAAGAGAACGCGACGCAGAATATTGAACTCGTTTGAGGATTTCGCGGACACTCTCGAAAATCGGTGAGAGAGGCGTCGAGTCAGCCTTTCACCCACGCACCGACCGCACCGGCGAGGGCGCTGTCGATGGCGAACAGAAGCGTAATCACTGCGCCGACGACGAGGATGCCGCCGCCAGCGACGAGGCCGCCGAGCGGGCCGCCGGCGAACCCGAGCAGGCCGCCGAGCAGTGCGACGAAGATGGTGAGCGCGATACCGGAGATAGACCCGGCGACGAGGCCGTGCCACGCCCCGCGACCGAGACCACCGCCGGCGAGATAGCCCGCGGCGAACCCGCCGATGAGGCCCGCACCGATCTGTCCGAGTATCGGTACCGAGAGGCCGACAGCACCGACAACGAGGAGAACGACGAAGCCGACACCGACCGCACGCCAATCAGTCATAGGAGATGTAACGTCGCGGGCGGGCAAAAACGTCGTGCCGGTCGGTGTCGCGTCTCGAAGCAGTTCGCGTTGCGTCCGGGGGTGAACTCACACTCGCAATCGAGTCGGCGTGAAACGTCGGCACACGGGCAACACGAACGGACGCCCTTTAGTACGCCCGTCGTCAAGAACCCAGCATGATTTTCGAGAACCTTCCGACGACGCCCCGGTCGGAGGAACTCATCGACAAAGCGTTCTCGCGGGCGGCGCGGGCCGGACGGGCCAAATCGGGCTTGGAGGCCCAAGAGTCGATGCTCCAGACAGCGGCGAACATCCTCTCGGACAACGTCCAGAACGTCGTCACGGCGTGGCCGGACTTCGAGACGGTCGACCCGTTCTACTACGAACTCGCCGACGCGGTGCTCCGCCGACAGGGGACGTTCGCCTCGAAGAACGACGACCTCGAAGGTGACGGCGGCGTCGACACGCTTCGCCAGAGTCTCGCCAACCTCACGTGGGCCGGTCGCCAAATCAAAGAGCTACACCGCGAGTACATCTCGAAACTCCGCCGTAGCAACGTCGACACGGCACGAAAACACCGCAAACAGGCGTTCGCGCGGATGGCCGACATCATCGAACAGGTCGAAGAGGACCTGCTGCGCGTCAGCGAGGCCCGCGACGCCCTGAAGAACCTCCCCGACGTGCGTCCGGACGAACCGGCTATCGTCGTCGCCGGCTACCCGAACGTCGGGAAATCGTCGTTCGTCAACCGGGTCACGCGCGCGAGCAACGAAATCGCGTCGTACCCGTTCACGACGAAAGGCGTGCAGTTGGGTCACTTCGAGCGCAACCGCATCCGCTACCAGATTATCGACACGCCCGGTCTTCTGGACCGTCCAGAAGCCGAGCGCAACGACATCGAGCGGCAGGCGGTCAGCGCACTCGAACACCTCGCCGACGCCGTCCTGTTCGTCGTCGACGCCAGCGGCGACTGCGGCTATCCGCTCGACGCACAACTCGAACTCAGAGACGAGATGCAGGGGCGCTTCGAGGTGCCCGTGCTCACCATCTGCAACAAAAGCGACCGCTCGACGGACGTCGACGCCGACGCGTTCATGAGCGTCACCGAAGACGAGGGAGTCGACGACGTACTCGACATGGCTGTCGACGCCGTCGGCTTCGAACCGGACATCCCGCCGTCGCGTCGGGAGTAGTCCACGTTCGGGGTTCTGCCGAGAGTCTCAACAGTTCGCTATCGGAAAAGAACGTGATTGAGTGGCGTCCGATCGACAGTCCACCGCCGGGTCAGGTCATCCGGGCGTGGGTGTACCGGGTCCCGTCGGCCGGTCGTCGTCTCTGTCGCCACGGTTGAGGATTGCATCTCGAACCCGTTCAAACGCCGATTTGTCCGTGCGTGTGATGGGTGAGTGCATACTGCATGACAGGTTGTGGAGTGTCACACTTAGGCCTAGTGGAGCAACTACTCGGCGCGGTGACTGTACACTCAACCGACAGAGCTCGTCGTCGTTCACCGGAGCTGACTGCTCGTTCGCGGTGCTACGGCCACTACCGATTCGGACGGGTCTCGGGCGAGTTTTGTCGTTCCGTCAGCTCTCGATGCTTGCCGCGTCGATACAGCCAGAACAACACGAGAAGCGTCACCGGGAAGAACACGATTGCGAGGAGTGCAGCGGGCGGAAACAACACGAAGAGCGCGAACGTCCGCCACGAAACGAGCGTGTCGCGGGCCATACCGTCAGCTACGAGTCTCCGAATGTAGTTCTTGGGAGTTCCACAGCGCCGGGGGCAGAGCGTCGAAGTGGTAGTACGGGTGGATGAATTCGAGCGATGAGGCCGCGTCGGCGGGGTGTCTGGAGGGGAACGGTGGAGAGGGATAGCGTCAGCGTGGGACCACAGACGAACGGTGGAGGAGGCTGGCGTCAGCGGGGCAAGCGGAGGGGCGGGCGTCAGTGAGGGGAGTGGAGGAACGAACGTCAGCGGGGAGTGGAGGGACGAACGTCAGCGGGCAACCAGTTCACTTCGTCGTCTAATTGGCCGTGTACGTCGCTTGCATCGTCACGGCCGCCTAATTGGCCGTGTACGTCGCTTGCACCGTCACCGTGACGGAGACAGGACCCGGCCGGACGCTAGTGGATGCCCCACCGGCGTCGCTGGCCATCTCGTACCGGGGCGAGTAGGGGTCGCTCGCACCGTTGGTCGAGAGCGTCCGAACCTCACCGAGTTCGAGACCCGCAGCGGAAGCGAGACTCGACGCCTCGGTTTCGGCGTCGGCGACGGCGGCGTCAATGGCCTCTTCGCGGAGTTCGGCGCGCTTCTCGTCGCTCAGCGTGAACTGAACACCGTCGACGCGGGAAGCACCGTTGTCGATGGCGACGTCGATGAGTTCACCGGCGCGGTCGGGCGTGGTCTCGACGCGGTAGGCGTGGCGGGCGGTGTAGCCGACGACTTGGGGTTCCTCACCGCGGTGGTCGTACTCCGGTTGGACGGCGTAGTACTGGGTCGTAATCGCGTCTTCGGCGACACCGGCGTCGACGAGCGCCGAGACGAGCGTGTCGGAGCGGTTGGCAGCGACATCACGCGCCTCGGCGGCGCTGTCGGCGCGGGCCTCGATGGTGACCGAGAGAACCGCGAGGTCCGGGTCGGCGGAGGCCTCACCCGTGCCGGAGACGGAGATATGCTGTCCGTCGGCGGCGGCGGGCGACGAAGAAGTCTGGAGCGGTGCGAGACACCCGGCCGTCAACAACGCGACGGCCAACACGACTGCTGGGAGGCGTAAACGCATACCAGTAGATAGTCACCTGAAACTATCAATCCGCGCTAAGCACAAAGAGCCGTTTTACATACCGCTCGGGGACGCTCGTGGACGTATCGACGCGTCCAGAAAATCCGCCTGTGTTCCGTTCTCCGTCCCGCTCTGCGTCCCGTTCGTCGCGGGCGCAGTCGACCGGTCGACGCCGATGTATCTGACTTCGACGGTCACCTCCTCGGAACTGACGACCCCGAACGGCGCGTCCGTGTTCGCCTGAATTCGCGTAGCGATGTCGTCTGCGACCGACGGCGGGTCCATGCCGACCGGATGGCCGACAGTAACGACGACGCGCCGCGGTTGCCGGAACGGAATCTCGTCGTCGTACTGCACCTGCAGGTTCAACCGCGTGAGTTCGTCGTGGTCGCTCAAGATTGCGTCGACGGAGGTACGCGTCGTCTCCTCGAAGCTACTGGTCCGGAAGCTCGCGTAGGTGACGCCGCCGAGAAACGACGAGAGCACGAGAATCGCCAAGCCGAGCGCCGCGATGCGGCGGAACGTGGCGTCTTCTGCGCTGGGGCGCTGAAACAGGTTGACCGGGCGGTAGCCCATGTACCACAGCACGCCGAGGGCGGTGAAGTTGATGGAGATGAAGTTGACCAACACGAGCACGAGCGACCCGAGAACGGTGGCCGGACTCCCCCACGCGATGCCGATGCCGACGACGGCGATAGGCGGCACGAGCGCCGCCGCAATCATCACGCCGACGAGCGCCGCCGAGACGCCCGAGGAGATACTGAGCGCACCCGCGACGCCCGCACCGAGCGCCACCGCCAGCGAGAGCACGTCCGGCGCGAGACGGAGGCGCACCTGCTCGACCTGAAACACTTCTTGGACGCCGAACGGTACGACGCCGGTCAGTCGGAGAACGAGCGCGAAAACGGCGGCGCTGACGATGGCGAGAACGCCGCCCGTGACCTGTTGTCGAACGCCTTTGATGAACAGGTCGCGGTCGTTGACGACGCTGCCGACGCTCGTCGCCATCGCCGGCCCCACGAGCGGCGCGATGACCATCGACCCGACGATGACCGCCGCGTCGTTGAGCAGCAGTCCGGCGGTGGCGACGACGGCGCTGATTATCGTCATCGTCACGAACACCGGCATCTCCGGGGCGAGTTGCTGCGCCGACGCGATGAGTTCCTCACGGGCGATTCGGTCGCCGTTTTCCTCCTCCTCGTCGTACTTCTCTCGAAGTCCGTCGAAGCGCCGCGAGATAACCGTCTCCGCGTCCAAGACGACGGTGTAGGCGTCGCGTTCGATACCCGCCTCGCGGAGTTTCTCCAGTACCGGTTCGACGGCGTTCGTCGGGAGCGGTATCGAGACGATAGCGATGTACTCGCGGCCGCTCGTCTCGTCGGAGAGCGCGTAATCTATCCCCTCGTCGTCGAGGAGATCCAAAATCGCCTCCCGCTTGCCTGCCGGAACCATCACCTGGACGAGTCGCACACGTAGCCGTCGCAGCGAGAGGGCAAATATCCTGAGGCGCGAACCGTGTGGCGAGACGAACTGTTCAGTTCGGTTGCAATCGCTGCAGTACCGGGATTTCGGCTAGTTTCTCCTCGCCGAGTGCGTCCCAGTCGACGCCGTCGGGGCGCGGGTACGTCGTCTCCGTTCGGACCGTCCGCTCGGGCGTCACCACCACGTCCAACGGCACGTCGTGGGCATCGGACGTCACCTCGTCGTCGGCGACGACCTGCAACTCGTGGACCGTCGTCGTCACCGTCGTCTCGTCGTCGACGGCGCCGAGTTCGGATAAGACCGCGAACTCGAGGTCGCTGTAGCCTTCGCCCTTGCCGACGCGCGCCCCGCTTTCGGTGACGGCGACGCTCCCGGCGACGATGCAGTCGATGTGCGGCACCTCACCGGGACCGACGGGAACGCCGTGCTTTGCTGAGCCAGAGATGGTCGTCGCGCCGTCGATATCGTCTATCTCCGCGGGGTCGAGTTTCAGAAACGGCTTCTCGTCGCGGAGTCGCGGCACCGCCATGTACACCACCTTGCCGTCGCGCAGCGCCCGCCGTCGGACGGGCAACTGTGGCGCGTCGGGATTCGATTTTACCGTCTCCGCCGCCTGCCACTCGTCGGTGTCGGCGAGTCGTCCGGCGGCCTCGCTGGCTCCGGCGAAGTTCGTGATTCGTCCCTCGGGTGGGTACGGAAACCGGTTGACGCCCTCGGCGTCGAGAGTGGTCCAGATTCGCTCGCGCAACGCCTGTTTCTCCATTACTCGACGGTTGGCGCGGCGGTGTCAAAACGTTCGGGCATCCGGTCACCGCCGGTCGACGCCGGTCGACGAGTGTACCGCACGAGCAGGATAGGCCGAAAACGCGTCCCGCGTCGTTTATCCGCCCGAGCGAAGTAGCGAGGGTATGTTCGAGAACCGACCGAACCGCGACGCCGAAGTGGTGTTCGTCGGCCGGTCGAACGTCGGGAAGTCGACGCTGATGCGCGAGTTGACCGGTCACAGCGGGTTCAATACTGGAAAGAAACCGGGCGTAACCCGCAAGCCGAACCACTTCGACTGGGCCGCCGAGAGCTTCATGTTCACCGACCTGCCCGGGTTTGGCTTCATGTCCGGCGTCGAGGAGGGTCGCCGCGAGCAAATCAAGACGAATATCGTCCACTACATCGAGGACAACGCCGACTCGATTCTCGCCGCAGTGCTGGTCGTCGACGGTAAGAGCGTCATCGACATCATCGACCGGCACACGAACGACGAGGAGATTCCCCACGACGTGGAGATGTTTTACTTCCTCGAGGAACTCGACGTGCCCGCCATCGTCGCCGTCAACAAGATGGACAAAGTCGACGACAGAGACGAGCGACTGAACGACCTCTGCGACCGACTCGGCCTCTTTCCGCCGTGGGAGCAGTGGGAGGGCGAAGTCGTCGCACCCATCAGCGCCAAACGCGGCAGCATCGAACCACTCAAAGAAGCTCTCAGATTCCACTTCCACGAGGCCAAGCGCGACGACCTGTTGAAGTTCGTCAAGTAATCCCGCGAATCGGCCTCCATAGTTGCGGTTTAATCTGTTTCTATATAGCTAAAAATACCCATATGCGATTTATGGTCCTCGGTGCTGTTCTCACTGCGCCGGTGAAACCATGGCCACGAAACAGACCGAGACGAGACTCTCGAACCGACTGCCGAACGAACAGTACACGAAACTCGCCGACATCGCCGCCCGGGACGGTCGCTCAGTCGACGACCTCCTCGCCGAGGTAGTCGAGGAGTACGTCCATGCGGACGAACCGACCAGCGATAGCGGAATGAACGGCGACGTTGAAGCGAACGACGACGCCGAATCGAGTGTCGTCGACGACGCAGACGAAACGGAGGAACAGCTCCACCCGCAGACCCGCGTCGGCCGTCACTCCAGCTACTTCTGAGACCACACGGTCTCGTCCGCCGGCGGTCGCGGCGTTCAGACGACCCGATTGAGCATCTCCTCGTTACGGGAGACTCGCTCCGCGTTCTCTCGAATCAGCCCCGCGATGTCGTGGTGGTACTCGTTGGTCATCGCGCCGACGTGCGGCGTCGCAACGACCTGTTCGAACTCCCACAGCGGCGACTCCTCGGGGAGTGGTTCGTCGGCGAACACGTCGAGGCCCGCCCCTGCAATCTCGTCGTCGCGGAGCGCCGCAATCAGCGCCTCCTCGTCGGCAACGGGACCGCGCGCGACGTTGACGAGATACGCATCCTCGCGCATCGCCTCGAACTCCGAGGTGCCAACGAGACCTTCCGTCTCCTCGGTCAGCGGCGTCGCAAGCGCGACGAAGCGCGCGTCGGCGATGGCATCGACGAGACGGTCCGGCGTGTACACTTCCTCGACGCCGTCGACGGGGTCACCCGAGCGTCGGACGCCGACGACGTTCATCCCGAGACCGTTCGCACGTTCGACGATACCCTGTCCGAGCGTTCCGAGACCGACAACGCAGATACGCTCGTCTTCGAGAGTGAACGGCCGTTCGTAGGGCAGGCGCGTCCACTCGCCTCGGTTCTGCGCGTCGCGGTAGACGTGGAGGCCGCGGGCGAACGCCAACAGCATCCCGGCGACGGTTTCGCCGATGGTCGTCCCGTGGATGCCGGTGCTGTTCGTCAGTGCGACGCCCGCCTCCTCGTAGGCGGAGACGTCGAACTCGTCGTAGCCCGCCCGGATGCAGTGGACCCAGTCGGCGTCGAGAAAGCCCGTTCCGGGGCCGAAGGCGGCGACGGCGTCGCCCGAGTCGAACTCCGCGTCGTTTTCGACTCGTTCGACCGATACGTCGAGGTCCGACAGCGACTCCGCGAGCAACGACGCCGGAAACGCCTTTTCGACCGACTCGTGGATAGCGATTCGAGAGAGATTCACACGCGATACGTCGGAGAGGGCCGTCCTGAACGTTTCGAGGGCGGTTGGATTCGCCGGTGTCGTCGCTGCCGGAGTCATCGCTTCGTGGTCGCACGGGACTCGGCGTGAGGGCGGCGGCAGAACGTTCCCAAGAGCGGTAGTCGTGGCGACTACGCTGGTTCGTATCGAGATGGTGGCTCAGTGTAATTCGTCATCACAAGGGGCTAAGTGGGGGTAACTTTCGTCATCGCCACCACCAGTCCGTTGCCGATAGCGACTGATGAACCTCTCGTTTCGAGCGCGGCCTGGTGGTCGATTCGAACCTCTCTCTTGGACCCCTCTCCCTGAGCGAAAAAATTGGATGGTTAGCGGCCCGCCGGTCGGCCGGTTTCTGTCGGTTCACTGCCCTTCAACAGTGCCCCGACGGCCCCGCCGACTGCACCGGGAATCGCGTAGAGTCCGAGCACCAAGAACGAACCCAGGAACACTGACAGCCCCACAACTCCGAAGAGGACGGTCCCGAGGACGGCGAAGAACCCGAGGACGAGTATCGCGCCGATAGTCGTCGCTAAAATGCCGTTGACCGCTCCGTTCGAGATTCCGTGCCCCGCCATGTAACCGGCAGCGGCACCGCCGACGAACCCCGTCAGCCCCCAGCCGATGACGGGTATTACCATATCTGTGAACGGGATCGTGTATCCACTAATGAGTCCGATGATTAGTGTCACGACGAACCCCACCGCAACTGCGCGCCAACTGACTTCTGCCATGACAATTAAATGTACCGTATCTGAGTTCTTAAACTAGCAGTAGTATTTGTGAAGAATATCCCCGCGCAAGTACAGTAACGGGCCGAGGATTCTATTCCGATTCTTCTGCTCTCGGATTAGCTCACCGACCGCGGTCGCTGGGAAAATTCCTCTATCGCCTCACCGTCAGTGAACCGAGTAATGGGCCGTCACTCGTCTCCAGTGTGGATGCGCGGGGCGTCCACGCACGAGACCAACAGTACCGAACACGCGGTCAGCGGTCGGTTGTGGCTTCGGTGTCCTCTGCGAGAGGCGTTGTCGTAATTCTCCGAGATGGGGTGTTCCGGGCATAAAAACCGTCCGTCGCAGTAGAGCTACTGGTTAGTCAGACTAGACGTTGATGCTCCGCTCGCGCGTACCTTCGAGTATGAGTCGCAGAGCAGAGCGGCGAGAACGACGACAGAACAGACGCGAGCAACGACGTGCGAACAGACGCGCAGCAGTTCGCGGTGGAGAGCGACCCGACACCGGAGAGTGGGACCGGTACAAGATGACCCAACGGCTGGTCTCGGTCGGTGACGACTACGTCGTCGAAAACCAAGTGGGCGTGGCAGTGTTCGAGGTAGACGGGAAAGCACTTCGTCTCCGAGAGACGCTGAAGATGACCGACCTCGGAGCGGGCGACGAGTACAGGATACAAGAACGGGTCGCACGCGCCAGAGAGACGATGACGGTCGAAAAGAACGGCGAGCGAGCAGCGACGATACACAAAGCCGTCGTCTCTCCAATCCGTGACCGATTCAGCGTCTCTGTTCCGGGGATGCCAACGACTCTCGTCGTAGGAAACGTCCTCGATTACGAGTACCGGATGGTGCGCGACGGTGAGCGCATCGCGGAGATTTCCAAAGACTGGTTCCGACTTCGAGACAGCTACGGCATCGAAGTCGCCCCCGAGACCGATGCTGGGGTACTCATCGCTTGCACCGTCGCTCTCGATATGATGGTCAACCCGAAGCGCTGAGAGAAATCAGACCCCTTCAGGACCACCGTCGCTCTCGGGAAGGCGTCTCTCGTCGCTGATACTTATCGGTGCGACGCCGGGCCGGAGTTCCACATCACAGTGACTCTCGCTCACCTTCATCTTCACCCGTCCCACTTCTGCCACTCGCGCCGTTCGTCTGCGAGTCGTTGCACCTCGTCGGCGTCGACGACGCCCGACTCGGTGACGACGCCCGCCACGAGGTCCGCAGGCGTCCGGTCGAACAAGGGGTTTTCGACGGTGAGCGACGCGTCGCCGTCGTAGAGGTCCGACTCGGGCCGCGACTCCGGCGAAAACTCGTCGTCGGTACTCACTTTGTCGGCGGCGGCGACGACGTACAGCGGAAACCCTTCCCGCCGGGCGACGAGCGACAGCGTTCTGGTCCCGACTTTGTTGACGACACTGCTATCCGAAAACACCGTATCCGCGCCGACCAGCGCGGCGGACACGTCGTTCTCGGCGGCGACGTGTGCGAGCGCCGCGTCCGTGGTGAGCGTCACGTTTCTTCCCATCTCGGCGAACGACTCGGCGGTTGCGACGCCCTCGCCACCCGGACGCGACTCGGCGACGAGCAGCGGACGGTCGGCCGCCGAGAGCGCCGTCGTCACCGTTCCCGACCGAGAAAGCGTCGCTACTGGACCATCGTCGAGCGTCGAGAGGAGGTCCGTCGCGTGCGACGCCGCGTCGTCGTCGGCGTCGAGGGCGTCCCGAATCACTCTCGACGTTGCCTCGCGGACGCTCTCTGGAGTCGAATCGGCCTCGTACATCGCCCGGTTGACGCGGTTCTGGACGACCGCCATCCCGGGACGGGCGTCGCGGAGTTCGCGGGCGACAGCGGCGAGAGTGTCCCACGCGTCTGTGTGGTCACCGCTGGAGACGATGGCCGCGGCCTCGTCGCGGAGGACTTCGAGCGCGCGAATCGACAGAAACGCCGCGCCGTGACTCTCGTCGCCGCGGATGCTTTCGACCGTCGGCGCGACGCGGCGGTACGTCTCCCAGAGTTCGGGCACCGTTTTGCGGTCGAACATCGCCGGTGGCTGGACCCACTCCCAGTCGGCGAGTTCCGCGTTCGGCGTTACTTCCCGTGAACTGGTCTCGAACAGGAACGGATGGACGGTCCACTCGCGGTCGGTCTCGTCGTCGACGACGTGCAAGGGGTCGCCCGCGCGGACGAGCGCCGCGTCCTCGGTGTCGATGCCGGTCTCCTCGCTAAGTTCGCGGCGGGCGTCGTCGACGGCGTCTTCGGGTGCGCCTTCGACGTAGCCGGAGACGCCACCCCACAGCCCCGGGTAGGTGCCGACGGCGTCGCTGCGGCGTATCAGGAGGACGTCCGCGTCGTTTCGGAGAACGACGGTGACGACGTGTGGCATACGGGCCATTAGTTCACCGGCACAACGGTTTTTGCGGTCGGCGTGGCGGACTTCCCCGTATGCAGGTTGCCATACTCGGCGACACACACGTCCCGTCGAGCGCGGACCGTCTCCCGGCGTGGGTACGGCAGCGACTGACCGACGCGGACTACACCCTCCACACCGGCGAGTTCGACTCGGTCGACGCCTACGAGACGGTGTTGGCGCTCACGGATGGGATGGTGACGGCCGTCGCCGGCGAGGACGACCCGCCGGAGTTGGACCTCCCGATGGTCGAAACCGCCGAGTTCGAGGACGTGACGTTCGTCGTCGCCCGCGACCGCACGCAGCTCGTCGACACCGTTCGAGAACGCGCCGACGCTGGCCTCGTCGCTGGGGAGAAGAACGGACCCGAAATCGTCGGCGTGCTCGGCGGCGACCACGACCCGATGGACGAACGCAGCGACGGGGTTCGGATGCTCCACCCCGGCAGCGCGACGGGTGCGCCCCCGACGACGCAACCGACGATGTTTCTGGTTCAAGTCGAAGACGGCGAGTACGAGACGGTGTTGTTGCCGCACGAGCAGTTGCAGTTCGATTGACCGGCAGCGCGGCGTTTTTCACGCCACTCCGCAACCTCGGAGTATGGAACTGTTCGCCGTTGCCGACCTCCCGGAGATTCGACCGGGAGACGACCTCGCGGCGCTGATTCGTGACCGCGTCGACCTCGACGAAGACGACGTGGTCTGCGTCGCCAGCACCGTCGTCTCGAAAGCCGAAGGTCGTCTCGCCGACCTCTCGGCGTTTCCGGCGGGACCGCGTGCCAGAGAGATAGCCGCCCGCCTCGAATCCATCTCCGGTGACGAGAAGGACCCGAGATTCGCACAGGCCGTCTTGGAGGAGAGTACCGAGATTATCATGGAGGCCCCGTTTCTGTTGACCGAGTCGCGGTTCGGTCACGTCAGCGTCAACGCCGGTATCGACCGCTCGAACGTCGCCGGCGCGGACCTCCTGTTGCTGCCGAAGCGACCCTCCGAGAGCGCCGCACGCATCCGCGAGGAACTGCCCGCCGACCGTGTCATCGTCACCGACACCTGTGGGCGGCCGTTCCGTCACGGTCAGCGCGGCGTCGCCATCGGCTGGGCCGGGATGCCCGCCTCCCGCGACTGGCGCGGCGAGTCCGACCGCGACGGCCGCGAACTCGGCGTCACGGTCCAGAACGTCGTCGACGAACTCGCTGCGGCGGCAAACCTCGTCGCCGGCGAGGGTGACGGTGGAACACCCGTCGTCGTCGTTCGGGGCTTCGAGTTCGGCGACCACGCCGGTTCGGACGCCCACTTCCGTGAAGTGGAGGGCGACTTCGTCCGGCAGGCGCTCAGAGAGTGGGAGTTCGAGTCGAACTGAAGGGGTTCCGGCGGCCGTGACCGCCGACCGATGGAGTATGGTTCAGCGTGCTTCGAGCGCCCGCTCGATACGGTCGAAGCCGAGTTCGAGTCGGTCGAGGCTGTTGGCGAAACTGAGTCGAAGCTTTCCGGCACCCGCGTCGCCGAAGCCGTCACCGGGTGCGAGAACGACGCCGTACTCGGTGAGCAGTTCTTTGGCGATATCGAGACTCGACCCTTCCATGTCGATATCGAGGAACGCGTAGAACGCGCCCTGCGGTTTCGGGCAACTGAGCCCGTCGATATCGTCGATGCGTTCGACGACGTAGTCGCGACGCTCGCGGAACGCCTCGTACATCTCCTCGACCGGGTCTTGTGGCCCCGTCAGCGCCGCGAGCGCGGCGTGTTGGGCGACACTCGACGCACACGAGGTGGTGCTCTCGTGAATCTTGTTCACCTCGTCGATTATCTCTTCGGGGCCGCAGAGCCAGCCAACGCGCCACCCGGTCATCGCGTACGTCTTCGAACAGGAGTTGACGGTCAGCACGTGGTCGGGGTAGCCAGTGAGCGCCGCGATGCCGGTCGGGTCGCGGTCGTAGGCGAGGCCCAGATACACCTCGTCGGCGATGACGTACGCGTCGTACTCGGCGGCGGCGGCGACGACTTCCCGAATCGCGCTCTCGTCGTACATCCTGCCCGTCGGATTCGAGGGCGAACAGAGCATCACTGCGGCGGTGTTGTCGTTCAACGCGTCGCGGACGCGCTCTACGTCGAGCGGATACCCTTCGTCGGCGGGCATCGGCACTTCGACGGGGACGCCGTCGGCGAGTTTCGCCTGCGACCAGTAGTTCGGCCATCCGGGCGAGGGGATGAGCAGTTCCTCGTCGGGACCCACAGTAGAGAGCACGGCGAGGAGCAAGGCTTCCATCCCGCCGTTGGTGACGACGACTTCGTCAGCGCTGACCGCCACGTCGAAGCGGTCGGCCATCGTCTCGCCGATGGCTTCGCGGACCTCCGGGAGGCCGGCGTTTGCGGTGTAGTGCGTCTTTCCGGCGCGGGCGGCCTCGGCGGCGGCGGAAACGACGTGTTCGGGCGTGTCGAAGTCCGGTTCGCCGACTTCCAGACGGACGAGGTCGCGGTCGGTCGCCTCCGCGAGGTCGAACATCACGCGGATGCTGGAGCGGTCGACCGACCGCACGCGTTCGGTGGGTGTTACCATGGTCGTGGTGGCGACCAGCGCGGCAAAAACGTTCGCGTGGCGGCGCTTCACGCGAGGATGAGCGAATCGAACTGGGAATGCACGGCGTGCTAAATACAGTGTGTATGCAGCGCGAAGAGGTCAGACTTGGCAAGTGGTCTCGAACGATGGATTGCCGTTTTCGATTACAGCGTCGACGCGATAGTCGGGACAGTCGGTCGGATTCCACGTACCGCTCTGGCCGCTGTTGGCCGCGCCGACGAAGAACGTCGCCGACTCAGGTGCCGTACCAGTGGTGGCGAGCATCTCGACATCCGACGCTGCAGGTTGCAGAACCCCGCTGAACTGACTGCGATTGCCCTCTCCCCAGACGACTTCGATTTCGTACCGCTGTTCGGTGTCGCTGGGATTTTCGAGTACAATCGTAACCCTCGCGCTCTGTCCGGTCGTGGTTCGAGAGTCGCCGAAAGACGTGCATCCCGCAACGGAGGTACACACCACCGTGCTCAGGCCACCAAGCAGTCGTCGCCGCCCAAGGACATCGGAGTGGTTGGACACGCAGTTGTCCTTTCGCGGTCAGAGAATAAGGCTACTGGATGTACCCCTGTGCTCTGCACGCGAGTTCCGTCGTATCTGCGTGACCTCAGCAAGAGCAAAACAGAGACCGCGGCAGGTCGTGACGCGACGGCGATGTTTTTATTCACAGACTCCTTCGGCGCAGACGAATGACGACACCCCGCAAGCGCCGCCGCCGGCGACAGAAACGAAGAGGAGGAAGATGCTCGGCATCGAACTGACCCCCGAACATCCTATCGACGAACTCGTCGACCTCGGCGTCGCCGCCGAGGAGACCGGCTTCGACTCGGTGTTCGTCTCGGCGCACTACAACAACCGCGACCCCTTCGCCGTTCTCTCGCAGATGGCCGCCGCGACGGAGTCGGTTCGACTCGGTCCGGGCGTCGCCAACCCCTTCGAGATTCACCCCGTTACGCTCGCCTCGAAGGTGGCGACGCTCGCCGAAGCCAGTAACGGCCGTGCGACGTTCGGTATCGGCCCCGGCGACCCCTCGACGCTTCGGAATCTGGGTCTCGAAGACGAACGCGGCCTCCGACCCGTGTTGGAGGCGTTCAAAGTCGCCCAGAAGCTCTGGAACGGCGAACGCGTCGACCACGAGGGCACGTTCGAAGCCCACGACGCCGGACTGAACTACGACCCACCGGGCGAGATTCCGGTGTACGTCGGCGGCGAAGGGCCGCACATGTGCCGGATGGCCGCCAAGCACGCCGACGGCCTGCTGTTCAACGGTTCGCACCCCGACGATTTGGCGTGGGCACGCGAGCAGGTCGACGAAGGACTGGACGAACGACCCGCCGACCGCGGCGAGTTCGACTTGGCTGCTTATGCCTCAGTGAGCGTCGCCAAGGGAAGGGAGTCCGCACGTGAGGCCGCCCGCCCGCCGGTCGCGTTCATCGCCGCGGGAGCGGCCCCGCCGGTGCTGGACCGACACGGTATCGACCACGAGCGAGCAAGTGAAATCGGCGAGAGAATCAGCGCGGGCGAGTTCTCGGAGGCGTTCGACCTCGTGACGCCCGCGATGGTCGACGCGTTCTGTATGGCCGGAACGGTCGGCGAGGTGACGACGCGGATGGAGAAAGTGCTTCGGCACGCCGACAGCGTCGTCGTCGGGTCGCCGCTCGGTCCGGACCTCGAATCCGCAGTCAGTCTCGCCGGACGCGCGTACGACCGGGCGACGAGACGTTGACGCCGAACTCGCGGACGAGCGCACCGACGGCGAGGTAGAGCAACGCGACGGACGCGCCGACGACCATCGCGCCGCCGACAGCCATCGAGACGGCGCGGAACGCGATGGAGAGGATGTCGCCGCCGGACAGCAACACGTCGGTGATGAACAACCCGATGAGCGTGAACGTGCTCACCACGAGTTCCGTGATGAACTCCAGTATCGTAACCATGCACGGGCGTTGGAACCGCCGGTATATGGGTGTTGGTGGTTAGCGCTCGCCCCCGTCTTCTTCGGCTACTGTTCTTCGAGTTCGCCGGCTAACTCGCGGAGTCGTGCGACGCGCTCTGTCGCCGCCGGGTGCGTCTCGACGGTCACGGAGAACCCGTCGGCCTCGTCGCGGTCGGTCTCGAAGCCGTGGGGCAGAAAACAGAGTCCGCGGACCCCAGCGGAGCGACGTAAATCCCGGTTGGGGGCGACGGGGACCGCCGAGTCGAGTCGGCGAATCGCCGCCGCCACCGCCGCCGGGTTGCCCGTCGAGAGCGCCGCCGCGCGGTCGGCGGCGAACTCCCGCGACCGGGAGAGTCGACCCGCCAAGGAGACGACCGGCGTGGTGACCACGCCGAGGACGATACCGCCGAACAGCAGCGAGAACAGCACCACGAGGACGAGTCCCGACAGCGAGTCGAGAGCGCCGCCGACGGCCGCCGACAGGCCGAACAGAACCGCCGCGACGACACCGAGAGCGACAGTCGTCGCACCGCGACTCACACCCCGCGGCGTCACGGCGTCCAGAAGCGAAAACTGCCCGCTCGTCACCGCCGGCAGGAACGTCGCCAGCGTCATCACCGTCGCGTCGTGGTTCTTCACGTGCGCGAGTTCGTGGGCGAGCACGGCGTCCAGTTCCTCGTCGGACAAGGTCTCTAGCAACCCCATCGAGACGACCAGCACCGACTCGCGGAGACCACCCACAGTGAAACTGTTCGGAACACTGGTCTCGGCGACGGCCAGCGCTGGTGGCGTGAGGTCTGCCTGCGAAGAGAGGCGCGTCACGCGGCCGCGCAGGTCAGTGTACTCGTCGTCGGCGACGACGCGGGCGTCGACGGCCGTGAGCGTCTGGCGGCGAGTGTAGCGGAGTTGGAGCCATAGAAACAGCGAAACGACCGGTACCGCGACGGCGACGGCGCGAACGGACGACGGCAGCGACGCGACGCCGAGCGCAGCGGCCACCGCGTCGCCAAATGGTGCCAGCCACGGCGCGAGGAGAAAGCCGACGACGGCGACCAGCATCGCATCGAGTGCGACCACGAGCGCCAGTGTCGTGAGAATGCGGCGTGTCAGTTCCGAATCACGTGTCGCAAGCGGTGTTCGCGTCGTCATCGCGGACCTCCGGTTGCGTTCGGGGACAGCAGCTTCGGCCTGCAGCGGCCGTGGTAGAGCCAGCAGCGGCCGAAACGGAGAGGATGGAGGGAGGGAGTATTCACGCGGGTTCGCATATAGGAAAACATTTTATCGGACAGATAAGTAACCAGTGGTAACAGTGGCATACGACCTTCGCCGCGCAGCCCTCCTCTCTCTGTGCGCGCTCGCGGTCGTCGTCGCCGCCTCGCTGTTCCCCGCGACCGGATTCGGCAGCTACCCCGCGGGAGTCGGCGGAGGCGGTGGCGACGGCCCGGCGACGGGACCGGGCACTGGCGCGACAGACGACGCGACCGAGACGACACCGAGCGACGGCGGCGACGAATCGAGTGCGGGAACGACCGCGTCCGCGCCCGTCGACGAGAGCAACGACTCGGCGGCAGGTGATGGAGACGGAACCGAAGAGACGGCCACGCCGACAGCGACGCCCACACCGACGCCGACGGAGACACCGGCGGCCTCGAACGCCAACCAAACCATCGGCGGGACGCTGTTTCTGTTCCTGTTCGCCGCGCTGGCGGCCGTCGGCGTCCTCGTCGTCGGCGTCGTGGGCGGACGGAAGAAACAGCACCGCGGCGGCGACGTGGACGTGGATATCGACGTACCGTTCCCGCGCCTGCGGACCGCTTTCCAGCGCATTCCGCAGTTGACGACGGCGTTCGTCGTCGGTCTCAGTGAGTCGGGGCCGACGTTCTTCGACCGCCTCGGTCGGGTGAGCGCCGGGTTCTTCGGCGGCCTCGCCGACGCGATGGCGGAGATGACCAGAGCGATGGGAACCGCGGCCGTCGCGTTCCCGCGAGCGTTCGGCGGCGGGTTGCTCTCGTTTTCGAGCGGTCTCGGGACCGCGCTCTCCGGGTTGCCGCGTGCGCTCGGCGACGTGGGCAGCGGTGTCTCGTTCCGCCGCGGCGGTGACCGCGACCGAACCAGTCGAAGCACCCAGCGCGCGACGGCAACGTCCGAAGAGACCGAAGCGGAACCAGCACCCGAAATTCCCCCGACAATCGAGGAGGCGTGGGCGTCGATGGTGGAGGGCCTTCAGTTCGGCAACCGCCGAGCGGCGACTCCCGGTGAGTACGCTCGTGCGGCCGTCGCAAGTGGACTTCCCGTCGAATCTGTGCGACGGTTGACGCGCATCTTCGAGGGCATCCGCTACGGGAGCGTCAGACGGTCGGCGGCGCTCTCGGCGGCCGCCCGCGCGGCGTTGTCCCGCATCGACGACGTCCGAAACAGCGACGAGAGCGATGAGGGCAAAGACGACGGCGACGGTACGCGTGGCGGAAACGGTGGCAGTGGCGGAAATAGCCGAACTAGCGGAAACACCGGAGGCCGACGATGATTCGAGCAATCGACCGCCGTCTCGCCGTGTTGGCAGCAGCGGTCGGGACGCTCGCGGTGGCCGTCGGCACCGTCTTCGTCCCGGTGTCGCTCGGCGCGTCGCTGGCGACGTTCAGCCGAGTGTTCGTCGTGCTTCTCGCTGGTCTCTCGGGGCTGTTCGCGGTGGTCGTCCTGACGGGTATCGGTGAGGACCGCGCACACTGGACGCCCGAGCGGGACCCCGAGCAGGCGTACGACGGGGCGCGAGAGAGCGCCGGTGGACAGTTCGACGACGCCCTCTCGGAACTCGAAGACGAGTCGGGATGGAAGCGACAGCGCGAGAAGACGGCGATACGGCGCTCGCTGCACGACGCCGCCATCGTGACCATCGCCGCACGTGGTGACTGCAAGCGTCTGGAGGCCGCCCGCCGCATCGAGGACGGAACGTGGACGACGAACGTCCGCGCGGCGTCGTTCCTCGGCGGCGAGGAAGCTCCATCATTGCCGCTGCGTACGCGGGTCCGCGACTGGGCCGCCGGGCGGCGGTTCGAACGGGCCGCCGAGGAGACAGTCGAGGAACTGTCGGCGTACGAGGGCGGCGAGCCCGGTGACGAGAAGACAGTCGACGACTGGCCGGAACTCGCCGCGTTCGAGGCCCTCGCCGACGACGGTGCGAAAACTGCGGCTGAAGGAAACGGGGCCGACCCCGACGACGAGACGGCCGTCGCAGTGAGGGGTGAGCGCGCGTGAACCGCCGCGAGATTCCGCGGTGGAACGTCGGCCTCGCCGTTGCCTTGCTCTGTGGGGCCGCCGGTATCGTCCTCGGCAACACGGCGGTGTTTCTCGGGGCCGTCGTCGGCTTCGGCTACGCCGTCTACGGCAGCGTGACGCGTCCGCCGGAACTCGCCGTCGGCGTCGAGCGGACGCTGAGCGACGCCTCGCCGAAACCCGGGTCGACGGTGGACGTGACCGTCACCGTAACCAACGAGGGCGACAACCCGCTGACCGACCTCCGCGTCGTCGACGGCGTCCCCGAGAGCCTCGAAGTCGTCGAGGGGACACCCCGACGCGCGACGAGTCTCCGCCCCGGCGAGTCGGAATCGTTTTCCTACAGCGTGCCGGCGACGCGCGGCGACCACACGTTCGAGGTGACGTACGTCGCCGTCCGAAACATCAGCGCGAGCATCGAGCGAAGCCAGACCAAGCGGGTGGAATCGGTGTTCTCCTGTGAGTCGACGGTCGAACAGTTGCCGCTGGCCGAACAGACTATTCCCTTCGCGGGCCGCGTCGAGACGGATTCGGGCGGCGAAGGCGTCGAGTTCTACGCCATCCGGCAGTACACCAGAGAGGACCCGAGCAAGCGCATCGACTGGCGGCGCTACGCCCGGACGGGCGAACTCTCGACCGTCGAGTTCCGCGAGACGCGCGCCGCGACGGTGGTACTCGTCGTCGACGGGCGAAAGCAATCACACATCGCCGACCACGACGGCGCACTCGACGCCGTGAGCCTCAGCGAGTACGCCGCCGAGCGCGTCGCGGGCGTGCTTCTCGGCGAGAGCAACCGTGTCGGTGTCGCCCGTCTCGGCGGCACTGGGGGCTACGTCGCCCCGCGGGCGGGTCGAACACAGAGTGTCAGAGTGAGTCGGTTCCTCGTCGACGGGGCCGCCGCGCTCCCGTCGGGAACGGTCGTTCGCGGCGTCGGCAGACACCGACTCGACTCGATTCGTAAACGACTGCCCCGCGACGCACAGGTGATTTTCTTCTCGCCGCTGGCCGACGACGAGGCCGTCGAGTTCGCTCGCCGCTTCGAGGCGTACGGCCACCGGACGACGGTGTTGACGCCGGACGTGACGCCGGAGACGCCGGGTGGGACGCTCGCGCGTCTCGAACGCGAGGAGCGACTCCACGACCTGCGGAGCCACGAGGTCCGCGTCGCCGAGTGGTCGCCGGACGAACCGTTGCACGTCGCCGTCTCCCGTGGGTCGAAGGGGTGGGTCCGATGACCGACCTCGACCGACGCCCGACACAGTTCGGTTCGCGTGTCGCCGTCGCCGTCGCCACCGTCGCCGCACTCGTCGTCTGTACGGCCGCCGGCGCGCCGTTGGCGGGCATACTGGCCGTCGTGGGTGTGCTGGGAGGTACGTGGGCCGTCGAACGAGTCGACGGCGAGACGAACGTCGAACGGGCGACCGGAAGCGTCGCTCTCGTCGCGTCGACGCTCTCTGTCGCCACTGGGGTGTTGCTCTCGGCGCGAAGCAACGGCGGACTGGCAGTGGCGCTCGTCGCAAGCGCGGTTCTCGCCACGGCGCTGAACGCACGCGTCGACATGGAGCGCGAGTCGGTGAAACCCGCCGAGAGCGCGTTAGACCACTCCGCGCTTCTCGTCGGCTTCGGCGTGCTCGCCGCCGCCGCGTACCACCTCAACCTCGGCTGGGTGGTACTCCTCGCCGTCGCCGGAACGGCCAGCGGTGTCCACGCGGCTGGTACGCTCGCCCAGTTCGTCTCGCTGCAGGTGTTGGCACTCGTCGTCGCGCTGTTGTTGCCGCGGGCGCTGTCGACGCTCGACAGTTGGCTGCCCGGCGAACCGGCGTCCGACAACTTTGGGTTCCTCGAACGCGTCGGCTTGGAACTCTCGGACGTGCCGCGAAGCTACTGGGCGCTTCTGGCCGCGCAGGTGTTGGTGTTACTCGTCGGTTCGCAACTCTTCGACCAGTTCCTCGACCTGCTATCGGTTCTCGGCACCGGGATTCGACTGCTGCTGGGGTCGGGCGTCCTCCACGCTCCGTTGGCTGGGTTCGCTGCGGCCGCCGGTGGCGTTCTCCTCGCGGAACTGCTCCGACGTGGTCTCGTCGCGTGGGGCGGTAACTACCCGCCGAAGACGCTCGGCTACGCTGCTGGCGGTGTCGTCACGGTGGTCGTCGTCTCGCTCGCACTCGCGGTGCCGCAGATTTCGGCAGCCACGAGAGGTGCGTTCGGCGGACAGGCGTGGACAGACCTCGGAGCCGCGACGGTGGTGCTGTTCGCCGTCGGCGTGATACTCGCCGCGGCGGCGTTCCTCGAACGCTTCGTGTCGACGACGGCGTGGCTGCCGTTCTCGCCGGTGTTGCCCGTCCACGGCGTTGGCTTCGCGGCCGCTGGCGGCCTGCTGTTCGTCGGCACCGTCGCCGCCGCCGAAGCCGACGCGCACCCGCTGGTCGTCGTCGGTGGCATCGCCGCGTCGATTTTCGTCTGGGACGCCGGCGACTACGCGGCTCGACTCGGCCGCGAACTCGGCCGAGGCGCGGAGACGCGACGGGCCGAACTCGTCCACCTCACCGGGAGTGCGCTCGTGGGCCTCGTCGGCCTCGCGGTGACGACCATCGTCCTGTACGGCGTCGGTCCGGCCAGCGTCCCCGGCGGCGAGGGAACTGCCATCGTCGCGCTGTTTTCGGCGCTGGCCGCACTCGGCGTACTCGTCTGGTTGCTCGTCTCCGACGACGACGAGTCGGCGGCGTGAATCGGCGCACGAATCCGCAGGCGACAGCGCTGCGACGGCCGACGGAACCGTTTAAGCGTCGCCGTCGACGACAACGGGTATGGGCGACGACCGTTCGCTGGACGAGTTTCTCGGCACGTCGGAGGCCGATAGCGCCGACGACACCGACGCTGAACCGTCGGGCGACGAACGCGACGGAGACGGGTCGGTAGACGACTCGGCGGCGACCGGCAACGAGGTGACCGACGACTCGGTGGTGAACGACGACTCGGTGGTGAACGACGACGCAGCGACGGGAGTCGATGGAGACGACGCTCGTGTCGGCGAGGCCGAAACCGAGGCGGATGCGGAGGCGGTGAAACCGGCAGTCGCAACGTTCCGTTGGTCGTCGACCGGCGTCGCCTGCGCTGTCTGTGGCGACGTGGTGCAGCGACGGTGGTACGACGACGAGTCCGAGGACTACGTCTGTCTCGACTGTAAGCCGTGGTAGGAGGGCAGGAAAGAACGCGAGCGCTTGGGCCGCGCTACACCAACCGTGACTGGCCGCCTTACGCCAACCGCGACTGACCGCGCTGGAAGCCGCGAACCAGCGCCTCCTCCTCGATTGAGAGCACCGTCGGCCGGCCGTGCGGACAGGCGTACGGTTGGTCGCACTCGCCGAGACGCCGAAGCAGCGCCGTCGCATCTTCTCCGGAGAGCGTGTCGCCCGCCTTCAGCGACGGATGACAGGCGAAGTCCTTGAGCAACTCGTCGCGGAGTTCGTCGGGTTTCGCACCCGCACGGAGCGTGTCGAGCGTGTCTCGGAGCGCGTCGGCGTCGAGCACGCGGCCCAACGGCGCGGGGACGGCGGTGAGACGGAACGCCGACCCGCCGAAGGGGTCGAGGTCGAAGCCGAGTTTCGAGAGCGTCTCGCGGTGGCTCTCCACCGCGGCGGCCTCCGGCGGCGACAGCGACAGCGTCTGGGCGGGGTCGACGTCGACGGATTCGATTTCTTCGCCGTCGAGCGCGGCCCGGAGTCGTTCGTAGTTGATTCGCTCGTGGGCGGCGTGCTGGTCGACGACGAGCAGGTCGTCGTCGGCCTCACAGAGCAAGTACAGTTCGCGGAACTGCCCGATGACGTTCACCTCATCGAACTCCGACTCCTTCGAGACCGACGCCAGCGAGGAGTCGAGGTCCATCGCAACCGCGGCCGAGCGCCGGAGGTCGGCGGTCGTGAGCGCGTCGTTCACGGCGGTTTCGACGGCGTCGGCGACGGCGGATTCGGTTCTGAACGTGACGCGCGCTTTCGCCGGATGGACGTTCGCATCGACCAGTGCCGGCGAAAGCGAGACGGCGACGACGGCGATGGGAAAGCGGTTGTTCGAAAGCAGGTTGCCGTAACCGCGAACCGTCGCCTTCCGAATCACCTCGTCGCGCAGCGCTCGGCCGTTGACGGCGGTGTGGACGTGGGTGTGCTGGGCGCGAGTGATGGACGGATAGACGAGTAGACCCTCGATTTCGAGCGCATGTTCTCGTTCATCGAACTCCACGGTCGTCCGGTGGTCGAACTCGGTACTTTGGCCCGCGACGTCTCTGCCGTAGGCCCCGAGCACGGCGTCGGTGTAGCCCGTGCCCGTGGTTTTGAACGTCTCGCGGCCGTCGTGGGTGAGCGAGAATCGGGTGTGAGGGTTCGCCAGCGCGTATCGGGTCACGACGTCGCTGATGCGGCCGAACTCGGTTCGTGTGGCGGCGAGGCTCTTTCTGCGCGCCGGACGGTTGTGAAACAGGTCCCGGACTTCGACGGTCGTGCCGACGGCCCGTCCCGCCGGGTCGACGCGCTTCTGGCCGTTTTCGACGCGGACCCGCGTGCCCCGGGGACCACCGTCGTTGGTCGTCACGTCGAGCGTCGCTACCGAGGCCATGCTCGGCAGCGCTTCGCCCCGAAAGCCGAGGGTGTCGACGGCGTCGACGCCGTCGGGGCCGTCGAGTTTGCTCGTCGTGTGTCGGTCGACGGCGAGGGCGGCGTCGTCTTCGCTCATACCTTCCCCGTCGTCGGCGACGCGGATGCGCTCCGTGCCGTTGCCGTCGACGGTCACGTCGATTCGGGTCGCACCGGCGTCGAGGCTGTTCTCTATCAGTTCGGTGACGACGCTCGCGGGGCGCGTCACTACCTCGCCAGCGGCGATTTTCGCTATCGTTTCGCTGTCTAATCGTGAAATCATCGAATCTACTCGTCGAGCGTGCGTTGGAGGTCGTTCAGCAGGGTCAGCGCCTCCAGCGGCGTCGTCGTCGCCACGTCGACGCTGCGGAGGGTTTCGGCCACGTCACGGAGATGGTCGTCGGTGCTGTCTGCCGATTGTTGCTCGGCGGCTATGGGGGTTTCGTCGGTTCGCTCGGCTGAGTGTCCGTTCGCCGAGAACGACGCGAGCGAGGCGTTTTCGGGTCGGGGAGGAGGCGTCTCGGAGTCGTTCGCTGTCGCCGAGTTCGCACCGGATTCATCCCCCGACTGCGAGTCGGCGACGAGTTCTTCAGAGCGGGCGACGACCGAACTCGGCACGCCGGCCATCCGCGCGACTTCGACGCCGTAGGAGGAAGAAGACGCTCCCTCGGCGACGCGGTGCAGGAACGTCACGTCGCTGTCGGCGTCGCCGTTCGGCGTGTTCGACTCGTCATCGCTCCTGTCGCCGCGTTCGACCGTGAAGTGCAGGTTCTGTACGCCCGGCAGGTCGTCGGCGACGGCGGTGAGTTCGTGGTAATGCGTGGCAAACAGCGTCGTCGCCCCGACCTCGTCGTGGAGGAACTCGGTCGTCGCCCGTGCGATAGCGAGGCCGTCGGTAGTGCTGGTGCCGCGGCCGACTTCGTCCAAGAGAACGAGCGAGTTCTCCGTCGCGTGGTGCAGTATCGTCGTGAGTTCGCTCATCTCGCGCATGAACGTCGACTGCCCGCCCGCGATGTCGTCGGAGGCTCCGACGCGCGTGAACACGCGGTCGACGACGGGGAGTCGGGCAGCGTTCGCAGGGACGAAACTGCCCACCTGTGCGAGCACGACGATGAGTGCGACCTGCCGCATGTACGTCGACTTCCCGCTCATGTTCGGCCCGGTGACGAGCGCGAGTCTCGACTCCGTGAGGTCGGTGGGGTTCGGAACGAACGAGTCCTGCTGACGTTCGACGACGGGGTGTCGGCCACCGTCGATTGCGATGCCGTCCGCGCCGAGTTCCGGACGGGTGTAGTCGTTCTCGACGGCGACCGAGGCGAGTGTAGTCAACACGTCGATAGTCGCCAGTGCGTCGGCCACCGACTGGATGCGCTCGCTCTCCTCGCCGACGTCGCCGCGAACCTCCCGAAACAGTTCGTATTCGAGGGCGTCTGCGCGTTCGGACGCGCCGAAGATTTCGTCCTCGCGGCGCTTCAGTTCGGGCGTGTAGAAGCGCTCGGAGTTCTTGAGGGTCTGTCGCCGCGTGTAGTCGTCGGGGACGCTGTCGAGATTCGCGTTCGTCACCTCGATGTAGTAGCCGTGGACCTGATTGTGACCCACCGACAGCGAGTCGATGCCCGTCCGTTCTCGTTCGCTCGATTCGAGGTCCGCAACCCACTGGCGACCCTCGCGTTCGGTCGCTCTGAGGTCGTCGAGTTCGGCGTCGAAGCCTTCCTCGATGACGCCACCTTCGGTAATCTCCATCGGTGGGTCCGAAGCGATAGCGCGACCGATGAGGTCGCGTACGTCGTCGAGTTCGTCCAGAGAGTCACGAAGCGACAGCAGGCGGTCGCAGTCGGCGTCTTCGAGCGCGTCCTTGACGTCGGGCACTACGTCGAGCGTCGCCTTCAGCGAGCGCAGGTCGCGGGCGTTCGCCCGGCCGCGGGAGACGCGGGCGACCAGTCGCTCCACGTCGTACACGTCGCGGAGGTGGTCGTGGAGGTCTTCGCGGACCAACGACCGAGACGTGAGTTCGTCCACGGCGTCGAGTCGGGCGTCGATGCGCTCGCGGTCGACGAGCGGGCGTCGAAGCCACTGCTGGAGCCGACGGCGGCCGAGTGCGCAGGCGGTGTCGTCGAGTACGTCGAACAGCGTCGGCCCGTTCGAGGGACCCTGTGACTCGAACAGTTCGAGACTTCGCAGCGCCGTCGCGTCCAGTCGAAGACCGTCGCGGGGGTCGTAGCGTTGGATGCGCGAGACGTAGTCGAGCGTTTCGTCGCCCTGCGTGTACTCGGCGTAGGCGAGGAGTGCGCCGACCGCGCGGAGTTCGGCGTCGTTGCCGACGACGGCGTCGGGCCGCGGGACGTACTTCTTTAGTGTGCTGCGAGCGGCGCTGGAGGCGAAGACATCGGGGTCGAACTCGGTTCGCATCGCGTCGCCGTCGAGGGCCGCGGGGTCGACTCGGGCGTTCGGCCCGACGACGATTTCCGCGGGGGCGACGCGCTGGAGTTCTTCGAGCGCTCGTTCGGGGTCGGCGGCGCTCGTGACGAGACACTCTCCCGTGGAAACGTCGACGGCGGCGACCGCGTGGTGTGCGGAGTCGTCGCTTTCGTCGCTGTCCGTGCTGTCCGCGCTGGCGACGCAGGCGACGTAGTTCGTCGACCCCGGCGAGAGGAGTTCGTCGTCGACGACAGTTCCCGGAGTGACGATTTGGGTCACGGCGCGGTCGACGAGGCCCGACGCCTCCGAAGCGTCTTCGACCTGGTCGGCGATGGCGACGCGGTAGCCCGCGTCGAGGAGGGTGTCGACGTACGAGGCGGCGTTGTCGATGGGGATGCCTGTCATCGGGTACGTGCCCGTCGAGTCCTCGCGTTGGGTGAGTGTCAGTTCGAGAATGCGGGCGGTCTCCTCGGCGGCCTCACAGAACGTCTCGTAGAAGTCGCCGACCTGAAAGAGCACCAAGAACTCGTCGTACGCCGCACAGAGGTCGTAGTACTGACTCAGCATCGGCGTCAGGTCCTCGCGGTTCGCCCGCATCTTCGCCGGAGGTCCCGTGACCGCAGTCATACCGGGAGACGGACGGCGAGGGGTAAAAGCCACACGACAGCGACGGGAGAATCGACCGAAGACGAGACAGAAGCGGGACCGAGAAACGGAACGTACACGAAAGTTGTACAGAGACGGGGAGAGACGGTCGGAGACCACTGTGCGGGCGGAAATCGTGCCACACGCGCACGCCCGGCAAAGTTACGTGGATTCGACCGTTATACAGAACGAGAGACGTGTGCGCCTTAGCCTCACGGCCAGTTACCCGGACCGACGCGACGCCAGAGCAGTGCCGAACCTGTCTTTACCCCGTATCACATGACTGACGCAGAGACGACGACCCACGGAGCGAGCGAACGCACAGCCTTACCAGTCGAGGAGACAGCAGACCTCGTCTCCCGAATCTCCGACAACGTCGAACGCGTCATCGTCGGCCACACGGACGCTATCGAACATATTCTGATAACGCTTTTCGCGCGGGGGCATCTGCTGCTCGAAGACGTCCCCGGCGTCGGCAAGACGATGCTCGCGCGGTCTATCGCCCGCTCCATCGACTGTTCGTTCAAGCGCGTGCAGTTCACGCCCGACCTCCTCCCCTCGGACGTGACAGGCGTCAACGTGTTCGACCAGAAAACCCGTGAGTTCGAGTTCCAACCCGGACCGGTGTTCGGTAACGTCGTCCTCGGCGACGAAATCAACCGCGCGCCGCCGAAAACCCAGAGCGCGCTGCTGGAGGCGATGGAGGAGTCACAAGTCACCGTCGACGGGACGACACACCCGCTGCCGAACCCCTTTACCGTCATCGCCACCCAGAATGACGTCGAACTGAGTCGCACGTACGAACTGCCAATCGCCGAAATCGACCGGTTCATGAAGAAACTCCGTCTCGGCTACCCGAATCACGCCGACGAGACGGAGATGTTGGGCCGCGTCGCCAACCGACACCCCATCGAGACGCTCGAAGCGGTCGCAACGACCGAAGACGTGCTGCGAGCGCGCGAAACCGTCTCCGACGTCGAAGTGTCGGAGCCGATTCGGTCGTACGTCTCGAAACTGGCGACGTACACCCGCGACAACGCTGAGTTGGGCGTCAGCCCCCGCGGGAGCATCGCGCTGGTCCGCGCCGCGCAGGCCCGTGCGGTGCTCGACGCCCGCGAGTACGTCGTCCCCGACGACGTTCAGACCGAACTGCCGAGCGTGTGGGCCCACCGTATCCGCCCGGCTACGGGAAGCGAAACCGGAGAGACCGTGGCTCAGGCGGCGTTAGAGGCCGTCGCCGTCGAATGAGGCTCACGCGACGCGGTGCGGCCGTCCTCGGCGTCTGCGTCGCGGGCTTCGCCGCCGCCGAACTGTACGGCTCTCGGTCGCTGAACGCCGTCGTGTTTCCGGGCCTCGTCGCACTCGTCGCCGCAGTCGTCCAACTGCGGTCGTTCGACGAACCGACGGTCCGTCGCAGCGTTCCCGACGACGGCTTCGTCGGTGAGACCCATCGAGTGACGCTGGAACTCACAACCGAGGGAACGCCGTACAGTGCCGACGTCGTCGACCACGTCGGCGAGGGCCTCTCGCGGCGAACGGAGTCGAAAACCGAGACGACCGTCGGCGGCGACGCTATCAGCTACGACGTGACCTACGAGCGACGCGGCGAGCGAACGCTCGGACCGCTCACTGTCGTCGCCCGCGACGTGTTCGGCCTGCTCGAAACGGAGTTCACCTGTCGCGGCACCGACCGCGTGCTCGTCTATCCCGCACTGCGTCGAGTTCCGGGGTGGGCGCGCGCCGAACTCTCTGGTGTCCACGGCATCGGCCTCACCGAGGACCGCGACGAGTTCAGCACCATCCGCGAGTACCGCCACGGCGACCCGATGCGCGACGTTCACTGGCGTTCGAGCGCCAAGCGCGACGACCTCATCGTCACCGAGTATAGCGCCGACGAGGAACGCCGCGCGGTGACGCTCACCGCCGGTGGTCAGCCCAAACGCGCCGACGCGATGGCCGAAGCCGTCGCCAGCCTCGCGTTCGCGCTGTTGGACGCGGGCGTTCCGGTCACCGTCTCGGTGCCGAGTGGCCGCGCCGTCGCCGAACCGACCGCCCGCGACAGACGCCGAGTGCTCGAACTGTTAGCACGAACCGACGGCGGACCCCCGCCGGACACGACGGCCGACGTTATCGTCCGTGCCGAACGCGACGTAGTCCGGATTCTCGTTGACGACAGAGAGACGAGTTTCGAGACGCTAACCGAGAAGAAACGGGCGGCCGACGGAAGCGGCGTCGAGGATAGAGAGATGGGAGCCAAACGGGCCGCGGAGGCTCGCTCGGGCGGACAGCAGTCGATGGGTGAGACCGCATGAGCCGTCGCACCTTCCGGGGTGGGGCGCTGGCCGGTATCGCACTGCTGTTGTTCGCGCTCACGAGCGAACTGTACCACATCACCGACGTCGTCGGCGTCGGCGTGAGCACGACGTACATCCTCGTCGCCGCCGGAACGGTGCTCGCCGCGACGGTGGTCGCACGACTGCTCCGGCCGCGAGCGGCGTTCGTACTGACGCTTCTCATCCTGCTGGGTGGGTTTGCTGCGTACTTTTTCTCGCTCCCGGCGGGCCAACGCGCCGTATTCTCGCTGGACAGAGTCCTTGCGGACGTAGTCGCGTTGCTCACCGGATTGTCGGTGCTGCGACTGGCGCAGGCCGACGTGTGGGCGCTGGCGGCGACGCCCGCGCCGGTGTTTTTCACGTGGTATCTGGCGCTTCGGCGGCGGTACGTCGCCGCCGCGACGGTCGGTGGAGCGACGCTCGGCCTACTGGTGCTGACGGGTGACGCTGGGCCGTTGACGACGCTCGCCGGCGTCGTCGGTGTCGCCGGAGCCGTCGCACTGGGAACGCTCGAAGCGCGCGGCGGCGTCTCCGCACAACTGGACACCTTCGCCATCGTCGTCGCGGCGATGATTATCGCATCGGCGTCGCTGTCGGTCGTACCGGGCGGGGCGGCCCAACCGCTGCTGCCGGATACGAACACGCCGACGAGCGAGCAGAACCTCGTCCAGTCGAACGACCAGGTCAACATCGAGGGCAGCATCAGACTGTCGCCGAAAGTGCGCTTCAGCGTCGAGAGCGCCGAACCGCGGTACTGGCGGACCGGCGTGTACGACCGCTACACCGGCAGCGGGTGGGTGCGTTCGGAGTCCGATACGAGGGCGTACGACGGGCGGTTGGAGAGCGGACCGGGTGACCGGCGCGAACTCACCCAGCGTGTGACTGCGCGGACGCAACTGGAGTCGTTGCCGGCGGCGGCCGACCCGGTCGAACTGCGCGGTAGCCCCGCCAACGACGCACTCGTCACCGAACAGGGGACGCTCCGCGTCGGCGGGTCGCTCAGAGAGAACGAGAGCTACACCGTCGTCAGCGAACTGCCGCAGTACACTCCCGAGCAGTTGCGACGCTCGGGAGACGACTACCCCAACGACGTTTCGGGGCGGTATCTGCAGTTACCCGACAGTACGTCGGACCGTCTCCGTGAACGGACCGCCAACGTCACCGAGGGCGAGGAGAACGCCTACGACAAAGCCGTCGCCATCGAGGAGCATCTGGAGTCGACGAAGGAGTACTCGCTGACCGTCGAGGAACCCTCCGGTGACGTCGCCGACACGTTCCTCTTCGAGATGGAGGCAGGTTACTGCACGTACTACGCGTCGACGATGGCGGTGATGCTCCGTTCCGAAGGGATTCCCGCACGGATGGTGACCGGCTACACCCCCGGCCAGCGGGTGTCGCAGAACGAGTGGGTCGTCCGCGGACTGAACGCCCACGCGTGGGTCGAGGTGTACTTCCCGGAAGTCGGCTGGGTGCAGTTCGACCCGACGCCGAGTTCGCCGCGGCAGTCCGCCGAGGACGTCCGTCTGGAGAGCGCCAGACAGAGCAACGAGAGCGGCGTCGACACCGGCAACTCCTCTACCGGCGAGTGGACGCCGACACCGACGGACACGCCCGCAGAAACCGACGCGAACACGACGACGACTTCGACGAGCGCCGACATCGACGGACCGCAGGCCCAACAGTCGGGGGCGAACGCGAGCGTCCCCGGGGGCGCGGTGAGCGGCCTCGGCGAGAACCAGACGTTCTCGCCGACCACGAACACGAGCGGTGGCACTGGCGAGGGAGACTCCGGTGACGGCCTCCCGTCGCGCGAAAGCATCGGGGTCGGACTCGCAGCGCTCGTCGGACTCGCCGCGGGCGCACGACGAACCGGCGTCAGTACCCGTGCGTACCGCAGTGTCTGGGTACGGGTACAAGGGCGACGGCAGACACCCGAACGGGACACCGAACGCGCGTTCGAGCGCCTCGAATATCTGCTGTCGCGGCAGTACCGCCCGCGACGACCCGGCGAGACGCCGCGGCGGTATCTGCGGAGCCTCTCCCGTCTCGGTCTCGACGAACGCGCACTCAGCGTCGGCGAGGCGTACGAGCGCGCCCGATACGGGTCGGGCGTGAGCCGTGATGAGGCGGACTCCGCGATAGAGACGGTCGACGCGCTCGTTCGGCGAAGCACGCCGGTACTGGGCCGGTTCCGGTCGTAATGGGTCGGGTCCAGTCGCAACCGTCGACGACGAGTCGGTGAAATCGACGGAAGCATCCGCCGTGTCGCTTCCCGACACTGTTTTGTACCCCCATCGAGTATTTTCGGCTTGTAATGTCGGAAGTCTGCTCGACGTGCGGGCTGCCTCAGGAACTCTGCGTCTGCGAAGACGTGGCGCGAGAGTCCCAAGAGATCAGCATCCGCATCGACGAGCGCCGCTACGGAAAGGAGGTAACGGTCATCGAAGGATTCGACCCCAAGGACGTGGACATGAGTAGTCTCTCCTCGGACTTGAAGTCGAAGTTCGCCTGCGGTGGAACCATCGAAGACGATTCCATCGAGCTACAGGGGAACCACAGTGGTCGCGTGGAGGACTTCCTCCGCGACAAAGGGTTCAACGTCGCGTGACCACGCGCCTGACCGTTCTCTGACTCGGCCCCGCGTCGAGTTCCGTTTTTCGTGACTCCCGTCGGTGAGACGGGAGTCGAGACAACGCTCACACAGCGTTAGCCGTGTCAGTCGTGTAACTATTTGTGTGCGGCAGAGAGAACCACGACATGAGTCTCGTGAGCCTCTTTGCCAGAAAGAGCGAGTCGAGGCGACTGTGGGGTCGACTGACGCTCGGGGCGTTCGTCGCCTCCGGCGTCGCTGTCGCGTTGGCGGAGTGTGGGTTGATTCCACGAGATGCCATGATAGTCGGTGCGCCGGCTATCGTCGCCGCGTCACTCGTAGATTGGTATCTCTACTACGAGTTTTCGGGTAGCATCGGGGTGAGTATCTGGCCCCTCGTCTACGGATTCCTCTTCGTGCAGTCGGCCGCCGTCGCGGGCGTTGTAACGAAACTCGTCTCGTTGTGGACTAACTGAAGATTAGAACGGCGACTGTGGACCTTCGTCGTCGGTGGGTCGCGCGGAGTCGACGTCGCCGGACCACGCGGTGAGGCCGCCTTTCATGCTCTCGACGCGGGCGTCTTTCGTGCCCTCGTAAGATTTGATGAGGCGGGCGGCCTGTTGGCTGGCTTGCCCGTGCGGACAGACGGTGACGATTCGGTCCGCGTCGGCGAGCGCTTCGACCCTGTTGGGAAGTTCGGCGAAGGGGATGTTCTCGCTGCCGGAGATGTGCTCGCGGTCGAACGCCGCCGGAGAGCGGATGTCGACGACTCGTGGCGGGGTATCGCCGTCGAGGAGGTCCTCGACTTCTTCGGGCGTGATTTCGCCGTCCATATCACGACATTCCGGTGAAGACGGATAAGGCCGCGGGTCACGGGGAAACATTCATTATTGTGTTATTGGATGTTTGTGCGTGAAACAATCTCCGCGACGGATAGCCCTCCTCCTCGTCACCCTCCTCGTCGTCTCCGCGACGGGGGCGCTGGCGCTCCAACCCGCACCGACCGCCGAACACCGAGCCATCGCCGCCGACGACACGCCGACCGAAAAAGCGACGACAGCGATGGAGAACCTGCGAGCGACGAACTACACGTACGACCTCGACGTTCGGTTCGAAGGCGGAACGCACGACCGGTTCACCTACGCCGTCGACGGGCAGAGCGGACGCGCGCACGGCAGCGTGGATATCGCAGACCACCAGTACGAGGCGATGTACACCCACCACACGGTGTGGGCGCGAAACATCACGTCCGAAACACCGAGTGCGTGGAGTTCCAAGCCGAGGAAGTCGTACACGGATATCCACCTCTTTCGGCCGCAGCAAGCGGAGAACGTGACGTTCGAACAGGTGTCGGCGGACGACGAGACCCTCGTTTTCCGCGCGAACCTCACCGGCGAGGAGACGAGAGCGATGTACTTCGGACCGTGGAGCGAGAACAGCACCGCAACGTTGACGCTCTACGTCGACCGCGACCGAGAAATCGTCACCCGCGCGACGATGGACGTAACCAACGACGCTTCGGCGGGCCGCTACCTGATGAGCGACGATGTCTCGACCGGTCAGTTCGAGGCGACGGTCAGCGACGTCGGCGAGACGGACGTGGAGAAACCGGAGTCGATTCCGTCGCCGACGACCGACGAACTCGTGAATCGACTCGTCGTCGGTCTGCAGCGACTCGACGGATAGCGTCGGATAGTGGCAAAATCAGCTTACAACAGTCCGTCGTCTTTCGCCAACAACAGTCCCTCGATAGTCGCGTCGTTCGTCGGTTGCGCGCGGGCGACGGCGACGGCGTCGTCGATTGGCACCGCCTTCGGCGTCAGGAACTCGTTGGAGTCGAGTTCCCGCTCGCCGGGCGAGAGTCCCTCCGCGAAGACGATGCCGCGACGGTGGCGAAGTAAGCCGGTGCAGGTCCAGAACTCCTGCACCAACGAGAGACTCGACGCCTCGAAGCCGGTCTCCTCGCGGAGTTCGCGTTCGGCCGCCTGCGTGAACGACTCGCCCTGCTCGACGATTCCTGCGGGGAGTTCCAACTGCGTCTCGCGGATGGTCGGGCGGTACTGCTCGACGAAGAGGACGTGGTCCTCAGCGACGGCAACGATGACGACAGCCGTCGAGAGTTCGGCCCAGTAGTACTGTTTCTCGGTGCCGTCGGGTTGACGAACTCGGTCATATCCCCCAGTAAACCATCCGGTTTCGTACTCGGTCTGCGAGTCGAGCACCGGCCATTCGGGCTCTGCGAGTTCGTCGCGTCGGCCACCGTTGGCGGCACTGCTGCTCGCGGCGTTGGTCGTGGTCTCGTCGTCTCGCTCGCCGTCGTCGCGTGTGTCGTCGGTCATGGTACGCTTACTCTTGCTCCACGGCGACCCAGTAGCGCGTCCCGTCGTACTCGACTAACACTCGATTTTCGCGTTCGGCGTCGGGTTGGCGGGTCGCCAGCGCGTCCCGTTCGTCGAACGGTGAGTGTGTAAAGGACTCCTTCAGGCCGAACTGTCCTCGCTGATACCCATCCGAACGGCCTTCTTCGAGCGCCGTTGCGAGGTACGGATACTGCTGGGCCGAAAACTGCGTGACGTTCACGGCCGGGCCGGAAGCGTCGGTTTCCTCTGCGGTGAGGTAGTAGGGGTCGCCGGTGCCGAGATAGCTCGGAAGCGCCCCGAGGGCCAGCAAGCCGACACAGAGGAGGGCGAGGAGAGCCAGCACGCGGCGCGTAATCGGTCGCACGCTCGTTCTTTGGACGCTGGGAGTAAACCGATTGCGTTCGTAGCGGTGAGACGTGAGAGCGTCGGGTCAGCAGTTCGAGTCAGAACAGTTCCCGATACACCCGACCGAACGCCTGCCGTCGAAGGGTTCCCGCTGCCGCTTCCGGTTCGTTCTGGTACGTCGCCGCGAGCACCTTGTCAGCAAACGAAACCGCGTGCCAGACGACGTTGTCGACGTTCTCGCTGCCGAGGCTCTCGGCTTCGTACTCGGGATGCTCGTCGCACCACGTCTCGAACTCCTCGCGGGTGCCGTCGTGGACGACGAGCAACGAGGCAAACAGTGCGTCGCGGGCCGTCTCGATTACCTCGCCGGTCACTCGTTCTCGATACTCCTCGCGGTCGAACTCCATCGCTTTGGCCGTCTCACGGACGACGACCTGTGCGGCGGGGCCGACCGAATCGTACAACTCGCGCGCTTCGTCTTCGGAGTCGGGCGCGAACGCGCCGTCAGTCTGCATGCTCCCCCTGTCGGAGCGTCGCGGTAAACGCGTTTCCGTCCCGCGTCGCCGGATTACTCCTCGTCGGAGTCGCTGTCGTCTGCCTCGGGTTCGGTCGCACTGTCGGCGTCGCCGGCACCACCGGCGTCGTCGGCCGACTCCGACTCGTCGGTTTCGAGCATCTGCTGGGTCAGTTCCTGCGCTTCCTGTAGCACCTGTTGGGCTTCCGCGCTCATCGACCCGGACCCGCGCTGGGCGGCCGAACTCGGGTCCATACCACCCGGTGTGCTGCCGTGAGCGTGGTCGTGTCCGTGCTGGTGGTCGTGGTCGTGGTGCGTCGACCCGACCGTATCCTCGAACACCTCGTCGTACTCGGTCTCCTCGGCGTGGTCGGGAACGACCTCGGCGAGTTCCTTCGGGCCACACTCGCTCCAGTTTGGAATCTGCTCGTCGAGCCACGCCTCGTGCTCTTCGTGGCGGAGCATCGCCGTGAACGCGAGGTGGTTTGCGAGATGTTCGGCGTCGCGCTGTGGCACGTCGCAGACCGGACAGGCGTATCCCATACTCGCCATTGCCGTCGGAGCGAAAGAACGATTTCGGTAGCCGAGACACCGGTGGACGTGTTCGCCCTCCAAGTCGGATTCTCGCCCACGCTCTGGTTCGGACTGTTGCTCTTCACAATCCCCGCAGTGCTGGTGGTCATCGGAGTGATCGTGCTCTCGAACCGGGCGACGAACGACGACCACGACGAAGACGACGAAGAACTAGAAACGCTCAAACGACGCGTGGAACGGCTCGAAGCCGAACAAGAACAGTAACGCAGGAACTCGCAGGGTTAGGTCTTACAGAACTCACCGACGAACGCGAGCGTCGGTTACGCCTCGTCGCCGCTGCGCTGCCACTCGTCGCCGTCGACGACCATCACGAGTGCCGCCTCGCCGTCCTCGTAGTATCGCGGGATTCGACGTAGGGGTTCGAAGCCCTCGCTCTCGTACAGCGCTTTCGCGGGGTCGTTGTGTTCTCTGACTTCGAGTTTCACGAGTTTCGCGCCGCCGAGCGTCATCGAGACGAGCGACTGCTGGAGGAGCATTCGTCCGAGGCCGCGTCCGCGGGCGTCGGGGTGGACGGCGATGTCTTTGACGTGGCCGATATCGCGGCCGTAGTTCGGCGTCACGTCGGCGACGACGTAGCCGACGACGCGTTCGGCGCTTCCATCTCCCTGCCCGGACTGCGAGACGCCCTCGACGGCGACCAGAAAACCGGGTTCGCCGAGGAACTGCTCGAACGCCGCGAAGGGCCACGGCTGTTTGAAGCAAGTTTTCTCGATTCGGAACACGTCGAGGAGGTCCGCCCGCTCGGCGCGTCGGACGGTCGTTCCTTCGGCGTCGGCGGGGGCAGTGGTCACGGGAAGCCGTTCGGGACGATGAACAATAAACGCGCTGGCAACAGTCACCACACAGTGAGTGTCACGGGCGAGTAGACGCAATCACCGTCGCTCGGCCGGGTGAAAAAACGAAGAAGTCGGGTGTGAACGCGCGTTCAGTCGTCGGCGGGCGTCGCGCCGCTTTCGCCCTCGTCGTACTGCTGTTTCGTCCACGAGAGTTTGCCACCGGCGGCGAGAATCTTGCGCTCGCGCTCGGAGGCGTCGAGTTGGGCGGTCGCTTCCCAGTCGTCGTTCACGCGGACCGTGAACTCCTCTTGGCCGGAGCGGACGCCGTCGCCGACGTCGTCGACGATTTCGACGTCGTCGCCCTGCTCGATTTTCTCGTAGGTGTCCTCGTCGATGGTCAGCGGGACGAGGCCGAAGTTGAACAGGTTCGCCTTGTGGATGCGGGCGAACGACTGCGCGAGAACGCCCTCGATACCGAGGTACATCGGACAGAGTGCCGCGTGTTCACGCGAGGAACCCTGACCGTAGTTCTCGCCGGCGACGAGGAAGCCGCCGTCGGCGTCGAGTGCGCGCTGTGCGAAGGACTCGTCGACACGCGAGAGCGTGAACTCCGAGAGCTTCGGCACGTTCGAGCGGAACTTGAGGATGTCCGACGTCGCCGGAATGATGTGGTCCGTCGTGATGTTGTCGGTCATCTTCAGGAGCGCCTCACCCGCGAGGTGCGACTGCAGCGGGTCCTTCAGCGGCACGTCGCCGATGTTGGGTCCTTTGATGAGGTCGTCGTCGACGGCCTCGTCGGGCGCGATGAGGTCGGCTTTCGAGCCGTCGTACTGGTCGGGCAGTTCGAGGCCCGGGTCTTCGAGGTCGCCGAGTTCGTCGGCGAGGTCGCGCGGGTCCACGATTTCGCCCTTGAGGGCGGCCGCGGTGGCGACTTCCGGCGAGCAGAGGTAGACGGAGTCGTCCTCGATACCGGAGCGACCCTCGAAGTTGCGGTTGAACGTCCGCAGCGAGACGGAGTCGGAGGCGGGCACGTGACCGATACCGATACACGCACCACAGGTCGCCTCGGAGAAGTTGACACCGGCAGCCATCATCTCGGCGGTCCAGCCCTGACGGGCCAGAATCTCGGAGGCCTGTTTGGAGCCGGGCGCGACGATGAGGTCGGTCTTCTTGTCGACTTCGCGGCCTTCCAGCATCTTCGCCGCCGGGAGGATGTCCGCGTAGCCGCCGTTCGTACAGGAGCCGATGATGACCTGGTCGACGGACTCGCCCGCGACTTCGCGGACGGGCACGACGTTGTCGGGCATCGACGGCTTGGCGATGAGCGGTTCGAGGTCCGAGAGGTCGATGACGAGTTCGTCAGCGTACTCGGCGTCGTCGTCGGGCTGGAGGTCGACGTGTTCGTCCTCGCGGCCGACGCGCTTCAGGAAGTCCTTGGTCTTCTCGTCGGTCGGGAAGATGGAGGAGGTTGCACCGAGTTCGGTGCCCATGTTGGTGATGGTCGTACGCTCGGGTACGGAGAGCGTCTCGACGCCGGGGCCGGTGTACTCGAACACCTTGCCGACGCCGCCTTTCACCGACAGCTGGCGGAGCATCTCGAGGATGACGTCCTTCGCCGTCGACCACGCGGGCAGTTCGCCTTCGAGGCGGACGTTGACGACTTCCGGCATCTCGACGTAGTACGCGCCGCCACCCATGGCGACGGCGATGTCGAGGCCACCCGCACCGATGGCGAGTTGGCCGAGGCCGCCGGGCGTCGGCGTGTGGCTGTCGGAGCCGAGCAGCGTCTTACCGGGTGCGGCGAAGTTCTCCTTGTGGACGTTGTGGCAGATGCCGTTGCCCGGTCGGGAGAAGTGCGCACCGAACGTGCCCGCCGCCGAGCGGAGGAAGCGGTGGTCGTCCGTGTTCTTGAAGTCGAACTGGTACGTCTGGTGGTCGCAGTACTGCGCTGCGAGTTCGGTCTGGACTTCGTCCAGTTCGAGCGCCTCGAACTGCAGCCAGACCATCGTTCCTGTCGTGTCCTGCGTGAGAACCTGGTCGATCTCGATGCCGATTTCCTCACCGGGTGTGAGCTCACCCTCGACGAGGTGGTCGGCGAGAATTTTCTCGGTTACCGTCTGTCCCATAACGTCCGATGGTCGTCTCCGGTTGGATATAAATCCCGCGTGTTTCCTACCCGAAGACCGTGTGGAATACCGCTCCCGTCGGCAATTTTCGCGCGAACTTCAAAAAGAAACTCGGATTCGAGTTAAACCCGGTTTCGGAGAGTCGACGTTCAGAACACGGTCGTCACGACACCGAAGACGACGGCTCCGGCGACGAACAGATACGTCACCAACACCAGAAGCGGTCGGGCCCCTGCTTCGCGCATCGCGTCGAGGCGAATTTCGAGACCGAGTCCCGCGAACGCCAGCGCGAACAACCAGTCGCTCGCTCGCCCGACGACGGCCAGTTGGTCGGCCGAGAGAACGCCGAGATTGGCGACGACGACGACGGCGACGAACCCCACCAGAAACGTCGGAAACGCCGACCAGAGACGGGCGAACACTGGCTTCGACCGAGCCGTCTCGCCCACGTACGCAAACGAGTACGCGACGGCGACGACGCCGATGAACGCGTTTCTGACGAGTTTGGTGAGCGTCGCCCACTCGCCGGCGACCGGACCGTAGCCGAATCCGGCGGCGGTCACGGGCCCGGTGCTGAACATCGTGAGACCGGCCCAGATTCCGAACTCCTTGTCGCCGAGCGCCAGCGCGTCGCCGACGAGCGGGAAGACGACTATCGTCACCGCGTCGAGGAGGAGAATGCTGGCGGCGACGTACGCCAACTGGTCGTCGTCGACGTCGATACTCCCGCCGACGGTGGCCGCCGCCGAGACGCCGCAGACGCTGGCTCCGCTCGCAAGCAACGACCCCGTCTTCGTCGGCAGTCGGAAGGGAAGCCGCGAGAGCGCCTCGACGAACACCAGTCCGCCGCAGACGGTGGCCACGACGAGGGCAACGATCAGCGTTCCCGAGGCCCGTATCGCGGCCAACGAGAGCCCTGCACCCAAGCAGACGATACCGAGTTCCAACAACCGGCCGTGCAACTCGACGCCGGGGCGGACCCGTTCGGGAACGCCGACGGTGTTTGCGACGAGCGCACCGCCGGCGATAGCGAGTACGAGACCGTCGAGCATCGGAACGACTCCCCCGAGAAGCGACGCGGTGACGGCGATACCCACGAGAACCGCGAGGCCGGGGAGTCGGCGGACAACGGACGTAGCGGCCGTCACAGTCTCCCGTGGGCAGGGGCGGTGGTGTCGTTTTCGGTGGTGTCACACAACGGGGCCGTTCCTCGACGACTCCGGTGACGTCGTCGGAAAGAGGGAGATGCGGTCAAAATGTCCGCCACCGCCGACAGACTGTCAGCAACCAAATATCCGGAAGACATCGGTGAGTACGCCGAAGTTTGCAGACTGAGTCAGATAACGGTTGCGTCAGGCGACGCGTCTTCCGGAGATTGTTGCCCACAGCGAACGATAACGGCTATCTGCCGAGAGTCACCACACCGAGACATGTACCGAGCAGGTTCGTTCGTCGGCGACCACGTCTCGTCGGTTTCGGGAGAAAAACTGCAACCGAACGGCGTCGACCTGACGCTCGAAGCGGTCTTCGAACAGCGAGAACCCGGCCGTATCGGCCGTGAGGGCAAGGAAATCGGCGACCGGCAGTTGGTCGAACGCGAGGAGACCGACGACGAGACGGAGACGTACTACCTTCCGCCGGGCGGTTACGTCGTCCAGTACGCGGAGACGGTACAGATTCCCGAAGACCACGTCGGCTTCATCTACCCTCGGTCGTCGCTGCTTCGCAACTCCTGTATGCTAAACACGGCGGTGTGGGACGCAGGCTACGAAGGCAAAGGTGAGGGACTGCTCGAAGTCCACCACGACGTCGAACTGGAGCGCGGGGCGCGAATCGCGCAACTGGTACTCGCGGCAGCGGACCACGACGGCACGTACGACGGCAGCTATCAAGGCGAGAACCTGTAGCCAACGAACGGGTCGACACCTCATGCGGCAAACATTTGTCGGAGAGTCACCCTTTTTACCGAGAGAGGACTGCATCCGCGTAGATGAGTCTCATCGGGGAGTTCGTTCTGGACACACCGATTCTCCAGCAGGCGCTCTCCTCTAAAGCCGGTGTCGTCGCCGACGTCGAACTGATACAGACCGACGAGGCCGGCGTCATCCAACTGTTCGTCTGGGTGCAAGGCATCTCGGCGGAGGAGTTCGCCGCCGCCGTCGCCGACGACCCGACGGTGACCACCCTCACGCCACTGGTCGACGTCGACGACAAACGTCTCTACCACCTCGAATACACCGAGTACGGTCACCGCTTCTCGGCGTATCCGGCGGTGGTCGAACTCGGCGCGATGAACATCGACATGCAGTGGGAGGAGGGCGTCTGGCAGATTCGAATGCGTTTTCCCGACCGCGAAGCGCTCCAAGCGTACTACAAACAGGACCTCGACGTCGACGTGACGCGTCACCTCACCGCCGTGTACAGCGAGAGCGGCGAGTTACCCGGCGAGTCGTTCGGACTGACGGGACCGCAACGCGAGATTCTCACGCGGGCGCTCGACGAAGGCTACTTCGAGGTGCCGCGGCACACCACCCTGAGTGAACTCGCCGAAGGCATGGGAATCTCGGCACAAGCGGCATCGGTCCGTCTCCGCCGTGCGCACAAGACGTTCGTGCAGAACGGGTTGAACGGGGTGGATGCGGAGTGACGACGGCTCCGGAGGCATATATAAATGATTGAACGTTCAACCGAGGATGCTACACAGACACCCCGTGGTAGTTGAGTATGGTCGGAGAGGTCGAATCGATGGAACACTCGCACACGGAAGGTGACGTTGACGCGGATGGGCACGCGAACAACGCACCGACAGCTGCAGAGGCATGGTATCGTCCGGGCGAGTCCTTCGACCTGAGTGTCACGGTTATCACCGCTGTCGCCGACGTGGCGGGCGTGGACCCGCTGCAGAACGAGTTCTCCCCACTCTACGACAGCGTCGACATCGACGCACTCGAAACCGCCCTCTTCGGCCCTGATTCGCCTCGCCCACGAGGCATTCGCGGCGAACTCGCCTTCGACTACGAGGGCTACCAGGTCGCCGTCAGAGCAGACGGGCGAATCAGCGTCAGCGTGCAAGACTGAGCGGAGCGTCCGGAGGCACCCCCAAATCTGTCTCCGTTCGTCAGGCACCAACTGACACGACGGCTGTGTTCGACACGGCAGTGGCTGGCTCGATAGTACCGAACGTCGAACAGAGTCTGTCGTCAGCACCAGGCTGTCATGGCTCGCGGTACGTGCGTGTGGTCACGTACCGACCCTTTCTCACCACCTTCGTTTCGTCGTCGAGAGCGGACAGGTGACGGAGCACAGAGTACATAGAACGGAGCCGACGGGAGTGAGCACACGCGAAGCGTTTGCGAACGTCGTCGGAGAAGTGAGCGAAGCGTACGGACCCGATGGGAGTTGAACTACGCCCGGACTCATTCCGTCCGTTCGGTCCAACTCAACATCCTCGGGAGCCGTTTCGCTCCTCACGGACGACTCGCACCGCTGTGCGGTGCTCGTCGGTTGGTTCGTCGCAGGAAAACGGGCTGGGAGGGAGTTGAACCCCCGACCGTCTGGTTAAAAGCCAGACGCTCTGCCTAACTGAGCTACCAGCCCTCGAACTCAGTTACGCGAGAGCGCTGAAAAGTGTTTACATCGGCGGCCGCCACCGACCCGGCGAAACCGTCGGGCGTCCGAACGCTTACGCAGGGTGGCGTCGTCGGTGCGGGCATGAACCTCCGGCGCTTCACCGAGGAGTTTCTCCGCTTCGATACGACTGACTGCCAAGAGGCGGCCGCGCAGTCGTGGTTCCGCGAACGACTCGACGAGTTCGGCTTCGAGGTGGTCGAGTGGACCGCCGACGCCGACCGTCTCGCCGAGCATCCGTCGTTTCCGGACGACCCGGACGAACTCGTCGTCGCCGACCGACCGAGCGTCGCCGGCGTTCTCGAATTCGGCGACCCCGACGCCGGCCCGACACTCGTGTTGAACGGCCACAGCGACGTGGTTCCCGCCGGAGACGACCTCTGGGAGAGCGACCCCTTCGAACCGACGTGGGACGGCGACGAACTCACCGCCCGCGGCGCGGTAGACATGAAGTCGAACGTCTCCGCCTGCGTGTTCGCCGCAGTCGACGTGCGCGACGCCGTCGAAAACGGCGAACTGAACCTCGACGGCCGCATCGTCGTCGAGAGCGTCGTCGGCGAGGAGGAAGGCGGTATCGGGGCCGCCGCGGCGGCGCTCGACAACCCCTACCCGTTCGACCGGGACGCCGCCATCGTCGCCGAACCCACGGATTTGACCGTCGTCACGGCGACGGAAGGTACCGTGATGAAACGACTCCGCATCACCGGGCGGTCGGCGCACGCGGCGACGCGGTGGGTCGGCGAGTCCGTCCTGCCGCATTTCGAGCGGATTCGCCACGCGTTCGAGGACCTCGAAGCCGAACGCGGCGAACGCGTCCAGCACCCGCTGTACGAGGAGTTCCCGGTTCCGTGGCCCATCTGCATCGGCCGCGTGCAGGCGGGGTCGTGGTCGTCGACGATTCCGGCGTCGCTCACCGCCGAGATACGAATCGGCGTCGCCCCCGGTGAGACAGTCGACGAAGTCGAAAGAGAGTACGAGCAACGCCTCGCAGAGGTCGTCGCCGACAGCGAGTGGCTGAGCGAGCATCCGCCGTCGTTCGAGCGCTTCACCATCCAGTTCGAGTCCGCCGAAATCGACGCCGACGAACCGGTCGTCACGGCGCTACAAGCCGCGATGACCGACGCCGGATTCGACGACACGGACGTTCACGGTGCGACCTACGGCGCGGATGCACGGCACTACGTCGAAGCGGGGATTCCGACCGTCGTGTTCGGCCCCGGAACGATAGAACAGGCGCACTTCCCGAACGAGACGATTCACTGGCCGGACGTGGAGACGGCGCGAGAGACGATTGCGGCGGCGGCACAGCAGTATCTCGCCGAGAACTGAGACACCTAACTACTCGTCGCCGTCGCGGAGATACGCGACGAGTGCGTCGCTCAACACGTCGTCGGGCGAGCGGTCCGATAACGACGCGTGGCGACGGAGTTCGACGTACGCCTCCGGGGGGAGCGAAACCGAGAGCTGTCCGAGTTCGACGTCGTACTCTCGGAGCGCCGATTTGACGCTCTCGCCGTCGTTGACGGCGCTGGCGAGGCGTCTGACTTCTCTGACCGTGAGGTCACCGTCGAGCGTCGCCCACGCGAGGGCGAACCGTGCGTCACCGGAGACGCGGGCGATGTGTTTCGCCGCGGTGGGTGCGATGTGGCCGAGTGCGACGTGACGACGAATCGACCGCGGGAGGTCGTGAACCCGCGCCCACTTGCGGATGAAGGCGACGGAGACGTCGCCGCCGGCTTCCTCGGCCGCTGCCTTGTACGATCCGACGCCGCGGACGAGCGCTGCGCACGCTGCCGCCCCGCGGAGCATATAGACGTTGTCCGCGCCGCCGACCGTCGAGTCGGCGAACTGGCGAACCGTCTCGGCGGCGTGGGCGACGCTCTCGGGGTCGTCGGGGTCGAATCCGACGGCGTCGTGTGCGCGTTCGCCCGTCACCGCGGGGTCAGACCGGATGACCGGTTCGCCGACCGGCGACGTGCGGTCGGCCTCCGACGGCGGCACGTTCGGCGTCTGGTCGTCTCTCATCTACAGGGTCGTTGGAGAGGGTCGGTCAAAAGCGTCCCGTGCTTCGACTGACAGCGCGCACGACGGTCGTATGGGGCATCGGGTTCGCACGAGGTTGTCGCTCTCGCGCGGGGTCGCTTCCGGTGGAGAGCGGTTCCGAGCGATTGGTGAGAACCGGACGCGTCGTCACTCCTCGGCGAGTTCGGCCGAGCGAGCATCCGCGTCCGCCCGGCGCTCCGAGAGGTGTTCCCAGATTTCCGTACAGCCAGCGCCGTCTTCGAGGTCCGAGAGGTGGTCGTCGTCGACATCGTCGGCCTTGTCGGGCGACTGTCCGTCCGTGTCGGCTGCTTCCGAACTCGTCTGTCCGTGTCGCACCGGGTCACTCATCCGCTGGGTCAGCCTCCTCGTACAGTTCGGGGGCGACGTCGGCGGACGCGTGTTCTCGGTGGGTCGCGTCGGCGTGGAGATGCGTCACAGTACCCTCTGAGGGCGGCGTCCGAATAAGGCCGTCTTCGGTTGTAAACGGTGCCAGCACTCCCCGATAGGAGAACCTGTTGCCGCTATATCCGACGGCGAAAAAGAACCCGAAGTCGACCGTGCCAGGTGATTCTGTGCGTATCGTGTGTCACAGAGCGGCCGGATGCTTGCGCGGACCGACGTAGACAGGAGGACGGGCGACGAACGTCCAGTAGTGACCGTCCCGCTTCGAATCCAAGACGACGGCGCGTGGCTCTCGGTCGACGACCAGCGACGCGTCGGCGTCGGCGAACTGTGGCGCTTCTACGACCCCGGATTCTGCGACTGTGACCTCGCCGACGGTGTCGTCGAGAACCTCGTCGAACCGGGCGTCGACGGACGCACCGTCGAGATTCGGGCTGTCTGCCAGTGTATCGTCTGTGGGACGAAGGCGACGACCGACTGGCTCCCGGTCGGCCGAATCGTCGACGGCGAGTGGCGAGATATCGACCGTGAGGGACTGTTGCTGTCGAATGCGAGTCGTAAACGTGAATAGGCAACATGATCCTCTTCCGGCGAGCACCGGGGATGGTTGACGGGGCAACGACTGGTTTAGGCGTGCGGGCGATACGAGAGTTCAATGCCGACTGACGTGGAGCGATGGAAGTCCGAGGTGTACGGCAACGAGATACGGGAGCGTCTGTTCGAGTTCGCCGAGAAGGGGTGGGAGTCGATACCCGAAGACGAACGCGACGCTTGGTTCGAGCGCTTCAAATGGTGGGGGCTGTACCACCAGCGAAACGGCCAAGAGAGCTACTTCATGATGCGCATCGGGACGCCCAACGGCGTGCTCGAACCCGGACAGGTCCGCGCCGTCGGCGAAATTGCCGACGAGTTCGCCCGTGGTCCGGGCGTCAACCCCGAGTTCGGCGCGGCGTACGCCGATTTCACTACCCGTCAGTCCATCCAACTCCACTGGATTCGCCTCGAAGACATCCCGGCTATCTTCGAGAAACTCGACGAACACGGACTCTCCACCCAGCAAGCCTGCGGCGACTCCTGGCGGAACATCGTCGGCTGTCCAGTCGCCGGCAAGGACAAACACGAACACGTCGACGCGCTCCCCGTCGCCTTGGACCTCCACGACACCTACAAAGGCCACGAGGACCACACGAACCTCCCACGGAAGTGGAAAGTGTCGGTCACCGGCTGCCGCGAAGGCTGCGGGCAGGGCGACATCAACGACCTCGCGTTCGAGCCAGCGACCAAAGATGGAGAGAAAGGCTTCAACATCCGCGTCGGCGGCGGCCTCGCCCGCAACGAACCGCGACTCGCCCGGGACCTCGACGTGTTCGTCACGCCCGACCAGGCTGGCGAAGTCGGCGGCGCGCTCTCGGCGTTGTTCCGCGACTACGGTGACCGCGAGAACCGCTACAACGCCCGCATCAAGTTCCTCGTCGACGAGTGGGGCGCAGAGAAGATGCGCCGCGTGCTCCAAGAGGAGTACGTCGACTGGGAGCTGCCGACCGCGGGCGAAGACCTCCGCGAGGAGTACTCGTACAACTCCGGCTACGCCACCGGCGGCCACTCCGACCACGTCGGCGTCCACGAGCAGAACGACGGCAACTACTACGTCGGCTTGGACGTGCTCGTCGGCCGCATGGGCGCGGCGGACGTGCTCGAACTCGCCGACCTCGCGGACGAGTACGGCTCCGGCGAAGTTCGACTGACCCAGCGCCAGAACGCCATCGTCACCGACGTCCCCGAGGAGAACCTCGACGACCTGCTCGCCGAGGACCTCCTCTCCGACTACTCGCCGGACCCGCACCCGTTCATGCGCGGCTCTATCGCCTGTACGGGCACGGAGTTCTGCTCGCTCTCTATCGTCGAGACGAAGAACCGCCAAGTCCGCTACGCACGCTGGCTCAAGGAGAACGTCGAACTCCCCGAGGGCGTCGAGGACTTCCACATCCACCTCTCGGGCTGTACGGCCTCCTGCGCCCAACCGCAAATCGCGGACGTGAGCCTCCGCGGCATGAAGACGCGAAAGAACGGCGAAGCCGTCGAAGCGCTCGACATCGGCCTCGGCGGCGGGTTGGGCGAGAACCCGCAGTTCGCCGACTGGGTCGGCCAGCGCGTCCCCGTCGACGAGGTGCCCGGCGCGATTGCCAATCTGCTGGCGAACTTCGAGGACCGACGCGAGGGCGATGAGACGTTCCGCACGTTCGTCGAACGCCTCGACGAGGACGAACTCGCAGACCTCATCGAACCCGAGGAGACCGACTACGAGGACCCGATGATGCACAACACGAAGCTCACGTGGTACCCCTACGCCGACGAGGACGACATGGACGACAGTCCCGCGCCCGCGCGCGCTGACGGGACGCCCATCAGTTCCGACGACTAGAACCCACCTTTTACGCTGCGCGGACGGCTTCGCCGTCCGCTCGGTAAAAGCTGTCTTCGCGGTTTCACCGCGAAGGCTTAGCAGACGCGAAGCGTCTGCTCTCGGACCAAAAGCACTCGTCGTTCACTTCGGGCGGCTTCGCCACCCTCCACTCACTCCTCGGCCCGCTCGCTCACTCGCTACGCTCGTTCGCTCGCGGTCGGTGTTCTTGTTCGCTCAGTTCCCGTTACCCTGATACAGAATCATCGGGTCGCGGGTCTGGACCCAGACGCGGCCCTCACCGGAGAGTTTCGTGACGAAGCCCTCGCCGCCGAGCAGCGAGGATTTGATGCTCGAATCCTTCTGTCGGGAGACCGAGAGACCGTCGGTCCACGCGAGCAGGTGGTCCTCGTCGACGACGAGGGGGTCGTCGCCGGTGACCGTCTCTTCTCTAACTGCACCGAACGCCGAGACGAACGCCGACCCGCTGCCGTCGAGTTTCAGCACGGTGAGTTCGCCCGACGAGAAGAAGTTACTCGCGTCGTTGCGGGCGGTGCCGCGTTCGATATCTTCGGTCCACGCGAGCAAGCCGCCGGACTGGACTTTGACGCCCTCGGTGCCGTCGAGGTCGATGTGGGCGATGTCGCCGAGGTAATCCGGCGCGAGCACGACACGCGAGTCGTCGGCTTCGGCTTCCATGAACGTCGTCAGTACCTCGAGTTCGTCGGAGACGGCGCGTTTGAGCATCCCGCCGAGGCCGCCCTCACCGGAGTTCGTCTCCGAGTGAACGGACTCGCTTCGAATGACCATCGACCCGGGGTCGACGCCGACTCGGTCGCCCGCGTCCATGCTGATTTCGAGCGTCGCGTAACTGTGGCCGTCTGCGATTTCGAAGTCCATACCCCCGGGTTTCCCCCAATCGGATAAAAACTTTCAGGCGAGCTAGAGAAGTGGACCAGAGCTGTTCGACCCGTCACGTCCATGTCGGCTCGGACGCAACCACGGGTATGCCAGACCGACTGCTCCGCATCAACGCCTACACCACCTTCGACATGCTCGACGGCGAGGCGCACGGACACGACTTCGACGAGGAGGCGTTCGCCGTGCTCAACGTCACCGCGCCGAGAAAGAACCCCGACGCTGTCACGCTCGAACTCGAACTCGACAACACCCAGTTGGAACATCTCCCGGCGCACGCCGACCGGGTGACGCTCAGTGCCGAGCAAGCACGAACCCTCGCCGGAGAACTGGAGAAGTACGCCGGGCGCGTCGAGGCGGCGGCAGACGACGAGTAACGGCCCGCGAGTCAGGATTTGGGCGGTCACGAAATCCATCGACTGTTAGCCGTTGGCAACGGAACTGTAGGCATGACAAGGACACACAGACACTAGTGCCTGTTTGTCACGCCACGCGACCCCACGTTAGACATATAACCCACGAGAGTGAAAATCGATTCGAGGAACTAAACTGTGTTCGAGCTATTATGTGATATTCGTCATCTGACCGCCCCCCAAGCACGCCCCGGTTCCGACGTTCCAGTCACGAATCACGCTGGCCGTCGGAAACCGGGGGTGCGCCGATGAGTAGCGACCGGACATTCTCACTCTTCGCGGTCGCATCGGTGTTTCTCGGCACTTCCTTCGTCGCCATCAAAATCGGTGTCGCCGAGATTCCGCCGGTGCTGTTCGCGGCACTCCGGTTCGATATCGGTGGGCTGTTGCTCTTGGGACTGGTCGCCGTCGTCTACGACGACTGGCTGCCGCAAACTCGAAGCGACGTGCTCGCCATCCTCGCAAGCGGCGTCTTCGTCGTCGCCATCAACAACGCGCTGCTGTTCGTCGGCCAACAGGGCACGACCAGCGGCGCGGCCGCGGTGATGTACAGTCTGCTCCCACTGCTGTCGCCGCTGTTCGCCGTCGCGTTGCTGCGCGACGAACGCGTTTCGTGGGTCGGCGCAGTCGGTATCTTGCTCGGTCTGGTCGGCGTGTTGGTCATCGTCCAACCGACGCCCGCGATGCTCCACTCGGGCGCGGAGGGACAGGCGCTCATCGCCGTCGCCGCCGTCAGCATCGCACTCGGGAGCGTGTTGATGCGTCGTGCGGAACCGAACCTCGCGACGCTTCCGCTCTCCGCGTGGGCGTTCCTCTTCGGCGCGCTCTGTATCCACGGCGGCAGTCTCGCCCTCGGCGAGTCGACGGCGATTGCGTGGACACCGAAACTCCTCGCCGCCGTCGCCTACGTCGGCGTGCTCGGGACCGGCGTCGCCTACGCCGCGTACTTCCTGCTCATCGAGCGCGCGGGACCGATTCGCGCAAACCTCACCGCCTACGCCGTGCCCGCGGTGGCGACGCTCACCGGATGGCTCGTCCTCGACGAGACGGTGACGGAGACGACCGGTCTCGGCTTCGTCATCATCCTCTTTGGGTTCGCAGTGCTCCAACGCGAACAGGTGGTCGCCGCGTTCGCGCGGGTTGACGAACGCTTCGGTGGACGAGTCGTCTACGAGCGCTACGACGGCTACGAGAGCTACGACGCGTCTCCGGTCGACCACGGCGGCAGCGACGACTGAACAGTCGCTCGACTCGGTCTCACTCCGATTTCCACGCGTCGCTCTCGGCGCGCTCGCGCCACTCCCGTTGCTGTTCTCGCTCCGTGACGTGGTCGAGGCCGTCGACGAGGTCGTCGCGGACGCCCGTCTCGTAGTCGGTTATCTCGTGCAGAAAGTTTCGTCTGAAGTCGCCGACGATTTCGTACGACCAGCGGTCGTCGAGCGCACCTGCGGGCAGATGCCGGTCCCGAAGTTCGTCGGCGAGTTCGTCGTGGCCCGCCGCCCGGAGATGTTCTTCGGCGTCGGCCATGCGGTCCATCGCGTGGCCGAGATGGTGGTGAAAGTCCAGCAATGCGCCGTAGCTGCGATAGACGTACTCGATGCCGAGTTGGAGTTGGTGGAGCGCCTGCCGTTCGGCTTCCGAGATATCCTCGTCGATGTCGCCTGCGTGTGGCATACGGCGGATACGGCGAAATCCAGCAAAGTCCTTGGGCAGGTACACTCACCGACGGCGGGCACGGAGTCGCCGTCCCCGGTCGCGTCAGCGGTCGGTGGTCGTCGGTCTCGGCACGAAGCTATTTGGGCGACTCGGACGCAGAGTGAGCATGGCCGACTCCACCGTCTACGACGAATCGGACGCCGACCTCGACGCGCTTTCCGGGCGAACCGTCGCCATCATCGGCTACGGCAACCAAGGACAGGCGCAGGCGAAGAACCTCCGCGACGCGGGCGTCGAAGACATCGTCGTCGGCAACCGCAAGGACGCCTCGTGGGAGGAAGCCCAAGACGACGGCTTCCCCGTCTACGAGACCGGTGAGGCCGTCTCCGTCGCCAGCGTCGTCTTCCTCTTAGTCCCCGACGAAGTCGCCCCCGCCGTCTTCGAAGAACACGTCGAACCCAACCTCGAATCCGGCGACGTGGTCAACTTCGCCTCCGGCTACAACGTCACCTACGACTACATCTCACCGCCCGACGACGTGGACGTGGTGATGGTCGCCCCGCGGATGGTCGGCGCGATGGTCCGCGAACTGTACGTCGACGGCCGCGGCGCACCTGCATTTCTCGCCGTCGAACAGGATTCGTCGGGTGAGGCGCTCGACGTCGCACTCGCCATCGCTCACGGCATCGGCGCGACTCGGTCGGGCGTCATCGAGGGCGACTTCGAGACGGAGACGAAACTCGACCTGCTGACCGAGCAAGGACTCATCCCCGTCATCGCCAACGCGCTCATCGCCAAATGGGAAGTCGAACGCGAGGCAGGTGCGCCGCCCGAGGCCATCCTGATGGAGCAGTATCTCTCACAGGAACTGAGCCACATCTTCCGGAAAGCCGCGACGATGGGACTCGTCGAACAGATGCCGCTGCACTCGATGACGAGCCAGTATGGCCAGTTGGCGGGCATCGACGAGTTCGACCGCGAGCCGCTCCGCGAGTTCATGCGCGAGAAGATGGACGGCATCGACGACGGGTCGTTCGCCACGGAGTGGACGCTCCAACAGCAAGCCGGCTATCCGAAACTCAAGCGTCTCTACAAGAAGTACCGAGGCCACGAGATGATAGAATCCGAGCAGACGACCATCGACGAGTTCGGCCTCGACGAACTCGACGACGTCGACGATGCAGACGTTGCGACCGAGGACGAAGAGAAGTCCGGCGAATCAGTTGAGTAAACTGACTGAGACGGAGTGAGTCGTCGGCGATTCGAAACAGACCGGACCGGTTACCGTCGCCGACGCTACAACGTTCTTTGCGCTCGAAACCGTACGGTGAGCCATGGCGAGAGACGATTGGACGGCGGCGGAGATGCCGCGACTCGACGGACAGACAGTGGTCGTCACCGGTGCAAACAGCGGCCTCGGCTACCACGCCTCCCGCGCGTTCGCCCACCGCGGCGCGCACGTCGTCATGGCGTGTCGGGACATGAAACGCGGCGAAGAGGCTCGTGGCGAACTCGCGGCCAACCGACCCAGTGGGGCGCTCGAACTCCAGAAACTCGATTTGGCGGATTTGGACTCGGTGCGGACGTTCGCCGAGACGTTCTCGGATATCCACGACCGACTCGACATCCTCTGTAACAACGCGGGCGTGATGGCGATTCCGCGAAGTGAGACTCAAGACGGCTTCGAGACGCAGTTCGGCGTCAACCATCTCGGTCACTTCGCGCTCACGGGACTGTTGCTCGGCGAGATGACCGGCGACGACGTGCGCGTCGTCACCCAGAGCAGCGGCGTTCACGAGGCCGGCGAGATGGATTTCGACGACCTACAGGGCGAGGAGTCGTACGACGAGTGGGGCGCGTACGCCCAGAGCAAACTGGCGAATCTGCTGTTCGCGTACGAACTCCAGCGACGACTGGACGACGAGGGGATAGAGAACGTCCGCAGTATCGGCTGTCATCCCGGCTACGCGGCGACGAACCTCCAGTACCGTGGACCGGAAGCGAGGGGGTCGAAAGTCAGAAAAGCGGCGATGGCCGTCGCCAACACCACGCTCGCGCAGTCCGCCGAGTGGGGGACGCTGCCGATGCTGTACGCGGCCACCGAAGACGTCCCCGGCGGAAGCTACGTCGGTCCCGGCGGCCTGATGAACATGCGCGGCCATCCCGAAGTACAGGAGTCGAGCGAGGAGTCGTACGACGAGGTAGCCGCCGGACGACTCTGGGGCGTCTCCGAGGACCTGACCGGTGTCGAGTACGACTTCGAGTCGCTCGCGGCCGCCCGCGACGCGGAGTAATCCCGGCGACGTGTAGTTGACCGAAGAGGTCGGCCAGAAGATACAACATCCGTTGAATCGTCTTCGAACCGACCGCCGAATCGTCGGCAAATCGTGATTATCTCATTGAAAGTCGGCAAAGATTGATATACTCGGACGTGGACTAATCGGTATGGCTCGACGGCACTCTCGGCTGCGAGGGTTCTGTCCCTGCTGCGGGTTTCGGACGCTGAGCCGTGGCGAACGCGGGTCGTATGACGCCTGTGAAATCTGTGCGTGGACCGACGACCCGACGCAGTTCGACTCGGTGACGATAACCCGCGGCGAGAACCCCGATGCACTCGTCGACGCGTGGCAGAACGTCCGTCAGTTCGGTTGGGCGGGACGCGGACAGCGTCCCGACACCCTCCGAGAACCGACGGCACGGGACCAACGCGACCCCGAATGGCCGTATCGGGAGGCACAGTAACGACCCACGACGGTTCCCCGCTGTAGCGCCCGTAGACGACGGTTCGATTCCGTTCTTTTTCGCGTTCGATGCAGTATCTCCGACCGCTACTGACACGTGCGTAACCGGGTGACGTCGGCGTCAGCGAGTGTATTTCCGTTATCAGCGACTAGAGAGACCCATGAGCGACAACCAGTCCACGACAGACCTCGAAGTCACCGCCGACCTCCCCGACGCGCCGTTTCACACGACGGGCGTCGACCACATCACCTTCGTCGGCAGCAACGTCGAAGACACCGTCGCGTTCTACCGCGACGTCCTCGGCATGCCGCTGGTGTTGAAACAGCCGAACCTCGACGCGCCGCACGTCACACACCTGTTTTTCGACACCGGCGACGGCCGGATGCTGACGTTCTTCGTCGAGGAGGGTCGACAGTCGAACCGCGGCCCGCAGCGCACCCCGCTCGGCGGCGTCCACCACGTCGCCTTCCAGTTCGAACCGGAGCGCATCGAGGAGATAAAGGACGCGCTGGAAGAACGCGGCCACCACTACAACGAGTTCGACCGCGGTATCTTCCACTCGGTGTACACCACCGACCACAACGGGTTCGTCATCGAACTCTCCACCGACAAGTTCGAGATACCCGACGAACACCGCGGTGAGGTGCTCGCGCTGGCGCAGGCGAAACGCGTCGAGGAAGGAGCCGAGTACGCCGAAGGCAAACACCTGAAGGAAGCGCTGGAAGAACTCGGTCTGCCCGCCGAGAAAGTGAATCTCCCCGACGCCGACTCCGGGTCCGCAGGGCTGTAAGCGGAGGAAAGTCGAAGCGACGCCGGACCCGCTCGGGGTCGAACTCGTCACCCCAGTTCCCGCTATCTCGGAACTCGGAACGTCACCCCGGTTGTGGGTCGCCGCGGTCCGTATCGGTCGCCGAGTCGTCGGGGCGGGTGCGTTCGCGTGGCCGTTCGAACTCGCTGAGCGTCGGCCCGGCCGCCGCGTCCGGTCGGTCGGTCTCCTCGCGGTCCGGGTTGGCGAGCACCGGCAACACCATCCAGACGAAGAAGACGGTGAACACCATGAGTAGCGGGCCGAGGAAGATGCCGTACCAACCGAACAGCGGCGGTCCGAGCAGGTACGCGAACATCACGAGACCGGTGTGCAGCAGTCCCCCCGAGAGGTACGGCCGGATGTACGTCCGAACGACGTTGTCGAAGAGGAGAATCATCACGGCGAGGAAGACGACCGGATACCAAAGCAGCGTCGGGTCGGTGCTGAACGCTTGAAGGGAGAGAACGGCCGCGACGAAGAAGTAGACGATAGACCGGCCGACCAGCGGCACGAGCGTGAACACGCCCGTGATGACGCCGAGTAACACCGCCGAGGGGATGTTCAGCCCACCGGGTGCCACTACGTTAAATCCGGTGTAGATGAGCGACGTGAGCAGCATGACGACGAAGATGGTGAGCGTGTACCCGAAGAACACAGACGTGAGGCCGGCGTCGACGGCGCGGAGGTACGTGTTCGGGAGGCTCTCCTCGCCGAACAGGGTGGTCTCGAACCACGCCGCGATACGTCTGTCCTCGACGAGCAGGAAGTACGCCAGTATCAGCGAGAGAAAGAGGTTGTAGAACGTCGCGCCCACCACCCCGACTACGCCGCCGATGCCGCCGAGGAACGACTGAACCGTCGGGTCTTGAACGAACAGAATCGTCGCGTCGTACACCGACGCGGGGTCGCTCGGGAGTGTCGGGATGTCGAACGGGAGTTGTGAAACCACAGCGTCGACCGGGAAGTTCGCCGCCAACGCGGTCAGTTGTCCGAGTGCGACCAACAGTAGCGCACTCAACAGTGCCACGACGGGAATTACGATGGTCAGAAGCGCCGTCGCCGCAGCGAGACTCCGCGACGGGAGACGACGTTCGAGACGCCGACTGATTGGCCGGCCGACGTAGTAGACGAACAGGCCGAAGACGGCCCATGCGAGATATCGGCTGCCGACGAACGCCAGAAGCGCTACAAACACCAGACTGAGCGCCCACCACCCGAGGTGGTGCCGTGCAGGCCACACTCGAACTTCCCTCGTGGACGAACCTACAGAATCCATGTGAGTAGTTGTCAATGTGGGTAAATAACGTTCTCTTCGTCCGTGCGAGAGGGTCAGATATCGATGTACATCGGACGTGGTGTGAGGCGTCAGTAGACGACCGTCTCACCGAGTTCCGGCGCTGTCGCGTCGAAGTCGTCGGTGCGGAGTTCCTCGGCGAACGCCTCGCAGCGGTCGCCGTGGTTGACGAACAGTTTCGAGTCTCTGTACTCGTCGAGCAGCGAGCGGAGGCCGTCGGCGTCGGCGTGCGCCGAGAAGTCGTAGGCTTCGGTTCGCGCGCTGACCGACATCACGCGGCCGTCTATCTCGGCGGTTCCCGTCTCCAAGAGACTCCGTCCGGGCGTCCCCTCGACTTGGTAGCCCGTCATGGCGATTTTGTTCACCGGATTCTGCCGGATTTCCGGGATATACGTCATCGCCGGGCCGCCCGAGAGCATCCCCGAGGTGGTGATAATGACCGTGTTCTTGCGGGCGATACGCTTGCGTTGGCCGTCTCTGCCGGTGACGAACCGCGCGTTCGACTTCGCGCGGCGGAACGCGTCGGCGTCGCGGAGAAATTCGGGGTAGGTTCGGAGCATCCGAGTGACGCGTTGGCCCATCCCGTCGACGTAGCAGTCGATGTCGTGGGCCGCACAGACGAGCATCAGTTCCTGCGTGCGACCGATGGCGAACGCCGGGACGACGACGGTGCCGCCCTCCCAGAGTGTCGTCTGCACCGAGTCGACGAACCGCTTTTCGACGTCGGCGCGGGGGTCGTGGTCGACGTCGGAGTACGTGCTCTCGCAGACGACGACGTCGGCGTCCGGGCGGGCGGTCGTCCCGGAGACCAGTCGTTGCGAGTCGGTGTGGAAGTCGCCCGTGTAGAGCAGTCGCGTCTCCCCGTCGTCGACGAGAACGTGCGCGCTGCCGGGGATGTGTCCGGCGTTGTAGAACGTGATGTCGTGGCCGGCGGCCTCGAACGTCTCGCGGTAGCCGTGAGTTTCTGCGACTTCGGTGACGCGCTTGAGGTCGTTTTCGGTGAACGGACAGCCGTAGGTCCCACCGTGCAGTTTGAGCGTGTCGCGCGCGAGCGTCATGGCCAGTTCGTACGTCGGCGGCGTCCAGTGGATGGGCGGGCGAGCGTCGCCGGAGAGAAGGGTGGGAATCGCACCGACGTGGTCGAGGTGGCCGTGAGAGACGACGACGGCCTCGGGGTCGACCGACCCGACGGGAAACTGCGGGGGGTTGCCCGTCAGCATCCCGTAGTCGAGGAGGAGGCGGTCGTTGACGAGGATGGCGCTGCGGCCCACCTCGCGCGTCCCGCCGAGAAACTGGAGTTTCATTGGCGTCGCTAACGGGTAGGGCGGTTTGGGTCCGTCGGTTCGGGGCCGCCGATTCCAGTCGGACGAGACGTCGCTCGGGCCGATTCGCCGTCTGCGGCGTACTCACACGGCGAGGGTGTTTTGTTCGGTTCGCACGTACGAAACTCGTGACCACCATCGACGCGGTGTTGTTCGACCTCGACGGGACGCTCTGTCGACAGGACCAAACCGGCGACAGCATCTACTACGGCGCGTTCGAGCGGGCAGGCGTCGACGCGTTCGGCGAACCGTCGGACCTCTGGGCGGCGCTGGACGGCCCGCCGGACCCCGACGACCAACTCGGCTATCTCGCCAGCGGCTTCACCGTCGTCGCCGCGCGGTACGGTCGCCCGTCCGTCGACGCGGACGCGTTGGCTCGCGGCTTTCTCGACGTGGTCGACTACTCGAAGGTGTCACTCCATCGCGGCGCGACGACGGCGCTTCGGCGGGCGCGTGAGGCCGGGTCGGTCGGCCTCGTGACGAACGGCCCCGAGTCGCGACAGTCGGTCAAACTCGACTCGCTCGACCTGTTCGACGCGTTCGACGTCGTCGTTTACGCGGGTGACCTTCCGCGGCGGAAACCGCACCGTGACCCGTTCGACGCTGCTATCGACCGTCTCGGCGTCGCTCCCGAATCGACGCTTCACGTCGGCAACTCGCTGCAGTACGACGTGGCGGGCGCACAGGGGGCGGGACTCCAAGCGGCGTGGTACGCGGGCGAGGGCGGCGGCGGCGATGGCGACGCAGAAAACGAGACAGCGCAACCCGACCCCGGCGACTACCGCCCCGAGTACGTGTTCGTCTCGCTGACCGACCTGTGTACGTTGCTCGACGGCGACCGATGACGGAGAACACGGACGAACGAGGTCACGAGACCACGTCGACGGACGCGGCAACCAACACGACCGACGAAGTTCTCGAACTGTTGGCGCGAGAGTTCCCCGACTGGACCCCCACGGAGCTACGCGCGGCGAGAAACGGCAATCACAAGCGGACGACGCTGGTGACGCTGTCGAACGGCTGCGACGTGGACAACGCGGTAGCGGCGGAAAACGGGCGCGGCGAAGGTGGACACGACGATTGGTGCCGCTGGAACACTTCCGAAGCGACGGAGCGGGCGACGACACCGAACGCTGTCGTCGTCCAGTTCACCGACGACGTGGCGGCGTTTCGGACCGAGACGGAACTCGCTCGCGCCGTTGGCGAGCGGACGTCGGTTCCCGTCCCGCAGCAGTACGCGACCGGTCGGGTCGGCGAGCGAGCGTACGCCGTGGTCGAACGCGCACCCGGCGTGGATTTGCACCGACGCTTCGCCGGGTTCGACGCCGAGACGCGACGTCGACTCGCGCGGACCTTCGGTCGGTATCTCGCCGAACTCCACGAAGCGTTCACGTTCGAGGGATACGGACCGCTTCGATTCGAAGCCGAAGGCGACGGGTCGGGGGGTCGGTTTCGGGCCGTCGAGGCCGAGGGCTGGCCCGAGTGGTTCCGTGAACACGCCCGCGACGGCGTCGCCGCGCTCCCGTCGGCGTTCGACGCGCATCGGTCGGTGCTTCTCGACGCCTTCGAGAACGCGACGCTGCCCGCTCGTCCACCAGCGACGCTGTATCCGTGGGATCTTCGCCCCGGCAACGCCGTCGTCAGCGAGCGACGAACGGGCGCGACGAACGGGTCGACGCCCGCCCACGACCACGAACTAACCGCCGTACTCGACTGGGGTGGCCCGCTCGCGGCCGCACCGGGACTCGCGGTGGCGAAAGTCGAACATCTGGTCGCCGACTGGTACGTCACCGACAGCGAATCGCTCCGAGAGGCGTTCAGGACGGGTTACGATTCGGCCCGGCCGTATCCGTCGGTGCCGCGAGCGTACCGACTCGCGGCCGTCGTCCGGTCGGCTGTCGACTCGAAAGGGGTCGTCACCCGGCCTCGGTACCCCGAACTCACCGGCGACGACGCCGTCGGGTTCCATTGCGAGCGACTTCGCGAGTGGGTGGGCGACAAGTAACGCACATCTCCGAAGCAATCAGTTAACTGGTGTTTTTGAGAAGCCCGCAACAGAAAGCTTACAACCGATACATCGAAGCTATGGGCGTGCACGCCGAACCACAAATCACATTTCTGAGTAGAATTTCCGGGCATCCCTCGGAGGGACAAGAGAACCAGTGAGTAACGACGCGTTCACTCGTGAAGACCAGCCTCGACTCACCGGTGTCTGTCCCGTCGACGACTGCGAGGAGTCGTTCGTCGGTATTTCGGTCGCCACACTCCGAGACCACGTCGTCGACGCTCACGGCTATCTGGCGCTTCTGGAGACACCCGGACTGCATCTCGTCCCAGAACAACCGCAGACGAGAAGACGAGGCGACTGAATCGACAGCGACGACCGCACCGACACTACCGACCGCACACTTTCGTCCGTCTGGCCCCTATTCCTTCGGAATCCGGCGCACCTGAAACGGTTCGTACCCGCCGTACGCGGCTTCGAGCGCCCCCATCCACCAGTTCCACCGACTCGCGACGCTTTCGTCGGGTGCGTCCGAGAGGTTGGCGACGATTTCGTCGACAGAGAGCGGAACACCTCGGTCGGTCTCGGCCGTTCCGGTGTCGGCGAGGTCACCAGCCTGTCTGACGACGACACGGTACTCGGCGTCGCTTCCGGGAAACTCGCGGCGAAGCGCCGCGTCGAGTTCGTCGGGGTTCACGGTCGGTCGTTGGCGCGCGACTCACAAAACGCTGTGTGGCGGTCGGCAGCGAGTGAATGGAGCATCGAGGATTGGGCGTCGTGTTACGCCTGCCACGCGGCGAACAGCAACAGCGCCGCGAACAGCCCCAGAATCGACACCGCGTACGCGGAGAGTCTCGGATTCCCGATGCCGACGACGATAAACGCCGCCACCCCGAGAAAAAGCAGCCCCAACAGACCTGCCGCGATACGAACGGCGGGGTCGGAGTCGGTGTCTTCGGTGGCTGCCCGTATCTCGTCGAGTGCGGCCCGAATCGCGGGGAACGACGAAGCCGGAAACACGACGACTCGCGGCGCGTTGAGCGCCATATCGTCGAACTGCAGCCAACAGACGACGTATCGGCCGAGACGAACTGAACGATACCCCGACAGCGACGAGATGTCGTGGCGGCGCTCGCTGTCGGCGACCGGACGCCCGAGCGTCGCCGACTCGGCGTCGAGACTGCCTTCGGTGTGTCGTGCTTTGTCGACGACGTACAGTGCGACGAGTCCCACGCCGTAGGCGACGGGTAACAGCGGGTGCAGGAGTACCATCAAGAGGACGACACCGCCGACGAGCGCCGCCGCGGTCACACGCGGGAGCGAGAGTGTGTCGACACCCGGAAACAGCGATGCGACCGCCTCGCTGCCGTCGACACCGACGGCCGCCGCCAGATACAGCAACGACGCGGGGCCGCCGACGAACAACATGACGAGAAGCAACCATCCACGGTCGAGTCCGTCACTCGGGGCGTCGAGGGAGGCAAACACCACCAGCGCCGCGGCGAGTGAGAGAACCGCGACGACGAGGCCGATAAACCCGTGTCTGGCGAGGTCCGCAAGGTTGCCGTCGGGGGCAGCACGCCACTCGATGCGGCGGCCGTCACCGTCGTCGGGGCCGTCCGACGGCGGAACCGAGAGCGAAACCGACCTCCGAGGCGTCGGGGACGGAGCCATACCTTCCGTTCGTCGGGGGGTGAAATGATTGTATCGACGACAGTCGTCACCACCACGAGAGGAACAGAAACAGCGCGGCGGAAAGCGAAATCAGTACGGAGAATCCGAACGGGACGGCGTCAACGAACGCGAAGGCGACGGCGACGCCGAGAACGAACACCCCGAACCCGGCCACCACGACGCGCTCTGCCCGGCCGATGCCGCCGGCGTCGTAGCCGTCGTAGTCGCGGGCGGCGACTGCCTCCAGTTCGGCACGAACCGGTGGGAACTGGTCGACAGGAACGGCAAGGACGGTCCGCGAGGCGAACAGATGTCCGCGGCCGAAGCCGAGCCAACACCACGCGTGGCCGCCCAAACTGACCCATCGGATGTGCGATAGGCCGCGAACGTCGGACTCGTAGCGCTGGCCGTCGACGAAGTAGACGACTTCGCCGGTGGAACTGTCGACGAGACCGTGGCCGTGACGGCTGGCAGCAGCGTAGTAGGCGAGAAAGAACAGCGTAAGCCACACCACGAGTAGCGGCTCGAACGTGACGCCCGAGTAGATAACGAGCACTCCGAACGGAAGCGCCGCCAGCAGCCACGGGAGTCGGACCCAGTCGAACTTCGGCAGTTGCGCGCGCTGTTCGTCGGTGAGAAACTCCGCAGCAAGGAGAACGTAGAGAATCGACCCCGGTCCACCGACGAACAGGAGAACGAACACCGCGAGCGAGAGCGGGTCGGCAGGGTCGACGTCGAGAACGAGACTACCGAGGAGAAACAGAATCGGAAGCATGAACGCGAGGCCGGCACCGAGACCGAGATGTTTGAGTACTGGCCGGAAGTCGCGTTCGGGGTCGCCGGCCCACTCTACGGGGGTCGAACCGCCGTCGTCGGCTCCCACGTCCGTCGGGGTCGACTCCATGCCTCAGTATTAGTCGACGAGATGAAAGAAATTGCGCTCTGTTCGCTCACTCCCACCAGTTGCTGCGCCGTTCGCTGTAACCGGCGTCTTGGAACGGTTCCGGTTTGTCGGCGGGGTCCTCCGCACCGACGCCGTAGGTAGCGAACCACGCGCCGACGTGCCAGCCGATAGCGGCGCTGTCGAGGTCGACGAGCGTGATTTCGAGCTGTTCGTACCGCTCTATCGCGCTGTCGCCGTCGGGGTCCGGCCCGGACGACACCGCACACGACCCGGGGCCGTCACCGCACGCAGAGCCATCCTCGAACAGCACCTTCACGTCGGCGTCCTCCGGCGAATCGACGTACTCGAACGTCAGGTTGGCGGGGACGCTCCCGTCGGCCCCGTTCTCGTAGTACTCGAAGGCGTGGCGAATCTGCTCGCGGGCGGCCTCGGGGTCGTCGGCGCTCTCGGTGTCCGCGTAGACGGTGAAGTGCGCGTCGTCCCACGGGAAGGCCCGTTCGGTAGCGTTCGGTTGGGGTTCGGTGTACAGCACCGAGGAGGCGGCCATCACGTCCGCGGGTTCGTCGTCGTGGCCGAGTCCGAGCGTGTGACCGAGTTCGTGACGCACGACGAGTTCCGTCGACTCGTCGGAGAGACCGGTCCGAACCGAGACGGTCTCGGGGCGTTGAATCTGCCGAGCGTCGGTGATACGAGGCGCACAGCCCGCGGCGTGAGTCACGTTGTCGCAGTTCGGCACCTCGTCGACGAACTCGACGACGAGGTCCGGGTTCTCCGCGTCCGGGACGACGCGGTAGTCGACGTCGAAACCGGTGTACTCGCGGGCGTTCTCTTCCCAGTAACTCGTCGCTTGCCGGACCAGCGGGGTGAACTCGCGGCCGGGTTCACCTCGGTTCTCGACGGCGACGACGATGGGGTCGTCACCCCACGGGTTGGTTCCGGTACTGGCGGTTTCGCTCTCGTGGTCCGTCGACGTCGAAGAGCTTCCGGGAAGCGGCGCGTCCGACGACCCGCCGCCGTCGGCGAGCGAGCCGAGACACCCCGCTGTGACGACGAGCAGGGCGACGACGGCGAGCGTCGGCAGTCGAGACGACATGTCATGAGGTGCTTCGGGGGAACGTATGAGCATTGCGACCGTTCGACTGAGAGACTGGTCAGCGGAGACGAGTGGTATTAAGTCGCGGATGGACCGACGACTATCCGACAGTTCGTGAGTGTGGGAGACGCTACATGAAACTCGACCGTGGGCAGTCCGAGACAGTCGGTGTTGTCCTCCTCTTGGGAGTCGTCGTAGTGATTACCTCGGTCGGTGGCGTCGCCGTACTCGCCGCAATCGACGCGTCAACACCGGAGACGCCACCCGTCGACATCGCTATCGAGGCGACGGAGACAGATATCATTGTAACCCACGGCGGCGGCGGCACCCTCGACGGTGGGCACGTCGACGTGATACTCCAGACCGACACCGACGAACGACGCTACGAGTCCGTTTTCGAAGACGAGGTCACTCCCGGCGACGAGGTGACGCTGACACACGAGATGAGCGGGTCGCTCACCGTTCTCGTCGTCGACACCGAGAGCGACAGTGTCGTCGCGCGTGAGACGGTGGTGCTCGCGGATTCGACAGCGACGGAAACGACCGCCACACCGAGTGCGACACCGACCGAGGCACCGACGGAGACGGAGACGCCGACTGCGACATCCACGCCGGCAGAGACGCCGACGCCCACACCAGAACCGTCGCCGGCGTTCTTCGACGTTCGAATCGACGACACGAACTCGCCAGTCGGCGAGGGGGAGACGTTCGTCGTCGAAGCGACAGTCACCAACAGGGGCGAACGCGCCGACACACAGGAGGTGTCGCTCAATACGTTCGTGTGGTGGTTCCCCGCCGAGTTAGCCGGCAAAGACGTCACGCTCGAACCGGGAGAATCGACGCAGGTGACGTTCAGATACGATGTCCCACGGTGGGCCACCGGTCACTGGTGGGTGGCGGTCAGCAGCGACGACGACACCGAGTGGACGCGGGGAGAGGTTCGGTAGCGCCTGACATCGTCGAGAGGAGAGTCGAAAGTCAGCGTCCGCGGAGACGCAGTTCAGTCTAATCAGCGCGCTGTGCTTCTGTACGGACTTCGTCGGCCGCGCCGTCAGTGTCGTTCGTGTCGGCCTCAGTGTCAGCCTCGGTGGGTTCGTCCCCGCTCGTCGTGTCGCCGTCGACGACGGTGGCCTCGCTCTCGACGGCCCGCGGTTGGACGCGGGAGAGTCGCATCGCGTTGCCGGTGACGCCGACGGTCATCCCGGCGTCGCCCGCCAGCACCGCCGCCCAAATCGGGACGACGCCGAACGGGACGGCGACGGCGAGGCCGGCCTTGACGACGAGGCTGGCGACGATGTTCTGACGAATGATGCCGTTCGCGTCGCCCGCGAGTTCGTACAGATACGGGAGTTTCGAGAGGTCGTCGCTCATCAGCGCGATGTCGGCGGTTTCGAGCGCGGTGTCGGTGCCCGCCGCACCCATCGCCACGCCGACGGTCGCCGTCGCCAGTGCCGGTGCGTCGTTGATGCCGTCGCCGACCATCGCCACGTCCTCGTAGTCGGCTTCGAGTTCTTCGACGGCCGCGACTTTGTCGTCCGGCAGGAGTTCGGCGCGGAACTCGTCGACGCCCACCTGTTCGGCGATGGCGCGGGCGGTCCGCTCGTTGTCGCCGGTGAGCATCACGGTTCGCTCGACGCCGAGTTCTTTCAGGCGAGCGACCGTCGCGGCCGCGTCGGGGCGTATCTCGTCGGCGACGGCGATGACGCCTTCCAGTTCCTCCTCGGTGCCGACGAGAACGACCGTCTTCCCCTGCGACTGCAGTTCCGGGACCGTGCCGTCGAGCAGGTCAAGGCAGTTGTTGCGGTCACAGAGATGCTGGGCGGTGCGGGTGACGACACCGCCGTCGGTCGTCGCGTGGACGTGCGAGAGGTCGAACGACAGTTCCTCGAACAGACCGGGTTTGCCGGCGAAGTGCGGGGTTCCGTCGAGGTCCGCACGGACGCCTTTGCCGGTGATGCTCTCGAAGTTGTCGACCGACCGGTCGTCGACGCCGCGGCCGTTGGCCTGCGCGACGATGGCCTCGCCGATGGGGTGTTCGCTGCGTTCTTCGAGTCCGCGGGCACACCGGAGCACGTCTTCTTCGGTGTTGCCGTTGAGGGGGACGACGTCGGTTACGGTGAGTTCGCCTTTCGTGAGCGTCCCCGTCTTGTCGAAGGCGACGACCGAGACGTCGCCCATCGCTTCGAGGTGGCTCCCGCCTTTGATGAGCACGCCGTTTTTCGCGGCGCTGGTGATACCCGAGACGACCGACACGGGCGTCGAGATGACGAACGCACAGGGACACGACAGCACCAAGAGCGTCAGCCCGTAGACGACCGCCGTCGACCAACTCGTCCCGAGTACGTACGGACTGCCGAGGGTGACGAGCACCGCGAACGCGACGACGATGGGCGTGTACACGTCGGCGAAGCGTTCGACGAACTGCTCTCGCTCGGTCTGGTTCGACTGGGCGTCTTCGACCATCTCGACGATGCGCGAGAGCGTGTTCTCCGACGCCTCGGTCGTGACCCGTAGTTCGAGGTAGCCGCCCTCGTTGATGGTGCCTGCGTAGACTTCGTCGCCGGTGGTCTTGTCGACCGGCACCGACTCGCCGGTGATGGGCGCTTGGTTGACGGCGCTGTCGCCGTCGATTACCTCGCCGTCCATCGGTATCTTCTCGCCCGGGCGGACGACGACGATATCGCCGACGGCGACCTGCTCGACCGGTACCGTCTCCTCGCTCCCATCTCGTTTGACCGTCGCCTCGTCAGGCGAGAGGTCCATCAGTTCCTGCAGGGAGTTTCGAGCGCGGTTCATCGAGGCGCGTTCGAGCAGTTCGGCGATGCTGAACAGGAACGCGAGCGTCGCCGCCTCGAAGTACAGCGCTTCGTCGAACGCGAGACTGGCGGTCAACGCGCCGAGAATGGCGACCGACATCAGGAAGTCGATGTCCAAATTTCGGTTGCGCGCGGAGTAGTAGCCGTTTCGGAGGATGGCTTGGCCGCCGACGGCGACAGCGACTACGAAGAGTACGTCAGCGACGGCGAGTTCGCTGCCGAGCACCATGGCGACGACTGCGTTCTGTGCGCCGAGGACGAACTCGAAGAGGAGGCCGAGCGTGACGAACACGCCGCTGACCCACGTTTTGATGCCGCGGGAACTCGTCCAGATGCTGTCGTTCGAGGACTCGGCATCGTCGTCCGTCGTCCCGTCGTTTGCTGCGTCGACGACCTCGTAACCTGCGCTCTCGATGGCGGCGACGATATCGGCTTCGTCGAGGACGTTCGGGTCGTAGGTGGCGACGACCTGTCCGGTCGTCGGGCGGGTTTCGTATCCCGAGAGGTCGAGACGTTCGAGCGCGTTCTCGACTTTGCCCGCGCACGAAGCGCAGTCCATCGATGGGACCGAGAGCTTCACTGTGGTGTCGGAACGTTCGACGCGGTATCCCGCCTTCTGGACGCGGGCACCGATGGCCTCGGGGTTGGTCTGCTCGCCGTCGTAGCCGACGGTGAGCGTGCCGGTGGTCACCTGCGGGTCGATTTCTTCGATACCCTGCAGTGTCCGGACGCTGTTTTCGACCTTGCCCGCACACGACGGACAGTCCATCTCTGGAACCGAGAACTGTGCGACGTCGTGGGTCGGCGTCGAGGAGTTTCCAGAACTGTTCGGATACCCCTCGTCCGGAGAGCCGTCGCTGTCGGCGTCACCCTGTTCACGACTGTCCGACGACCGCGACTGGTGGTCCTGCGCGGAGCAACACCCACAGTCGTCGGTGTCGTCCGGACGCGAGTCACTCATTGAATAGTCGTAGTCGACGAAGGCTTATTAATCGAACTGCGATAATCGGGGCGTTTCTTAGTGAGAGTCTATTACGTATTCGGGTTTCAGTTAATAACTCGTGAGCGAGACGCGTCGCTCGGCGGCGAGAAGCGGCTGAGAGGAGTAAGCCCCCTTCTGTTCGTCCCGACATTCGGCTGAGCGTCCGCGTCCGTCGTCCGAACTACCGTGCGGCCGGGCGACGCACGAATCGCGCCGCATCGGCCGCGTGGCGCGGACTTGCACCGGTGAGGTTTCGCCGTTCCATCCGTTCTCGGTCGTCTCTCCTCTGTGGGTCAACTTCCCTTCCTTACGGTCGGGTTCGCGCACATCATCGGTCGGACCGAGGGGTCTCGTTTCTGTTCCAGAGCCAGCCGTCTCCGACTCCGGGCTTGCGCCCGGTCACCTGTTCGGACGGTGGGGGGACTTTCCTCATGTCCCACGGACGCGCAGAACGCACCGTGGGTCACGGAGGTCGGGCTCTCTCTGCCGAGCGAAAGTACTCTCAGGAGTCGAATAAGTCGTTCGGTCGGATTCTACGCCGTTATGCGGACATTAAAATCCGTGAGACCGACACCTTGTGTGAAGGGAAGCGTTCAAGTCAACGGCACTCCTGAATCGTTGTATGTCCGAGGCGCAGACCATACGCCTCTCCTACGAGGATGGGGCTCGGGCGGTCGAACTTGCGCGGGAGTCGGTCGAATCGTTCGTCCTGCATGGCCAGCGTGAGCAACCGGGGAGCATGCGCGATGCGTTTTATGCTCGAACCGGCGCGTTCGTACGGCTACAATCGACACGTGGACGAAGACAGCTCCGCGGTTGTGCGGGAGCTTATCGAGGCAAAGACCAACTCGGCCACGCGATAGTCGACGCCGCCATCCAAGCGGCGTCGGGCGACTCGTGTGGCTCGGAGGTCGAACCGCCGGAGCTTCCGAATCTGAACATCTCGGTCTGTATCGTCAACAACACGATTCTCACTAACGACCCCCTGTCGGACCTCGAACTCGGTACCCACGGGGTCGCCGTCGACAGCGGGGGACAACACGGCTGGCTCTACCCGACGATTCCGGTCGAAAACGGCTGGAGCGAAGAGGAGTACCTCACGCGCGTCTGCCGGAAAGCCCGCCTCTCGCCGTTCGCGTGGAAAGACGAGGACACGATGGTCACTCTCTTCGAAGGCCAAGTGTTCCGCGAGCGACCCGACGGCGGCAGCGTCCAAGAACTCTAACTCGCCGATTCCGTTCCTGTATTTTCTCGAATCCCTCCGACCCGGCCACAGCCAAACCGACTGCGTCTCGTTCTGACCTTCGACGGAGTTTTGTCGACGTTCCGAGTGCTGAAAAGCAATGGTTGAAACAGCCGTAACCAGCCCCTACTCGACGGTTCGATACTCGCTTCAGTTCCTCCCGCACGCACTCGTTTTCGCTCTCGGCTCGACGGCGGTCGGCATCGCCGTCGGGAGCGTCTTCGCGGACCTGTTCGGTGCGTGGTTTCCGATTCTGGGAGGGATTCCACAGCTCGCTTTCTTTTTCGGCGGCGTCGTGGTCTGCGTGCTCTCGACTGTCGGCATCGCCGCCGAACTCCTCGGCGAGGTCGGCGAGTAAAGCGACGAGCGCTACTCCGCGCCGAATCCGGTCTTCGCCGCGTCGGTCAGCGCGCGTTCGGCGGCCGCATCGATGTCGAACGACGGAACGACCTCGCCGCCGCGAACCAGCGGTTCCATGAGCGACTCGCTGTCGGCGGGAGCCTCGCCGCCGCGGAGACCGACGTGGTGGTGACCGTCCGCTGTCCGATACACCTCTTTGACGCCCGAGAGTTTCCCGCGCTTGGCGATGGCCTCGCCGTCGATTTCGACGATATCGAGCGCGAAGTCGACGGGCGTCGCGTTCGAGACGTAGCCGCCGACGCCGAAACCGTCGACGACGTCGCGGAGGTGTCGAAGGTCGGAAGGACCGAGACCACCGCTGACGAAGATGTCGACATCGTCGATGCCGCGGGTCTGGAGTTCCCAGCGCACTTCGCGGACGATGTGGCGGAAGTCGCCGCGGCGCGAACTCGTCGTGTCGAGGCGAACCCCCGAGAGGCGGTCGCCGAGCGCTTCGGCGGCGCGAACGACTTCGTCTTTCTCGTCCGAAAAAGTGTCACAGAGCGCGACGCGCGGTACGTCCTCGGAAACCGCCTCGTCGAACGCCTGCCACGCGTCTTCTTGTTCCCCGCGGCCGAAACAGAGAAGCAACGCGTGCGGCATCGTTCCGCTGGCTTCGCGGCCGAGCACATCGCCGGCGGCGACGTGCGAGAAGCCGTCGAGGCCACCGAGGAGCGCACTGCGTTCGACCATCGCGGCGATGGATGGGTGGACGTGGCGCGCGCCGAACGAGAGGACGTTCGACTCCGGGGCGGCGACGCGGGTTTCGAGCGCCGCGGTGGCGACGCCGGAGGCGTGCGAGAGAAAGCCCAGAAGCGAGGTCTCGTAACGCGCGAAGTCGAGGTAGTTCCCTTCGATACGCATCACGGGGCCGCCGTCGAACAGCGTCCCCTCGGGAATCGCGTCGACGCGCACGCCCAGCGGAGCTAACAGCGAGGCAGCGTCTTTCACGCCCGCGAGCACCTCGAACTCGCCGGAAGGGAACTGGTCGGCGGTGACTTCGGCGACGACGTGCGGGTTCTTCCCGGCGTGTCGGAGCGTCGTCTCGGTCCGGTCGAAGTAGGCGTCGGTGGCGCGGCCCTCGCGGATGGCCTCGGGACCGACGATGTCGAACTCGCTGTCGCTCATTACGTCGCGTTCGGACGGATGGTGCAAAAGTCACCCTGTTGTGGGTCGGACGGTGTGAAAGCGTCTGGAGCCAGAGGTAGGCTAAACTAGGTGAACTCGTCGTTCGGCGCAGACGCGATAGGACGTACCGAACAGAGAGTGCACTCCCGACGGAGCCTCCATCTGTTCGGCTGATTCATTTTTCGTTACTACCTCTTTTAAATGTCATGCTCAAAGAGAAATTAGAACAGATTATGTTCTGGATTCGCCAATTTGTCCGGAAAGGTTTTGCTGGTAGCGGCGAACATAGAGCGTATGACGTCCGGGGTTTTCGACAGAGTACTCGTCCCGATTGCCGGTCCGCATAACGCCGCGAACACTGCCCGGGTCGTCTACCACTTCGACCCTAAAGATGCGGAGGTCGTCGTCGTTCACGTCGTCGAAAAAGGTGAGGGCGTACCCGACAAGGCATCCGTCGAACAGCGCCGTGTCTTCGCCGAGAAAGCGTACGGCTCCTTTTGGGAGGTCTTCCCCGATGGCGGGCCCACCCTCCAGTTCCGCACGTTGTACGGGCGAAACGTCGGCGAAACGATTCGACGCACCGCCGAAGAGGAGAGGGCGACCGCAATCGCATTCGTTCCACGGGCAGGGAACCGCTGGGTGAGATATCTCACTGGAGATGTCACGGCAGAACTACTCAAACGGAGCGAGATACCAGTGATTGCGCTCCCGAAAGAACAGAAGAGGATAATCCTGACTCACGATGCGTGAAGAGAGATTGGAGGAATGTAGTCCTCGGTGCTAACCACGAGATGTGAGCGCTGTGGAGACGATACGAGCGTCCAGAGATACGACGTAGATGGGTTCACGGGACATCTCTGTGACAGTTGTGTGACAGCTCTGTGACAGTTGTGTGACAGCTCTGTGACAGCTCTGTGACAGCAGGAGTGAGACTCTCGTCCTCCGCCGTGCCGCTTGCGCCGCATTTGGCGCACGATAGGTGTCGTGGGGTCGAGATATTCGAGAGACCGAGAGAGACGAGAAGACGAGTCAGTCCGAACGGTGTACCGCCTCCAACTGCTTTGTCGAATCTCAATCGATGATCGGTTGTTGAAACCGTGTGCTGAAGAGAGTGTGCGAGTCGGTTAGACAGAGTCGGGGCGCTCCGGTGTATCGGTGTGGCCGGAGTTTCCACCACGGGCGAAGGTGACGCCTATGGCCGTACCGAGCGCCGAACCCAGACCAATTCCCATCCCTAACCAGAAGGGGAGGTCACCAGTAATCGCTCCGATGGCCGTTCCTATCCCAGCACCAAGTGCGTTTCCGAGCCCCAACCCGAGTGCAATCGTCCCGTTTGAATCGGATGCCATACTTTTTCTTGTCATACGTTAGCATAACCTTACCCCAGAGAGTGCGAGGGTGGCCCTACTCTACAGGCATCTAGGTACCAGAATAGCTGGTCGGTTACGGATGCTGAAGACACCCTCTCTATCCAACACGCCACTTCCGTCACGACTTGGGGCTGCTCACAGAGCCAGAGAAAACTCGAAACCGAATCACTCCGCCGAGTGAACGTCGTCCAACTGTTCCGTCGTCGGCGCGTTGACGACGGTGACCGTCGTTCCGTCCTGCGTCACGCGGAACGCGTCGCCGAACGAACTGTCGTCGGGGACGCGGTAGACGCCGTCGCCGACTTCTTCCGCACCGAGTTGCATCAGCAGCGTCGTTCGGTACGCATCCGCGAACTCACGGGCGTCTCTCTCGGTATCCCACTCGCTCTCGAAGACGTAACCGTACTCGCCGTCGTCGCTTTCGTAGGGAACGACGGCGTCACCGGCCCACCCCGCCGTCGCCGGATGTGAGTAGTTGTACGGCGAGTACTCGTCGGGGCTGTTGCGGAGGTTCTCTTGGCTGATGTAGCCGTTCTGCCAGAGCATCGCGTACAGCGACGCCTCGCCGACCGTGTCGGCGACGGGTCGGGTGTCGAAGCGCGACCACTCCTGAGTGGAACGGTCCTCGACGGTGACGTTTGCAGGTCGTTCGTCGGGGTATTTTTCAGGGTGAATTATCTGTTCGGTGCTTTCTGGTTTCGCCTCGTAGACGGCGTTGACCGCCTCCCAACCACCTTCTTCGTACAGCGTGTGGACGAACTGCGGGCCGTCAGCGTACGGCGTGTAGATGGTGAGGAAGACGCCCGGTGCGCCGTTGTTGCTGCTACTGCCGCCGCCGCTCTCCGGTCGGGGGACACAGTCCCACTCGGTTGCGCAACGCTGCTCGTACAGCGTCTCGGTGTAGCGGGCGTCACCCTCGACGATGCCGTTTCGTGCGAGTTGACCGTCTTGGGTCGCCGCGCCGCCAGTGAGTCCGAACTGCTGGTCCTGTAGCGCGTGGACGAGTTCGTGCGCCAGCGTCGTCCGGTCGATGACCGGCGTCTCGGAGTCGCTGACGATGACGATGCGGTCCTCGCTCGGCGAGTAGTACCCCAGCACGGAGCCGCCGTACACCGAGTCCATCACGTCGGAGATGTTGCGGTCCTCACCGACGAGCAGCAGCGACTCCCACACTTGGTTGTTCCACGCCTGATACTCGGGGTCGCCGCCGCCACCGCCTCGCTGCTGTTGATACTCCTGGCGGGTGATGACCTCGACGGGAACCGGTTCTTCGAACTCCAACTGTCGGACCAACTCGACGCGGGCCATCGTTCGGGCGACGAACGCCTCGCGTTCGGACTCGTTCAACCCGTCGGACTGGTCGATAGAAAGCGGGTCGTCGGCGGCGTAACCGTTCTCCCACCCGAGGCGGTCCTCGCCGTCGGTTTGGCCGAATCCGTCGAACCCGCCGTCGAACGGTGACCCGTCCGTCAACGGCGCGGTGCACCCGGCGAGGACCAGACAGACGACGAGTGCGAGCGTGATGCGCGTGTACACACCTCTATCTTGGAGTGTGGCGCGAAAAGCGTTCCCACGCGGGATGCAGTAACCGCCGGTTCGGAAGTCGACGAGGCGACTTACGCCGTCGAGCGGACTTCCGACAGTTGCTCTACGGTCGGTGCGTTGACGATGTAGACGGTGTCGCCGTTCTGGACGACGCGGAACGAGTCGGCGAAGCCGTTGTCACCTTCGGCGATGCGGTAGACGGTTCCGGGGCCGGAAGCTCCCTGTACTTCCTCTGCGCTACGGAACTGCAGAACCCGTTCGTAGCCGTTCAGGAACTGGTTTGCCTCCGAAGAGTTGTCCCAGACGAGTTTCCAGACGTAGCCCGTCTCACCCGCGTCGTTCTGGTAGGCGACGAAGCGGTCACCGCGGAAGCCGTCGGTGTACGGATGGTCGTAGTTGAACGGGTCGAACTGCTCGATTTCGCCGCTCTCGTTCAGGTTGTACCACTGTCGGGCGGGGATTATCTGCGTCTGTCCCTGCGTCTCGTACAGCGGGTAAACGAGCATCGCGTTCACGCCCGCTTCACCGAGTTCGCCGTAGTTCGGCCGCCCCTCCGGTTCGAGTTGCTGCCACGTGCCGCTCGTCCGGTCGGTCACCGTCGGTTCGACCGGCGTGTCGTTCGGATATCGGTTGGGGTGGATGGTCTGTTCGGTGCTCGCCGGTGGATTCTCGTAGGCCGCGTTGACTGCTTCCCAACCGCCGCGTTCGCGGAGTTGACGGACGAACGCCGGACCGTCGCTGTACGGTTGGTACTGGATGAGGTACGGGCCGTAGTTGGCGAGGCCGCCGCCACCGCCGCTGCGAGCGCTGTCTTCGAGACAGTTCCACTCGGCGTTACAGCGTTGTTCGTAGAGCCAGTCGACGTAGTTGCCGTCGCCCTCGACGATGCCGTCGACGGCGTTGTGTTTCTCGCGCGTCGACTGGTTGTAGCGAGTCAGGTCGAACTGCTGGTCTTGCAGCGCGTGGAACAGCTCTTGGGCGAGCGTCACCTCGTTGAGTTTCGGCGAGGTGGTGTTCTCGCTCACGACGACGATTTGTCGGTCGGCGGGGCTGTAGTAGCCACCGACGGACGCGCCGGTGTTGGTGTTCTGGACGGCGATGGAGTCCGTCGACTCGTTTATCATGAACAGCGCCTCGAACTTCGCGTTGTCGAACGCGCGGCGCTGCGGCGGGTAGTTCGCGCTGCTTCCGGTCGACTGGTTGCGGAACTCCGCCCGCGAGATGACCTCGACGGGGACCGAACCCTCGAACTCCAGTTGTCGAACGTGCTCGACGCGGGCCATCGAGCGGTTGACCACCGCGTCGAGTTCGGACTCGTTGAGGCCGTCGGACTGGTCGACGGTCAGCGTCTCGTTGTACCAGTAGCCGCCTTCCCAACCGAGTCTGTCGGTGTCTGGGTCCGGCGGTGATTGCGCCATCGCATCGGAGGCGGGCGCGTCACCGGCCGGTGGGGCGTCGTCGGTGGAGTCACCAGTCGAATCGGTACCGTCGGTCGTATCCGTCGGGGACGAAACGTCGTCCGCGGCGTCGGTTCCGGCGGCTGTCGAGTCCGGCGCGGGGGTGTCCGACCCCACGAAGCCGGCACACCCCGAAAGCACCATCAGCGCGGCAACCGCCACCGCGAGTGTACGTCGCATACTCACACAACGGCTTCGAGTGTGAAAAGCGGTCGGCCGGGCGTCACTGTCTGCGACGCCGTAGGACACCCAACGGCCGACTGGCAGCGGTGGCCGTACTACGCCCCTCACCAAACGATTTACTCGCCGCGACCGGAGCAACGAGTATGTACGACCCTAACCGAACCGCCGTTATCGTCGTCGACATGCAGAACGGCTTCTGTCACACCGATGGAAGCCTCTACGCCCCGGCCAGCGAGGACGCCATCGACCCGGCGTCGACGCTCGTCGACCGCGCGCACGACGCCGGCGCGCACGTCGTCTACACCCGCGACGTCCACCCACCCGAACAGTTCGAGAAGAACCAATACTACGACGAGTTCGACCGCTGGGGCGAACACGTCGTCGAGGGCACGTGGGAGACCGAACTCGTCTCCGAACTCGACGTACGCGAAAACGACCACGTCGTCACCAAACACACCTACGACGCGTTCTACCAGACGGAGTTGGAGGGGTGGCTGAACGCCCACGGCGTGAAGGACTTGCTCATCTGTGGAACGCTGGCGAACGTCTGTGTACTCCACACCGCCGGCAGCGCCGGCCTCCGCGATTTCCGTCCGGTACTCGTGACCGACGCAATCGGCCACATCGAGGAAGCACACAAGGAGTACGCCGTCGACCACGCCGACTGGCTGTTCGGCGAGACGACGACGCTCGGCGAAGTGACCTTTGTCTGATTGACAAAGACCAATTCAAAGGCTTATTTTTGTGTAAATATTGAGTTTTATTCGGTTACTAGCACGACAATCAATGAAGAATAGTCTGCTTTTTGGGGAAGGATTTACAATCAGATGGGTTGAAGGCTGTTACCATGGCAATCGATTCCCGCGACGTGACGCAGGTCGGCCGTGTGTACGACACGGCGCGCGTACTCGACTTCGACCTCGAATCTATCCCCTCCCGACAGGACCACGAGACCGTTTTGCTCGTCAGTCCGCAGTACTTCGACGTTCGCTACCACATCAACCCGTACATGGGCGGTGAGGTCGACGGCACGGCGGCGACCGAACAGTGGGAAACGCTCCAAGAAGCGTACGAGGAGTACGCGTCACGGGTACTCGTCTTCGACCCCGACGAGGTATGGGCGTCGCTATCGACCGAACGCAAGACGCTCCCGCCGGAAGGCCTGCCGGATATGGTGTTCTGCGCGAACCACGGGGTAGCGACGCCCGACGGTGACGGCGTCGTTCTCGCGGCGATGTCGAACGCGGAGCGAGTCGACGAACCGACGTACTTCGGCGCGTGGTGTCAGGAGAACGGCTACCGGACGATGTCGCTCGCACCGGGGACGCGCTTCGAGGGCGGCGGCGACGCCATCTGGCACCCCGGCCGTGAACTGCTGTGGGGTGGCTACGGCATCCGCAGCGACAAGCGCGCGTACGACGAGATAGCCGACCGACTCGGCGTCCGCGTCGTGACGCTCGAACTCACCGACGAGAACTACTACCACCTCGACGTCTGTTTCGCCCCGCTGGACGAGGAGACCGTGCTGATTCAGTCTGAGGCATTTACCGACGAGGGATTGGCGACGATTCATGCGCTGTTCGAGACGGTCATCGACGCCCCCGTCGACGAGTCGACCGGCGGGTTGGCGTGTAACCTCCACTCCGTCGACGGCGAACGCGTGATTATGAGCCGCGGCAACCCGAAGACCGCCGCGCTGTTAGAGGCACACGGCTACGAGACGACAGCGGTCTGCACCGACGAGTTCCAGAAGGCCGGCGGGTCGGTTCGCTGTCTCACCTTGTCACTGGGCGACGGGAGTCGGCCGGGGTATCTGAACGGCCGGTAGGAACGCAGCTATCGGTACAGCCGAGAGAGAAAGAGAAACGCGATTATCTAAAGATTCGATACGCGGCCTGTCCGGTGGCGACGGCTTCGGTACCGCCATCGGGAGTCGGACTCTCGACGGTGATGTCGCTGACGCCGATACTGCCGCCGGTTCGGATGACCTCCGCTGTTGCCGTCAGGTCGCCGGACGCGCGGCGCAGGTAGTTGACGTTGAGGTTCACCGTGGCGACGCCGCCCTGCGTCGGGTCGTCGAACGTCGACCGCTGAGCGATGCCGCCAGCGGTGTCGATGAGCGTCGCGGCGACGCCGCCGTGGATGGTCGGCGGTGACGTGGTGTTCGTGAGTTTCTCGTCGTACGGAATCGACATCACGACGCGCCCGCGTTCGAGGCTGTCGACACCCGTGTTCAGCCACGAGAGGTAGCCGTGTTCCTGTTCGATGAACTGCTGGAGCACGGCGGCAGCCTCCTGAAAGGAGTCCGAGTCGTCCATGGTCGTTCTCTCCCGCCGAACGGTTTGTAGCCGCCGGTTTCGGAACCACGGCGCGACGGTGGAGTAATACGGGTGCACGATGTATGAGGCACATGGACTCAACGTCGGGCGGAAGTCGGGCGGACGACGAGTCGGAGGCGGACAGGCCGGACAGCACCGAGAACACCGACAGCACCGAATCGGCGACCAACGACGACGCGGCGTCCGCCAACGACGCGTCCGAGACGACGAACAGTGGCCCGGAGTACGAGACGAACTTCCGGGACCACCCCGAGTGCTACTCGGTGGGCCGTGGCGAGGAAGGCGTGTTCAAAGTCCAACCGTACAAGGACGAACTCCTCCAGTTGTGGAGTTACACCGACCGCGCCTCGGCCGACGGGTCCGGCGAAGCCATCTACAACCGCTTTCTCGACTACCGTGACCGAGACGACTTCGTCGGGATGGATATGGCCCGCAAGTATCTCCAGATGGGCTACACCCGCGCGATGCGCTACGCGCGCTACCCCGGCGGCAAGAAGTACGACGACGACGGCAAGGAGTGCGAACCGCAGCACTGGGCCGACGACGACAAGCGCGAGGCGGCCCTCGTCTACGAAGCGTGGTGGCAGAAAGTCGAGGCCGACGAGACGTACACCGAGCGGAAGCAACACCACCGCGAAAAACACGGCTGAAGCGGCGAACAGCGGCAAATCGTGCCCGACGAAGCGACTGAGACCCGTCACCTGACCGAGTCCACTCTTTTCGATGCTCCGCTCACCGACTCACCGCCTCATCCGAGTCGAATCGGGTCGTCGCTCGCCGTGAGTTCGACGCGAACCGCGTCGCCGAGGGCGAACTCGTGGCCCTCGTGGAAGACGAGTTTCGCGCCGAACCGCGAATCCTGCGCCGCGAACAACGAGAGACCGGTCGCTCGCTCGCCGTTGGCGACGACGTCGAACGACTCCCAGTGTACGTCGCGTCCGCTCACCGACCCGACCGGAAACTCCAGAAACGAGAGCGGTGCATCTGTCGTCGCCACCTCGTCACCACCGGGCGACGAGAGAACGCCGCCGCCCGTGTAGTGGGCCACTCCCCCGTCGAGCACACGGCCGTCGTCGGCGGCGATACCCGCGAAATATCGGCCGGGTTCGGGGTGCGACGGCGAGTCCAGCAGTGCGTGCGTTTCGCCCACGCCGACGACGGTTCCAGTTCCGTCCCATGCGAGTGGTTCCACTGGCACGTCGAGCGCGAGCGGTAGCGACCCGCCCGCGCGGTAGGCGTTCTGGTCGGCGCGGCGGAAGCCGAGGTGGACGTGATTGTCGACCCACTGCCCGAAGAATCCCGACCGGACCATCTCGCCGAGCGACTCGCCGACCTCGACGTAGTCGCCCGGTTCGACCGCCGGGTCGACGTGGAGAACGCGGGCGACGTAGTCGGACTCCGGGTCGTCGAACCGGACCCCCGGCGAGTTCGCTTCGTCGACCGAAATCAGGATGAGGTGGTCTTCTTCGACGGCGTACGGCTTCGGCGGTGCACGAACCGATTTCGTATCCAATACTTCGCCCGAAACCGGCGACAGACCGTCGTTCGTCTCGGGGTAGAAGTCGACGGCGCACCCGGTGTCGTGGGCGGGATACGGCGAGTTGTACAGCGAGAAGCGCCGGTAGCGCTCGGCGACGGACGAAGAGAGCGTAACCGCCATTGTAGAGTGGTAGGAGTCCGAGGCAATAGCCCCGTCGAACCCCGCAGTTCGAGATGCGAGACTCGAAGTGCGAAGGTGATAGCCGAGGCGGTTAGGTTAGGTACGGCGAGTGCGCAGAGGGCAGTATGCGAGTCGTACGTGGGAGAGCGAGCGACCGGGACGCAGACCGCGAGGTGACGGCGACGTTGCTCGAAGACGTCGCCGAGACGGGCGTACCCGCGCTGCGCGTCTGGTCGCCAGCGCGCCAGATGGCGTTCGGACGACGCGACACCCGCGCCGACGGCTACGATGCCGCCCGCGAAGCGGCCGAGGAACGCGGCTATCCCGCCATCGAACGGAGCGTCGGCGGCCGGGCCGTCGCCTACACGGGGACGACGCTCGCGTTCGCACACGCGCGGCCGGTCGAAGACATGCGCCGCGGGTTGGACGAGCGGTACGACGACGCGGTGGCGACGGTGATTCGCGGACTCGAAACGGTGGGGGTCGACGCCGAACGCGGCGAACCACCCGACTCGTTCTGCCCCGGTGCGCACTCGGTGCAGTCCGCGGGAAAAATCGCGGGTATCGCCCAGCGCGTCCGCAAGGGTGCGGCGCTCGTCTCCGGGTGCGTGCTCGTCGCCGACCACGAGGAAATTTCGGGAGTATTAGAACCGGTGTACGAGGCACTCTCGGTTCCGTTCGACCCCGGTTCGGTCGGCAGCGTCGCGCGCGCCGGCGGCGACGGCGACGCCGAGACGGTCGCACGAGCGCTGGAGTCGGCGTTCGTCGACGGCCGCGAGCGAACGGTCGAACAGCTCTCGGACGTGTCGTAGCCGGAGTTCTTCACTGACCGGGGCCGAAGGCAGTCGCGTCTCTGAAAGTCGCCATCGCCGACGGATACGAACGTTATTCCGGTGCAATGCGTACTGTTACCATGTCGAATCGCCTCGACGATATCGAGTTTCTCGCACGGTCGGAGCACCGCGTGCTCGCACTCGAAGCGCTCGTTCGAGGTCCGCGCAGTCGACGCGAACTCTTGGAAGCGACCGAGGCTTCGTCGTCGACGGTCGGTCGCGTGCTCGGTGATTTCGACGAGCGACAGTGGGTCGTCCGCGACGGCCGACGGTACGAACTCACCTCCTTAGGACGGTTCATCGCCGACCGATTTCTCGGCCTCGTCGACGCGATGGCGATGGAACGGAAGTTACGAGACGTCTGGCCGGTCGTCCCGGGCGAGCTACGAGAGTTTTCGGTCGACCAGTTCACCGACGCCGTCGTCTCGTACCCCGGACCGGGATATCCGTACGAACCGGTCGAGCGAGTCGGCGAGTTGATAGACGAAACCGACAGGCTGCGTGGATTCGGAACGACCATCTTGAAAACGCGGAACGTGGAGACGGTCCAGCACAACCTGCTCGCAGGGATGGAGATGGAGTACATCTACTCGCCACGGGTTCTCGAATCCGTGGTGTCGTCGTATCCGGAACAGGCCGCCGAAGCGCTCGGGAATCGAAACTGTACGGTGCTCGTCCACGAGAACCTGCCCGACGAGGACCGATGCGGGGTGAGTCTGTTCGACGAGAGAGTCTGTATCTGCTGTCTCGACCCGGACACTGGGCTGCTTCACGCCGTCGTCGACACGGACGCACCCGACGTTCGCGCGTGGGCGGAGTCGCTGTACGAACAGTATCGAACGGAGGCAGAGCCACTCGAAGCGAGACCGCAGACGCCACTGAGCGACAGAGTCGCCTGAACGCGGAAAGCGCCGAATCGGTGCGGAGAAGAAACGAAGAAACGACCGAGAGGGCGTTTACGCCGACGGTTCGACGTTCTGGTTCATCGAGAACACGTTGTCGGGGTCGTAGCGAGCTTTGAGTTCGGTCAGTCGCTCGTAGTTCTCGCGGTAGGCAGCGCGCTCCTCGCCCACGTCTTCGGGGATGAAGTTGACGTAGACGCCGCCGGTCGCGTGCGGTTTCATCGCCTCGTGGAGGTCACGCGCCCACTCGATGCACATCTCGTCCTGTTCGGGCTCTTCCCACCGCGTGTGGAGGTTCATCAGGAACTCCGCGTCTCGGTGCGGATACGCCGTCGCGTCGACCGGAACCCGGTTTGTCGCCCCGCCGAGTTGGGCGACGGCGATTTCGGTGTGCGGCGTCGGAATCGTCTCCGCGTACTCCACGAACGTCGAAATCATCCCGTCGGTCATCTCCTCGAAGTTGTGCGACTTCCAGTAGTTGCGCGCACCGGGTGCGAGCAGCGGGTCGAACGCCCCCTGCCACTCGGCGTACTGGTGCGGTCCGATGGCGTCGGCGATCGGGTCGCCGAGGTCACGGAACGGTTCGAGCGCTCTCTCGCCCTCGTCGAGTCCGCCGTGGTAGTACGCCGCGAAGATGAGCACCTTCTCGCCGTGCCACTCCTCGGGGATGATGGGAAGCGGCGGCGCGTGACGGATGACGAACCAGACGGTCACCTCGTCGGGCGCGTCGGCGGCGAGTTCGCGGTACTCGTGAATCCGGTCGGACGCGTCTTCGAGCGGATGGACGATAACCCCCGAGAGAATTTCGGGACCGACTTCGTGGAGGTCGAACTCGAAGGAGGTGACGATGCCGAAGTTTCCGCCGCCGCCGCGGATACCCCAGAAGAGGTCCGGATTCTCGTCTTCGCTCGCGTGACGGAGTCTGACGTCGGCGGTGACGACGTCCGCCGCGCGGAGGTTGTCGAGCGTTAGTCCGAACTTCCGCGAGAGCCATCCGAACCCGCCGCCGAGCGTCAATCCGGCGATACCGGTCGTGGAGTTGTAACCCACGGGCGTGGCGAGACCGAACATCTGGGCTTCGTGGTCGAAGTCCGCGAGCGTCGCGCCGGGGCCGACGCGGGCGATTTTCCGCTCGGGGTCGATGCGAACCGACGACATCGGAGAGAGGTCTATCATCATCCCGTCGTCGCAGACGGCGTTGCCGGCGATGTTGTGGCCGCCGCCGCGAACCGATATTTCGAGGTCGTTGTCGCGCGCGAACGCCAGCGACGTCATCACGTCGGCGGTGCCCGCGCACTGGGCGATAATCGCCGGGTATCGGTCTATCATCGCGTTCCAAATCGTCCGGGCGTCGTCGTAGCCCTCGTCAGTCGGGTGAAGCGCGTCGCCTCGAAGTTTCGACCCGAGAGTCTCGACGGTTTCGGTATCTAGTACTTGTTCTGCGTGTTTCGACATGGTACAACACCGTAAACCGGTACATCGCCCAGAATCATCTAGGCACGCCGTGAAATATTGCACGTGCTGAAACGGGCGAGTGTCGTCGGTCGCTCGACGGGAAGGCAGCGAACAGGAAGACGGGACCGTCACGGTTTACCATCCCGCCCGCCGACAGTCGGACGACTCAGACGATGCTCATCACACACGCACGCCTCGCAGACGGCCGCGACGTCGACGTCCGTATCGACGGCGAGTCCATCGCCGCAGTCGAACCTGCCGGTTCTCTCTCCGCAGACGGCGACGAACGCGAACTCGACGCCGACGGCCGCCTCCTTCTGCCCGGTGCAATCGACGCCCACGTCCACTTCCGCGAACCCGGCTACTCGCACAAGGAGACGTGGGAGACGGGGTCGAAGAGCGCCGCCGCCGGCGGCGTCACCACCGTCGTCGACCAACCGAACACGAGTCCGCCGACAGTCGACGGCGACGCGTTCGACGAGAAGGTCGAACTGGCAAAGAAATCGCTCGTCGACTACGGTATCAGCGGCGGCGTCACGGAGTCGTGGGACCCCGACTCGCTGTTCGAACGGCCGCTGTTCGCCCTCGGCGAGGTGTTTCTCGCCGACTCGACCGGCGACATGGGTATCGACGCCGACCTCTTTTCGGACGCCGTCGCCCGCGCCGCCGACGCCGGTGTGACCGTGAGCGTCCACGCCGAAGACGCCGAGTTGTTCGACGAAAGTGCGAGAGACCGGGATGCAGGAGGGGACGGCCGCGACGCCGACGCCGGCCTGTGGAGCGCGTTCCGGACCGCCGGGGCAGAGGCCGCCGCAGTCGAACGCGCACTGGAGGTAGGCGCGGAGTCAGCCGCGTCGATTCACATCGCACACACGAGCACGCCCGAAGGCGTCGACGCCGCGAGCGAGGCGGGTGCGACCTGCGAGGTGACGCCGCACCACCTCCTCCTGTCGCGCGAGAACCTCGACGAACTGGGGACGTACGGGCGGATGAACCCGCCACTCAGAAGCGAGGAGCGCCGGGAAGCCATCTATGAACGCGTCGCCGACGGCACCGTCGACATCGTCGCAACCGACCACGCGCCGCACACCCGCGAGGAGAAGGAGACCGACCTCTGGAACGCACCAAGCGGCGTGCCGGGCGTCGAGACGATGCTTCCGCTTCTGCTTAACGAGGCCCGTGAAGGTCGACTAACGTACGAACGCGTCCGCGACCTCACCGCTGCGAACCCCGCGTGCATCTTCGACCTGCCGCAGAAGGGACGGGTCGACGCAGGGAGAGACGCCGATTTGGTGCTCGTCGACACCGGGAAGTCGAGGGCGATTCGCGGCGACGACCTCCACGGCAACTGCGAGTGGACGCCGTTCGAGGACTTTGCGGGCGTGTTCCCGGACGTGACGCTACGTCGCGGAGACGTCGTCTACGACCCGGCGGGTGAGACGGGGGCGATTTCCGGAGTTTTCGGCGACGCTGACGGTGCGAACGTCAGAACGTAGCTCTCAAGAAAAGCCGCAACCGGAGTTTTCCGGCCGTACTCCGGGAGTTCGTGTCAGTCGACAGCGGTCGCTGGTCGGAATCGGTCGGTTAGAAAGCGTTACTCCAGAACGCGGCTCAGGAGGCCCTGACTCTCAGGGTTGACGACGACCGAGTCGTCGAGTCGGTCGCTCATCGCTTTCTGACGCATGTAGCTTGCGAACGCGAGGAACGTCGGCGGCCAGAGTCCGATGAAGATGCCGCGCGTCTTGTTGCCTCGGACGTAGAACTGATACCACGACAGCGCCACGGCGAGCGCGGACGCGATGAGCGCGACGTCGGCACCGGACTCCTCCGTCTCGGCCATCGAGTCGGACTGCCGTGACCGCTGATTCTGTGATTGCCCTAAAATCGACATTGCACAGGAAACGGCCACGACCAGCGGTATGATTGTTGTGCCTAATAAATTGATGAAAACAAGTCGCCGAGTCGGAGACTCGTCGGGTGAGGTCTGTCGTCAACAGCGGAGTCACGGCGTCGCCGAAACGAAGTTTTTTGGCTTCGCTCCGGTACGGCGCAGGTATGGACGACCATCCGCTCGCGGGCAAGGAGACGGCGTGGGAAGCCGTCGTCGACGACATGGAGGCGACCGCCGAAGCGTATCGAGAGGAAGGCTGGGAGACGACGGAACTGCATCCCGGCGACGTACTCCCGTTGACGGGCGTCGACATCGGCATCGACGCGGGCGAGGAGTTCGACGACGGGCAGGGCGACACCACCCAGACCGCCGCCGACGACGGATGGAGCGGACTCGACGTGCTCCTACCGGGTAACGAGTTCACCGCCGTCGAATCGGTCGTCGAAACGTCGAGGTTCGACGAGTCGGAAGTGCTTCGCACGCAGGAGGACGGCGTCGTCCTCGCCGTCGTCGTGATGAAAGCCGCCGCGCAGAAGCAAGCCGTCTTCGTCCCGCTGTACTACGATATCGCCGACATCGCGGGCGTGGCCAACGCCGCCCGAAGCGCCGGGCGCTTGGAACTGGCGCTTCGGCCGCTGTCGAACGACCAGCGGGTGCTGTTCGCGCTCGACGACCCCGAACTGCTACTGCCCGAGTGAGCAGCGCAGAACTGAGTCCGAGCGAACCACGAGCGAGAACCGAGTGAAGACGGTGCGGGAACTGCGCGACTCGTTCACACCCCGAAACACCCGACAACGGCGGGAAGGGGCCGCGAGCATCCGGCGACGCCTTTCGACGTTCTTTTTATCCGCGACCGTTTCGTACCCCGTATGGCAGATTTCAAAGTCGTCGTCGCCGACCCCGAAGACGGCTCGACGCACCAGTTCGACGTAGACGGACAGGACGCGAACCGATTCCTCGGCCGAGACCTCGGTGACGAGGTCGACGGCAACGCCGTCGGTCTCAGCGGCTTCACCCTCGAACTCACCGGTGGCTCCGACAAAGCCGGCCGTCCGATGCGCAAAGACGTCGCCGGCCCGAACCTCAAGTCGCTGCTGCTCGAAGGCGGCGTCGGTTACAACCCCTCCCGCGACGGCGAACGCAAGCGCATCAGCGTCCGCGGCCGCGAAATCAGCGAGGAAGTCGTCCAAATCAACGCCAAAGTCGTCGACGGCGGCAGTGTCGCCGACGCACTCGGCGGTGACGAGGAAGACGGCGACGAAGACGACGAGTAATCGCACCCTGATTCCGACCGTTTTTCCGCACCGACTCCGGAGTGACGACCATGCCTGACCGAGTGTCTCACGACAACCCCTCGGTGACGACGCACCGCGCGCGACTCGAACGCAGCGGCGGCACGCGGCGTCCTTGTCTCCGCCTCCCGGACGACGTCGACGTCGACGCGGGCGACATCGTCCGACTGGTCCTCGACGACGACGAACGACACGCGAAAGTCGACAGCGACGCACAGGGACTCCTGATTCGCGGCGCGTACGACAACCGCCGCCTCGCGCGGACGCCCGGCGAGGGCGAGAACCGTCTCGTCGAGTGGGCCGAGAAAAACCGGCGAGACCCGGGGACGAGCGCCGAACTCGACGAAGTCGAACCCGGTCACCTGTACGGCCTCCGGGTCCCGGGCAAGCGCGCCGTCTACAGTGTCACCCGTCAGCCGAAGTCGTCGCTGGCGGATATCGCGCGGCAGTTGGACGAGTAGCGACTCGGAGACTGACAGACGCGACTTGGAGGAGATGAACTGTCGTGCGGATTTATACTGTCAGTCATTCAATCAGAACGTATGGAACTGTCGCCGACCGCTCTGCGCGAAACGGTGCGTGACCACCCGACGGGCGTCGTGTTCGCGTTCTTGCTCGCCGTTTGGGTTCCCGTCTCGGAAGGTTGGCTACCGGAACCGCTGTACGCCGTGCTGTATCCGGTCTGGCTGCCGGGGTATCTCGCGGTGTTGGGCGCGACGGCGACCCGGAATCTCTATCTTCCGTGGCTCGGCAGCGGACCGGCGTTCGACGGTTTCGCGCTCGCACTGTTGTTTCTGGAGGCGGCAGTAGCGACTCGGGTGTTCCAATTCGTCGCGCGGGTGCTCGGAGGGCGACGCGACGACGAAAACGGTGGCAATCACGGCAGCGACGGGCGTTCCGGCCACACCGACCACACCGACCACACTGACCACACCGACCACACCGACCACACCGACGACCCGGCCGCGTAGCACTGCCGACTCGCAGTCACGCGCTTTTTACCGCTGGCACGCCGACAGAATCCCATGAGCGACCGTGAGGCGTTTCTCGCAGGCGAGCGACTCGACGACGTAGCGCTGTTTCTGACCGACGACTACCTCGACGAACAAGGTAAGATAGCAAACTACGGTGAGACCGTCGACGGCGGCGTCATCCTCGTCGAACCCGGCGACAAGGGTCGACAGCTGTTCGCCGCCGGAACCGGAATGAAAGCGATGGAGTTCGCCCAGAGCGCGATGGGCACGGAAGGGGATATCGCCGACGACCTGAGCGGTGGGGCGTGTCCGGCCGCCGAAAACGACGAGGAAGAAGCGAACACGAACGACGAAGAAGCAGACGAGTCCGCCCACCGCGTCAGGTTCGTCTTCGCCTTCGCTGAGGCGCAAAACGAGGAAGTCGGCGGCCTCTACGCCGATGGAGACGTGATTCACGCCTACGCGCAGTGTGAGTGCGGGCAGTCGTACTCGGACCGCTGGCTCGTCGACGCGTAAAGAGGGGGAAAGAAAGCTTACCGCTCGGTTTCGACGCCTTCGTCCTCGGCGTCTTTCTCGTCATCTTCGGCGGCTTCGGCGACGCGCTCGAAGGCGGCGAGGATGACACGCTTGGCCGCACTACCCTGTGTGCTCCAGTGGTTCGCGTAGTCGAGCATGTCGTCGTAGATTTCGGGTTTGCAACCGGCGGCGCGCGGGTGACCGCCGCCGTCGACGTACGCGGCGACTTCGTGGGCGCGCTCGAAGCCCTCCGACCCGCGGATGCTCGCGCTTCCGGCGGGTTTGACGATGACCGCGGCGTCGGCACCCTGTTCGCGGAGCGTCTCGGCGACTTCGTTCTGCGAGCAGCGGCCGTAGGTGACGCCGACGGTCCACTCGCCGACGCGTTTGAACTCCGCCCGCGAGACGGCGAGGTCGATGAGTTTCTCCTTTTCGATGCGGCGGTGTTCGACGTACGAAAGTGCTTTTTCCGGGAGGTCAGCGCCGTACGCGCCGACGACGGCGACGTACTCCTCGTTTTTCACCCAGTAGGCGTAGTCGGCGAGGTCGTCGCTGCGTTCGTCCTCACGAATCCAGAGGTCGTGGTCGCGGGTCACTTCGGCGAGTTCCTCGAAGTGCTCCGAGAACTCGTAGTCGAGCGAGCGAAGCGCCACGTCGGTCGTACACTCCTCGTCGGAGTCGCCGACCACGAGGTCAACGCCCGCATCGCGGACCGCCGCGGCGACGTCGTCGTTCCACTGGTGGTGGTCGAACCACCGGACGCTGTCGGCGTGGGCGACGAGCGACTCCAGTGCGTCTTCGACGTACTCGTACTTGTCGGGGCAGAGGTCGCAGACGTACACCTCGACACCGTCGTCGGCGTACTCGGCGACGCGTTCGAGGGCGTCCTCGACGTTGTGCGGACTCGCGCCGACGAGCGCTACCGAGGAGTCGGGCGTGTCGGCCTCGTCGTCTTCGTCACTTTCGGTCTCTTCCTCGACGGGGTCGTCGCTCATCCGACTCTCGATGTCGGCGAGGAACGGTTCGGGGTCGAGCGCCGCGTCGTACATCTCTCGGATGAGCGCCGCACAGCCGAGGCCGTCGGCGTCGAGGTCGGCGACGACGACGGCTTCCGCGCCGTCGACAGCTTCCTGAACGCGTTCGTCGGCGCGGTCCTCGTCGAGCGAGTCTGGGTAGAAGAAACCTGTCCCGGGAAGCAGCGATTTCCGCGAGAGAGGCAACAGTCCGGAGTCGATGAGGTCGTCGTCCATACGGGTGTGAAGTGTGGTGGGGTGAAAACGGCGGTGATTCGGCGAGTGTGCGAGCCGAACCCAGAGAATCGGAGATTCTCGGTGATTTGGCGAACGCAGTGAGCCAAATCGCGTCGGGCGGGAAGCGTCCGACGCAGATTCGCCGAGCGTCAGCGAAGCGAACAATTCTCTGCGCAGTCGGGCGGTCGTCCGAGAGAGTCACACTACGTGACGCCCCGAAGTAGCGCGTAAAGGCCCCATTGACACAAGCAGTAGTCAGCTAGTAACTAACCTCTGACATCCCGAAACGAGAGGTGATGTCAGGGAGTGTGCAAGGGAGTCGACCCGGCGGAGAGTCGGGCGAACCGAGGTTGGGATTGCCCGTCTACGGTGTGTCGCAGCGGACACCGTTGGCCGCGCTGACAGACGGACTCGACCCGAGCAGTTGCGTCGTCGTACTCGACGGCGAGCGACCGCTCGGCGTGTACAGTCCGCGCGAGTTGTGCCGTGACGAGACGGACCCGTTGGCACCCGAAACGGTGGGCGACCTCACGCCGGAGAGACCGCTGGTCGTCGGTGCGACGATATCGGTCGAATCGTGTCTCGAACGGGCGTTCGACGACGACGAGCGCTTCGTCGCAGTCGTCGACGACACAGACCGACTCGCCGGCGTCGTCACCCGGTGGCAACTGCTCGCGGCGATAGAACGCGGTGAATCCGCGGCCGACGTGGTCGAACTGCTCGTCGATGCCCCCGAGTAGAAAAGCGCAAAAATTCGAGATGAGAGCGAGAGGGAAACGAGAGAAATCCGTCGACAGGGAGTTCGAGGCGTCAGTTAGACGCTCTCGGAGCGGTCGAGTTGTCGGACCGTCAGCACGGGAACTGGACTGGTTCGGACGACGCGTTCGGCGACGCTACCGATGAGAAAGCGGTTCTCGCCGTGGCGGCCGCGCGTCCCGGTTGCAACCACGTCGGCGTCGTGTTCGCGGGCGTAGTCGCCGATGACGGCCGCCGGGCGGCCCTCACGGACGGCGGTGGTTACGTCGCGTCCGGCCTCCGAACGGACCGTTTCGAGCGCCTCCTCGCCGCGTTCGTGGAGCGCGTCGCGCATCTCATCTCGGAGGCGCTCGGGCGACGAGTCGACCTCGCCGCTGTCGACGACGTAGAGCGCGTGTACCTCGGCGTCGAACGTCTCCGCGAGGTCGAGTGCGACGGCCACCGCGCGGCGAACGCTCTCGGACCCGTCTGTCGCAATGACGATGGTGTCGAACATATCGCCGCGTTCGCCCGGGTGCGGCTTAAAACCACGCGCGATGGGCGAAGCCGACCGGACGCGACGGCGGGACGACCCCCGCATCGACGTTGCGTAGTCGACACCGCGTTCGGAGGGTCCTCGTCTACGGACACGACGACACGAAGCGGCGCGAGGGGGGAGCGTTTTTGAGGGAGGCCCGCAGAGAGAGGGGTATGACGACGCCTTTGGACCTCGACATCGTGTTGGTCCCGGTCGACGGGAGCGACGAGTCGACAGTCGCCATCGAGTACGCCATCGGCATCGCCGAACGGTACGACGCCACCGTCCACGCCGTCTACGTGCTCGGCGAGGAGGTAGTTCGCGCCATCGAGAGCGACGCCGTCGACGAAGACGAAGTCGCCGCCGAAACGGAGGCGTTCACTGACAACGTCGCCGAGATGGCCGCAGAACACGACGTCGAAGTGACGACGTCGAACGCCTACGGCTTCTCGGTGAACGTGAAGACCCGCCACCCCGGCAGCGTGGTTCTCGACACCGCCGAGGAAGTCGACGCCGACTTCATCGTCGTCCCGCGCGAACCCGTCTCGGGTGACCCCGGCGAGGTGCTCGAAAAGGCCGCCGAGTACGTGTTGTTGTACGCGAGTCAGCCCGTGTTGTCGGTTTAGTACCCTTAGACCGCGTCGCGTTCGGCTTCGATTCGGTCGACGTACGCGTCGGTTATCGCCGAGAAAATCGCCTCGCCCGCCTCGGGCGTCGCCTCCCGCGGGTCGCCGAGGACGCCGTTTTCGGTTATCGCTTTGAATCCCTCGCTGAGCAGCCGTGAAACCGAGATATCGCCTTCACGGCCGAGTTCGAGTCGGTCGGTTCGGACGAGTTCTTCGGCGGCGGCCATCACCATCGCTGTCTCGGCCGCACCCGCGTGAATCACGGGTTCTTCGTACTCGACGCCCGCTTCGCGCATCCCCTCGTTCATCAACTCCATCAGCGTGCCGAGTTCTGCGAGTGCGATAACGTTCGCGTCGAGTTCGCGGGCGATTTCGGGGGCGACAGTGTTGACCGGGGCGAAATTGCCGCCGTGGGTCGGGACGAGCACCAGATGCTCGAAGCCGTGGGCGTCCAGCGACCGGCAGTACGACCGAATCAGTTCCATCAGCGTCTCCGGCGGAATCGTAATCGTCCCCGGAAAGTCCATGTGATGACCCGAACAGCCAGGTCGAATCGACGGCGCGGCGAACGCATCACCCAACTGCTCGGCGATTCGTCCGGAGAGTTCGTCACCCGCGAGCGTGTCCATGATGAGCGGGAGATGCGGGCCGTGCTGTTCGACGGACCCGACGGCGATTATCGCTGTCCGAGTGCCGTCTTCGAGCGCCGATTCTACGTCTGTCCACGTCTGATGTTCCAGTCGAACGTCTTCGTGAGCCATACAGAGAGTGCTATACGGTACCGTGCTTAGTGGTACGCATCTCGGAAGAACGCGTTCGAGGTGAAGCGAGAGGGTGGTCGACAGAAGTGAGACCCCGCGCAGAAAGCGGCCCAGTCAGTTCAACCGAAGCGCCATCTCCAACTCGAAGCTCTCGGCGTTGCTGGTCTCGAAGCCGATTTTCTTGTAGAGCGCGACGGCCGCGCGGTTCCATCGCTCGACGGTGAGCCACACTTTCTCCACGTCGCTCGCCTGTCCGTGTCCGAGCAACGCCTCGATGAGGTGCGTGCCGATACCGGCGCGCTGGTACTTCTGCAGCACGAAGATGGCGAGTTCGTAGGCGTCCTCGTCGGGGACGAGCGTCGCGTGGCCCGCCGCCTCGTCGCCGTGCCAAGCGACGACGTTCAGACACTCCGAGTCGAGAATCGTGTCGAGCCACGACCGAATGCGCTCCTCGCGGCCCGGCGGGATACCCTGCGCGCGGTCGGCGGGGTCGAACTCGGTGTACATCTCGACGAGTCGCTCGTACTCGTCGCCGTCGGGGTCGTAAACGCGAATTTCGATGGTGCGCTCTTCGCGGTCTTCGAACTCGACGGTCGGTGCATCGAACGGGCCGGCCGGGTCGTCGGGGTAGAGTCGCTCTCGCTTCATCGCACTAGTTTCACCGTCTTGTGGGAGTTCAGCAGCACGAACTCGGCGATGCTCCCGATGCTTATCTTGCCCATCGGACTGCGCTGGCCGCCGCCGAGGACGAGTTGGTCGAACCCGCCGCTTTCGGCGAGGTCGACGAGACTGCTTCCGGGGTCACCTTCGACGTGTCGGACGTCGGCGTCGACGTTGGCCGCTTCGAGTTGGTTTCGGACTCGCGTCTCTATCTCTTCGGGGGTCGCGTCGGAGTTCGGGTTCTCGACGATGGCAACCGTGAGTTCGTCGTCGGCGACGGCCGCTCGTTCGACCGTCCGTTCCAGCGCGTGATACGAATCCTCGCTCCCACCGATTCCCAGTAACACCTTCATGTGCGAATCTGTCGCAGGCGGGTGTCAAAACAGTTGCCGCCGAGACAGCAGTCGGACACCCCGGAAGACGCACCCCGGCGACGCTCGGCCGACGCCGACAACCCTTTTGTACCCGGTTCACAAGGGCGGGTATGGCAGACGACCCCGCGACGCCCTCGGAGTCGCCGGAGCGAGAGACGACAAACGGCGAACGTGACGAGACGGTCGGTGTCGACGACCCCGTGACGGACTCCGAGGCGGACGAGACGACAGCGCAGACGACCCCCGCCGAAGCGACGAACGGAGAGGGTTCGGACGCCGAAAGCGAAACGGAAACCGACGCTGAGACCGACTCCGTCTCCGACGACGAGGCCGACTCCGTTCCCGACGACGTTCAGAAGTACGCCCGCTTCAAGAAGATGGACGGCGCGCAGTACGACCGGGTCAACGGCTTCCTCCGGGACCGGACGTACATCACCGCCCGCGAGTGGGCTATCGCGCGTCTCTGTGCGGACTTCCGGACCGAGACGGGCGTCGAGATGACTAAAATCGGCAAGAACCTTCCCCGCTTGGTTCCCTTCATGACCGATACGTACACCCCGCAGGCGGTCAATCAAGCGCGTTCGTCCTTCGAAGGGAAGGTGAAGAAATCGGGCGCGACGTTCCTCTACGGCGCGATGAGCGGCTTCTTCACCGCCGAGGAACTCGATGAAACGATGTACGAGGTGACGGAAATCGCCAAGTTCCTCCTCGAAGTCGAAGGCGTCGACTTGGCCGTCGCCGAGGAACTCGACGCCGAAGAGCGGATTTCGAGCGTCATGCGCGAGGTCCGACAGTCGAGTGCGGAACTCCGCGCCGAAGAGGTGGAGTGTCCCGAGTGCGGCCACGTCCACGAACCGAAGCAGGAGTAGTTAGGACGGACCGTCGGTCGCGTCTCTGAACGTCTGCATCACCGGAGAGACGTTGGTGGCGAGCGCACGGGCAAAGCGGAACTCGAAGTAAATATGTCGACGAACGCGTTCGCGGTACAGATACTCGGAGGACTGTTCGGCGTGCTGTATCGCGTTGGCGAGTACACCTCGTGCGGGTTCGAGGAGCAACCGAGACACTGGCGAGTCCGCATTCGAGAGCGCAGTCTCGAACTCCGCCGTCGCACGGTGACTCTCCGTCTCGATACGTGGCGAGAAGGGCACGTTGATTTCGCTCGCGGCGGCGTTGAGTTCGTCGATAGCGGGCGTGACGAGGCGCGCACGGAGGAGATGTAGAACGGCGCTGGCCACCTGACCTCCGTTGTAGTCACGTTCAGCGTTCTCACGGGCAGTCCCGGCCCACATAGTCCCCAGCAAGAACGATAGCTCCATCCCCTCGATACGGAGGCGCTCCAGATTACGCTCCGTCGTCGGCGCGAGCGCCTCGTACGCGGTGACGAGTCGTTCTCGGTGGTTCGGCCGCTTCGGTAACGCGACGACGAGTCTGTCGGCGTCGTTGGTGAACAGACGAGTGGCCGCTAAGTGGCTCATCGCGTAGGCAGTCTCCTCGGACCCGACCTCGTCGACCGACGATTCAGCGAGACCGTACCGTCTTCGTGCGTCGGCGAGGCGAAATTCCGCAGTCGCCGCCTGCACGAGACACGCCTCGAACGGACCGTGGTCGTAACGCACGACGTCCGCTGACGGCGAGTCGAACGAGTCGTATCGTGACCGGGCCTCCGCCGGCGACAGGCGTCCCGTCGCGGCGTCGAGATACGCCGCCTTCAGACTGGCGCGTATCGTCATCGCTCGCAGTTCCTCGACGCCTTCCCAGCGGTTCAGGCGCGTTCGAGCGTGTTCCACCGTTCCGTCAAACTCGCCGGTGGCGACGAGAGAGTCGTCGAGAGACGGCAAGATGTTCGTCTGCTCACGCGTCCGCCGGAACTCGGAGACTGCCTCGCGGAAATCGGTCACCGCGGCGTTCCAGTGGGCATCGCTCGCGGTGACGACGTTTCCCACGGGTGGAGCGGCCGCCGCCACGTCGTCGAGAACGAACTGGCGTCGGTGGGCGGCGTAGCCAACCCCGCCGAGAATCGAAAGTCCGCCCGCCGCGAGCAGTCGGCGGCGCGAGAACTCGTCTTTCATGTCATTCTATTCACTCCATGTAAGATAAGTGTCCGGATGGACGAAACGAACGGCGGTGGCCCACACTACTTCGTATCTGGGCGACGACTGTCTCCTATGGTCGACAAAGAACTCGGCGAGGCGACGATAGTGTACGAAGACCCAGACGGCGAGACGATAGAGAAAAACGTCAAAAACGAGCACGTCGCGTACTTCCAAGACCACTGGTTGGTGAAAGTCGGCGAGGACGACGAAGGGCGCGACATCGTCCGTCGGATTCCCGCGACGCGGGTGTACCACGTCGAACGAACCGTCGAGAAGTTCGAAGAGGAGGTCAAGACGGTCCGCGACCAGGTGCAGTCCTTCACCGACGACCTGCGGTCGAGACTGCTCGGCGGCGGCGAGCAGACGGACGGGAACGACGAGCCACTAAGCATCAGCGTCGACGACGATTCCAACGAGAAAAAGCGATAAGCGAGACTGGACCGGGGTGGGAACGCCGGCACGCATCCGGTGGCGAGGGCGACAACCGCGAGCGTCTCGTCACCGATTCGTCACTGTTCGGAACAAAACCACAGCCAAACGACTTCTACTAAGGTTTATTCCTCGAAGCCGTCTTCCCACCGGAACGTCCCGTTGCACCTTTTTCCCTCGCTCGCTGCACTCGCTCGGCAAAAATCTGCACCAAAAACCGCAGAGCGCCTACCCCTCGAAGCCGTCTTCCCATCGGAACGTCCCGTTGCGCTGGACGAGTTCGCCGTCGACGAGCATCTTCGAGTCCTCGCTCATGTCGGTTATCATGTCGACGTGGACCGCCGACTGGTTGCCCGACTCGCCCTCGGGCAGACAGGAGTCGTACGCGCGGCCGACCGCGAGGTGGACCGTGTCGCCCATCTTCTCGTCGAAGAGGATGCTGTCGGTGAAGCGGTCGATGCCGCGATTCATCCCGATGCCGAGTTCGCCGAGGCGACGCGCACCTTCGTCGGTGTCGAGGATGTCTCCGAGCACCGCCTCGTTCTGCCCGGCGCTGAAGTCGACGACTTCGCCGTCCTCGAACGTGAGATGGACGTCGGTGACGCGGTTGCTCTGGATGGTCATCGGTACGTCGAAGAACACCTCGCCTTCGGTGGCGTAGGGCGCGGTGAACACCTCGCCGGAGGGGAGGTTGTGTGAGTCGTAGGCGACGGAGGCGGCGGAGTTCACCGCGGTTCGGTTCTCGATGGACATGGTCAGGTCGGTGTCCTCCTTTAGGAGTCGGACCTCGCTGCCGGCGTCGAGCACGTCTTTCATCTGCGCCATCTCGTCGGCGAGCGACTCCCAATCACGGAGGACAGCGTCGTAGACGAACTGCTGGTACTCTTCGTACGACATCCCGGCCTGCTGGGCGAGCGAGCGCGTCGGGTGGACGGTGGAGACCCAGTCGGTGTCCATGCGGGCCTCGCGGGTTCCTTCTCGGGCGCGGGCGAACGCGCGCTGGGTCTCGCCGGGAACGTCGGCGCTGGCGGTCGTGTTTCGGCCGCCACCGAGACGGAGGTAGGCGTCGGCATGTTCCAGAAGCGCGAGTTCGTGCGCCGGGTCGTCGCCGAACTCGCCGTCGTGGGCCTTCAGGTAGGCGCGCGAGACTTCCGCGGAGTCGTACAGCGTGACGACGTTCGCCCCGCGTTCACCGAGTTTCTCGGCGACGGCGACGGCGAGGTCGTGGGCGTCTTCGGCGACGCTGACAACGACGTCGTCGCCGGTTTCGATGCGTGCGCTCCAGTCGACGAGCACCTCGGCGTGCTCGCGTACGCGTTCGTCCATGCGCGAGTTGAGGAGTGACTCCCCGAAAAACGGGGTGGTTCCGGCGGCGTACGCGGGCCAAGTCACCCCGAAATCTGCGGCCCCGTCACGCCGTCAGCCGTCGAACATCGACAGAATCCGTGTGAGGTCCTCGCCGTACTGGACGAGGGCGTCTTCGAGGCGGACGACGCCGACGAAGTCACCCGCGTCGTCGACGACGGCGGCGCGGCGGGCGTTCGCGTCCGCGAGGTGCGCCACCAGTGCCGAGAGGTCCTCGGACTCGCGGACGGTGACGAGGTCCGCCGAGAGCACTTCGCTCGCGGTCTTCTCGTCGAGGCTCTCGTCGGCGACGTACGCCCGGCCGATGTCTGCAGGCGTCAGGAGGCCGAGCGGCCGCTGTTCGTCGAGAACGGCGACGAGTTCGAGCGAGTTTTTTCGCATCGCGGCGGTTACGTCGCCGACGGGCGTCGTCGGCGCGGCGGTGGCGACAGTCGCGTCGAGGATGTCAGTGAGTGTCATATCGAGCGTTGTACGGGAGGAGAGGGCGTAAGTCCAGCGACGGTCGTGTGGCGGCGACGAGAGTCAGAGTCCGGCGACGGTTCGGTGACGGTCACAGAACCGAAGTGAGCGCTCCGACGAACCACAACCGCTTACCTTCCCCCCGGTACACCTCCGACCATGCAACTGGGCGTCATCGGACTGGGCCGGATGGGACAGATTGTCGTCGAACGAGTCGTCGCCGCGGGCCACGATGTGGTCGCGTTCGACCTCAGCGAACGGGCAGTCGAAACGGCGACCGAGGCCGGCGCGGACCCCGCTGCGAGCATCGAGGACCTCGTCGAGACACTCGGCGACGAGAAACGCATCTGGCTGATGGTGCCCGCTGGAGAGGCTGTGGACGCGACACTCGCAGACCTCGACGAGTTTCTCGACGGCGACGACGTGGTGGTCGACGGCGGTAACTCCCACTTCGAGCGCTCCGTCGAACGCGCGAAAGCCTGCCCGGCGGCGTACCTCGACTGTGGGACCAGCGGCGGTCCTGCGGGCGCGGAACTCGGCTTCTCGCTCATGATCGGCGGTCCGCAGTGGGCGTACGACGAACTGACGCCCGTCTTCGACGCTGTCGCCACCGGTCCCGACGGACACGACCGGATGGGCGAGTCGGGGTCCGGCCACTACGTGAAGATGGTCCACAACGGCGTCGAGTACGCGCTGATGCAGGCGTACGGCGAGGGCTTCGAACTCCTCGCGGACGGCCGGTACGACCTGGACCTCGAAGCCGTCTCGCGGACGTGGAACAACGGCGCGGTGATTCGGTCGTGGCTGCTCGAACTCTGTGAGGAAGCGTTCGCCGAGGAGGGTTCGGGCCTCGGCGACGTCGCCGACCACGTCGCCGGCGGGTCGACCGGCACGTGGACGGTGCAGGAGGCGCTCGAACAGGAAGTCCCGGTGCCGCTCATCTACCAGGCGCTCGCCGAGCGTTTCGACAGCCGAAACGAAGGCCGGTTCTCGCGGCGGTTGGCGAATCGCCTCCGCTACGGCTTCGGCCGCCACGAAGTCGTCCGAGACTGAGACGAGAAGCGGTCGCCCGCGATTGAGACCGAAAGAAGTCAGCTACGACCTGCCGACCGCAGGCGCGAGGCTATTTCCTCGCCGAGCGTATCGGTGGGTACAGAGGAACGAACGATGAAATTCGAGGGTCGAGGGGCTGAGAGGTGGATTCGAAACGGGGGTATCCTGTTCGGGTCGGGGGTGATACTGCTCGCGGTAACGCTCTTAGCGGCCATCGTCGCGCTGTACCTGATGGCGGCGACGCCGCGCGGAGCACTGAGTTGGTACGCGTTGGCGGTCGGGGCAGGACTCATCGGTGCCGCACCGGTCGTCGCGAACGAACTGCTCGGGCGAGCCGTCGACGCACGCCGACTCGCACGTGAACGACGACTCCACGTCACCGTTTCGTCGACGACGAGACCGTAAGGTCTGGTCGCCGAATCTGAAAACAGCGTTATGCAGCGCGACGCCGTACACTGTGTCATGGAACCCGTATCCGCACGTCTCGAACGAGTGCTGAGTCGCGTCCGGTACGCGGCCATCGGTGGCGCTGTCGGTGGTGCCGTCGGCGGCGTCGTGAGCAAGAAGGCTGCGAGCACCGGGGCCGCCATCGGTGCGCTGGTCGGTGCGACAGTCGGCGAGAAGAGTGTCGGTGCTCGGAGTCAGCTCGAACGTATGAAAGAGCGCGGCGAGGCGGAGTTCGAACGAATCCCACTGGAGTAGCCGACGCTCAGTGTCGGCCGTCGACGCTCCGCGCCCGGGTAGCGGATGCGATAATCGGCCGCCGATTCGTCGGGGGAATCACAACTGTTGTAAACCCACACTCCGTAGCCGCCGATATGGCTCTCATCGACCCAGTGGCGGTAGGACTGGGCGCGGCGCTGACGGCGCTCGCCGTCGCGATGCACTTCTCGAAGGGGACGGGGTGGACGGCCACCGCCGACATCTCCCAAGAGGTGCTCGAGCAGCGCGCGTCGACGGTCCCCGAGACGGACTTCCCCGAACCGATGAACCGCTCCATCGGCGGCGGCGGTGCTGTCGCCGTCGGCGGCGCGACGGGCGAGGAAGGAGAACTCGAAGAAGGCGAGGCCGAAGAGGAGAGTTCGAGCCCCGCCGACATCCCCGAGGACGAAGTCGAGTACTTCGAGGTGGAGTACCTCAAGGAAGGCGAAACCATCGAGATTCCGAACAACAAGACGGTCCTCGAATCCGGCGAAGACAACGGCTGGGACCTGCCGTACGCCTGCCGACAGGGACAGTGTGTCTCCTGTGCCGGGCAGATTACGTCGGGCGGTAACTCCGAGGACTATGTCGTCCACGACGACCAGCAGATGCTCGACGACGGCGAACTCGACGACGGCTACACGCTCACCTGTGTCGCCTACCCGCGTGCGGACTTCTCCATCGAGACGGGCACTGCACCGTAGCCGGCCACAGTTACTCGGATTTCTTCGGTCTTCGATTTTCTACTCTTCGACAGTTTCTTTGACCCGCCACCGGTGCCGAGAGAGGTCACAACCGTTATAGCCAGTTGTTGTGTACGTCTGGGTGAGGGCCCGTAGCTCAGTGGACAGAGTGCTTGGTTCCGGACCAAGATGTCGCGGGTTCAAATCCCGTCGGGTCCGTTCGGCCTTCGGCCTCACTTCCCCGACGTAGTTCGCAAACGCTTCGCGTTTGCTCAC
>NZ_LOPU01000028.1 GCF_001469955.1 Haloprofundus marisrubri | reverse complement strand
TGAGGGCCCGTAGCTCAGTGGACAGAGTGCTTGGTTCCGGACCAAGATGTCGCGGGTTCAAATCCCGTCGGGTCCGTTTTGTGTGGTTTGGCGTCGACCGTGATTTGTCTCGGGTCGTGTCCCGTCGGGTCCGTCGTGTTCCGTCCTCACAACTTTGAACGTTCGATGTAGACGCAGAGTCGCATCTCTCGAACCCCCGGTCAGTCGCACTCTCCAGAGTGACCTTAGTTCAGGAAGACGACACGAATGTTTCCTCGGCGAGCGTATGAGTATCACCTACTCAGGTGACACACGATGCAGTACGAACAGAATCGGCTCTCAGGCATGCGCGAAAAGCGGTGGCTTCGCATCAGCGCCGCGGCGGGACTCGTCGGTGGCGTCCTCTTGACGCTTCTCGGGATAGCGATACACAGCGGATTGAGTAACGCGGGGTGGGTCATCGCCAACGTGCTCGGTGCGGTTGCGATGCCGCTTTTGGCGGTCGGATTACCGGCGCTCTACCTCAGCGAACGCCACTGGTTCGGGACCCCCGCGAAAATCGGGTTCGGGCTCATGGCGGTCGGCTGGACGGCGACGGCCATCACGATGGTCTTCTTCGCGGCGGGCTTCGGCCTCGGCGGCTTGTTGTTCCTCCCGGCGTGGCTCGTGGCGATGGTCGGCGCGCTCGTCTTCGGCATCTCGATGCTGCGGAGCGACAGCCTGACCGTCCCCCGACTCGGCGCGTGGTTGCTCGTCGTCGCGCTCCCGGTTGGACTCCCCCTCTCGCTCGCGTTCACGTGGTACGTGCTGGGACTGGTGGACACACCGTGGAACGGTCCGCTCGTCTTCTACGCGCTCGCGTGGGTCGTCTTCTGCTACAGTCTCTGGACTCGACAAACGGAGACACCGGTCGCGGAGGCGGTTCCACAGTAGTCGAGAAAAAGTAACGTTCGCAGCGGTTTTCTTTTGGTGTGTAAGTAGAGCCCTCTCGCCAGCAAAGTACGGTTTCGTCTTCGGTAGTTTGGTTGTGTCCAAGGTCGTGACGAACTCCGGTCAGGTCCGTGGTTTCCTGCGATTGCTGTTCTCTACTCAGAGCACCTGCAGTGATACTTCTCAACTTAGTGACAGAGATTGGAGAGGTGTTCATCTCTTTTTGTGCTGGACACAGTGTACCGGTGTGAGCCCCGATAATGGCGTTCAAAATCTATCTGAGGGGCGTTCGAGGATTGCCACCGTTGAGAGAGATGGACAAACGACCCGAGTAGGGACCGGGTTACTATCCAAAGATCGACAAAAACTAATATAGATTGGGTGACAACAGTACCCAGCATGGTCGAGAGTACTGATACAGCGGTGCGTGCTATCGCACGCCGACACGGAATCGAAGTAGACGACGCTACCGTGACGGAGTTCCGAGAGGCAGCGGCCGAACAAGCAGCACAGTATGCATCGTTTCCTTCGCCGCCGCCACCGGAAGAGTCGCCGACGAACCGCTCGCTCGGAGACGACCCGTACAACGCGTTCCGCTATCAGTTCGATTTCGGCGGCGGAAGCGGTGGGCTTGCAGGACTCGACGTTGCAGTCAAGGAGAATATCATCGTCGCGGGGGTTCCCACAAGCTGTGGGTCGTCCGGATTCGAGTACGAACCGGCGTATCACGCGACGGTTGTCGAGCGACTGACAGCCGCTGGTGCATCGCTGGTTGGAACGACCAACATGGACGAATTCGCGTTCTTCACGACGGGAGAGACGTGTGCTCACGGTCGGATAGAGAACCCGGTGGTCGAAGGCTGCGTTCCGGGGGGGTCTTCGAGTGGCAGCGGTGCTGCGGTCGCTTCAGGCGCTGTCGACGCTGCGTTAGGCACTGATACCGGCGGGTCCATTCGGATTCCCGCATCGTTCTGTGGCGTCGTCGGTGTCAAACCGACGCATCAGACTGTCTCTCGGTTCGGCGTCGTCGACCTCTCACAGTCGCTCGACCACGTTGGCCCGCTTGCATCCGATGTCGAAACAGCGGCACGTGTCTTGGAGGAAATTGCTGGCCCAGACGCGAACGACCCCTCGACACGTGGGGCGCCCAAACCTGACACGTACGTCGACTCGCTCGACGACGGAATCGAAGGCCTCCGAATCGGGGTCGTCGGCGAGTCGATGGAAGCCGCAGAGACTGCAGTCGCCGAGACAGTCGACGCCGCCCTGGACAGTGTTCGGGATGCGGGTGCAACGGTCGAATCAGTGTCTCTACCGGGGTACGAAACCGCATCGTTGCTCGTCGGTGCAATCGCTGGACTCGAGTTCTCGTCGTTCGTCGGAGCGAACGGAGCGGTGTACACGACCGGGACAGGAACGACGGAATCGCTTCGGGCAGCGTTGGCAGCGGCGAACGAAAACGGGGAGTTCGGTGAAATCGTCGTGCAGATGTTACTCACGAACGGTGTTCTCGTCGACGGCGATGGAACCGAATACGTCTCCGCGAAAGGCCTCCAGCGAATGTTCACGCAGACAGTCTGCGACGCACTCGAGACGTACGACGTACTCGTGACGCCAACGACGCCGATGACCGCACCGGAGTTCGGAACTATCCAAGGGATAGGGGGACTGCTGCGAACTGTCGAGAACACGGCGCCGTTCAACTGTAGCGGTCATCCTGCCGTATCCGTCCCGAGCGAGTCGGCCGACGGCAAACCAGTCGGTATCCAAATCGTCTCCGAGTGGAACGACGAGGAGACTGCCTTCCGTGTTGCCCGTTCGCTCGAACAACGGTAGTCGATGGTCGAGAGGCCAGTGTACCCGCTTGTGTCGGTCGTTTGCTGCTACTCTCCGGACTCGAAGCCCGGGGAGCGACGTTTTGGAAGCGATACGCTAGGGTGACGGTGCAGACATTCGTCTGTCTCGGGAACTCTCAGACGGATATCCGTGACAACTATACGTCAGGACGCGATTCACGTCGTATGTCAACGGGACCCATCGACTACGGGCGACTCGACGCCGGCCGCGACTGCAACTACTGGCGCATCGACCCGACGCTTCGCGCCGCGGCGGCGGCCGCCTACGCCGACGAGGAGTTCGCGTGGGCCGAGTCGTTGCTCGACGAGTTCGGCCACGCCTGCGGGCACGGTATCGCCGAGCGTTCGGACCGCATCGACCGCCACCCACCCGAACTCCACACCTACGACGCCGATGGCGAGGTCGTCAACGAGGTGGAGTACCACCCCGACCAATACGAGAACGAACGCGTCGTCTACGACGAGTTTCGGCTGACACACGACCCGTTTCACGCGCCACCGGGCCGCGAGGAACCGGCGAGTCTCACCCATACGCTCGCCATGCAGGCGCTGTTATCGTACTGCGACGTGGGCTTTTGCTGTCCGGCGTCGATGACCACCGGTGCCGCACTCGTGTTGGAGACGGCAGACCACGACTGCGAGGAGTACTTTCGGGGCCTGACGAGCGACGACATCGACGACCACATCGAAGGGGCGATGTTTCTCACCGAGAAGCAAGGCGGCAGTGACGTGGGCGCGAACGAAGTCCGTGCCGACCCGGTCGACTCGGAGAACGACCGTGAGTACGAACTGCACGGCGAGAAGTGGTTCTGCTCGAACGTCGACGCCCAGGGTGCGCTCGTCCTCGCGCGAACGCCCGACGCTCCCGACGGCACCGCGGGTTTGTCGCTGTTTCTCGTCCCGAGGGAGATAGACGGCGAACTCAACGACGCGCTGGTACGCCGGTTGAAGGACAAACTCGGAACGCTGTCGGTGCCGACGGGCGAAATCGAGTTCCACGGCGCGACGGGCTACCGCGTCGGCGACGAGGGAGACGGGTTCAAACTGATGGCGGAGATGATGAACTACGAACGACTGACGAACGCGACGGGCGCACTCGGTGTGATGGGACGGGCGCTGTTGGAGGCGAAAGTCCGGGCCGCCAATCGGGAGGCGTTCGGCGAGCGACTCGGCGAGCACGCGTTGATGCGCCGTGACCTCGCAGAACTCACCGTCGAGTACGAGGGCGCGGCGACGTTCGCGTTCGAGGCGGCCAAGCAGTACAACGCGTGGAAGCGTGATGAAGCCGAGACAGAGTCGACTGCGTTCAAACTGATGCGGTTGCTCGTTCCGGTCGCAAAGTATCGGACTGCGCGCGATTCTGTCGGCGTCGCCTCGTACTGTATGGAAGTTCTCGGCGGCAACGGCTACGTCCGTGAGCACACCACGCCGCGACTGCTACGCGACACGCAAGTGCTCCCCATCTGGGAGGGTGCCTCGAACGTCATCTCGCTGGACGTACTCCGGGTCTTGGCCCGTGAACGGGCACACGAGGCGTTCGTCCCCTTCGTCACCGAGTTGCTCGCCGTCGACCACCCGGCACTCGCGGACGTCGTCGCCGACGTGGAGGCGTCGTTCGAGGAGCTACAGAGCGCACTGACAACGTTGGCAGTCGAAGAAATCGACTACGCGCAGTACCACGCGAAGGAACTCACGAACCTCATCTACGACGTGACGACGGCCGCACTGCTCGTCTCGCGCGCCGCCGACGAACTCGAATCTGGAGACGCGCGGCTCGCGCTCGTCGCCGAGGCGTTCGTCACCGAGCATCTGCGAGACGACTCGGCGCGGGGAATCACCTCGGGTGAGACGTTCTGCGCCGACCACTTCGACGCACTGGCGCGGTACGCCCCCGTCGACCCGTCGGTATTCGACGAACCCGCCGCACAAACCAACGACTGAGCCGAGCAGGAACTCGACGCTGCCCGCTACAGTGACTCGTTCGCGTCGCCCGCGTCGCCCACGTTGCCCGCGTCGCCTGTGACTCCCGCGACCATCTCGTCGACGGCGTGTATCTGTGCGTCGTTGATGTAGTGGCCCAGTCCGTCGTACACTGCCGTCGTCACGTCGCCGCCGAGACGCTCGAAGACGGCCGCCGACGCTTCGACTCGCTCGGGGGTGACGTGCGGGTCGTCGTCGCCACAGCCGAGAAACACCGGTGTTGCATCGAGTGAGTCGCCGTCGAGTGAACCGTTGCCGGGCGAGTCGCTACTGAGCGAACCACCATCGACGGCGAACCTGCCGTGTGTCCGGAGTCCGTCGACCGGTCCCAACAGCCCACCGGCGAGAACCGCGACGCCGCCGTAGCGTTTCGGTTTTCGGGCGGCGTACTCGGCGGCGAGACAGCCACCTTGCGAGAAGCCGAAGACGACACACCGGTCGGGGGCGATGCCCGTTTCGGCGACGATTTCGAGCGCGGCGTCGACCCGCCCGAACGCCGAGTCGAGGTAGGCCGCTCGATTTTCTACCGGGGTGTCGACGCCGCCGGGATACCAGACGCTCCCGCTCGCTTTGGGTGCGACGTACAGCACGCCGCGGTGGTGGAACTCGTCGGCGAGGCGGAGCACGGCGTCGGGCGAACTCCCGCGCCCGTGGAGCAACACGACCGCCGCCGTCGCCGCCGCGGGCGGTGCGCCCGCCGTCGAAATCGGCTGGTCGGCGTGCGGGTCGATTCGTTCAGTCTCGTGGTCGGCCATTCTCACTCCGGAACGCTCTCGGGCAACTCCAGCGGCGGCAGTTGCGACTGGATAGTCTCGCGGTCCTCTTCGAACTGCGGCGGCAACGCGAGATGGCGACCGGGCGCGGGGTCGTCGTCGACCAACTCGACCGGTTCCGTCGCCAACTCGAAGAGAACTCCCCCGGCGTCGCGGACGTACAGCGACTGGAAGAAGTGGCGGTCGGTCACCCGCGAGACGCGAACGTCCCGGTCGGCGAGCAGGTCGCGCCACTCGTGTAGCGCCGCTTCGTCGGGAACGCCGAAGGCGACGTGGTGAATCGTTCCCGCTCCTTCGCGGCCGAAGGGGGCCTCCCGGTCGAGAATGTCGACGACCGACCCGCGGCCGTCGGCGCGGTAGCGCACCACGTCGCCTTCCTCCGCGACGAGTTCGAAGCCGAACGTGTCGAGCAGACTCGCCGTGACGAACGGACTCGCAGAGAGGAGCGAAACGCCGTGGACGCCGCGGATACCGTGTTCGGTTGGGATGGGGCCGCCGCTCCACGGGTCCGAGGGGCCGGAGGCAGTGACGAGTTCGAGGTTCGTCCCGTCGGGGTCCGAGACGGCGACGACGGTTTCGTCGAATCGTTCTGTCACTTCGTAGTCGACGCCGTGGTCGGCGAATCTCGTAGTCCAGTAGTTGACGGCGTCGTCGGGGATAGCGAGCGAGGCGGTGGCTATCTGCGGGCGACCGACGCGGCCGTCGACCTCCTCGGGGAACGGGAAGAACGTGAGCACCGAGCCTTCGGTTCCGCGCTCGTCGCCGTAGTAGAGGTGGTACGCGAAGCGGTCCTCGAAGTCGACGGTTCGCTTGACGAAGCGGAGGCCGAGGACATCGGTGTAAAAGTCGACGTTCCGCTGCGCGTCGCGGACGATAGCCGAGACGTGGTGGATACCGGGAGTGTCCGAGAGCACGGTTGTCGTCGGTACCGACGGCCTCGGGGAAGATAAACCGCCACGGACATCGATGTTACCGGCCAGTGAGTCGGCGATTACTGGGGGTCGACGACCGACTGCTCGTCACCGTACTCGACGGTGACGGCGTGGCTGGTGTGTCTGGCGTGCGTCTCCGCCCAGCGACGTGCGGGACGCTCCGAGAGGAACTGCTCGCCGTCGGGACAGCGTCGACAGGAGACGACCCACGGCGTCACGTCGTCCGGGAAGTGACCCGTGTGGCGGTGGTGGTCGAGCGCGAACTGCTCGAACGACTGGTTGCCGACGTTCAGTTCGTCGAGTTCGTAGTCGAGGTCCCAGCGTCTGTCACAGCGTGTGCAGTGAATCGTCGGCGTGTCGTCGACGTCGGCCGGCCGCGGTGCGTCGTGGTCGTCGTTGGGTTCGGGCACACGCGCTGTTGCACTGCGAGCCACTTCTATCCGACCGTCGGGCGGGACAATTCATGTTGGGTGCTGTCATATCTCTACGTGGTGTTCGAGAGTGTACGACACGATACTGGTACCGACCGACGGCAGTGAGGCAGCGACACAGGCGTTAGACCACGCGCTACTTCTGGCAGCGGCGATGGACGCGTCGGTTCACGCGCTACACGTCGTCAACGCGGAACCGGACGAAACCGCGGGGGCGACCGACAACCGAGACGCGGAGGAGGTCGTAGACACCCTCCGACGGTTCGGCGAACGGACTCTCGACGCAGTCAGTGACCGCAGCGAATCGGAGACGACGAGTGTCGAGACGGCGCTGCGAACGGGCGTCCCGCACGACGAAATCCTCGCGTACGCCGACGAGCAGGGGGTCGACTTGGTGGTGATGGGCACTCAGGGTCGCAGCGGACTCCAGCGATATCTCCTCGGGAGCGTCGCTGAACGAGTCGTTCGTCTAGCCAACTGTCCGGTGATGGCTGTCCACGAAGACGACGACGCGACGCCGTACGAGCGAGTTCTCGTCCCGACCGACGGCAGCGACTACGCCGAGGTTGCGACAGACCACGCGGTGGCCGTTGCTCGCGCGTTCGACGCGGAACTACACGCACTCTCGGCGGTGAATCTCGCGGAGGCGGGCGGCCTGTTCAACGCCGGCGGTGTCGACAGCGAGTTCGTCTCCCGACTCGACCGCCGCGCACAGGCGGACACGGACGCCGTCGTCGAACGCGCGGACGACGCCGGCGTTCGCAGCGAATCCACCGTCGTCCACGGGGTACCACACGAAACCGTCGCCGAGTACGTCACCGACAACGACATCGACCTCGTGGTGATGGGGACACACGGCCGCAGCGGCTTTCGGCGCTATCTGCTCGGCAGTATCACCGAGCGCGTTCTCCGGACGGCGCCGGCTCCGGTGCTTGCGGTCCGCCGCGACGAGCGGTGAGCCGTCGTGACGGCGCCGCTCGGCGTCGAGTGTCGAAAGAAGAGATGAAACGCCGGTGTTCGGCGCGCTCAGTACCGCGAGGGGAGGTACGCTAAGCCGATGAGCAACACGGCGATAGCCGCGGCGAGGATGGTGACGCCTTGGAGGCCTTTCATGTGGCGGTTGAACGTCGCCATCTCCTGTTGCTGTGCGTTGTAGCTGTCCATGTTCTGCGTGAGGTACACCGTGTCGTTCGCCGGGAAGTACGCCAGATACTGCTGGTCGCCGACGGTGACGTTCGCCTGGTCTTCGACGTCGATGGTGTTGTTCCGCGGTGCGGTCCACGTCAGTGTCGCCTCGCTGGCGGTGACGTTCTCGACGGTCGTCTGGTTACCTTGGAGGTCGAACTGCTGACCCTCGTCGTACTGGGTGCTACTCGGGTCCGGGAAGAACTGGTCTTCGGGGATGAGCGTCGGGTTCCCGCTGCCGTCGTTGTAGACGACGTACTGCTGACCGTCGCGCGTGACCAGTTGGTTATCGACGGAGTCGTTCGCTTGCAGCAGCGCCGTGCGGTTCAGTTCCTCACGGAGCGCGAACGTGCTTGGGTCCGAGTCGTTGGGGATGACGACGCGGTAGCTCTCGTTGTCGATGGAGACCGAGGAGTTGTTGGCCCACGTCTGTGAGTACTGCGCGGAGTCGTTCGTCCACGCGATTTGGCCGCTGCGCGTGAGGTGCGCCGCACTTCCGTGGCCGCCACCTTCCATCTGTGCTTCGAGCGAGGTTACTGTGTACTGCTGTCCTCCCTGAGAGAACTGGTCTCCCTGTTGAAGTTCGTATTCGGCGTTCTCGAACTGTATCGTCGGTTCTTCGGCCGTCGCAATGAGCGAGTAGGAGGCCGCTCCGACTAACAAGAAGAACGCGACGGAGATGGCTGCGGCGCGTCGTTGCATAGTTTGGGCAAAGGAGAGACGGGGTATAACAATTACTTTTCGCGGACCCACGAAACGACCGATACCGTCGGTTCGGCGGGGTCGAAACCACGGAACACTTCCTCCCCGACGGGATGAAGACGAGACGGACCGAGCGCCTCCGATTACTCGAAACTGCCGTTCGTGTCCGTGACACCGGTTATCTCGAAGCGAGCACCGCCCTCAGTGCTCTCGGCGACGTCGATTTCCCAGTCGTGTGCCCCCACGACTTGTTGGACGATGGTGAGTCCGAACCCCGTTCCCTCCGTCGCCGTCGAGTACCTCGTCTCGAACACCGTCGCGCGTTCGGACTCTGGAATGCCAGAACCGTCGTCGGCGACGTAGAACCCGCCGGGAGTTCGACCGACTGTGATGGTGAGCGTGTCGTCGGAGGCACGCTGACTGCTCGCCGGCCCGCGTTCGACACTATCGTCCGACTTCGTCCGGTTGTTCGTTGAGCCGTGTTCGACGCTGTTGCGAAACAAGTTCTCGAACAGCTGTCGCAGTTGGTCTCGGTCCGCGCTGATACTGCCGTCGGGGTCGACGACGAGCGTCGCGTCGGCGGTTTCGACCGTCTCCCAGCACGCGCGTGCGAGCGTGGACAACTGTATCTGGTCGAACTCCATCGCGGCCTGTCCGCCGTGCGCCAGCGAGAGGAGATCCGATATCAGTGCGTCCATCCGGTCGAGTGCGCGGTCGATGTGTGGGATATGCTCGGAGTCGTGGCCTTCTTTCAGCAAGTGGAGTCGTCCCTGTGCGACTTGCAACGGGTTTCGAAGGTCGTGGCTGACGACGCTGGCGAACCGGTCGAGTCGCTCGTTCTGCTCAACGAGCGCCGCTTCGCGGGCTTTCTGCTCGCTGATGTCGCGGGTCATCGCAACGAATCTGTCCTCCCCGTCGAGGTTCAGCCGTATCAGATGGACTTCGACGGCGACTGTCGACCCATCGCGCCGTCGCAACGCCCCTTCGAACCGGCGCGGCGTGTTGGTTGGCAACGTCGCCCAGAACTTCCGCGCTCGTTCGGCGTCGGCGTCGGCGTCTATCTCCCAGACAGTGCTGCCGACGAGTTCGTCCTCGGTGTACTCCAACTCCTCGCAGATTCGGGCGTTGACGTCGCGTATCGTGCCGTCGGCGTCGTGGATGATGACCATATCCGGTGAGTACTCGAACAACGCTTCGAGTCGCGCCGTACTCGCTTGCAACAGCCGTTCGTCTCGTTTCTGCTCTGTGACGTCGGCTTGGAACCCGACGAAGTGAGTCACCGTGTCGCTGTCGTCTGCTATCGGGTAGACGTCGAGGCGGTTCCAAAACGGGTCGCCGTCGGCGTCGTAGTTGCGTATATCGGTCGACACCGACTCACCGGCGTCGACGGCGCGACGAATCTCGGCTACCGTCTCCGGGTCGGTTTCGGGACCCTGAAGGAATCGGCAGTTGCGACCGAGGACGTCCGCTTCCTCGTAGCCGGTCAGTGTCTCGAATCCGGCGTTCAACGAGACGATTGGATTGTCCGGTTCTGTCGCGTCGGCGACCACCATTCCGAGTTCCGCCGCGTCCAGTGCGCGCTCGGTCAACGACGGGTCGGACGAGTCCTCGGCGCAAACGAGTTCCTGAACGATACAGACGTGGCCGCCGTCGTCCATCTGCGTGAGAACGAGTCGTTCGGGGACATCGGCACCGTCTTTGGTTACACCGGTCGAGACACCGCTCCACGCACCCTGCCGTTCGAGTTCCGGTAGAATTTCGTCGTAGAAGCGTTGAGCCTCCGCTTCATCGTACAACACCTCCCAGTGTCGCCCGACGAGTTCGGCTCGACTTCGGTTGTACACGGCGGCGTACGCCTCGTTGAGATACTGGTACACACCGTGCTCGTCGATGATGCCGATACCCTCTTCGGCCGATTCGATAGCCAGAAACGCCCGCCGGACCAGCGTCTCCGTTCGGTGTTTCTCGACGAGGTTCTCTACCATGTTGGCGAGCACCGGATACTCCTCCGGTCCTCCTTTCTGGAGATACTCGTCGACGCCCGCGGTGATTGCACGACTGGCGATTTCCTCGCTTCCCTTTCCAGTAAAGAGGACGAACGGGAGTTCGATGTCTTGCTCACGGAGGTTGCCGAGCAGTTCAAGGCCGGTCATCTCCGGCATGTCGAAGTCGCTGACGAGACAGTCGAACTCCTCTCGGCGAAGCGTTTCGAGCACTGCCGTCGGGTCGGTGAGCGTCGTAGTCTCGACGTTGTCCAGTTCCCGTTCGACGTAGAGCGCGGACAGTTCGACCATCGCTTCGTCGTCGTCGACGAACAGAACGTTCGTCGGGCGGGTTTCGGCGTCGAAAGGAGGCAGTTCACTCAGCGGAGGCGTCGCCATGGCGAGGAGTTTCGTGTCAGTTGATATAAATTGGAAGTATTGCACGCACTGGTAGAATCTCCCGTGTCGTCGAGTTGGTGAAAGTGGGCGGCGAGTTGGGCTTTCGTACGCCGCGCTTCGGCACTACCGCTCACCGTACGGACTTCGTAGAAAAGCCAAGGGCCGGATTTGAACCGGCGATGGGCGGCTCTGCAGGCCGCTGCGTTCGGCCGGACTCTGCCACCTTGGCGCGTCTAAATCTACTGGCGTCGGCCGCTTAAGGATAGCGATGTGGTTCGAAATGAGAGTAGCCCACGGAGCGTCGCTGTCGCTCTGTGGGCGGTGGATGAAGTATGAAGAGAGGCGGCGAGA
>NZ_LOPU01000027.1 GCF_001469955.1 Haloprofundus marisrubri | reverse complement strand
ATTGAGAGGAGGTGCATGGCCGCCGTCAGCTCGTACCGTGAGGCGTCCTGTTAAGTCAGGCAACGAGCGAGACCCGCACTCTTAATTGCCAGCAGCAGCTCCGGCTGGCTGGGTACATTAAGAGGACTGCCGTGGCTAACACGGAGGAAGGAACGGGCAACGGTAGGTCAGTATGCCCCGAATGTGCTGGGCAACACGCGGG
>NZ_LOPU01000026.1 GCF_001469955.1 Haloprofundus marisrubri | reverse complement strand
AACGGATGCTCGCCGAAGGCGTCGTCGTCGAACCAGTCGTAGCGGTCCGACGAGTGCGGGACGTGCGCGTCGAAAATCGGCTCGGTCACGCCTTCACGACTGGAGTCGATGCCTTTGCCGACGAGTCCGCCGGTGGCAAGGACGAATTCGTCGGCGTGATAGGGAATTTTCGCACGCTTTCGGTCGACGTACACCGCCTGCAATCGGCCGTTTTCGGCCTCGTAATCGACGACGGGATTGCCCGAACTGATGCGGAC
>NZ_LOPU01000025.1 GCF_001469955.1 Haloprofundus marisrubri | reverse complement strand
GCCCAACCGGACGCGTCCTTCGCGGCGGCTTCGAACTCGCCCTTCCAGGCGTCGTAGGAGCCGAAGTCTTCGGCGATGCGGTCTGCGAGGTCACCCGACGGCTCCTCGCCGCCTTCCGGCGACATGTTCTGCCAGAACAGGTCGTGCAGGATGTGACCCGAGGAGTTGTGAGTGACGCTGCGCATTGCGCCGCCCGAAGAGCCGAACTCACCGGCCTCGCGGTTCTCTGCAAGGGTTTCTTCGGCCGAGTTCCAGCCGTTGACGTAGCC
>NZ_LOPU01000024.1 GCF_001469955.1 Haloprofundus marisrubri | reverse complement strand
TCGATGCCGAACTGCTCGCAGACGTGGTCGGAAATCTTCTCGGCCATCATCCGGTAGGTGGTGAACTTGCCGCCGACGATGCTGGTCATCCCGGGCAAATCGTCGCGTTCGGCGTGGTCTAAGAGGAAGAAATCGCGCGTGATGTCGGTAGGGTCGGTCGTTCCCGTCCCCGGTGGTTCGTAGAGGGGTCGAACGCCCCAAAAGGAGCGAATCGTCCGCGCTTCTTTGAGGATTGGTACCAACTCTGACAGGGTATCAATCATGAGGTCGACTTCCCACTGTTCTTCGGGGTAGTCGTCGGGGTCGTCGACTTCCTCGTCGGTCGTCCCGAGAATGCAGGTGGTTTCGTGGGGGACGACGATGTCGGCGTCGCCCTTGGGTCGACAGCGGTTGACGACCGTATCGACCTGTCGGGTGTTCATGAT
>NZ_LOPU01000023.1 GCF_001469955.1 Haloprofundus marisrubri | reverse complement strand
GGGGAACTCGCGTTCGGAGGTGATACCCATCACTTTCTCGTTGAACAGTTTCGTGACGCCGAGTCCCATCACGAAGTTGGTGAGTCGGGGGACTTTGCTGCCGAGTTCGGCCATCGTCCGGTAATTGGACAAAATCCGGTTGCGAATGTACTCCCGCGAGAGTTTGTCCATCTGCTCGTCGACGTACTCGCCGCGAGCGGTGTTGTGCATCTGACTCAGCGGCACAGAGGACGGACAGGCGTTGTCGCAGCGCATGCAGTTCGAGCAGTCCATGATGGACGAGTCGATGTCCTCGTCTTCCTTGCGCTTGAGTCGCCACTGCTCTGGGCCTTGGAATTTGGGTCCGGGGAACTCGTCGTCGACTTCGGCGACCGGACACGACGAGTCGCAGGTCGTACATTTGTAACAGTTGTCCGCACCCGGTCGGAGGTCCATATCCTCAGTCTCGGGGAAGACCTGCACAGGCTCGAAGTCATCGTGTTCTACGTTCGGATTCGTCGTGTCGGCTGGGGTTTCTGCGTCGCTCATGGTTAACTCAGATACTGGCTCCTGCATTTCGGCCGGCGACGACGCCGGTGGCGAGTGAGAGTCCGCTGCTGGATTTTTCGGCCGCGCCGTCGGCACCGCCGACGACCGCGCCCGCTGCTCGCAAGTTCGCAAACTGTGCTTCGTCGGTTTCGTCCAAGACGCGCATCTCGTCGTCGACGACCACGCCGAATTTCGCA
>NZ_LOPU01000022.1 GCF_001469955.1 Haloprofundus marisrubri | reverse complement strand
CTCGTACAACTAGCATGGCTAAATCGGACCCCGATAGCAATGACCTCCGGCAGGATCAACCGGAATGTTCCTGACCCTGGTGGGTCAGGGGGTGGCGGGATTTGCTCTCTGACGAGAGCGAATCACCGTTGTGTAAGTATTGCATGGTCCGAGTTCGGTGACGGGACCGTCGGTCGGTCGGGTGTCACCGAACTACGTTGGCTCACATCAGATTCCGTCGTGTACGGCGGACCGCAGGGGCGGAATCCTCATTTCCTTCGGACCTGAACCAATGTGATTCGGGGGTATAAACCCATCGAACCTCGTTGGCGGTCC
>NZ_LOPU01000021.1 GCF_001469955.1 Haloprofundus marisrubri | reverse complement strand
CGCTGAAAAGCACTCCGAGAAGGACCGTGCAATAGAGCTTGAAATCAGGTGGCGATGGAACGACGGGGCATGAAAGGCCCCTCAACAAACGACCCGGGAGCGATCCCGTAGTAGAACTTGAGGGGAGCCGATGTCGCGTCGTGCGTTTTGAAAAACGAACCAGAGAGTGCACTTATTCGGCGAGTCTAACCCGGTTATCGGG
>NZ_LOPU01000020.1 GCF_001469955.1 Haloprofundus marisrubri | reverse complement strand
GTTCGAAATGAGAGTAGCCCACGGAGCGTCGCTGTCGCTCTGTGGGCGGTGGATGAAGTATGAAGAGAGGCGGCGAGAACGTGTTTCCAGAGGCTCGCGCACTCCAGTAGTTGCGTTCACGCTGGTGAGCTTAACTTCCGTGTTCGGGATGGGTACGGGTGTTGCCTCACCGCTGTGGCCGCCTTAACGCCGATGGACGGAATCGAACCGTCCTTCCTTCCAAAATCGGTCATGCAAGACGTTGGTCTTGGGCTTACTCGAACCGTAATGTACGTGCAATCCAGTAAACGCCTGGACCCATTCGATCGAATGGATGCAGCGTCTGAAAACCTCTATACCCATGCGGTATGAGTGATGGCTGGTCTGTTAGTGCTCGCGGGCTGAACAACTCGTTGCCTCGTTGCGTACACCCCGAGTCTATCGAACTCATCTTCTATGAGTGACCTTGATGGTATCTCTTTTCCATGTGGGTTTCGAGCTTAGATGCGTTCAGCTCTTACCCCGTGTTGCGTGGCTGCCCGGCAACTGCCCTGTCGGACAACCGGTACACCAGTGGCAACCAATCGTAGTTCCTCTCGTACTATACGATCGTTCACGTCAGATACCTCGCACCCCCAATAGATAGCAGCCGACCTGTCTCACGACGGTCTAAACCCAGCTCACGACCTCCTTTAATAGGCGAACAACCTCACCCTTGCCTGCTTCTGCACAGGCAGGATGGAGGGAACCGACATCGAGGTAGCAAGCCACCGGGTCGATATGTGCTCTTGCCGGTGACGACTCTGTTATCCCTAAGGTAGCTTTTCTGTCATCTACGGGCCCCATCTATGGGCCTCGTAGGTTCGCTAGACCACACTTTCGTGTCAGCGACACTCGTTGGGAATGTCACTGTCAGGCTCTCGTTTGCTCTTGCGCTCTTCTTCGGGTTTCCGACCCGAATGAGAGAACCTTCGGGCGCGCTCGATATCTTTTCGAGCGCGTACCGCCCCAGTCAAACTGCCCGGCTACCGGTGTTCTCCTCCCGGAGTGAGGGTCGCAGTCACTGACGGATAGTATTTCAATGGCGCCTCGGTGGCCCGCTAGCGCGGGTACCTGTGTAACGGCTCCTATCTATGCTGCACATCAGCGACCACGTCCCAGCGACAGCCTGCAGTAAAGCTCTATAGGGTCTTCGCTTCCCCTTGGGGGTCTCCAGACTCCGCACTGGAATGTACAGTTCACCGGGTCCAACGTTGGGACAGTGACGCTCTCATTGATCCATTCATGCAAGCCGCTACTGAAGCGGCAAGGTACTACGCTACCTTAAGAGGGTCATAGTTACCCCCGCCGTTGACAGGTCCTTCGTCCTCTTGTACGAGGTGTTCAGATACCTGCACTGGGCAGGATTCAGTGACCGTACGAGTCCTTGCGGATTTGCGGTCACCTGTGTTGTTACTAGACAGTTGGAGCGTCCGAGTCACTGCGACCTGCCCTGTGAGGGGCAGGCATCCCTTCTTCCGAAGGTACGGGACTAACTTGCCGAATTCCCTAACGTCGGTTATCCCGACAGGCCTTGGCTTTCTCCGCCTGAGCACCTGTGTCGGATCTCGGTACGAATATCACGCTCGTCTTTTCACGGGCCCGAGGTTGGATCGACTTTCGCTGTTTCACCGTTCGTCCGCTTCGTGCCATGACGGCTTCCACGGATTTTGGTGATTCGACCGGACGACTGTCCGGCTCGATCTACCCCCAGGCGTCGACTTTGAGTGGTGATAGCACTGGAATATTAACCAGTTACCCTTTTGTCTCATTCGAGTTACGGTGAGACTTAGGATCGGCTAACCCTCGGCTGATTGGCAGTGCCGAGGAACCCTTGCTCATTAGGCCGTCGGGGTTTTCACCCGACTCTCGCTGCTACTGTGACCAGAATTTTCGTCACTGAGCGGTCCACGACGAGTTCTCACCCGTGCTTCCGCCCGCTCAGAGTGCCGACCTACTGGATTACTCTGTAAGAGTACCGCCGGGTCTCGGAAGTGGACTTGAGCCCCGATCATTTTCGACGCCTCAAACCTCGGCCGGTAAGCTGTTACGCTTTTCTTAGAGGGTTGCTGCTTCTAAGCTCACCTCCCGGCTGTTTAGGGCTCGAGACTATCTTCGATTGCACTTAGTCCACATTTTGGGTCCTTAACCCAGCTCTGGGTTGTCTCCCTTACGGTTCACAGGCTTACCCCGCAAACCGGACTCCCAGCTTCTACGACGTTCGTAAGTTCGGAGTTTGACAGGGAGGCCGACTCCTCTCGGAGGCGGGTCTCCCAATCGGTCGCTCTACCTCACGAACTATCTCTGCTGAGGTCATGCTTCGACATGTTTCGGTCGGAACCAGCTGTTGCCGAGTTCGATGGGCCTTTCACCCCTACACATGGGTCACGAGAGGGTATTGTAGGACACCAACTCTAACAGGCCTCCACGTGGCTTTCGCCACGCTTCACCTTGCCCCCGTGTAGATCACTCGGTTTCGGGTCGCACCCACTCGGCTCCCCGCCCTTGAAGACGGTGGCCCTGACATCCGAAGATGCTGCGGCCGTATCGGTTTCCCTATGCCTTCCCCGATAACCGGGTTAGACTCGCCGAATAAGTGCACTCTCTGGTTCGTTTTTCAAAACGCACGACGCGACATCGGCTC
>NZ_LOPU01000019.1 GCF_001469955.1 Haloprofundus marisrubri | reverse complement strand
GGCGGCGAAATCGACGGCTTCGTCCATCGCGGCGGGGTCGCCGTCGCGGTTCATGGTGGTCGCGTGCAGCGCGTAGTTGAGCATCGCTTGCGAGAGCTGTTCGCCCCAGAGCGCGTGGACCTCGCCCTTCCAGCGTTCTTGAAACAGTTCGTCGAGCGCTTCGCGAGCCGTGGGTTCGTCGTAGGTGGGGTAGAGTTCGGTGGCCATGCGATGACAGCAGAAGCCTCCTTGGCAGTTGCCCATTGACGCCCGCGTCCGAATTCGGACGGCGTTGAGGTCCGAGCCCGATTGGCTGATTGCATCTTGAATCTCGGCGCGGGTGACGGCCTCACACTCGCAAATCACGGGATTCGGTTCGCCGGTTTTCAGCACTTCGTCGGCGCGCGAACCGAGTCGTTGGACGCTCCGGCGACCGATAGGCGAGCGGAGACCGAACTCGTCCATGTAGTCGCGCAGAACCGAGAAATCCTCGCTGCCCGGAAGGGATTCGTCCGCGGTGCGACAGGTGGTGTCGATGCCGAACTGCTCGCAGACGTGGTCGGAAATCTTCTCGGCCATCATCCGGTAGGTGGTGAACTTGCCGCCGACGATGCTGGTCATCCCGGGCAAATCGTCGCGTTCGGCGTGGTCTAAGAGGAAGAAATCGCGCGTGATGTCGGTAGGGTCGGTCGTTCCCGTCCCCGGTGGTTCGTAGAGGGGTCGAACGCCCCAAAAGGAGCGAATCGTCCGCGCTTCTTTGAGGATTGGTACCAACTCTGACAGGGTATCAATCATGAGGTCGACTTCCCACTGTTCTTCGGGGTAGTCGTCGGGGTCGTCGACTTCCTCGTCGGTCGTCCCGAGAATGCAGGTGGTTTCGTGGGGGACGACGATGTCGGCGTCGCCCTTGGGTCGACAGCGGTTGACGACCGTATCGACCTGTCGGGTGTTCATGATGGTCATGACACCCTTCGAGGGGCGGACGGCGACTTCGACGCCGGCCATCTCGCCGATTTGGCCGGCCCACGCGCCGGTGGCGTTGACGACGTAGTCGGCGCGGATTTTCTCGGTACTGCCGGGAGTGCGGTGGACGCGTTTGCCGGGTCCGGAGTCGTGTTGGACTTCGACACCGACGACCTCGCCGTTTTCTCGAAGTACGTCGATAACTTCGGCGTGGGGTTCGATGCGTGCGCCGTACTCTTGGGCGCTGGCGGCGTTGGCGACGCAGAGCCGAAACGGGTCGATAGCGCCGTCGGGGACCTTGATGGCTCGTTTGATGTCCGTGGCAAGGAACGGTTCGACTTCTCGGGCTTCTTCGGCGGTGAGGACTTCGGCGGGGATGTCGCACTCGCGGCAGCCCTTCAGTTTCTGCTCGAAGTAGTCGTCGTCGTCGTCGGGTTTCTGGACGAACAGGCCGCCGGTCATCTCGACGCAGTGGGCGGCGATGTCGCGGAGGACGCGGTTCTCCTCGATGCACTCTTTGGCGCTGGCTTGGTCGGAGACGGCGTAGCGGCCGCCGCTGTGCAAGAGTCCGTGCATGCGGCCGGTGGTGCCGTGGGTGAGGTTGCCCCGCTCGACGAGGGTGACGTCGAGACCGCGCATCGCGAGGTCGCGCGCGATGCCGCAGCCGGTGGAGCCGCCCCCGACGACCAGCACGTGGGGTGTGTCTGTCATTGTTTCACAGTGATGAGGGTCGGCGGCAACTTCACTCTACCTTCACCGAACAGGACCGTTCCGATGGCGTGGTACTCTCGGTCCAGTCTATACGATATTTGTCTAAAATAATATAGATACAAAAAACGACTTTAAGGAGTCCAGAGGGGTATATGAGGCGTTTATTCACTCGGTGTGTTCGAAAAGTGAGCAACGTTTATCATCTTCTTGCACGGTTTTTCACTGTGGTGTGGGACGCTAGCACGTCACTGTGGTCAGTGGGACTAGCTCCGACACACGCGGGAGACACTACCAATGGCAACAGACACATACGTTGGCGCTATCGACCAGGGAACGACGGGGACGCGCTTCATGGTCTTCGACCACAGCGGACGCGTCGTGACGAGTGCGTACGAAAAGCACGAACAGATTTATCCCGAACCCGGGTGGGTCGAACACGACCCAGCCGAGATTTGGGAGAAAACGCAGTCGGTCATCACGTCGGCGCTCCAGAAAGCGGACCTGACGGCCGACCAGTTGGAGGCCATCGGCATCACGAATCAGCGTGAGACCACGCTGCTGTGGGACGCCGACTCCGGGACGCCGGTCCACAACGCCATCGTCTGGCAGGACCGCCGGACGACAGACCGCGTCGAACAGCTACAGCAAGAAGACAAGGTCGAGTGGATTCGCGGGAAAACCGGACTGGAAGCGGACGCGTACTTCTCGGCGACGAAAGCCGAGTGGTTGCTCGACAACGCCGACCCGATGAAGATGCAGCGGGCCCGTCCGGCGGACGTCCGCGAACGCGCCGAAGACGGTGAGGTGCTGTTCGGCACCATCGACACGTGGCTCATCTACAATCTGACGGGCAACCACATCACCGACGTGACGAACGCATCGCGGACGATGCTGTTCGACATCCACGAGATGGCGTGGGACGAAGAACTCTGCGAGGAGTTCGACGTCCCGATGGCGATGCTCCCGGAGGTAAGACCATCTTCTGACGAAGACCTCTACGGAACGACCGACCCGGAAGGGTTCCTCGGCACCGAGGTACCCGTTGCGGGCGCGTTCGGCGACCAGCAGGCGGCGCTGTTCGGCCAGACGTGTTTCGACGAGGGTGACGCGAAGAACACCTACGGCACTGGTTCGTTTATGCTGATGAACACCGGCGAGGAAGCCGTCGAGAGCGAACACGGCTTGCTCACGACCGTCGGTTTCCAGCGCACCGGCGAACCGGTACAGTACGCCCTCGAAGGGGCCATCTTCGTCACCGGGGCCGCAATCGAGTGGCTCGAAGACATGGAGATAATCTCGAACGCATCCGAGAGCGAGACGCTCGCCCGCTCGGTGGATTCGACGGACGGAGTGTACTTCGTGCCGGCGTTTACCGGACTGGGTGCGCCACACTGGGACGGCCGGGCACGGGGAACCATCGTCGGGATGACGCGAGGGACGCGGCGCGAACACGTCGTTCGTGCAACGTTGGAATCCATCGCGTTCCAGACGAAAGACGTCGCCGACGCGATGGAAGCGGATTCGGGTATCGACATGACGGACCTGCGCGTCGACGGCGGAGCGGTGAAGAACAACTTCCTCTGCCAGCTACAGGCGAACATCATCGATTCGACCATCGTTCGCCCG